>NZ_SCNV01000005.1 GCF_005503145.1 Burkholderia sp. 4M9327F10 | reverse complement strand
GCGCTTGAATCCTTGACCCAGCTGCGGCCGTGTCTCCTTTGATCGCGGGACGACGAACTCAGGGGAACGGCGGCAACGGCGAGAGGCGCCGCCGACTCAGCAGAAACATCTTTTACGCCGGGACTTCGGAATCTAGGGGCCCGGTCAGCACAAACCGCACCACCAACGACAAGGGGAAATGCCTTGGTAGAAAGCATCGAAGTCGGACCCGGCCCATGCGACGAAGAGTCAGCGGACATCGGCAAGGCCGATTTCCCGGAACGAAATCGGGCCGAGTGCAAGGCGTTCATCAATCTGATCAAACGCGTGCTCGGTGAGCCGCCCGAGGGGGCATTGCTCTATACCAAGAGCAACCACGGCCATGACTACGGCACCTATCGCGAGGTCGCGGTGAAGATCACGGCGACCAACCCGGATGACCGCGATGCAGCGTATGAGTACGCATATCGGTGCGAAGGCAACTCGCCGACCGCATGGGATGACGAAGCCCGAGCCGAACTCGCGCAAGCCGGTTTTCCGGTCAGTGTGGAGGCCTGAGCCATGTTTCATACCATCGGCTACAAGGGACACTACATTCACCTGTCCTACGTCGATCGCGTCGAGAAGATCGAGGCGCAGATCGTTGACGCGTCCGGCGGATTCGTCCTGAAAAGTCGCCGGACGCTGATCGGCGCCAAACGCGCTATCACGCACCATATTCAGGCGAGCGGGACGCCCGCCCACTGCCGTTAGGGGAACGCTATGCGCTTCAAACGGCAGGAACGGTATGAGTTTCGCGACACTGGCCGCAAACGCGCTGCATTCGCGCGCAAGCAGCGCAAAGAGCGGGAGGCGCTCCCGCTTTTCGCGGACCAGATCGAGGCAGAGCAAATCACCGTTGATGAGGAGATGGAGCAGCGTCAACAGCAATGGGCGCGTCAGACGGTTACAGAGCGAGCCAGACGCGCGGAGGATTGGCGCAGGGGGCGCAAGCGGGTACGCGAGTATCCGGAACCCGTCCGCCGTGCATTGCTCGCCTATTGGCAGCAATGCAAGTGGCCAGCGGATCCGAGCTACTTCCTGTCAATGCTCCACATGTACGATAACAATCGCCTGTCGATACAGGTAGCGTGAGGCTACAGATATCCTCACGCTACAGATGGCGTTACGCATCCGACGCCGGCCGAGTGCCGGCATTGTCGCTTCTGGCACCGCCGCAGCGATCCAGCCGTGACGCGGCACCTCGCGCGCCAGGCTGCGCCCGTCACGCAAGCTGACGACCTCGCGTCCCGGTGAACATGCACCCCCGCTCTTGGGACTGTGCCGCGTCCCGCGGACTTGCCCCGGCGCGTGCCATCCCCTCCAGCCTCGCTGCCTGCAGCAGCTCGGTGAGCGCGCTCGCCGCGCGGGGCGTTTCGCTTCGTCGGGCAGCAGCTCTCAGTGCCGAAACCCCGTCCCCCTCGTTCGCCGTCCTTTTCTCGCGATCGTAGCCACGTCCTGCGCTGCGTCAAGGCGCGCGAGGCCGTGTCAGTCGCTATCGCTCCATCCCGCCCCACACCCCGCGCTTGAATCCTTGACCCAGCTGCGGCCGTGTCTCCTTTGATCGCGGGACGACGAACTCAGGGGAACGGCGGCAACGGCGAGAGACGCCGCCGACTCAGCAGAAACATCTTTTACGCCGGGACTTCGGAATCTAGGGACCCGGTCAGCTTTGAACCGCCAACAGGAGGCAATGATGGTCAAGGAGGGGCGCTCCATCGCAAAGGCTATCGCAGCAGGCAACTATCACCAGATCACGGTGTACAGCACAACCGAATGCGGAACGCGACGCATCGTGCGCCATTACGATCCGCCCGCTTGCGAATCATTAGACGAGGTTGTTTCGTGCTATCGCGGTCTGTTCGGGACATTGGCCGAAGGCTTCACCGCAGAAGGTAGTCGCATTGCCGGTGGCTCGATTGGAGGCCGCTTTATTCAGGATGTTTGCGACGTGACGGAGCGCCTTCGATAGGGCTGTCACGCCGTGGATTGCAGTTGGTTTGCCGTTGCATCATTTCCATCACACAGGGGGCATCACCATGAAATCGCTTTTTCTCGCTATCGCAGTAGCAGTGCTTTGTGCAGGTTGCGCAACGAGCGTCGGCAACGTCGCCATGAAGGAACAGAGCGCGGAGAGTATCAACGCGCAGATCACCGAAGGCAAGACGACCAAGGCCGAGATTCAAAGCACGCTCGGATCGCCCTCCAAGGTCAGTTTCAACGAAATGGGCGTTGAACAGTGGACGTACGAGTATGCCCGCTCGACCCCGAAGGCAATCAACTTTGTACCGATTGTCTCGGCCTTCGCACGCGGCGCAGACGTTCACAAAAAGCAATTGCTGATCTTGTTTGACGACGCTGGCCGCGTGAAGAAATTCACGTTCTCCGACTCGGTGGACGAGTTGAAGGCGGGATTGCTCGGATGACCAGAAATCTCGGCGGGCGAGGGTGCAGCGCCCGCCAAACCTGAAAGGAGAATGATGAAACCAGCCGAAGTGAAAGGCCTTGCGAAGACGCTAGGCGGACCCGAAATGTCCGATATCGCGCCCGGTGTGCCGGTGGCAGTGCAAACCGCTGCGGGGTGGATGCCCTACGTTGTGGGAGCCGAGGGCGCGCTAAAGCCCGTTGGCGATGAACCGATGCCGACCAGTGCGGCAGCGCACGCATGCGCAATTGAGTTTTGCGCCAAGCGCTTCGCCGAGGTTCTGGCCGACTGGCTAACCCCAGCGGAGCAGGCAGTAGTGGTCGAGCGAAACAGAAGCCAGATGGACCCGCTAATTTGTCACTCCCACGACTTCTGCGACGCCAATATGGCGATGCTTGACGCGCTCCAGAGCGTCGGAATCATTAGCGAGACGTTTTCGAGCTTGCCCGAAGAAGCAATGATCCTTTGGTGTGCTGCGTGGGATGAAGCGAAGCGTAGCGGGTTCTATTTTGAGATTGCGGGCTGAGACTCGCCCTCGACCTGGCGGTTACTGAAACGGAGCAAACCTTGCAACTCGATACCCAGCGCATCCAGACCCGCAACCCCTTGGGGATCTTAGTCGTCTCGTTTAACGTCCTGCGCGACGGAATAGTGGTCGACAACGTCCCCACGCAAAGTCTTGCCTTCGAGCGCATGGATGCCATTTGGGCCAAACGCCCGGAATCCGACAAGGTTGCCGAACAGCTTTACTCCGGCGACTAATCCCAGCATGACAGGGCACGCAGCGTCGCGCGCCCGCAGCTATCGTGCCGGGGCGCGGCACCTTGCATTCCTGTCTGACGCCAGGCACGCAAGCCGCCACCTTCGCGCCCCGGAATCTCGAGACGCCCGCTCTTGGGGCTACGCCGCTCCGCGGTCTTGCCCCGGCGCGTGCCATCCCCTCCAGCTTCGCCGCCTGCAGCGGCTCAGTGAGCGCGCTCGCCGCGCGGGGCGTTTTCCCTCGCGACATACCTGCCTGGCGAAATCTCCGTCCCCTGTGTTCTCGTCCTTTTCGCGACAGTAGCTGCTCGCGCTTGCCGGTCAAGGCGGGCGTGACCGTGTTGTCGCTTCGCGACTGCCCGCACCACCTCCCGCCCTTGAATCCTTGACCGTCGCACGCTTCGCGCTCCTTTTGTCGCGGGACGATGAACTCAGGGGAACGGCGGCAGCTTCGGAAGGAAGCCGTCGACTCGGGAAAACAACTTAGGCCGGGACTTCAGAATCTTGGGGCCCGGCGGTCCCACTCAACCCGTAACACCTATCTTTTCTAAAGGAACCGCTATGGAAACCGTGAACGCCCAAGATGCCAACGTGAACGCAACGGACAATGCGCCCGCAGTTGAACTGCCGAACGCGCTAAGCGCAGGCTCCGGAATCGAGATGATTCCCCTCCGGTTGCTGGTCGCGTCGCCGTACAACCAGCGCCAGAAACCGCGCACCGAGGCGACCATCTTGCAGTTCGCGGACAACATAAGGGCGGTCGGTCTGCTGCAGAATCTCGTCGTCCATCCGATGAAGAAGCGCGCGAAGAAGGAACAGACCTACGGCGTGGACGCTGGCGAGACGCGTCGCCTCGGTCTGTTGGTGAATGTCGAGCGCGGGGATATCACGCTCGATCATCTGGTCCCTTGCAAGAAGATTTCGGAAGCGGACGCTATCCTCGCCAGCGCCACCGAGAATGACCTGCGCAAGCCCCCGCATCCGGCGGATCAGTTCATCGCCTACAAAGCTCTCACGGACCAAGGCCGCAGTCCCGAATTCATCGCGGCGGTGTTCAAGGTCACGCCGAAAACTGTGGCCGGTCATCTGAAACTGGCGAGCGTATCGCCCAAGCTGTTCGACCTCTTCGCGGACGACGAAATGGAGCTTGAACAGATTCAAGCGCTTGCGATGACCGACGATCATGAGACACAGGAAGCTGTGTGGTTTGGCGCTCAGAGCGATTGGGCGCGTAACCCCCGCGAACTGCGCGCCCGTCTTAAAGGCGACAAGCTGTCGCTGAATGACCGCATGGTGCGCTTCGTTACAGTCGAGGCGTATGAAGCCGCAGGCGGCATGGTCGAACGCGATCTCTTTTCGGAGAACGACGAAGGTTTCATTCTGAACCGCGACGTGTTGATGCGCGTCTTTGATCAACGAGTCGCCAGCGAAGTCAAAACCATCGAGGCCGAAGGCTGGGCTTGGGTCGAATCGCGCCCGAAGTTCGACTACGACGAGCATAACCAGTTCACGCAACTGTACGCCCAACCGGCCCCACTGAACCCGGAGCAACAGCAACACTTCGACGCGCTGCAAAAGCGCTACGACGAAGTCACGGACGCGCTCCAGGCGCATTACGACGTGGACGAAGGGGAGGACGGACATCTGAGCGACGAGGCCGTTGAAGCGCTCGAAGCTGAGGACAACAAGCTGGCTTGCGAAATCGCCGAAATCGAGGAACGCGAAGGTGAATTCACGCCCGCACAGATGCAGGTCAGCGGCGCTATCGTCTACGTGAGCCATAACGGTGGCCTCACTGTGCATCGTGGCCTTGTTCGCCGCGAAGATCGCGAGGAAGCGCGCACGATGATGCAGGACAGCGGTGTCGAGCTTCCACGCAGCATGACGAAGAAGGAAAAGGGTGTTCACTCGGAAAAGCTTGTCCTGAATCTGACCGCTCACCGCACGGCAGCGGTCCAGTCGGCACTCGCGATGAACCCGAATGTTGCGCTTGTCACCATCGTGCATAAGCTTGCGCTCGATTTCCTCTATACCGGCTATATCGACGGTGCGAGCGTTGTTCAGGTCAGCAGCAGGGAAGCGTTTAACGATATGAGCCGTGCCGCCCCCGAACTGGAGCAGAACGAGCACGCGCGCGGACTGCGCGAATACGTGCAGACGTGGCGCAAGCTGCTGCCCGCGAATCCGAACGAGCTTTTCGGGTGGCTCCTTGAGCAGCCGCAAGATCGCCTCCTGAACGTTCTATCGGTCTGCACCGCGCTGAGCATCAACGGCGTGAGCCGCAACGACGCCCCCAATGCGGTCAACGCAATTGCCGGTGCGCTTGACCTAAACCTGTCGGCCTACTGGCAACCGACCCGCGAGAGCTATCTGAACCATGTGTCGAAGGATCGCATCGTCGCCGTGGTCAGCGGGGTGGTCTCGGCGGAAGAAGGCAAACGACTCGCCAAGATGAAGAAGGGCGAAGCAGCGGAAGCTGCCGAAAAGTTGCTCGCTGGCAAGAACTGGTTGCCCGAATTCATGTCCGCAGCCGAAGTGCATCAGGTCCGCTATTACGCCAACGACGCGGACGATGATATGGACGAAACAGATGACGAACAAGGCGGCGACGCAAGCGGAACAGAGCTTGCCGATCACGTGGAAGCTGCGGAAGGCGAAACGTCCCACGTCAGCGACAACGCCGAGCCGTGGCACTTCCCGAAGGCGGCAGACTTCGCCCCACAGGGCGATGACGTAGACGCGGCACCGAAAAACGTCGTGCGCGCCATCGGCACCGCACCCGCTCTCAACCCTGCCGCAGCCTGGCCGTTCCCGCCGACCAACCCCGCCACATTCAAGGCAGTCCAGCAAGCAGCCTGATACCGACTCTCTCCCCTCGGGTCTTCGGACCCTTTAGCCCCGCTTCGCAGCGGGGTTTTTTTTCGCCTCAATGCAGGGACGTGGTTCCCGGGTTCGTCACGCCCAAAGTGCGCCGCGGCTTTCCTCCGGTACGCGCCTGCCGGCGCTACACACCGTCGGAAAGCCGCGGCGGGAATGGGAATCGGCTTTGCCGACCGAAGGGGGAACCCCGTACCGGTTCCCCCTTGGAACCCCTTCCCCCGGCCTGTCAACGATTGCGAAATATAAATTGTAGTCAGTCCGCGAAGTGATTAAAATATAGATGTCAGTTCGCCAGCGAACAGACAAAAAAGAAAACCACACGAAGAAAGCCCGAGGATGACCAACCTCTCCGCAACAAGAAACGAACCGACGCGCGCAGCAATCACCGCTATCGCGGTGACGCGCGCGCGTCGCATCGGTGCTTCATCCGTGAACTATGTGCAGAGCATTCGCACGACTCTGCCAAAGACGTTCCGATTGCGCGCGCTTCGCTCCCCCTGTCGAGATACAGGGGGCGATATGGATCATGTGCAGCAGAACGTAGGCTTTGTTGTCCCACAGAATGCTAATCGCATGACTCTGCCGCACGATCCTTCATTCGCTGAACTGCGTTCTGTTCCAGCCCGTTCCAGGACCGTGTTTCTGCCGACTGCCTGACTCTTGCCAATGCTCAGTTCGATCGTATTTGCTTTCCTTGCCGGACGTCTTTCGACACAGACTGAGCCATCGCCCGCAGTCGTGAAAGTAGCGTGGCGCCGAGTGCCCCGGTCCGTCGTTCTCGAACTGTTCGTCTGGTCACTCGTGGCTCTTTCGTCCGGCGCGCTAATCTGGATCGTTGCGCCGTTTGTGGTTGCTGTCGTCCATTTTTTTAGTCCGGTGCTCGCTTCGCATCTGAACTTTGTTGCACCACAGGGATGCTCGGTCGCACAAGGCAACTGGTTCTTGATCAAGCGTGTGATGCTTGGCTATCTTGCGTTGTCTTTGATTTGTTTTGTTGTATTTGCATGCTGGTTTGCTGCTGCACGCCGGTTTGAATCGAGGTCCGGAAAAATATTGCCGCGCTGGTCAGTGATCCTTGATGAATCGGAACATGACTGACACGTCTTTTCCGGGGCGTCTTTGCGTTGCAAAGACCGGCTATGTTGCGCTACGCCCGCAAACAGCGCGGGCTAAGCGTCGAGCCTCCGCAGGAGTCTCGCCCCTCTCCCTGCGGTCGGGGCTGCCAGCGCCTCGCCGATCGGTCGCTACGCTCCCGAAAAGTCTCACCGTGCGACCGCTGTGCTTTGTTGTTGTTGTCGTTGTTGTGCCTCGGAAGCAGTACCTTCGCCCCGCTCGCGCGGGGCTTTTTTTTCGCTGCGCTCCTCGTTCTTGCGAACGCGCTGTTGAGTCGCGCCTGCAGCGCGAGAAGGCGCTCGCCGCGCGGCGCTTAGCCTCGGTCGATCTCCGTGCCGAAACCCCGCCCCCTGTTTCCCCGTCCACCAGCGCGACAGTAGTCACGCCATCGCAGCGGTCAAGGCGCGCGGGGCCGTGTTGTCGCTGCGCGACTGCCCGCACCCACCCCGCGCTTGAATCCTTGACCGCTGCTCATGCGTGCCTCTTTTTGTCGCGGGACGAGGAACTCAGGGGAACGGCGGCAGCTTCGAAAGGAGCCGCTTTCTCGGCAAAGCACGGTACGCCGGGACTCCGAATCTAGGGGCCCGGTCAGCGCAAAAACAGGGGGTAGTGATGGATCAGCAGGCACTCGACAGCACAGAAGTCATCGTTCATCACGACGGACCGGAATTCATTGTCCGGACCGAGTTTCGCACCGAAGTTCATGACGATGCAGACGCTGAAACCCAAACCCTTCTCTTTACGCTTTCCCGTGACGCCGATATCGAGGCGATCAAGCAGGCGTTGAGCATTTATCGGCGTGCGTTTCAGAAGGGTGTTGCTGAAGGTCGCCGCGCCAAGCTCGCGGAATTCCGCGTATGGCTTTCCGAATAACCTCACAGAGTCGAACCTGACATGTACGCCATCATGACCAGAAGAAACTCCGCCGCAGAAGACCGCGCCCTGGCTCAAACGCTCGCATCCGCCCGGCATTCGCGCGTGACGCCCCGCAATGCTGCCACCGGCACTGCATCGCAGCTTTCAGCTACCCAACGCGCCAAGCTGACAGAACCCGGGCAACGGCTGTTTCTGGCTGTACCGAGCGGCGATCAGCCTCAGGCGCGCGCGCTTGGTGCCGAGTGGGACAGAGAACAGCGCGTGTGCTGGATCCCCGCGTCGGCAGACCGGACCCCGTTTTCGAAGTGGCTGCTTGACGGCAACGCGCTCCAGACGGTTGGTCTGAACGAGTCGGAGGTGCTCGCGTCGTTCGCGGACGCGATGGAAGACTACGGCCTGCAGCGAGAGACACCCGTCGCCGATGGAAAATGGCATAACGTCCTGCTCAAAGGCGCGAAAGGGCAGAAGAAGGGCGCCTATATCCTGAGTCTCAGTCCAGTCCCGAAAGGCTTCATCCGCAACTTTCTCGACCGCGAGGGTTCCTGGCACTACGACGGTATCCGTCTAACCCCCGAACAACGGGCCGTGCTGAACGCGCAAGAGCGCGAGCGGGCGATCGCTCGTGAACGCGAGGTCGAGCGCGAACATGCCGCGATCGCCGAGAAGACGGAAGCAATTCTGGCAACCCTCTCGGAGTCGGACGCGTCGCGCCACGGATATTGCATTCGCAAGAATGTAGGCGCTTACGGCGTGCGCGTCGCGCGAAACGGGGTCCATGACATAGCCGGCTTGTTGAATCTCGAATCGTTCCGCGGCAGCAAGGAATCCTTCCTCGTTGTTCCCGCGCGCGACGTCGACGGGAAGCTCTGGACCGTGCAGGCAATCTCCGACAGGTCGGATGGTCTGAAGCTTTTCGCGAGCGGCGCTCGCAAGAAAGGCACATTCCACATCATCGGAGCGGACGGCATCGCGGCATTGTGTGCGTGCCCGGCCGTGTTATTGGTGGAGGGCTACGCGACCGGTGCAAGCCTGTTTGAATCGACAGGCCTGCCCGTTGTCGTCTGTTTTGACGCGGGCAATCTTGTGGAGGTTGCCAAAGCCTTGCGGCCGCGCCTGCCCAAATCCCAGCCGAAGATCGTTTGCGGCGACAACGACCAGTTCTTTATCGAGAAGGCGCTTGCGAAAATTGAGACCGTCATGCCGCGCGGTCTCGCAGCGAGCGCGTCTGTCAAGGTGTTCGCCGGAAACGATTTACTCCACCGTGAGGTTAGCCTCGCGGGCTATCAGCCGGATGGAGCATGGCACCAGTCACCCAAGGGCAAGTACAAGCTCGAACTGGAGTCCATGCAGGGCGTCGTGCGATGTGTCACAGCGCATGTCGTCGCAAACGGACGCGACAACGACATCCGGCTGGTTCAGCGAAACAAAGGCCTCGAATCATCAACCGAGGCGGCCCGAGCGATTGGGGGCGTCGCCCTGCTGCCGTCTTTCGAATCAGTCGTCGGCAGGCCCACCGACTTTAATGACCTAGCAAACGCGGAAGGCCGCGCAAGGGTCGCGACGTTTGTCGCGAGCGTCCTGCCGTTTGATCTGCCTGCGCGCCACGTACAGCCCTGATGGAGGCAATGATGCCCACACTTCACTATTTCCATGAACTTTCCTCTGACCAGCGTGATGAGGCCCGGACGCTCGCCCCAAGCAACGCGCCCGAGGCTCAGTGCTACGTGGTCGGGTCCGCGGGGCAGATCATTCGCGCCGTCGAACTGAAGCCACTTTTCCCGACCGGAGAACTGGCCGCCGGCGAAGTTGTTCGCGCGCAGCTTGCCAGCGTGGGCCGGTCGGAGATCGAGTTTGCCTTGCGGCATGCAACAGGCGACTGGTCCGAAATGACTCCAGACGAGCAGGCTCGGAACCTGATCGCGATCGAGCAGGGCGGCGCCGTACTGTCCCGCTTCTCCCTACGAGCCGATCACAGCGTCTATGTGTTGACGAACGCGCAGCGTAGCAGCACCACCATCCTGGCGGGCGTCGCCCAGCCAGCCGATTTCGAGTAACGCTCACCTGCAGAGATCCGGAGGACGCGTCATGGCCAAGGCACTACGCATTTCGTTTCAAGCATTCGCGGATTTGTCCGATAACGAGCTATCCGACGTCATCCGTGAAGCCTGCGACCACTCCCGGGCCGAAGCCCGCATGTACACCGACACCGACCGCGACGCGCACCGCGCGCGCAAGCGTCGCCAGTCCCAACGCGATCGCACTGTCACCAATAACGTCACCGCAGCATCGCAGCCGTGCCGCGCTGCATAACTACAGGACTTGAAAAATCATGAGAGCACACATCGCCCTGGTTTCGATCATCGTCGCACTTGCGTGTCGAGACGCAGGCGCGTCGGACAGCTGGGCCACGGAGGTGCAGCAGGCCGTCCAGACACGCACGGCCACAGCGCCCTCAACGCGGGAGAACTGGCACGCGTTTTCGCCGGACGGCATCGGTATGCCGCTGGTGATGTTCGGCGTGTATTCCGCCCACCAATCGATCCATATGCTCGCTTACGTCTTGACCTATCGCCCCTTGCTCGAAGCGCTCGCGCAGAAGGCCCGCGAAGGCGTCACGGTGTCCGTCGTCGTTGACTATAACGAGAACATAGCGAATGACCGCGACGGATACATTCAGCGGGGCCTTGCGTACCTTGCTAGATCCGGCGCGACAGTTTGCGCGACCGACCAGTACAAGATCATGCACGACAAGGATATGGTGCTCGACGGCCGCAGCATTCAGACGGGCAGTATCAACTACACAAAAGACGGCACATTTTCGAACAGCGAGGACGCCGTGATCGAGTGGAACGATGCGGCAGGCGCAGCGGACTTTGAGCGGCACTTCCAGTCTCGCCTTGCCACGTGTCGGCCGATCTGAGCGGAGACAAAGTCATGGGCTCTCACTGGAACGATCCGACGCCTCAGCGTCCCCTGCAGCAGGTCGAGCTGGCTCCGGCACTCAACGCGGCCGTCATCCTTTCGCAGGTGCTATCGGCTCGCGTGCTGAATGGCTTGCCGATCCGGCCGACTCAATGGAACACGCTGGAGTGTCGTGTGAACGAATGGCGATTGTTGCTGGCCAACGACCGCTCACGCCAGGATCCGCTGACTCGTAGTCACCTCAACATTCTGAGGCAGCTCATGAAGGCGATCCTCGAGGAGCATCGACGTGGGGCGGACGCCGGCGCCGAAGTATGGGCCGAACTGCAGCCTATTGTCCGCGCGGCAAACGACCATCTTCAGAGCTTTCCGATGAGGGTCCGCAAGGGCACGTCGCGGCGTCGACGTCCGCCGGCGGCGGACAGCCGTGAGCAGCTGATCGACGCATGAATCGCTGAGACTCAGCAGGGTATGACCGGGCGCATGCAGACCGTTGGTCTGGCTGCGCTTTTTTTTCGTCTGTGCATTTCACCGGGTCTGAATCGTGTCTGTCATCGGCGCCCAGATGGGGAAACACAGCAACACCCAAGACAGAGAGGCGAGGGGCATTTCCGGGCGTTGCCCGGAAACCGCTATGGCGTGCTCCGCTCGCGTCGCGAGCTGCGCATCGAGCCCCTTGCGGGTCTCGACCCTTCGGGCTTTCAGCGCTTGCCTTTCGGCTGACGCCGACCAAAAGGGACTGGTGTCCCTTCTGGACATCCAACTGCCTGGAATGATGCGAACTGCGTTCGCATGAGGGCGCTCGCCGCGCGGCGTTTTCGCCCTCGCGCGGTATCCGGCCACCGCGGGCCAGTCCCCTTAGTTCGTCGTCCTGTTTCGCGACCGTAGCCCTCCGCCGTGTCCGGACAAGGGTTCGCTTCGCCGTGTCCTCACCCGTTCGGTGCTCGCCTTCGGCTCCGCTCCGCATGCGGCCTCCGGGCACGCCCTTGTCCGGCCACGGCTACGGGCTCCTTTAGTCGCGGGACGACGAACTAAGGGGACTGGCGGCAGCACGGTAGCAGCTGCCGATCGGGCAAAAACCACCCCTACGAAGGGACTCAGAATCTTGGGTCCCGGTCAGCCTGAAACCCTTAACACCAGCCGGAGCGCACAAACATGAAATCGAATCTTCTTCGCCGTATCGCTGCTTACTTTCTCGGTTGCGAGGAAGCCGCACCCATCCGCGTCATGCACACGTGGCGTCGGCAGGAAGATGACGTGCGCGCCGTGCGTCTGGAAACGGAACTGAATGGCGAGACCAAACGCGTGACGCTGTACCGCCACGCCCCCGGCTGCTGGTCTCCGATGCCCCTTTGAGGACTGCGAGCAATGAAAAACCTTCTCTCCGCATCCACGGCTAACAGAGGACTCGCCATGAACCGCATTGCTTCTTCCCTGCAGGTGGATCTGCTGATTGCTTCGAATGACGTTGTGATCACAGCAGAAGCCAGCGACGGCGTACACGTTACGGCGTATCGCGGCAAGTGCAACCGCCGCGCAATCCTTTCGTTTCTGGAGTCCGCAGGCGCGAAGGCGCGCGCGATTGTCTATAGCCATGAGGATAACGTTGGGCCTGTCGGCCTGGACGTTCTTTCGGGTGAGCCTTTCATGTGGATTGTCGCCTGAGCCGCGACGCGTCCGAATCTAACGGAGATACAACCATGCCGGACATTTCCATCGAGCAGCTCGAAGCCGCGATCAACATCTGGCGTAACCGCAAACCCAGCCCCGAGGGCAGCGATCAGGCCCCGGCGCTCTGCGCTGAAGCACGCGCGCTCGCCGACGTGTACGGCACGATGATTTTCAAGCGCCTGGTGACTGTCGATACCGCGACTTTCAACGAGGTCCAGACCGCCGCATACGCGGCAGCCACCCCCGAACGCTACGCCTGAGAGGTCCAGAAAATGCAAATCGTCTGCACGCTGCAACATGAAACCATCTCGGACGTCGATCGTGCTGGCCGTCCGTATACTCTCGCTCTGACCCACTACCACGAAGCGGAAACCGGCCAGCTAATCCGGACCCGGGGCCGCGTCATCAACACCATGAGCACTGAACAGGGGCGAGCAGCCGAAGCCGCATCCACGGAAAGCGACTGGCTCCACGCACCGGCGACCGACGAGCGAGCGGATGACTTCGCACCCGGAGCCGAGCAGCGCACGGGCCAGAGTAGCGAAATGTTGTCATGGAAGCTGATGAGGGCGACCGAAGCGGCTTGTCAAAGCGTGTGCATGGGCGAAGAGGCCGCAGATCACTACGGCTACACGTACAGCCAGTGGGACCGATGGGCTAACTGGTGGCGAGGATTCGTCGCAGGCTGGGTGAATGACGAGGTCTTTATCCAGTTGACTTTGACGCGCCGGATCGCACGTTTCATTTCTCGCCAGCGAGGAAAAAAATCATGAGTGGACTGTGTTACGAAGATGCGTGCGAGGAGATCATCACGCGCGCGGAAGCAGAGGCGGAGATTGCGAAGCATGACTGCGATGGCGGGTTTACGGCATTCCTTGCGGAAGTTGGCGACCGCGCCGAATATCAGGGAAAGGAAGTGCTCGACTGGCTTGGATACTGAGGCAAACATGCAATTCAATCCCGTTTTGGATACCGAGCAGTTGCACGACGCGCTCACCGGCGTCCCCCTCGCAGGCGTCGCACCTTCCGATCTCTACCGCTGCGCGCGCTGTACATCGACGTACCGGTCAGCCAGCGTCCAGAGCCTTCGCAACCAGAACGGCGGGGCGTGCGTCGCATGCTCTGCGGTCGACACTATTCGAGCGATAAGCGACCCGGACGCCGGACTCGACCATGCACCCCACACGGCAGATGTCCACATGAGCCGATCCGGTATCAAGCTGATCGCCGAGGCGGTCAGAGCAGGTGAACCGGACTTGCTGGCCGGGAACGAACGCGCAACCTTTTGCCTCAAAGACCTGAGCGGCACGGTGCTGACGGAGATTGCACCGCAAGTCGCGTGGACACATGCGGCGCTGTTCGCGCTGGTCGATAGCGCGGAGATCATCGAACAGGTTAAGCAAAGCGGCGGAGCTGACGCATATGTCGGTAATGTCTGGATAGGCGGGACCGAAGTTTAGGAGCAAACGGCCTGCAAGATGGGCCGTTCTTTTCCCGAGGAAATTTCAATGGCCGTCGTATCCAGCCGGACCGGGGCACGCATCGCGCCAGGCTATTGCCTGTCACGCTACGTGCAAGCGTCCCGCTCCGGAGTCAGAGAAGGTACGCTCTAGGGGCTTCGCCCCGGCGCTGGCCACCCAACGGTGCCGCAAGCGGCATGAATGAAACGCAACCCGCTAAAGCGGGACGACGGCGGCTCCCACGGCGTCATCCACCGCGGCGGGTCCAGCCTGAATTGGTCTGAGGGTGCGCGCATCTGCCGGCATCCGCATTTCTCTCAAATTCCACGCTCGAGCCGGTCGACAACAATCGCTGCACCGGCGCCATTGCAGGCTACCCGGCGATCGCCAGCTCGACGGCTGAAGCAAACACGTTTGCTGCGGCCGCTGGCCGCGACAAACCAGCGTTTTCCGGATTCTCGGGAATTGCCAGCTGCCGCCCGGCACCTGCTGAATTACCGGATCCAGTGTTTTGATCTGTGGCTACCGTCAGCGTGCTGCCGGCGCAATATGAATCATCACCACCAGCAAAGACGAAGAGGCGAGGGGCATTTCCGGGCGTTGCCCGGAAACCGCTATGGCGTGCTCCGCTCGCGTCGCGAGCTGCGCATCGAGCCCCTTGCGGGTCTCGACCCTTCGGGCTTTCAGCGCTTGCCTTTCGGCTGACGCCGACCAAAAGGGACTGGCGTCCCTTCTGGACATCCAACTGCCTGGAATGATGCGAACTGCGTTCGCATGAGGGCGCTCGCCGCGCGGCGTTTTTTGCCTCTCGCGTGACCAGGCCACCAGCGCCATTCCCCTGAGTTCGTTGCCCTTTTCGCGACAGTAGCCCTGCGCCGTGTCCGGACAAGGGTTCGCTTCGCCGTGTCCTCACCCGTTCGGTGCTCGCCTGCGGCTCCGCTCCGCATGCGGCCTCCGGGCACGCCCTTGTGCGGCCACGGCTCCGGGCTCCTTTTGTCGCCGGGACAACGAACTCAGGGGAACGGCGGCAGCACGGTAGCAGCTGCCGGCTCGGCAAAACCAAAACCTACGCCGGGACTCGAATCTAGGGGCCCGGTCAGCTTTGAACCAACACCATAGGAGCTTTAAATGCGCAAACGTCGCGGGCGTGTTCTGAATTCAACCAAAGTGCGCCGTGCCATCGTCAGGCTGAATCGGCAGGATAAAAACACGGATCGACTGAATCAGCATCGTACTGCGCCCAAGGGCTTTTCGGTCTGCGTGAACCTGATCCGCAATCGTCGCTTTTACGTGTCTGTTCGAGGCATCGAGCAAGGCGAGCGCCTGATGCGGAACAGCCGAAAGCTGGGTGTCGCTTCCGCAAGCATCGTGTCCTATGGCTTGCGCCTGAACGGCGACCGCTACTAAACCACCGGACCCATTGACCATGAAAAACACGCTTCTTCGCCGCATTGCTGCTCATTTCACCGGTGCAGATATTTCCGCCACGTTTCGCGTGATGCACACATGGCGTCGGCCCGAGGATGACGTGCGCGCCGTGCGTCTGGAAACGGTGATCAATGGCAACGCCAAGCGTGTGACGCTGTACCGCCACGCGGCAGGCAAGTGGTCCCTCATGCCCCTTTAAGGAGATATTTCGATGAACACATACAGCAACGCACTCGACGCAAGGACGCATTGGGCGCTGCATCGTATCAGCGTGATAGCGGACAACGAAATGGCCGCGAAGGATCGATTGTTCTGGGCGCTAAGCTTCGCGAAGCGCAGCGGCGACGCGAGCGGCCACGGGGATGAAGTGACCCAATGTCCGGCGCTCCTGTCCGATGTCCCCCCGTTGCGCGACGCTTTTCTGGCCGCTTTCGATGCGGTGCGCGATCGGCGACAAAAGCGGCGCACGCGCGAAGGGCTTGAGAACGAACTCGCGCAGATGGCACAGGAAGCGAACCGGGGTGGCGGGCTGTCGTATGAACTGTTCGTGAAGCGCTTTTCGCAGGAAGTGGATAACCTGCTCGAAACGGTGGAGCATCCTTTTCGGGACATCGCCATTGAGATTGCTACGAGCAAAGGCTACGCCACGCCGGAGGAACGCAGCGTGATGCAGGACGAGATCGAGGAGTCGGGCGGTTGCAGCCTCACCGGAATTGATCGCTACTGCTGCCCGTGCGGCAGGCACGAATAGCGGGATTCTGAAACCATCCCGCACGCGCCATGAGTGGCGGGAAATTGCGCATGCGAAAATTTCTCTCGTCGTCCGGCCGGACTGCATTTTCGCGGTCAGCTCGGTCGGCGCGTGCGCGGCGCCTTCTGCGCTGCGCTCCGAAGACACCACGCACGCGCCGGGGCCTGCACTCGCGATTGTGAGCAATGACTTGCTCACAATAGGTTCGTCCGATCTGCTTCCCGGCGCTTGCGCGCCGCTCAACAGATCTACCGCACGAGTATCCGCTGCGCGTCGCATTGCCTTGCAATGCCCGACGCTCGCGCATCCACGCTCCTGAGCGCTTCGCGCTCCATCGCATATCAGACCCGGCCGAAACCCAGCGGGCCCGTATCGCTATATTCGTCGCCAACGTCCCCGGCGTATCAAGGTCCCGAACGCGCACTCCAGATTCCGGGCGCACACCGCCCGGAATGATGTTCTATCGTGCTTTCGCGCCGGCTCCGTTGTCGCCTGCGCTCCAGGCGTCCTCAAATGGAAACTGCGCCCGGTCGCGAGGTTCGTGGCTGACGCCACTCGCCATGCGACCGGGCGCAGTCGTTGGACTACCCGGCGCTACTGGTTCTAATCCGCCACACTTACCACAAGCTCCACCGCCCCCCGCTTTGCCGAGTTGTCCACAACAAACATCGTTGTGGACAACTCTCGCGGCGTCCGGCTCTTGCGATTCATGGGAATCGCGGCCGTCCGTTCGGAGCCGTGGATTTGTGGAAACTGCTACGCGGGTTGTTCGACGGGCTTCTCCCGAACCGGCGCGCTTTTCTCGGCGGCCGGCTGCTCGCTCTCGCTCGACGCCGCCAGACCGACCAGCGCTTTCAGTTGCGGCACCACGTTACGCCAAACTTCGACGTCGATCGTATCGAGACGCTCTGACTTGAACAGATCGGAAATCGCCTTTCGGTTCTTATCGAGGTTTTCCCTTTCCTCACGCCTTGCCTGTTCTCTTAACGATGCGAGGAGCTTTTCGGTTTCGGCGATTTTCTCAGTGATAGACGCTGCCGGTCGGCGGCCGCGGGGCTTCTTCGGTGCTTCAGTTTTTGTGGTCATAAGAGTCCTCCTATAGTGAAGGTTGAAGTCGGGTAATTCCGGTTAGCGTGTGCCGGTGCATCATGGCTTGTTCACGCGCAAAATGCAATTCCCCGGAATTCCCCGACGCGGTTGGGGCGAGCCTTTTCCCGATATTCCGAGGCAGCAGGAAAAGTCAAAACCGCCCCCCCGAAGAGCACACACATTACGCACGTACCGTGCATGTGTCAAAACCATCGCAAGATCATGATTTATAGGGGTATTTTGCGCTCCAAAATATTTTAATCACGTCTTTTACTGATAGACATTTAACGGTAAAATGGCGCTTAGAATCAAGTAGATAGGTAGTGGTGCGAAACGCACCACTACTCCTTAAAAAACAGGCCAACCACGCGAGACCAACATGAGCCAAGAGTCCGTTCACATTCGCATCGATCGGGATGAACACGACTATCTGCGGGAAGAAGCCCGCAAACGAAAAATCTCCGCTAATGCACTCGCTCGCATTTTCGTGCGCGATGGCCTTGCGAAGTTTGACCGCCGAAATGACGCGCTCATGGAGCGGATCGACGCGCTGATAAATCTCGTCACGAAGTCAAATGTGCTCGCCGCGAGTGCGGTAGTTTCTGCAGCACTGCCGGTTGGATTGGGGGCGACGCTCGACGAGGCAATCAAGGCGCAAATGCGGAGTCACATCATGGAGGCCGTCAAGCTCGGGCAGAACATCAGCTCGACCTACGACAAAGGCACCTTCGACCAAGGGGGCGCGAATGTTTCTTCCAATTGAGATTCAGTCGATCAACCAGCCGGGGCAACTTCTGGCTGGGGAATACAAGGCGAACTGCGCCGTCTACTCGTCGCCAAACAGCAAGACGGTGGTCATGCACTACGAATACACGCGGATTGGGGCGACTGTCGCGGACGCATGCGATCTCCTGTTTGTCGAGGAATCGGGCACGACGAGAATGTGTGACTTCATCCGTATGCCGGACCGCAGCTGGCGTGACAGTTTCGGAGCAAGGTCCGACTCGCTTCTGGACTTGCTTCCCGCCGAGTTTGCCGAATACCGGCTGGTTGATGAAAGGGACATGGGGTCACAATTCGTCGGGGAGCCCGCATGAGCGAAAAGATTATTTCGGACGCCGGCGCTGGCCGCGCGCTCTTTCTGACGCGTATCAAGCTGACAGCCCATGCCATTTCAATGGCGCTTTGGGCGGGTGCGCTGCCCGGTCTTATTATCCCGTTTGTCCTGTGGCTCGCCTGTCTGTCACCCAAGGATGTTGATCTCGTAAAGGAGAATCTTGTTTCGCATATGGTGAGCGAAACGACTGCGCGGAAATGGAAAGTTCGGGACGAGGCCGGCGAGGTCAAGGTGCTCACGGTCGTGAAATCGGACGGGGGCGAGGTCCAGTTGCTTACGCCGTCGCAATTCCGCGTCGTGACCCTGCCGCTGTCGCGGCCGGTCAGGGTCTTTGGATACGTGGTCTGGTCGGCGGTCGTACTGGCCGTCCTGGGCTATATCGTCGTCTGGCGCTCGCTTGCCAAGCTTGGGAAGAATGCGCGGGAGAACAAGCGGATCGACGGCGCAAAGGATCTGGTGAAGCCGCAGGAGCTTTCGACGCTCGTGAAACGCGAGGAGCCGGGCGACTACCGTCTGCTTGATGTCCTGTTGCCACGATCGGCGCCTATGCAGGGCATTATCTTTCAAGGCGCGCAAGGCACCGGGAAGTCGCTGGGCCAGCATGACCTGATGCAACAGGTTTTTGCCCGCAAGCGCAAGGCCATCATTTACGATCCCAGCGGCGAATACTTCCGGGCCTACTATCGGCCCGGAAAGGATTTCTTCTTCAATCCGGCGCTTCTCGGGTCAGTGCCTTGGTCGATCTTTTCCGAGCTGGTGTACGCATACGATGCGAACACCCTTGCACAGGCATTCCTGCCGCCGAAGGCGGGTGTCGTTCACGGAGCTAATGCGTTTTTTGAAGATGCAGCACGCGCGCTGTTTTCGGTCATCCTGCTGCGCCTTGCTCAACGCGGGGCGAAGCACACCCGCCTGATTGCCGATGCGTTCCTTGACATGCCTGACGACGAAATGGAGTTGCTGATCCGCAAGTCCGTCGCCAGTTCCGCAGTCGGTGGTGATTCGAAGGGCCAACGTCAGGGTGTCATCAGCTCGATCGCGATTTACCTCGACGGTATTTCGGCGGTACAGGAGGGCACGTGGTCAATTCGCGATTACATCAACCGCGAAGACGACGCGCGCTTTTTCATTCTCGGCACAGATGACACGCAGGCGATGTTCACGCCGCTCTATCGTTTGTTGCTGACGGTTTCGTTCGGGCTGATCGCCGCGAAACAGGAGATCGTTCACGAGGACAAGTACTGGTACTTCCTGGACGAGGTTGCGAAACTCGGAGATATCAAGCTCGATGAGGTGCAGGCCGAACTTCGGAAATATGGCGTTTGCGTATCCGCTGGCATCCAGAGCGACAAGCAGCTCGTGACATCAATGGGACAGGACCGCGGTGAGACGGTCATGAACTGCTTTAACACGGTAGTGATGCTCCGGGCGAACGAGCCGAACATGGCCAAGCGGATGGCCGAGCGCCTCGGTCGCAGAGATATGGCTGTGGTGTCGAATGGCCAGGCCCTAGCTGTGACTGACTGGCGGGACGGCGGCAACCTGAATCAGGGCGAGCAGGAAAAGTGGCTGGTCATGCCTTCCAAGATCGGACAGATGAAGAACTGCACAGCGTATCTCCGGCTCCCCGGCGACTACCCGGCCACCTTCGTCAACTATCGTCATTGGTTGCCAAGGTGGTATCGCCTGTGGCCACGTCTGGCCCGGTTTAAGCCGATTCAGGATACGCCACCGCGCGATCCGCGATTCAAGGTAATTCGGGCGGAAGGGCAGGATGCGCTCGCGAGCGTGCGTGCAGAGACTGAACGGGAAAAGGCTGAAGCAGCACGAGCCCAGGCAGCGAAGGAGGCAATTGAAAGCGAGGGCATATGGATTGTCAAAGATCCTGAGACGGGCGAACTGGAGAAGGTTGACGGCACCGCGGTGACGCAGAGCGCACAGGCGAGGAAGCAGAGCGAAACTCCGGTGACCGACGAAGGGGGATTGTTCCAATGAAATCGATTTTCTACAAATGGCTGTTCATTCTCGGCGGCCTGATCGTCGCGATCTTCACCGTATTTTTCCAGCAGGTCCGAGCGGTCAGCGCCGACTGGCTTTCGTCCAGCCCCCCCGGCGAGGCGACGCTTCTCGATTCCGACCTTGGTTCGATCAAGGAAGTGAAATTTGTCGATGAAGGTGCCAGCATTGCGTACGTGACCGTGGGCGAATTAGCGGTCATCTCGCACCAAGGCAGTAACGCTCTGGTCGGAATCAGTCTGCACAGCAATGCACCGACGAGCACGTATCCGAGCTTGCGCATTTTCCTCAAGTCAGGAACACGGACTGTCCGGACTCTGGTGCTCGGCCCCACCGAATACACGCATGGTGGCAGTCTGGTAACCGAACAGGTTCGTATCCCGATTTCGCTCCTATCGGGTGAATCCAGCTTCACAGCTCAGGCGTTCTATGCAGATGCGGGAGACGCCAAATGATTTCGATGACTCATATCGCCGGTTCAGGTGTCGGCAACGCCGCCCGGTATCACGACAAGTCTTTCACGAAGGATGCCGGCCAGAAAGCCGACAACTACTATGTCAATGAGAAGGCCTCGGCGCACTGGCAGGGACGGGGAGCGGAACTGCTTGGCATCAGCGGCAAGGACGTCGAGCGCGAGGACTTCGTTAATTTCCTGAGTGGCAAACTGGTCAATCCAGAGACCGGCGAGATTCAGAACCTGGCGGATAACAGCAAGGGCGATGATCGGCGGGCCGGTATGGATTTCACGATTGCGCCGTCCAAGAGCGTTTCGATCGCTGGGCTGGTAGGAAAGGATGATCGCGTGGTCGAGGCCCACCTGCAGGCCAACGGGCGGGCGATGGAATGGCTGGAAAAGCACGGGGCTGTCATTCGCGTGAAAGACGAGAATGGGCGCAACAAGGCGGTCCAGGCCGGTAACCTTTTGTACGCCACGGTAATGCACGAGACGAACCGTGAAAACGAGCCACAGATCCACAGCCATAACGTAATTGTCTCGGCGGTCTATGACGAGAGCGGCAAGAAGTGGCGAAGCCTAACAAACGATCAGATGCTCAAGCTTCGGGCCAAGGCCGATGTGATCTACAAGGCCGAATTGGCTGAAGGTCTGCGGCGCGCGGGATATGAGCTGGAATATGCCAAGAACGGCGTTGATTTCGAGATCAAGGGTTTTACGCCGGAGCATTTAGAGACCTACGCAAGCCGGAAGGCACAGATCAAGGAGGCGTTGATCAAGCGCGGTATTGAACCGGGTGAGGCGAGCTTCGATGCCCGGCAGGCAGCTGCGCTGGATAGTCGATCGGCGAAGCAGGAGCTTCCCCGTGATGCGCTTCAGGCCATCTGGCAGGAGACAGCCCAGCAGGCCGGTTTAAAGGTCGAGAACATCGTGAACGCCGCGAGGGAGCGGTCCGGCTATTCGGCTCCCGAGCAGGTGCAATCTCAGGGGCAGACAGCGACCAATGAACAGACCCAGCAACCTGGGCCGACCGCTGCCCGTGCCACGACGAAACCCGTTCGCGAGGTCGACGAGAAGGCGCGCAAAGCCGGTGTACGTGCGGTGTCGTGGGCTATTGAACATCTGACGGAGCGTGAGCAGTCGTTCAGTCTGGCCGAGTTGGAAGAGACCGCGGTAAGGTTCAGTCGCGGCGGTATCAATGCGGTCGATTGGGCGGTCGAACAGCACGTGAAAAACCATTTAATCGTCGAGCGGGGAACCGACGATGACGGCGTGCTGATGTACACCACCCACAAGGCTATTGACAGCGAAATGCGGCTTGCCGAGAACATCCGTGCCGGCATGGCAAAGGGAAATGTCGTTCTTTCGGACCGTGAGGAGTTCGTGTCAGCGGTCAAAGCGTTCAACGCGAAGATGGAACTGGAGACCAATGGCAAGTTCGAGCTTTCGCGTGAACAGGTTCGGGCGGCCTATAACGTCCTGATGCATCCGGATACCTATCAGGGCATCCAGGGCGAGGCTGGAACGGGCAAGACTGCTGCACTGGCTATGGTGAACGACGTAGCAACCGCCAAGGGTTGGGAAGTGATCGGCGTGGCGACGTCTGCGGCCGCAGCGAAGGAACTGGAGGCCGCAAGTGGCATCAAGAGTGACACCGTAGCAGGTTACTTCGCCACCCAGGAGAACCGCATCAAGGCGACCGAGCTGCGGCTCGAGGAGCTACGCGCAGCGATCAACGCGGACACCAAGATCCGCGATATGCCGGCGTCAAGGATCGAATCCCGGCGCCTCGACGTTGCCGGCGCGGACATCGACTACGGCCAGCATCGGTACACATTCGATCATCAACGAGGCGAGGTATTCCGGTCGCCGGATGATTTCCGCAATGCGATCGGAGTGATGCTGACGGGTGTCGCCAATCGAAACCGTGACGCGGCCGCGGAAGCTCGCGAGAGTGCCGCTACCTTCGGCCAGCGTGTTCGGGCCGGGGCGTTGAACACCGGCGTTGAGTTCGCGGAATCGCTGGGTCGACGGTTCACCACGTTCGAACAGGTTGGCACCGTGGAGGCCGTTGCGGCACGAAACACTCTCTATCTGGACAAGGACGGAGCGGGTAGTGAGCTGAAGCGGGAGTACGAGACGAAACAGGCCGAACTGGCGAACCTCAAACGCTTTGGCAATGCAGAAGGCCGGAAAACCCTAATCGTTATGGACGAATCGTCGCTGACCGGGGCATTCGACACGGAGAAGATCTCGAACCTCGCTCGCGAGATCGGCGCGCGAGTCGTGTTTCAGGGCGATACGAAGCAGCACGGGAGTGTGGCAGCCGGCCGGGCTTTCGAGCAGGCGCAAAACTCCGGGATGAAGGTATCGGTGCTGCAGGAGACCCGCCGCTTCGACAAGGCGACGCAACAGACCAAACAGGCGTTGCTGGACATGAAGGCGGGCCAGTATGCGACGGCGATAGGACGCCTGGATACCCGCGTGGTCGAGGAGGACGCGCTGGCCCGCGAGGTAGCACAACGTTATCTGACCAACATGATCGAGTTGAAGGAGCGGGGCCCTGAAAATCCGAGGGTTGGTGTCGTTGCCGTCACGAACAACGACCGCAAGGCGATCAACGCGGAGATCCATGGTCTGCTTGCAGAGAAGGGGCTTATCTCAGACAAGTCGTTTCCGAAACGACATTTGGACGATCCCAAGCTAACCGAGGCCGAGCAAACGCAGGCCGTGATGCTCCAGCAGAAGTTTGTGGACACACTAATCTTTCGAAAGACGTACCGTGAAATCGGCGTTGAGAAGGGCGACGTCATTTCAGTTGTCGGCTATGACCTGTCCGCTAACCGGATCATCGCGGTGAATTCGCAAGGCAAGAAGGTCGAGATCAATCCCCAGCGGCAAGACTACTTTTCTCCGGCGAAACTTGAGGACCGCGAGTACGCCGCCGGCGATCGCATCGAGACACGCGCGATCATCCGGTTGGAAAATCAGGACCGCAAGCGGATTGCCAACGGCACACCTGGCGTGATTACCGAGATCGACGCCAAGGGAGCCAAAATCAGATGGACCGACAATGAAAAGGGCGCCAAGAGCCGACAGGACGGGGAGCGATCTGAGTCGTATCTGACAAACGCCGAGTTGAGGTTCATCGATCATGCGTACGCGCATACCTCGTACAAGGAGCAGGGCGCGACAAACGACCGGGAGATCATTGCGGTCAGTGAGGTAGGCGCAAAGGTGTTCAATAAGCAGGCCGCCTACGTCGCAGCGTCGCGCGCCAAGGACAACACCGAAATTGTCACTTCGGCTCTCGATGCTCTCAAGAAGAACGCAGGGAAGGACGTCGAGAAAACGACAGCGATTGACATGGAGAAGCAGCCGGAACGGACACAGGCTCGAACGACCCAGCAGAATCTCAACCAAGGCCGAGATCCGGGACGGCAGCAGCAACCGGGCCGTTCTGGTGTGCAGCAGACGCCGGCCGATAAGGTCAAGGACAAGGGGCAGATCCTGGAGCTTTGATCGTTACTCGACGCTCTAATGAAAAACGGCCCGCTCGAATCGCAGCGGGCCGTTTTTTTGGTCTTCCAACGCCTAGTGATGTTGCACGAGGGAGATTACGGCAACGACCGCGATCGCGGCAAATGCCACCCACGTGATCCAGCCATTCTTCTTCGCAAACTTCTGGCCAAACGTTTCTTTTTTTGCGTTGTCACTTTGAGTCATTAGATGCCTCCTTTTGGCATTTTCCATCAGCTACACATGCGTCCCAAATGGCGACGCGTTTCTCAAAATCCCGTTGGCGTGACTGTTCTACAGCCTCGGGGGTGGTATCGGCGCCCGTCACAGAGACGATCGCCTTGATCAGTGCGTCCTGCTCGGCCTGCGGTGTCTTGTCAGCCTTGTACGCGATGATGATTTCGCCGGGCGTGTCCGGCTTGAACTCAACGCGTCGAACGTCGATTTCCTTGTAGACGCTGGGGTCGAGTGCCGGCAGCGCTGAGGGCGTCAACACCGACCGCGCCGGTCGGGGGATGTTTCCGATATCCTCCGCAAGCCCGGAGTTGGCCATAACCTGCGCTCCCATGCCAGCGCCCAAAGCGTGAGCGGGAATGAACAACGCCCCCACCGAGAGCACATTACCCACAAAGTTGCGAACCCGGACGCTGCCCGGCAACGTCCGCGGATCGCCTTGGCGAAGAACGAACTGCGTGTAGTACTCGACCTGCGCTTTGGCAAAGAGCGGGTAGTCGGCGGGAGCCAGCGCGGTGTAGTCCAGCACATGAAACAGGTACGCACCGTTCCTGACGAGGTTGGTGTCGCGTTCCTTCAAGGCCGACTCCACACCGAGCGTGACGGGATTGTCGCTCACGCCCTGCAGGACGAGCGGGCTACCGCGATAGCGCGTGCCGTCGAGCTTTACATCGTACGATACCTTGCGTTCACGCACAGCGGCCAGCGTTGCGTCTAGCGTCGACGTGTCGCCGGACCACATGTCGATTGGGCGTACCACGATGATGTGCGCTGCGTCCGTATCGAGTTCTACCGGCTGCGCATGCGCAGCCGATGCTCCCAGGGCAGCGATGGCAACGCAGATCGACGCCACGAACCTTGATCGCTTCATTCCTGTCTCCTAGCTCTTGATGTTCAGCGACTGCCTGATGGTCTCGCATGCCGCGGCCTGCGTTGCAAACGCTCCGACGCTTTGCTTGAGCTTGTCGTAGTCGGGCTGCATGGTCTGGAGCTGGTCGCGCATCGACGCGAGCTGCGTCTCATCGTCCTTTTTCGTCCGGCTCAGATCCACGACCTGTTTGTCGAGTTTGGCGAGCTTGTCGGACTGCTGCTTGTTCGTCCTTTCGAGCGACCTGTTTCCGAGGTACATCACTCCGGAGAATCCGAGGGAAGCGACAAGCGCGATCGAACCGATCACGATCAGGGCCTTGCGAATAAGCTGTTTAGTGTTCGTCATGGTTATCTGGCGGTTTAGTAGGTAGGAAGAACCGATGAACCGGCTTTTTGCGCGGTGCCGTTTGAGCTGTTTTGCTCGATAGGGTTGTAGTTGCCGCTGATGTTCGTCGGCAGGTTCGAAAGTGCCTGATTCATCATCTGCGACGTGAAAGCGCTGAAGTCGATCTTGGTGAAGTCGATCGCACTGATCTGTGCGGGCGACAATCCGCTACATCCGGCGAGCGGTAGACCCAGCTGGGTTTTGCCCTGGATGTTGATGATCTCTGCAAGCAGCGAGTTAAAGGAGCAGTAGTTGTCGACGTACTGAACACAGGAGCCCAGCACGCTCTTTGCGCACGTTTCGTTAATGTAGGTGCTCAGGCCTGATCCCTTGTGCAGCGCGAGTAACTGTTCCGACTGCGAGCACTGCGCAAGGTGTTCGATCACCTGGATCGCGACCATTGCAGCGAAAACGTACGGGTTAAAAGCGAGGTAGCCATCTGAACCGAAGGACGCCAGTTCCATGTTGCCGCCCAACACACCGGCGGACATCGTGCCGGTGCCGACCGTGAAGCCGTAAGCGCCGACAGAAAGGCCGTTCGTCGCCAGACTTGTCCCTAGCGTACCGCCGCCATCGGCGGCATTCATCGAAAACGCCGTCGTGAAGTTCTCTGTCAGCGCCTGCGAGAAAATGCCGTTCGAGTACATGGCGTCAAAGACATAAGGCGAGGCCATGTCGATTGCCTTCTCACCGGCGTATTTGACAACGGACGCGGCCGCACCGATCGCCACACTCATGACGGCCGAATTGGTCTGGCCGCCCGGCGTGCTCTTGCAGCAGTTCTGGATCCCTTCATATCCCTTCCGGCAACTCTCGGAGACTCCAGCGAAGATGCTGTTTCCGTCCGTGTAGGTCTGGCCTTCGCCAGTGATTTCCAGACCGAGGGCGCCACGTGCGAACGAATTGTTGTTATTAGGCGGCGTCGTGAACCCTCCGTCGTTAAAGAGGCCACTGGTGCAGCTCATTTGCTGCGCGGTCTGCTGTGCCTGCGTCAAACATGAGTACGTATACGTCCACTCATCGCACTGTCCGGTCTCAGCGATCGTGTCGTTACAGACGCTACCTTTGACGCCGCAGGCAGAGTTGTTCCGATACTGCGCGCACGTGTCCGTCGTCGTGCCCGTGCAGGCGTATTGATACGAATATTGCCAGCAGCTATAGGGAACGGCCAGCGCGCCCGATGGCAGGGAAGCGGTTGAGAGACACACCTGCTGACCGTTCGAATCTGTCTTGCAGGGTGTAGTGTCGATGCACGTTTGTGAGCCCGGGATTTGGGAGCAGGCACCCGCTGCATAGGTTTCCTGACTCTGCGCACGTGGAGCATGAGCCAGCGACAGCACACACACGATCACGGCCAGTGCGCGCCAAAGCGTCAGCGAAGACGCGAGATTTAGCGTTTTCAATTTTGTGGCACCCCAAGGGAAACACCGGCGCTCTTCTCGTAGGTTCCGCACGTGTCGGTCCAGCTCGTCGTGACGGTTTTCTGGATGCAGTTCGTGCCGTTTAACGTCTGACCGGTCGGGCAGCTGTACGTGGTTGTGGACGATGTAGTGGTGGACGAAACGCAGGTCTGTCCCTGCAGCGATCCACCACTCGGGCAGCTGTAGGTAACGCCTACGGTATTGGTCTGCGTGCAGGCCGACCCGTCCCACGTGTAGCCAGACGGGCACGATTGCAGCGGCAGGTAGTCACCGAGACACGTGCCCCCTAACGAGAAAACAATGGCCTCAAGCGGCATGCCGGCATAGGAAGCCGGGCACCCATTACTAAATTGAGGCGCGAGGCACAGCATCGTGCCGTTGTTCGTATGGTTTTCCGTAGTGCCACCCGGGCAATAGGGAGTGCCCGCCAGTTGCGAATACTGGATGCACTCATTCACGTTGTCTTGGATATAGCCGGCCGGGCAGGAAATCGTAGGGTTGTAGTTAATGGTATGCACGCATACACCGGCCTGCAGCGTGCCGCCATCGGGGCAGCTCGTGGTCGACAATGCCTGATTGATCGAGTTGGTGATCGTCGTGTTCAGATATTGAGAGCACGTGTTGTCTTCTTCATCGGTGGAGACAATGCAGGTATTGGTCGCGTACTGAGCCGGCGTTGTCACGACGGTTTGGGTAGAGCACGTCTGGGTAAGCGTGTTCGACGCAGTGTTGCCGAGATTTTGCGTTCCCGAGAAAATCGGATCGCTGGGCGTGACCTGATTGCCGTAACCGAACTGAGACTGACCGGCGCCGTATGTACCCGCGCAGTTTGCGGAGGTGCCTTGCACCGTGCCAGTCTTTCCCAGGACGGACGCTTCGCCCGTCGTTGGCTGCATGCACTGGTTGTTCAAGAAGTTCACGGCAGCGCAATACTGGTTCTGGTACGGGTCGCTGCCTGGCGTGTAACTCGCGCAATCGATCTGAGCCTGATTCCCGAGCGCAGTCAGACTGCCGGACTTTGCCGCGGTCAACGCGGAGGATGACGTGTTCGGGTTGGAGAAACCGGCGAAGCCTGACGGTACCGTGGTCGGTGTCGTGGTGCTTCCTGACCAAGCGCTGCTAACCCCGGACGGATTCACTATCTGCGAGGGCGAGGTAGGAGCGATCGAGTTGGCGAAGCTTGTCCCGTTTGCCACGTCGGCAGCGCTTTGCGCGAAAACGGCGGGCGCGCAGAGTGCAAGGAGTAATGGTAGCAGACGCCTCATGTCTATTGCCCCTTTGCGCCTTGCGCAGCGCCGTCATGCTGCGGGCGAACCATTTTCGATGCGTCTTCTGGCGTCATGCTGCCGCCCGCAACAGCCGCCTGAATCGCTGCGGTAACCTCAGAGGTGTCCGCGGGCGTGGACCTATCCGGGCAAAGGCTGTTGGCCAATACGAGTTTGTCCGGGTGACCGGCGCACATGCGCAACGGGGGTTGGCCGTCCTCGCAGATGTTCAGCTGGCCGCCCATATCTGGCCACGCAAGGTGAGCGCTTGGCTGTGCGATCACGTACGCCACGCGACCGCATCGAGGCTGTTCCTTGAAAGTCAGGATGCGCGCGGCGTAGAGCATTACCGGACCGTCGTTTCCCGTCCTTTGCTTGATTGACGCAATAGCGGCCGCAAACTGTCCGTTGTCGTCAAGAGGCGCGTTTGCCTTTCCGTCTACGACAGCCTGTGTGAGTACGCTCTTTGGCGAGTCGTCAGCCGCGTGTCCAACAGCCGGTAGCACGAGCGCAATGGCACTCACTGCCAGTGCGGAGATGGTCAGTCTCATTTCTTGTTGGCCCTTATTGTTTTGTATGACTTACGAATGGTGAAAAGAGGTCCACGTCCTCTTGACGGAACGGCAGGTACGGCACGCTCCACGCGTAGTGAAACTTGTTGGAAGCACGCGACTTTTCGAGCGCGCGGATCTCCGTAGGCACGAACCCGATAATCCCCGGAACGACGGTGTTGAGCTTGAGAAGTGCCTCTTTGGGATCAGTAGGTGCTGAACCGGACTGCCGGTAGCAGCTCACCGCATCGTCCTTCAGCGTGTTGCCGTTGAGCGTGCGGCGGTATTTGTCGACCAGCATGTATTTGCATGCGAGATACTGCGGCTCTGGCCCGGCGTCGTGAGTGACGCGCGCGAGCAATCCGTAGCCGTCGTCAACGCCTGTCGCGATCGAGGCGCGCAGCAGCATGACGCGTTGATTCGGTGTGACCTGATCGTTGTACAGCGCTTTCGGAATGCCCGCGAGATCGGACCAGCAAGATTTTGTATAGGTCAGCGCCCGTTGCTGATCGCCCTGGCGATAGCTGAGGAACGCGCCGAATCCACAGACACGGTATGAGGCATCCGGAGCGATGGCTGCAGCCTGACTTATCAGCGCGGACGCTGTGCCGGCGTCCGGGCGTTGGCCCTTGCCATACGCAGCGGCAACGGCGAGATCGTAGATCGCCGGCTGGTAGTTGAATGCCGCAGCGTTCCGGTACAGGTCCATAGCTTTCGGGACGCTTTGCGGTTCGCCGAAGAGACCATACTCGGACACAAAACCCTCGAAGGTCATTGCTTCAGGGTTGCGCTGGGAAGCCAGATTGGCAAGCCTTGTCAGGAAGTCTTTCCGTTGTGCGGCGTTCGCGCCGGTCAGTTGGATCATCCACGAAACGATCGTTTCTCCGTCGTTGGTCACAACGTTATGGGTTCCGTAGCGAATCCTGTCGCCATATTCCGATGCTTTCGGCAGCGCAGCCTTGGCCTGTGCGACAGCGAGATCGTTCACGCTATTGACGACCGCCGAATTTTGATGCTGGTAGTTCTGTACCAGTCCTTTGAAGACTTCTGAATTGAACGTTGACTCGGCGAAGCCCTTCACGCTCTCGGGCGTCGTCGGCATGCCTTGCGCAAACGCCGCTGTACAGAATAGCGCGGCCAGGACTGCGCTTGAGCACATGGCGACTGGACGGCGAACACCCGGGACATTGGTCTGCATCGTTATGTTGAGAGCTAGGTATAGTTAAATTATAATCAGTTCCCTTGCCGACTCAAATCAATATTTGAGTGCTTGGCGAAAGCGCGACAACCTAACGAGTCAGAACAGTAAACGGGGGCTAGGATGGCCGAGAAAGATCTACCTGCAGTAAAGGGACTGGATGCCCTGACGCCTGACCAGCGCAGGGCGATCATGATGGTGAAGGAGGGTTCAAGCGAGCATGCGCCCATCGAGCAGGCCATACGCCAGCTATTCGTGTGGGCGATCGTCACGCAGTCATCCGATGTCCACATAAGTGGGCGCGGCCACAGGGACTCGCCCGACGTGTTTGTGAATGTCCGCACTCCGGGCGGATTCAAGAACTTCAAGTTCAGATACGACGGTGCGGCGATTGGCCGACATTGGGAAACCAAGATGTTCCAGCTGACTGGTACATCGCAAGGCGCCACGACCCCTGAAATCGCGTCTACCCGTTTCGAGCTGGAGCTACCGGCCGAGTTCGCTCGCGAACATGGCCTGCGACCGTTCGAGGGCGAATCGTTGTATATGGTTGACGTGCGGGTCGAATACACGAAGACCTATAACGGGTTCTCGTTCAAGTGCCGGCTACTCGACCCGCAGCGCGCTCCAAAGCTCCATGAGCTTCGTCTGTCTTATGCGCTGCTTCGCACGATCCTGCGCGCGCTTTCGGAGCCTAGTGGACTGATCCTCGTGACTGGCCCTACAGGATCAGGGAAGACCACATTACTCAACGCGATGCTGGACTGGTTGAACGACGAGCAGAAGGCGATCCACACGATTGAGAACCCGGTGGAAATCGCTATTCGCGGCGACGGGCCAATTACGCAGGTCCAGATTGGCGGCAACATCACGTTCAAACGAGCGTTGCGCTCTTCGCTGCGTCAGGATCCGGACATCATCATGGTGGCCGAGATCCGCGACTCGGAGACGATGGAGATCGCCCTGCAGGCCGCGCAAACGGGGCATCTGGTGCTTGCAACGCTTCACACCAATAGCAGCTTCGAGACGTATTCCCGCTCCATTGATCTGACCGAGGACAAGGTGCGCGACGCGTACCGTGTCGCGCAGGTGCTGAAACTGGTGGTTGCGCAGCGGCTCATAGATCGCTACGAAGGCGTGCCCACGACCCGCAGGCTGACCCGGGATGAGCAGTTCTGGCTGAAGTCCAACGGAATGTATCTCGGAGATACCATCACGGAGGTTAAGGATGGCGTGAAGAAGGGCAAGGTTGCGCTCCTTGAAGTCATCACGACGACTCCTGAAATCAAGGGCTTGCTGCAAGCCGACCGGGTTGACACTTCCGCGATCTATCGCGCTGCTTGCGAGCAGGACCAGTTCGAGCCTCTCGCGGTGGCCGGCATTCGCGCCGTTCAGTCGTTTGGGTCGACCATGGCGGAAGTCGTCACCAAACTCGAAGGGAACATCGACGCAGAGGCGCATCCGAGCCTCCGCGTTCGACTTTCCAAGACACACGGATTGAACTACGTCCAGGTTGCGAACGCGATCGACGCTTACCACCAGGCGGCCGATGCCGGTAGCGACGAACCGCTTTCGTCACATATGGACCGTGCGCAGGTTGACGCCATCACCGAAGTTATCGAAGCCGAAGAGGTCTGATATGAAGCGACTCGCGTCACTGGTTCTGGCCGTCGCCGTAGCGCTGCCCGTTGCTGCTCACGCCCAGGTTCCGGCCGGCATGGAGCAGCTCAAGCCGTACCTGCAGGTCAAGCCCGTTGCGGGCGATGAGGAGACTGTACGGGTTTTCTTTTCGCCCAGCTGCCCGTTCTCCCGTATGTATTTCCAGTTCTTCAAGAATCTGGAGGCGACACTGCCGCAGGATAAGACCTTTGCTTTTACGCCGCTCGTCAATAAAGCCGATGGAATCCAGTTCGCGTTGAGTTATCTCGCTGTGCAGAAATATTACCCAGCGTACATACATAACTTTATGGAAGCGGCATTTATAGGGGTGCAGGATAAAGGGTTGTCCACGCTGAATTGGGCGGGCATTGACAGGATAGGGCGCGCGGCGCACGTGCCGGTATCGGTACCTGAGCTGGTGCAAGCGCACGGTGACACGCTCAGGGCTAGTCTGCAGTCGCTTCTGGTGCTCCAGAAGTCACTGCAGATCACAAACACACCGGCCGTTTCGGTTGCAGGAACTTACATTGTGACGCCGGAATTTACGGGAGGGGATACCGCGATGTTCAGTCAGCTGGTGAACGGAATCATCTCAATGGCGCGCTGACGAGTGTCGCGGACGCGCTTGCGGCATTCAGGAAGAGTGGGGGGAACCGCGTGGCCCGCAAACTGCTACGCTGGTTTGTGCTTTCCTTACATTACAATTATTAACAGTATTGTCATGTTCGATCCGATACCATTGCGCGCGCCAGTGCCGCATCCTTGGTTTAGTAAACCACGGTAAACACCTTTTGTGACGGGCGTCACAGCTACATTCTTTCCGAATTTTAAATGACGATGTACAGTGGCAGGGGTGTTCCGGCACCTTTTTTAGGGTCCGGCTCCTTGTTATGTAGTTGTAATATCGTGTCTAATCCGGGTAGCGGCGCTCCGTACATGCTCCAGACGCTTGGAAAGTCGCTTTCCCCCGGATCTGATCTGTCGGTTTTCGCCATGCTTGTGTCGCCGCCGGCGGGCCGGGACATAACAGAGTCTGATCCTGTACGTGGCATCCCAAATGCTCCCGATGGACCGCTATGCTGACTGACGAACAAAAAACACTTATTAAAAAAGGTCTGGGCAAGGGTGTCGCCGATACTCAAATCGCGGAGTCCATCGGCGCGAAGCACATGCAGGTCTTTTCCTATCGCAAGCAACTAGGCATCACGGCCAGCCAGGTACTGGAGATTCGCTACGACACGTGGATCCGCCTGCTCGAGTCCGGCATGAGCGTCGACCTCGTGGCCTCGCTCTACAAGGTTAAGCCCGAGTCCGTCTTGAACACGCTGTACCGCAAGCGGAAATTTTCCTACACCGAGGCGAAGAAGCGCGGCCAGAAGGCGATCGAGGCGGGTTTTCGGAAGGCAATGGGCCTGACGGCGCAGGACGTCAGGGAGCAGCGGCTGGAGACATGGCTGAAGCTTTTCGATTCAGGCATGACGATCGATTCGATTGCGGACCTATACAAAGTAAAGGCGTCGACGGTGCGCAATGCGTTGAAAAAGCGAACGGCCGGCATGGAGCAGCCCGTGTGCGAAGGCGCTGCGTTCGACTGGTAGACGGTGGCACCATAGAAAAAGGGCTGGTTTCGCATGCGAAAACCAGCCCTTTCTATTTCCTGTTCAGCGCGGCCAGACCGTCACCGTTGCGACGCGGCAACTCAGCCGATGCTCAATACCCCGAGCGGCCGTTCATGCCGAACTTGTTCTTCGGACCCGGTGCGCCCAGGCCAACCCCGTTGTGATTTATCCCTTTTGCCGGGCCACCATAAGAATTGCCACCGCTGTAGCCGCCGGGGCCTTCTGCAATCGGAATACGTTTGATCAGTTCGAGGACTTTCAGCGCCGCCTTTTTTAACATCGCCATTTTTCACCTCTAATTTTCATTGATTTTCTTTCACACTAGCACAAAAGAGTTTTTACCGAAACCCCTCTCTTTTAACGCCAGATTTTCGAATTAATACCAGAGTCAGCGGATCGGCTTCGCACGTACGTGTATTCATTTACAGTCGATCAATCGGCTCTGCTGATCGGCTATCGATGGGGGAACTGGCGCGTGACCCTACACCACCGGTTTAGCCGTTCGCGGACCGCGGCCGGTTGCCGACGCTCGGAAGGCGCGGCGACTCGATTCGAAGATGCCGAGCATGGAGGCGAAAAAGGCTGCGACAAACACAGCGATTCCGTAGCCACCCCACAGGTATTTACTCGCTTCCGATGTGAGCTTTTCAATCGGTTGTTCCGAGAATCCGAGGGTCTTGCATATGATCGGTGGCAAAGCGGCCTCGGTCTTCTCGCCGCTCGCCAATTTGCGGACGTCAGGATCCTTGCATGTTTGCACGGTCACGTACCCGTCTTGAGCTGTAGGATATTTGGCTACATCGGAGACGTATTGATAGAACTCGCGTGGAATCGGCGAGAACGAAAATCCGCTGTACAGGGCCAGCGCGACGCAGAGAAGCACACTCGGCACAGCGAACAGCGTGTAGAACGCCCACTTGGCCCAAAAAGCTATATGCCGTACGACGGTCCATGCGGCCTCGAGCTGGGTCTGCAAAGCTTCCTGATTCATAGATCACCTTAACGTTGGTTATTGCCGGAGGAAATCCCCTGCCGACTATCTTTAAATGGCGCTCGCGCACGAAAACCGGCAAAGCCGGTTGTGAAATTACTGCGGGGCCTGCGAACCACGCGACGTGCTGTCGCTAATTGCCCTCAATAGACCATGCCGGACGCGATCCAATTCGGCTGCGGTAGTTTTCCTGTCGGCCTCTCTGCGTTCACTTCCGTGCGTCCATGCCTCCTGAAGCTCGGTGTCGTCTTGCAGGAGATGCGGCATCGGCTCGCAAGAAAAGAGATACCCGGCGCGCTCGGCAAACGCCCACGCATCCGACCTGTGCCGGTCGAAGGCTTCGGTGCCGACATCGCCCGAAGTGACCAGAAGCCACATAAGCGCTGACTCAACGCGGGCATTGAGCGCCAGGCTGAAAAGGCTTTCTGCTGCCGCATCGTCGGTCGGCGAATCGGGCCAGAGCCTCTCAAGCATCAACAGGGCGGCGCTATCACACGCATCGAACCGATCGTCTTCGGGCGAGCGGCGATCATCGTCGTCCGGATCCTGGCAATACGGCGGAACCGGCCCGAGGTCTTCGCCCTTCCTGACGGATTCCAGCAGCCATTCGAAATGACCCTCGCGCGCCAGAAACGCGCAGTTGTCCACACCGTACGCGTTGGTCAAAGACCAGCCATCGCATTCCCGCCAGAGTGTGTAGCCGTGGAAGTCGTAGCTCCCTTCAGAAGCATTCACTTCGGCCATCAATTCGGCTGCGGTCGGCAGTGAGGCGAGCCACGTGGCGTGATTGTCGGCGGCCTTTCGTTGCGCTTCCTTTGACGTCGCATATCGTTGTGCTGCGTCGTGTATGGCCGCAAGCTCGGGAATCGCATCGAGCTGGGACAGATCTACGTCGGGTGCAGTCAGCGCTGTTTCGAACGCATGATCGAAGGCGGAATATAAGTCGCCCCAATCTGGTTCGTTGAGCACGGCGAGGAAAGCAGTTGCTACCGCAACCAAGCCAGTATCAGGCACGACTTTTTCAACAGTGTCCTCTATCACCTTTCCTCCGGGACAAAATCGGTTTCGCGGTTCGGGGCGTATTGTGTCGACGTGGAGCGCACCATCGCGCTCCACGTATCAGGGATCGACTCAACCCGGCCCGCGTCTGACAAATCTCGACTTCGGTTCGGCAGCCGGTGGCGTCGGCGTCGGTTTTGCCGGAGTATCGGTGTTGCCAAGACGCGTACGGGACGAAGCGCCCGCTGACCGGCCTGCGTCGACCACGTTGTCTGCCACGTTTGCTGCCGTTCTCGCAACGGTGCCGTGGCCATTCGCATCGAGCCCTGAGTCAGCCGCCAGGTGCTCCGCGCCAGTGACCTGCTTTTCGATCCCTCGTTGGGCTGCTGGCACGCGGGTCTCTACCTCCCTCTTCAGATCCGGAGCAAGGTTGAATTGGGGCGCGGGCGCTACTGGCAGGCTTGGGACGCCCGCGATTTGCGGCGACGCAGGTGCTGTAGGCGTTGCACGTGTTGCAGATGCTGCAGGAGCGGCACCCGCGCTCACAGGCGACGGCGACCGGCCGGCGTCATGATGCGTAACGCCAGATGCGCGACGGTGAGCTGCCGCTACCGGGTCGTTGGCGGCCGGCGCAGTAAACGGGCTGCGCTGGGTGGTCGGCACGGCAGGAACGATCGCGCCAGGTGTCCTCGAATTGGCAGCGCCCTGCAACCCGCCACTGTTGACGCCGGTGCGGTCCGCAGGAGCCGCGATGTCCATGTTCATCGGGCCCGTGTTAGTCGGGTCGAATCGCATGTGCTGCATCGCCCGACCTTCATCGGTCAGATAGCGGGCTGCTGCAAGCCTGTCTTCCGGTTTGGCGCTCTGATCCTGCGCAAGCATGACGGCCGCACGGTGACGGTTGATCGCTTCCTGTCCTGCGGAGTCACCTACAAGTCGACCTGTCGAGCCGGAATTCGCGTCGGAGGAAGCGGTGGCCAGGTACTTGCCGGCCGCTGCGTTATCGTTGAATTTGCGCCCGTCGATGGCCTGGAACGCCGCATATTCGGGATTGGTTTTCTGTTGCCATGCAATTTCTTCGGAACCGATCTTCGAGCTGAGGTCGACGAAACTGGAGCTTTCGTGGACGCCTTGAGACGCAGCGTCGCTCGTCGATTGAACCTCACTGAGCGTCTTTTGATAGGACTGCTGGGTACTGAGGCTTCTCGACAGATCGCTTGACGCCTGTTTGCCCGCGCTGGTGTTCTGATACTGCGACATCGTGTCGGACAACGCCTTGGTCAGCGCGACAGAATTGTTGAAATTTTCAGAACGACCACGATCCTGATTGGCCTGCAATGAGTCCTGCGCGGCCGTACCGGTGTCGCCGTGCGCGCCAGCGGAAAGGCTAAGCCCGCCCATCTTCCCGGTGCTCGCACCGATGCTGCCCCCCATGCCGGCGTTCGTCGCATTGGTGTTGCTCCGTAGCCCGGTCAGGCCGCTACCGGCATGCAACTGGTTCTGCGCCTGCTGTTCCTTGTTGTAGTTCGTCGCAACCGACTGCCCGATTGACTGATCGATGCCGAGTTTGCTGTAGTTGCCTGTACTCATCGCCTCCCGCCACTCGGCGAGATTCGTCTGTCCCGAGCTGATCGCCTGACTGCGGGTGTCAGACTGCGTCAGCACGCGGCCCGCGTCCCGCACCGAATTGCCGAAGGTGGACGTCGTGGAGACCGCATCTAGGCTGCCTTGCATTGCGAGCTTGCCGGACCCATTTCCCAGCTGGCTGATAGTGCCGACCGAGCTGTTCTCAAACATGGGCCGTGTTGATGCAGGCGTAGGCGCAAGGTTCTCTTCGACATCTTTGCTCTTGGGCGCAATGGTCGTGGCCACGCTCGTCATTGCGGACGACTCGCCGAGGCCGAAAATCAGACTCATCAGAACCGGCAGGCTTGCCATGATGTGCGAGCCGACGCCGATCTGCAGGCTGAGTTCCTTGTACGCGGCCAGCGTGGTCGCCTGCGACAGCCAGCCACCTTGCCGGATCGATTGAAGGTAGTTCGCCACGTCGATGCACAGCATGCCGTTGACCAGCTCCGCGCCAACGTTCACGACGAGCAGCGGCCACACCATAATGTGCGCGGCGGTCTTGACACACTTCCCAGCGTCTACGCCGGCGAACATCATGAACATGATGATGACGGGTCCGAGGCCGATGATCAGGGCGATCAGGTAATTGCCGAAGCTGCCGGCATAGCGGAGCATGGGCACTTCACTCGCCGCCTGCTGCAAATTGTTGCGCTCGACTTCCGATGCTTGCAGCGCTGTCGCTTCACATTCGGTCAGCGTGTCGCTGCTCGCCCGCAAACAGTTAAGGTCGTTCTGCACCATCTCCGAGAAGATCAGGTTCATGAACTCCGCATTCGACTGCCCGGTGCCGCCGGCAAACACACCACCGAGCGTGTTCGCGGTAGTGACTGCGTTGTATTGCGACGCGACGGTGTTAAAGCTGTAATCCGCTCCCGGAACAGGCGAGTCCATCCCGTTGACCGCGCCCTGGATCACGCGCGTAAATTCGACCGAGTTGAGCGCATTCGTGACGTCGTTCGCCACTTGATTGGCCGCTGCCGAGCACGAGAGCATGTTCGTGGCGTTCAGGCCCGGATCGTTGACCATCCCGCTGGTATTGAGTGACGCCTGATAGAGCAGCGCGCCGAGCGCGGTCGGATTTGTGCCGTTGATTTCAATTGACTGTGAAGTGGTCGCGCCCGTGTTGCCGGCGTTCATCACAAGATTCTGGATATTGGCGTAGTTCACGCCCGAGTCCGGCCCAAGACACGCGGCCAGTACAGTCTTCACTTCCGAGTCGACACCACCCAGCCGGACCATGGCCGTGCGGGAGGTCAACAACACTTTCAATGGGTTCAGAAAGCCGTTGGCCGTGGCCGAAATCGCTGGATATTCGGCGTCGACGTTCTGGAAGGCGGTAGAGAAAAGCTGGTTCAGATTCTGTGAAAGCACGCTGCCGAAAGCCGGGATGGCCGAGATCGCCAGCGGAACGTGATCGACTTCGGTCACGGCTCCGTTGATGGTCGACTCCAGCTGGACGGTTCCCTGCAGCATGGGATTGGTGAGTGTCATCGCCAGAATAAACGGCATGAAAGCACTCATTGATCCGGACGCGAGCACCGCGCCCCCCTGCCCGTTCGCGCCTTTCAGCGCGGCACTGGTCGCGGTCGAAAGCAGACGCCACAGCCCCACGGCGAACGCGAAACCCCAGATCAGGGCGTTCTGCTGACAGATCATCGCGACGCCGTTGAGGACGGCACTCAGGGTCGTGAGGTCCGCGCTGACCGAATAGTACGTTAAGGTAGGTATAGCCACTGATACGCCCCGTTCGGTTACTTGATGTTGGAGGCCGTGAAACGCGTGTCCTCGTTGATTTCCGAGACGATCTTGAACAGCACGTCGCTGTTGTTGCACGCCGTTTCCTTGGTCAGAAAATCGCCACGCAGCTGTGCAATACGATCCTTCTCGTCCTTGGTGATATCGAAGCCCGTCGTCGTCTGGATGAGGTTAGACCCCTTATAGAGAACCTCCCCTACATGCGAAGCCACGCAATCGACAATGTGCGGCGCAAGACGCTCGGCGATTGCGATACGGGTATTCGGGTTCGAGGTCTTGGCCAGCAGAGCCGCCAGCGGCACCCCAGCCTGATTCATGAACTGGATTTGCGATGCCGTAAATTGTGTCGACTGCCCGCTGTTCACCTGCCCGATGATCGAGGTTCCGGTAATGGACGAGGCGGGGTCCGGCGACCCAAACAACATCGTATTCACCCACCCCTGGATGCCTTGATAGTTGAACGGAATCACCCGCATCTGCGTACAGATCTGATCGTCCACACCGCCAGTAATGCTTCCGCTCGGATTGACACACTGATAAAGCGACAACGGTGTATTTGGGTTCAATGAGCCGCTGCCGCCACCCTTGATAATGTCGTCGAGGGTAATGAGAGCCGGTCCAGAGCACGTGACCTGTCCCACCGTATTATTCGCGGGAGTGCTGGTTGACGGCGCTTGACCTGCCCCGTTGTAGCTATTGCAAGGCACGGCATCAATGTTGTAGCCGAGCAGCGCGTAGAGGATCTCGTTGTTCAGACTGTTCGGATTGGTCGGATCATCACCGCTGCCGTCGACGTTGCCGAGACCGGCAAGCCCCATGATCGAGGATGCGCCAGAAGACACAACCGTCTTGACCAGTGCGTTGCCGCTCTTCGGGTTATTAGCCGACTGCTGTTTGAGGTACGAATTCGCCTGCGACAGATAGTTGGTCAGACCACCGAAGGCGTCGGAGAACATGTTCGAGTTCGTACCCGCAATGTTGCCGTCACCATTGACTGCATTCGACAACGCCGAAGCTGCGGGATCGACGAGCATGTGCGCCATCTGGCAGGAATTCTTTGCCAGGTTATTCATGTTTTGCAGCAGCGTCTGAAATTCGGTGATCAACGCGTCGAGCGACGGAGAGATCGCCTTGATAGCAGCCTTGAACGCGAGGCCAGCCGCGTCGGCCGCAACCTGACGGAATATCTGGATCAACTGCTGGCCATTGATGAAGCTGAACGAACCACCGTACAGGTCAATCCCGCCGCACCCAGCGTCAATGCGCGGCGGGTCGAACGTAATGAGGTTCACGGACGAGATTGGTGTCCGCATGGTGAAGCCCCCCATGAACACGCCGACCCGATCTTTGGTGCTCATTGTGCTGGGCGCTGTCGAATTGCTCATGACCATCGAGCCGAGGTCCGCAAAGATCCCCGCGAAGGCGAATATCGGGGCGACCATAAGCACGATGGCCGCCAGGAAATGTTTTAGACGCATGGGCGACTCCTAGTACTGCTTGAGCAAGTAAGGTTGGAGGGTTTCTCTGAACGTATCCGGCTTGTTCGGGTCGAGCTTCAGGTTTTGCAGGTCGGTGCTTGTCGCTACGCCACGATCCCACACACTCAAATCCCGCATGACATCAGCGCTGAGCAGTCGCGTATCGTGACCGGCATAAGCGATCTGTTTGATCAGTTCATCTTCCGCATAGAAGCCTTGCGACACGACGAGATATCGGTTCGGGTCTGTTGAGCCGTCATAAGCCTTGGGATGAGGAACGAAAACGACAGACGGAGTGAGCTTGAGATTCAGCTTGTGAAACAGCCCGTTGTCCTGCATCACGTTGCCCTTGAATCCCTTGGGCTTTGTGCCGTCGAGCGATATCACGACGTACTCAAGGCCGAATCCATTTTTAAGCATCCCCAGCACTGGCAGCTCCATCGCGCAGAACCTACAGGAGCCATCTACGAACACGACCAGACCGCCAACTTGAGAAAGCTCCTGAACAGCCTTCTGCTGGGCTTGATAGTCCGCGTTTCGTACCGCGATCGCGCCCGTCGACGCATAGGGGACACGATTGTTTTCGTCCAGCACAGGATCCTCGTGCAGCACTCGCGTAACGGCCTCACTGAACCGTTGAGCCTTATCCATGACGATGCGCTTGGTGTACATGTAGGCAGAAACATTGGCGTCAGTCGGGTCGTTGATCGCGCGCTCTTCCAGCATTGGATAAACCTTGCGCAGAAAAGCGACGTCGACGGTCTGGCTACCGGTCGGCTTGGCAGCGGAAGCAGGAGCCGGCGCTGCGGCCTGCGGCGCCGGTTTGGGTTCGGCGTCGGGTTTCTGGCCCGGTGTCACGTAGGGTTCGTAGTTCAGAAAGGCGTCGCCGTAGTCGTCGCCGCGCGGAGCGACTTGCTGCGCGAACGCAACGGCAGATGCCGCCAGTGAACTGACGGCAACCAGCAGGGCGAGAACGGTATTTCGGCGGCCGGGCATGTCGTAGTCGTTAGAAAAGTTTGTAGGCAAAACCGGCTATCTGGTGCGCGTCCAGATAGCCCCAATAGCGCGAGTCGTTCGACAGCGGATGCACGCCGACCATAAAGAACTCGCCTGCAGGAATGGTTTCATCGCGATTGAAATCATTTGCGCTTCGGTGATAGAAGCGGGCAAGCGGAAAACCCTGAACCACCGTCTTCCCGTTGATCTGTACCTTGCCGTCCCTGATCGTCACGTGGTCCCCAGGAACGCCGGCGACTTCCTTGAGAATGAACTGTTCCTTGAAACCAGCGAGTGCGCCGCTAGGCTTCCAGAAAATGAGGTCTCCGTCGTGTACGGTCTGCGGAGCTTCGTGAACGAGCAGCGCAAGATGCAGGTCAGGCAGGCAGCGCTCGCTTTGAGGATCGAAACCGAGCGTGAGGATCGGCTTGCACCAGAACCCGACAACGAGCAGAAGCACACCGAGAAAAAGCGCGGCGAATTTGCCGCGCTGGTTGCTGCGCTTCGACCCATCGTCGGATACGGGTGCCGCGCTATTCATGATTGCCCACGGCCGCCGCGTTGGAGGCCCCAGCTGGAGGCACGGCCAGGGCAGGCTTCTGGATCGGAAGATGAACGGCCGTACGCAGTTCATTCGTGATGTCAATGGTATTCGGCGGGATCGCGGCCACGGTGATTTCGCCCTGGTCATTGCGGCTGGTGTCGATGACGACGTAGCCGTTTTTCTGATAGCGGCGTAGCACTGCCTTGATCGGCTCGCTCACCTGGGCCTTGATTTGCGCCTCCGACAGGTTCGGGCGGTCGAGTGTCGCTTCGAGGATGACAGCGCCCTTCTCCACGACCGCAACGTTCTTTGCCGGCGTCGCGGCCTGGTGACCCATCAGATATGTCGCGAGGCACAGCATGATCGCGACTGAGTATGGAAGGTCTCCGGCGGTAAAGTAGTTCTTCATTGGAGCAGCTCCGTTATCTCGTTAATGATTTCCCTCGGCGAAAGACCGTCGTGATCGGTCCAAAGGTTGAGCGCTTTCTTCATCCACTCCGTGCGCCGTGCCTTGGTATCGCCCATGACCTTCGCAACTGCGTCGAGCACGTCCATGCCCTCTTCCATGAGCTTGAACACGACGTCCTTGTCATCGCCTTCGGAGCTAAACAGGGTCGCGGTAAATTTGTCGACATACAGACGCGCGATCTCGTAAGTCTTCTCGCCCATGATGAGCATCTCGCTCCAGAATCCCTTCTTGGATTCGACGCTCCGCAGCAGACGGTTGAAATACGCATCCTCGGCAAAAGCGGTCATCACCTTCTGGTCGATCACAGCGTCAATTTCTTCAGACTTCTGAGCCATGATGACCTTCCATGCCGACTGCCGCAGAATGACCGAGCCGGCGGGGAACATAGAAACCTTCATGAGCGACTGAACAATGATCCAGACCGCCAACTCTTCCTTACGCCCCTTCAGATACAGCCCCTCCAGGGCGTCGGCAGCAGACGGGACCTTGATCAGATCCTGTGCTTCGTCGACATAGATCCGCTTGCGCCCTCGCACCGTCCGGATTCGGGTCATCAAGACGTTCAGGCAGCAAAACAGCACGCAACGCTTCAGGTGATCGTCGTCGCCCAGGCTTGCCAGTTCGAAAACGGTCAGCTGCTTTTTGGGGTTCAGCGTGCTCGGCCCGCGGAAATACACTCCACGGGTCGGAGATTCGATGAAAGCCTTGAGACGTGGAATCAGGTTCAAAGCTGCCGTGACCGGCTCGCTTCTCATGGGATTTTCGATGGCAGATGCAACGATGCGCTCAAGGCAGTCGATGACCGTCGCGATTTCTGCCTTGTTGCCCTGTTGACCCCACGCAGCCTTGACGGCTTCGTTGGCCGCAATACGGGCGCCACGGTCCTGTTCCTCGTTGTCGTACGCCATCATCGTCAGCAGGGCGGTAATCGTCTCCTGCTGCTCATCGAACTCGTCATCGGTCAGGCCAGTAAACGGATTGAGAGACGGCCTGAAACCCGATGCACCGCCGAACTCGTTGAACTCCCCGCCGACCGAATAGCAATACTTCTTGGAGCTTCGACCATTGTCGAAAAGGACCACGTTCGTGCCTTCAGCCAGGTCACAGTCAATCATGTACTGCAGATTGAAGGACTTGCCTGCACCCGATTCCGCTGCCATGACGCCACAGAAATTAGAGTTGCTGACGAAGGGGTCAAAATAATGGGCGCTGCCCCGTCGCGTAATGTAGGACGCGCCGGTCGTAGGAAAACGATTGTTGACGTTGCCAAGAGCGTCGCCATAAACCGGCAGGAGGCACCCGACCTCGGATGCAGCCATGACCGCTTCGCCATCGACCTTATTGGCGATAGCCGACGAGAAATTCAGCGGCAGTGACTGTGCCCAGCGCACGAGCCCATTCCCTACTACTTCCCGCGCGTCAAAACCGAGCTTGTTCAACGTCCCCTTAACCGTTGCAGCTGCGCGAACTGCGTCTTCACGCTTCCTGCCGAACAGGAACACGTTGGTGGACGCGTAAACGAATTTGTTGCCGTCCTCGGCCGCCTGCTTCTTCAGCTCGAGGAGATCGTTCAGCTTGGCGGCCGCGTCTTCGACGCCCAGCTTCACCGGGAAGTTTTGCGTTGCGGTGCGCGACTTGATCGCGCTTTCCATGCGAGTCCATTCCTTGCGTTGGCTCGCGACGCGCACGGTTGTGGTGAGGATATACGGTGTGTCGATACGCTTACCGCCGCCTTCCTTGGTCGTGCCGCTATTGAAGGGGGCACCGCTGACGAGATTCATGATCCCGTGGAATGGCTTTTCCGGGTATGACTTACAGGTCACAACCGTGCAGTAGGTCTTCTCATTGAAGATTCCCACACGGGAATCCCGGAAATCAAAATTCTGGTCAGGGCCGTAGATCTGGTACTTCAGATCAACGAGCTGGTCGAGTGCGACCTCGGTCTGCGGTTCGAAGATATCGGCGAACAGTCGGTACACCCCTACGAGCTTGGGCGCACTCAGAACTTCGGCGTCATAGAAGCCACAATCTTTCAGATTCGCATAGAACTCGTTGTGCAGATGTTCCGCGTTTTCCAGTACGTCGCTGTCGACCTTGCGGCTCGGAAATGCGAGTGAGATAACGACGGTACGCTTGTTGAGGATCGGCATGTCCACGAGCGATCCAGTCGTCAGAGCCGACTGTAACAGCTTCTTGTGGCGGCCGATCAGATCCTGAACGACGTGGCCACCGTAGAGCTTCCCTTTGGCGAAGGTTTCCGGGGCTTCATGGTCGGGATGGACGACGAGACTAACCTGAATAACAGAGTCATCCGGAACGGCCTTGAAGATGTTTTGCACAACCGTGCTGAACTCTCCACCGCCGCCGGCGAGAGGCGTCATCCGATAGACCGCGCCCACATAGGGCTTCTCCGCTTCCGCCTTGCTGATGACAAGGTTCGTATCGGAGGTGTAGGTCTCGAGATTGACCATGTCACTGGCCGGTCTCTTTTGCAGCTTTTGGGTGGTAGCAGTCAAGGTGAATCTCTCTCGGCGTCAGCGGAACGCGGCGTGACCAGGAAGGCTCACGCCGCGCTTTGAAGGCCTTTCGCATGCGAAAGGCCGCGGGGTTTTAATGCGCGAGATCGAAGGTGCTCATTTGCACCTGGTCGACAGTCGAAGGCACGCCAGTAGCCGTCGCGACCGTGGTCATAAGGGACGGCCCGATGAGGGCAACGGCGAGGATGCCCAGCACAACCGTCAGGTTTCGATAACCTTGACCGTGTGCCAGCTGCCAGATCGTTACGATCAACGAAAGAAGCACGAGTGCCATCACCAGCGTGCTGCCCAGCATGCTCTGGATGGTTGAGACGAGTGTGTCCCACGCGCTGGCCCCGAGTGCCGTACCGCCGTTCAGCGCGCCAACCGAAATGAGCATTGCGCCCATGGCAAGAACGATGACAGCAGCGGGACGAAACGGGCGGACAGACGTGGTCAGCGGACTTACTGCGGCTTGTTGTTTCATTGGTTTCCTCTCTTATTACTGTGGCATTGAATTCGGCATTGAGGTGCCTGGGCTACTTTCACCAGCCGACGTTTGACCGCCCGGCTGGATGAAATCGGTACGCGGAGACGGATCGGGCGCGGCCTTCGTATCGGCAACAATCTTTGTCTCTGCGATCTTGTGGGGGTAGTTGCCTTGCGTGCCGCCGGCGGGATTGCCGCCATCGAATCCAGCCCAACGGGTCGGCACGATCTCTTTGTAGACGGTCATGTCGCTGGTCAACATGTCGCTGTCGTCAACGAAGTGCTTGATCCACGTTCGCTGTACGACCGGGCCTTGGCGAACCGGGGCTCCGTCTTGCGGCGCGGGATCGGCGCCGCCGAGTAGCGGAAGCGAACCTGAACCCATGACGAGTGCTTCGCCACCACCGGACTTCATGCCCGTATGTGACTTGTCGCCCACGGGGGCGATCTCGGTGTCCTTGTCGTACTGGCTGAACTTCAGCTCGGCGTCGAACCGGCTGTCGGGGAGTTCTCCGTTCGTGGAAGACTCCACGGCCTTGAAGCTGTGGCAGTACTTACTGCTGGGGTCTTGCTTGCGGTTGCAGTCGTACGAGTTCGACCCAATCGGGTTAAAGGCTGTCGAACAGCCGGAGAGCGCCACGAGCAGGCAAGCGGCCACTGTTGCGGTCAGGATGTTGGAACGGCGTATCTGCTTCATTGGTCAGTGTCCTTCTTTGGGGTCCGCTTCTTCAGTACGATGTCTTCCTTCAGGATCCACGTCACACGCGTGCCCGCGGTAACCTCCACGACGGGGAAGGTCTCTTTGGCGAAATTGAGGTAAAACTGCGAAAGCTCGGTTGCGGCGTGGTTAATGCCTTGCCCAACTGCAGTGCCGGCCAGATAGCTCGGGCTCGGATAGGTGAAGCTCTGTTCCGAACCGCTGCCAACATTGGTGTTATACGAAGGCACCGAGCTAGGTGAGAGTGCTGAGCCGAGACCGGCGGCCACGCCGGTTAGCGCCGCCTGCATCAGCATGGCCCCCTGTTTGTTGACCACTTTGCCAGCGAGACCGAGGGTGCCGTCCACATCCAGCGCGTACGCCTTCATCGGCGCTTCGTAGACATCGCCGTTCTTGAAAATGCAGCTAATGTGGTCCGCAATGCCGTACGCCCGCTCGGCGCTCAGAACAGCTGTGGCGGAACCACCGATGAAGCAGTTTTCGAGATCTGATGCCTTCCAGGAATTAGGCATGATCGCAACGCCCTTCACGCGCGAAACGAACGGTGCGCCGACGTCGATCGCCGAGGTCACGCTGCCGACCGCTCCGCCACTCGATCCGCTCGGGCGAGCGTTGATGCCAGAGAGCATGACTGCCTCAACGCCCGTGTACATCGGTAGAACGAGATCGGGGCGACGGTTGGCATCGTCAGCCGACGACATTTTTTGGACCGGATCAGAGACCATCATCGGACGTGCCGGCGCTACGGGCACAGGCGGGTCCATCGGTGCGGCGGCTCCGTCCGGCGAACCGGCCCCGGCTTTGCCAGCACGCGACCCGGGCTGGTCGAAGCTCACAGATGCGGGCAGATCCTTGCCAAGGCCGTTGTTCGATGCTGTGTCGGCGCCGCTTGCCGCAGCAGGAGCCGCGGCGTTCGTTGGCTGGCTGACGACACGCACGTATCCCGTCGAACCGCCACCCGCGTTGCCCGTGCCTTGTCCGCGCTGCAATGCCGCCACCTGCTGCTTGAGCGAATCGATCTGCGTCGTCAGATCCTCCAGCCCCTGATTCCGCGGAGACGTAGGCAGAACGCTGATGTTCTGGTTAAACCCCGGTTGCTGCGGTGCAGGCGTGCCGGGAGTGGCTGCAGTCGCCGGCACTACCTGCGCGGGCAATGCGGCAGCGGTCGAAGGTGCAGGGGCCTGATGGATAATGCGCTGATAGATGATGAAGGCCGTACCGATGACGGTAACGCCGATCAGCAGGTAGCGGAACTTGGGATCCATGTCGTCCCATTCCTGCCGCTTCTGCACAATGAATGATGGCATTTCCATGCTTACTGTTCCTCACGCTTGCGGGCAAGCACAATGACTTTCGTTCTCTCGCCGGGCTGCAGGAGCGGCTTGGGGAAAATCGAAACGGCAAGCACGTTCGCCCCGTCGAATTCCTGCTCCCTCAGAAGCGCACGGGATTGCCCTGGATTGCGAACGCTGTAGACGAAGATATCGCCGTCGCGATCGCTATAACGTTCGTCAACGGTGACAGCCAGGCCATCCATGGCGATAGGCGGCAGATTCACGTCGACCTGTGAATATCCGTCCGGTGCATGGCCGAGCGCGATCGTCGCCATGACGTCCTGCACGTGGCTGATGTAGTCGCTGCTGCTCGATGCCGGCTTCCGATGTCCGGACACAATTCCGGTGTCGTCCGTCACGATCACGGTCTGGCCCGGAATGTCTTTCGGAACCAGCTCGAGGCCGAGCGTCGGGCCACCGTCCGGCGGCTCGATGAACAACTGCCGCGCCTGCGCCGGCAACTGCGGCCAGTACACGTAGATGTTGTTACTTGCCGGGCGGTGATCGACCTTCACATCGCTGGTTTGAACGATATAAGGGTTCTTGAATGGCAACTGGATGCGGTTGGGCTCGTTGATGCTCATGTAAACGGTCTGCGAGCCGCCGTTTGTCCATGCGATCCTTCGCGCCTTGGTCGGATCGGGCACGTCCATGCTCTCACCGGGCACCTTGAGCACGCCCGGCAGATCGATCTCTTTCGGCGCGGTCGCTTTCACCGCAACGCTAGGATCGACGGCGAGCGGGTCACGCGCCTTCTGGTGGACTGTATGCACGACCTTGCGCTTGACATCGGCACTCTTGGGTGCGGTCGGGGCCGGTTGGCCAAAATCAACAGCGGCGGGGGCACTGTCTGCTTGGGCAGCGCCGGCAACTGAAAGGCCGATCGACGCGGTTAGCAGCGCGGCCAGATAACGGTTCGTTGTCTGCATCATTTCTTCTGTTGCGCCTGGATCCAAGTTGAGTTGTGCACCCTGTCACCGGAGTAGGAGGTGACGTCGTCGAAGATCATCTGGTAGTTGGCGAAATGCACCGGATATTCGAAAACGTAGGGCTCGGAGGTATCTTTCGCGGCATTGACCGTATGTAGCTCTCCCTTCACGAAGACCCGGCCAAGCTTCTGGTCAGCCTCAAAACCGCGAAGAACGAAGTAGTAACTGCCGAGTTCGTGCTGCGAGCTGAGCAACGCGACCTTGTTATCGATCGCCTGACTGACTTTGGTGAAACAGGCCGGCGACAGAAATGGCTGAACGAACTTCTTCACGCTATCGCCATTGCTCGGATTGATTGACGCCAGCGCATTCGTAACGGCGTACGCGTATGCCTGCATCGCGCCGGCGTCCATACCATTCCGTTCGATCTTCGCGCCGTCCGGCATGCCGGGAACCTGATTGATAACAACGTCAGACTGGAAGAAAGACTTTGCGGCGATGAGCAACGCCGCGATGGCAATGCACATCACGGCGGTGATCAGCTTGTTGTTGTCCTTGCGCAGTTCGGCGACGGACTTGTTTCGATTTGGAAGATCCATATAACTTTCCTCTTACTCCCCGTCAGGAAGGATTCGTTTGAGCAGCCGTTTAGAGCCGGGATTGATCACTTTCGAGTCTCCGACGTACACCGTGCGCTGCGAGTTGAAGCCCTTGGAGTATTTGGCAAGACCGAACCTGAAAAGGAACACCGTTACGAAGCCTGGAAGACGCGAACTGCGCCATTCCAGATACTTGCGGTTCGCGTGATAGCCGACGAAGGGAATCCCGAGGTATGCGCCCGTTCCGTAGAACCGGCCAGCGACCAGGGCGACAAAGACACTGATGATCAGGATGTAGGTGTCCTGAAACTCGACGCCTAGAAACGCGCTTTCCGCACCGCCGTACTTGGGAATATGGAATGACCTATTCGACACGAGAGTCTCCGGCGCTCCAGCAGACGAGATGATCCTTCCAGTCGGCCGAGCTGGCGAACGGCAGCTGCGGCACGCAGGTCTTGTCTCCCATCAGGACCACTTTGGGCCAGTTCAGCTTCGGTTGCGCATGAAAACGCACGTGGCGCAGACGGGCTCGGTTGCGAGCTGCAGCGGCAATCTGATCGGCGCGCACCTGAGAGAGCGCAGCTTCTTCCTCGGCGCTGAAAAGATCGTAGGTCTGCCGGGCCGGCTTCCCGACCATGAAACGCATCGAGCGACGGCCATCCTCGACGGGCTTGGATGAATACACGTACATACCACCGTTCGCGGGCTGGACCGTGGCTGCCCCTGCGGCGTATGGTCCGTGCGTAACGAAGGTGACCCCGTCATTCGGCAGTGCTGCGAAAGCGCTTGCGGGCAGTGCGGCACAGATCCAGATGAGTAATTTGTGTTTGTTCATATCTTTATGTTAATCACTAGATGAACTGACCACAATTAATATTTGTCGCCGTATGCAGCGTAATAGACACGCTTTGCATAGTCGCTTGCGGAAATGAGTTTTGAGTCCTGCGCGAAGAACTTCAGGGCCTGTGCGAGGCTCATTTCGCCGGAGACTTTCGAGTATTCGCCCGGGTTATCGCTGCTGCCGTGACCGACCACGAAAGTCGGCGCAGCAGTTACGCCATAGCGCTTCGTGAGATTGGGATCGATGATCCAGCGCGCGGGCTGCTTGCCGCAGCAAACCGCGTTGACGTCGGCCGCGAACTTTTGCGTCGAGGTCAGCGTGTTGCCGGGGCCGCCAAAGCCGGTCAGCACGATGACGGCGTGGGCCTGGCTTGCCTCACGGGCGAGTTCAAGCACAGTCTGTCGCGGCATTTGCGTCGAAATGAAGATGAACGTGTTCCAGCGGGCCGTCATTGCGTCCACGAGCGGAGTATCAGCGTGCGTGCCCATTGAGGCGGCAGCGAGTGCGAGAAATGCGAACAGCTTTTTCATGCGTGTGCCTTTATTGGATGGTCGTGGTTGCGCAGCAGTCCTTGCGCTGGAAGACGAAGTAGCCGTAATCCTTGTCCTGCGGCCGCGACGCGCCAATCTCCTGAAAGGCCAACGGTCGACCGATCGGCGTACACATGTTGTCCGGGAACGGGAAGGTTCGATTGGTCTTGTATTGGCGCTTGTCCATGATGAGTTGCGGGACGCCGAGCGCACCGCAGGAGTCCAGCGCATCCTGCCCCGCCGAGGTCTGCTGTGCGCCTGCTGCATGAAGCTTGGCAAAGATGCGGGCCACCATCAGGTGAGAGACTTGTTCCTGCGTGTTGGCGACCGCCACATTGCCATCCAGCGGATACATTGGCCCCCAGGCGCCGGCTACCCAGAAAAGGACTTCCATGGGAAACCCAAAGGTTGCGGAAATGGCGTCGGGCAGTTCTGCCGCTACGCTCGCCACCCCGGCGAACGGATATGCGTAGGGAGTCAGCATTAGCGACAGGGCGTCATCGTTCCACGTAGGATCGGCCCAGCTGAGGAACGGCACGTCGAACGAGCGGCTGTCCAGACATGGGTTGTTGACCACCACGCCGAGCGCAGACATTACGGGGTTTATGTATTCGTTGACCTGCATGAAGGCGGCTTTTCGCTTTCCCCCTAGTGGCGCGGTCGTGAAGTTCTCGCTTCCGTATTCAGCCGAGTTGTATGGTGTGTCAATGTCGATCCCGCCGAGGAGTGGCATACAGCCCGGCTTGGTCGTCGTGTCGACCATGTACCGCGGCTCCCAAAAAGAGACCGGCGTACCGATTGCAAGGTTGTTAGCGCAAATACAGATCGGCGACCCGCTCACCCCCGTATCGTAGTCATCGCCCGACACGCCAAGATTGATGAACCCTCCCATGATCGAGATCGGGAAAATGCAGTCGTAACAAACGTCGGTAATCAGGTTGGGAAAGCTGCCGTTACAGATCTCCTGGGCTTGTACGCCACCAGAAAGCCCGAAGCCGACAACGAGGGCGAACCAAAGACGGATCAGATATTTCAATTTGAGGCTCCCATGCCAAACTGGATCGCGAGCTTGTCGCCCTGCTGGAACAGCGCGGCCGGCACGCTGTTGATCTCGACGCCGTAGAGTTTCGAGAGGGTGCTGATGATCATCTTTCGCTGGTCAAAGTAAAACGGCACACCCATGCCGCCATGCCACGGAACATTGCGGTACTTGATCCGCATGAGGTACGGCGAGCCAGCGGTCAGAACGATTTTCAGAGGCTCTGACTCGCTGCGCTTGATCGCATACTCGACTTGTCGGGGATCGTTGCCGTCAATAAACAGCAACCCGTACGTCAGCGGCATGATCTTCAGCGGCTCGACAACGGTGCCGCGCTTGACAATCACGCGCCCGTTCTGGTCCTTGTAGTCTTCCGGAATCGCGAACTGCAGCGCACGCAGCTCTGCGTGCGCCGTGTAGTCCGTCTTGATACCGAGAGACGGCGGATTCTTGATCGCGGCAATCGTGCGGTCGCGATAGGTCTTCCAGAACTGGTCCATTTCACCGCTTGCCTTCTTGCGGCGCATCACGTCCTTGATCTGGTCCGCGGCGTCGCGGTCGAGCGCATAGGTCTGCGCCTTAACCCCGAGGTCTTCCGCGCGTGCTCCGCCGGCGACTGCCGAGACGGCGAGCGCGACTGCAATCAGAATTCGTTGTTTCATTGCTGCACCACCATCGTTGGTCTTTCTGGTTCTACTCGGACAGCGCCGCGGGAGACGCGGGCTGTGGCGGATTTGGTCGGCGCGGGATTTGTGATGCGGTCGTACGCCTGTTGCACCAGTTGGGCGTAACCGATCCGGGCCTGCTCCTTGTCGGCCGCCATCCCAGCGCCGTATGCGCCAACGGCTCGCCACGTATTGCCGTACATCCGGACGAAATCAGACAAGAGGAACGCGCCTACATTGATGTTCGTGCAGGCGTCGTACAGGTCGCGCTCGTAGATGCCGTACTTCTTCAGCCAGTTCAGATGAAACGGCATGATCTGCATCTCTCCGATCGCATACGTCTTCGTGTTCGTCACGTACGGCCTGTAGTTCGACTCGACCCTTGCGATCGCGCGCAGCAGGTTGACGTTCAGGTGCCGACGTTGCGCAGCATGGGCAAAACACTCGTCAGTGTCCGCCCGTGCTGCATTGCTTGCGATTAGTAATACTAAAAGAGGCGCAATAAAGCGAATCATCACGAATAACGACGCAGGCCGCCCTGCGCGAATTTTCTGACGAGGGCAAACACACCGAGAACGATCTCAATCATCACCGCGGCGAACACGACGTAAAAAGACAGCGCTATGATCAGCGGACCCATCGCCCCCATCTCACCTGCCGTGTACATCATGAAAACCGCCGTGGCAATGAGCGTGACCACGCCGGCGTGGAGGACCGAGTGCTGGCCACGAACGGCCAGCCGCGAAAGCAGTCGGGTAAGAAGGTTCTTCATTTGGAGGCCGTCGCGATGTTGGCGTGAGACTTTGCGAGTTGCGCCTCGATCCGTTCAGCCGGGGCCGCGCCGGGGATTAGCGTGCCGTCTTCGAAGACCAGCGCGGGCGTGCCATTCAGATGCCACTTTTCGCCGAACGCGAGATTGCGGGCGATCGGGTTGTCGCACACCGGTTGTTCCGGTTGTTTGTGTTGATGGAGATAGTCGTGCCATGCAGGCAGCAGCGCATCGGCTTTGACCAACTGCGCCATGTTCTGGTAGTCGTGCCACGCCTGTACGCGGTCAGCCTGACACCAGATCGCTTCGGCAACGCCCGGAGCGTTCGGGTGTAGCTGGGCGAGCGGAAAGGGGAAGATGTAGATCGTGACGTCGGTCAGCTTGGTCAGGCTGCCTTCGAGCATCCGGCAGTAAGGGCAATCCGGATCGGAGAACACGTAGAGGTGCCGGGAGCCGCTGCCGAATTTGATTGCGTCCTTGGTGTCGAGCTGCGAGACGTCGATCTTGGGACGGTTCGCTTCTTCGAGGTCGTTCGTGATGGAGTGGTTGGTCTTCAGGTCGATGACGTTGCCAGAAATCAGGACCGACATGTCGTCGCGGACGAAGAAAACCTCGCTGCCTTTGACGACGGACCAGAACCCCGGAAACGCCTTTTCGATCTTCGCGCCCTGAGCGGCAGGGAATCGTTTGACCAGATCATCGGGAAACCCTGCGTGAGCCAACAGGGTGTAACCGGCAAAAATCAGTGCTGCAGATGCTTTGACAAAGAAGCGCATGAATCCTCTAAGTAGGGTGAGAGCGCCTCATGAGGCGGATCGTCACCTCTGGCAGCTCGGGTTTGTAATGCAGGATGAACTCAATGAGCGGGTTCACATTTGCCCATGTGCGTACGCGATTACGCTGCGTGTACAGGGTGTGCTCGACATTGGATCGGTTAAAAACGGTGAGAAGGACATAGCCCGTCTCTGCTTCTTCGATTACGAAATTCTTGATCGTTCCGGCCGCAGCTGCGTCCTTCAGATCCTGTTCAACAATGGCGGTCATTTTTCGCTCCCGGTTGCTAGATCCCGAAATGATACCGAAGCGAGCCAGCACGCCGGGCGTTTCTCCTTTGCAGTGCCGAGAGGGGAGCCTTACGAGTCAGGTCAGAGCAATGATACACATCTCAACATCAAAATATCAATATTGATGTTATGAGGCGTAGTTATTGACGACCACCGCGCTGTAGACCAGCGCCGACACGCACAGGCAGACCGTGAACTCGAAGTCGTACAGGCCCTTGTGTTTGCGCCAGTAGAGGAATCCCACGAAAAGGATGGCGATGAAGAACAGCTTGACGATGGAAATCACGAGCGCGAAGCCCATCCACTGACTGAGCCAGTTCAAAAGCTTGTTCGTCTCGAAGCGCCCCCTGGGGGCGATGAGAGTGCTATGCCAGTCCAGCACTTGAAGAACCGCAACTGCGCCGAGAAGGATCGGCGTGCGGTTCCCTAAAACCGTTTTTAGAGATTGGTCTCGTGTCATTTTGCCCCCGTATAGGCTGCGCCGAGTTCTTAACTTGTATCATGCGCGGTAGTGAGTATAATTTAATTTTCAATGAGTTGCATTACCTGACGCAGCCTTACCACAACGAAATTTTCGCAAATGCGGTCAGAAATATGCATCCGCGATTTCACAGGTTCGTGAGACCTCTTGCGAGCCCGATCAGCTGGTCGAAATGTGTGTCGATACGCGGGGAGTCTCGCAACTTCTGCCAATGGAAGCCACAAATTCGCAAGAGTTGAGCGCCGCTGTCCGTTCGCTTTGAGCGCGGATAGTTGGCGAGTTCGTGCGGCGGGTCGGGTGTTTGCCTTGAAGGAAAGAGCAGCTTTTAAAATCGGTGTTGTATTGAAGAAGTCCCGCCATTAAGTGGTCTCAATGACCGGAGTGTGCCTATGCAGCTTGAAAATATTCGGTATGTGAATTTCGATGAACCGGATAGACGCCTTGTGCAGGAGAAAGCGATTGAATCGGCGCAGGCCGAACCGGAAAAATACATCGAGGCATACCGGCAGGATGCTCGGTCTTTCGATGGTCGGTATGTCGCTGCAGATCTGTTCAAGGAGACGTTTCCGGAGTTCAGCGCGTCCCGTGAATCGCGCAACCGCTACAACAATCCGGTTCACAACACGGCTGCGGTGCTTTCTTCCGCCCTGTTCGCGGAGAATCTGCAGGGCAATCGTGAATCAGGGCGCGACGTCGTCTACTTTCTGACCGGGTCACCAGGCGCGGGCAAGACGTCGATGGTGCTGAAGGAGAATGCTCTGCCGGCGGACGCGCACATGATTTTTGAGGGGCAGATGTCAACGTTTGCGACCAGCGTCGACAAGATCCAGCAAGCGATTGACGCCGGGTTCATCCCTCATATCATCGTGGTTCACGCGCGCTCGGAGAACGCGCTGGACAACACGCTTCGGCGGTTCTATGAGGAAGGACGCGGCTCGAGCGTCGCGACGATCGCCAAGATTCAGGGTGGCCTGCCGGTGTCACTGGAGCAACTTGGCGCATACTTTGGGAATAACCTGCTGCTGGACATCATCGACGTCCGCGATCGGGCAAATCCGGTCAATCTGCAGGGATTCGACAACATCAATGTTCTGAAATCAGAGGGTACCCATGAACACATCCAGCAACGACTCGAAGCCCGAGTCGAGCAATACCGTGAAGCCGGACGAATCAACGACGACGCCTACCGGCAAGCCCTTGGACTCGCACCGAGAGATCGCCTCGCAGTGGATCAACAGCGCGATGAAAGGCATCAAGGAGATGCACGAGAACGAGGAAGCACGCCAGGACGTCGCGAAGAGGCTGTTCTAGCAGCAGATCGCCCCGCCGAGGCCGGACAGGCACAGTCTGCGCAGACGCGGTTACGGATTACCGAGGCGAGCCAGGTACGCGCGAGCGTGGCGGGCAAGGTCGTGGAAGTCACGGACACCCACGTCCTGGTGCAGACAGGTCGAACGGACGCCGTGCGCTTCACGCGGGCTCAATTGAGTGGCGAGGTGCATGTAGGCAAGAGCGTCGAACTCGAATACCGGGCGAACGAGCGCAAGCAGACGCCGGAGCAGACCCGACAGCAACAATCGACGCAGCAGCTCGATCAGAGCCGTCAGCGTGACACCACGCAACAGAACACGCAGAAGCGGTCGATAGATGGGCTATGAATCCGGTGAGGCGGGCCCGCCGGAGTCACCAGAGGCCCACGGATAACGGCAACACTACGGGGAAGTGGAGATGCACCAATATTCGATCGACGGGAAGATATATACCGAGGATGACCCGGGCCTGCAGGCAGCGCTGGGTCGCGTACACCACACGAAGATCCGGCCGCTGTGCCTGTGTGTGAGGCCGGGGGCACCGATGTATGTCTCTAAGGTCTCCGGGCACTTCCAGATCAAGCGGATGCCCGAGTCAGGCGCAGAACACTCAGCGGACTGCGACTCGTACGAGCCGCCCGCCGAATTGAGCGGCCTGGGCGAGGTGATGGGACACGCGATCAAGGAGGACACCGAGGAGGGCAAGACCATGCTCAAACTCGACTTTGCCCTCAACAAGATTGCGGGGCGGGCGCCGCCCGCCCCGTCCGATTCGGAGCCCGGCAGCGTCAAGGCGGATAGCTCCAAGCTGACGATCAGGTCACTGCTGCATTTCCTGTGGGACGCCTCGCACCTGACACACTGGAACCCGGGCATGGGTGGTAAGCGCAGCTGGGCGACGGTTCACAAGTACCTGACGCGCGCAGCGCAGGGAAAATTCACCAAGGGCTTGCACCTGCCAACCACACTCTATGTGCCGGAGCCCTTCTATGTGGACAGGAAAGACGAAATCACGCAGCGACGGAAGGCCTTCATCGCGGCTGCCGAGCAGTCGGACCGACCCGGTCAGAAGCTTTTTATTGTGATCGGCGAAGTCAAGGAAGTCACTGCGGCCCGGTATGGCAAAAAGATGGTCCTGAAGCAGGTTCCGGACTTCTTTTTCATGATCAGCGAGGATCTGAACAAGAAGCTGAAGGTATTCAAGGACGAGGTCAGCCTGTGGAATGCGTTTCCGGAGATCCACCTGGTGACGATCGCAACGTTTAGCGTCGATCGAACCGGTGTGGCGCAGATTGAGGAAATGGCACTCATGGTGATGACGGAGCAGTGGATCCCTTTTACGAACGTCGACGAAAAGAACCTCATTGAGTCGCTGATCGGCTCGCAACGGAGGTTTGTGAAGGGGCTGCGATACAATCTGGCCGCTTCGAAGCCGCTTGCCAGTGTCATCCTGAGCGACACCCAGGGCAAGCACACGGCGATGTATCTGGTGCCGTCGAACGCGTCAGAGGACTATATGATGGCCCTGAACGATCTGACGGATAAGAGCGATCTCGAGCACGTGCGTTGGATCGCCGGCGACATCATGCCTGCAATCCCGCCCGCTGCCGCTCCCTCACGCGCCGCGTAATGGTCGAGATAGCAGTCTTTCGCATGCGAAAGACTGTCCTACCCTGTCTCAGTCCTTTTGCGGTTGACTCGCATTTCCGGTGATCCACTTCCCAGCTCTTGACCATGTTGCGATTCGCCCGATCGCGGCCTACCTCACGCCGGCAGTTCTCGGCGCGCTTCTGCTTGCTCGGTGCGCGCGGGGCAACGCTCTGTTCGCCCTCATCGCCCTGCCCGGCACGCTCGCCCATGAGCTTCTGCACTTCCTGGTTGGATTCGTGACACTTGCGCGGCCGGTGAGCCTGTCGGTGTGGCCACAACGCACACAGGGCGGCTCGTACGTGCTGGGTGAAGTGCTGTTTGAGAATCTGCGTTGGTGGAACGCAGCGCCCGCAGGCCTTGCCCCTATGCTTGGCTATGCCATAGCGGCGGCGGTCGCGATGATGCGCCTGCGAAGGGGCTACACGTTCTCGTCGTGGGACCTGGCCGTATGGGTAGCTCTCGCGCAGCTGATCTTCGCAGCGTGGCCGTCGACGGTGGACTGGCGTCTCTCCCTGAAATCATGGCCGCTGTTGCTCGCCGCGTTCGGAGCTTTATGGTTTCACTACTATTCCCACGGTCTTGCACCCGGTTAGTCCGGGCATGGAATGCAAAAGGGGCGCTCATGGAGCGCCCCTTTTTTCGACAGCCTGATTGTTTTTCTACACCACCCCCACCGAGAGGACTACTTGCCCAGCCCGCTTTTGGCGACTTGCTGCTCGACGTACTGAGCGAATAGCGCGTGCAGATGCGTCGACGGGTGAACGTTGTCTGCAAACATGTACGTCTGGTCAGCCCCGGCCACGGTGTAGGTTTGGGGCGAGCAGAACAGCGCCGAGGCGAACGAAGCGCCGTATTGGGCCGCGGTCAATCCATTCAGCACGCTCGGATTCTGCGTACCGTATGCGGTCGCATTGGCCGCCATCGACTGCAGATTGCACGCAGTGCCAGTGTTCGACACGGTGAAGCCGTTCGTCTGATAGCTCGCGTTGATGCCGTCCTGCCAGCTGAAGGCGTCGATCTGGATCACCTTGCTGGCCGGCAGTCCAAGGCCCTGGATCGCCTGGGTGAGCGCGGCGTTATAGACGCTCGAGAGCGCGGTGAGCAGTTGCTGCGCAGACGATCCGCCCGTGACGCCGAGCGGAGTCTGCCCGATGTCCGGAACGTTCGAAACGACAACGTGTGAGGCGCCGGCCGCTACGATCTGCTGGATCACCCCGGCGAAGGTCTGTGCGACCGGACCGAGGCTGGCAGTCGCCTCTTTCTGGATCGCGGTGGCAGGGTCCATGCCGCCTGCTACGTCAGCAGTGACGGCCGCTTGGATGGTGGATTCCAGTTCGAAAATGTCATTGGCGCCGCCGTTGATCAGCACGATCTGGTTCGCGTTGAAGCTGCCATGAGCGGCGAGGTAGTTCTGTAGCTGCTGCGTGACAGGAACGGTTGTCGCGGCCGAGTAGTCCGCATTGGCGGTGCCGACCGGCGCATGCCCTTCGCCAACCGGATCCTGCACGCGCGCCCCGCCCTGTGCGTAACCAAGGCCGGTCGACGCCGCGAGAGGCTGGCCGAAGCCGCCGAGGTAGGCCGCGCTGAGCGTACCACCGTAATATTCCGCGACCTTTTGGGTCCACACTTCGCCGGGGTTCGTCGTGAAACGGCCACCGCCGAAGCTCGCGGTAATGACCGGAGCATAGGTGCCGACATCGGAGAGGCTGTCACCGAACGAAACGACCTGAAGGTTGACGCCGCCTGTCGGCGTGCTGGTGTTGGCCGAGCTGGTGTTGCTGCTACCACCGCCGCCACCACCGCCGCATGCTGCCAGCATCGCGAAAGCAGCGCCGGCGATGGCCAGTTGCGCGAAGCGCGCGAGCGTGTTGCGGTCCGAACCGGTCTGAATATTGGTTTGATTGATCGACTTCATCGGGTCATGTCCTCGTTTTGTGTGGCGACGGTCTAGCCGTCCAAGTTATTTGATTTGAGTCATTGATGCGGCCGCAGCGTCAGAGCAAAACTACGTCGCATCATGTTTAACATTGTAACATCAAAACATCAAAAACGATATTTTGATGTTTTAGAAGATACGTTCTTCAAAAGAAAAAACAACAACCGTTCTACTCCCCCAACGTGATGCGAGGTCGGCGACGAGTACCGCCGACAAGACTTCTGCCCAACAGGGAACTGACGCCGAAAAGCAACGCTACGAGTATCGCGATCGTCAACTGGTACATCGACGTTTCGCTGAGGGGACCGTGACTCAGATACCAGAGTAGCCAGCCAAGCGGCCCAAGGGCGGCGCCGATTCCCACGATGCCACCCACCCCGAACAGTGTTTTCATACCAGGTCCCCGGACTTCCCTGACGGTTGTACGTTGCCATCCTCGAGCATCGCGTCTTTAGGGAGGCGTGATACCGGCAACGCGGCTTTCTTTGGGAAAATCGTCGCATGGATCTCGGCGACGCCCGGCCTGTTGCTCGACTCGAACCGAACGGTACGAATGCCGGCGCTGGCAACGTACAAATCGCGTTGCCGGTCCTTCACACGATTATGGGTGCGGTCATCCAGCTCGACTATTGCGATCAACTTCAGATCGCGGGTGTAGATGGCGTAGTCGACGCGCTTTTGAAGAATCCTGTTCAGATCCAGCAATCTTTGTTTCCCCTGCGCAACCGGATCCATGAGGGCAGACATCGCCACTTGGGGGAAAATGTATTCGGTCGGAAGCGCCTGGGTCAGTCTATGAAAGAACTCGACTTCATTCTTCGTCAGCAGCGCGCGCGGTTTGTAGCGGGCTTCTGCTGCTTTCCGGGTTTTCTTCGGCGATACAACCGCTATAACGACGAGAACGACCAAAACTAAAATAACCACCGAACTATTATTCATTTTCGACCTTGATGTTTATGGATCAGGAAGCGAGGCCAGTGCCGTTACTCACCGGTTGGGAGACCCTGCATAGCTGCCTGCTCCGGCGCACCCACAGGCTCTACCAGTTGCGTGTGCAATCGCATTGCTTCGCGGACGCTGTCGCGCTTACCGCGGGGCGTGTCGCCCTGCCACAGCATGTAAACGGGCGCATCGCTTACGTTGTATTTCGCGATAGTCCATCCGCTGGGATGCGACATGTAGTAATCGTTCTCGATCTTCCACTGTCCCATCGCTGAGTCCGATCCTATTCGTCGCGTGCAACGAGGTGACGCTTCAGACGCTGCTGAAAGGAACAGTCAGCAATGGGTCGATCCGCGCGTGGTACGCGCAGCGTCATCTTGCGGCATGGCTCGATCTGTTCGAAGCGGTACGCAGCTGCTGCTGCGAGGGTCGAATGCCAGACCGCACTACGCGCGGGTTCCTCAAAGTCGACGTCCGCAAGCATGACGACGCGCACACGACCCGCGCGATCCTTTAGGTACTCGCATGGCATCCAGTTGCCAGCGATCTCAACGTCCGTCACGTTGATTTCGCGAGGCACACGGGCCGCGGATTGTTTCTCGGCGTGCATATACGTCCTGCTCCACATCAAGCGGCGGTAGGTCGAGCGGCGCTCAACCGTTCCACCATCTTTTCCACGTCCCTGCCGTACAGATAGACCGGTCCGAGTTCTTCGTAGCCAAACGAGCGAATGTAAGCGTACGCAAAGCAGGGGTATTCCTTCGGCTCCCGTTCGTTGTCCGCGTCCCCCTTCGGCATGCTTAGGTCGTTCAGCAGGAATCGGCGCCACGCGCGTCTGTCTCGGAGTAGTTTCATGGCTATGTCATTGAGACGGGTTGTCCGTTGGTGAGCCGTCTCGCGATCGAGAACAGGACGGCCCGTTCCTTGTCCGCATCGGGCGTATGGGTAAATTCTGCCCAGCTGCCTACAGCGGTGTTCGGTCCCGGCCAGATGTTTCCCTGCGGCCGCAGGACTTCCCGTATGGTGTGCCCTACCGCGTAGAGCAGCCCCCATCTTGGCGGCAACTCGTCGACTGCGATCAGCCCGAGCGGGCAGAGGTAGAACCGGTACACACCCAACCCCGAGCCAGCCGTCTGTCGTTCTGGTTTCAAGGCGTCCGCAAGAAAGTCGCCGCGGCTTATCTTGACCTCGATCAAGGCCGAGCAGAGGGAGCGAAAGCCAATTACGTCTGGCTGTTCGCGACTTCCGGCGGCAATGATCTCCGTTCCGACGACGTCGAAGCCCTGCCGCTTCATCCAGCGGGCTCCCAGTGTGGTCAGCCTGATGTGTTCAGGGCTAGGCATTCCATCGCCTCGGTGTGGTCATGTCGGTGTGCCGAAGGTGACGCCAAGTCATTCGGCGGATCCTGCTTGCGCCTGGGCTTGTGTGTGCTGTGACATCGCGAAAAGGTTTGGATGCGCCCTATCCACCAGATGAGCCATCTGGATCAGCGTGCCCAATGCGATGACGACCAGGCCGCTACGGCAGTACGTCGAGGCGTTCACTAGGGCCTTGACGGTCAATGTCTCGATAGCGGTCGGCTGCGCAGCTCCAGGGGGCGGAGTCAGCAGGGCGAGCATGTTGCTCTCTTCTTTCTTCGTCATCACCGCGCCAATCGCCACCCAGCACGTTCCCACAAGCACAACACAGGCAGACATCCAGTCGAACGTGTCTTCACGAAGCACGAGATTGAACGGGAAATTGACACAGAGCGCGATCCAGCCCGCGATCGCGAGGACGAACGCGATGTTGTGTTGCTGTGTCGCCGTACCGGCATTTTGCTTGTGCTTCAAGCGACGGAAGAAGCGTGGGACCGAGTAAACCGTAGCTGCGATTGAAGCAAAGAAGAGGAAGGATTCCTGCTGCGACATGGTGAGCAGCGCGTGGGCGATGGTTTGGGTCGTCATTTGGATTGGTCAGTCGTTGGTTTGTTGGTATTGGCCATTGCCAATCACGTTCTTTCCAGCTCTGCGAGCGAAGCCTTGCGCGAACTACCCCGGCACAGGCTGGCGTTTTGTGTTGGACTCGGATTGCGTTCGTCCGGAACTACAACGAACAAACATAATTTTAATCAGTTAAAAGGGTGAGCACAATCAATATTGAAGCGTGTTCGATTGCCTAGATTTCGGCGCGCGTGAAGACTGGAACGGGCGGTCGGAAGGGCAATTTTAGGAGGCTCGGCGAGTGCGGCTGCGGGCAAGCGGCGCGGGCGGGCGCCGCTTCAAGAGTGCTTGACAGCCACCGCGGTCAGGGTAGTCGACGGGCTCACTCCGAGCAGGGGTGTATGCGGACAACCCTAGACAGCCCGAAACTACTGCGCCGGCATCACGCGAATCTCGCTCGCGGGGATGGCGACGACGACTCCACCTTTCGATGCAGCGACAGCCGCGCTCGCGCTCTCGGACTCACGTTTCAGTTGCCTGCCGTCAGCCTCGCCTTGGGTGAACGAAGGCCAGGGCAGAAAAGGTTCGCTGTAGTCCCTACCAAACTCGCCAGAGTGCGGGCAACGGTAGATAGCCTTGTCGCCGTCGAGCCGAACGAGGACTGCCGTTTCGCACTTGACAGAGGGACCGACGAACGAGGGGTCGACCACGCCCGCTTGCTCCGGATGCCGGAAGAACAGCCAGTGATCGGCGACAGTACCGCAAATATAGAGGCCCGCAATGACTGCCCAAATCGCCAGTCCGAAACGTAACGCGACGCCCCTGTGCGCAGATCTGTCGCGGGCCAGTCCGACAAGCCGCGCGCCGAACATGAGAACTGTAAGCAGGCCAAACACGAAGAACGCGACGACGGACCAGTTGTACGCGTCACCGGCAATGCCCTTCCTGGGGTCCGGCACCAGTTCAAATCCAAGGAGCAATCCAAGCGCCCCAACCATGCACACGATGAAGTGAGCTTGGGCGACGACGGCCGCTCGCCCCTGGGCCAAAAGACCGCGCACCGCAAGAATCAGATTCGCATAGGCCGCAAAGAGAAAAACGGGGAGAAAGACCATGGTCAGTGTGCCGCTTCCGCGCCCTTATTACGCTTGTAACGAGCGTCGGCCATCTTCCCGACGTACATCGCGACAAAGGCCCCGATCAGTAACAGCGTACCCGACGCAAGCAAATCTCTCGGCGTCGCCTTGGTGTGCCAGCCATAAAAATGCGCCATGAGCAGCTCCTGAACGATGACCCACGCAATGAATGTGGCGATCGCACAGTTGCGACCGTATTTCGATGCGGCAATTTCAATCGGTTTTCTCGACTTCACAGTAGTTCCTTTCGTGTGGCTGCAGGAGGTAGATATATGGTCTAGTGGGCGTACAGAAAATTGTTACTCGGATTGCGACTTGGACAGATATGCCCCGCGAATCAGCTCATCGCGTGAGCCGTAACGCTTTACCGCATCGTGAACTGTCGAGCGCGTGGCCCCGGTAAATCGCATTGCGTCAGCCTGTGTCATTCCGTCAACGAGTACTGCCCTCGCGGCATGGTTTGCCGGGCTATCCGGGTCGCCGCCGAGCAGTATTGTGAGCACATCGAATTGCTCGCCTGTCATTTGATTCATTCACCTACAACAAAGCCATCTGAGCGGTCAGAAAGTGTCTCGAGCTGGCCTTCCCCGTATCCGGCCCGCCGGCGACGCGTTACGTCAATGAAGTGATCTCGATCCGCCTTGGCGTGCTCCGCACTTCACCGCAAGCAGTGCGACGAGTACGAACATGTCGCCGAATCCCCAAACAATTGCACCCAGCAGACTGCTTTTAATTCGGTAGACTCCGGCAGGTTAGAAGCGAATCCGGTCGGGCTTGATGCCATCGGCCAGCAGGTTGGCCTCAACATGACTAATGATTTTGTTCCCGCGCCAAGCCTTAGAGAAACGAAAGCCAGTAAGGCGCATGACCGGCGCAGCAATGTGAGCTGCTGCGCGCATCATTTCGTAGTGAAGTCTCAACACGACGAGTTTTGGGAGCATCGCCATTTCGTTACCTCCAGACGGTGATGCTTCGATTGACTGGCAGAAACTCGGTTACGCCGAGGTCCGTGTCGATCTTCACATTGACACCAATCACCGTTACTCCGACCACGTTAGCCAGCCGGCCACACGCGCTGCCGCTGTGCACCGTGGCTAGTCGGATCGCGTCGCCCACGATCACGTCCTTGCTGGCCACCTGCAGCTCTTCACTCGTCACTTTTCTTACCCTTGATTGAGAGGTTTATCTGGACCACTGTCGCGACATCAGGCGACGTGCTCTCCAGAGAACATACCGCGTAAGCATCGGTTCAGCGAACAACCTGACTGCAAGAACTCCCGCCATGACACCTGCGACAGCGGCTACTGAGTCAGGCATGTCGATATTGGCAACGACGGCCGCTTTCCCCGCGACGAACTGAACCACGACGCACCCACCGATTGCCAAGAGGGCCCGAATACCGAGCGCGACATGCCTGTCTTTGATTCGCATGGTTGTCCTTTTCCTTTGAGTTATTCAACGATCCTGGCGAGCTGGGACTGAACATAGTCGGCCGGACTGTAGCCTTCGTTAAACACCTGTCGCATATCGTCCGAGCTACCGAGGAGCCACGTCACATCGCCAGTCGTGCGGTCGAGCACGCGGCGGGCGTCTGCTTCCGCTTCTACTGTCCATTCGGCAAAGGTCATACCGGGCTCGATCTGCATCGTCATTTCCTAGACGTTTTGGTTGCGGATTCAGCTGGGCTTGGCAATGGACGCTTGCAGCATCAGGAGCGTCATGTACGGGCGCTGTTCGTCGGTGGTGGCTGTCAGCGTCCCGTCCTTAGCTTCCCAATGAATGCCACCAATGATCCCGGGCAAACCTGACGTGGATTTAGGCGATCCCAATTTCTCGGTCAGGCTCTTCACGATCGGGTCGAACGCATTGCCGGCGATCTCAACCGAGAAACTCTTTAGCGCGCCATCCGAATTATCGAATGCAAACTGCTGCTCCGCACTCGTGGAGTTCCCGATAGTGACCTGGGAACGGACTCGCGCCCCTGCGGCATCAAGACTGGTCCACGTGCAAAACGTGAGCGTAGTGCTCGGCGGGAGGCCTGAGACCTGATCAAACGCGGTGTCGCCATCTCCACGACAATACAAAGACGATCCGGAAGGTGATGCTGTCTTAACCGCATCCCGAGTCATACCAGGGTGGACGCCCAGCAGCTCAATGTGAGCGGGTTTGCCGCAGCCCGCGAGAGTGAAAGCCGCAGCGCAGGAAAGCGTTGCGAAGTAGGTCTTTGAACGAATCGTCATACGTGCGTGGCCGTTTTGCTTGTTGATTTTAATCATGCTTTGTAGTGATTTAATTTACGTATGAATATACGCCTACGAAGACGTATGTTCAAGAGGAATTGCCATCGGTGATTGACCGGCTTGGCATTTGAAATCTGCTGATGGAAACGCCCCTCGAACCTCAATATCGGCAATTCCAGCCAAAACCTTGATCGCATAGTCTGTGGCGCGAGAGGACGTCGGTACGAGGTGGATCGCTGCCGCGGGCTTGCAATCGCCGATAGCGGCGGGTCGCCTCAAGAGTCATAGGAAAAGCGCGCGCCTCCCCCGGCGCGCGCCGCTTTTACTTCAGTAGGAAGCCGATCAACATCAGCGAAGCAGCGAGCATGAGGCTGCCCCGGTACTCTTGCCGAATCGCACCGCATAGGCACGCCACCAGTCCAGCCGAAACAAAGAGAATCTGCAACATCGTTACCTCCTTTGATGGGTTCGTTGCAGAGAAGCTATGTCAAACAGGTGTACATAAGCAGGTGCGCCAGAGCGCGTGGGGATTCGTCGGCGAGGCAGGTCAGGCGCGGGGTATCAGCAGAGTTTCGGCGATTTCTCGGACGAGGATTGCACCGCTCGCTCAAAGGAGCATAATACTGTATGGATATACAGGTCTTGATATGGGCGCTCTCCCCGCATCCCTCGACGCGATACACCCAGGGCTCTGGCGAGCCTCCCAACTCGGCCGAGCCAGCGGGCGCACGGTTGAGACGGGCTATGCGGCGCTGTCTGCCGAGCTTCCGGGCGGAGGCTGGCCCGAAGGTGCGCTTGTCGAACTGTTAGTCCAGCAGACTGGCATTGGTGAGCTTCGGCTGCTCGCGCCGGCGCTGGCCACCGTTGGCTCCCGCGCACTTGCCTTCCTGCGGCCGCCGCAGCAGCTGAATGCCATAGCGCTCCCGCACATAGGCGTGCCGGTCGACAAGGTCCTGTTGTTGCGCCCGAGGCTCAGCGCCGACGCGTTGTGGTCGGCCGAGCAGATCCTGAAGGCCGGTAGCTGCGGCGCACTCATTTTCTGGCAAGAGGCGATCCGCGCGGAGTCGTTGCGGCGTCTTCAACTCGCGGCTCGCTCAGGGCACACTCTCTTTTTCGTGGTCAGACCGCTGATCCGGGCTACAGATCCATCGCCGGCGGAGCTAAGGCTGACCATCCGCCCAAGCGCGGACGGCGTTACGGTCGAGGTGATCAAGCGCAAGGGGCCATCAATGGCGGGCAACGTGAAGATCGAACTGCGTCCGTCGCCGCTTCTTCTCAGCCCGCACCGTCGCGCAGCGCGCGTTTCCCACGCAGCGATTGCTACGCTCAGTCAGGAAGGTTGAACTTCACGCCATCGTCCCATTCCAGGGTCACAGGGGCGCTGCAGACATCGCACGTAGTTTCTTCGCCGTCATGCGCTTCATCGGGGAGCCGTCGTTGACCGCTATGCCCGCACGCTTTGCAACGATATGTGTACAGAACATCGCTCCGATCGGACATTGCACTTTCCTCCGCTGGCTGCTGTCTATCGGGTCTTCAGTTGCGCAAGTACAGTCTCGACGTGTTTGGGCGGCACTGAGAACGTCGCGTACTCGAGTTGCAGGAACTTCATCATTGCGACAATCCGGTGACGGCCATCAGTCAGCGTGGCCTTGCCCTGCTCAACTCCCATGTACGGCGTGTAGCACCATCCTTCGCTGAGGTCGCGCCGAACCCGGCTCCAGCGTGCGGGATTCAGGTGCAGGCGTTCGCTCGCCGGCATCGTGTCCAGAGCGCTCCGCAGGTCGATTGTGACGAGCTGGAAGTCCCTGCAGATCGGAGGCACACGGAACTCAATATCAAGCGTCGGATAGTCGTGCTTGAGGCACGGCGGCAGGTCCTCCATCGCTTCGAACCTATACCACTCGTCGCCGAACGTTTCATTGCCCGCGGCGAACCTCATGTAAAAGTACATCGACACGCCGTCAGGCACAGGCGGCAGCATTTTTGTTGGCATTCTCAGAATCCGTATGGTTGTTCCTGCCAGCGTTTCAGCACGCGGTAATCATGTTCCGGCAACACGATCAGGCCGTCTTCGGCCGCGGAAACGATGCGTTCGAGCGCGCCGGCTTTCACCAGGTTGCCGTGCAGGCCATAGAAATACCAGCTGAACGGCACGCCAATACGCTCATCGAACTTGTTCAACCGGCCATACAGCGCATAGTCGTCCATATTGCGGATCTTTTCGACGGCCGCGACCTTACGGTTGTGGCCCCACTGCGGGATGAAGTACAGATGACGCGGCTGGCTCTTGTCGGCTTGGTAGCCCTGTGAATCCTGTGGTTCAAATACCCATCGCCGGCAGATCCGTTCGCCGCTGCTGCCCGCGCTGGACTCAGACCAGTCGTCGAAGAAGCGTTGCGATTTGTTCGGATATTTGTCGAATCCCGGATGAAATTCGGCAAACGATTGTGTCCCGGATTCGCCTGTCTGCAAATTAGTGAATTTGAGGCGACGAGCTGCTGCGACGCGACGTTCCTCATCAGCACACGCCGCGGCCACACGAAGGAATATCTGCATGTCGATCGCGTCGTAGAGGCGGTATCGTTCCGCGCCCAACGGACGAGGCTCGATCGGGTCCCCGAGATAGTCGTGATACACCAGAAGATCGTTCGGACTCTGCGGCCGCCGCCAGTCGGCGGTTGTGAAGAGGTTTCTGGTGATCGCCTCGGTCTCTGTGAAGATGCGCAACTGCGTAAAGTTGTCCAGGGCGCCGCCGCGGTCATGGGCGAAGAAATGCAATACAGGCTGGACTTCGGACAGCAGATAGCCCTTGTCCTTGTTGTGCTCCCACACTGCGGCGACGTCGCCGTTGTGCGCCTCGATCTCGGCCTTGACCCAATCGCGATAGCTCTCCCCGATCCTCACTCCGGACGCGTCAAAGACAGCGCCAGGATGTGCCGCATACGTGTCGCGCGACGTCACGTACGCGGCCGACCTGTACTCGCTGCGTGTAGCAAGCGTGGCAAGCAGTGCGGCATGGCGCGGCTCAACCCGGGCGGAGGCCACGATGGTTTCGAGGACATCCGTCTGGACGCAGTATTCGTGCTTCATGTCTGTGCCTTTACTCGTGCCTACTTGTCGTCGATGGGGTCGTTGAACGTTGGACTATCGCCGCCCGTACGATTCACGCCGGGCGTGACCTTGTGCCAATGAAAATCGTCAGCGGACTTCCCGGCGGTATTTGCAAGATGTACGGCTTCCTCGAACGTCGTCGCGGGGTCGAGCCACACTTTGGCCTCTTCGAGCGTCAGCACAAGAGGGCGCCGGTCGTGAACGTCGAGCATGCCGCTATCGGCCGCTGCGGTGACGATGACAAACCCGAACACAACCCCGGGCGTTTCTGACGGAGCTGCGTCCGGCCGCACGCTGCTCAGCCCGGCAAAATAGACAGGAGGCCCGTCATTCGATTTGATGAAATAGGGCTGCTTTCTGCCTTCAACAGTTACCCATTCGTACCAACCGTCAGCGGGAACCAAGACCCGCCCCGAGCTGAACATCCATTTCCACGTACTCGATCCAGCTTTGTCCATCCGCGCATTGACCATCATTTTGGTCTTTCTAACCACCGCCCATGCGGGTCGGAATCCCCATATTTCAAGCCGCGGGCCGTCCGGGCCGATGATCGGCTGTTTTGTGCCCGGCGAAACGTTCCAGCTCGGCCGGAAGATATCCGCGTGGCGGGCAAATCGCTGATCGCCAGCGTCAGACATCAGTGGCTCGACGTAGAACAGATCTTTCTGACCGCGAGAATAACGCCCACACATGATGAACCTCCGGCGACGGCAGTTTTCTAGAAGAGCGACGGCTGTTCGGACGGACGTGTAACCGGCTTTTGTGTCTTGCCGGGCTCGCTCATACGGACCATCAGCGGCACGCCCATGCGGTCGATCGTCAGACTCAATCCGTAGACCCCGGGACCAAGGTGAGTCAGCCGCTTCCAGCTCGGCATGAAGCCCCGATCACGGGCCATCCTGGTCATGTCTGCCCGGCCTATGCCCTTCACGCAGTCCCGTACGAACTGAGCCCCTGCCGCTGGCATCAGGTAGGCTGGGAAACTGTCGGGCAAACCGAACGATTCAAGCCGCTCCATGGGTCACCCCTGCGTGGCGCGTGATGAATCTCGTGCGACCAATCTCGATCATGAAAGCTCCCGATTCCTGAAAATTGTCGTTAGCGGCTCGATGGACAAACGCAACTAACTATCAGCTTTTCAACCAACCCCACTGGACGCGCTCTCGCCCGCCGATCCGGCCCAAGCATCCAGGCAAACCGGTTGCAGCTCGGGCCCTCAATGCTCGACGCGTCCGAGACGCACCAACCGGGAGTCGATCGCGCCTTTGGTGCGACCGTGCTTCGCGGCGAGCTGCTTCGGCGACATGCCGGCGTCGAAGTCCCTCAACAACGCCTGGTCTTCTTCCGGCGGCCACGCCCGACCGGCGTTCTGCGGCCGCTCACGCTCCGCTTTCCCAGCCGGATCCGGTTGGATGAGCTTGTCGAGCTCGGTCACAGCAAGAAACAATGCCCGGATCACCTGCGGGTTATTGAACGGGCTCTGTTCGGAAAGGATCTCTCCCGTAGCAGGATCGACGCCGCGCGCGAGCGTCTCAAGGGTCGATTTCGCTTCAAGGTGATTCATACTGCATCCGCTCCGTTTCTCGGTCCTGTTTTCTATCCACGTTGCTCAGGTGACTCATGCGTTGGCAACATTCCTACTTCTTGATTCGGCTGTCATAGAGCCATTTGCGCCGCTTCGTCGCGGTCAACGTGGCGGCGTCCGGATGCAACGGATTGACAAGCGCGTTGAATTCTTCCGGAACGATCACTGATGGCACCAGCAAAAGCGCAGACTTCTTCGCGCTGATCCAGCCGTCGCCGAGGTCCAGACTTACCTTGCCTTCAGGTATGGCGTCCCAACCCACCGGACCCGCGTCGGCCGGCACGATCGTCGCGGCGTTCCAAACGTCATCCGGCACATCTATCCGGACGAGATACCTGTTCAAAGGCAGGCCCCCGGCATTCCAATGCACCACGGTTTCAAGGCAGGCCAACGCAATGCTCGACGCGCAGTACAGCACCGGCATACCTGCCCTGTTCCATCGTCCCCCGGTTCGCTTGGCGCCCTCGCCAGACAGGTCATCGGCGGTGTAATCGGGAGTGTCAGTGGCGATCCGCCAGATCGCCACCGTCATGCGTATGCCCCGCTCTGCATCTTAGCGAGAAGGCCGGAGATCACTTCCTGTCCTTGAACCGTGTCCATCAGCTCGGCGGGAGGAATGCCCCCGAGTGCGCCGTTCGCTTGCTCAAGCCACTGCCCAACCCATTGAGCGGCGTCAAAGCCTTCCGGCTCGCCCGATTGCTCGACCATCGTCTTCACCTGGCCGACGAGCTTCATCAGGCCAATGACGCGCTCTGACTGCTCCTGCGAGAGATTCTGCTTGTTACGTGCTTTCCGGTCGACCGTCGCGCGCGGAAGCCCAAGCCGCTTGAAGAGCTGATCCTTTGTCGTATGCATCGACGTCGCCAGATCAACAAGCCCATCGGCGCTGATTCCGCTTTTGATCAACTCGATCCGTTCCATTGGACCCGCTTCGTAAATCTGCACGAAGTCGCCGATCGTTCGGGGCGTGCGGCCGATGGCCGGCCGCGCTGCCTGCGCGACAACGGCGGCCGCCGTTTTCCGGGTGGAGGGTCGTTTGGCGCGCTGGATAGTAACGGTCATGATTTCGTTTCTCCGCATATGAGCATTTAGTATAGCTCAAATGAGCAACAACGGGTGTTCTTCGGATTGTGCGTTTTCGGGTCGGCGGGTTCGGCAGCATCTATGCTTTATGTCACACAAGCGCACGGAGAGAGAATCATGAGCGATCTGACCCCGGAAGCATGTAATGACCAGATCGGGATGCTGTTGCGGGACTTGCCGCGCGGCACGGTTGCTGAATTGACGGATTTCGCGGTCGCGTATTGGAACGGGCGACGTGTGGTGTACGCGTATTTGCGGGACGACTGTCCCGAACAGATCGAAGAAGAATTCGATCTGTTGGACTGCGTTTGGCTCGACCTGCAACCCGAGTTCGCCGCATGGATCGCAGCACCGAGATTTAGCGTGCGAGACGAAGTGATGAACTGGCTGAAAGACACACCGCCTTTCGACGAGGCATCAAGCCGTTAGTAAGAAGGACCGGCGAAAAAAAGCCGACCGCAATGGTCGGCTAAAGATTCTGCCAATTCCGAGGGCCGTAGCAGAACCTGAGAGAGGCTGAATTATGCCAGCACTCCGGCCGCGCCATTTCGTCCCTTTTTTCGCATGCGAAAGAGTTTTCTCGCCGTGCTTGGCACACTTGGTCGCCAACCGCATCCAGATACGCCTCGTTGATCACCCGGTTTAATGCACCGCGCGATCAGTCACAGCAGGGGCTTCAAATCCAGCAACCCACTCTTCCCTATTGGCACTAAACGTCGACCACGGGCCATCCTTTCCTGAAGGCTCGTGACACACCTTCAGGCGAGCGATAGCCGTCTTCAGTAGCCTCTCAAATCTCACATCGTCCAACTCATCAGTTGCCTCGAGTTCCTTCTCAAACTCAGGCAAGCCCAGAGCCGTCCACTCCTCGCGCATAAAGTCAAACACCCACTGATTGAACGAGAAAGTAATGCCATGTGTTTCCTTAGCAACCCTGAATGGTATCTACCCCCTCGATGACGACGCCACCCGTAGTTGACTTGTCGCCCACCTTGAGCAAGTACCGTTTCATGTTCTTTACCTGTTATTCGCAACAGGCGAAGTCATATCATGCGAGAACGATCCTCGGCAATGCGACAAATCTGGATTTTTGCGACGGCACGAGAAACGTGACAATCTTTGACAATATCGCTTCGCGATGCTCAATGAATCTCAAAATAATGAGTCGCTACGCATAAAGCACTTCATTTTGAGACAGCCTGCGGCGCGACGATGCGCTCAGGCAGAGTGCGGCTGCTCCAGCATCGCTTCTGCGAATTGCCGGCGGAGCGACATCGCCTTAGCTTGAGAGCACCGGAACAATTTCCGAATCTCGGCGACAGTCGCACGCGTTCGACCTGCCGCCACTTCCGTGGCGAGCAGCGCAACGTCCGCGCTTACCGTTCTCGCTACCATCACCGTTACCGTCTGATCCTGGTCTTTTGTCAGTTGCCCATCGGGGTGACCGGTTGCGACCGATGCGTTACTGACCGGAACGGCGGAGTTACCTGCGAGAACGCCGTCAGCCAAGGCTGATGACCCGTCGTTGCCCGCGCGATGCACGACGCTACCGGGCACGACTAGCGCGTTACCGTGGGTCATCGAGGGTGTGTCGGTGATGGGCGAGCCATGCAGAGCGAGCAACCACCCAAGACACGCGATGCACTCAAGCACAGCACCGAATCCAAGTCCCATAACCAGATTGATCGTGTCCGTTGACCCCCCTAAAAGCAGGGCAACGCGACTTGTTACCGGATCGTTCATTGCATCCGATCGCAAAGCCGCCTCTCGATCGCGGGCCACGCTCAGCTTGTCATCCGCGCGCTCACGACGACGGGCTTCTTCCAGCGCGATGTTCAACGCGTCCAGCCGGGACAACAACGCCACACGGCGTAGCGTTTGAGTTGTGCAACGGCCGACACATTTCTGCGACGTTGCGTTGGCGAGTTCCGTTTTAACCCGCGCACGCTCACTGGCAATGGTGGTCAGGTCTGGACCGGATGAAACCCGAGGCATGGCCATCGGGGCGCGCGCATCGACAGCTGCCGCACGGAGGTCGCCGGCATGCCGCTGCGCCTGCATGAAAAATGTGGCGTGGCCGTATCCGGTTGCGAGCATCGACAGGGCCCACAGCATGAGAGCCGGAACACGCAGCATCATCGGTGCGGATCGCGCGAGTGCCGGCAAGAGATGCGCGCCGAGCAGTAGAACAAGACCCACGCCAACCCAAACCAGCCGTTCGGAAAACTGGCCACCGCGCTCCCATGAGGCAAGGAATGATACGCACGCAGATGTACCAGTCGCAGCCATCGCGAGCGCTGCAGCACACCATCTCAGCGACGACGCAGCGCGAGCAGGTGCGCGGTGCACAGTCGCGACACGGGCGACGTCGACGGGGTTAATTGCGCAGTCGGCCACTGCCGGCGCCGATTGCATGAGCGTGGGGGAAAGCAGCGACTTGAGCGGCAGGATTGAATGTGGATGCACGGTGCGGCCTCTTGTGTGAGCGTTACCCGGCTTCTCATCGCCAAATGAGGTGAGCGGGCGCACGGCAGGGTTGGCGAACCGGTCACACAAGCAGCCGGCAGACCCTAAGGTCTCCCCACCAAGGCCCGCCCATAGAAGACGGCGCGCAGAGGCAACACGCACAAAAAAAGCCGCATAGCGCGGCCGTGCGCTTGTATGAAGCGGGTCGCCAAACCCGGCACTCGTTGTCTGAAGTGCGTGGTAAGTATACCGCAGCTATCGAAGTGGCCAAAGCCCCGCCGAGCAGAATGCGCTGCCAGACGAGATGCCGATCACGACGGCTCAGCAATGGTCGACGCAGGCCGGCCGACGGTCGGACGGGTCACCGCAAAATGGGTCTTCAGAAAATCTCCAAGCGGGACTTTTCCTCTCTCGTCCAGCTCGCAGAAATAGTAGACCCCGAGGTGTACCAGGGCGAGACTCGCTGGGCCCACGATCAGCCCATCGGACAGGCCTGCGCCGCCCACCCGCGCCGTTCCATTCGCAGCGACGCAAACATAGCCAAGATACACGTCAACCGGAAAGCCCGCGATGAATGCGAGCGTGAAGATGGCCGCGGCCGGCACTTCCATGTTGCGCCCGCGCGCCCTGGGCAGCCAAAGCGCAACGCACAACAGGATGACGCCGGGGGCGACGTGGACAGCATGGCTGTCGCAAAAGGAGAAGTGCGTCGAGACCAGCATGGAAAGCCCAAAGATCGCGCCGTAGAACCACCCCAATGCACGAACGGTGCGCGGGAGATATAGGAGAGAGACGGCCAGCGGCAGCAGACCGCCAACAGCATCGATCGAAACGTTATTCAAAGGCTAGTCCTTCTTCGTTATACGACCTTGGCAGGCCCTGCAGGGCCCGGAAAGACTCATGATGTACGAGTTTAGCAACTTCAATTTAGGGTTATCCGATCTGTCCGGGCACAAAAGCCGTCGCGTCTCGGGCAACGATCCTGTCCACAATGCTGAACACCGCGCCGTCAAGCACTACGCCTTCTGTCGCTGCCCTTTCCAAGGAATTCTTCAAGAGACGCGGCGAGATCGTGCTGTCGCCGAGGAGTCGATACAGGTCGAGCATCCGGTTTAGAAGCGCCTTGTTCTTGCGTCGCGTCTTCCATCGAAATGGCAGTCCGATGAGCGACCAGACCACCGATACTGCCCAAAGTGCTGCAATGGCCCAGCCCGTCGTCTCATGCCCCCTACTAACCACGAAGTAGGCGATCGCCGGCAACAATAAGTATCCGAAAACAAAGCCGATCCCGTTGAAGAGGGCCAACAGTGCGAGGTATTTGACCACGTTGCCGCTGGCGAGCGTTGCCGCAAAGCCGGAGATGTGCCACGAATATGCATCGAGTTCCGCAAACACAATCGCATCGAGAAGAAGCCAATCGAATTTGTTGGTTCGAATTTCCGGATGACTCAGATATTCAGCCGCGACGCGCAGCATTTCGTCTTTCTGGATGCTCATCCCGCGCGTCGCATCATTGGCGCGGAGGATGTTGAAGTTCTGGTGCACCCAATAGTATTGGGGCTTCTCGTTTGCCTGCGTGTAACTCGAACTGGCATTCCCGTGCAGCGCGTAAAACAAGTCGACTGTCGCCATCAGGGCACGTGTGCATCGTTCGTGGAATTGTTCGGTGGTCCAGTTTTCGGCAAGCGCATTCACCTTCAAAGAGGGGAGAATCGAACCGTGCCAAATGGGTTCGACAAACGGTCGGGCGTCATCGCCCATCCGTTCTGCCCAATGGACATTTATCGGATCGGCTGCCGCGTCAAGCTGGTCATGGTTCATGGTTCCCGTGCCTTATCGTGACTCGTCAAGAAATGCTTTTGCGGTCCGTGGTCAGTCGACCTTGATGACTTCGAGTTCGTACTCCGCCATCCACTCAGAACCAGTACCACCGTCGCTGGTCACGACGCCGTTATCGAGCTGGTCGCGGATCTGCTCCTCAAATTCTTCGACAGAGCTGCAGTCCATTTCTTCGAGTTCCGCGTCGGAAACTTCAATCCTGATGATCACGTGTGTCTCCTTTCGCCCGGAAGCCCCGGTCTTTCCGATTAATTTGGCATCTTGCCGGTTTGCTGCTCCATCTCACGAAAGCTTGACTCGACTGAGCGGTGAACGTCCTCAAGTTGCTTGAGCGAAACAGGATGTCCGTCGAATGTTAGTGCGCGCCCGCTGCGAATCACATTTTTCTCGAACTCGTAATCGGCCTCCGCTTGGTGCTCCTGCTGGTTTATGCCGTACACAACGGCCTCTTTTGTCGTGAGACCTCTACCTTGAGTTTGGATCATCTGCTGAACAACGACCAGTGTATTGTGGTCATAGCTGTAGTAGTCGGTCCCGGCGTCGGCTTTGATTTGCAGCACCATCCAGTTTTGCCCCGGATGATCTGAGAGACCAATGGCCCCCGTCATCTCAGAAGTGCTGTTCCCATTTCCGTCCAGAAACGGAAGGCAAACTGGAGCCTTCCCGTATTCGTTGCGAAGGCGGTTCATCAGGTCAGCGCAGGCACGGTAGACAGGCCCGTCAGTTCGCGGATGATGTGGAGCTTCCACTGTTTGCGCCATGGCCTGTGCGGGCAAGCGCTGTTGTTCGGCTGCTTGATGAATTTGTTCCGCTTGCTTAGCTTTGACAGCCGGATCGGCTTCGTGCGCGCACCGCGCGCCGTAGTCAGACATTGGATCTGCCCCGCGTCGACAGGCGTCGTAGGTGGGATCACCCATGTGCTGTACGTCGTTCACGAAATTCGACGGATATGCGCAGCCGCCTAAAGCAAACAATAGAAGGGCACCTTGCACCGCTGTACGCGTGACTTGATGGAACATTGTTGTCTCGTTTTCCTATGAAGCCCGCGCGCCCGGCGCGCGAGCTTTTCGAAGCGTTAATGTTTCTGGCGAAACTGAGACGCTACTGATCACCAAAATCACTTCCTGCCGGCACGAAGCAAGGTCAGTTCAGTAAATTGTGTTGTCGGTCATGTTCTGCCAAAGAATCTTCCGCTCCAGCTTCTTGCCTCGGTATATCACCTCGCCAAAAGTGTCATCAACGACGCGGCGGGGACCGTCCCCCTCGTAAACGTGAACATGGATTCCGCGCTCTTGCGGACGGTCTGCTGTCCATAAGACCGCCGGAGTTGACGACCACATTTCAAAGTGGCTATCCGGATAGTCGTCTAGATTCAATTGACGATCCGGCATCACGTAGGTATTGCTGTTGTTAAACTGGTCGTGAAGAGGCTTCAACGGTGTCGAAACGATCTTCCCGTCACTCCATACACTATCGTTCCCACAGTTACCGCAAAAATGTTTGGCATGCGGATGAACAGCGAAGCTGCCCAGATCCAAGTGAGGGTAACCGCACTTTTTGCACGTAACGCAGGATGTTTCATAGCCCTGTTCAAGCGAACGGACAAACTCAAAGGCTGCAGGCGGCGTCACCTGAATTAGCGTGATTTCAGTGCTATCGAAGAGGCCGGTATCTTGGTTGTACGAGCAAACAATTGCGTCGAAATCGCGATCAAGCAACTTTTTATCAGCACCCGAAAATCTCTTGTGCACGTGGATTTTTGGCGAGCGTTTTACGATCGGTCGACTGGACAAAGCTGGAGGCAATGAACACCAAATGCCGATCTCTTCGTAGTCGTTGAACTCCACTTGGAGAGGGTCAACGACATAGCTCATTTCCATCGAGTGGTTACTGCACCGCACGTCGCCAGACTCTGGCAATGCGGCTAGATCGGCGTTAGTTCCCCAGTGAATTTGGTGTGTCTTGCAATACCAACGAGCAGCGCCGTTTCGGAATTTACCGCACGGCACCACGTGACAAGGAAGAATCGCATTGGTACCGGCCTTACCTTCGAAGTGTCCAAAAACCTCTTCTGAGCTTACCGCGATGTTTCCGATTGTCCGTCCAGGCGCCCAGCAGATCGCCGAAGCCGCTGAGTATTCGTCATGCTCGAATTCCACCTCGCCTTCGTCGCCATGCTTTCGAATGAATTCCTTCTTTGCCATGCCCGTGCCCGGGTTGGACCACTCACACTCCCAGACCTCGACGCGGCCGGTCTCCCTATTCAACTTGCGCGAATAAAACATTTTTTAATATCCTAAAAATACGAATCGGCAGGCGTCAAGGGTTCTCTCGGGTCTGCGCGATGAACGCGTCTAGCTTTTCCGATTCAGCGGTTGGGCTTGAACTGATGCTGATCGGGCAGCGATTCGGCGGGCGGTTGAATGTCACGCTGCCTGTAGACGTCAATCGGCACATCATTGCCATTCCCTGCCGTGTCTTCGCACTGGACCGAAATGATCGTCCCGTCTTCGAGTTTGTGAGCAAATATGCCGCGATAGCTTGACGTCATGGTGCTTCCTTTTCCAAATTACCGAATGGTTTTTCACGTGCGCGTAGACGCGGATCTTTTCCTACGGTAATTGACGGCGGTCGATGCGGCCCTGCTTACCTACAGCTAGGCCGATCGACCAAAGCACATCCACAACGATCTTATCGAAGACCGCTACAGCTACGTCATGCGCATTTTCGGCAGCGGCTGCGTCGCACGTATGACCTTTGTGAATGATGTCGTTCCGCAGATCTTGCACGCGCCTGCTCTCATCAATGAGCGCGACTGAAACGCCATCTCGACTGACACTTGAAATATCCAGATTGGCCAGCTCTTGAAAGAGACGTGACAACAAATTTCGGTAGCGGTCGAAACCTGTCTGCCCGACGGCGTGCTTCACGATGATGTCAGCCAGGCCGTCGTTGTGAACTAGGCCGAAGACGATGGGCTGCAAAAGTGTGGCCTTTAGGAGCAACTCGATTGTCGTGGCGTAAAACACGACAGCTGCGGAGTGATGTCCGTTTGCGTTGAGGCGCTTCGACTCCTGAAGAGCGTCGACGGCGGGTCGCATAACCATTGGATTGGCTAGGTAGTACGAACTCAGGCGATCCGCCGTGAACTCGCCAATCGCCTGGGCGCGGTGCTCGGGATACAGCTCATCGCCGATGCGCTCGTACATTTCATCCATCGCCGCGTCGTGCTCGTCGTAGCTCATGGTTTTCCTTGTGCCGGTAGCTCCGGCTTTTCCGCTATCTAATGCGCGAGCATCGCGCCGAGATTGAGTTCATCCGCAACTTTCTTCAAACGCTTGTCACGCGTCCAGATGGTGATGCCGGGTTGCAGGCGCGCGGACGCCAACAGTGACGTGTCGACATATCCGATTCCACGATTGAAAAGACCTTCGCGCTCGATCAGATAAAACGTCTCCTCCGGTGTTGCAACTGGCGCGCGTGGCAAATCGAGCAAAGCGCCAAGCACAACGTCACGGTCACGCAGACTACCGAGTGAAATCTCACCTATCACGTATGGATGAGCCAACACACGCTCCTCGGCAAGGAGAGTAGTCAGCATAGGATCAGTAGCGTTGATATGGTCAATCCAGACTGACGTGTCGACAAGAATCATTCGACGTCCTGCCGGCGCCGCGGTGCCCCTTTGATGCCCGGTTGGCTACCGCCAAGATTCGCGAGTCGTTTCGCGGCTTCACGCTGGATCAAGGCCTTTAGCGCTTCGCGCACGAGGGCCGTTTTTTCCTCAACACCCGTGTAGGCTTGAGCCTTGGCGATCAAGTCGTCATCAAGCGCAATAGTCGTACGCATGGGATTCTCCGCAAATATGAGCACCAATTATAGCATCATTTGATGCCATAATTGTGCATTTCGTCGTCTCGTAATGAGCGCGTTTTGCCCCAGCAATCCGATGCACTAATTTCCGATGACGAAATATCCGGCCTACCTTCGCGAGCGGTTTTAGCCGTTTTCGCACCCAACTCCTACTTCTACCCGCCGGGGGTACCCCGACTCTCATAACTTTACTTCCCGAACCGTCCGGTGCGGACCCGCATGCCAAGTGGTGTGGCGGAGGTACGGCCTCGGGGCCGCCCCATATGCCGATTGGGGCCTAGAAAATTCCCGCCGTTTGGCGAAAATATAACTGTGTTTTTGTACAGTATAATTGCTACTACCTGATAGCAGCGGGAGATGGTTTGATGATGGACACGTCGTTGATCGAAATCCGCACGTTTAGCAGCCCCGAAGAGATTCGGGAGCTTCCGAACTTTATCGAAGAGAACCCGATCACCAAAACCAGCTATAAGCGGCTGATCGGTGACTACCACTTCGGAGAAGAAGTGTGCTGCTGCGTCCAAAAAGACAATGGAAACCTTTGCCGAGAAGGACATAAGCGAGGATGGGTCGCCGAACTGCTAGATGGGTCAGCGACGATCATCGGCAACCACTGCGCTCAGGAAAAATTCGGCGCCGACTCTCGCCTCATCAAGGATCAGAGTCAATACGCAAATGAAAAGCGTCGCCGTGAGCGACTGGCCGGAATACTTGTCCAGATGGGGAAAAAAGCACAGCGTCTTGAGCACCTCGATCAGCTTCGCACTAGCTTGAAGAACCTCGAAAAGCGGATTCAGGCTTTCACTGGCGAGTTGAGTTCATCTACCGTACGACGCCTGCAAGACATGGCGAGGACGGGGCAATCCGGAGTGACCTTCACGGCCGTGAAATTCCGGGCATACATCGACGACAACGGTCAGAGCAAACGTGAGCGGAGCACGTTTGAACAATCGTTGGGCTCCCTCGATGGACTGGACTTGATCCAGCCGTGGTCGTATTTCACAATCTACGATGCAATAAAGGATGTTGGGCACGCCCAGGAAGAAGCCGAGCAGCTCGGCCCCAAGCCTAAGAGCGCGGACGTCGACTCACTGGCTAACCGGCTCAACGAGTACGATCGCATATTCAGGGACGGGAATCGTCTGCTCAACCTTGAACCGGTTTTTTTCGCCAACAATTTCTTGCCGCTTTGTTTTCTTGAGACCGACAAAACCGAGCGGTATAAGGCCGCAAGAATTGCAATGCGTCGGTCCGGAGTCGCCGGAGGCAAGGATGAGGCCAAAGCGTGGCTCGCGGCACAAGAAAAGGCCATCAAGCAACAACTTGGTATCGATGTGATCGAAATACGCTAGAAGTGCCAACGGACGCTTCTCGCATTCGATGGCGGATGCCTTACAGCGAAAGGAACGCGACGACGGCAAATGCCGCAGCTCCGATGATGGACGCCACTGCGCCGACCTAGTTTCCGAAATTGACAAACTTATCCGCGCCGGCGCCGCCTGAGGACAAGCCTCGCTCGCCAGTCAATGCGGCCAGCGGAGTGGCGACACAAAACCCGTATGCCGACACGATGAAAACGATGGTGATCACCCCAAGCCAGCATCGTCGGGACAGCCATTTGGGGCAGCAAGGCGGCAACAGTCAGCATCAATGTTGCGCCGATCGGGAGGCTCAGGTGAGCTCCGTCTACGCGGAACCATGATGGCCGTGCTCGCCGCTTTCCATCATTCGCATCATCTCCGGGCCGCCTGTTCTGAAAAATACGACCGTCAAGACGACGGACACTGCGCCGAAGACGAGGTTTAGCACGGTGGTGTAGTTGAAGGTGATCGCCGCATCGACGATAGCGGTGTGGCGTTCATGTGGTACCCATCTGAGCACCTGAAACAGTATCTCGACAACCAGCGCGGCCGCGACCATCGCAATGTAAAAGGTAACCGCTATGAACGCGGTCATCTTGCCACCGTAGTACTTCCGGTAGATGTTCAGAATGGGAAGGATGATGAGATCTCCAAAGATGAACGACGCGACACCGCCGAAGCTGATACCACCGTTCCACAGGACCGCAGCAAGCGGCACGTTACCCACCGAACAGGTAAACGAGGCAACGGCAATAAGCGGACCGACGAACGCACCCCAGATCATTGCGGCCGTCGGATGGCTGACGAGAAAAAAATTCTGCCAAAAGCTATCCGGTACCCAAGCGCCAAGCGCGCCAGCGACAAGCAGCCCCACGCCAATGTCTCGCCATAGCATCGTCCAGTTCATCACGTAACTGTGGCTGATTGCTATCCAACCCTCTTTAGAAGAAAGCCGTTGTTTCCAGGTTCCGTGTTGTTCGCCCATCGACATAGCCGCATGACCCTCCATGCTGCCAGCGATACCCTTATCGGCTTGCTCGATAGCGTCCTTCTTCAACGGGTCCGTTAGAAAGAACCGAAAGAGCAGGACCAGAACGATAATCATGATCGGACCGCCGATGAACTCAGCCGCGGCAAACTGCCAGGAAATCAGCACCCACATCAGTACGCCAAGTTCGAGCACGAGATTCGTTGCGGCGAACTGGAACGCCATCGCGGCAGTGAAGTCCCCACCCTTGCGAACAATCGACCGCGCCATGGCGACCGCCGCATAGGAGCAGGAGGATGACGCTGCACCAAGCAAGCTTGCGAGCGTGAGCGACCGGGGCGATGCGTCAGGCAGGAGCTTCGACATCTCGGACTTCGAGACAGCGACTTCAATCACGGCAGAAAACAGGAAACCTAGACTCAGTCCCCAGAAGATCTGCCACAACATCGTGAAGGACATCCAGAGCGCATGACCGAGGGCAGTGACAATCTGCATCGCAATCTCCTTCTAAGGGCTTCTGTACCATCGCCACGCAGTTATGAAAGACCTGCCGCGCGGAATTTCTCGCTCTCGATAGTGCTACCCAGTTTCAGCGCTTTCCTGCAGTGCCCCCTTTGCGCCGCAGGGTCGCGTGCGCAGCGCCATTAGTTGGTCCTGGCACTGCCTTCGAACAGATACGTCAGGAACTTAGGTCCCGGAGCGTAGCCAGTGCCGATCTCATCAATCTTGAAGCCAGCAGTTTCAATAAGCGACAAGATGGGCCGATTCAGATGACATCCCCCGCTGATGCACTTCCACGCCGGCGTCAAACGGTTCTGCCATCTAACTACGCCCTCTTCCGATGCGAGGCCGTGCTCAACGAATAGAAGCCGTCCAGACGGCTCCAGCACGCGACGCATTTCTTGAAGTGCGCGATCGGCGTCTGGGATTGTGCATAGGGTCCAGGTGGTGACCACCGTGTCGACGCTCCTGCTTTCCAACGGTATGGACTCGGCTGAAGCCATCATGAAAGTCACCGGCCGCGCTGCTTGCTTCGCGTTGCGTTTCGCCATCGTCAGCAACTGCGGATCGGGCTCGAGAGCAAGGATTTCTCTCACTCCGGCTTTGTATAGCGGCAAGTTCAAACCGGAACCCGCGCCAATCTCGAGCACCGTTCCTTCTGCCCTGCCGATGACTCGCTCCCGGTACGGTCGAAGCATCGCATTGCGCATTGACATGTCGCAGAGCCGCGGCAAGACAACATTGCGGTAGAAGCCCATGTTTTTGATCTCCTTATCCGATGCAGCGTCCATGTCGGCGAGCGGATGGCCTCGCCGACACGTTTCGCCGCGGGCCTACGCACGTTCGGTTGCGCGTGGTTGCCCGTTGATTATGTTGGTTGCGTCACCGTGCGCAGATACGGCTTAAGCGTCTTGAAGCCCTGCGGATACTTTTTCTTGGCTTCCTCATCGGAGACGGACGTCGGAATGATCACGTCCTCGCCCGGTTTCCAGTTCACCGGTGTGGCGACCGCATGCTTGGCGTTCAACTGAAGTGCATCAAGCAAGCGCAGCACCTCGTCAAAATTGCGGCCCGCACTCATCGGATAGACAAGCATTGCCTTGACCTTCTTGTCGGGGCCGATGATAAACACCGAGCGTACTGTGGCATTGTCCGCCGCGCTTCGCGGGCCGCCGCTCGCGTTCGGGTGAATCATGTCGTAGAGCTTCGCGACGTTCAGATCCGCGTCGCCGATCAACGGATAGTTCACCGCGTGCCCTTGCGTCTCTTCGATATCACCAACCCATCTTTGATGGTCACTCACGGGGTCAATGCTCAGTCCAATGATCTGGGTACCACGTTTGTCGAACTCTGGTTTCAGGCCGGCCAAATAGCCAAGCTCGGTCGTGCAGACAGGCGTGAAATCCTTCGGGTGCGAGAACAGGATGGCCCATTTGTCTGCGATCCATTCGTGAAATCGGATCGTCCCTTCAGTGGTTTCGGCCGTGAAATCGGGTGCTTCCTCGCCTATGCGGATAGACATGTCAAACCTCCATTACTTGCGTGAGTCGAAGTATCCCAACCGCACCACGGCGGGCACTCCGGGTTGAAAGTCACGAACAATTATTGTGCGCTTTTTGGGGTGTGGCCGTTGCGCTTTGGCCGGAGGCGGAAGTGTCTGCTTTTGCTTCAACGCCGCGGACGTCGTCCACGTCCATACGTTGTATGCCTTGCAATATTGTGCAACTCGATCGACTGTCGCCCGAGCACTGTTGCACGAGTTGATCAAGCGAATCGCGCATGGACGTCAATTCGGCTATCTGAGCGTTCAGTTCCGCTACGTGTTTCAAGGCAACCGCCTTGACGTCGGAACTGGCTCGGTCCTCATCTCGCCATAAGGCAAGCAAATGCCTGACACGTTCGATGGAAAAACCGAGCGCGCGCGTCTGTCGAATGAAGCGCATGACGTGAACGTCGCTTTCCATATAGATTCGATAGCCGCTCTCTGCACGTCCATGTGGTTGTATCAAATCGATACTTTCGTAGTACCGAATCATCTTGACCGACATACCGGTCGCCTTGGCGGCTTCTCCGATGTTCATACGATCTCTCCTTTACTACTGCGAGCAGATTAACCCGCGTGGTTGTTTTAGTCGGCAGCGACCGGCGCTTGAGCAAGAGCGTGCTTCCGAAGCGGATTTGCAACATCTCGCAAAGGCGTTCATGCCGGGCGAGCGCACACGGTGACGCGTTCGCCCAAGGTACTCCCTTGCGAATCGCTACTTGGCGATACGCGATTGCGGCTGCTGGTCCTGAGCCGTCTCGCTTGGGCGCGAGCCTTGATCGTCCTTACTATGGCTCATGCTTTTCATCATGAAGAACATAGACAACGGGCACAGCAGGAACAACAAGAAGGGTCCGCCGCTCAATACGAGTGTTCGGAACTGAGGGAACGCCGCATAAGCCGCAGCTAGTATGACGAGCAGGACGGCTCCTGCAGCGATCATCGTTTTCATATTGCATTTCATGGTGTTGCTCCTATTTCAGATTCGGGAGAATGCTCGCGCGTGCGAGCACTGTCGTGTTATTTCGCGGGCGGTGTCTGGATCTTGTCGGCGTACTTGAGCATGATGTCGCCCATCGCCTTCATCATTTCACCGTGCATTTGCATCGCGAGTTTTTCGTTGCCTGGAGGGAGTTGCCCCATCATCGGGCAGTTGCTCATCATCCCCTTTCCCATCATCCCTTTGCCCATCATTCCATCGCCCATCATGCCGCTGGCGTGATCATGCATGGCCGGCTGCGGAGGGCTGGCCGCGGCACTCAATCCGCTCGCACCCAAAAGCGCAAGAGCCAGTGACATCGTGGCTAAACGTTTGGCGTTCATATCGATTTCCTTGGCCTATCCCTAAGTCGTGAGTAAGGCCGTCTGTTTAGGTTCCCGTGGCGTCGCGCTGAAAACGCGTGACGCGATCCGTCGAGCCGAATCATCGACGTGCTGGCACGCAACCGCGCGGCGAGCTGACGCTGCGCGTACGATCTAATGCCTAAATCGCTGGAGGGGAGTTACAGAACTTGTGGCGGACGCTGCGGAAGATCAGGAATGAACTGCGCAAACGCAGTGGCGTCGAATGACGCGTAGACCGATGTAGAGGGCGCTGGGACGAGCGTGACCGAATGGGAAGATATCGCCGCAGGTGTGCAGGCAAGGCTACCGATGCTGCCGTGGCAATCGAGCTGATGCGTGGCCGATACAGCGGTGTCCAGGTGCGCTGCCCCTGCTGAGGCAAGCGCACGCGGGACCGCCGAGTGATGCAGTGGTGTATGCGATCCGGCCATGGCCGATGAAACTTGCGGGCAAATCAATACTGGCGTGGCAAAGCCCGTCAAAGGCAGCCACGCAATCAAGAAGCACAGTAGTAATTTAACGACGCGTTTCACGAGATGTTGATTTCTGAAAAGGTGTTCAGTTACAGATGCACTTGTTCCTGGATCTGGATTACAGCGCGAACGCCGCGCTGCGGGTCGCCGGCTTTCCTTTCAAGTTCAGACCTTGCCGCACGGCGGGTCCACCTATTCCATCCAATATAGGGCAACCCGGCCGCTTGTCGCCCGCGCAATGTCGCGAGAGCTTAGCGAGCGTGTCACGCATCACCACCAGTTCCGCAATGCGCGTGTTCAACTCGCCGATATGGTGCGCGGCGATCGTCTTCACTTCGGCGCTCGCGCGGTCCTGATCCAACCATAACGAAAGCAGTTGCCTGATCTGCTCGATCGGGAATCCCAAGGTGCGGGCTTGCCGGATGAAGCGCAACACATGAACGTCAGAGTCACCGTAGATCCGGTAGCCACTATCTGTGCGACCAGCGGCCTCCACCAGATCGATGCTCTCATAGTAGCGGATCATTTTCGCCGTGACGCCCGAGGCGCTCGCCGCTTGTCCGATGTTCATCTCGCACCTCATACGTTAAGTCACACCACTGCCCGTTGATTTCTAATTCTTACTCTAGACCTTCCAGTTACGGGAATGTCAAGGTTTTTTTGGTGTTGGGTGCCGGCTTAAAAACTCGCTTCTCGGCCCTTGACACTCCAGTGACGGGAGTGTTTAGACTCCGCTCCATTGTCAGATAACGCATGGCGTAGGCCAGCGAAGTGGCGAAACGTCCGTGGAAACACCCGAACCGCGAGCGCGCCTTTTTTGAGCGCTCCGAATGGCAAGACCGGCGGTTATCAAGCAAGCCAACGAGTAGAGGCGAAAGAGATGCGGTGCACAAGAACAACGAAGGTAGCGGTGGTACAGGTGGTACACCCGGAGTGCGGGGCAGGCGGATCGACCGCGCCCGCCGCGAGTGAATGCCGGCGTGCGACCCTGTTGCTCGCCGATGTGCAGTGCATTTCGCACAACCTCCGCCAATCCGCCTGAGGCACCATGCGCCGCGAAGCTAACCGTACGCTAACCGTCATCACGCTCCTTGTTGCGCTGTTCTTCAGCCAGCTCTGGGTGGCGGCGTACGCTTGCACAACGACACCTGCGCTTTCCAGCTCATCGTCTACCGAAGCAATCACGTTCTTCGATGGTCATACCGACCTTCGCGATCACCAGGTCGCCGCGGTTTGCCACGCCCACTGCGACAATTCTGCGCAACCTGATCACGCCCAGCAACCCGCTCCATCACCGCTCGTTTGGATACCGTTGATCTGGGGTGCGTCGACGATCCCTGCATTGGCGATCCAACCACGCTCGCCGACACGGCCCGAGCCTATTCTGCTTTCCGCCTCTCCCCCTCCTCGCATTCTGTTCCAGGTTTTTCGAATCTGATCTCTGGCGATTGACGTCGATCGTGCTCGGCGAAAGCTAGCGCGCGCTCACGCTCGTTCGCGGAAAGGTTTTTACGCTTGTCCCACCGTCTGCCTGTTCGCCGCGTGCGAACTGTGCGTCGCATCGCTCGCCGCTTGCCGGGCCTCCGATCGTTCGCGAAGACGGATAGAGCAAAAGCATTTCGCAAACCAAGCAAATTTAACTAAGTCGCCTAAGTCGAGTCGTGGGTAAGCCGCCCACGCTTTGAAGCTTCGGCAATTTGTGTCGTCGATGCGTATCACGTATTACGCACTGCGCTTATTCTCACCAAGGAATTAACAATGAAACGCTTCACTTCGTTCAAACACGCTGTCTTCGCAACCCTGCTCCTGTCGACGACCCTCACGACCTTCGCGAGTGGTGGCGGTTCCGCCGCGCCGAGGGATTACCCATTCCAGAATGCGCACTCAAGCGCTGGTCAACGCACGGCATCGACGGCTTCCGGCGCGGCCGTTCTTCCCGCAGGCGTCACGGGTTCCACCGCCACCGCGCTGGAGGCGCCTGCAGCAACTCACAGCACTTCGACGGGGAAGTCACGGGCACAGGTGCGCGAGGAATTAGTGGAAGCGCAACGCATGGGCCTTATCCCATCAGGCAAGACTGACTATCCGCCCAGCGCCGAGACCATCGCACGCAATCAGGTGCGATTCCAGCAGGCCGCACCGTTTTGGCGCGCGCATGGAGACCTTCCCTCGCAGGGGCAATTGGCGAGTGACACCGATCTAAGCAAGTGAGTCATTGCCGTGGGTCATCGGGCTTCATTGCATGAAGCCACGCAGCGACGCCTAGTCAGTAATCACCGAAATTGAATGCGCTATCGCGCTTGACCTAATTAACATCAAGGAAACACACATGAAACGCATCACTTCGCTCAAACAAGTGGTCTTCGCAGCATTGCTGTCCGCAACCGTTACGGCATTCGCGGCGGGCGGCGGATCCAATGGATTGGGGCGTAATCCAAACCTCTACGCGCCCTCGCTTACGAGCTCAACATCCCACTCGCAGCAAACTTTGCTGGCAAATAGCGCTGGTTCCGAATCCGTTGTCCTCACGACTGGCACGAATGGTCCTTCCACCGCAGACCGCACCACAGGCTTCGGGAAGACACGTGCACAGGTCCGTGCCGAGTTGTTGGAGGCGGAGCGCGCCGGCACGGTTCCCGTTCATAAGAATGAGTACCCACCCAGCGTCGAAACCGTGGCTCGCAACCAGGCTAGGTTCCAACAGATCGAGCAGGCTTGGCGAGCGGGCGATCCAGTGGTAGCGAACAATCAGTAAGTTCGCCTTCGAGCTGCCTAGCAGCGGTGATGAGACGTCGGGACTTTGTCGTCTACCGATTGTTTTATGACAAGGACAAAGCTTGATCGTCTTTCATCGCTGTTTTTCAACGCATTTATCCGCACGGACGTCCAGATGCAGACATTCAGCGGTCAGCGACGTAGTCAAAATTCCTTGACACCTTAATAAAATGTCTCCGCTATAATCGCAGCCATGAAATTTCTTCGGACAGTGCTCCTCCTGTTGCTCTGCGCCATGCTGCCCATTAGTGGGCTGGCAGCCAGTGGCGCGACTGGACAGTGTCCGATGCAAGAGGTCATGGCCGACGATAGCGGCGCCATGGCGGCCGACATGCCCGGCTGCGAAATGATGACAGCGACATCCAGCGAACACGGTAAGTCGAAGTCATCTCTGTGCAAGGTGACGGCTCAATGTCAAATTGGCAGTCTCTATCATCCCGTATCTTCTCCCTCAGTCGTTCGACCCGCAGGGTCATTTATCCCCCTCGGTTTCCACTACGCAGAGTCGTTCGCCTTCCGCGCGCCGGATGGACTCTGGCGTCCCCCGCAGTCCCTCTAACTCCGTCCATCTGGTTCGCCGCAGTTTCGCGGTGATGTTGTCCTGGTTCAGGACTTGAGTCCGTATGTCCGTTCGCACGGCCATAGGGTGCTCGACCATTCGGGGTTCACATGCATTTCCAACATTTCACGTCGATCATCCGACGTGGGCCGCTGCATTGCCTCGCTTTGGCATCGGTCGTTATGTTTTCCAGTAGCGCGGCGCACGCTCAAGACGCAGGCATGACACTCGACGCGGCGCTTCAAATAGCGACCAGCCGCTCTTCCTCGATCCAGGCTTCGGAAGCCGCAGTTCGGGGAAGCGCCGACGTGGTCGTCAAAGCCGGACAACTACCCAATCCCATGTTGAAGTTGAGCGTTGAGGACTTGCCCATCAATGGGTCAAAGGCCTTCACGATCGGGCAGGACGATTTCACGATGCGCGGTATCGGCATCGAACAGGAATGGGTATCTGCGGACAAGCGCCGATTGCGTACAGCGTTGGCGGATCGCGCCGTAGAGCGTGATAAATCGACCTACCTGCAAAAAGTGGCAGAGGTCCGTCAACAAGCGGCCATGGCTTGGCTGAACGCCATCTATGCAAAGAAGGCCGTCACCTTGAGCCAGGCTTTGGTCGACCATCTGAGCCAGGAACTGACCGCCAGACAAGCGTCGTACCGGGGTGCGAAAGGCACCGCGGTAGACGTAGCCCAAGCCAACCTTACGCTCGGGAACGCGCGTGATGAACTGATTAACGCGCAGCAGGACGAGAAGACCGCGTTGATTACCCTCTCGCGTTGGACAGCAGCAGGCAACGTGCTGGAGGTCGCTGGAGACCCACCGGAGCTGGAGTCACAGGTGTCCAGTTTAAGCGTCGAGCAACTCGATCAAGTTCAGCCTGATCTGATCGCCGCACGCTCCGCCATCTCATTGGCCGATGCCGACACCGATGTCACCCGAAGCAATAGAGACCCGAATTGGACCTGGGGGTTGACCTATTTCAAGCGGGGTGGAAATTTCTCGGACTACGTGTCATTCGGCGTTTCCATCCCTCTGCCGATCAACCGTAGGAATGTCGAAGATCGCGACGTCGAGCAAAAGTCGGAAATGGGCACGCAAGCACGGCTCACTTACGAAGACACCGAGCGACAGGTCGTAACCGATATCCAAAGCCTGACGGCCAAGCTCGCCAGCGGTCGGGAACGTTTAGCGAACGTGAAGCAAACCGTTCTACCCGCCGCAGCACAGAAAGTAGCACTGGCGAATGCGGCCTATCGGTCCGGTGCCGGCACGCTCTCCGATGCATTGGACGCGAGGCACACGCAGCTCGAAGCGAATCTTCAAGTGTTGAATCTCGAACGACAAGTCTCCCTGGTCTGGGCCCAGTTGGAATACCAGGTTTTGCCACCTGACTTGACCGCCAGCCAAGCCAGCCAATAAGGAGAAAAACATGAATCAGAAAATACTCGTACGTGCCGTGGCGTCGGTGTTTGTCGCAGTCGCGCTGCTAGGCGCCGGTTATGTGATCGGCACCCATCGTTCTGCAACAGACGCGCCCATGGCGTCAGCCACGGCCGCGACCCCCTCCGCGCCCGCCGACAAGGTCGATCCAAAGACCGGCCGCAAGGTCCTGTATTGGCATGACCCGATGGTGCCCAACCAGCACTTCGATAAGCCCGGCCCATCTCCCTTCATGGCCATGGCGCTGCAGCCCGTCTTTGCCGACGAGGGCGGTTCCAGTGGAATCCGGGTCGACTCGGGGCTTCAACAGAATCTCGGTATCCGATACGCCACGGTGCGCCGGCAAGACACGGCTGAAGGTTTCGACGCGGTCGGCTCCACGCAGTTCGACGAGTCGGCGGCCGATGTCGTCCAATCGCGAGTAACAGGCTACATCGACCATCTGTACGCCAGCGCGCCGATGCAGCGCGTGGCCAAGGGCGCGCCGATCGCGTCGCTGTTCGTTCCAGATTGGCTGGCACCGCAAGAAGAATATCTGGCGCTCAAACGCGGCGGTATGGATGACGGCCTGCTTGAAGGGGCTCGCGCACGCATGCGAGCAATGTCGATTCCAGACGGGCTGATTGCGAGCCTGGATCGAACGGGTAAAGCGCAGACGCACGTGACGCTGTTCGCTCAAGAGACGGGCGTGCTGACCGAACTCAATGTTCGCGATGGCGCGATGGTGTCGCCAGGACAGACGCTCGCCAAGGTCGCGGGTCTGTCGAAGCTGTGGCTGGTCGTTGAGATCCCCGAGTCGCTTGCGCTACAGGTGCGGCCCGGCATGTTGGTCGACGCGACGTTCGCCGGCGATCCGTCCCAGCACTTTAGCGGCCACATCCGCGAAATCCTGCCCGGCATCAGCACAAGCAGTCGCACGTTACAGGCGCGCCTTGAAATCGACAATGCCGGGCTGAAGCTGACGCCGGGGATGCTGATGCGCGCCCATATCAGCGGCGCGAAACCTGTGTCGCGCCTGCTTGTGCCGTCCGAAGCCGTGATCACGACGGGCAAACGGTCGATCGTCATCGTCAAGAACAGCGATGGTCGACTGCAACCTGTCGCCATTACGGTGGGCAACGATGCCGGTGACGATACCGAAGTGACAAGCGGACTGACGGAAGGCCAGCAGGTCGTTGCCTCCGGCCAGTTCCTGATCGACTCGGAAGCGAGCCTGAAATCCGTGCTGCCGAAGCTCGAAGGAAGCGTTGTGCCCGACGCGGGCGCATCGGTTCCCGTTCCGGCGGCAGCCCCCGCCGCTGCTGCGGCTCTAACCTACGAGACGACTGGCAAGGTTGAAAAAGTCACGCCCGGTGACATCACGTTCTCGCACCAGCCCGTGCCGGCGTTGGGATGGGGTGCCATGACCATGACATTCGGCAAGCCGGCGCCCACGGCCTTCCCGGACGTCAAGGTGGGCGATTCCGTACATTTCATTTTCAAGCAGTCGGATGACGGATACCAACTGACGAAGGTCGAACCCGTTGGAGGCACGAAATGATCGCACGCATCATTCGCTGGTCGATTTACAACCGGTTCCTCGTGCTGCTCGCGACCGTGCTCGTCACTGCGTGGGGCTTTTATTCGCTGACGCAGACACCTCTCGATGCGCTGCCGGATCTTTCCGACACGCAGGTCATCATCAAGGCCTCGTATCCCGGCAAAGCGCCGCAGGTGGTCGAAGACCAGGTGACCTATCCGCTCACGACGACGCTGCTGGGCGTGCCGGGCGCGACGACCATTCGCGCCTACTCATCGTTCGGTGATGCATTCGTCTACGTGCTTTTCGACGACAAGACGGACCAGTATTGGGCGCGTTCGCGGGTATTGGAATATCTGAACCAGGTGCAGAGTCGTTTGCCACCGGGTGCGACCGTGTCGCTCGGTCCTGACGCAACGGGGGTCGGTTGGGTCTACGAATACGCATTGGTCGACCGCACCGGCAAACACGACCTGGGGCAGCTTCGAGCCTTGAACGATTGGTTTCTGAAGTTCGAGCTGAAGTCGGTACCGGACGTCTCGGAAGTCGCGTCGATCGGCGGAATGGTGCGCCAATACCAAGTCGTCATCGATCCGGACAAGTTGCGCGCCTATGGCATCACGCAAGGTGCTGTTGCGGATGCCATAGGAAAGGCCAACCAGGAGTCGGGCGGATCGGTTGTCGAACTCGCCGAGTCCGAGTACATGGTGAGGTCATCTGGCTACCTGCGCTCACTGGACGACTTCCGCAACATCGTGCTGCGGACCAACGATACCGGCACGCCGGTCCTGTTGGGGGACGTCGCTCGCATCCAGATTGGCCCCGAAATGCGCCGTGGCATTGCCGAACTAAACGGCGAAGGCGAAGTCGCCGGGGGCGTGATTGTGATGCGCTCGGGCAAGAACGCGCTGACAACCATCGATGCGGTCAAAGCCAAGTTCGCCGACTTGAAAAAATCGCTGCCGCCAGGCGTCGAGGTCGTGACGACGTACGATCGCTCGCAGCTCATCGAGCGTGCAGTCGACAACCTCAAAGACAAGCTCATGGAGGAATTCATCATCGTCGGGTTGGTCTGCGCGGTGTTCCTGTTCCATCTGCGCAGCGCGTTCGTCGCGATCCTGTCGCTGCCGCTCGGTGTGCTGACCGCATTCATCGTCATGCGCTATCAGGGCGTCAACGCAAACCTGATGTCGTTGGGCGGTATTGCGATTGCCATCGGCGCGATGATCGATGCGGCTATCGTGATGATCGAAAACGCACACAAGCATCTGGAAGCGTACGACCACGAGCATCCGGATAGTCCGATCACGAACGCTCAGCGATGGGAATTGATCGCCGAGTCTGCGGCAGAAGTTGGGCCAGCCTTGTTCTTCTCGCTGCTCATCATCACGCTGTCGTTCATCCCGGTCTTCTCGCTCGAAGGCCAGGAGGGCAAGCTCTTTGCTCCGCTAGCGTTCACGAAGACGTACACGATTGCTGCAGCCGCTGGGCTGTCCGTAACGCTGGTGCCGGTACTGATGGGCTTTCTGATTCGGGGTCGCATTCCGCACGAGAACGCCAACCCGATCAACCGCGTGTTGATCAGACTGTATCGCCCATTGCTCGAAGCGACGCTACGCCGACCGTGGGTCGCAATCGGCCTGGCAGTTGTAGCACTCGCCATCACGCTCATTCCCGTGTCGCGACTAGGCGGCGAATTCATGCCACCGCTCGACGAAGGCGACCTGCTGTATATGCCGACTGCGCTACCTGGAATTTCAGCCGACAAAGCCGCCGAGTTGCTTCAACAAACTGACCGGCTCATCAAGACGGTTCCGGAAGTTAAAACCGTGTTCGGCAAATCGGGACGTGCCGACACCGCGACCGACCCGGCGCCCTTCGAGATGTTCGAGACCACCATCCAGTTCAAGCCACGCAGCGAATGGCGGCCCGGCATGACGCCCGAGAAGCTGGTGGATGAACTCGACGCGCGAGTCAAGATTCCGGGCCTGTCGAATGTCTGGGTACCGCCGATTCGCAATCGCCTGGATATGCTGTCGACCGGTATCAAGACGCCCGTGGGAGTGAAGATCTCTGGAGCAGACCTTGGGCAGATCGACAAGATTGCCACGCAGGTCGAGTCCGTCTTGAAGAACGTTCCGGGCGTCACGTCGGCGCTGGCGGAACGCCTGAACGGTGGCCACTACATCGACGTCGATATCGACCGGTTGGCTGCAGCCCGCTATGGCATGTCGGTGACTGACGTCCAGTCCATCGTGTCGACGGCGGTCGGCGGCGATAACGTCGGCGAAGTCATTGCAGGCCGCGAGCGTTTCCCGATCAACATTCGCTATCCAAGGGAGATCCGGGACTCAGTCGACAATCTACGTCAGTTGCCGGTGGTCACCGACCGGGGGGCGCAGATCACGCTAGGGGACGTAGCCACCATCAAGATCTCAGATGGGCCACCGATGATCCGTAGTGAGAACGCGCGCTTGTCGGGTTACGTCTACGTCGACATTCGCGATGTGGACTTGCAATCGGCCGTGAAGGCAATGCAGCTTGCGGTTGCACAGCACGTTGTACTGCCGCCAGGCTATTCCATCGCGTGGTCCGGCCAGTTCGAGTATCTGGAGCGGGCGGCCGCGAAATTGCGGACCGTGATTCCAGTGACGCTCGTCGTCATCTTCGTACTGCTCTTCCTGACGTTCAACTCGGCGGCCGACGCGCTGTTGCTGATGTCGACCGTGCCCTTCGCACTGGTCGGAGGCTTCTGGCTGATCTGGATCCTGGGACATGCGGTGTCGGTCGCGACCGCTGTCGGGTTCATCGCGCTCTCGGGCGTCGCGGCCGAATTCGGCGTTGTGATGCTGCTGTATCTAAAAGGTTCGCTCAACCGTCGACTCGAGGAAGGCGCGCCCTTTACCGAAGCAACGCTCGTCGATGCGATTCGCGAGGGCGCTGTCTTGCGCGTGAGACCCAAGGCAATGACCGTCGCGGTCGTGCTGGCAGGTCTCATCCCGATCATGCTGGGCCATGGCGCCGGGTCAGAGGTCATGCAGCGCATCGCCGCGCCAATGGTTGGCGGCATGGTGACCGCCCCGCTCCTGTCGATGCTGATCATCCCGGCCGCCTGGTTGCTGCTGCAACGCCGGAAGATTGCACGCACCCAAACGAAACCTGAAGAACCGCTTCAACCTCACGCAGTACCCACTGGCACGCTCGTGCCGCAAACTCAATCTGGAGAAAACCAATGAAGAAGTTCCTTACCGTATCCGCCGTATTCTGTGCCGCTCTTACGCTCGCTAGTGCCGCGGTAGCAGCGGACGAAATGGCCGGCATGAAGATGGACAACGGCGCCATGAGCGCCGCGAAGCCAGGCAAATCGCAACTGACCGACGCTGTGGTTAAGAAGGTGGACCCATCGACTGGCATGGTGACGCTTCAGCACGGCGCGCTCACCAACATCGGCATGTCGGCGATGACGATGGCCTACAAGGCCAAGGACGCGGCGATGATTGACCACGTCAAGGAAGGCGAGAAGGTCAAAGTCCGCGTTGAAGATGTCAACGGCACGCTGACCATTGTGAAGCTGGAGAAGCACTAACTGGCGGTCGGCGCCAAGGACGCGGCGACGCCTACTCTGGTAGGCGCCGCTGTCCTTGAGGCCGCAGCTAACAGAATCGCGTTTGACACGACTACGGCAGCACTTCGGTCATGGTGTGGACGCTGTAGAAATGGGAAACCGGCAGCACGGCGATCACGCCGTCGCCCGGCGCACCCACATGCGCGACCTTCATAATTGCAGCGACCAGCGTATCGACATCGGCCGTGCGAACGAAGATCTCGATTTTCAGGTGTCCGATCGCCTCGTCGTTCGCATACGGGTTCAGGTGTGCACCGAAACCTCTTACTTTGCTGATCGTGACGCCGTGTGTATGGATCGCATGCAGCGCTTTCCTAAGGGCTGCAAGCACATCCGGCCGGATAATCGCGACTACGCATTGCGATTCCATGGTGATCTCCTGACGTTCAGTTGAACCGTTTCACGCCTTTTTGACGTACGCGCTACACCAGCCCTTCGCATTGACCTGCTTGCCGGCAAAGATCGTGCAAGGAGCCGTTGCGTCGCCGGCTTTTCCCTGGAAAAACTGACAGCTCGCACAGGCTTGCCCCGCCTGATAGTTGGCGTACTTGGCGTGATCGACCTTGCTGGCATCCGTCTTGTACCCGAGCGCTTGCGCGTTCGCGTCGGACTCCAGGACCGGCCCGGCTTGCGCTGCCGCGTTGCGCTCCAAGATCAGCGACGAGGCTAAACCAGCGGTGACGAGCATAAAACTGCGGCGAGTAAATTTCATATTGTTCTCCTTTTCACTGGCCGCCTCGCGCTCGCGAAGCCTGGCCTGATTGTCTCCGAATCTTGAAAAACCCTACTAGGTCCGAATCAGATAGTTGCGCATCAAGCCCGAGTCCTCGTGCTCGAGCATGTGACAGTGGTAGAGAAACATCCCGGTGTATCCTCCGAAGCGAAGCAGCAGGCGGACTCGCTCGCCCGGCATAATGAGTACGGTGTCCTTCCATCCCTCATCGACATATCCGCCGGCAACCGAGTCGCGCGCCCTGGAAAACTCCGTTGCAATCAACCGCTTTAGTACGCGGAACTGCACGCCGTGTACATGCATCGAGTGCGCCATCAACATCATCGATGCCTCGTTGCGAAACTCCCAGATTTCGGTGGTCTCGCGTCTCACGATTTCCGATGACGTGACGCTATCCATTTCGAAACGGCGCCCATCGATGCCCCATGTCATCATGCCCATTGTGATACCGAACGCACGTGGCCGTGAGAAATTGACTGCCTCTTGCGGGCGTAGCGCCGGCACCCGCGCGAGGTGCATCGGCAGGACGCTGGTCGCATCCGATTGCTGCGCGACCCTGACGTTCAACACGGGGAAACGCGCGCCCATCGGCAACTCCGTATTGCCCATCATCCCGCCCATGGCGACGTCGCCCGCGAACTCGCGGCTCTCCAGCGTCATCTTGGTCCCTACTGGTTGGTGGCTGAAGTCCGCCCACACGTCGATCCGCTCGGCCGGCGCGAGCGTCACGTACCGCCGTAGCAGTGGTGTTTCGAGCAGTCCGCCATCGGTGCCGATCACGGTCAACGGCGAACCGTCGCTCCATGCGAGCTTATAAATTCGCGCGTTAGACGCATTGAGCAGGCGCAGGCGATAGGCGCGGGTTTCTACAGGCAACACGAAGTCGGGTCGTCCATTGACGAGAATCTGGTCACCGAGAAAACCCATCATTCGCGCCATCATGTCGCCCATGCCACCCATGCCGCCGTTGCCCATCATTGCGCTTTTCATCATCCCCCCACGACCCATCATTCCGCCTGCTGGTTGCGACAGATATGCGAACTGGTTGTCGCCATTCACCTTGCGGTCCTGAATCATGATAGGTACGTCGTAAGCGTCATCAGGCAGTTTGAGCGCAGCCTCCTCCTCGTCACCGACGATCAGGAAACCGGCCTGTCCAAAGTAGATCTGTGCGCCGGTGCGACCATCCGGATGCGCGTGGAACCAATACGTGCCGGCGCGGTTCTGGACCTCGAATTCATATCGGAAATGCTGCCCGGGCGAGATCGCATTGCGCGGATGCCCGTCCATCGCGGCGGGCATGAGCAGACCATGCCAATGGATGATGGTCGGTTCAGGCAATTCGTTGATGAAATCGATCCGCACTTTTTGTCCGCGTCGCACACGCAATACGGGCACGTACCCATCGGACAGAAAGGCGAGCGCGCCGGCGCCGCCCTGGGTGACTTTTCCGTCGTAGCGCCATACGTGTGTAGCCGATCCCGGCCAGATCGCGAGTTGATCTTTCTTTGCGCGCAACTCGACTTCGAGATCCGGCGTGAATGGCGCATGAGCTGGATTTGATTGCGCGGATGCGGTACGCAACGCAGGTGGCCATCCGGCACTCGCGAGTAGTGCCGAGCTCAGCGAAGCGCGCAGGAACGTACGACGTTTTGCGTTCTTGATGTCCGGCATTCGTCACCTCCAAAACGAGCTATCCTTGTCTTGCTTGAGCCGCGGATGGGTGCAGTCGCCTCCCCACGGACGCATGACACAATTAACCCTTGGGCGCCCACTTCGCATCGACCGCAGCCTGGATCTTGCCCGGGTCTTTGATACCCTGACGCGTCATCTGATAAGCGATCTCCGCCGTTCCCTGACAGACGGGGCACGTCACGGCCATCTGGTCTTCGAAGCATTGCAAATTGGAACGATGCTCCCCGCGATTCTCACAGCCGCACCAGCAATACAACTGATTCAGGGTTGCCGGAATCTGCGTGGCTACCCAATAAGCGTGCCTCGTCGCGGCGTCCGAGAACTGCTCGGGGTTCAGCACGTGCGATGCATCGGTGCGTCCAGTTGGGACAATGCGCAGACCGTTGTCGCGCAGCATACCGATACGCCATGGGATGTTCGGTGTGCCCGGCAACGGTGCCTTGTCTCCCGCCGACGTGGTCTTTGACAACATGATTTCCGCTGCCATTGACACTACGCCCGCAGATAGCGCCACCGGCACCACCCAAAGCAAGCGTCGCCTCGACCAGTTCAATCGCGGGCTGCGAGGCCGTGCACGTGTGGCTTGGTCTTTCGAAAGTTTTTTGTCAGGTTGCCTATCTTTCATCGAGGTGTCTCCTTGGCCGGATGAGGATCATCATCAAGCGCGTATCGCAGCATGACACTACCGCATGCCACGCATCATGCCGACATGCATCATTGCCATCACCGCCACGCCAAGTACGGAGATGAGCCCGACTACGGCCAGCACGATCACAATGGCTTTCAGAATCCACGAACGATCACTCACGTCGGTCTCCATCCAGTCTGTTCGGTGTCACGGGCTAACGCGCGGCACCAGTTCTACTGGCATGGGCAACCCCTGTTTCGCCGGCGAGCGCGAACAGCAGCGGGGCTCATCTACCAGGCTCATGGACCGCATCATCAGCACCATCAACGAGAACACTGGGGCGGGTCGGAAGCGACACATGTTTTCGCCGTCCGACAGTTCTCCTGACGCGCGAGCGCGTCGTCCTTGAACGTGTCTACGATGGGACTAACGGAAGAGGGATTAAAGCGCTTGCGGTGGGCGCTGCGGCGGCTCGGGGATGAACTGCGCCGAGAGAACGTGACTCATGGGCCGGTAGACAGGCAACGAGGTGATTGCTACCGCGACATGAAGGGAGGGAACGAGAACCCACGGCATGCTGCACGAGTGGCTGCCCATGCTGCAGTGCCCGCCCGCCTGCGTCTTGACGACGGGCGATTTTGTGCGATCAGCATGGTCGTCCATACCAGTTATGGACATCTGGCTTTCATGTGATGGCGAAACGGCAGGTGTCATCGCCGAACAAAGCGACGCCTGCGCGGGATAACCGAGTATCGGCAACCACGCGATCAGAAAAAAGGCGATCAGTTTGGTCAGAAATTTCATGATTTTTAGTATAGGCGCAGCCGGGCAGTGATGCCACATCTTGCAGTGTCAGTATTTACGTCGATAACCCGATGGGCGATGTCCCAGTGAATGCCCCATCAGCGATCCCACCGCTGCAGGTGCGCGAGGAACGTGTCCGCGCCAACGAATCCCACCAGTTGCGCAGCGGTTTGTTGCTGACCGCTTCGATCATAGAAAATCAATGCGGGCGGTCCGAACAATCCATAGCGCTTTAGCAGCGCAGCATCCTCCGGCGTGTTTCGTGTGACGTCGATGCGCAATAGCTTCCAGTGTGCCAATTCAGCCGCCACACGTGGATCGGCGAACGTAAAGCGTTCCAGCTCTTTGCAGGAGAGGCACCAGTCCGCATAAAAATCCACCATGACGGGCTGACCGTGTGCCTGATTCAGCGCGTCGACCAGTTCGGCGGCCGAGCGTACCGGCTGAAAACGCGAGGGGCTTTCCGTGACGGATGCCGTCCCCTGTGTCACGCGCTTGAGCGGCTGCAGCAAATCGTCGTTACCGGACAGGGCACCGAGCAGTTCGGCAATACCGGCAGCGACAAGGAGCACGCCCAGTGCTTTGCCCACCCGTGCAATCCCGCGCGTATCCGGCTGCAACGGATCAATCGCTCGAAGCATCATGCCGCACGCGGCGAGGAGCGCGGCCACCAGCACCATCAGCAACCACGATGGGAGCAAGGAGTAGACGAACCACAGGGCGGCCACCAGCAGCATCACGCCCAGCGTGTTCTGCGCGGCACGCATCCATTTACCTGTTCGTGGCAAGACCTGCGTGCCAAAGGTGCCGACGACCAGTAACGGAATCCCCATGCCGATCGCCATCACATACAGTGCCAGCGCCCCGGAAAGCAGATCACCGCTTCGCGAGATGTACAGCAACGCGCCAGCGAGCGCCGGCGTTGAACAGGGACCGACGAGCAGCGCGGACAGGGCGCCCATCAGGAAGACGGGAAGGATGCGTCCGCCAGGCAACCGCTGGCTCCAGCCAGCGAGGCCAGTTTGCCAGTGTGAAGGTAATTGCAGCCTGAACACGCCGAACATCCCGAGCGCGAAGATCACCATGAGGATGCCGAAGCTTGTCAGGATCCACGGTTGCTGAATGAACATCACCAACTGGATGCCGAAGAACGCTGCGATGCTGCCCGCCAATGCGTAGGTCAGCGCCAGTCCCTGCACGTAGGCAAAGGTGAGCGCAAAAGCGTGCCATAAATGCGGCCGGGCATCGTGTACTCCACCGCCCAACACAACCGTCGTGACAATCGGAATGAGCGGATACATGCACGCCGTCCCAGCGATCAATAGGCCCGCGAGCAAAAAGCCGAGCAACTCAGTGATGCTGAGGCCGGCGGACGATGGCAGTGCCAGTCCGAACAATGTCCGCGTGTTCGCCGGCGAGCTGACGTCGGCATTGGCGACACTAGCTTGGTCTGCAGCATGGGTGATGTCCGACACCGAGCCAGCGGCTGCAATGCGATAGGTCCGAGTGAGTGGCGGATAGCAAACACCCAGATCCGCGCAGCCTTGAGAGGTCACTGACAGTACGACATCGGTGGTCACGGGATGAGGTAACGTCAGGCGCAGCGACACCGGGCCGTGATAAACGAAGACCTTGCCGAAGGTTGGATCATCTTTCTCTTCGCCCGGTGGCAAATCGACCGGCTTCACCGGTACACCACCTACAGAGAAGCTAAAACGGTCTCGGTAAAGGTAGTAACCGGAGTGAGTGCCGAAATCGAGCGTAACTTGCTGCGGTGCATTGAGACGGACGGTTAGCGGGAAGGCCTGCTCGGGTGGCAACAGGTCCGATTCGGTCACCGCATGCGCTAGAAGCGGGACGACCGCAACGAGGAGCGCGAGGACTATCCGCTTGAACCAGCGCCGTGCGCTTGCAATGTCGCGGGCACAGCGCGTCAGGCGGCCGCCCGCGTCCGGTCGCGCACCTAACTGCACTGTGTCGATGAGCTTCATTGCCCCATCCTCCGGCGCGTCGAAATGGCTCCGAATTGTCACACTGTAAGCGATCTCGCGGCCCAGCCCGTCGCGCCGTGATTCGATGATGGTCGATTCGACGACCTCACCGCATTCTGGGGTGCCCTCAAGAAACGAACTTTCGCGTACGTTAAGGCCGAATGCCCCTTACGCGGCGCCGGTGTCACGCGGTTCTTCGCCTCGCTGCAATGAGGCAATCAGCGGACATGACACGTTGCCCTTGCGCGAATGGCACGCGCGCACGAGTTGGGTGAGCACCGCTTCCATGCGCTCGAGATCGGCGAGCTTGTCCTGAATGTCGAGCAGCTTGTGCTCCGCGAGGCTGCTCGCCTCATCGCAATGCGTCCCATCCTCCAGTTTCAGCAGGTCCGCGATTTCGTCGAGGCTGAAGCCGAGCCGCTGGGCCGATTTGACGAACCGCACCCGCGTCACGTCCCCTGCGCCGTAGCGACGAATACTGCCGTATGGCCTCTCCGGCTCGAGCAGGAGGCCCTTGCGCTGATAGAACCGAATCGTCTCCACGTTGACGCCGGCCGCCTTCGCGAAGGCGCCGATGGTCAGACTTTCGCTACCGTTTTCCATACCGCTTGACTCCGTACATGGGTACGGAAGTAACGTTACGCTACTCATCGGAAATCCGGAAGGGCAAGCGTATGGCGGAACCACAGAAAGGGCGCGGCGCGCTCGCTGCCGGCGGACTGGCCGCGATGCTCGCGTCGACCTGCTGCCTCGGGCCGCTGGTGCTCGTCGCGTTGGGCGTCAGCGGCGCATGGATCGGCAACCTGACTTTGCTCGAACCCTACCGGCCGGTTTTCATCAGCGCGGCACTGGTGGCGCTGTTCTTCGCTGGTCGGCGCGTCTTCCGGCCTGCTGCGGCATGCCAGCCGGGTGAAGTGTGCGCGATTCCGCAGGTACGCGCCGCGTACAAGCTCATCTTCTGGATCGTCGTCGCGCTGGTTCTGGTCGCGCTCGGTTTTCCCTACGTGCTGCCCCTCTTCTATTGAACCCGGAGTTCATCATGAAAAAACTGCTTGCTGCACTCGTTGTTGCGGTCGTCACCGTCCCGGTCTGGGCCGCGACACAGACCGTCAAGTTGTCGGTGCCCGGCATGACCTGCGCGGCCTGTCCGATCACGGTCAAACACGCGCTTTCCAAAGTCGCCGGCGTCGAAAAAACGGACGTCCGTTTCGAGCAAAGGGAAGCCATCGTGACGTTCGACGACAGCAAGACCAACGTCCAGGCGCTGACCAAGGCCACGGCGGACGCGGGCTATCCATCGTCGGTCAAACAGTGAAAGTACGGAGCTACTGCAATGTCGTTCGTCACGCGCGCGGCCGATAAGGCCGGTTTGCTCGGCAGCATCGCGTCGGCGATGGGCTGTGCGAGCTGCTTTCCCGCCATCGCCAGTCTGGGTGCGGCGATTGGTCTGGGCTTCCTGAGCCAATATGAAGGCTTGTTCATCCGTATCCTGCTACCGGCCTTCGCCGGCATTGCGCTGTTCGCCAATGCGATCGGATGGCTCAATCATCGGCAGTGGCGGCGTACCGTGCCCGGCCTGATCGGCCCGGTACTGGTGTTGGCAGCCGTGTTTGTGATGCGGGCCTATGGCGAGCGCAGCGGCTGGCTGCTCTATCCCGGTCTCGCCGTCATGATGGCGATATCGATCTGGGACCTGTTCTCCCCGGCGCAGCGCGTCTGTACCACCGATGCGTGTGATTCGGGCACGGGCAACGTGCGCAACGGTTGAGCAGTGGTGCATCTAACCCAATCCATGAAAGAACGGAGTAAGCCCATGATGACCTTGAAGATCGACGGGATGACCTGCGCTTCCTGCGCGGAGCATGTCAGACAGGCGCTGGAAAAGGTACCCGGCGTGCGCTCGGCAGCGGTCTCCTGGCCCGAAGCGCTGGCCGATGTGACGGTCGATGAAGGAGTCAGCGACGACACGCTGGCTGCCGCACTGATGACAGCTGGCTACCACGCCAAGGTTGCCGACGTGCCGGACCAATCCGCAGGCCTGTTGGACAGGGCGCTCGGCTGGGCGGGAGCTGGTGGGAAGCGTCGCGGCGATGATGGCGCGCTGCGGGTCGCCGTGATCGGCAGTGGTGGCGCTGCCATGGCGGCTGCGCTGAAGGCGGCCGAAAACGGCGCGCAGGTGACACTCATCGAGCGCGGCACCATTGGCGGCACGTGCGTGAACGTCGGGTGCGTGCCCTCCAAGATCATGATCCGTGCCGCCCAAATCGCGCATCTGCGGCAGGTAAGCCCCTTCGATGCGGGGATCAGCGCCGTGGCACCGGTGATCGACCGGCCGCGCCTGCTCGCCCAGCAGCAGGCGCGCGTGGACGAGCTGCGCCACGCCAAATACGAAAACATTCTCGACACGAGCCCGAACATCAATGTTCTGCACGGCGAGGCGCGCTTCACGGGGAGCCATACGCTCACCGTCACGCTGACCGTCGGCGGCGAACGCATGGTGTCGTTCGATCGCTGCCTGATTGCCACGGGTGCAACTGCCGCGGTGCCGCCGATTCCGGGCCTGAAGGACACCCCGTACTGGACCTCGACGGAAGCGCTGGCGAGCGAAACGATTCCCGCACGACTGGCCGTGATCGGCTCGTCGGTGGTGGCTGTGGAACTGGCCCAGGCCTTTGCACGGCTGGGCAGTCATGTCATCGTCCTGGCCCGTCACACACTGCTCTACCAGGAGGACCCGGCGATCGGCGAAACCGTGACGGCGGCCTTTCGCGCCGAGGGCATCGAGGTGCTGGAACAGACCCAGGCGAGTCATGTGTCGTACGCTGACGGCAAGTTCGTCCTCACCACGAACCACGGCGAGGTGCGGGCCGACCAGCTGCTGGTGGCAACGGGACGCGCCCCCAACACCGGCAGTCTGAGCCTGGCAAGTGCCGGCGTGCAGCTCGACGGGCACGGCGCTGTCGTGATCGACGCCGGCATGCGCACGAGCGCACCGGACATTTATGCGGCGGGCGACTGTACGAATCAACCGCAGTTCGTCTATGTCGCGGCGGCGGCCGGTACGCGCGCGGCGATCAACATGACCGGCGGCGATGCGCGGCTGAATCTCGATACGGTGCCGGCGGTCGTCTTCACCGAGCCACAGGTGGCCACGGTCGGCTACAGCGAGGCGCAGGCGCACCAGGCGGGCATCGAGACCGACAGTCGCACACTGACGCTCGATAACGTCCCGCGCGCGCTGGTGAACTTCGACACGCACGGCTTCATCAAGCTGGTGGCGGAAGCCGGCAGCGGCCGGCTCATCGGCGTGCAGGCAGTGGCGCCCGAGGCGGGCGAAATCATCCAGACGGCCGCGATCGCGATTCGCGCAAGGATGACCGTGCAGGACCTCGCTGACCAGCTGTTCCCGTACCTGACGATGGTCGAGGGGCTCAAACTCGCCGCGCAGACCTTTTCGAAGGATGTGAAGCAGCTCTCGTGCTGTGCCGGATAACCTGCGGGGGACGACGATGAACCTTGCCCGCTACGCGGCCGAACTGGTCGAGCGCCTGACGATGGCCAACCAGTTGGAAGGCTTTGCAGATCTCTTTGTTGTACTGCTGCGTGAACTCAGCAAGGGGGCGCCGGTTTCTCCTGCCGCGCTGGCTCTGGCCTTGGACTGGCCCGTCGGGCGTGTGACCGCTGCACTCGCACAGGCGGTCAGCACCGAATGGGACGACGATGGCAACGTCGTCGGTTACGGTTTGACGTTGCGTGAGACCCCGCACACTTTCGAGGTCGGCGGCCGACGCCTGTACACGTGGTGCGCCTTCGACATTTTGTTCTTCCCGGCGCTGATCGACCGGACGGCCCACGTGGTTTCGCGTTGTGCGGCCACTGGCGTGCCGGTCTCGCTTACGGTCACGCCCAACGAGATACAGGAAGTCGAACCGGCCGGTGCGACTGTATCGCTGCTACTCCCACAGGCCACGGCCGATATCCGCGCTGCGTTCTGTTGCCACGTGCATTTCTTTGCCTCTGTCGCCACGGGTCAGCAGTGGGCCGCGACGCATCACGGCATCGAGATCGTGAGCGTCCGGGACGCCTTCTCCGTGGGCCGCGCGTGTGCCGAACGGTTGTTGCGGGCCACCGGTCTGCGAAACGCGGGGAGCGCAGCCCGTAGGTAACTCTGCCATGCCGCGTTCCCCTCACAGCTCCGGCTGGCGCGCCTGGCTCTGGGGTACGCTCGCTGCGCACACCTGCCCATGCCATCTCCCGATCATGCTGCTGGCGCTATCCGGCACCGCGGCCGGAGCACTCGTCAGCCAGCATAAGGGCATCGCCGTGGGCGTGCTGCTGGTGTTATTTGCCTTGTCGCTCACACGGGCGCTGCACGCGTTCCGGTCACCTCGCTGATATGCGCATCGGTGCTCTCAGTCACGCGTCGGTGTCGGCGTGCCCTCAAGAAAGGGTTTTTTTCGTGCGCTAAGGATTGCGGGACTCGTTTTTTGGTAGACGGATGGCCGCTGGCCCCACGGGCGATTGAGTCGGAGCGACCGGTGACTGTAGTACACGAAGAGACTGCCGCACGACTCCTAGCGCCGAGTTGAGAAAGATGCCCGCGATGACGGTCCCGACAATAATGTCGGGCCAGCGCGAGGCAAGTACGTAGCTGCTGCCAGCGGCTAGCAATACTCCGACATTAGCGATCAGGTCATTTCGGGAGCACAGCCAGGTAGAGCTCATGTTGAGGTTATCGCTGCGGTGCCGGTATAGGAGATTGAAGCAGGTGAGATTGGCGACCAGCGCCACCCCACCGACAATCCCCATCGCCTCGACACCCGGCATAACGGGGTGCAGCACCTTGTATATGGCATCTGCCAATACTCCAAGGCTAAAAAGGAACATGAAGCCCCCCTTCGCTAAAGCAGCGCCGGCCTGCCAGCGCGTTGAGCGCGTCAGCACAAAGAGGGAGAAGCCATACACGAGGGCGTCGCCCAACATGTCCAGAGCGTCCGCTAATAGCGAAGTTGAATGCGCCAGCAGCCCTGCCGTGCCTTCCGCGAGGAACATCACGGCATTGATGAAGAGCACGATCCACAGCACGCGGCTGTGGCTTTCTCGCAGCGTATTCACTTCACAACTTTTGTCTTGGCAACAATTTGCCATGATGCGCCTCTGAGGGTTTTGGCTTGTCGTATCCGTCTCACGATATTGGTATCGCAGGGGGCGCAGCAGTCCGATCTGCATGCAGGAGCCTTCGAACGGTACAAACACAATTTCACACCCTCTAGGTACTATAGAGTCAAGGAAATTTTGAGGAGCCGGGCGATGAAGATCGGTGATTTGGCGAAACGGGCCGGGTGTAAGGTTGAAACCGTCCGCTATTACGAGAGCGAGGGTTTGCTGCCGGAACCAGCTCGTAGTGAAGGCAATTACCGGGTCTACGGGGAATCTCACGCTGAGCGGTTAACGTTCATCCGCAACTGTCGCGCGCTAGATATGACGCTCGGCGAAATCCGTGCGCTGCTAGGCTTCAGGGATGGCGGTGGGCAGGACTGCGGCGACGTCGATGCTTTACTCGACGAGCATATCGACCACGTGGCCGAGCGCATCGCCGAATTGCAGCGGCTAGAAGCGCAACTGCGAGCGCTGCGGCAATCCTGTGGCGAACGCCGGTCTGTCAAGGAATGCGCGATTCTCCAAGTGCTCACCGCTCATTAGCCGCCCTCCCACTGGCAGGCATGTCCAGTTGAGCTATACCTCAACTGGACGTCAGACTCCGGACGCAAACTGCGTCAAGTTAAGGTCGGATTCGAGATTGCCGGACGCCTATGGCCCAATCTCTCAGGCTCCAATCTGACAGATTCGGCCTTACCGTACGAAAAAAAATCCGTTTCTTGACGGCACCCCTAGCTGCTCTCGACTCAGCAGAGCGAGGCAGTGCAAGCTGCGCTGCCGAGGTGGGCTCAACCGGATTTTGCAGCCCAGCCTGTTCGAAACCCGAGCGCCCTGAGCATTGCAAAGGTGTCGCAGCAGGCAACGCCTACCTGGCGGCACACGTCCGGCACCTTCCTGTTGGCCCGCTGTTTGGAGGGCTTTGAAACTTCGTTCGACACGACCACGCGCTGCTGCGGCCGCACGAGCCCGTAGGTGATGAGAAAAGGATCGCGGCCCAGCTGCTCAACCTCACTATCCGTCAGGTCCGGCGCGTATGCGTTCATGACCCGGACCAGTATTCCCGTGTCAACCTCTTCGGCAAGCACAAGCGCCTCTTCCACCGCATCGCGGCAAAGCCACTCATTCAAAAGGTCCTTTTTGGCGTCCGCTCCACCCCGCACCTCTTCGAATGTCTCGAGTGGCATGGCGATGTCGCCCTCGCTCGCAGAATATAGAAGCCAGTCCCAAAACTCCGGGACCATGTCGACCGCGTAATATTTGTTATGAGCATCAATGAGGACGTTCGCGTCCAACAGATAAACCGTGCCGGGCGTTCGACTCATGCACCACCCAGCAGCGTTGCCACGTTGGTGGGTTTCACGCCCAGGACCCGGCCCGCCTTGGTCGGCGTCAGGATGCCCTCGTCCACCGTACGTTTGACGAGATCGAGCAGCGCCCCGCCGAGCCGGTGCCGACGGACCGTGTAGTAGCTCGGCGCACCGACACGCTTCGCCTTGGCGTCGCGCTCCTTAAGCCAGCTGTCTCGGAAGATACGGGAAAGCTGCTGCCACGTCGGGTGGGAAATGTGTCCCCGTTGCAGTAGCCGATATCCGACCAGCGGTCGACTGATCTTCCGCGCATCCGCAAATTCACCAATGCGCTGCGCCATCCCGGCCAGGTCCATGCCCCCCAGCGGGAGATCGTCCAGTTCTGCGTCCTGCAACAGCAGGCGGCTTGCAACATCGTTGCAGAATTTCTCCACGCGCTGTTCCGGCGCCCCACCGCTCACCCCGGACTGGCCGAGCCAGATGTGGATGAGTTCGTGCAAAAGAGTGAATGACCACGCTGACTTCGCGTCCTGATCGTTCACGGCGATGAACGGCGCGACATCGTCGGCAATCGCGAAGCCGCGAAAGACCTCCGGGCTGATATTGGAGTGGTGACTGCCGAGGTTGCCCATGAGCAGGACGAACACCCCGGTGCGTTCAACCTGGTCGCGCAGGTACGCGAAGGCGTCTTCGACCGTTCGCGTGCGGCGAAACGCGGCACGATCGAACTGCAGCGTGCGCGCCACTCGGGTCACCACATCGGCAACGGGTTGATCCAGCGTGACGCTACCCACGAAGGAATGCGCAACCGCTTCCTCTGCTTCTTCCAGTGTGGTGCGCACGAGTCGCTGCCGCACATGCACGTCGCGCACCAGCGCATCGAGCGCGCCCGCGCTCTCGACGCGCTGATCGGGTGGCAGCGTTCGGAAGTCCTCGCCACGGTCAGCCCGCCTGGGAGGCTCCGCAAGATAGAACACCAGCAAAGGACGGCGGTACACCTTCACCATTTTGAGTAGCAGCGGCCGGCTGGGTGCGTGCTCACCACTTTCGTAGGCGCGCAGGATGACCGCGCCGGGCTGGCGCACGCCACCGAGCTGCAGGGCGCTGGCGGCCTCTTCGATTGAAAGACCTGCCGTTTCTCGCGCCCACAGCAATATGTCAGGGTTGATCTGGGGCATGTCAGTTCGGGACAGTTGGGGATGCGTGCCGCACGGGGAAGTCCGCGCACTGGCTGTATTTTGCGCGATATCGCTCAAACCAGCGAGGCTCATTTGCGCGCGAGTGATTCGGCCGACCACGGATGCCGCCCTGACCTTCTGGACGTTTCGCATGCGAAAAACCGTCCTTTTCGGGATGCCTTTGATTTTGATGCACTTTACCGGCGTAGCCGGGCCTAGGCGTGATGCCGGTTTGCGAAACGGCCCTTTAAAAATATCTCAATAAATCAGGAACTTCCTGTCTGGTCGTTTCCGGGGGTTGAGATGCACCCGTAGCAGCCTCGCGTGGCCATCGGTGCGCGCCGGGGTACCGTTGCACGCGGATTGGCCGCGATGATTCCAGTTCGCGTCGGGGCATCGTCTCGCTCTCAAAAACGTTCGTTTATGAGAAGTCGCCGGGCGATGATCGCGAATACATGGGATCAAGGGTGTGCAGTTCTCTAAAACCGTTCTCGATATGCTATTCTCGATTCCACCCGTTGGCGACGCGTTTTGAGAACGCCAACCGCCCCCGTGCGCGAAGTCCAAATCGCGGCTACGGTGACCGCGCCTCAAATTGCAGGAGCATTGAAATGCTGGTCGGTTACGCACGCGTCTCGACACTGGATCAGAATCTGGCCCTGCAGATCGCTGCGCTCAAGAAAGCAGGTTGCAAGAAAATCTATGAGGATCAGGTCAGTGGACTGCGGACCATTCGCCCTGGGCTGCAAACAGCTCTGGAAGTATTGCGTGCAGGCGACACACTGGTGGTCTGGAAACTCGATCGGCTGGGGCGCAGCGTCAAGGGGCTGGTTGACCTGGTAAGCGAACTGGAAACACGCAAGGTGCATTTCAGGAGTCTGACCGACAGCATCGACACCAGCACGCCGGCCGGCAGGTTTTTCTTTCACGTAATGGCCAGTCTTGCGCAGATGGAACGTGAACTGCTCGCGGAACGTACCCGCGCCGGTCTGGCGGCCGCGAAATCCATCGGTCGCACCGGTGGACGCAAACGCAGCATGACCGACAGCAAGATCGCGTCGGCGAGAAAGTTGCTGACCAGCGGGATGCCTCCCAGGGAAGTCGCCAAGAACCTGGGCGTGTCGATCCCGACGCTATATCGCTGGGTTCCCGCATCCGCGCTTCCTTAGGTTAACCGACCTATGCGCTCCGCGATTTACTGTCCGACGCGCGGGCACATACCGACTCACGCGCGCCGCGCCATCAAGAGACGACGATGAAACTGCCCGGATTCTTTCCGCTTTATTCGTGATTTTTCGCCCGCACTGTCCGCGGGCTGCTCATCGCAAAGCGACATAAATTCGTCCGGCAGCAGTACGAACAGGTTGCATCTGGTCGCGACGCCGCGCCGGCGCCGTTGCGAATCCGCGCTGGTCAAAGTTTGACCGATAGGCTCCTGTACTATCAGTACCCGGCTTGGGACCGCAACAGTCACCGAAAATGGATCGGGAAAACATGAAGGAGCAAAAAATGGGCATGGTCGTCAACAGCATTGCTTACCGGGCTGGTCGGCGTTTGGGCGACGTCACGATCGACGACATCAGCGAGGTGGTAAAAGAGCCGGACACATTCGTCTGGGTAGGCATCTGGGAACCCGACGACGCATTCCTGCGAAAAATCCAGCAGGAATTCAGCCTGCATGACCTTGCCATCGAGGATGCGCTCAAAGCCCACCAGCGGCCCAAGATCGAGGCGTACGGCGAGTCGCTCTTTATCGTAGTCAAGACTGCGCAGCTGATAGACGGCGACGTGCAGTACGGCGAGACTCACATATTCGTGGGGACAAATTTCCTCGTCACGGTTCGACACGGCGCCTCGTCAAGCTATGCCGCAATCCGCACGCGCGTAGAGGAAAATCCGAAGCTGCTAGGCAAGGGGCCGGGGTTCGCGCTGTATTCGATACTCGACTTCGTGGTCGATAACTACCGACCGATCGTCAGCCAGTTCGAAGAGCAGCTCGACCGCCTCGAGTCGGACATGTTCAAGTCCGACTTTGACCAGGTGGCGATTGAAAAACTATACGACCTCCGTCGCCATCTCCTCCAACTGCGAAATTCCGCAGTTCCGATGGACGACATATGCAATCAGCTCATTCGATTCCATGAAGAGATTATTCCAAAAGAATTGCGAGCCTATGTGCGCGATGTCCAGGATCATGCGCACCAGATAATGACCATCACCGACGACATGCGCGAAATGCTGACGAACGCCATGCATGTCAATCTGGCGCTCGTCTCTGTGAGGCAGAACGAGGTCGTCAAGCAACTGGCCGGCTGGGGGGCGATCCTCGCAGTGCCAACCGTGATCTTCAGCCTGTACGGGATGAACTTCGAGGGCATGCCCGAATTGAAAACTGCGTGGGGCTACCCCGTGACGTTGTTCGTTACCGTTGCCGGTTGCGTTGCACTGTATCGGAAGCTTAAACGCTCGGGCTGGGTGTGAAAGCCCCCGTTCCTGTTCGAGAGCGTGTGAGAACCTCGCGCTGGAAGACGTGGAACGACAGAACCTGATAGCGAGCGTGCGGAAATTCGCCGGTTCGACCATGGCCGATGAACGGTACAGCAAACTGCTCGAGGTTCGTCGACTCGATGGCGTCTCGACTCGGGGCGACTAATGTGCTGAAGTGTCTGCCACACCCCTGAGCTTGACCTCGGTAAAGAAATGGAAGGACTGTTACGCGAAGTCAGAGTCAATCAACTCGGGGTGCAATTGAATATGCAATAGCACGAACCACCGTCTCGGACATGAGCTGTCGATCTGGGTGATGTGCGGCGGTGTGCCCTCCAGAAGCACATGATGCTTCGAGACCGCTGCCTGGAAGGCATTGCCCACGTCGACCATCACCCATCGATGAGCAAGCGCCAGCGTCACCGCGCTGAAGAGCCCGAACGCGGCGGGGAAAACTTCGCCCGTCGCCGCTTGCGTGACGATAGAAAAGCAAAGCGCAGCCACTTCGGTCACCAGTGCAGAAACCAGCAACACTTTCAACTGTGCCTTGAGTCGGATTTTTCGAGTTGCCTTCACTCTGCGTCTCCTTGTCGGACACGAATATGACTCGGAAGCCCCAGGCTTTCATGCCGCATCGAGTGTGCCGCGTCTCAAAGCACTATGCGTGTCGTCGTCAGGGAAGCCGATTGCTCAGAACGTGACGTTGGTGCGCACGGCAACGACGGCTTCATTATGCACGCGCCCGGACGGGTCGTTCGGAGCCGGAATGCCGCCTGCGGGGCGGAAACACGTACTGGAAGTCGTCCTGCAACTGCCACCACGGGGTGACCTGATACTGGCAGGTGGTCTCGATGACGGTCTCAGCACTGCGCTCCGGATACCCCGGCGCAGTAAAGGCGGCCGTGTCGCTGGCGAGGCCCTGTGCATGTGAGCCAATCTTCGCGTAGCCGACCGCCAGCCCGACGACGTCGTTGTCACGGCCCTTGAAAAGGGGCTTTTCACGTGACACCTGCGTTCACGCCGAGGTCGACGACGTTACGGTCGCCGGGCGCACCCATGAATCTTGCAAACACGCCGCGACGCAGGTTTCCTCAACCTGCCCAGCCATGGACCACTCGTCTGCCTTCAGAGTAATCTGCCCAGCCCCGAACACGAGCAAGGCCCCGTCTGGAAAGACTGGGCTTGGCTTGTCATGCAATGCCCTCAGCCGCGAGCCGATATCAGCTTGATATTGCTCAACCATGCACATGACACCACCACTGGCGACCTGTTAGTAGTTGCCCGTTTCATCCGTGAGCGACGGGAACGATGAGGGGCCGTAGCTCCTCAACTTCTAGACGGCGCGCCATACGGCCGACTCGCGAGGATTGTGAACAGTCGGCTGGCCTTCAACTTCGAGCTTCACGCAATGCGGTCTCCGGCCCCAGGCACTACGAAATAGACACGCCCAGGAGCCGGCCAATGCCAAATGTGAACGCCGCAGCGATAAGGCCAATGGCGACCTGTCGCAGTGCAGAGAACACCGCGCTTCGTCCGTTAAAGAGCGACGTGAAGACGCCGATGGACGCGAGAGCAAGCGTGCTCAGAACGATACACTGCACGATTGCGCTGAATCCGTGCGTCCATAAAAACGGCATCGCCGGGAAAATTGCACCAACCGAGAACAGGCAAAACGAAACCCCCGCAGCCGACCACGGATTGCCACCCAGCTCCGCCGGGTCAAGTCCCAGTTCCTCGCGCGTCAATGTATCAAGCGCCTTATCCTTGTCACGCATCATCTGGGATGCCACACGCCTGGCCTCATCGGCGTCCAGACCTTTGGCACGATAAATCAGCGTCAGTTCGTGCTCTTCGGCTTCGGGCGACATCTCCAGCTCGTCGGCTTCCCTCGCAATCTGGGTGCTAGCCAGTTCGCGAGCGTTGGTCACCGAAAGCCATTCACCCAGCGCCATCGAGCACGCTCCGGCTATCAGTCCGGCCAGTCCCGTCAGCAGGATTGCCTTGTTGCCCGTTCCCGCGCCCGCCACGCCCATTATCAGACAGAAGTTCGAGACCAGCCCATCGTTCGCACCAAGCACTGCTGCACGCAGGTCATTCCCCGACGATACTCCCTTGTGCCATGACTCTGCCGCGGCAATACGCGCGCCTTGCGACATGTCCGGGTCGCCACCATGAGCCAGCGTCTGGACCACCGCAGCGTGGTGATGTTCGTCGGCCGACATGCGCCCCGCATCCGGCTGTCCGTGGTACTTGTTACGGTCCGCGTACTCGGCCGCAGCAAGCGTGGGCAATACGAAACCCGCTCCGAAAAGGCGGACCAGCATCTGCATCAGGCGCGTCTTGACTGCCTGCCCCGTTCCTTTCTGGTGAACGCCGTTGGCCTTCAGCTTGTCGGCCCACACCTGCGCGTGGTCGCGCTCCGACCTGGCCAGGTCGCCATACACCTGCTTTCGCGTGTCATCCTTCTCGACCCTTGCGAGCGTTTCGTAGAGCGCGGCACTATGAAGTTCATCGGAGAGGTTTGCTCTGTATCGCTTTACTTCGTCTTTCGATGCCATGGTGAAGTACCTGCCTATTGAATTCTTAGCAGCGAAGCTTAATTGATTCAGGGACCATCTTTAGCAAAGCCCCTAAAACGCGGCTTAATCGAGAACGCCAACGGTTCTCATGCCGATTTGGGTCCGCCTGCGCCAGGCGCGGCGTTGCAGATGCAGGCGCAGGCCACAGCTAGCTTGTCAGAACACGATATTGGTGCGCACACCCACCACCGCTTCATTGCCGACCCGCTGCGACGGATTGTCGGGATTCGGAATACCGCCGGCAGGCCGGAACACGTACTGGAAGTCCGCCTGCAATTGCCACCATGGCGTGACCTGATATTGGTAGGTCGCTTCGAGAATGGTCTCGGCGCTGCGCGACGGATAGCCTGGCGTAGTCAGCGAGGCCGTATCGGTGGCGAGCCCTTGTGCATGCGAGCCAATCTTCGCGTGGCCCACGGCCAGCCCGACAACGTCGTTGTCGCGTCGCTTGAAAGGGGCTTTCAACGTCACACCTGCGTTCACGCCCAGGTCGACCAGATTGCGGTCGCCCGGCGCGCCCATGACTCCGGCAAACACGCCGACCGATTGCGGACTGTCCGTGCCCGGGCGCCAGACCGTCTGGTCGGCAACGGCGTAGAAGCTATAGTTGCCCCGATGACTCTTCGGAACACCCGTGCTCGCCGGGTTCGAAAGTGACAGACCGGTGGTGTCGAGCCGCTGGTCCGCAAAACGTTGCGTGTTATACCAGAAGCCCAGCTTGTATGTTCCGGGCAAACCGGCCGGTTGCGCATCCGACGGGGTGGCCGGCGGCTGGTTGATTGCATACTGGACCTCGCCGATGAACAGCGCGCCGTTACCCAGGTTGAAGTTGGTGCCGTGGCTATTCAGTTTCTGCGGATCTCCAACATCACTGCCCGCGGGATTTCCGTCGAAGACGCCGGCCAGCACGGTCCATGCGTCTGACGGCCTCGCGCGTAACCGCATACCCAGTGATGAGAGCGGATACGCAGGGCCGCCTGCCGGCAGGTCGACCGAGGGAAGGACCGGCCAGCCGAAGGTTGCGTTCAGGAACGAGGTGGCGTATTGGCTCACCATGAACTCCTGGTCGAGGCTCTGCTGGCCGATCTTCACATCGACCTTCCCACCAGCGAGCGATTGCTGGTACCAGAGTTCCCATAGCCGAGTCGTGCTCTCAGCTTCGATCCCGCTTGCACTCTGCAAGGTGAGCAGGTTTCGTTGGGTCAGATTACTGCCGTGGATCTGCAGACCCGAAACGTTGAAGGTGCCGCCCGGCAGGCCGACCGCCTTCTCCATGTCGACGTTAATCGCCAGTTGGGTCAGGCCGTCATAGGCACCACCACGCTTGACGCCACCGGAAAGATTGTTCAGATATTCGCTGGTTTCCTGCAGGCTGACGCTCACACCGCAGTTGCCGAGCCACGGGCGCAGGCCGCCGATATCGCCGAACAGGTTCGAACGGTCCCAGAATCCGGTTGGCGCGGACCGCGTCTGGTCCGCCTTCGTCGCCCCGTCGGTACTGGCTGCGGGTTGCGATGGAGATGGTGCTTCAGCCGGTGCCTGCGTTGCGCCCGGCACCGACTCGCCGCTCGGCTGGGCCAGTGCGGGCGGCACGATGCCGAGGGACAGCAGGAGGGTCAGGCCGGCTGGAGCACCGGACAGCAGCAATCTGGTTTTAAGTTCTTTTTTCATGGCAGAGGGACGAAAGCTTGTCTTGCGGATTGGTCTTTTCGTTGATGGATATGACACGCGGAGTGTGGCGCGACCGTGAACCCCACCCCACGCTCAGGAAAACCACCAGCTCAGCCGTAACGCACTGCCCAGTTCGTCACCGGCGGACGAGGCAGACAGCATCGCGACCAGCGCGACGGCGCCTACCGTAAGCGCAAGAATTGCGTAGCCGGTTGGCGTGAGCGGGCCGCCCGCATAGGCAGCTCGTAACGCCGCGCGTGTAAACATCCTCCCAACACGACGCAACTGGTTGATGGGCGACCTGCGGGTGCCGTCGGCATTGCTGAGCCAACCGGCACTTCCGACAGTCACCCGGTCAATGGATGGAGCGACGAGAAAGTGCGCCCGGGCCGCACAGGCCGCAATCCGCAGTGACCAGTTCTCGCGGACCTGCGACGACAGCAAGCGGGCAGCAATTGACGTCGGGCGTGGCGCATGAACCGCACCCCTGAAACACCTAACAAATGATTTGAAGAACATAGGCTCACTCCCGTCCAGCCCGGCAGAATCGGGCGACGTATGAAGACGTGACTGCGTCTCGCAAGCGGACTTGCGACAGGCGGTCAAACAGAGGGAGCGTGCTGCTGACAGACCGGCAGACAGCCAGTCAGTGATGAAGCGCGCTAACCCGACCAGGGCGAGTTAGCGGCGAAGGAATGGTCCTGCGGTCGCTAGCTCGCGGTTACATCGCCGGCACCGGCCGGCATCGAACTTCCACTACCAGAACATGTGTCCACGAGGGACTCCTTTAATCAGACGGGCGGATTGTATTCGGCCCGCGCGCGGACTTGCAAGCAAAAAATCACAAAGGGCATTGGGCTCTCAATCAGCTGACAGATCTGGATGACAAACGATGGTGCGTCACATTCGCATCGGCCCTCAAACTCTTTCGCATGCCTATCGTAGCTGACGTTCCGAAAGACTTCGACGGGATACAGGCCGGTCACAATGCGTTGTACAAGGGACTTCGAAATTATATTGGCTCTGCTTAACGAATCGTGTTGACTTCCAATTCTTCACGCGCTTAAAATTTATAGTCTTCACAAAATGGGGCTTATGCCTTGGACACCTGCAGTAGTCGACCTTCGAACAGTTTCGCTGCCTGACCGGCAGGACGTCCGCGCTTCTTTCTTTCAGCCGCCGTCCTGCCAGCAGGCAGACGGTGCGCGCCGTAGTCACTCTCCGTGCACCTTGATTAGCGCTATCTGGACGCAGCGATAACGCGCGTACGCATGACACCGCGTCGCGAGCGTCAACTCGCGGCCGCGTTCGTTTGCGCCCTTTCGAATCACTGGCGCAGACGGGCGCGTGGATGAACACGCGCGTAGCAGACGTGCGTACCAGACGCCGATAAGGAGCCGCCATGCCGGACAGTGACAGTTACCCCATATGCCATCTCACTTCACCCTTGCCTGAGGGAAGCGAGTAGACCTCCCGTAGCGCGTATCACGCGCTCGCGCTCCGTGTCTGCTGGCTTTCCGTAAACCGCGTTAAGTCAAACGCTCGGAGAAATACCATGAACTTCGGCCTCCTCCTGTCGCAACTGCCGCACGTCCAGGAATCGCGCGCCCACTACGACGCCATGCTGTCGCTGCACGACCGCGAGCCGCACAAATTTGCAGCATTCTGGCGCGGCCTCAAGGCGCTCATTTCGTAGGCTTCTGCGCTCCCCGGCCATACGAAAGCGACGTCGTTGTTCCCGATGACCCACGCTCTTCCGTATGCCGGAGTTGCGCATTTTCGTTTCAATAACCCATGCTCGGGGAAGAAAACAAAATGTCCACTCCATCGCACGTTTCACCACCACGCACCGCCGTGCTCGATGACGCTCACATTGGCGACATCAAAGGCGCTTTCGGCACCATCGCGCACCATGACACCGCCCCACGCGCAAACTGGTGGGCGCGCTTTCGCACCCTGCTGGCCATTCTCGGCCCCGGCCTCATCGTGATGGTCGGTGACAACGATGCGGGTGCCTTTGGCACGTACACCCAGGCAGGGCAGAACTATGGGACCACGCTACTGTGGACGCTTCTGCTGCTCGTGCCGGTCCTCTTCGTCAACCAGGAAATGGTGCTGCGCCTCGGCGCGGTGACCGGCGTCGGCCATGCGCGTCTCATCTTCGAACGCTTCGGCAAATTCTGGGGGGCGTTCAGCGTCATCGACCTGTTCATCCTCAACGCGCTGACGATTGTGACCGAGTTCATCGGCATCACGTTTGTCCTCGACTTCTTCGGTGTCTCCAAGATTGCCGGCGTCTGCATTGCTGCGGCGCTGACGATGGCCGCCGTCAGTACGGGAAATTTCCGACGCTTTGAGCGCTTCGCCGTGGTGCTCTGTGTGTTGAGCCTGTTGCTGGTGCCGGTTCTGGTGTCGATTCACCCGCCGGTATCGCAAATGACGCGCGATTTCTTGATTCCGAACTGGCCCACTCACTCGAAGCTCAGTGACGTCATGCTGCTCGTCATCGGCATCGTCGGCACCACGGTAGCGCCGTGGCAGTTGTTCTTCCAGCAGAGCTACATCGTCGACAAGCGCATCACGCCGCGCTTCATGAAATACGAGAAAGCCGACCTGTGGATTGGCATCGTGTTCGTGATGATTGGCGCGGTGGCGATGATTTCGTTCTGTGCGGCGCTGTTCGCCGGCAGGCCTGAATTCGGCAACTTCACGGATGCGGGTGGTGTCATCGCCGGCCTGGAAAAATACGCGGGACGCACGGGCGCTGTCCTCTTCGCCGTGGCGCTGCTGGACGCCTGTATCATCGGCGCGGCGGCGGTATCGCTGTCGACCGCGTATGCCATCGGCGACGTGTTCAGGATTCGCCATTCGCTCCACCGTAGCGTGTCGGATGCCAAAGGCTTTTATCTGGTGTACTTCGGCATTGTCGCGGCCGCTGCGGCGCTGGTGCTGATTCCGGGCAGCCCGCTTGGCCTGTTGACCGAAGCCGTGCAGACGCTCGCGGGCGTGCTGCTGCCGAGCGCCACGGTGTTTTTGCTGCTGTTGTGCAACGACAAGGCCGTACTGGGTCCCTGGGTCAACTCAAGGAAGCTGAACCTGTTCACCGGCGCGGTCGTCTGGGTACTGGTGATGCTGTCGATTATCCTCACCGCGTCCGTCATGTACCCGGACATCACCGGCCGGACCATTCTTGAGGTGCTGGGCGGGGGAACGTTGCTCGCGGTCGCGGGCTTCGCCGAAACGGTTGTGTTGCGCAAGCTCCGGCAGGAGCCAGCGGTCGGGGCCGCTCACGATGACGGGGTGGCCTGGCCAAAGGAGGCGCGCGACACGTGGCGTATGCCGCCCCTGAACGAGCTGCCTCGGCCGAAGCTGACGCTGTCCAACCGCGTCTGGATGGGCGTGCTGCGCGGCTATCTCGTCGTGGCGGTCGCCCTGGTTATCGTCAAGGTCGTCCAGATGACTCTGCTGCAGTAAGAGAAATCGCGTCGCCCGCTGCCAGTCAGGTTGGCAGGGGGCGCCGCACGCAAGATGGCTCGTCAATTTGCGCGCTGACTTCAAAAAGCCTCGTGCGCACACGATACTTCGCTCGTTTCCACGTCAGGCGTGCCCTCCGCAGGCACGAATTGAATCAACCAACATGACGCTCGATTTCATCCTGCGACTGCTCGCTGCCTTTGCCTGTGGGGTTGCCATCGGCCTCGAGCGCCAGATGCGTCAACGCACGGCGGGTCTGCGGACCATCACGCTCGTCGCCAGTGGTTCCTGCCTGTTCGTTACGCTGGGTGTGCTGACCGGAAACGGAGCAACGGGAGTGACGCAAATTGCCGCTTATGTCGTCTCGGGCGTCGGCTTTCTCGGCGGCGGTGTCATCATGCGCGACAAGGGCTCGATACAGGGTATCAACACGGCCGCCACACTCGGGGTCCACTCGTTTTCAGTGCAATAAGTGACGGTACGCAGAGCCAGCAACGGTATGGGTGGTGATTCTTACATCATTGATTAGGTTGATGTTTCTGTTCACATTGGAATACGTGTTTGGGGGCGTCAATGCGTGGGCGATATCAGCCGACGGCGCTTGTTTTCGCTGCACGTTGTGACGGTAGGATTTGTCCGGCGTAGCGCTCAATCGGGAAGCGGAAGATGCCCCTCAGATTGATGCCTTCCAGCCGGGTGGGCGCGATGCGGCCGATCAGTTCTGCCGGGATGACCTGCCGCCGATTGGCCCAGCGATCCAAGACCGCCTGCATCTGCGCCGTGTTCCAGGCCATCACGATGTTGGCCAGCAGGCTCAGCGCGTCGGCTACTGCCTGCATCTCGTCGACGCGCTTGGCCTGGGCGGGGGCCACGCGCCCGGTGTAGATCGCACGCTTGAGCGCGTTGACCGCCTCGCCGCGATTGAGCACCCGCCGCAGTTCTCGTCGGAACGCGGCGTTGAGGAAGTAGTCTGCCAAGAACGTCGTTCGCAGCAACCTGCCGAGTTGTACACCCGCGTCGTAGATCGGATCGCCCCGGGCGGCGGAGCCGAAGCGCGCCAGCGCCGCCACCGCGCTGACATGGCCGCTCCTCACCGAGGCGCTCAAGTGCACCAGCGCGTCCCAGTGCGACTCGACAAGCGACGTGTCGACGTTGGCCACACACACGGCAGCGATCTCTCGCGGAATCACCATGCCGCGCGGCACATAGAGCTGTCGCTGCTTCAGATCCTTCAGGCGCGGGCACAGATCGAATCCGAGCAGCCGGGCCAACGCCATCGCGAAATCGGTGTAGCCGTGAGTGTCGACTGCCAGTTGCGACGTCTCGATCCGCTCTTGCCGCACGACCCCCTCGATGGCCACGCCTGCTTGGCGTTCGTTGAGCACGAAAGGTTGGGCGTAGAAGATGCCCCAGCGATCGCGGACGTGGGAGTAGATACCGATCGATGGCGTGTTGCGCCGAGGATCAAGCCGCGCCTGCCATACGCGCTTGGTGGTCTCCATACTCATCATGTCCGAGGAGGCGAGGTCCGAACGTCCCCAGGTCGTGGCGATAGGGTGACGTTGCATGAATTCCAGCACCGCCTGACAGGCTTGGGCCAACCGTCGCTCATCGCCAGCCCAGCGCATCGCCTGGCGGATGCTGCTGGCCGACAACTGCGGAATCATGCGCCCGCATTCGGCGGCCGTCAGGCTGGTGCCGTGGGCGAGGATTCCGGCGTAGACCATCAACAGTTCGTCGGCCGAGTGCGGCTCACGCCCGAGCATGATCCAGCTGAAACGAACCTGTGCATCGACGGCCAGAATCACTTCGGGAAACTGCACTTCCCCGATGCGGTGGTCGAGCCTGGCGCGAAGTTTGGTGACTTCGGGATCCTCGTCATCTGCCGGCAGAGCCGAGAGGTGGAGGTCGTCGTCGACGCGCAGCACGCCGGACCTGGTAGCCTCTGCCACCGCCTCCACGCTGGACCGTACGCGCGCCAACAGCGGTTCAAGAAATGCCGCCGGCCTGGCCGGCAGCGACAGACGTGCATAGTGCCGCGTCGCCTCGGTCTTCCAACGCTCGGCCGGCAAGAACAGACGCTCTCGGCCACGGAAGCTCAGGCTGTGTTCGATCCACACCGAGCCGTTGCGCACCGAGCGGCGCAACGCGAAAAGCGCGGCCACCTCCAAGGCGCGGAACGCTCGTTCCCGGTCGTAGCCCGAGATGGCGTCGCGCCAAACTGAGCCGAGGCCAGGTGCAGTAGCATCGTCGGGCAGCGTCCTGACACCTCGGTCGTACAGGCCGCACAGCTTGGCCAGCGCGGCAGTGACGGGATGCTCACCGGTTGCCTGCCATGGCAGCTTAGCGATTGCCGCTAGCAGCGATCTCACTGGGCGAATGGCTTCGATCAAACCCTCACGCACAAGAGATGCGCGGCTGGGTGGGCGACGCTGCCGATTCGAGGTAACCAGCGCGTCGAGTCGAGCGCGCAGTTCGGCGTCCGGCACGGCCCCTTCGGCACTCAGACCCGCCAGCTCGTCGAGCAACGTCTGGTACAGATCGGCCCAATTGACGGTCTTGCTGACACCGTCGGCTGCGTGTCGCCAGAGATCTGCCACGCGTCGCTGCAGCATCAGGATCAACTGATCGGTAGCGATTAGCAAGGCGTAGCGCAGGAAGCAGGCAACCTCCACCGTGCGTGCTGGCTCTTTGATCTTGGCCCCTGCCGACGGTGGTCTAGAGGCCAGTCGTCGGGCGTAGCGGCGCAGGAGGAGGTCGGGCAGATCTCCCAGGTGCTTGTGAATCTCCAAGCCGTAGAGCAATTCGATGCGTTCGAGCACCTCGGTGATCTGCCGTGTTGAGTGCTTGGCGGGTGCCGCCCACAGCCAGCTCTGCTGAGTCTGGCCATCAGCACGAGACTCGACAATCGCGCGGCGCCAGCGATCAAGCGTCCCCGGCTGAACCACGGCGCGAATCGTTGCGCCGGTCTCGGCCTCGAGTTGCGCAAGCGCGGCGGCGATCAGGGTGCGGATGGCCCGGTCGTGAACGATCAGTAGCCGGTGTTCGTACAACCATTGTCGGGCACGCACAAGCAACTGCTCACGGTTAGCGCATCGGGCCACCTCCTCGCGCAGTTCTCGCACCAGGGCGCGGCGCTGATGCTCGCTCATCCATCGGAATCCAAGGGACTCGCAGGCAACCTGTTGGTGGTCGAACAAGGTACGGCCGCGGCCATACATCGCACGCAGCGATGCGAGTTCCGGGGCGTCGATGCCGAGCTCGGTGCCGAGGTGGCGCCACAGCACCGATGGGATGCCGCGAAAGGCGTCGAGCAGACGCCCGCTCATGCGCAGAAAACCGATGTGCAGCGCCAGGCCTAGCTTCAGTCGGTTACCGCGCCGCGCCTCGATCAGTTCGCGCTCGGCAGGGCTAAAGGTAAAGAAGGCTTGCAACTCGAAGGTGCTGATCTCGCGCGGCAGCTCGCGCATGCCCAGGTACGTCGTCTGCCAGCCTTGCATCGCGCGCCTCCATCGGTGGGACGTTCACGATACGCCTCAAAAAAGCGAACAGCAATGTCAGCAGAATCAATGACTTACCACCTGACCCCCGCGCCCTTACTGGCTTTGCGTACCGTCACTTATTGCACTGAAAACGAGTGGACCCCATGCCTGACGTTGCGTCAGTTGCGCCTCCAGCCGCTCCCAGGTCCGGCGGTAGGCATCGCGCGGAAACAGCGCGTCGCGAAACGCAAGTCCCCTGAACGCCTGAGGCTTGCGCTTGAGAGAATCGATGAAGTGACGGTAATCCAGCGCGTGGCGGTTGTCGGCGGCACGGGAGCCTCGCGGCGTACTGTGCACCAGCGCGCCCGACAGATAGCAGTCGAGCCGGTCACCGTAGAGACGCACCTTCAGGCGGTGGCCGATCAGGCGCGACGGCGCGCTGTACAGGATGCCGCGCACGGTGAACGTGCTGCAACGGGTCACGAGCGCCTCTTCCTCGACGAAGTCAGTGGTACGGCGTTCAGGCAAATCCTGCAACTGTGTGCGCTCAATGCGAAACGCCGCGGCGTTGCGCCGGTTCCGGCGCATCACCACCTCACGGATGAATTCATCGTAGGCCGCCCGGTCAGCGAAGTCGCGATGGCCGCGCAGCATCAGGGCCTGGTCGACCGCTTCCTTCAGAAACCGATGCGAGGATTCCACGCTGCCGTTCTCGTGGCCCAGGCCGCGGTTATTGCGCGTGCCCTCCATGCCGTAATGGTCGAGTAACGCCGCATAACGTGTCGTGAAGTCCTCCTGCTCCTGCAAGTTCTTGAAGGCGGCCGACAGGCTGTCAGAGCGATGTTCGTGCGGGCTGCCGCCCGCCTGCCATAGCGCGTTCTGCAATCCCGCAGCGAGGGCCTCGAAACTCTCGCCGCCCTCAACAACGTTCGCATACTCCCAGCGCGAGAACGCCAGTACGAAGTGATACAGCCGGTGGCCGAACGGGGCGCCGCCGATCGTCACGCACAGCTTGCTCATATCGGTGAAGTCCGACAGTCCGCGCACGCCGGGCTGATGCTCCTGGGGGAAGAACACCTCCAGGCTAGGCCCTTCGAGTGCCCGCCACTGGCGAATACGTCGCTCCAGCGTGCGACGCATGCTATCGGGATATCGATCCGGGTGATCATCCTGCAGCTTGCGCAAGATCGTGATGCCCATCAGGTTGGGCGCGTTGCGCAGCAACGGTACGACTTCGCTGTCCCATACGTCGACGAAGGGATCAGGGCGGGTCCGCCATGATTGGCGTGGCTTCTGGGAGGGCAACGTGGCATCGCGCTCGATGCGGCGTGCCGTACGCACGCTGATGCCGGTCTTGGCGGCCGCGACTTCCTGCGGATGGTGTTTGCGCTTGTTCATGTAGAGACGAACCTGTTGGTCGGTAATGCGGGTTCCAGACATGAGCTGACCGCTTTTTATTTAAGCTTCGATCAGCCCATCCTAAAGCCCCGTCGACCTGGCGCCGCCGGTGGTTCGTCGTCTCCGGCGGCTACGCCGCCTCCAACTCCTCACCACCGGCCAAAACAATCGTCAACGACCGGCCAAGACAATTGTCGCCGCCCATTGGGCGGCAATTCGGCCAAAGCAGGCCGAATCAACGATGAAGGTGCCCGATTGCGGAACGCACAGCGGTCCGATCTCGGGCGCATTGCACGAGGTATCATCTCGGGCCTTTAAACAAATCGCCCGTGGTCGCTCGTAATGTCAATGTAAGGAGTAGTCGGTTGCGCCCTCCGATAACTCCGCATACCTACTGTCATGCAGCAAGCTCCGTCACCTCAAATACAACACTTCTCTCAACGCTATCGCTCCGATATCGACGGACTTCGAGCCGTCGCAGTGCTTGCGGTGATTCTTTGCCACGCCGGTTTCAACGCTTTCCGCGGCGGGTTCATCGGGGTTGACGTGTTTTTTACAATCTCTGGATTCGTGGTTGGGACATCAGTTCTCGGCGACTTGTCCCGCGGAACGTTCTCCCTCGCGGACTTTTATGCTAGGCGCGCAAAACGCCTGGCGCCTGCGCTTTACGTGATGCTTGCGGCGATTTTTGTTTTCAGCATTCTATTTTCATTTCCCGAAGACAGTTTTCACCTCGCCAAAAACATACTCGCCGTCGCAACGATGACATCGAATATCTTTTTGTCAAAACAGACGGGATATTTCGATGCGACTGCAGAGGACCAGCCATTGCTGCACACGTGGTCGCTTTCGGTTGAAGAGCAGTTCTATCTCTGCCTCCCGATAGTTCTCGCCTTGTTTTACCGGAAGCGCAGAAGCTGGCTCGTTCCGTCGTTACTGCTGGCAACGGCGATTTCGTTCGTCTGGGCGGTAATCGAGTCCCGACACGGCTCGGCAGCGACCTATTATTTCGCGCATCTGAGAGCTTTCGAATTCCTGATCGGGACGTGGCTCGCTATGATCGAAGCCAATCGACAGGTATCGCAATCTTCCGCTTTCGACGTGCTCTCGCTCCTCGGCGTGGCGATCGTTCTCGCCGGCATTTTCGGTGTCAGCAAGACCTCGCAGTTTCCCGGTGTGGGTGCCCTCGTCCCTTGCGGCGGCGCATTGCTCACGATCGCCGCAGGCCGGCGCTCGCGCGCTTCCAATGCGTTGCTGGGCAACCGGATCATGGTGCTGATTGGAAAAGTCTCCTACCCGCTATATCTGTGGCATTGGCCCGTGTTTTTTGCGCTGCGTCGACTGGACCTCAGTACCCCGCGAAACTACATTCTGGCGATTGTCGGGAGCCTTTGTGCTTCCTGGTTGACCTACCGTTATCTTGAGCGGCGTGCTCGCGAGTCGAAGCTATCATCGAGGTCGGCGATTCTCTACTTCCTCGCCGCTCCACTCCTGATCGCTGGCGCGATCGCGGCGACCGGCAAGCTTACGAATGGTTTTCTGTTCGCGTACCCCGCGAAGATCCGTAGCGACGTTCATTGGTCCGGAGAGGCACTGTTCGGTATGCCTCGAGGCAAAGCGTGCTGGTCCAAGGTCGACGTCACTGCGGAGTCGGCCTGTCGCTTGGGCGCGGCTGCTTCAATAAACAAGGCGATCTTGTGGGGCGATTCGCATGCCTATCACCTGGTTTATTTTTTCGATCAGTTGGGGAAGCAATACGACCTCGAGGTTCACGACGTTGCGCTGACGCTCTGTCCGCCAATCGAGCGGGAGCCCGCGCTTCCGGGCGATCCGGCCTTGACGGACGATCATTTGAAGTGTGTAGCGCACGACAAGGCGGTCATGTCGTACGTGTTGTCACACCCCGACATCAAAACGGTGTTTATGGCTGCGGCCTGGCAAAACTATCAGAATCTCTCGGCCAATCGCGATTCTGGTCCGAATGGCCATGGATTCACGCCATATCAATTCGACGATGAACTCGCTTCGACGATCGGCAAGCTGACCGGTGCCGGCAAACACGTCATCTTGATGGACGACGTGCCGACGATTCCGATGAACCTGATCAACTGCGACTTCAAGAACGACCTGTTCATCCCCATACATAAACAAGCTTGTGAGTTTGACGCGTCTCGGGCGAAGGATGAACATGCGCCAGTTGCAGCCATGCTCAATAAACTCAAGTCAAAGTATCCGCAGATCGACATCGTTCATACGCATGACGTGCCGTGTTCGGATACAAAATGCATGCTCGATTTTGACGGACTGCCGATGTACCGGTACGACGACTATCACCATCTGAGCGTTGCAGGAAGCACGCTTCTGTATCCGCATTACTTAAAGAAACATTCGGGCGAACTCGACCGGATTCTGCTCCACAAATAAGGGCTACCCCCGGGCAAACTGAGCTCGGCGGAGGCGAGTTCGATCGTAAGCGGCAGCTCAGTACTGTCACCTTTCGGCGTATTGGCGCCGGGCATTTTCGCCGTAATGGCGCCACTGGAAACGGTGAATTCGAGGGTTCGAACGGGGATCAAGATTGCTTGATTTTGCCCTCTTTTGCAAGCGGGGTTTTGAGGGTTTCGGTACTGGTTTGCAGTCCGCGATAACTCTCGCCGTCGAGGATGATTTTGTGGGCACCGTGGCGCAAGCGATCAAGTGTTGCCGCACCGATCATCTTGTTACCCGGGAACGCTTCGCCCCATTCTGGAAAGTCTAAATTTGAGGTCAAGATTGTCGCTGCCCGCTCATAACGTTCGGCGATCAAGTCGTGGAAGTCTTCGTCTTCAGGTGAGCGCAATGGCTTCAGGCCGAAGTCATCAATGATCAGAAGTGGAAGCTTGGCGAGATATTGGAAGCGGCGATCGTAGGTACCCACGGCCGCTGCGTTGCGAAGGCTGGCCAACAGTTGGGTTTGCGTGGAGAACAGGACATCGTGTCCTAAGCGTGCCGCTGCGTGTCCGAGCGCTTGTGCCAGATGGCTTTTTCCAGTGCCGCAAGGCCCGGCAATCAGAACCGCGACTTTCTCGTCAATGAATCTACAGGTGGCAAGGTCATGGATGGCAGCTCGATTCAGGCCTGGCAGCCGATCAAAGTCGAATCCTTCCAGTGTCTTCTGGCTACGGAAGTTGGCGCGCCGCAAGCGCAAGCTCAGTTTCTTGTTGTCGCGGCGAGCGACCTCATCGTGGATCAACAGCGAGAGAAACTCGGTGAAGGCCAGCTTGCGATCGATGGCCTCACGGTTTCGTGCTTCCAGCGAATCGAGGATGCCCGATAAGCGCAATTGCTTGAGCAGCGGAGTCAATTCAGGAATGGGGTGCATGACAGGCCTTATTGGAGAATGGTTTGTGTATTGCGGCAGAAGCGGCCACCTTCGGTGTAGGTGTTGGCAAGCGCATCAAAGGCCTCTAACAGTTCGATCTGGTCCAAACCCTTTTGCAGGATGCTTTTAACCGCCGAGTAATGGGGCGTGCCGTAGTGGTTGGCGCGCGAGCAAGCCGCTTCGAGCCGAATCGCGCCGTATTTCTCTTTGAGCCGCAACACGCCTTGTACCGAGCGCATCTTGATTAAGACTTTGTCTCCGAAGAGCGAGTGGACCAAGGCGTAGCAGGCCGGTCCGATCTGCTCGGCACTTGTCAGACACCACTGCGTATCCTGCAGTTGCCACGCCTGGGCGGCCGATGGCAGGTGATCGTCTACTGTGCAACGTCGGCCTGGGCGAGTAAGACGCACGTGAGCAGCCACTGATTCCTGCTCGCGGTATAGCGTTACCATGGTGTCGGTCGCCTTGAGCCACAGCTCCTGGCCGACCAGGCGATATGGGACCGAGTAAAAGCTTTTCTCGAACTGAACGTGAGCATCACGGTGCACCTTCCCCTTAGCCCAAATCGCGAGCTCCGGCGGCACGTCTGGTAAGCGAATCAGCAAGCTTTGCTCGACCTCTGCGAAGCGCGTCAGCGGCATCTCGCGGGTGGTACCATGAATGCGATTTCCCGCTTCGTTCATCACCCAGTCGTGTATCTGGCGGTTGGCGTCAGTTAGGCCCCGGAACTCGCGTAAAGGCAAGAAGCCTCGCTTCACAAATTTGACGCCCGATTCCACGATTCCCTTTTTTTGCGGGTCTTTCGGCGGGCATGCATCGATCTTAAAACCGTATCCTTCTGCGCATTCACCATAAGCGCGTTGCACCTCGGGCTCGTAATAACACGCCCGGGTGATTGCACACTTGCAGTTGTCGATGATGACCCGGGACGGCACTCCACCGAAGGCCTCAAAGGCTCGCCGATGACATCCCAGCCAGGTCGCTACCGTTTGGTCTCGGACAAACTCGACATACTGGTGGCGTGACCATGCGAGGGTCATGACGAAGAACCATGTCTTATGGATCTCGCCGCTAAGCGCATCGGTCATCAATGGCCCAGCGCCGAAATCAACCTGTGCCGCCTCAGCTGGCTTGAACTCCAGACGAAGCGGAACGTCGGGAGGTTGCAAAGCGTCGAGATGAAGGAGGAAACGATAGACCGACGAGTAGCTGCCGGTATATCCGTGGTTGCGAACAAGCGTGGCGTGGATCGTCGTGCATTGGACGCCGGTTGCTCGCCACTTGGTGATCTGCGCTCGCCACGGCTCTAACGTCGATACGCAGCTCGACGGCGGCGGTGCTTCTTTGCGCGCAAGCAAAGCGGCCATTGCTTGCTCGTCGGGCAAAACCGCTTCCCGCACAAGGCATCCATGCTCGGCGGCAATCTCGCGCACCTGAGCGATCTTCTTGCGCCCCATGGTCTTCGATCGTGCGATGTCCCGGTCAGAATCACCTCGGCGCATTCGCACCAGGATCTGTCGGTATTGGTACATGTCGAACCTCCGATTGGTCATCGGCTTTCTCCCGGCAAAAACGCAGGCAGTCTAGCCGATCAATGAAAGTTCGAACCCTCTGTGCTCGTCGCCCCGGTGGCGCCATTACGCCGAAAAACTGCTGGCGCCTTTACGCCGAAAACGCCGTGGCTCCTTCACGCCGAAAATCCGGTGGCGCCATTACGCCGAAAACGAAATGGCTCCTATACGCCGAAAATTCACAAGTACCGATCGAGCATGCTTAGTCAGGCAGCCCTCAACTCGCTGTGGACTCGAATGCACCATTAGCGTGGTCGTCACGCGTTGAGGCCAAGAGTCACCAGAGTCCGAGCCGAACGGCCGAGTTTCGGTCGGCATTGTGCCGATCGAGGCGCTCGAAGGAAAGGCTGCTATACGTCGATCACAGGCGGCCAAGCCCTCATCGGGACCAGTAGAAATCCACGGGGATAAGCTCGACGGTTCTGGTGCAAATAGGATAGGCGAATCGGTTAGAGTTGTTGGAGCAAAATGAACTGATAACCGGTGATGACCAAACTGAAAAGCCTGAAGGAGTTGTTCGATGGACGCCATTTTGATCGGGAGATCATCATTCTGTGTGTTCGGTGGTACCTGCGCTACAAGCTCAGCCTACGCGATCTGGTCAAGATGATGGCCGAACGGGGTTTGTCGCTCGCTCACACGACAATCCCGCGCTGGGTGAGGCGTTATACGCCCGAATTCGTCAAACGCTGGAACCGTTTTGCTACGCCTGCGGGTCGCTCGTGGCGTGTCGACGAGACCTATCTGAAGATTCGCGGCAGGTGGGTCTACCTGTACCGGGCGGTGGATCGGGCGGGCCAGACGGTGGACTTCATGCTCAGGGCGAGGCGCGACGTAGCCGCGGCCAAAGCCTTTTTAAGCAAGGCTATCAGGCATCAGGGCCAGTCGCCTGAGGCCATCACGCTCGATGGCTACGCGGCCTCGCACCGCGCGGTGCCTGAGATGAAGGCCGATGGGTTGCTGCCTGAAGACACGAAGGTCCGGTCCTATAAATATCTGAACAACTTGATCGAACAGGACCATCGCCACATCAAGTCCAGAACGTACGTGATGCTTGGATTCAAGCGGTTCACGAGCGCCGCGACCACAATTTCAGGTATCGAATTGACACATCGCATTCGCAAGGGCGAGTTTGACCTCACGGAGCTCGGCCGCAAGGAGACTACTGCGCCCGCCGTATGGCATACGGTCCTGTCCACTCGATAAGTTATCCTTTATATCGGCAACTTCTCAACCTGATTTCCTATTTGCACCAGAACCCATTGAGACTGCGCGCCAGCGAGGACGGCAAGAGCGTGCAGTTGGTGGAATGCGACGAGCGAAAGGCCGGAACCCAGCGCGATTACCGGTTCGAGATCACCACGGGCGAACCGATCGCGCTGATTCGCTCGCACGGCATCGAGGTGCCCGAAGAAAATTCGGGCGCTCCCACACATTCCGGGCCATCGCGGTAATCATTTCGACGCGGGCACGCAGATCGCGAAAGCCTGTTGAACAGGTGACGGATTGCAAAGATGAAATTTTGCTAACGTCCGCGCGCGTTCTGCCGAAACGTCATCATGAACACACCAAGACCCTCCGAAGCCGCGATCATCGATGCCGCGATACAAACCCTGAAGTCCCTCTGCTGGATTCGCGGGAAGGGGCTAGACGATCTCGACGACGCGGTGGTGGACAGGCTTCTCTGGAGTTCGTTCGAAGAGTATCTCGGCAGCGGCTCGATTGTCGCCGATACGGCTTGCGCCAGAGGCGCCCTAGCGGAGGCTTTTCGCCCGGCTGATAGGTTGGGTAGCTGTCGTCGCCATCGCTAGCGAATTCGCAGGGTTCATGCGGGACATCTCCCGAATGCCAATGTCGCTCACGGTAGCGCGACATACACATCCAGCGTAACCTCGCGCTTCGCCCATCGACAAAGAGCTAGACGAAAGGGTTTTCTGAAAGGGGCGTAGCCCGGCACCCGAGCAGCCCACGGTTGGTCTACGCACGGACCGCATCCGATTTTCGGTTTGGGGTAGCCGCAGGCTCAGAAGGCACAATGAGATGCCCGCCCCCAATGCGGCCGGTGACGAAATACAGGAAGGTGGATACTCGCAGGCCGACGGCATCAAAGTGCCCAAGATCAGAAATGATACGATTTCCCGTATCTGCCGGTTCTGCCCAATTTCGTCTCGTGGACCTGTGCGGCCCTGCGTCAAGCCGCAGCCGCAATCCGCAATCCGCAATCCGCAATCCGCAATCCGCAATCCGCAATCCGCAATCCGCGAGGAGCATAATCCTATGCGATATGACGAGCCTTTTGCTCGCCTTGTCGCTTCTGCGCCAATGAATGCCCCAGTTCCGATCGCCGTCCTCAATGGCAAGGCACAATGTTTCACGTCAGCTTGAATTGCGCGACTGTCGAACGGAGATCCTCAGCTTGAGTTTTCACTGAGAACGCCGCCGCGGCCACCTGCTCGACGAGCGCTGCATTCTGCTGCGTGACGGTGTCCATCTGGCTGACGGCTTCGCTGACCTGGCTAATTCCCTTGCTCTGTTCGGTCGCCGCCACCGCAATCTCATTCACGATGTCCGTGACATGCTGCACGGACTGCACGATTTCTTGCATCGTCGTTCCTGCCGCACCCACGAATTCAGCACCTGTCTTTACGCGCTGGACGGAGTCCTGAATAAGATCCTTGATCTCTTTAGACGCGGCCGTCGTACGCTGTGCAAGCGACCGGACCTCAGACGCCACTACTGCAAAGCCGCGCCCCTGTTCGCCGGCCCGGGCAGCTTCCACGGCTGCGTTCAGCGCAAGAATGTTCGTCTGGAATGCAATGCTCTCGATTGTGCCGACGATATCGGCGATATGCTCCGAGCTTGTATTGATGCCGCTCATCGTTTCGATGACCTTTTGCACGACGCCCCCCCCGCGCTGGGCGGTTTCCATTGCGGCGGTCGCGACGTGGCTCGCCTGCCGCGCATTGTTGGCATTATGAGTGACCGTCGATGTCAACTCCTCCATGCTGGACGCCGTTTCCTGCAGCGATGCGGCCTGCTCTTCGGTTCGCTGCGAGAGGTCCTGATTACCCGTGGCAATTTCCGATACGGCCGAAACGATCGACTCACTGGATTCGTGAATCGTGCGGATCGTGGCACTGAGTTGCTGCTGCATGCGCTTCATCGAATGGAGCAGGCTGCGATCGTCATTCCTTGTAGTCTCGACAACTACGCTCATATCGTTTTCCGCAATGCAACTGGCGATATGAACGGCGTAGGCGGGGTCTCCGCCCAGCAAGCGCAGAATGCCGCGGTTGATCCAGATCACCACGCCAGCAAGCGCCGCCGCAGCGACGAGCAAGACGGTGAGGCTCAGATACAAAGAAGCGCGAAACGCTGCGTCGATGTCATCGAGGTAGGCACCGGTCTGCAGGATCCAGTTCCACGGGCCGTAGGCTGCCGCATAAGCGACCTTCGGAAATAACCCCGTAGCGCCCGGTTTCGTAAACGAATAACTGACGAACCCACCTCCGTCGCGCTGGACCGCCGCAACGGTATCGTGATACAGCGCGACGCCGTTCGGATCTTTGTAACCATTCACGTTCTTGCCTTGCATTTCCCGATGAAACGGATGCATCAGGATCACCGGTTCGAAATTAAGTAGTGTGAAGTAGCCCGTGCCTCCCTGACCGTAACGCATCGCCGCGACTGCAGCCAGAGCCCGCTCCTTTGCCTGATCCATGCTGATCTTTCCTGCTGCGGCCTCGTCGGCGAATGACTTGACTATCGCAACGGCCAGCTGCGTCGCATGAACGAGGTCCGTTTTTCGTTCTTCATAGCGGATTTCCCGAATTCTGTAAGCGTCGAGAATCGACAAAATAAAGATGAGCACCATGCTCAAGATCAGGGGAAGCCACAGCTTCTGACGAAATGACAATCTCATGGGCGCTCCGTTGGTTGAGTCGTGCATCAACATCTGGTCACTGCGCCGCTTAACGGACAATGGTGCGAAATCTTTAGCGCCGCTCCCGAAAAAATCGACGATTCCGTGCTACGCGTGTTGATTGTTTGACGCCGCGGCTCAACGCATAAATATTTTCTCGGGCAAACGCGGCGCAAACTGGTACGACCACCGCAAAACAAGCAACGCCGGGGCTGCCTAGAAGCCAGCGATGCGTGCGCAGACTGGCGTTTGCGTTTCTCGCTCAACCAGACTCTAATAAAAACTGGTATTACCAGCCTTCGCGTATATGGACACTGCGTAGGAGTTGCTGCAAGAATGCGCCACGCTTGGGGCATTGGGCAACCAGCATCACGTCCCGTTGAAACAGACGGCGTTGCAACAATACCCTCGCCGAAGACGAACATATATCGGCCCCCGGTTCGCCAGACCAGGGACGCACATAGGAGACGCAATGGCAACTTCAGCAGTCGTTCCTCCAGGGGTACTTTTCTCGCAGCCGCTCACGCCGGTCGGGAACTCCCTTCTGCTCTCGTTCCTCGCCGCGGCCGTGCCAATCGCGGTCGCCCTCGTCATGCTCGGCGTGCTTCGCCGTCCGGCATGGCAGGCCTCGTTGGGCGGTTTGATCGCCGGCATTGCAATTGCGACAGGGGTGTGGGGCATGCCCGTTGGCATCGCCCTGAATTCGGTCGCAGCGGGCATGGCGCTCGCGCTGGTACCCGTGATGTGGATCGTGGTCAACGCACTTCTGCTTTATAACATTGCAGTGAAGTCGGGACGCTTCGACCAGTTCCGGCAGTGGATGCTGGACCATCTGCCCGATGACCGGCGTCTTGTGCTACTGGTGGTCGCCTTTTCCTTCGGATGCCTGCTCGAAGGCATCTCGGGCTTTGGCACGCCGGTCGCGATTACGAGCGCGCTTCTAGTCGGCCTCGGCTTTCCGGCGCTCGAAGCACTCACGTTTACACTGATCTTCAATACCGCGCCCGTCGCTTTCGGTGCGCTCGGTGTACCGATTACGGTGCTTGGTGCCGTGACGTCGCTGCCCGCTCCCACGCTTGCCGCAATGGTCGGTCGGCAGTTGCCCCTGTTCGCACTGCTTCTTCCCTTTTACGTGGTCGGCGCCTACGCCGGATTCCGTTCGATCAGGAAACTCTGGCCGGCGCTCCTTGTGTCTGGTGGAAGCTTCGCGCTTGCGCAGTTTCTGACGTCCAACTATCTCGGCTATCAACTGACGGATGTCCTATCGTCGCTGACGTCGCTGGTCGTAACCATTGCCTTCCTGAAGGTTTGGCATCCCGAGCCCGACCCTGAGTTCGCGGTCGTACGCAGCGCAGGCATCGAAAGCAACGGTACGCGCGTCGGTTATGGCGGCTGGCTGCCGTGGATCGTGGTATCCGTGGTGGTCATCTTCTGGGTCCATGCCAACATCGCCTCGATCGGCGACATCAAGGTGCAGTGGCCGGGCTTGCACAATGCTGTCTTCGTGACGCTGTATAACAAGCCTTATGCGGCCGTATGGGACTTCCAGCCGTTGGGAACAGGAACGGCCATTCTGGTTGCCGCGCTGATCACGGCCGCGTGGACCCGCACGGGTGTCGGCAGCTTCTTCGAATGCGTCTTGAAGACGTGGCGTCAGACGCGCATCGCGATTATCACAGTCATGATGATCGTGGGCCTCGCCTACCTGTTGAACTATTCGGGCATGAGCTACACGCTAGGCATCGGCGTCGCATCGACAGGCGCGCTGTTTCCGCTTGTCTCTGCATCGCTTGGCTGGATTGCAGTGTTCCTCTCTGGCAGCGACACATCGGGCAATGCGCTGTTCGGCAATCTTCAGGTGGTGGCCGCACGCCAGGTGGGTCTCGATCCCGTGCTCATGGCCGCGACCAATTCGTCGGGCGGTGTGATGGGAAAGATGATTTCGCCGCAGAACATCGCGACTGGCGTATCGACGACCGAGCTCAAGGGCAAGGAAGGCATCGTGTTTGCACGAACCTTCTGGCATAGCGTATTTCTCACCCTGCTGCTCGGCGTTCTGGTGTTCATGCAGCAACATGTGTTGACATGGATGATCCCGACCCTGCCGCATTGACGCTGGCGTCGAGCGAGGGCCTCATATAGGCGGGGCCTTCGCCCCACCCTACCCTTTGGCCCTCATCGCTGGCAAGATCGAGCCGCACCTACACAGTACCAATATCAATCCCAACCTTCGAGTCGCAACGTCGCGCGCACGAGTCGCTGCTCTTCCTGCTCGATTTCCCGAAGATTTGCACACACGCTTGCGATGTGTTCGGCCGCTGCCTTGCGCGCCTGCTCGGGCAGCTTGCCAGTTACGGCACTGTAGAGGCGCGCGTGCTGGCGGTCGATCACCCGCTTTTGCGGTGCGCGATGATAGAGGTTGTTGACCGATGCAAACACAGAACTCAGCAGGAGATCGGTGAGCGAACTCAACGTATGCACGAGCACTGGGTTATGCGACGCCTCGCAAATTGCGAGGTGAAAAGCGTGATCGAGCCGCGCGTGTTGCGACGCGCTCGCTTCCTCGCCGTGCGCGGCCAGCATTTCGTCGTAGCGCCGCGTGATCAGTACGAAGTCGGCGGCCGTGCCGCGTAATGCCGCGAGTCTTGCCGATTCCGCCTCGAGCATGCCGCGCACTTCGAAGAGATCGTAAAGCGTGCGAGGCTGCGAGCCAAGGAGGTGCATCATCGGCGAGAGGGACGGCTTCGCCGTGAGCCTCGCGACGAAAGACCCCTTGCCGTGCGATGTCTCGATAATGCCGCGCGCACGCAACAGCTTCAGCCCTTCGCGCAACGCGGTACGTGACGCGCCGAGCTTTTCGGTGAGGCGGCGCTCCGAAGGCAATGCCTGCCCGGTCTTGAGCACCCCGTCGACAATAAGTCGTTCGATCCGTTCCGCCACCACGTCGGCGACTTGTCTGGCGTCTTCCTGATCCATTTCGTGCGCTCTTTATCTGGTATGACCAATTTCGTATGCTAACACGCGAGGCGGCCTTTCTCCACGAACTGTCGCTACCGTACAGGCTTTGAGTTGCTTTTGTGTCGCTTGTCATTTTAAAAACTGGTACGACCACCTGCAAACACCGTCGACAGTAGGCTTCGCAGCCGCGACAATCGCGCTAGCGCCAGAGGCCCACAACTGCTACAAGCGGCCACCCTGTCTAGTCTTGTCAGAAAAAGCTGACTGTCGCACGAGGAGACCCCAATGAGCTATCACTATGACGAAAGCGTAGACGGCGCTCTCGCGACGCATGACAAAAGTCGCGTTGTCAAGCATCTGCAATCGCTGATTCCCGATCTGGAGGTGTTGCACGAACAGGAAGACCTGCGCCCGTTCGAATGCGACGGGCTCGCCGCTTATCGCACGACGCCTATGCTCGTCGCGCTGCCCCAGAACGTCGATCAGGTGCAAACACTGCTCAAATTCGCAAGCGAGTGGAAGATTCCGGTCGTTGCGCGCGGCGCGGGCACTGGATTGTCGGGCGGCGCATTGCCGCTCGAGAAAGGCATTCTGCTCGTGATGGCGCGCTTCAATCGAATCCTCGAAGTCGATCCCGAGGCGGGCATTGCGCGCGTGCAGCCCGGCGTGCGCAACCTCGCGATATCGCAGGCCGCGGCGCCGCATGGGCTCTACTACGCGCCGGACCCTTCATCACAGATCGCCTGTTCGATCGGCGGCAATGTGGCTGAGAATGCGGGCGGCGTGCATTGCCTGAAGTACGGGCTGACCGTCAACAACATCCTGAAGCTCGAAATTCTCACTATCGACGGCGAGCGCATCACGCTTGGCTCGAACGCACTAGATGCACCAGGATTCGATTTTCTGGCGCTTTTTACAGGCTCTGAAGGCATGCTCGGCATCGTCACCGAAGTCACGGTGAAGCTGCTTACGAAGCCGCCCGTCGCGAGAGCGCTACTCGCGAGTTTCGACAATGTCGAACAAGCAGGCGCGGCGGTGGCTCGCATCATCGGCGCGGGGGTGATTCCCGGCGGCCTCGAAATGATGGACAACCTCGCGATACGCGCGGCGGAAGACTTCATCCACGCGGGTTATCCAGTCGACGCCGAAGCCATTCTGATATGCGAAGTGGACGGCGCGGAAAGCGACGTGTATGAAGACGTCGAGCGCGTGGAAGCGCTTTTGCGCGAAGCGGGCGCGACCGACATCCGCGTCGCTAGAGACGAAGCCGAGCGGCAACGTTTCTGGGCCGGCCGCAAAAACGCGTTTCCTGCGGTAGGCCGCATCTCGCCTGACTACTACTGCATGGACGGCACGATTCCGCGCCGCGAATTGCCGCGCGTGCTGAAGAGCATTGCGCAGTTCTCGGAGGAATACGGCTTGCAGGTCGCTAACGTGTTCCATGCCGGCGACGGCAACATGCATCCGCTGATCCTTTTCGATGCGAACGCTTCCGGCGAAACCGAACGCGCCGAAGCGCTCGGCGCGCGAATTCTCGAACTGTGCGTCGCGGTCGGCGGCAGCATCACCGGCGAACACGGCGTGGGCCGCGAAAAGATCAACCAGATGTGTGCGCAGTTCAATGCCGACGAACTCACGTTCTTCCACGCGCTGAAGGCCGCGTTCGACCCTGGGGCATTGCTCAATCCCGGCAAGAACGTGCCGACCTTGCACCGTTGCGCGGAATTCGGCTCCATGCATGTCCATCGCGGCGCACTGCCCTTTCCCGAACTGGAGCGCTTCTAATGTTGATCGAAGCCCACTCAATGGACGACAGCGAACGGCTCGTCACCGAAGTCGAGCACGCGTTCGTAAAGCGCACGCCGCTCGCCATTCGCGGCGGCAACAGCAAGTCTTTTCTTGGCCGCAAGGTAGCGGGCGCGGTGCTCGACACGCGTTCGCATCGAGGCATTGTCAGCTACGACCCGACCGAACTCGTGATCACCGCGCGCGCGGGCACGCCGGTCGATGATCTGAATGCGGCTCTCGACGCCGCCGGCCAGATGCTGCCGTGCGAACCGCCCACGTTCGACGGCGCGGCGACCGTCGGCGGCATGGTAGCGGCCGGACTGGCGGGTCCACGCCGTCCGTGGTCGGGTGCGGTACGCGACTTCGTGCTGGGCTGCCGGGTGATCACCGGACAAGCAAAACATCTGCGCTTTGGCGGCGAGGTGATGAAAAACGTGGCGGGCTATGATGTGTCTCGTCTACTGGCTGGCAGCTTCGGCTGTCTTGGCCTTATCACCGAGGTGTCATTGAAAGTGCTGCCGAAACCGCGCTCCGTCGGCAGCTTGACGCTCGAACTCGCCGCAAGCGAAGCGCTACGCAACCTGTCGGCGTGGCGCCGCGCGGTGCTGCCGGTGAGCGGCGCGTGTTACGTGGGTGGCCGACTGCACGTGCGGCTCGAAGGCGGGACTGGATCGGTGGCCTCGGCACTCGATCACATCGGCGGAACGGAACTCGACCTGAATTTCTGGCGCGATTTACGTGAGCGGCGTCTCGCGTTTTTCGACGATTCGCGTCCGTTGTGGCGATTGTCTTTGCCGAATGCCTCACCGCTTGTCGATTTGCCGGGCGACAGCCTGCTCGACTGGGCCGGCGCGCAACGCTGGCTCAAAAGCGATGCGCCCGCGACGGCGATTCGTCAGATCGCGCGCGCGGCAGGCGGTCATGCAACGTGCTTTACGCCGGATGGCGCGACCGACCTGTCCGAGCCGTTCGCACCGTTAGCGCCTGCGCTGCTGCGGTTTCATAGACAGGTCAAGCAGCAGCTCGATCCGCGCGGCATCTTCAATCCGGGCCGGCTTTACGCGGACTTGTGATTGCCGGATTGCGGATCGCGCCTCATGACTCACAGCGTTCCGATCCGCCATCCGCCATAACCGCCCGCCAAGCCCAAACGCAAATTTCCAAGGCGACAACAGCATGCAAACCAATCTCAGCGACGCCGCCAAAACCCTGTCGCGCGCGGACGAAGCCGAGCAGATTCTGCGCTCGTGCGTGCACTGCGGCTTCTGCAACGCGACCTGCCCCACGTATCAACTGCTCGGCAATGAACTCGATGGCCCGCGCGGGCGTATCTATCTGATCAAGCAGATGCTGGAAGGCGAGCCGGTCACCCAGAAAACCCAGTTGCACCTCGACCGCTGCCTCACGTGCCGCAATTGCGAAACCACCTGCCCGTCCGGTGTCACCTATCACGCGTTGCTCGACATAGGCCGCGCCGAGCTCGAGAGGCGCATCAAGAGGCCCGCGTCCGAACGCCTGCTGCGCGAGGCTTTGCGTCGTGCGATCCCGCATCCCGCGGTATTTGACGCGCTCGTAAAAACAGGCCGTGCGATGCGGCCGTTTCTTCCCGCCGCGCTTGGACCTAAAATTCCAGCGCGCAGCGGGAGCGCCAAAGAGCGGCCCGCGCCACGGCATCCGCGCAAAATGCTGATGCTCGAAGGCTGCGTGCAACCCACACTGTCGCCGAACACCAACGCGGCCGCCGCGCGCGTGCTCGACCGGCTCGGCATCAGCATCGTCAATGTCGGAAATGCGGGCTGTTGCGGTGCAACCGATTATCATCTGAACGCGCAGGAGACAGGTCTTGCGCGGGCACGGCGCAATATCAACGCGTGGTGGCCCGCCATCGAGGCCGGCGCCGAGGCCATCGTACAAACCGCGAGCGGCTGCGGCGCGTTCGTCAAGGAATATGGACACTTGCTGCGCGACGATTCGCGCTATGCGTCAAAAGCGCAGCGGGTCAGCGAACTCGCGCGCGACCTGGTCGAAGTGCTGGCCGGCGAGCCGCTCGACCACCTGCAAACGCGGGAGGCGACTAGCGAGGTGAAGCTGCCGAACGAACCAGCCCCGCGCAGAATCGCGTTTCACTGCCCCTGCACGTTGCAGCATGCGCAGAAGCTGGGCGGCGCGGTCGAGTCGATCCTGCAACAACTCGGCTTCGATCTCACCGCCGTGCCCGACGGCCATCTGTGCTGCGGCTCGGCAGGCACGTATTCGATTACCCAGCCCGAGCTTGCGCAAAGGTTACGCAACAACCGGCTCGACGCGCTGGAAAGCGGCAAGCCGGAGCTGATCGTCACGGCCAATATCGGCTGCCAGATGCATCTGGACGGCGCCGGGCGCACGCCGGTGCGCCACTGGATAGAACTTGTAGAAGCATCTTTACCATAAACGAACCAGGAAATTCATTATGCTGAGCAAACCTGTGCTGACCCTTGCCGAAACGACCCGCATTCTCGAAGCCGCCCGCGCGGAAGCCGAGCAGAACAAGTGGGCCGTCGCCATCGTGGTGGTGGACGACGGCGGCCATCCGCTCGGAATGCTGCGCCTCGACGGCAGCGCGCCGGCCAGCTCGTATATCGCGACCGAAAAGGCCCGCACTTCGGCGATCGGACGGCGTGAAACCAAGGTATATGAAGACATGATCAACAACGGCCGCACCGCATTCCTGAGCGCGCCGCTGCAAGGCACGCTGGAAGGCGGTGTGCCGGTGATCGTCGACGGCCAGGTGGTCGGCGCGGTCGGCGTGTCCGGCGTCAAGTCGGATCAGGACGCGCAGATCGCCAAGGCCGGGATTCAGGCTATCGCCGCTTAAATTCGCCTGCCGCTCGAAGCGGCGGCGATCACCAAAAGAAGCTAAACCGTTGCACAACGCGGGCCGATGCCCCCTCATCGGCCCCATTCAGATAGATGGAGCAGTCGATGACTCAGATGAACCCGCGCGGCGGACTGCAAGTCGCCGCCAACCTCGACCAGTTCGTCGAAACCGAAGCCCTGCCCGGCACCGGAATCGACAGCGCTGAATTCTGGTCGGGCTTCGACGCCCTCGTGCATGAGCTGGCGCCCAAAAACCGTGCGTTGCTCGCCGAGCGCGACCGCTTGCAAACCGAGCTGGACAACTGGCATCGCGCCAATCCGGGTCCGGTGCGCGATCTGCGTGCGTACCGCGCGTTTCTGGAGGGCATTGGCTATATCGTGCCCGTGCCTGCCAGCGTCAAAGCCACGACCGACCACGTGGACACCGAAATCGCCGAACAGGCCGGCCCGCAACTGGTGGTGCCGCTGTCGAACCAGCGCTATGCGCTGAACGCGGCGAACGCGCGCTGGGGCAGCCTGTACGACGCGCTGTACGGCACCGACGCGATCCCCGAGAGCAACGGCGCCGACAAGCAGAAGGCCTTCAACCCTGTGCGCGGCGCCGCGGTGATCGCCTATGCGCGCAAGTTTCTCGATCAGGCCGCACCGCTCGCGAACGGCTCGCATGCCGACGCGACCCACTATGGCGTGGAAGGCGGCAAGCTGATCGTCACGCTGAAGAACGGCAAGAGCGAACTGAAGACGCCGGCGCAATTCATCGGCTATCAAGGTGAAGAAAGCGCGCCGTCCGCAGTGCTGCTCAAGCACAACGGCCTGCACTTCGAAATCCAGATCGATGCGAACGACTCGATCGGCAAGACCGATTCGGCGCATGTGAAAGACGTGGTGGTCGAAGCGGCGGTGAGCACGATCATCGACTGTGAAGACTCGGTCGCGGCCGTGGATGCGGACGACAAGGTCCAGCTCTACCGCAACTGGCTCGGCCTGATGAACGGCGATCTGGCCGAAGAGGTCACGAAAAACGGCAAGACCTTCACGCGCCGGCTGAACGCCGACCGCGTCTACACCGCCGCGAATGGCACGGCGCCGGTCGTGCTGCATGGCCGCTCGCTGCTGTTCATCCGCAACGTCGGTCATTTGATGACCAATCCGGCGGTGCTGACGAAAGACGGCCACGAGATTCCGGAAGGCATTCTCGACGCCGTGATCACCTCACTGTGCGCGTTGCACGACCGCAAGCACAAGCTGAATTCGCGCACCGGCTCGATCTATATCGTCAAGCCGAAGATGCACGGCCCGGCCGAAGTCGCCTTCGCGAGCGAGTTGTTCGCGCGCGTGGAAGACCTGCTGAAGCTGCCGCGCAACACGATCAAGATGGGCATCATGGACGAGGAGCGCCGCACCAGCGTGAACCTGCTCGCCTGTATCGCCGAAGCGTCGGAGCGTGTCGCGTTCATCAACACGGGTTTCCTCGACCGTACCGGCGACGAGATGCACACGGCCATGGAAGCCGGTCCGATGCTGCGCAAGGGCGACATGAAGTCGAGCGCCTGGATCGCCGCTTACGAGCGCAGCAACGTGCTGGTCGGTTTGAGCGCGGGCCTGCGCGGCCGCTCGCAGATCGGCAAGGGCATGTGGGCGATGCCTGATCTGATGCACGCCATGCTCGAACAGAAAATCGCGCACCCGAAGGCCGGCGCGAACACCGCATGGGTGCCCTCGCCGACCGCCGCGACGCTGCACGCGTTGCATTACCACCAGATCGACGTACAAGCGGTGCAGCAGGAACTGGAACGCACGGACTACGCGAAGGTGCGCGACGAACTGCTCGACGGCTTGCTGACGATTCCGGTCGTCGCCGAGGCAAAGTGGAGCGACGACGAGATCCGCAGCGAGATCGACAACAACGCACAGGGCATTCTCGGCTATGTGGTGCGCTGGATCGATCAGGGCGTGGGCTGCTCGAAGGTGCCCGACATTCACAACGTCGGCCTGATGGAAGACCGTGCCACGCTGCGTATTTCCAGCCAGCATATCGCCAACTGGCTGTATCACGGCGTGGTGAAGCGCGAGCTGGTTGAAGAGACGTTCAAGCGCATGGCGAAAGTGGTCGACGAGCAGAACGCGGGCGACCCGCACTACAAGCCGATGGCGCCGGGCTTCGACACGATCGCTTTCAAGGCCGCGCAAGCGCTGGTGTTCGAAGGGCACCAGCAGCCAAGCGGCTATACGGAACCGTTGCTGCACAAGTTCCGGCTCGAAGTCAAAACCCAGGATCGAAGCTTGAACATGCCGGATCCCACGTAACACGCGTGTCGGCGAAATGATACACCTCTGACAGATGCCCCCGGGGCGTGGTGAACAACGTCAGGCAGGCACGGAATCGCCAGCGGTATAGCCCTTCCGTGTCCCTTATCGGTTCTGGTGCAAAAAGCCGGTGAAGCCGAGACGCCTCCAATACGTACGGACACCTTATTTATCGAATAGGACAGCATTCCAGATGACGAGTGCAGCAGTATCCTTGAGTCCGAGAGTGCGGAGATTGAACTGACCCTTGCGGATGCGGTGCATCAGCTCGATGCCTGAAATCATGGTCTTCGCACACCTGAATCGCTTGAATCCGAGCATCACGTTCGTTCTGGACTTGATGTTTAGATGGCCCTGTTCGATAAGGTTATTCAGATACTTCGAGGAGCGCACATGCACCTCCGCAGGCAACAGAGCGTCAGCGATCATCTCGCGCACGGCCCCGGTGCGAGGCGGCATACCCGTCGAGCGTGATCGTCTCCGGTGGCTGGCCCTGATGTTTGATGGCGTTGCCGCAAAAGGCTTTGGCCGCGCTCACATCGCGCTTTGTCCTGAGCATGAAGTCGACTGCCTCGCCGAACCGATCTACCGCCCGGTAGAGATAGAACCACTTGCCACAATTCTTCAGATAGGTCTCGTCAACGCGCCATGACCGCCCTGCCGGTATGGCAAAGCGATTCCAGCGCTTCACGAACTCCGGGGTGAAACGCTTCACCCACCGCATGATCGTGGTGCGTCAGGGACAGACCGCTTTCGGCCATCATCTCGACCAGGTCGCGCAGACTGAGCTTGTAGCGAAGGTACCAACGAACGCACAGAACAATGATCTCCGATCAAAATGCAGCCCATCGAACAACCCCTCAAGCCCCCCCTTTGTTCATCGCCGCCTACCAGGTTGATTGGATCGCTACTTTAACCGGTCCAACGAACCAATCTGCACCAGAACCCGCGCCACGGACCTGTTGATCGGGATCGAGTGCGACTGAGCCATTCGGGTGATACAGTTCCGCGCCCCTTCGGGCATAGCGGCGTTCAATTGCAATAGACCCGCTCAGCACAAGCACGCCGCGCCAAGAAGCCGCGTCAACGGCTGATTGCGCCAGAGACTACTTAACCGTATTCATCGTTACGGAAGATACGCGGCACTACTGATTTCCGGAATTGATTTGAAACCAGGTCTTGCGAAGAAGTAGCCTTGCATCAGGTTGACGCCATGCGCGACAAAGAAGTCTCGCTCCTCTCTGGTTTCGATGCCCTCCGCGACCACGCGGATGCCGAGATCGTGACATATCGATAGAACGCCACGCACGATGCGCTGACGCACCGAGTCAGTGTCGATACCGCGGAGAAGCCCCATGTCGAGCTTGATGATGTCGGGCTGAAAATCCACCAGGAGCGCGAGTCCCGAATAACCGGCCCCGAAATCATCAATTGCTGTCAGAAAGCCGAATTTCTTGTATGCCCTGAAAATCTCGACCAGGTGATTACGGTCCGTCAGATGTTCGCCCTCGACCGTCTCGAATATGATTCTTTCAATCGGGAAGCAATGCTCCTGCGCAGCATCCAGGGTACTCCTTATGCAGACCTCCGGCCTGTAGACCGCGTTGGGCATGAAATTGATGGAGAGGAATGCGTCAAGACCTAGCGTAGCTGCACGGGCAATAGCAACCCGCCGACAGTGCTGGTCAAACTGATATTTCTTTACGTCCTCGATCTGTGAAAGGACCGAATGCGCGGATTCACCGTTTGCACCACGCACCAGCGCCTCTCATGCGAACACGGTCTGAGCGGCCATGTCGACGATTGGCTGAAATGCAAAATCAATGTCCACAGGCAAGGGCGCTGTGTCAGCACATCCAGAACAGCTGTACGACTGTCCGGCCGCCTTACTGCTATGAATCTTGAAAGAAGTCATCTCTCTCTAACGTCGTCAATATTCGCTGTCTGGGATTTCATCTGTTGCCCCGTCGCCGGGCGGCCGTCACGTTTTGAACCGCGTTGCCGTCTGGGCACATGGAACAAACCGTGTCCGTTTGCTCCGCAACCTCTACACGTACGCAGTTCCGGCCTGCTCTTTTCGCGTCATAGAGTGCGCGGTCGGCGGCAGCCAGCAAGCTTTGAAGCGTCGGATTTGCTTCACTTAGACTTGCCACACCAAGACTCACTGTTGCTTTCAGTTGTCCGACCGCTGTGTCGATTCGCGCCCGCTCGACCGCAACGCGCAATCGCTCAGCGACCGCGATTGCCTCGCTGGCTGTTGTAGATGGCAGCATCAGAATGAATTCCTCACCGCCAAGCCTCGCGACAGTGTCGGACGTCCGTACCATGCCCATCGCTTCACCAGCAATCCGCTTTAACACTTCGTCGCCCGCCTGATGCCCTGCCGTGTCATTTATACGTTTGAAGTAGTCCGCGTCAAGCATAACGACTGACAACGCACGGCCGTGCCGTTCTGCACGCACGACCTCGGACTCCGCAATCTCAAAGAAGTGAGCGCGGCTCGATACGCCGGTCAGATGGTCGGTCGTAAGCAGACGCGCGAGGTTATCGCTGGTCACCTTCCGCTCCGTCACGTCTCTCAGGACCACCGAATACCCTGATATGTCACCGTCGTCCTCACGGAGTACCGCAATGAGAACTTGCCCCCAATACCGTCTACCGGTCACGGTTTCGCACCAGAGTTCCTCCACATGCCAACCCTCGTCGCGCGTCAGCGCGATGTGCTCGAGAGAACGGTGCAGAGCGATCTCGTCGCGGGCATAAAAACGCGAGAGCGTGTGGCCGACGACATTTGACTCAACAAAGCCCGTCAAGCGTTCAACCGATGGATTCCAGCTTTCGATGCAGCCCTCAGCGTCAAGCGTAAAGAACGCAAAATCGTTGACACTCGTGTAGATTCCGGCGAGCCATGACTCTGTCTGCCGCGCGCTGCGCTCAGCGGCGACCTGTCGGGAAATGTCCGTGAGCACCGTCATCAGCAGATTCGCGCCCACCTTGATGATCGAACAGGCAAGGACGACCGCACCATCCTTGGCCGGTGTCACAAACACCCGGTGGTTTTCACACACAGCGCCCCGCTCACCCTCAAAGCTGGCTACCAGATTGCGAAGCTCTGGAGCGACTGATGCGAGGCTGTCGAATATATTCTCGATACCGCCGTCTTTCACCCGTGTCGCGCGCAGTTGTAAATTGATACAGCAACGCAGTTAGGAATTGATACACCTCGTTGTAGGGTTGCTCCTTTTGGGCGGCCCGTGATCAGCTACGAGGAGTACATGGAAATCGAGATTCTGCGTCGCCAGGGAAACAGCCTCAGGGGCATCGCGGTCGAGACCGGCATGGCAGTCAACACAGTCAGGAAGTATCTGGAATCGGGTCCGCCGCAGCGTAAGGCCCGTGAGCCAGTCGTCGGCAAGCTTGCGCCCTTCAAGGCCTATCTGCAGGGCCGCGTCGAAGCAGCGAAGCCGGACTGGATTCCGGCGACGGTGCTCAAGCGGGAGATTGAGGAGCGCGGATACGCGGGCGGCTTACGCCGGGTGCAGGAGTATCTGCAGAAGCTTCGACCCGCTGCACGTCCCGACCCGGTGGTCAGATTCGAAACAGAGCCGGGACATCAGATGCAGATGGACTGGATTGAGTTTCGTAAGCCGGGGCACAAACTCGGCATGCTCGCGGCGTTCGTTGCGACGCTGGGCTACAGCCGTGTCAGCTACGCGGAGTTTGTCACCGACATGCGTATCGAAACGCTGCTGGCTTGCCACGTGCGGGCATTCGAGGCATTTGGCGGCGTCGCCAGAGAGATCGTGTACGACAATATGAAGACGGTGATTCTGAAACGTGATGCCTATGGCAAGAAGCAGCACCGATATCATCCGGGGTTCGCTGACTTCGCCAAACACCATGGGTTCGTGCCTCGCGTGTGCAAGCCATACCGCGCGAAGACGAAGGGCAAGGTCGAGCGTATGAACGGCTATCTGCGCTACAGCTTCTGGGTCCCGTTGGTTTCAATGCTCAAACAGGCAGGGCTCACAGCCGACTGCGGCGTGTGCAACGAGCGCGTCAGGCTGTGGCTGCGCGATGTCGCCAACGTCCGTGTGCACGGCACTACCAAACGGGTTCCGGCCGAGGTGTTGCTCGAGGAGCGGCCGCATCTTCTGCCATTGCCGGCACCCTACGTGGGACGATCGGTTAGAACGGGCGCGACGCCGCATCAGCAGCCGAAACCGGCATCACGGTACGCGAGCTCGGAGTGGAACAAACCGTTGCAGCACCCGTTGTCGGTCTACGACGCGTTCAGCCGCGCACAGGAGGTAAGTGCATGACGCCACAGCTCGAACGACTGACTGTGTTGTGCAAGCAGCTCAATCTGCTGCACTTGCCGACACAGATTGCGCACCTCGGCCAGATGGCCGCGAAACGCGAGCTCGGCTATCTCGACTTCCTCGAACAGGCCTTGAAGGATGAAGCGATGGCACGCGCGGAGCGAATGCGCCGGATGCTGACGCGTCTGGCTGGCTTCCCGGCAATCAAGACGCTTGATGAATTCGACTTCGAATTCGCGCTCGGCGTGCCGAAAGCACTGGTTCTCGAACTCGGCAGTCTTGCCTTTGTGGAGCGTGCCGAGAATGTCGTGCTCCTCGGACCCAGTGGCGTTGGTAAAACCCATCTTGCTGTCGCGCTTGGATATCGTGCAACGCAGGCCGGGTTTCGCACCCGCTTCATCACTGCCGCCGATCTGCTGATGCAATTGACGACAGCGTTGCGCCGTAACCAGCTCGAGGAAACCATCAAGCGGATCACGAAGCCCTACAAGCTTCTGATCATTGACGAGATGGGATACCTGCCAATGGACCGCGAGCAGGCGAACCTGCTCTTCCAGGTAGTCGCTAAACGGTACGAAACTGGCAGTCTGGTCCTGACCAGCAATCTGCCGTTCGGCCAGTGGGACCAGACCTTCGCTGACGATGCAACGCTCACGGCGGCGCTCCTCGACCGGTTGCTTCATCACGCACACGTCGTGCCGATCTCCGGCGACTCGTACAGGCTGAAGGAAAAACGTCAGGCCGGCATGATCAACCGCATCCCACCGCCGCACCTAAACGAAGCGGACGACGTCAAACGCAAACGCAATTCGAAGGAGGCAGCACTCAGCTAAAGACCGTATGCGCGGGTGTATCAAATTTATATTGCGTTTGCGTTCGAAGCTGTATCAACTTGAGATTGCGTTTGACACCCGCGGCATGAGAAGCTGCGCGGCAAGCGGGTTCATCATGTCCACGAGGCCCGCAAGGTCGCTGCGAATAATCCCGACCGGGGACAGGTACATGAACGAGAGTAACGCCTCGTACTCGGACTCAATGTCGTTCGTGTCTGGATTCACCGCGCTCAATTTGTGACCCTTCGCTCAATCAGGACAAAACGGATTTCGCAGTCCGGGGCCTTTAGCAGCCTGAGCCGCACCGGGGTCGGGCGCATGCGCAAGGTCAAAACGTAGGGAACGATGTCGTCAAGTACGTCTTCGTCTTCGAAGCGCTGCGCTACCATGAAATTGTTCATGCATGGCGCGACCTCGCCGAAGAAATGTTTTCCTAACACCCGCTGCGGCCTCAATCCGGCATTCCTCGACTCGGTGGCGTTATATATGGTGACAATTGCATCCGACTTAAAGCCGATAACACCAAAGAGCATCTCATCCAGACGCTCCACAGCCGATTCAACCAGCTCTGGGATCCGCACAGCTTCAAAGTCATTATTCACTTTTATTCCATGCTGGTTTCATCACACCGAGTGGACTCGGACTGACCATGTCATCATCCATCCCGTCTCTTAGGGTTCCCGCAAAAAGGGCCGCGGTTCGAACCGCGTGGAAATCACCCATATACTTTAACGACCGCCTGCAATAGAACTTTAGTGCGGGAGCTGTAGGGAAGGATGACGAGCGCCGGTCAACCGGCAAAACTTCCGGGCGGAAACGTGAGGGCGCTGGAACGTCAAATCGTTCGTGACGCAATTGGCGAGAAGACACAGGCTTGCGCAGACAACGTTCAGATCGAGGCCGACATCAACAAAAGTGCCGTCAGACGAAGCGTCCGCCGATCTGCTAGCGATAGAATGAGATCCCTCGCAAGTGTCGCTTGGGCGTACGGGTCATTCATCGACGACTCACACAGTCGGTTCCCACGGCGCGTGAGTTATGGTCGCGACGATGATCATCGGGGATTAGCACGCATTTTGCAGATTTGCCACGCGTCGTGGTGATCGACGGTCTACGCGAAACGAAGTTGCTGTAACTGTCTGCTGTGGACAGCGTCGCTTTCAACGGGCGGGCGCGGGATGATCGTCATAGCGAGACGTGAGGGTTGAAGAAAACTTGATAGACTTTCCAAGGATATGACTCTACCCTTGGTCCTCTCGCCGCGAGGCACAGACCCTCTACATCAATACTAAAGCCATAGGGCTTGCCGGATGCCCGAACGGCCCTCAGTGCGCAGGCCGCGTTGACGAAACTTCGCTTCCTCGGCGTCGGCAAGCGGAGGCCCAGAGGGTCGCCGCCGTACGGCCCGCGACGACGTGAGCAAATTCCCCAATCTGCCTCAAGCGGGCCGTCCGCTCAGTCCGAAGGCGCGTGCACGCCGTTCCAGCGTCGAGCCAGCGCCAGCATCAGCGGCATCAGCACGGCCCATCCTGCGCCGATTGCGACGAACGACAGAACCGGATTGGCAAACTGAACCGCGCCAAGCGCCGCGCCCGCGCGAAAGGACAACGGGCCGGCCAGCGCGCCCGCTGCGGCCGCTAGCAACAGCCGTCTCTTTAGCCAGCCGAACAGCACGTTTAACTGAACCGCAAACAGCGCCCATAATGCGAGCAGCCACCACGGCGGCGCCCCACGAACCAGCACGCCGTTCGGGTAGACGAGCAGGCCGCTTGCAACGAGCAGGCTTTCCCAGAGCGCTCCGATCAGCACGGCCGCGGCTATCAGCTTAAGCTCAGGCGCCGGCGCGGCAACCCGGGTGGCATGCCACACTACTGCAACCAGTACGAACGCCACGCCGATCCAAGCCAGCCCGCGCCCGGCGCTCATCACGCACACAAACCACCCCACCTGTCCGACGACAAAATAGAGCCACGCATTAGGCGCTGATAGGCGGGCGGCGCTTAAAGCGGGTGGGCGCCGAAGGTTTCGGGATGACATGCGTTGGTGGAGCGGGTAGTCCGATATCTCTTCTTACGCGTCGAGTCGGCCTTTGGATTCAGATGGCAGGCGCCCCCGCAGGCGCGGCCCCTGTCGGGCCTAACTTAAGGTGAGAACTAGTTTCAGGCGGCGGATCGGTTGCGAACGAGCCTTCCATGGCCAAGGAAGCAGCCTTGCCCCGAGGATACGTCAACGACCATCAGATGAGGCTCTACATGAAGTACGACCAAACGGAAGGACCGTCCGCCGTATCCCTACACGCCGGATTCTGCGTCGAAGGCCTATCGGCTTGAGCAGGACTTGCACTTGCCATCGCAGAGGAATGCTCCACGTGAACGCAGACGCCCAGCCGCCCTGCCCCCGATCTTTGAAGCGGAGATCGTTCCGTTGTTGTAGTCCGCTCCGTGCATTTGGGTCGTGGCGATATCGGAGAGGATCCTTTCAGCGGCATCCACACCCGCCGCGCTCCGCGCGCTGTCCGCTTTGAGCAGTGTGTTCGCGCTTGGCGCGCCCTGCGTGGCGCAAAGGGTGATGTTATCTTCCGTCAGGCGCACAACTCCGGTCATCTCGGGTTGCCCGACCTCACTGACATGAGTAGCTCGGCTGCATCCAGCATGGTATTTACGTATTCGAGGTTCGGGAGCGTGCCGATTGGCCAGCTGACAACGAGCCCATCGGGAGGTGTCAGGAATTTCGTGTGCTGAGGTCGGTTAAAAATCTCAGCTGATGGCGGCGGTGAATCGCTCGCCGAACAGGATGGCGAACTGATTGACTGCTTGCCGCCAGGTTATAGGTGGCATCTTCCAATCCTTTTCGATGTTGCGCAAGGCCAGGTACAGCAGTTTGCTGGCGGCCTCGTCGCTCGGGAAGTGACCGCGGTTCTTGACGATCTTGCGAAGCTGCATGTGCATGCTCTCGATCGCGTTTGTCGTGTATATGATTTTGCGTACTTCCGGGGGATAGGCGAAGAACGGGATGACCTGCTCCCATTGGCGCTGCCACATCGCGGCGACCGTCGGGAATTTCTTGCCCCATTCGCTTTGAGAGAAGGCTTGCAGCGCCGCCTCGGCGGCTTCGGCGGTAGCGGCCTGATAGATCGGCTTGAGCGCGGTTGCCAGTGGCTTACGGTCCTTCCAGCTCGCCAGATTCAGCGAATTGCGGATCAGATGCACGATGCAGGTCTGGATCTGGGCAGCCGGATACACCGCTTCGATCGCTTCGGGGAAGCCGCGTAAGCCGTCGACGACAGCGATCAGGACGTCGTGCAAGCCGCGGTTCTTCAGTTCGTTGAAGACCTTCAGCCAGAACTTGGCGCCCTCGGTCTGCTCGATCCATAGGCCCAGCACTTCCTTGCGGCCATCGGCCCGAATGCCCAGCGCGAGGTACACCGCCTTGTTCCTGACCGTGCCTTCGTCGCGGATCTTCAGCCGAAGCGCGTCGAAATACACGATCGGATACATCGCCTCGAGGGGGCGTTGCTGCCACTGTTCGACTTCGGCCAGCACCTCATCGGTGACGGTCGAAATCGGATCGGGTGACACCTGCAAGCCATACAGCTCCAGCAAATGGCCCTGGATCTCGCGCACGCTCATGCCGCGCGCGTACATGCTGATGACGTGATCGTCGAAGCCCGGCAGCCGGCGCTGGTATTTGCCCACCAGTTGCGGCTCGAACGTCGCCTGCCGGTCACGCGGAATGTCCAGATTCAGTTCGCCGTTGGGCGTGATGACCGTCTTGCGGCTCGTGCCGTTGCGGTGGTTGCCGGCCTTGCCTTGCTCAGCCTCGTTATCCAGGTGATGCGTGAGCTCCGCTGCCAGCATGCGCTCAGCCAGTTGCTTCTTCAGTTGCCCGGCCAGGCCCGATTCGCCGAGAACCGACTCGGCATCCTTGTTCTGAATCTGCGCCAGCAGTTGATCGATCAGCTCGTCAGGGAACAGCTTCGGCGCCTTCGGGTTCTTGCTCTTCTTGGTCACGGTTGCTTCGGTCATAGGACGTTATTTCCGTTATCGTCTCATGACCTCGGCACACTAAAATTCTGACAGGCTCGCCCATCGATGCAGTCGATCGCATCCGATAGATACACGTTGCCGCCCGGAATGTGGAACTCGGTAGTGTCGGTAAGCCACTCTCGTCAGGAGCTGCTGCTCGGAAGTTGTGATCGATAAGGTTCTCTGGCCCTAGACCTATCTCACCCAAATAGGAACCGTATCGACGCCGTCTGCTAGTGGCAGCCGCTAGGCCTTCCCGCCTCGTCAAAAGTCGCACGACCTTCTCCGATACGAACACCTGCTGTCCGCCCACTGCCGCGAATATCCGACGATAGCCTTAGCGACGGTGATTGACCTCGAAGATACTGCCTTGCCTGCTAGAACCGATTCCGACGCTCGCAACTGCCTTCCAGGGCCCACCCGCCTCCCCTTCCAGAAACGCTCCCCCTGAAGAGCCCTGCATGCGGGTCTCCCTCTAAGGCTCGCGCACGGCATGAGGCGTCACACCGATCCCGGTTGCGTCTATGCATACACAACCTTCGGTCAAGTAACATCGTTGATTTTACCCGTTGCCGGGAGAAATGCGCTGAACCGTAGTCCAAACGGTCTCTCTCAAGCGGCCCTTTCATGGATCCCTGATATTGGAACCAAGAACAGCCGCGCACTCCCACGTCAGCACCCTTTCAGGTCGTGGCACTCGAAGCCATATACCACCCATTACACGCCACCCTTCGCTCCTTGCACGTTCTCACTCCTGCTTCGCAGCGTTGTTGCTTGCGGTCGACCTACTGCCGCTTCATTGAAGCGCAATGATGACGGGAAGTCGGAATTTCGGCGTTCCCATTCGCGCTACCCGAGCGCGTCCGGGCTGTCCGCTTCGCACCCTGCCTATTCCCCACGACGCTTCAACCTACACCCAGTTCAAAGGGATGCAGTGGGCCATTTGCCGTCTCGGCCAGAACCAGCTAGCAGCTTTGGCTCCTCGAGACTAACGAGGTTTCATTCGACTGTTCTCTTGGTTTTGCATGGAGAACTCGGCCTGTCCTCACACCGCACGGCAACTGCTGGTCGCACAGCAGGTCACGGCTTCAGTTTCCGACATTCCGGTTGTTGAACATGCCAAGGCAGAGACGAGCTTTGGCATCCACTACATTTGCCGATTACGTCCGGCGGACTCGGACACCGGTCGTACTTGAGCCGGCTTGGAGCTATCGCCGCCATCATGAGCAGAGCCGGGGATGTATCGCGCAGCCGTCCAGCCAAGCATCTGCGAAGGCGTGAAGCTGTAAGCGTTCTAGAAGTGGAACAAACTCGCCTGTCATCGTGTCAGCTTGGCCGCAGCGCTACGCAGAAAATGGGTCAACATTTCGGGGTCTACCGGTTTAACAAAGTGTTGAGTGCATCCCGCTTCACGCGATCGCATAACGTCTCCCGGTGCCCCCAATCCACTGAGTGCGATCAGAATCGCTTGCTCAGTTTCCGGTCCCGCCCTCAGCCGCCGCGCAAGTTCGTATCCGTCGATCCCCGGCAAACCGATATCGAGGATAACGGCATCGGCATGAAAGTGTTGTGCGATAGCAAGGGCGGTCTCACCATCGAAGGCGCATTCGACCTCATGTTCGTCCAGGAGCATCGCCAGCGATTCAGCTGCATCACGGTTGTCATCGACCACTAGAACGCGCAGCTTTCTCGCCTGCTCTATGGGGGGCTCCTGCACTATTGTGGTTACGCCGGCAGGCGCACCCGTCGTGGGCATCAATACCGTGAAGCGCGATCCCTTCCGCAAACCTTCGCTTGCAGCGCTGACGTGGCCGCCATGCATATCAACGAGGTTCTGGACGACAGACAGCCCGATGCCGAGGCCAGACCGCCACTGTCCGTCTCCCGCGGCAAGCTGGACGTACGGCTCGAACAGGAGGCTAAGTTGCGATATCGGAATGCCAATACCCCTGTCGCTCACGACGATTTCAACCTGATCACCGCGAATGGTGGCGTCAATCGTAATAGCTGTCTGGTTTTCCGAGAACTTGATCGCGTTATCCAGCAGATTGGAAAAGACCTGAGTGAGCCTTGTGCAGTCCCCGTCCACGAGTACGGGCTCACAGGGCAGATTCACATCGATACGGTCCTGGTGCTCATGCGCGATGGGCAGGTTGATCTCGACTGCGCTCTGAACGGCCTCCCGAATGTCGAACACAGCCCGTCGCAAAATGATTTTTCCGCTACTGATGCGCGATACATCCATCAGATCATCTATCAGACGAGTGAGATGCGCGCACTGGCGCTCAACCGTGACTCGTGCCCATTCGACCTCGGGCGGTAAATCGGCACTGATTTGCTTGAGGATCTGCGCTGCGTTGCGGATCGGTGCGAGGGGATTCCGCAGTTCGTGCGCTAACGTTGCCAGAAACGCGTCCTTGCGACGATCCGTCTCGCGAAGCGACTCTTCGGCGAGCGTGCGGCGTGTGATATCGGCAAGGGTCCCGGTAAACGAGCGGATCGAACCTTCCGACTCTGCGCGGAAGCGACCGTACATCTCAATGACACGCGGAGCACGATCTTCGATACGCAGGATTCGAAAAGTCGCATGGAAGTCTCCCCCGTGTCGCATGGCCTCCGTATATTCCGTGATTAGCGCCTGCGCATCGTCGGGATGAACAAGCTCGCGTACAAACGCCATGCACGACAGAGGGCCCAGAGATTGAGGCTGCCCCGTTATTTCATACATTTGTTTGTTTTCCCAGACGCCCTCCCGCGTCACGATATCCCACTCGAAAATACCCAAACCGGCTGCGGATGCAGCCATTCGAAGCCGCTCCTCGCTCCTCTGTTGAGCTGCGAGCGCCCGGTCGCGCTCGTAGATGGTCGCTTCGATCCGCCTGTCCTGTTCGTCGGTGAGTTGCCTGATCGCGGTGTGAATCGTCGCGCTCAAAAGATCGTCGATCAATAGTTGGGCCGCCGATTGAGCACCACTTGATCCGGATACCCCTGCGAAAAATTCGCGAGTGGCATGCTGTACGCAGCGCTGTAACTGATTCAGTTCCCGAAACAGTTCGTCGAGCTGGTACCCGAGCATCCAGCGGTCGCGACCATGCTTCCTCGCGTCAGCGTGCAACCGCCAAAGCGTTCTCTGGTTAGGGGCGCCCCGCAAGACGGCGCAGATTTCCTCAAAGAGCGACGGCAGATGATCTACCAGTTGACCGGTGGTAAGCCGGCCTGCCGGCGTGATGGCTGCGTCGGACCGCACCGAGCGAAGCCAGCGGCGCGTTAAAACGCCCCGAGTCCGTTCCAGATACGCTGCTAACTCAGGGAATAAAGCGAATTGCGACGGCTTCATGATGTCCTGATTAGAGTTGTCTTTGAGAGCCAGAGCGGCAACTTCTCGCCTCGCGAGAAAAGGCCCTAGCTCAGGTAAAAGGGGGCATCGCTGGTCAATCTATCTTTTCCGCTCGACCGCCATTAGAACGCGGACTTTCAAAATCCCATATCCACCGACCGAGCGATCGTACCCGTCGCACGTCGAATACCCGGGGCGCTGGCTCTTGCGCTGGACTGCGCGCAAGCTGATCTTCCCAGCGTCCCTCCAGTTCGTGGAGGACCCTCCAATTTGTAAGCAAAGAATGTATCATCCCCGTGTATTCGCCCAGTGTGAGCGCGATCATCTTCGGATGCGGGCCTCTCTGGAAGCGACGTATATCAGACGGTTAGACAATTGTTAGGGAGGCTTGGCACACGACAATCCATTGGCGACGCAGGGTTGCAAGAAGCGGCTGACAAGGCTCTCCTCCTTGGTGGCTTGAATCAGCGTCGCTGCGGCCGCAGCTTAACCCGTACCATCGGTCAACCGACCATCTATACGGTTGACTATTGCTCCCTGCTTAAGGAACTCCGTGTTCCGGTGCAGGCGAACTATTGGAACAGCAGCGGAAGGTTTTACGAATACCGCGCTCAGCGATTTAACGCGAGCTTCGCATCCCGGGAGACTCGACGAGCTAAATCTGGGGAACGCAACGTCAATGCGCTGCTCTAGGCGAAAGAGTAGTATCGACGTGCTGGCGGTATCCGTCTGATCACTCCAGTGACACCGCTGTCAGATCTGCCACTATCGTCGCGTTCTGCTGCGCCCTCCGAATGTCTCTGCTCGATCCCTGAGTTGATTAGCCTGACGCCGGCGCATTGCACACCTGACCTACCGGTTGTTTCATCAAGCATCGTATTTACATTACCCGCAGCCGCAACACACCCACTCATGTGCTCGCACGTGCCGACGGTTAGTTGCGCGGCACCACCCGCTGCACCGACTCCACCGGAAGCCGCTCGGCCTTCTACCTCGCGGTAGACACATGCTGCGCAAAAGCAAGGCCCTCGGCGATTACTGCAAAACATCGCTTCTCGCGAAAGGATCAGGCGGTCGCGACGGCTGCAAACAGCGCGAGACTATTGATCCGAATTGTAAAGTGTTCAAACATATGGGCAATTCCGTTCTCACTTTGCCGCATCTGCGATCCTCGGCGAGGTCACCATCGTCGCCGGGCCGACATCAATCGCTTCGCCCCGCTATCCGCGGCTGTTGTCGTAGGTCGACCGAGCCTAGTCGACCGCGTCGGCTATCCCTTGCATCCTGCTTACAGGATCCGACGCGCGCTCGCGCCATTCTCGATCGCCTCGCGAATCCTGCCAACGAGCTTTCGCTGAAGGCAGCGATGGCGCCGTCGGCTACCAAGAAGTCACGCCAGAATCCATATGCCACGAGGGTCGCCCTTCAGCTTGTTCGACTTCCTCGAAACCGGAGATGGCGCGTCACGAAATCCGCGACCAGTCGCAGCGCACGCTCCAAACCTCATCCCGGTACTGATCAAGGCTTAAACGAGGGGCCCAACCACCTTTCGAGGCGGTCTCTAACCGATAGCCTGCTCAAAGACGCAAACCCGAACGTCCACATGCAGTTGCGCAGCGTCAATTTCAGTTATCTATGTGCAACTGACCCTGCGCGCGGCGAGTTTTCACGAGACCCTAGCAGCGTTAGCGACGAACTACAGAACGCTCAACGGGGCAACACCGGTATCATCCAAGACAGGGTATGCTGCTGCAGGTACACGAGCAGACCGAGGAGCAAGGTCAAGAATACGCTGTGCCAGAACGTGCGCGCGAACACGACACCCTCCTGCCCCTTCAACTCGGTCGTCGATACTCCTGTGGCGATATTCTGAGGCGAAATCATTTTACCCATCACGCCGCCCGAAGAGTTCGTTGCCGCCATTAAGACGGGATCAAGCCCTAGCTGCCGTGCCGCCACGACCTGCAAGTTTCCGAACAGCGCATTTCCCGAAGTATCGCTTCCAGACAGAAATACGGCAATCCAGCCTAAAGATGCGGATACCAAAGGGAAAAGCGCACCGGTCGATGCAACACCCATCCCCAGCGTATAGCTGATTCCTGAATAGTTCAGCAAATATGCCAGTCCGACGATCATCATCACTGTTGCGATCGCCACGCGAGTCTGGCGCCAAGTTTTGAGCGCACAACCGAGAAAGTCTTTTACGCTGGTACGGGTCCACAATGCCGTGATTGCAGCCGCAAGGAGAATCGCTGTCCCCGTGCCCATCGGCTGAAAATCCCACACCGCGGCGTATGGTTTGCTATAGAGCGTCACGTAGACCGCATTGTGCAAGCCGGGCCAAGCGATCTTGGTATCTCCAATGGTCGCTATCTGCGCGTGGACCCACACGATGACGACTACCGAAACGACGATCCAGGGTAGCCAGCCGCCGTATCCCACCCTAACGCCGGTATGAATGCGCTCCTCGGTGCGCACGACTGCAAAAGCGGGGTCGACCTCGGGCGTCCAGATCTTAAGGAAGACAATTGTAATAATCAGGGACGTCAGTGACGCGAGCACGTCCGTCAGTTGATAGCCGAGATAGTTCGACGTCACGAATTGAGCGAGTGCGAAGCTGCCGCCTGATACTGCTAACGCCGGCCACAGCTTGCCGATCGATCGAATGCCTCCGTAGATTCCGACGACATAGAACGGCAGCAGGAAAGCAAAAAACGGCAATTGTCGTCCAACCATCGCTCCCAGAGTATTTGCAGGTAACGATGTAACGGCTCCGAGGACTGTGATCGGAACACCCAACGCGCCGAATGCAACTGGTGCGGTGTTGAATATCAATGTAAAGGTGAGAGCTTCGATTGCAGGAAATCCGAGCCCTACAAGTAACGCGCTAGTAATGGCGACAGGCGTGCCGAAACCAGAGATACCCTCTAGCAAACAACCGAACGAGAAGGCAACCACGAGGAGCACGAGCCGTCGATCATCGGGCAGATGGTCGAGCATCCATTGACGGAATTGCTCGAAACGCCCGGACTTCACCGCGATGTTATAAAGCAGCAATGCATTGAAAACTATCCACATCACGGGCGCGAGCGCTAGTGCCATTCCCGCAGCAACAGAATTCACGGCGAGCGACGCAGGCATTCCCCAAACACCGACAGCAATTGCGAGGCCGCTAATTAACCCCGCCAGCGAAGCTTGCCACGCCGGTCGGCGGAAAACACCAAGCATCACAAGCGCAATTCCAATGGGCACTACCGCCACCAGGAATGAAAGCAGTAACGAGTTCGCTACGGGGGTAAGAGGCTGCGCGAACCGCACACCTGATGGAACGGCCATTGTCGGTGCCACTTCTGTCTCCTATGCCCGTTCTTCGGGACTGTTTGGATGCTCAAAAACGTGTTGTGTCGGCCATCCATCCAAGGATGGCAAAGTCTCAGTCGAAGGACGCGCTCATGCCGAGGACACCCGTCTAGTTGCAGTGCCACCACACGCAGCCATCGACTCTAAGAATCGACGAGCTGAATCCGCGAGGCAATGAGACCATCAATAGGGTCTTCAGCCGTGGAGCACTATGGGCGACAGACCTTGCCCTTAGACGCCAAGTGGTCTTTCCTGGTGCCATTGCTGAAAATCTCGTCAATCGCTTACAAGGCGGAACCGCTCGTATGCTCAGGAATTCTATCTAAGGCCGGCTAGAAATGTTGACCGCATGGCCTAACTGCGAGATTCTTGCTCGGCCACCTCCGAATGTCCAGATGCCTCACAGGTGGTCATACCAGTTTATTTTTGGACTCCGGCCTCATCCCTTCTATTAAGCTGAAGTTAAGCCTTATGGCGAGACCAATACGACGCTCCAGCATCAAGCCAAAGTGGTCATACCACTTTGGCGCTGACGCTGGCTCTGCCAAACACCTTGAAATCTTATCTTTTAGAACTCAACAACCCGGCGGTTCTGCGGCCCGGTCGAGCTTCCGTGCAACTTACCCTGGTACACAAGGCGCTGCACTACGTGTAGACTTCTCATTACTCAAACCTATTTCGGATCCGGGCCGTTGTCGTAGAGTTAGCGCCCATTTTGTCTCTCAGGTTCTAGCCACCCTCGGATAGTGCTAGATCCTTCTTAAGCCGGCATTTGCCGGCTTTTTTTCACCGGCGGCTCATTCGGAAATCAGGATTCGGGTTTGGATGTCACACTCGTGCCCGAATGCTCAGTAGGAACGTTGTCTCGCTAACATTTGTTGGCGACGTCGAATTGCGAGGACCGATCTTTTCCGCAAAAGCCTGATTCAAGCCTGCCGAAAAAATAGAGGCCAAAATTCCGTCATATTGCGCAATCAAAGCAAAGATGAATCGAATTCGTAAAGCAGTCCACATAAGTTAATTTAGTGAAGATGCTGGCAAGTGACGATAACCGGGGCATTGACGTAGCGAGGACTGGACACAGGTCTCGACTCAATGAAGAAACCGGTGAAGAAGAAGTGCGGCCTATTAGAATAATTGCGACGGACTTCGCGAAGTGGTCGCGATAAGGTGCGCGTGATCGGGCAGACGCGTCGACACGATCCGGTTCACCGATGTGCAGGTTGCTGGGGGTTTTACGCGCGCGGATATTACGCATGCGGCAAGCGCACCGTCCGTCGTTCTGAGCTCAGCAGGACTCACAGTCGGAGGCCATGGTGCGCGCCGCGCACCAGTTCATTCCAGAGACCTTCGGCCCGGAACGCCTTCAGGACTATCGCAATGATGCATGTTATGCATCTAGTGCGGCTTGGTGTTATATATCGGATAACGCAATACCTAGCTGCCGCCTCGAAAACTTGCGCAACGTTAGCGACCACAAATGTATGGGGATCACATGTCAGGGAGGCGGACGGGTATCGGCAAGACCGGGACACCCAATTGACTGGTGCGCGTCATTCGTCCGGCCTCATGTTTGTTGCGATGCACGCCAAGTGATCGAGATGCCTCGTCTCTTTATCTTAGCGTCGATGCAGACGCTCGAGTTCCTCGGAACATCGACGACAGACCGGGAATAACTCAGTTTCGAGCTAATAATCCGCGATCCCGGGATCGCTCAAAATTCATACGGCGCACTCAGCCCCATCACCATGCGCGACGAAAACATGTTGCCAGCGGTCCCGCCCCGAAAACAAGGCAAAAGAGGGCCTGTCGCGACGGCCAGTCAGCGACAAAGAAATTTTGGGCAAACCTCAGGTACTGACATTTGTCGCCGTTAACAGAGTTGGGCCACAGCAGTCGGCACTCGTGGAATGAAACTCTGAACCGGAAGGCTTTATGGAAATCGTTGCTTTTGGCAAGAATGATATCGAAAACGTACTGGGAAGAATGAACTCAGCCCAACTCGACGGCCTATCGTTCGGGGCAATCGAAGTCGATTCGACGGGGAAAATCCTGAAATATAACGCCACCGAAGGCGCGATCACCGGCCGCGACCCCAAGACTATGGTGGGCAAGAATTTTTTCCGCGACGTGGCTCCGTGTACTAACCGGCCGGAGTTCAAGGGGGTGTTCGACGCGGGGGTAAGAGACGGCGATCTGAGCACGCTTTTCGAATACGTCTTCGACCATCAGATGGTCCCGACCAAGGTGAAAGTTCACATGAAGAAGGCCATCTCGGGCGATACCTACTGGATCTTCGTGAAACGGATCTGAAAGTGAATGCCTCACCGCAGTCCCCCGCCAGAGAATGGTATGAACCAGCCCGCGCGTTGGCGCGATTTCTCGCAGACGCTATTGTGGGCGAGTTAAACGTGCTGCGGCCCGGGGGCACCACGCTTGAACGGCCTCCCTGGTCGCCGGATCTGGCGATCGGAGAAGACGGACTCGGCCTCGACTCGATCGAACGGCTTGCCATAGCGTCTGCCCTATCGGAAATGCTGCAATTGCATGAGAGCGGAATTGAAGATCTGCTACTGACGCGTCGCTATTTCGGCGAATGGGTAGAGGTCGCCGCAAGAGGCTTGGAGTACCACAGTGCCCGGCTGGTTTTCCGGACCTCTGGCTCGACCGGCCAGCCCAAACCCTGTATGCATGCCATGGCAGACCTGGAGCAGGAGGTGAACTATCTCTGCGGAGCTCTGGCAGGAACGCGGCGCGTGCTTGCGGCCGTCCCCGCGCATCACATCTACGGCTTTCTCTTCACCGTGTTGTTGCCATTGCGGTTGGGCGGCATTGAAGTCATTGACGTCCGGCATATTACGCCTTCAGCGCTGCCGAACATGATGGCATCGGGCGATCTGGTGATCAGCCATCCTGCTCACTGGGCGCTGGTTGCCCGCTATGCTGGGCCACTCCCCGATGGGGTATCGGGGGTGACATCAACCGCCCATTGCCCACCCGAACTGGCGCAGACACTTACCGCGGAAAGCGGCCTGCAGCGCCTCATCCAGATATATGGAAGCACCGAGACGGCAGGCGTTGGTTTTCGCGAGACCGCCATGCCCAATTTCCAGCTGATGCCTTTCTGGCGTCGGGACGACGCAAATCCGCGGCATCTTATGCGCCGCGCAATTGACGGAACGCAAAGGAGCGTTACGCTGCAGGACCAACTCGAATGGGTAGCTCCGGATCATTTCACAATATCTGCGCGACTTGACAATGCCGTACAGGTAGCGGGCGTGAACGTGTTCCCGGAGCACGTGCGTGAAGTGCTATTGCAACATCCGCAGGTTGCTGACGCCGCTGTCCGCCTGATGAAGCAGCACGAAGGCGCGCGACTTAAGGCCTTCGTTGTCCCGGTGGCGGGGGCTGAGCCTGGGCGGCTGGTTGCCGAGCTTGAGCGCTGGACGACGGCACGGCTTTCCGCTCCGGAGAGGCCGAAAGCGTTTTCGTTTGGCGAGGAGGTACCCGTCAATGGCCATGCCAAGCTCGCGGACTGGGCTGCTTAGCGACAAAGCAACGTGGTCAAGACCCTGCATCTTCATTGCTGAACTGCTGGAACGATTTTGTCAGTCAATCCCGAAATTCAGTGCCAGCGTAATAGGGGGTGTGGCTAAATTCTTGGACTCGTTTTATGCTGCCATCCCTAGACTCTCCCGGTATTCGAACGGGCTGAGAGAGCCGAGCGAGACTTTGATCCTCTTTGCGATATACCAGCGAATGTACGAGTCAAACGTCTCAATGAATTGCTCGACGGTTGGAGTGACCCCTGGGACTGGACCAGGAATCGGTCAGAAACTAAGCCGCTTGCTGGGCGAGACGACCGGCCGCTCTCCCTGATGCGCATCAGTGTACTTGCGTCACTGAGTTTCTGCCCTTCGGGCAGGGGCGCGCCCTTTGAGATGTTTTTTAAAAGGTCGCGCTCCATCTTCACTTCTGCCAACTCTCGCTTGAGACGCCCCAGTTCCGCTTCGATCTCTGTCAGTGGTTTCTGGCTTTGTCCGACGTTCTCCAGTTTGCCATCCTTTGCCGCGCGAACCCAGTTCGCCAACGTCTTCATCGAAATAGACAGTCGACGCGCCGCTTCGGACACGCCAACGCCGTCAGTCATGGCAGCTTTATTGCCTCTTCACGAAATTCCTTCGTGTACACGGCTTTGGGGATTCGGTTCATCAATGCCTCCATTCCTCAAATCTACGGAATGTTGGCGTCCACTTTTTTCAGCCGACCTCAAGCGCCTGGTTGGTTGCTTCGAGTGCATTCATTGCAATGAAGTCGTTGATAAGAATCCATCAGGCCCGCGACGCCTCCTGTCGCGGCGCGTACCAGCACAGGAGCAACGGCACGACGACAAGCGCCCCACCAGCGAGAAAGGTGGTTGATGCGCCAAAGCGGTCCCACAGCCAGCCGGCCAGCGCGCTCGCGAGCAGCATGCAGAGGCCGCAGACCAGGTTGAACACGCCGAACGCTGTGCCGCGCAGCGCTGAGGGGGCCGTCTCGGACACCATCGCAGCGAGAATGCCCTGTGTGAAACCCATGTGCAGGCCCCACACGGCGGCACCAATGAACACTGACAGGGCCGACTGGCCCATGCCGAGCAGCAGATCGGCCGCGATCAGCAGTACCATGCCGAGCGCCAGCAGGAGGCGGCGATCCAGCCGGTCCGAAAGCACTCCGACCGGATAGGCCGACAGCGAATAGGCAAGGCTCATTACGACCATCACGCCGGGAATCCACGCCATATCCAGCCCGGTCTGCTGGGCGCGCAACACGAGAAAGGCTTCGCTGAAACGCGCGAGCGTGAAGGTTGCGCCGATGATGACGATGAACCAGTAGCGCGCCGGGAACTTGCGCAGCGCACGCCAATGAAGAGGAGAACGGAAGGTACGCCGCTCTGGTGCATGCCCGGGCTCGTCGATGCCGAACGCGATCAGGCCGATCGCGATGAAGGCCGGCACGACGGCGAACCAGAGGACCGTGCGGATGTGGTCGGCAAACCAGAACATCAGCGCGATGGCGAGCGCGGGTCCGAGGAACGCGCCAATGGTATCCATCGACTGACGCAGTCCAAAACACGCGCCGCGAATTTCCGGCGGCGCCACGTCCGCCACCAGCGCATCGCGCGGGGCGCCGCGAATGCCCTTGCCGACGCGATCGAGCAGGCGGGCCGTCACGACCCAGGCGGGCGTGGTCGCGAGTGGGAACAGCGGCTTAGTCAGCGCCGCCAGCCCGTAGCCGAGCAACAGCAGACCCTTGCGCCGGCCAAGCCAGTCACTGAGCGGCCCGGAGAAGACCTTGACGATCATCGCCGTTGCTTCCGCCGCGCCTTCGAGCGCGCCGAGCGCGGCCACGCTCATGCCCATTGTGGTCACGAGGAACACCGGGAGCAACGCGTGTACGAGTTCGGACGACAGGTCCATGAAGAGGCTGACGAAGCCGAGCGCCCAGACCGTGCGCGGAATGGCGATTCTGGTGACGGTAGGTGTGTTAGCGGTCATAGGCTGTCATGGGTAGAGGGAGTGCGATCGTGACACGCCTTCGTCCGCTAGCGAGCGGTGCAAAGATCCGGGCCTGTCTCACGGCGTAGTGTGGCATGATCATTCGCGGCTCAGCGTTTCAATGTGGTGACGCTGCGGAGACGGTTGGCAGGACCAGCAACGCGTGCCGGACCGACCCGGCGTCGATCGAAAGGCTCAACGTCCGCAAGCCTGCAGGCAACAGCGGGGAGATGCCGGACGGATCCGGCCAGTTTGTCGTGGTGCCGAGGGTGACCAGATGCCACGGCTGCGAAAACGCTTCCTGATACAGCGCGCCATACCAGACAGGTATGCCGGCGTCGCTGCCAGTCATCACCCTGTAGCGGGAACGCCACAGACGCACCACCCACCGGGTCATCGACCGCTGCGCATCGAATTTCACAAAGGTAAGTTGAGCGTTCGTGCCGTCCGCAAATTTCGGCAGCACGGGCAACGTGTCAATCGATGTCTTTGGCAACAGCCACTGCAAGGCGGACCTGACTGACCATGCCGGTGCGGCTTGCCAACCCGCAGACTCAAGTTGGCGCGTGACGACACGGTCACTGGCGGCCCATTGCAGTGGGAACTTTTCCTCTTCATCGCCGCTGATTTCGCTACGTCGGGCCGGTAGCGCGCGCCATCCACCATCAGTCCACTGGTTTAATGTGAGCGCGGTCTCGTGCGTTTCGGGGCTGTAGCGTGCGAGATCCGTCTGAAGATGTGCGGGGATCGCCCAGGCCCCGAAGATGACAATGACACCGCCAGTCACGCATGCCAGAATTTTTGGGCGTAAATCGTCACGCACCTGCTGGTAGGTATAGGTGCCAGCCACAACCGCAAACCATGCAAGCCCGAGGCTCCAGCCGCCCAGTACCCCCGCGAGCCAGTCTTCCCCGAGATACAGGCGAGCAAATCCGGTCATCGTGACCCAGAGGGCGACGATGACCATCACCGCGTTACGCCAGAGCGGTGCCTGCCGGCCGACCAGCAACCAGCAGAGGAACCCGTACACAAGCAGGGTGAACGTCGCATGCCCATCTGGAAGGGGCGCATGTGCGACGCCCGTGTGCCAGTTCAGTGGCCGGACGTAACTGCCTCCGGGCTCGACCACGGGACTCAGTGCTGCGGCTATACCGACCGTGACTACCCACCAGCCTGCGGTGCGCCAGCACCGTCGCACGAGCAGCGCGATCAGGACACCGGCGGCCACCAGCAGACCGGCGTCATAGCCGCTCAACTCTATGATGCCCACCATCAGCTGATCGGTCAGCGACGTACGCAACGTCTGCAAGAAACTGTAGAGCGCGGTGTCGGCGCGCACCAGTGGATCCTGTGCGACCACGTCCTGCAGGATGCCAAGGAACAGCCAGATACTGGCAATGAACAGCAGCGTTAACATGGCCAGCGTCTGGAACTCCGCCTTGTCCGGATCGAGGATGAGCATCAATCGTCCCGCCAGCTCCGGATGCCGTCGCCTAAGGCGGCGCAGCGCGAGCCCGACGGCGTTGCCAGCAAGCGGTACGCCCCGTTGAACAGCGACGCGTGTCAGCCGCACGACCAGCCATACGAGTGTGGCCAGCACCAGCAGCATCACGGCAAGTCGGGCACTAACCGCTTCGGCCAGTTGCGCGGATGCGCCGAACACGATCCCCGGGCCGATATGCGCGAGAGACCACGCCAGCGCGGAGCCCACGTTGATCGGATAAAACCTGCGCCGCGGCATGTGCGCGGCGCCGACGACCAGCGGCACAATCGCGCGTACCGGCGCGAAGAAGCGTGCGAGGACGATACTTTTCCCGCCGTGCCGTTGAACGAAGCGCTCGCCCCGCTCCCACAGCGCCGCGTGTCCCTTATCGACCCACCACGTGCGCACTTCGCGGTGATACCGGTAGCCAAGTTCGAAGCTGATGCCGTCGCCCGAGATTGCCCCCAGTGCGGCAATGACCAGGGTCGCCCAGGCATTCAGCACGCCTGCGCCGATCAGCGCGCCGGCGGCAAACATCACGATTCCCGCAGGGATGATTGTTCCGACGACCGCCAGCGATTCCGCGCATGCGACGCCGAAGACGATCGCCAGCACGATGTAGGGGTGCCCGCTAATGCTGTTGAGCCATGCGTGCATATGCAACTCAAAGAAAATAATGTACCCGGCGGGGCACCGGGTCCGAAAGGGTAGCCGCACGCTGCGAGATGCCTTTGCCGATCACAACAGCACGACACGGACATCCCAGGCGTGACGGCCACCCGGGTGGCCGTGTCACGACGCTATATGCCAACGACCGGGCCGCCCCGCCCCAGTCAGGTTGCTGCCGTACAACGAACACCACAGGGCGTCGATGTCCCGGTTTTCTCTCCGGCAGCGCATCCGGGCGCAGGCTTGCTCACCAGCAAAGAACATGCGGCACCTGCCATCATGCAGAGGGCGTCGAACGTGTATCGAGTGGTCGACATGGCGATTCTCCTCATTGAGGAAACTAGCCCCCGCTGTGTTTCAAGGTTTACGGCACCAGTCGCACCGAAAACGCCTCGTTGTCCTGCCTGCACGCTGGCAGTCAGACTGCTTTGCCCTATCCGTTCGATGACGTTGCTTCCACATCAGCCAGCGTGTCGCGCTCGAATCGTCCGTAGCGTAGCGCGAGTGCCGGCAGCACGATCAGGTTCAGTAGCGTCGAGGTGGCGAGTCCGCCGAGAATGACGATCGCCATGGGCCCCTCGATCTCGTTGCCTGCCGCGCCACTCGTGAGCGCCAGCGGAAGCAGCGCGAGCGCGGTCACGAGCGCCGTCATCAGGATCGGGATCAACCGTTCGGACGCACCGCGTACCGCGGCGTCGATGCCCCACGGCACCCCTTCGACATGCACGAGGTGTTCGAGGTGGCTGATCAGCATAATCGAGTTGCGCAGCGAGATGCCGAACAGGGTCACGAAGCCCACCATGCCGCCGAGTGACAGGTTGGCACCGGTGAGCAGCACGCTCAGCACGCCACCCACCAGCGCGAACGGCAGGTTTAGCATGACCAGCGCAACCCCTCGCCGGCTTTTCAGCGCAAGGAAGAGCAGCAGTGCAATGCCGACCGCGGACATCGCGCCGTATGCAAGCAGGTCGTGCTGTGACTGCGCGCGTGCCTCGCTCTCGCCGGAGAACACCGCGTAGGTGCCTTTGGGCATCACGATTTCGCGATTCACGCGCGCCTGCGCTTCGCCGACAAAATCGCTCACCGCACGGCTGCCGAGGTTGACCGAGACGGTTTGCATCCTTCGTCCGCCGTCGTGCGTGATCTGGTACCGGCCAGATACCTGCGTGATGGCCGCGAGTGCGCGCAGCGGTATGGCCAGCCCGTCCGGATTGCGCAGCATCAGCGAGCCGACGTCGGCCAGATCCTTGCGCGCAGCGGGCGCGAGAACCACCGTGACGTCGTAGCTCCGGCTGCCTTCGTAGGTTTGGGCGACTGTCGCGCCCTGCCAGGCGCTCTGGATCGCATCAAGCACGTCCACCGGCCGGAAGCCCCAGCGGCTCAACTGGTCAGGCTTCAGCCTGACGTCAAGTTCCGGGATGCCCGGAGGTGATTCAACGTTCACGCCTGCGGCCCCATGGATCGTCCCGAGCAAACGGGCGATCTCCTGGGCCTTGCGGTCAATCACGTCGAGGTCATCACCAAACACATTGACGACGACGGGCGCTGTGACGCCAGAGATGGTCTCGTCAATGCGCTCGACAAGGAACGTATTGACTGACGTGGTAAGACCGGGAAAGCGCGCGAGCGCTTGCTGGATGTGGCGCAGTGTCGTGCTCTGCCGGGCCGCGCCCATCGGTTCGAGGTCGACCTCGAACTCGCTCAGTTGCACACCGACCGGGTCGACCACCTCGTTGGCCCGGCCGGCGCGTTGCGCGACCAGGCGCACCCCAGGGATATGTATCAGCGCCTGCGAAACCTGCGTGCCGATGCGCATCGACTCGGTGAGCGACGTGCCAGGCGCGAGTCCCATATGGACGATGAAGTGGCACTCGCGCAACTCCGGGATGAAATTGCCGCTCATGAACGGTAGCGAGGCCAGGGCCGCGACGCACATCAGCGCGACGACCACCATCACTGTCTTTACCCGCTGCTCGACCTTCATGAGCACCGCGGTATAGCGCGTTTTCAGCCAGGTGAGGAATCGGGGCTCGTGTGCCGGCAACGGGCCGCGGGTCAACAGCGCAAGCGCCATCGCTGGTGTAAGCGTAAGCGCCACGCCGAGCGACGCCAGTACCGCGAGGATGTAGGCCACGCCGAGCGGCGCAAACAGCTTGCCGGCAATTCCCGAGAGCGTCAGCACCGGCAGGAAGATCAGCATCACAATAAAGGTGGCGAAGACTACTGCGCTTCGCACTTCGAGCGATGCGCGCAGCACGACCGGGAACGACGGAAGGGGTTCGGGCCGGCTACGATTCTCGCGCAGCCGCCGGTAGATGTTTTCGACGTCGATGATCGCGTCATCGACCACTTCGCCGAGTGCGATCGCGAGGCCGCCGAGCGTCATCGTGTTCAGGCTCACGCCGAACGCACTCAGGACGATGATCGCGACCAGCAGTGACAGCGGAATCGCGACGGCTGAAATGACCGCGGTCCGGATATTGAGCAGGAACAGGAACAGCACCGCAATCACCAGCACCGCGCCGACCAGCAATGCCGTGCGCAAATGGGCGACAGCCACGTCGATGAAATTAGCCGGCCGGAACACGTTCGTGTTCAGGTCGACACCTTGCTGGGCCAGGACCGGCCTGAGCGAGGCGAGCGTCTTCTCGATGTCGTTCGTGACAGCCAGCGTATTGGTGCCGTACTGGCTTTCGAGCACCAGCATCACGCCCGGCTGCCCCATGATCGACGCTGCACCCACCGCCGGCGCACTGCCCCATGTGACAGTCGCGACATCGCCTAGCCGCACGGCTGCGCCATTGCTCCAGCGCAGCACTACACCGGCCAGTACGTCGGGTGTTCTGATCTGACCATCGGTATTGATGGCGATGCGCTGATTGGCGTTCTCGATGAAGCCTGCGCCGCGCACGCCAGTGGACGTGCGGGCCGCAGCGATCACGTCCTGGATCGACAGGCCGTAGCGCATCAGCTTCACCGGATCGACCTGGATCTGCAGTTGCCGCGTGTCGCCGCCGAATACGATGGTATCCGCGACGCCAGGCACGCTTAACAGTTGCGGCTTGACCGTCCACTGCGCGATGTCATAGAGGTCCATCAGCGAGCGTGTCTTCGACGTCAGGCCAAGGGTGCGCACCACACTCGTCGTGGTGGTGAGCGGCAGCAGCCTGGGCGGTTGCACGCCAGCAGGCAGCGTCGCGATCAGTGCATTGACGCGCTCGGACACCAGCTGCCGGACCTGCATCAGGTTCGCATGGCTGTCGAACACCACCGTGATCGCCGACAGTCCCTGCAGCGACTTCGAACGCATCGACTGCAGACCGGCCATGCCGGCGAGCGCGTTTTCGATCCGTTGGGTCACAAGGGTCTCGACCTGCTCGCTCGTCAGACCCGGCGCCTCGGTCTGGACGATGCTCATCGGCGGTGCGAACTCCGGAAAGACATCGAGCTTCGCGCGCGTGAGCGTATAGAGACCGTAGCCGGCCAGCAGCACGGCAAGCGCGTATATAACGCCGCGAAAGCGCAGCGAAAACCGGATGATCGCGTTGAGCATGAGCAGTTGCTGGTTTCGTGTTGTGCGCAGGAGGGTGACGGATCAGTCATCGCATTCGGGCGGATCCTTGCAGGCCGTGGCAATCCCTTGTGGCCGCAGTTCCTCGGAGAGCAGCAATTGCGCGCCATCGATCACCACCTGGTCGCCGGCATGAAGGCCGCTGCTCACAACGAGTCCCTGATCGCCCGTGTACGTCGTCGTGGCCGCAACGAAGCGCCGTGTGAAGCGGGTCGGCGCGGTGCGCACATAGACCCATCGTTGCCCGCCGTACCACACGACGGCACGTTCAGGAATCGCAATCCCGGATGTACCCGGATTCGACGACGGCAGGTGCGCGCTCGTCCGGGTGCCGACGGGCAGCGTGCTGCCGGTCGCATAGAAGTACGGGTTGCCCTGCACCGCCGGGTCGCCTTGCGGCGAGGCGGAGAGCATCTGCGCCGCGACCTGCTGGCCGTCGGGGGTGTCGACCGTGATCTGCGCGGGTGCGGCGCCGGTGTAGTCGCCCGGCAGCGTGACCCGCAACACGCTGGTGCGCCCAGTCAGCAGGCGCTGGAACAGGCTCGAGGCCGGTGCCATCGCGGCGCTCGTGAGCGCGTCGCCGAACTGCTGCCGCATGGTCGCTTCCAGACCGCTTTGCGCCGATTCGGCCGCCCGCAGCTTCGCCTGATCCGCCTGCATCACCGCCCCCGCGTCCTGCAGGCTCTTCTGCGAGATGTTGCGGTCGTCCTCGAAAAGCACACGGCTGCGCTCGTACTGCGCCCGGGAGTTGCCGGCCTGTGCGCGCAGAGTCTCGTAGTCCGCCCGTGCCGTGGCCTGGCGGTTGCGTAGATCGAACAGTGGCTGCAGGTCGACCACCGCCGCGTATGCATCGTTTGACGGCCGGATCGCCACGGCCACCAGTGGTGCGACGTCGATATGGCTGGCGCGCTGCACATCGGCTGCGACCACCACCACCGTTTCACCATTGACCGTTTGCACTGTCGGCACCGGCTGGCCGGGCGCGACTTGCGCCGATGCGCCGGACGCGCTCGGGCTCGCGTCGAAGGTCCGGTGGATGTACCATCCCGCACCCGCAACCAGCGCCACAGAGGCAACGGAAAGGAGAATCAGTCGGCGTTTCATCGTGATATCTCGTCCTGGGTCACGGTGGGATTGGCTGTTTCCGGTGCGAGGGGCCGCTGCATCGCGTCTTCAAGCCTGCCGGCTGTCTGCTGTGCGGCGACCACGGCGTCCAGATGGGTAATCTCGCTCGCCTGGTAATCTGCTCTCGCCTGGGTTAGCGCCAGACGGTCGGTGTTGCCGGCCGTGAAGCTCGCAGCCTGGCTGTCCAGCAGCTTTCGCGCGGTGGCGAGGTGTGCGACGGAGAGTTGCACCGCGTCAAGGCTCGCCTGGTATTGGGTGAGCGCATGGTCGAGATCGTTGAAAATCGTGTCCTGCAAGGCCGTGGTGCGCGCGACGGCCTCCTTGCGTTTCGCCTCCGCCTGCGCGATGCCGCCCTGGTTCTGGTCGAAGACCGGCAGCGTGATACCGGCGAGCCCGAACGCGATCTTGTGCGTGCCGGTGTCGTACGTGTAGCCGGGACCGAAATGGATGTCCGGATACTGCTTCGCGACCTCGAGCTGCAGCGCCGACTCGGCGGCCGCATAGTCGGCAAGCGATGCGAGCAGATCGGCGCGATGGAATACGGCCTCGCGCTGGACCTCAGCGGCGGGTGGCGCAGGTGGGGCAGCGCCGAACGTGTCGAGATCGAGCTGGACCCCGTCGAGCGCAGCCACCGGCACGCCGATCGCCATTGCGAGCAGCGCACGCGCGTCGTGCTCCGCGCTGCGTGCGGCGGCAAGATCGGCCTGTGCCTGGGTGGCTGCGAGCACTGCCGCGTCGACGTCCGGTCCGGAGTTTTCGCCAACCGAGCGGCGTTTCGTCACCATCGCGACGATCTGCTGCTGTGCATCGACCTTGCGCGACAGGAATGCGGTGTGCTGCCGGGCGGCGTAGAGCGAAATCAGCGCGTCGCGCACCTGGGTGCGCACGGTCCACGCCTCGTTGCCGATGGCCAGACGCGCGGCTTCCGACAGGTGCGATGCCTGGTCGATCCGGTAGCCGCGCTTGTGCGCGGTCTCGACCGGAATGTCGAGCGCAGGGCCGACGACCCACGGCGCACCGGGCCCCGGGTTCGGCGTCGCGTACTGGAACGGCAGTTGCAGCACCGGGTTCGGAATCGCACTCGCGACGTCGATGCCTGCTTTGGCGGTGCCCCATTGTGCCCGCGCGATATCGAGGGCTGGGCTGTAGTAGTCCGCTGCGAGCGTGAGCATCTCGCGGTTCCAGCGCGGCAGCGGCCACGGATCGATATCGTGCCCGACCAGCCGGCCGAGGTACGCACGCAAATCAGCACTCGCAAGCGTACGCTCCTCGAAGCGTTGGGCGAGTTGCATCGGCGCGATCGGCTGCGGGTGATAAGTTGCGCAGCCCGCCAGCAGGGCGCAGGCAAGCAGCCATAATCGACGCATATTGGCATCCATGGGTTTATTGGCCACGTGACCGGATGGTGACAGACCTGGATGCTACGCAAGCGGTTGTGAAGTTTTCGTCAAGAAGACGTCAAGTCATCGTGAAGTCGGCCCGTCTTCGGCGATTTGGCCGATCCAGCGCTTTCGTAACCAATAGTCGACGGACCAGGTTCCGGCGCCGCGACATAGCAGCACCAGCAGCATGGCGGCCCACTGGATATGGGTGGGCCATGCCTGGGGGTAGACGAATATCTCAATGACGGTGGTCATTCCCAGAAGTACAAACGCTACGGGCCGCGTCGCCAGGCCAAGTATCAGCAGCAGCGGCGTCGTCAACTCGATCGAAACGGCCATGTAGGCTGCAAGTTCCGGTGGCAGGACCGGCAGTCTGTATTCGTCCCGGAACAGGGCAAGGGCGGTCTCCCAGTTCGCCAGTTTGGCCATCGCGGAGTTCCAGAAAATGGTCGCCACCGCGATTCGTAGCGGGATGGCAAGGAGCGCGTACGGCACACGCTCGAGCCATCCGTCAAGACGCGCGATTCGACTGCTGCTGACCGGTAACCGGCTGATGGACGGGTGAGAGCGTGTCATGGGTGAGTCCTCCGGAACTCGTCTGCAAGCGCCCCGGGGACCAGGCTGACCTCCGCAAGGCGTCCCCGGGCCAGGTGCGTGGCCAGCAAGGCGTGCGCGTCATCGCATGGCGCATCTTGCAGCGCTGCGGACAACGACTTTCCCGAAAAAAGCATTGCTGTAAAGCGCCATTCGCACTCGCCCAGACGCATCACTTCGATACCGCTCTGCGTCCGGTGAACCAGCAGCCAGACGGGCCCCTCTGCGAGATCGACCGCTTCCATGGCCCGGTCATCGCGCTCCAGTACTGCGCGCCAGATGACGTCAACGGGGAATTCACATCGCAGCAGGCGTACCGCTGGGTGAGACTGGAAGTGCAGTTGCGCCGGCTCCGCTTCGCTCAGTGCCGTCAGGCGCGCGATATCGAGAGACCGGACGTCCGGTGCGTGCAGGACGAGGTTGACGTGCCATTCCAGACGGGCCACGTCGGCGAGATAAGGCACCGACTCCGCTTGCGGCAGCCGGTCCAGGAAGTCCGGAAATCCTGCGCCGTACTCATCCAGCCACGCGCTCTGTGGCGGACCCTGTGCAACGAATAACCCTGCGGCGCCCTCAAAAAACTCCGGACCGACCAGATGCTGCACGGCCGGAAAGGCCAGAAGAAGGGCCGTAGCAAGCACGCCAGCGCGAGTGTTTCGATAGATGCCGAGCCGTGCGTGCGCGTCGAGGCCGTCGGCAATGACATAAGCCGATACGTCCTCGTCGACGCCCTCAAGCAGGCTTCGTTGCATCGCGCGCTGCAGTTCACGCAGCGTTGGCACGCGGGGATTCATGACGTCGCCTATCGAGTGCGGCCCCGGCTGTGGCGGCCTCTTCCATCAGGGTTTCGATCGGCGGCACGCCCGTATCCCATTCGATCAGTGTCGGAACCGGCCCGAAGCGCTTGAGCGCCTCGCGATAAAGCGCCCAGACTTCCGGTGCGACGCGTGAACCGTGATCGTCGATGCGCAGCACGCGGCCGTTGTCGAGTTGCCGGACGCTGTGCCCGGCGAGATGGATTTCGCCGATCGCGGCCGGCGGCAAGGTGCCGAGGTAGGTCATCGCGTTCCAGCCGTGATTGCAGGCGCTCACGTAGATGTTGTTGACGTCGCACAGGATGCCGCAGCCGGTACGCTGCGCGACCTGGGTCAGGAATTCCCACTCCGGAATCGTCGAGTGACTGAACCGCAGATAGGTCGACGGATTCTCCACCAGGATGCGTCGCCTGAGGCAAGCCTGCACTTCATCCACGTGCTGGCAAACGACGCTCAACGCTTCTTCGGTCATCGGCAGCGGCAACAGGTCGGCCAGATACGTGCCGCCGGTGACGCTCCACGACAGATGTTCGGAAACGAGGCCGGGTTCGATCCGCTCCACTACCTCGCCTACCCGCTCCAGGTGAGCGGCGTCTAGCCCCTCCGCGCTCCCAAGCGAAAGACCGACGCCATGTAACGAAACCGGATAGTCACGGCGAATCGCGTCCAGGTAATGAGGTGCGGTGCCTCCGCCCATGTAGTTCTCGGTATGCACCTCGAACCAGGCGACTGCGGGTCGCGTGTCGAGCACCGACTGGTGATGGCAAAAGCGCAGTCCGATGCCAGCCTTCACTGGAATCGGACTGGACGCTTCCTGCGCGTGAAGCACGGCAAAGCTCATGGCGGGTATTGGCTTAGCTGGCCTGCAGTTTGCCGCCCTGAATCTTCGAGCAGTCACCCGCCGGCAGCAGCACGAACGACTTCGTATCGCGTGCCTGGGTGGCCTGACCGGCACACGAGTGTGCGCCCTCGGCGCAGTCGTTCTTCGCGACCGAATTGACGCCGTAACATTTTTCCAGCTTGTCCTTCTGCATCCGCATCATGTTGTCCTTGACGACCTGCGGCATCTTGCTCATGTCCTTCATCTCCTGCGCCTGTCCCGGAAACGCCTGCATCGCAAGCGCGAGACCGATTGCGGCGGACAGGGTCGAAGCGACCCGTAGCGGCTTACCCAGTTGCCTGCTCATTTTGCATCCTCCTGAGGTTGGGGTCGCAGAAGCGCAACCTGCAGGAAGATTCGCCGGACGATGGCCAAAGGTTACGCCGTACGCAAAATTTATATCCACGCAGACAGCCGCCCGAACGTGCAAAATTCAGGCATGTCTGCCAGAACACATCGCCCCGGCCCCATGTTGAGTGTCGTACGTAATGCTCAGGATGCGACCGTGCCGGATCATCCTCCCGAGACGTCAGAGACGCGCCCCGATGGCACGCTCGACTGGTCGAAGCTGATGGCTCACGTGCAGGCGGGCGACCGGGACGCGTACCGGCGCCTGCTCGAAGCGATCACGCCATATTTACGGGCGCTGGCCGGCCGCCACATCGGCAACCGGAGCGACGTCGAGGACACGGTTCAGGACATACTTCTGACCCTCCACACGGTGCGCCAGACGTATGATCCGGCCCGTCCGTTTGGCCCCTGGCTGATCACCATTGCCAACCGGCGCATCGTCGACGGACTGCGGCGTCAGGGGCGTCTCGGCGCGCACGAAGCACCGCTTGATCCGGAACATGAAACCTTTCAGGTTGCCGAAGCGAATCTACCGGAAGAGGCGGCGGATGTCGGTACCCTGCGTGACGCCGTCGAGCATTTGCCGGCCGGACAACGGGATGCCATACGCATGCTGAAACTGGAAGAAATGTCGCTGAAGGAAGCCGCCGCCGCGAGCGGCATGTCAGTCGTCGCACTGAAAGTAGCAACGCATCGTGCGCTGAAGAATCTGCGCCGGTTGATCGAAAAGCGGGGTGGCAGGTCATGAAATCAACGTCCGACCTGATCGATTCGCTGGTTGCCGACGCGAAACCGGTGCGGCGCCTGCGACCGCCTGTGACGCGGGCCCTGTGCTGGCTGCTGTTTGCGGCGCTGATGCTGACGCTGGTCGCGCTCGTGCATGGCGTGCGGCCCGATCTCATGGTCAAGCTGCGTCAGCCGACCTTTGTCGTTGGCGTGGCAGCGGCCCTGATTACCGCCGTTCTCGCCTCAACGGCGTCATTCATAGCGAGCGTGCCAGGCCGGTCACGGTTGTGGTTATGGCTGCCGGCACCCGCCGTGGTGGTGTGGATGTCGACGATTGGCTATGGGTGTCTAACGGACTGGGTGAGCATTGGGCCGAACGGGATGTCGCCGGGCGAAACCGCGCGCTGCTTTGCGACGCTCGCGATCACAGGTATCCCGCTGTCGCTGGCGATGCTCCTTATGCTGCGCTACGTGGCCCGCCTGGCTCCGACGGCCATTGTTATGACCGGAAGTCTTGCGGTTGCCGCGATGACTTCGGCCGCCCTGTCGCTGTTCCATCCGCTGGATGCGACGGTCATGATCGTGATGTGGAATGTCGGTGTCGCGGTGGTACTGATGGTCTTCAGTGGTCTATACGGGCGACGGCTGTCTGGCTGGGTCGCGCCAAAAGGATGAGACGGTCTGACGGAGGCTGTCGGTGAACGTGCTTTGCCGCCAGAACCGGGAACGTTGATGACACCACGGAATCTGGAGACGCACGGGGGGCAAACCGCTTCAAGGAGAAGGACATGACGCAGCTCACCGGGAAAGGCTCACTGATCGCGGGCGTACTGGCGACCATTGGTGCGTCAGTGTGCTGTGTCGCACCGCTCGTGCTGCTCGCGCTCGGCATCGGTGGCACATGCGTAAGTAGCCTGACGGCGATGGCGCCGTACCGGCCCATCTTCATCGGGCTGACGCTGCTGTTTCTCGGCCTGGCCTTCCGCAGACTCTATCTGGTGCCGCAGGTCTGTGCACCGGGCGCACCGTGTGTCGATCCGCGCACGGTGAAGCGGCAACGGCTGACGTTCTGGATCGTGACGGTCCCGCTGCTAGGGCTGCTAGCCGTGCCGTCACTGGCTCAGCTGTTTTCCTGAAGGGAGATTCCCATGCGCAAACTGCTCAAACTGCTGATTACCGCGCTCGCCGCCTTGCCGCTCGTCGCACTGGCGGCCCCGCGGAAATCCGTCACGCTCGACGTGAAGAACATGACGTGCGAGCTCTGTCCGGTCACGGTGCGCAAGTCGCTTGAAAAGGTGCCCGGCGTGAGCGCGGTCAAGGTCGATTTCGACAGGAAAACCGCCACTGTGACATTCGATCCCGACAAGGCCCAGCCCGAAGCATTGACCAGGGCGACGACGAATGCCGGCTATCCCTCGACTGTGCAGAAGTGACGCCGAGATGACTGCAATCGTGCTGGAATCCGTGCTGACCTGTCCACACTGCGGCTTCACCCGACGTGAAGCCATGCGCACTGATGCCTGCCAGTTCTTTTACGAATGCAGCCACTGCAAGGCCCTGCTGCACGCCAGTCCGGGGGAATGCTGCGTGTTCTGCTCGTTCGGCTCCGTGAAGTGTCCGCCGATGCAACAGCAGCGTGGCTGCTGCGGACCGGGTGGGTAACCATGCCAGTGCCGCAGCCGTTAACGACTGATCCACCGCTCACGGAGACTCCGGAAACGACGCCCACGGGTCGCAACCTTCTTGCGGCCTGCTCGCCTGAACACATGCGAGCATATCAGTCAGGTGCGAAGCTCGCGCCGGGCGCGAATGCCGCCGGGGCGGGTGGCGCAGTCTGCGCACAAACCAGTTCCACGCACCCCAATGTGCATCGTGATTCAGTCGATGCTGCCGGACTGCATGCTGCATTGACGACATCAGAGTCATTGCAGCATGCGTTTGTCAGCCTAGTGGTGCTCATAGGGCAGGTGAGCCGATTGTTGCTGCAAGCGTGGTGCACCTGACTGCTGACTCTCGGCCGCTGGTGCTCCGTACCCGGTAGTGTCGCCAGTTGCCGGAGACGTTTTCGCCGGACCTGGATACCCGTTCTTGGATTGAGGAATCAGTCCCTGTTGCTGCGCATCAATCAACTGGGCACGAACCTCGGCACGGGTGAGTTCGTGAGTTGGCTGCGCGAACGAAACCGAGGGCAGAATGGCGGTTGACGCGACAGTGAGCGCGGCGATAAGCGATTTCATGGCAAACTCCTTCACAGAGGGTAAATGTACTTTCCACACAGGCACGGAAAGGTCGATGAACCCATGCTACGCAGCAGGCTGTGAAGTTTCCGTCAAGCAGACGTCAAGTTTTTGTGAAGTCCGCGGAAATCGGTTACGCGGACGGCAACCGCAGCGAAACACATGTGCCTTTGGCAGGCTCACTATCGAGCTTGATCGCCCACCCGTAGAGATCACAGATTTTTTTGACGATCGACAGGCCAATACCGAAGCCGCGCGCCGAAGATCGTGTCGCGTCCACGTGGTAGAACCGGTCGAACACGTATGGCAACGCATCGGCCGGAATGCCTCTGCCCGTGTCCTCGATCTTCAGCCAGCCGTCGATATGCGTCAAACGAATGCGCCCGTGATCGGTGTATCGGGTGGCGTTATCGATCAGGTTCGACAGCACGATCGCGAGCGCGGAAGCGTTCGCCTCGACACGAAGCTGGCAATCGACTTCGATCGTCGCTTCGACCCCTTTCGCCTTCAGACGCTCGGAAAAAGGGTCCAACGCGTGTTCGATCGCGCCGGCAAGACGCAGCGGACCGACATCCGCCACAGACTCCTCACGCGCGAGCAGCAGTAGCGCATTGACCAGTTCACTCATGGTGCTAGCCGCGCGGTCGATCTGCCGCAGCCGCGCTCTCGACTTCGCGCCGAGCTCCTCATCATGGCCGAGGAGCTCGCAACTCGTCCTGATGGCCGTAAGCGGCGTTCGCAATTCGTGACTGACGTTGCCAGTGAACTCCTTCTCGCGCTCGATCATTTGGGCCATGCGGCGGTGGTAATCGTTGAAAGCGTCGACCAGCTCGACGACCTCCGTTTCATCGTACCTGCCAGGATTGATCGCGCCAGACTCGCCGAGTCGCAGCGCCTTGACCTGGCGCACGAAGCCTGCGACCTGACGCACCAGCAGGCGCGACAAACCGAATGCGAGCCAGATCGTCAGCAGCGCGAATACGCCCGTACAAGCCATCAGCGCATCAATCACCTGTTTGAAACGCCGCTCGTAGGCGTTGAAGTCGTAGACCCGATACACCCGCGCATCGTCGAACGGGGCGATCGCGACATGAATCTCGCGACCGTTCACGATAATTTCATGGGTGCCATCGGACAGGTCCCCGATGGACGCTGGCAGCGTGACGCTTACGTGAGCTGTCGGCGAAACGTGGCCGCCGAGCCGCGGATCAAACGGAGGCACAAGCCTCGGATCCTGCCGGTAGCTGTTCAGCAGGGTCGCCATGTCATCGTCGATCAGCGCGCTGATGAGTCGCTCCTCCTGCGCTTCAGCAAGCGCCTTGACGCCTAACGCCTGCGCGACCAGCAGCAGGATCGTCAGCGCGGAGAAAACCAGCGCGACCTTGAAGCGCAGGCTACGACGCGTTTGCATCGCTCACCACGAACCGGTAACCGAGTCCATGGACCGTTTCGATCAGATCGTCCTCGCCGTGCGCGGTGAGCGCGCGACGCAACGTGTAGATGTGCGCGCGCAGCGTATCGCTGTCCGGCAACCGCTCGCCCCAGACTTCGGTTTCGAGCTCGCTGCGGCCGAATACCCGATTTGGCGACTGCATCAGGATGCGCAGCAGGTGCAGACACTTCGGCGGCAGCCTGAGCGGCCGCCCGGCGCGCTCGACAACGAGTGTCGTCAGATCGAAATGCACGTCAGCACAACGGAGCGTCGCTAGCGTCACTTCGCCTTTGTAGCGCTTGATCAACGCGGTCAGCCGGGCCCCCACTTCCTGTAGTGAAAACGGCTTGACGAGATAGTCGTCTGCGCCCTGTCCGAAACCCTGGAGCCTGTCATCCAGCGTATCTCTGGCGGTCAGCATCAGAATCGGCGTATCGCGCCGCGCCTCGTCGCGCAGCTTGTGGCAGATCGTCAGGCCATCCATGCCCGGCAACGACAGGTCGAGCAGGATCGCGTCCCACTGCTGGGAGACCGCGAGATGCAGCCCCATCACGCCGTCCGATGCAAGGTCCACCTCATATCCGGCGCCTTCCAGGTAGTCGTACAGGTTGGTCGCGATGGCTGAGTCGTCTTCGATAATCAATAATTTCATCGAGTGGCCTTCCTGGCGGGTTGACGGTGGCGCCACGACATTCATGTCGATGCGGAGAGGACAACATGGTACCGCTCCAGTACGTCCCGATGGGACGCAACGGGCATTCTCGCTGGCGGACCGTGGCGGATAACTGGTGTCGAAGGAAGACATTCCTGAGCCGCATGCCTTCAAAGCCATCGTGCGGATGCCGGGAGGCGAGCACGAAGTCGAATTCGAAGAACATGAACACCACGACGACGCGCACGAAGCAACGACTCGCGACCATAACATCCGGTCTGCGGACATCCGCGTGATGGCCAATGCAGCGGTTTCCGTGCTGGCCATCATTGGTCTCTTACTGGCGAGCGCATTTTGCTGGCTCGGATGGGCCCGCTCGCGGGTGTCATCGGCGCGCTGGTGATTGCAAACTGATCTTATGGGCTGATGCGAGACACGGGCGCAATCCTGCTCGATACGAATCCCGACCGGCGCATGGCGCAGAACGTGCGGAACGCTATCGGGGACCGTGGCGACAAGGTCGTCGACCTGCAAGTATGAGGGGTGAGTCCAGGTCACATGAGCGCAGTGGTGTCGGTGGCGACGAGCCAAGCCTAGCGAGACTCGCGGTTCTATCACGCAGTGCTTGGGCGCTTCAAGGGGCTGTCGCATGTCACCGTTGAAGTGCGGCCCGCTCAAGCAACCGCCTGACTCATCGCCGTCTAGTCTCCTTGAATCGATGTGTGCGCATTCGACGACTAGACCAGATTTTGCCTTGGGGTCAACCCGTCATCGCCGGGCAGCGACAGGTCCTGCAGGATGGGCCCTGTGCTGCGTCACAGCCAGATGAAGGCACATTGCGCCGTCTGATGCTACGCCGATTTCCTTGCCGCCGCTCGAGATAGTCATGGAGGTTGGCCGTGATATCCGCGTCATGTTCGATAATCAGACTTTCATCAAGTCCCTCTGTGCCGGGTTGCCGGTGTCAAAAACATACACGTCGGTGCGCAGAGGCCGGTATGGTGCCATCAAGCGCTGTCGGATAGGGCAACGCCGCGATACTCTTCGCCGGAAAGCTCCCTCGCCGGGCGGATCGCTGCCGGCGAACCGCAGGTTACCGATGGTTACAGAAGTGACAGCCGGGTCCTATTAGCCGCCCACCCCACTCCCTATAATCCCAGGATATATAACACTGTCCGGCTGGCGATAGCAGCCGCAGGAGAAACAACATGAAACGCACTACCCTCCTGATGGCAATTGGAATTTCAACGGGATGTGCATCCGGCGCCGCGCTCGCGCACGTAGACGTTGGCGTGTATCTCGGAGCGCCAGCACCCGTGTATATCGCCCCCCCTCCCGTAGTCTACGAGGCGCCACCCGTTGTCTATGCGGCACCCCCGGTAGTCTATGCACCTGCGCCTGCAGCGTATGGATACGACAGCGAATACTGGGAACGGCGTCGCTGGCACGAGTATCGTCGGTACCGGGACTGGAGACATCACCACGATGATGACGACGAACAGTGAATCGTTGCGCATCGCCGAAGTGCCTGAGACAAGAGCAAACGATGTTTGCCCCTTGGCCCGTCGTGCAAGCGAGAGTCCAAACACGGCCGTTTTATCAGACGTAGCGCAGTACGGAGAGCGTTTATAACTACGATCTGACGCAACCGGTTCCGATATCGAGGCTGAATCACTTGAGGGACCGCCAGTCACCGCCCGCGCGGCCCACGCATCAGGCGCCGATTCGGACGCTGCCCAACGATCACCACGATCGCCAATCCTGTCCGACATGAAATTGATGGCGCTGCCGGCGGGCGAACATGCTGGGGCGCGCAAAGAGAGACAGTCGCTGCGCCAGATCAGATGGTCCCGGGTAGAGGTCCACCCTTCTGTTTTTTGGGAGGGACGGTCGCCGAAGCATCCGACTCTCCCAAAGTTACGGATGGTTTCAATTTGCCAGAAATCTTTACACGGTCTATCCGTATCCTTCGGACACACAACAACGAAGGGGGATTCCTCCATGAAAACGATACACAAGACGCTGACGTGCGTGCTGGCGTTTCCACTCGCGCTTGCCGCATGTGGAGGCGGTGGTGGTGATGGCGGCAGCACTTCCACGGGCACGCTGCATGTCCAGATGACTGACTCCCCGTCATGCGGTTTCGACCATGTATATGTGACGGTCAGCAAGGTTCGCGTCAATGCGAACGCGCAGGCCGGTGACACCGACGGCGGCTGGACTGACGTGGCACTGTCGAGCCCCCAGAAAATCGATCTGCTGTCGCTGACCAACGGCGTGCTGGCCGACCTTGGACAAACCGCATTGCCCGCCGGCCAGTATCAGCAGGTTCGTCTGGTGCTCGCGCAGAATCAGGGCAATACGCTGGGAAATTCGATTGTTCCGACCGGCGGCAGCGAGCAGCCGCTCGACACGCCAGGCGCCTCGCAAAGCGGCTACAAGATCATCCGGCCGTTCACGGTTCAATCCAACACGCTGGTCGATCTCGTACTCGACTTCAACGCGTGCAAATCGGTCGTCCACAAAGGTAACGGCTCGTACAGTCTGAAGCCCGTCGTCACCGCGACGCCGACGGTCGTGAGTGGTACGATCTCCGGCTACGTCGCGCCCGCCGAAGCCGGGGCTGCTGTCTATGCAGAGCAGAACGGACATGTCATCAAGGGCACCGTTGCCGACAGCAACGGACAGTTCGTGCTGACCCCGCTCGAGCAAAGTTCGACTAACGGCAACTATGATGTCGTCATTGTGCAGAATAACGTTGCTACGGGTATCGTCCGCTCGGTACCGGTCGTTGTGAATACATCGACGGTCGTGGCCACGTCGTCGGCACCGATCGCGTTGCCGGATTCCGTCATGCACGTCGCAAGCGGGACCGTTCTGCCGGTCAGTGCGCAGGCCATCGTACGGGCACTGCAATCGATCAGCGGCCTCAACTACGAAATTACCAGCGCGAACGCCAATCTGGATACCGGTACCTACGCGTTGAACCTGCCAGCCGGCGCACCATTGATCGGCACCTATTCGGGGAGCCTGCCGGTCGCGCTGTCCCCGGCCGCAAGTGCCGCCGGACAGTACACGGCAGAAGCCGACAGCGTCACCGGGGCGACCCAGTCGTCCGCAGTCAATGTATCGGCAACCGGTCAGACAAACGTCAACTTCGGTTTCTAACAATCACTACGTGACGAAGGAAGGGCGCACGCCCTTCCTTGAGAAAAACATGAAAATAATCTTCTCTCTTCTGCTGGCGAGTGCCGGCTTGCTAAGTGGTTGTGCGCTGTATGTTCCGGATGCGCCAGGCGCCATCATCATGCCGCAGGGTGGACCTCAAGGCGGGCCTGGTAACGGTTTCTGCCCGCCGGGGCAGGCCAAGAAGGGCAATTGCTGACGTCTGGCGCCGCGGTGACGGGAAGACGACCTGGCGGACTGTCCGGCAAACCCGCGATCATCGTCTGCCACGACGCCGGGCGCTCACGTTGGCTGCTGGATCGTCCATCCGGCGTCCCGAGAAGACGAGCTTAAGCCGGTTAAGCTGGACAGCTTTTTCGGCGGCGTTTTCCCATCGGGACCGGAACGCTGCTCCTTCCGGCTCCCCTTGCGTCACCTCCGCATGGATCGTCCGTCCGCTGGCGACGTTCGGTTCGGCATCATATTCGGCTTCTTGAGGTGCTGTGAATGCCCGGATCGTAGCTTTCCCCTAGCATGGAAGGCGCCGGAGTGTAATGATTCGCAACATTCGCAGAGCGCGTCGCCGATCGGCGACCTGGATAAATCTATGCTGGCCACATTATGAAAACGAACCGCAGGAGGGAGCCGCTGAGCAAAGCGATGCTATTGCCGGTGCCGGCTGCCCATGCCGGCGCGGTTTCACTCGAAAACCATCTTGCGCTCGTCGCCATGCGAAGCGGACAAGGAAATGTTGATCTGGTTCTGGGTCTGTTCAAGATCGTCTATCTGGCGTACTTTCTTCATGAAGCGATGCGCGGCCGGGCGGATCTGGATCTTTTTCGCGACGCCGAGGGTGTGCTCACGCGCAGCACGGCCAGGGCTAACCGCGGCGAGGCGTGGTCTATTCCCGCAGAAGACGTTTCCTGTCTCGAAAGAATCGTGACGCTATACGATCGCTACCTCGCCACGCTGCCGGCCCACCGTTTTATCAGCGCGCGCGACCGACTGCAACGCCTTCTCGCCGGTAAGTCAGTCTCACCGATTGTCACCGGGGAGTCGTCCTGAAAACTTCAGTGGTTTTTCGGGGTGGACGAGCGAATCAGTCATTGCTTGATGCGCGCCATGCGCTCCTCGCTGGTTCCATCGGAAAAACCTCTACGTTCCCGAACCTCTCCGCGGCCGAAGTCGCTCGTGGTTTTATACGAGCGCAACAGGGACAATCCCTGTCTTCTTCCTGGGACTTTTAATATCAATGTTGTCAGCGACCGTGCGTTAAAACATTCGCAAAATCGATGCGCGAGTTCGCATGGTTATATACGCCGGGAAACCGTGTCATCCGAAATCAAACCGTGATCCTAAAGAACCTTTCTTTCGTAACGTTGCTTCCGACGGCGGTCGGTGTCGCCGCGAAGGCACAATGACGAGTGATTGCCAGGATGCGACGCTGCGTGTTCACAAACTTCAGAAGTTTTTTCTCGAAAAACAAAAATTCCAGCACTTCGGTGCCAGATGGCATTTTCAAGCCATTTGTTCTGGCTGTAGTCGGAGTCCTGTTGCTTCGGTGTGGTACTCGTGTCGGCGGAATTTTTTCGATCACGCGCGGCGATATTCAAGAACGGGGAAAGCTACGCCGTTAATCGACAGGGAACTGAAGTGTTCGGCCCCCTCAGGCGCTGGAGGCGCAGACCATCAGATATTGATCAGCACAGCAAATGCAATGGGACCAGTGGCAATCATGTTTCGAATGCTTTTCAACGAATGGACCGTCATTGTCGGGTCTGTGAGGCGAGTGCCTCGTCTATTGCTGCTTGCTGACTCGGGAGCACGGGCCACCGTCGGGCTGATCGCCGTGCTGGTCCTGCTGCCAGTTCTTGCTTTCATAGCCGCATGGACGAGCTACGAGGCCGGCAAGGCAGCGGAACACGCAAGCGAAATCAGCGAAGCTTTTGACGAAGCGCGCTATTGCGTCGGTGCTGAGGAATCTCTTGAGCGGAAGTATCGCCTCGAGCCCGGTGGTGATGTTCGGCGGGCCCATGCCCATGCTGGCGCGTCGCTGGATTCGGATTTAAGGCACTTACGGATACTCGAGCCACGCGAAGCCCCGGCAATTGACAGACTCTTACAGGAACATAACGCGTACCTGTCCTACATCGCACAGATATTCGCCGCGGCAGACATCGGTGACCAGGCAACCGTAAAGGAAATCGACGAAAAATACGCCGACCCGTCATTTGACAGGATCGAGCAGGCAATCTTCAAGGAAGCAGGTGCTCGTCGTGCCCAGGCGATGGAGCAGTTGAGCCACCTTGCCTGGATCCAGCGCGCCGTTTTCTTTGGGACTCCGATTGCCTTTGGCATCGGGCTCGCCCTTGTCATTTTTTTCGCGCTCGAACTGCGCCGGTACAGGCTGCAAACTGTTGAGGCCACGCTCCGGGCAAACCGACGCAACGAGCGGCGCCTTCATGCGCTCGTTAAAAATACGTCAGACGCCATTTTCCTGTGCGATGCGACGGGCGGCATTTTTTACCAGGCACCAACGATGGGATCGGATTTCTGGGGGGCCGAACGGTGATCTGTCCGGTACCTCACTAGCGGATCTGATCCACCCCAGGGACGAAGCCGCCCTTAGTGCAGTCTGGCGGCAGGTCTCCGGAACTGCGAGCGGGACGGCCACGGTAGAATTGCGCGTGCCCAATATCAAGGACACTTGGCATTACGTCGAATGCTCGGTCACCAATCTTTCGCATGATGACGCAGTCGGCGGCTTTGTCGTGACGCTGAGAGACCTGAATGAGCGAAAGAACTTCGAAAAGCAGCTCACAAAGCAGGCGTTCTACGACGTTCTCACCGGTCTACCGAATCGCGCGTTACTTCAGGATCGAATCGACCGTGCGCTTGCGCGTGCAAGCCGACGACAGGCAAGAGTCGGGCTAATCTTTATTGATCTTGATAATTTCAAACGCGTCAATGACAGCCTCGGTCACCGGCAGGGCGACACACTTCTGGTTGAAGCCGCGCGACGGCTGGGGGATTGTATCCGCCCGTCTGACACAGTCGCCCGTCTCGGCGGTGACGAGTTCGTGATCCTGCTCGATCGACTGACAAGCGAATCCGGGAGCGATGCGACATTAATCGCGCAGCGCGTCCTGAAACAGTTCGAAATCCCGTTCATGCTAGAAGGCAGGGGCTACGTTGTTACCGCCAGCGTAGGCATAGCGCTTACTGATACCGGGATGAGCCCGAGCCAGACTGACGCTGACACGCTGCTCCGCGATGCGGACGTCGCCATGTACCGGGCCAAGAGCGCCGGCAAGGCACGCTATATGACGTTCGACTCCCACATGCGCCTTAATGTGCTAGACCGTTTAACGCTTGAGGCAGATCTGCGTCAGGCAGTAGAACGGAACGAGCTACGCGTGCATTTCCAGCCGATCGTGCACCTGCTATCAGAACAGGTTCGCGAGGTCGAGGCATTGGTGCGATGGCAACACCCGGAGCGCGGGCTGATCGGGCCTGCGGAATTCATTCCCATCGCAGAGGAAACCGGCCTGATTATTTCAATTGGACGTAGTGTGCTTCAGACCGCCTGCCAGCAGGCAGCGATCTGGCAGGACATGTTTCCGCAGGAGCCGCCGCTTCAACTCAGCGTGAATCTCTCGCCGCGCCAGTTTGAAGACCCCTCACTCGTGGGCGATGTCATGTGCGCGCTTCGTCTCTCTGCCATCCAGCCCGGATCACTAAAACTTGAGGTAACCGAAAGCATCATCATGCGGGATACGGAAGCAAGCATCCACACGCTCCACAAGCTGAAGGCTCAGGGCATCAAGATCGCCATTGACGATTTCGGCACGGGCTACTCTTCGCTCAGCTACCTCAAAGCGTTGCCCCTTGATGTCCTCAAGATTGACCGGTCGTTCGTGAAAGGCATCGGCACGAACGCTGAAGACGACGCAATCGTGCAGGCGATAATCTCATTGGCCCGCTCTCTCGATCTGGACGTAACCGCAGAAGGGATCGAGACCGATGCGCAGGCAGCCCGCCTACGTGAATGGTCTTGCGAAAGCGGACAGGGGTTCCTGTTTTCGAAACCGTTGCAGGCTGCGCAAATGATGGAACTCCTGCGAAATGCGGAGCAACCCTACACTTCCTGAGACGTTGGCTAACAGCCATCGGGCAAGTACCCCAGCGAGGAGGTGGCCCAAAAACTCAAACCGGTTGAGCCACGGCTGCGCCGGACCGCAAGTGAAAAGCCAACAGCCTGCGGATAGCCCGGATGCCCTCCTCTGTCCACTACAGGGTTGCGCCCATCCATTTTGCGCGGCGATCGACGAGGCGAAGTCTGATTTTCTCCGAGACGGCTTCCCCGAGGACGGAGAGCTGCCGCCGCTGCCTCGCGTCGAAGGCGCGCGCAACCCGGTCAATAACGCACAATCCGCCGAGACGGTGTCCATCAGCGTCATGGACTGGAACACCCGCATAAAACCGGATGTGCGGCTCCCCGGTGACGAGCGGATTGTCCCGGAACCTGCCGTCAACAATGGCATCCTCGACGACGAACACGTCGTGCTGCAACAGCGTGTAATTGCAGAAGGCCTGCGAACGGGGTGTTTCGGTAAGCCCTATGCCGTGTCGCGCCTTGAACCATTGTCGCGTCGGCGTCAACACGGTGATAAGCGCGATAGGCATCTCAAGGACCGTCGCCGCCATCCAGACCAGATCGTCAAAGCACCCCTCGTGCTCTGTATCGAGCACCCCTGCGCGGGTTACAGCAAGCAGCCGCTCCGCTTCATTAGCGGGTAGGGGGTAGCCTGGTGGGGACGGAGGAGTCAGTCGATGAAAGTCTTCGGGCGCGCAGACTTCGCACAATTGCACTGCCAAAGAAAGGAATGCCGACGACGACACGCCAGGCGGTACGACCGACAACCTTGACCTTAAGCCAGTCCTCGCTGAAACGTGCTCGTGGCTCAGGTCTGTCTCCGCCAACACGCGTGTATGGCCAAACCTTGGGTCAAAGGCTACCCGTTGCATGATCGAAACCAGTTCCGCCCCCAGCCTTCGCGCATCAAGAACGATCAGGCGCGGAAGTAACATCCCCATCTCGACTAGGGTTTCCGGCGTGTCATCGGTCGACGCAACCTGATACGGAAGGGTTTCGAGAATTCTTCGATAGTGCTCTGTTCGCGCTGTACCGGCGTGTATCAGGATTGGTGCAGGCACATTTCCTCCGCGATTGTTCGGTCGTGCCACCGGCCGAGGTACCGCGCTGACCCCGATGCACCGATGTCCCTCGGGGCGTTCCACCAATCGAGGGTCTTTTGCTCGATCCGCGTCTTTGCAGTCCGGACGGAAACGTCAGGAAGTCGTGCGGCAGCGCGAGCGGCGATCAGCGGATCGCTCATGTCGCGTCGAAAAGAAGGTCGTGCACGCTCACGGCTACGGCTTCTCACACGCGTGTCGGGATCGGAGGATAGCGAAATGGCTGGATTTGTCGAATATGTACTAACCCCAGGCAGAGAAACTCCCGTACCCCCGCGCAACTTATTTTTTGCAAACGGGGGGTAAAAAACCCACACAGATAGTCGCCGACCCGGCGCGAACGATGTCACGCTAGCGCTGGCGCTCATCTACGCGGGCAGCTTGAAAAAGCGTTCCTGTGCCAGACCAAACGGTGCCCTCAACTTTCCCCAGTCTAGCGCCATTTCTGGGTTATTATCGCATCGCGCGCCGTTCCCGGACTCGCCAGCCATGGCAGTACGGGCCCCCAGCGGCGCATGCTCTCTCAGGTTCTAGCTACCTCGGAAGCTAGGGCTTTTCGGGCCGGCCTATGGCCGGCTTTTTTTATATATTGCCGGACGCCTCGTCACGTGTCGCGCACGCGAATGGCGCACCTTAAGTTTTTCTTCAGCAACGCCCGCTATCATAGAACTGACCAATTGGAAGACATACGCGAGTGGTGCTTCTTCTGCCAGACGTGATGTTGTCATGAAAAATGAGAGCGAAAAAGAACAATGCCACGGGGCCGGACAAGCGGCGAGACGTTAGCGTCCGCTCGTAGGATTTACGTGCTGGAACTGGCTCGGGGATGCTCCCATATCGCCAGCATGCTGACTCCAGAAACCGAGCAACTCGCCGTTCGCGAGGTACTTGAAGAGTTTCTTCAGCTATACGGTCAAAAGGAAACGGCGCTATTCCAGAAACTGCTTGTGGAAGAGTTGCAGCGGCGCGAAAAGCGCGCGGCGGCCAACGCTGTGCGCGCGTTCAATGCGTGCTTGCGTTGAACGTCCCAGCACTGCCCGGCACCGCCCGTGCGAGTGTGCAGGGTCGGACCTGTCAAACCGACTGAAGAGGTTTGTAGTGGTCAAGTTATTTCGCTCAGGCAGATAGGTTTTTTGTAGGCCGCCAATTATCGACGCCGGTCAGAGAGTGGCGGGAAGAGAAGCGACCGACTTAACGTGGTCCTGCGGGCATGTACGAGGGCATTGCCGCGGCGTAATCGTCGACGGCCTACGCGAGAGGAAGGTGCTGGAACAGCCGGGTAACGTATCGATATCGATCGACGCCACCGGCCTTGCAGGTTTGGACCAGAGAGTAGAGGTTTGCGCTGGCATGAGCGCCGGCATCGGCAAACAGGAAGCTCTTGTGTGCGGCTTCGGACCTTCGGCGTCGGGGCGGGGGCGAAGTGCCGGTCCCCGCCTACCAGCAATTGAACGAGAATCCGCGGCTCGCCGAGCGCGTGCACGAGGTCATGGTCATGGGCGTGTCGACGCGCAGATATGCCAAGGTCCTGCCCGAGACGGCCGGCACCGTCGGCATCTCCAGGAGCAGCGTCTCGCGCCAGCTCATCAACGCCGGTCAGACGGCGCTCACCGAGCTGATGAGGCGGCGACTCGATGATAAGGACTTCCTGGCGATCCACGTGGACGGCATCATCGTCGACTCGCGTCACATCATCGCCGCCATCGGCGGTGGACAGCCCCCGGCCAGAAACATCTCCTGGGCCTCCCGAGCGGCTCGAGTGAGAACGCCCAGATCGTCACAAGGATCTGTTGCGCAGACTGATCGAGCGCGGCCTGCCTGCGGATCGCCAATACCTGTCTGTGATCGATGGTTCCAAAACGCTGCGCTCTGCGCTCGGCCATCGAGGAGTTCTTCGGCGAACGGGCCCGCTGCAGCGCCACCGTGTGCACAAGCAGCGCAACGTCCTCGAGCGCCTGCCCAGAGAGAGCGTTTCGCAATCCCCCTCGATCATGAAGGCGGCCTGCAAGCTGTCGGCCGATAATGGCATCACCAAGCTCAAGACACACACGGCGTGGCTCAAGGCAGACCATCCGGACGCCTCGCCGACACTGCTCGTGGGGCCCGGGGAGACGTTCTGGTGAGCAAGCTGGGCCTGACGCCGGCGCTCATCCGTGGGCTGTCGACGACCAACATCATTGAGAATCCGAACGGCGCGGGGCGCGTGAAGCGCTGTCGTGACGCCGGTATGGCCTAGCGCTGGACGGCCGCTGGCTTCCTGGAAGCTGGGAAGCACTTCCGGAAAATCCTGGGCGTGAACGAGCTCTGGATTCTCGCTGCCGCCTTGAAACGATCGACCTCAAAATCGATTGACCACGATCGGAAGGTTGCCTGAACTATGCCGCAGCCGCCGTCCCAATCTTCAACGGTCTTCGTGACGGCGCCCAATTTGTGGGTAACCCGGAGCGCTGGGAGGGGCGTCCGGGGTCTGCTCAGCAACCGGCTCATATAGATTTGTGAACAGCGCGTTACTCACGCAAAAAGATGCGCTCTCCGAAGGGGTAATAATCCAGTCAGTAGGATGAACATCCGTCCATCCTTCAGGTGTCGCTATCGCCCACGTGATACCCCGCTGTACGACAGCCGGATGATCCCCCGGCCCGAGCCACTGTGTGGCCTCAACGATACTGTTGTGTTTCTGGTAGCGCAATTCTGCCTCCTCATGACAAGCCTGGCCGTCAATTGCTAGTTTAAGAGCTCAGGCTGATTTCAGCCACGCGTTCCTTGAGCATCTTTGCAAGCCAACGGAGAGGAAAATGAGGTTGTAGCCTGGGGCAACAACACGATGAGCACCACGATCCTGCCGGCTCATCCACCCGTGCCACCTGCTCGAGTTCGATGGTCGCAGCTATCGCCTTAAAGAGGTTGCCGAAACGTTTGCACGGAAAGCAAAAATAGCTAAATAACCCCTTGGGCCTGCTTCACCGGATGCGGCAATTTATGCCACCAGGAATTGAGTTCGAACTGACCGCCCGGGATCCGGGCAGGCATGTCGCGGCGTCTGCCAGCCAGTGTTGTCCACCATGTTGCCCGCGGCAGTCAACCCGCACACATTTCACCTTCCCTACGTGTCACGCGCCTGGCAACCGCAAGATATCTTTCAGCAGTATCGGCAAGTGTCAATCCGATCAGAGGACGGTGGACGCGTTGCTGATTCATCGCAGCGATCAGCCCATTCGCGTAATCGCGTGTGCTCTGAGGGTCGAGCAAAGTTACGGCGGCGTAATGGGCTGCAAACTGAAACGGGGGGATGTCGCTCGCGACGACAGGGATGCCCGACGCAAGAGCTTCCAGAAACGCAATGCTGTGTCCTTCCGAGCGCGACGGCATAGCGAACGCGGTTGCGTCAGCGAGAAGCTCAGCGACATCCGATCGTGGGCCTTCGACTGTCACCTGGTTATCCAACCCTAGCCTTGAAACCAGGTCAGTAACAGCAAGATGATACGCATCGTCTTCAATCACGCCGCAAAGAACCAGGCGTGCATCTGGCACCTGTTCTATCAGTTCGGCAAAAGCGTGAACGGTAAGCAACTGATTCTTGACAGACGTGTACCGCCCGATCTGGACGATGAGTCGTGTCTTTGCACACCTGCACGCAGGACGCTGGCCGGAGAAGCGCGCTACGTCCACCCCATTTGGGATCAACTCAAGACAAGGGTGACGGCGAACGGCGGCGACATAGTCCCGGATGTTCTCCGGGGAAACAGCGATAATCGCTTCGGCCCTTCGACTCAAGGCACGTTCGACGGTTCGAAACAACCCGCGCTCAAAGTCATTGGTTGCCGAGTGCATAACGTACACGATGGGTACCGTAATAGGTAGCGATCGAACGTAAAATGCCGGAATCGTTGCGTGCGCGAAGATCACATCAGGGCGGAACGTCCGCACCGATCGGAAAAGGCCCCACAGCCTGCCCGGCAGCCCAGCCGCATGCAGCGGCAACAGACATCGGACCCCAGCGCTCAAAAGCTCATCGTGCAGTCGGGCAAAGTCATCCTGAGGTGGCGTTAGCGCAGTCACGCCCACTGCCTCCCCACTCCGTTGCTGATAGATAGCCAGGTCTTTCGCGAGCACCTCTGCCCCGGAGAGACGCGGCGAAAGGACTAAATGTAGAATTCTCACATTTCCCCCGTATATCGTTGAGCTACCTCTTTTGATCGGCATCCAGGCCGCGCCGAGTTGAGAACGCCGCGAGTCTCGGTGGCAGCTCCCGTCAGGTCCACCGGACGCAGTATTTCTTTTCGTTGCTCCAGTGCCGGTAATTTTATCCTGGCGTTTACGACCGATCGGCCTTCCGTCGCTTGACGAACGTTCGATACCAAACGAACACTGCGTTGAAAAGTAGCGGCCTACATTTTGTCAATGAAGGTAGTCTCAGACCGCGCGTGGTGCGTTGGCGTCGCGAACGGCATCACCTCTTCGTATCCACGTCGCCCCTCCCCCGTTGCCATCGGTGCCGCCCGTCCCAGCGACGCAACTTCGCCTTGCAGCGCCTTCAGAATATGCTCTGACAGATGCAAGGTCATTGCCGCGATCGACACGGTCGGAAAGTTAGCGCCAACCGCGGGAGATACCGACCTGCCTGCCACGTAATGATTGCTCATGCCATGTACCCGGCAGTTACAATCGACTACACCGTGACCGGGAGAGTCGTGCATCCGGGTCGTGCCCATGTGACGCCGCGAGCTTTCGAGTACCGCTGGCCACGGCTTGCCGTCCAGAGGATCGTCGGTCTGCACGTCCGCCACGCTGGCACGCTGGCACGCTGGCACGCCGCAATTCTTCCGCCAGCAATGCGACGGTGCGGTCAAACGTGCGCTTTACCAACTCTGTCAGCTGTCAGTCGACCGTCACGCGGTTCATGCCCAGCTCGTCTTTCTGTGACGAGAATGTCACGCTGCTGTCACAGTTTGCCTCGGCTTCAGCGATCGTCTGGAGCTTGACTTCGGTGATAAGGGAGCGGGGCTGCAACTGGCGCGCACGACCGAAGCAGGCGGTATCGACGGGGTTTATGTTGCAAATAGGTCCGGCGAATCGGTTAGAGCTGTCGGAGTAAAGCGACCTGATGACCCGCCATGAGCAAGCTGAAGAGTCTGGAGGAGTTGTTCGGCGGACGTCATCCTGATCGGAAAATCATCATTCTGTTTGCTCGCTGGTATCTGCGCTACAAGCTCAGCCTACGCGATCTGGTTGAGATGATGGTCGAACGGGGCGTGTTGCTGGCTCACACGACGGTCCTGCTGGCTGAGGCGCTATACGCCCGAGTTGGTCAAACGCTGTAACCGTTGTACTACGGGTGCGGGTCGCTCCTGGGGTGTCGACGAGACCCATATAAAGATGTGCGGCAGGTGCGTATACCCCTACCGTGCGGGGGATCGAGTCGTCCAGACGGTGGACTTCATGCAGGGGAGGCGCGACATGGCCGCCGCCAAAGCCTTCTGCAGCCAGGCCCTTAGGCATCAGGGCCAGTCGCCGGAGACCATTACGCCCGCCGGTTATGCTGCTTCGCACCGCGCAGTGCGCGAGATGAAGACGGATGGTCCTGCTGCCCGAAGACACGAAGATTAGATTGTCGAAATATATGAACCACGTGATCAAGCACGACCATCGCCACATGAAATCCAGAGCGGATGTGATGCCAGGTTTCAAATGCCTCTGGTGGGCCGGGATCACGAATTCAGGCAGTGAGTTGACGCATCGCATCGCAAGGGGCAGTTCAATGGCGCTAAATTCGGTCTGAAGGACGCTGCCGCTTCGCCCGCCTATGGGATGCGGTCCCTGTCTGTTCGATAAGGCATCCTGATTATAAGGCTAATTCGCGACTGGCGTTTTACAAGGTCGGCTGGCGATCAGCCTCCGCGCGACGCGCGTTCATCGGCAGAAGCAACCGGATCAAACCATCGGACGAATACATCTCTGTTTACAAACGGATACTACTGGCGAGCAATTGACACCCGACACGACCTGTGCGGTGGACCACAGTCGCCACGCCGGCAAAAGATCAACATCAGTGGCTGATTGACGCTATCGTCCGCACCTGGCTCGCGAAACAAAGCTCCCGCGACGCGCATGCGCCGCGCACCCGTAAGCAACTCTCTCTGAACGACTGCGTAAAGCCTCGTGTTGCCGCGCTGGAGACTCGGATTGAACATTACGCTCCATCCTGACGACGGTGCAACGAGGACATCCTTACGGCGGCAAAAATGCGGCAGACCTTCTTACCAGTTCGGCGCTTTAAAAAAAATACGTCAGGTCGTGACTTTGTTGTGGGCGATCTGCACGGATGTTTCTCGCAACTGCGAAAGGAACTCGAAGCATGCCAGTTCGATCTCGCTAGGGACAGGCTCTTTGCCGTCGGCGATCTCGTAGACAGAGGGTTCGAATCACCTGCTGTCCTCGATGTGGTGCGTCGGTACGACATCCAGTCGGTGCGCGGCAATCATGAGGAGTCGATCGTGCGCTGGCGTCTTTATGGCGCCAATGACGGCTTCGTTCGGGGCAATGGCGGCAGGTGGCTACTTGATATGGCAGCGGACGGGCAGTCCATTGACGCTATCGTTGCGTACATGGCAGCGCTCCCCTATGCAATCGAAATAGAGACGGACTTTGGTCTGGTCGGAATCGTACATGCGAACGTGCCTCTGCAATCCTGGCCCAGAACGGTTAAGGCAATAATGAAAGAAGGTGTTGACGGGAAGATACGGCGCAAGGTCATCTGGGATCGGTCACGATGGAAGTTGCCAGGATCGGACGGCTTCGCGTCGATGCGTTGCGTCGCAGCACGACTGTTCAGGCGGTTGAAGTCCGGAAGGCTTGATACGTGCGGCAGGGTCGAAGGGGTCACGGCTGTTATCGTAGGACATACGCCTTCACCCCGGCCGGTCGTGAGCCACAATGTCATCAACGTCGACACGGGTGTTGTCTACGGCGGCAACCTTACACTATTGCGCCTCGACGAAATCCCCACCCTGCTGAGCGAGGGCACCCGCGCGGCACCTGCACTCAGCCCGATAGCGCAATACCCGCCGGCCCGCGAATCGGGAAAACTATAGTGCCCTGTCAGGCTCATGCGTCAGCATGACCGACGGACGCAGGTACGAGTGGGACGCCCAATCCACCGGTGCGGGGGTAGTCATTCAATCTGAGATTTTTTGCAGCGAACGCCAAAGCGCCCGGTTGACCCGCCTCACTATCCTGGCGTTCAATGCGCGCGCAAACCTCGCCGGGGCACATTAATGCGCCGCAAGTATTTCAGCTTTCCGGCTAGAAATCCGCGATCAGGAACCCGACTTGCGCTTTTTTAATACGCGCGACGGCCTGTCAACCAGTTGCAAGCCGCCGCGTCAAACGCCAATGCCGCGACGGCCGCTCAGGAAATCGCTCCAGGAGACAGAGCGGACTGCCGTAAAACATGGGCGGGCTGATCAGCCAAGCGGCGTATCGGGACGACATTTCTGCATTCAAAGTGGCGGCGTACGCGAGTGCCGTCGCTGTTTTCCGATACAAGATGACCGTTCGTTTCTTTCGTGCGAAACCAGTACGGCATCCAACAGCAACGCTTCGATGACTTCGGACGCAATGCGCGGCGCATTCGTGGGCGGTAGTGAGAGCCGTGCACACGCCGGAAGGACCCGCACCGAGGTCTACCATGAATTACGGCGCGCCCAAAAGGATGGCACACTGGATCATTGAATGCACGATATGGCGGAGGCAACTGACTGGAGATACGCTTGCATTTCTGCCAGTTTCGCGAAACCCGGTCGCGCAAAACGCAATTGCGCGACCAATCATAGCAGGGAATAACGTAGGCACCATGTTGGGCAGAATTTCCTAAAAATCGACTGCTGCTCGTCCGAGCTGCCGGTGGCTGTTGAGGAGATGTTCAATCCGAGTGAACGCCTTACACGCGGAGCATTTTCGAACTTGCTAGTTAAGCAGCCCCAAGTCGCCGAAGCAGAAATTCCTGCGGAGGTCGCTTTGCCTTCGCTTTTTCGCTAACGCATCGTCGGATCGACCGCGATCAATATGCTCGGTCTTATTCCAAACGCCGAGACCGGCCCGGCAAACCTCCAATTGGGTCCAAAGATTTTTACAAGCCTTGTGCCGGGGTTTGCAGGATCGCCCCGGGAAGCATGCGCCCCCTGTCTAACGTGTTAAAAAGTGAACCGCATTGACGCTAGGGCGCCGAACTCGCGAGGTCTTGCCATTGCAGTCGCGCCGTTACAATTCGTTCAGATGTAAACATTTCAACGGAAGCGACAGTCCTTGGTAAAAACTACAGCATCGGAACGTTTCCCTTGCGCGGGCGCCGCCGGGCGGCATGGCCTATATCTTGCTTAAAGTGGCCCAGTTTGGACTCGCCACACTGACATGACGCCATCCGAGCCGCGCCCACTGATCCTCCTGGCCGACGATGACGAACAGACCGCTGCCGCCTGGACGGCCATCCTCCGCCTGAACGGGTTTGATGTTGTGTGGGCGCCTGACGGCGCTTCGGCCTGGGCTCTCGCGCGTACCGCTCGCCCGGACCTTTTGCTCACCGACTGGAACATGCCTGGTATAGACGGGCCGGAATTGTGCAGGATATTCCGGGCCGACCCAACTCTGGCTAGTGTGCCTATCGTTCTGGCTTCGTCATTAAGCCTGCCGCCCTCTTCGCCGTCTGTTCTGCCCGATCTGTTTCTTCAGAAGCCCGCAGACGCGACAGCACTGTTAGCCGCAGTGTCGGCGCTCGCGATTGTAAAGGGAGTTGCAGATGGGTCGAAGGATGACGCCAAACCTCACAATGGAGAAACCGAGGTTTGACCGACCGGTTCGGACGAACAGGAGGAAGTTTGGACCGCTTTTATCCGGATCGGAGAACGAGCGCTTTAATTATGCTGACTGCCTCTCATGCTCTGGCAGCCCTCGGAAAAATGCCAGAGCATTTCGCCGGCACGGACGAAAGTCCGTGCCGTTTTTTTGATGGTCCGAGGTTCAGGTTGCACACGCACCTTGCGCACCCGGCTCGTCCCGTTAACCGGAAAGTGATGCAGGCCTCCAGCCGTGCTGGCGCCGTCATCAGGGTCAAGTGAGAAATCTCTCAACTCGCGCCGCGGACCGCCGTTAACTCAGACGACATACCTGACCTATTCGACGCGTCACGTCGCAAGTGCTCGAATCGTCAGGGTTCGGACTCCAAGTTTGCCAGGGTTGGCAACACCGGATTATGGACGCCCGTACTGCACGGCGTGCGATCGAAGAAACGTCCCTCATGGTTTTCAAAAGACTCTGTACCGCGTTCATCGCGGTAGTGCTGAGCGCCGCGGCTGCGTCCGTTTGCGAAGCACAATACTCCACTGGGTGGATAGCCAACACGCATGGCACGGCCACGACTCGAGTGGGCAATGTGGCTCGCTCGATGTGGGTGGCACCTGAAGGGGAGATCTATACCGCATCAATGTGGGACGAAGGTGAGGGCGGCATCGCGATCTATCAGAACGGACAGAACATCGGTTCGATCGGGGCGCACGCCGAATTTCAGGGGGGCGCGATCACCGGTAACTCGACCTCGCTATTCGCTGCGCTGCAGTTCAGCGCCACTTACGGTAGCGGTAAGGTTGGCCGATACAACCGGACCAGCCGTACGCGCGACCTGCTCATCACCGTCAGCGCGACGACCACCGAACGCCTGGCCGATGTCGTCACCGGACTCGCGACGTCCGGCTCGCTGCTATATGCGAGCGATTTCCCCGGCAATCGCGTGCGCGTGTTTACGACGTCCGGTGTCTGGCTGCACGATATCAGCATGGCAGAGCCGGGCGCATTAGCGGTAGACGCAGCTGGAAACGTCTGGGTCGCACAACAAAGCCTGGGCGCCGTGATCCAGTTCGGTCCCAGCGGGGAGCGCCGGAACACCATCCAGTTGCCGGCCAATGCGCGGCCCGCTTCGCTGTACTTCGATGCGACGAGCGACCAGCTATGGATCGGCGACGAAGGGCCGGATATGAACATCAAGATCTATGACGTGTCCGGCACGCCGTATGCCGCGGGGACGTTCGGTGTTCAAGGCGGCTTTCTCAGTACGGCCAATGGCACAAAAGGGCAAGTGGGCGATAAGCGCTTTACGCGCGTCACCGGCATCGGCAGGGATTCCGCGCGCAATCTCTACGTCCTGAACAATCCATGGGGAGGGTCATGGGACCTCGGCCGTAACGGCGGCACCGATATCCATGCATACGACGGGACCGGAGTCCTACGCTGGCAGCTCCAATCTGTGAACTTCGAGGGCAACGCGGCTCCTGATCCGGCCACCGACGGGGCGATTTTCTACGGCGGAATGAACATCTATTCGGGAACCGTGGGCGGCACCTTGGTTGCCAACACAATCGATCCGATCACCTATCCGGCCGATCCGCGGATCAATCTTGCCGACCACGAACGTGGCGAACATTTCGCGCAGATCGCCAGCGTGAGAGGGCACCGGATACTCGTCGCCGCGAGTCAGAACCCCGATACCTTCTACTTTTTCCACTTCAACGCGGCGAGCGGCTACATTGCGATTCCTGATGGCGCGTTGCCGGGAACGGCCTTCGCCACGACGGCCCGCGTGCGCAACGGTTTCTGTCTGGATAGCAGAGGCGATATCTGGGCGGGTCTCGACAAAACCAACGTCATTTCTCACTATCCGCTAACCGGTTTCGATGCGAGCGGCAAGCCGGTCTGGGGTGCCGCGGTGACGATGCCGATCCCTCGTACAATCACGCAACTGACGCGGATCATCTACCTGGCTGACAGCGACACGATGATTCTCACGCAGGGGCCAAGCGGAAGCACGGACTGGACCGCGGTCGGATCACGCGTCGAGGTCTATCACGGCTGGCTGGCTGGCAACAGGAACACGCCGAACCCCGTGATCAACATCACTGGCGCGAGTCCCAAATCCATTGCGGCCGCCGGCAATTATCTGTTTGTGGGCTACGTGCACACCGTGCCGAATATTGATGCCTTCAACCTCACGACGGGACAGCTCGACATCACGTTCACCAATAGCAACCCAAACAAAGTCGACGTCGGCAACGACGTGGACTCGATGTACGGACTTCGGACCTATCGACGTTCGACCGGCGAATATGAGGTCACCAAAGACAACTACAACGACGCGAGCGTGGTGCTGTATCGCTGGACGCCGCCTGTGTCGACCGGGAGCGGAGCGAGTGCGACGAAAACGCTACTGGTGTCGCCATTCAGCGGGAAGTAATGAATTTCGGCGATGCTAGCATGTCAACGGCCGTAAAAGAGAGCAGGGGAAAGCGTAAGGCGCGCTTGATTTCCCCTGGACCGTTGGAAGTTTTTGTTGTAAAGGATAGAACGTCAAAAGCTGCGGCGGACTTTGAGCGTATGACAGAACCGGGGACTCACCAAGCCTGAAAATTCGTCTGCGTCTATTGATCTCGTGAACTGAATGAAGCGTGAGTAACCGGGTTTCATCGGGGCCTGCAACGCAGCAGGCTGCGCCAAGGCCAAATGTAGAGCGGAAGCCCGTTCCGTTCGTGGGCCTCCTGAGAACCTCGCTCCAGGAGCTCTTTTTTATGCCTCGCCACTTTAGACCATTCGGCATGCTGGTGTTCCTGCTATACGTATCAGCTTCGCATGGCACGCCCCCCGAAATTGCCCTCATCCCTGTCAGTCTGGCAGTCCAGGAAACTTGTGTCATCCAGTCCACCTCGGATTCAGCATTGACTACAGGTGCTGAAGTGTTGTGTCTGCACGGTGCACCCTACAGTGTCACGCTTGCATCTCGCGACCCTGAGCAGCCGGTCCCCGCGTCGCAGGTCGCTACTCCCGTCGCGCAACGCGTGGTCTGGACCGTGGCATTCTGAGGTCCGGCCGTCATCCGTTAGCGTAGATCGACGTAAAAAACGTCACCGTTTCGACAGTCATTGGGTCACCCTTGAAGAAGGGAGCGCTAAAAACGTAGGGCGTAACCCAGTTGCTCGGTCAGAGAACCTGGTGGACTCGAAAGATTCTTTCGACAAAAAGCGTGCGGCACCCTGTTCTGTGAAAACTAGCACCTGATTGCCACTCTGGCTACATAGGCATAATTTGCAGTTCGGCATATCGGGGCGCCAGGATGAGCTCAGGACGAGGAGACGGGTACGCCGGCGTGATCAGTCCGGGCTTATTGGACCGCTCGCGCAGGAGTAACGCCGGGTAACGAAATTCCCAACATCCGGAAACGTCTTCATCACCGATGATCTTCCAGAAGAAGTGCCAATGGCCGCCGACCCGTTGCCCACTTGCAAATTCCAGGTTTCATTAGCCGCACAGGGGGCCTCGACGACCGCTTGTGGCGATTGGTTATCCTGATTAAACTCACGAAAACCCAAACAACAACCCTTCTCGCATCAGCGTGGCACAATGGAACCGTGTGCTTGTATTTCAATCAACCCGTACTAGACACCCCAAATTTAGGGGCAACGACGTGGCCGATAAATGCAGACAATTCTTATTGTGGACGATGACCCCAGCATTCTGGCTGCGTGGAAGCGTATCCTGAAACTGGAAGGTTACCGGGTCGAGACCGCCAACGACGGGCGTGCCGGACTTTCCCTCGCCCATAATCTGGAGCCAGATCTGATTATCACTGACCGGTCCATGCCGATAATGGATGGCATCGAGTTTTGTTGCTGTTTAAAGTCGGTGCCGACGTTAGCAAAAATTCCTGTCATTCTGGCTAGCGCTGACTATCGAGCCACTGGCGGTCCGCCGTATTGGGATGAACTTTGGCAGAAACCGGTGTCCACTGACTTAATGCTAGCCTCGATAAGACGCCTCACGGAGGTGTCCCGGAAGTCGTGACAAGATGACCGGGCGGTCGGCTGTTTTCGAGCCGACACATCTGTACAAGACAAACTCGAGCCGGGGCAATATTCGAGAATCTGCATCAGCGTGTGCCCGCCAGGATTTGAATGCGGTGGAAATTATCGTAACAGGTTCGCCGTTCAATTTACGGCGCGTCGGACTCCGCCCAATACCGTTCAAACGCTATGCGGGCGCAGGCATCGGTGAATCAGTCGTCATCGTCACCATGATAGCGGTATTCCCAGCCACGGTGGCGACCACGATCATACCACCTTCGTTCGTCGCCGTAATCCGCTTCATAGTGGTAGCCATAGCCATAGCGGTTTTGTCGCGATAAGGAAGGTGGGTCAAACAAATGTCGGTATGATAAGGACTGCTGATGCGATCAACGAATAGAACTGCCGGGCGGGAGTTTGCGCGATCCCACCGTCTTTCATCTGGCCTTTGACGATCATCTGCATGAGCTCGATGCCGCCCAGAATGATGCGTTCACAACGAAAACTCTTGAAGCCCAATATCGGTCGGGTGCGACGCTTGATGGCACGGTGGTCCTGCTCGACGACGTTGTTCAGGTACTTCTTCTGGCGGATCCTGATCGGTGCCTCACGTTCAGCGTTGAGCGCCTGTAGCGCTGCCAGATTTGACCCGCTTTTATCAATCGTTACGGTCTCCGGTTCGCCGTTCTGGGCGATCGCCTTTTCGAAGTAGCGCCGGGCCGCAACCTTGTCACGATGGGCTCGCAGCAGGAAATCGATCGTGTTGCCCGCTTTGTCCACTGCGCGATACAGATATTTCCATTCGCTCCTGACCCGAATGTACGTTTCGTCCATACGCCAGCTCCTACCGACCGCCCGCTTGCACCGTCGGAACGCTTTCTCCAGCACTGGCAGCAGTTTGAGCGCCCAGCGATGCACGGTCGAATGGTCAACCAAAATTCCTCGCTCGGCCATCATCTGCTCAAGGTGGCGCAGACTTAGCGGATAAGCAACGTACCAGCGCACGCAAAGAAGGATTACATCAAGCGGATAGTGCAGACGCTTGAGCACCTTCGTCACGGCCGGATTCAAATTCTGCTTCATCGACCAGATCATTCGTTCTCGGGACTTCAGCATAGCAGGTCCCTTATCGCGACAAAGCCATTCCCGGGAACCCCTGACGTTCGCGTACAGCTTCGACAGGGCCCCATGGACCTTTGCATCGATCGCCCGCCGCTTCGAATCGTTGGGCTCGCTGGCAATGGCATCGCTTACCGCCCCCAGGGAGACCGTGAGCGTAAGACCCGCGCCAACTAGCATTGCGCCCGTCCGCACAAAACCTCTTCTGTTCGTCGCTACCTCCGTCGTTGTTGCATGGGTTACCGGGTCGCGGCCTCGTCTTCGACCGGGATCGGTCAGGCATCGGGACCGAACTTTACGAAGCGCCGGTACGCCGCTTCAGTTCCGCTGTCGTACGCTCCAGCTCCTGCACGATCATCGCCTCATCGGGCAACACCGTCTGGTATTCCGCCGCAAGAATCTTGTTCGGCAGGTTGTCCAGCGCGTAGTGTGCTTCTGCCGCACCTTTTTCGGCGCAAAGGATCAGACCGACAGGTGGATTCTCCCCAGGCTTCATCCAGTGCTCGCGCGCGTAGTTCAGATAGAGATGCATCTGCCCGGCGTCCGCATAGCTGAAGCGGCCGACCTTGAGATCGATGATGACCAGGCATCTCAGACGTCGATGGAAAAACACCAGATCCACCCTGAACCACGTGTCGTCGATTCTCAGGCGGCGCTGCCGGCCGACGAAAGCGAAGTCGTCGCCGAGCTCCAGCAGGAAATCCGCCAGATGCTGGATCAGCGCCTCCTCAAGATCCGACTCCGAGTACTCGTCCCTGATGTCGAGAAACTCGAGGACGAACGGGTCGCGAATCGCCTCCTCTGGCGTGAGGAGATCACCCGGCTGGACATCGGCGGCTTTTCTGAGCAGCGCCGCCTTGTTGCGCGACAGCGCCAGCCGCTCGTAAAGCTGGCTACCGATCTGGCGGTCGAGTTGGCGCACCGACCAGCCTTCGCGCAATGCCTCTGTTTCATAGAAAGCGCGCGCGGCCGCCGTCTTCACAGAAAGCAGGCGCACATAGGCGGACCACGGCAACGTAAAACGGGTGGCGAGCGCCATGTAATCGGGCGCCGTTGCCGTGGTGTCGACCACGTCTTTCGCCGACAGCGATTTTCCAGACGGCGTCTGGACATTTTCGGGTGCTGCCGATTTTCCAGACACTGTCTGGAAAATCTCCGCCGCCGGCCAGGCGGAATAGAACGCGCGCATGCTGGCCAGATTCGCCCGGCCGAAGCCGCGTCCGAAACGGCACGTCAGGTCATCCGCGAGCCGGGCGATCAGCGCCTGTCCGTAGCCGGCGCGCGCCTGCCCGCCCTGCTCGCTGGCGACGATCCGCCGCCCGATCTCCCAGTAGGCTGCTGTCATCACGGCATTGACGTTGCGTGCCGCCGTGCGTCGCGCCGACTCGACGACACTGACCACCTCCTTGTGCAGCCCGGCGTAGTCGCCGGGCGCGATCGCCACCTTCGTCATGACGCGTTGACGGCATCCTTGAACGCCTTGCCCGCCGTGAACTTGACGGTCTTCGCCGCGGCGATCTGCATTTCGGCGCCGGTCGCCGGATTGCGGCCGACCCGTGCGGCGCGCGCACCCGTGGAAAACGAGCCGAAGCCGATCAGCTGGACGGTATCGCCCTTTGTCACCGCGCCAGTGATCGCAGCGATCACTGCGTCGATCATCGCGCCGGTCGCGGCCTTGCTTTCATCGGTTACCGCTGCGACCGCGTCCACCAGTTCCTGCTTGTTCATGGTTGATTCCTCATTGTGATTGGGATGCCGCCACCCTACCCGATCGGCCTGCCTTCACGCAATCACGACCAGCGAGCGGGCGGTCCGGTTCTGCGGCACCCGGATCAACCAAAGGTGCATTGACTTCGGCACGCGCCGTCAGGGTCGGTCGGAAGCGCCCGGGCACGGCAGATCAATCTGCGATTTTATCGACCGTAACCGAGCGACGACCGGAACGCGCCACGCAGCAAAATCTCCACATCTGATAACTGGAGTAATCACGAACCGGCCTTGACGCGAACGGCGGGCTGCCGGCAGGAACCTGCGCACCAGCCCGACGGGCACCGGAGCGCGCGCTCAGCGACTCCCGGTCGGCCGGGTCGACAGGGTGCGCCGGTACTGGTCGACTTCCAGCAGCAGATGGTCAATCCGCTCGCGCAGCTGGCCATTCTGCGCGCGCAGCGCGTCCGCTTCCCCGCTCGCCTGCAGCCGCACGGCATCGTTCTGCATCTTGAGAAACCGCTCGGTGCCGGCCAGCTGCGTGGCGGTCTGCGCGAGGGCCGTCGCGCCCACACCGGCGCGTTCGATCGACGCGTGCAGCTCGCCGAGCAGCCGGTTCACGTGTTCGCCGGCCAGATCCCGTGCCGCATGCGCTTCGCCGAGTTCGCGGTGCAAGTGCGCATTGTCCTGCTCAAGCCGCCGGATCCGCGCATGGGCATCTTCCAGCGCCGCCTGCAGCAGCGGCTGTTGCGCCATCGCGTTCACATCACCACGATCCGGTGCGGCGCCGCCCGCATGCCCATTCCCCCGCTCGCGCTGTGACGCGTACAGCGGCGCGAGCGCCTCGCGCACCACCGGAGCGAGTGCCTGGCGCATCAGCTCGAGATCGACCGGGCGGTTCTCCGCACTGCCCGGCTGCGCCATCGGGGCCAGCGCCTGCGCCCGCAGGATCGCCTGCTGGACCGTCGGGGCACTCGGATGGCGCTGGACGCCGGCCTGCGGCCCGACATCGCGCAGCAGCCGGCTGTAGTTGGTAGCGCCAAACACGCGGCCGGTAACCGCCCGGACTTCGGCGATCAGGCCATCCAGGAAGCGTGCGTTGTCGCGCGGGAAATCCCGGTCAAGCGCCGCGATGCCATTCATGATGGCGAGCAGCTGTGCATCATTCCACTCAATCCGGGGTCGGCCCATGTTTCAGCTCCTCGGGGTCCGTCAGAAAAGATCGCCCTGCCGCGGATCGCGCGCAGGGGGTTTTGATGCCTTCACGGGGCGCGCCGACTGGCGCCGCGGCTTCACGCGCCGCAGATGCGCGATGAGCCGGACCGGCACGCCCTCGGCCAGCAGTGTCAGGCTGAACAGGCCGGTGTCACCCGGCGCCGGCGCGCCGGGGTTGCCCCCTGCGGCACCGTGCGAGGAAGTGAAAGTTGCTTCGTTTCGGAAGTGAAACTAGCAGCACCGTAGGCTTAAACCTGGTGACCGAACGGGAACGCTCCGCGCCCCAATTGGGGCTCGTTGTTCGATCGACCAGCGCGGGCTATTAAGAATGTCCTTAAAAAAACACGGCATGCTGCGCTTTGGCTGGCGTACAAAAGTCTTGTCAGCAGTGTCTGTCGCCCCCATAATAGTGACCAAGTGGACTGGGAGTTCCCGGTCGGCGTCAAAGCCTCGGTGAGTCTCACCGGGGCTTTTCGCTTTCTCGCGACGGGAAAATCTTCAGTCCCCAGTCCTCGTAGCCTTCCCCCAGACGTTCGCGCCCACCGCTGCAATAGAATTTTCGTTTCAGCACCTCGAATGCGCGGTTCTCCTGCCCCGGGCGAATAACACTCATCCCGACCGGCCGGGCCACGAGGTCGGCGAGTTGCAGCCCGGGCGAATCTACCTTCTTGTCAGCAAAGATGACGTCGAACGGCAGGGAGATTCCCAGTCGGTTGGCCCCATCACAGATGCGACGAAACTCAAGCTCGAGCTCGTTATCCTCCTTCTTGCCGCGGCATTCGACGACCACGTGCGTAAGCGCGCCATCCTGATTCTTTTCCTGAAGGAATTCGTAGAGCGTTTCTAGACAGAACCCGAGCGCAAGATGGTAGGGGTTGTTGTCTGCGTCGCCGCGCTCACGAAGCCGGGTCTTGTCAATGACACAACTGATCAGGATGAAGTTGCTGAGCTCAATGATGCCGGTCAGCTCGGAGATGAACTGCTGCTTGTGCTCGCGATTGACGAAGAAACGAAAATCTCCCTTCTCCTTCCGGATTTCATGTTCGCGGAGGACCACCAGGTCGTGACCGAAGTGGTTGAACTTGAACTTGTGCAGCGCCGGCACGACCTTTTCGCTGTAGTGACGCTTGTAGAACACACAGAAAGCCAGCACGAACACCGGATAGTTGGCATCCAGTGTCTGCATGCCGTGATCACCACTCTCATCCACGTAGACGACGAAATTGCTGTATTTGCCCGGCACCGACGTTTCGCCGGCATCATCGTCCGCGTCATGTTGCGGCTCATCGTTAAACAGCGAAAATTGCTGCGGCGTCGGCGTTGGATCGTTGCTCATGCGTTGGTTACGCTCCCTTGGTCGTCTTCGCGCCGTGTGCCGGATTCTCCACGCGACCGCGGCAACTCACGATGGTGTTTTGGCACGTACCGCCGGGATCCTGTCCCGGTCCGGCGACGCGACTATTTTACTGTCAACCGATGCGCATCCGCTTTCCCGCACGGGATGTCGGTCGGCCAGCCCCTGATACACATGACGGCACGCAGCCGGGAGCGTCGCTCAACGTGTGCTCAGAACAGTTGTGCGTCCTGGCAGACTTATTACCGCCAATTTTTGCGCAAAACGCGACCCTTTATCGGTTCGCCTCGTTTGGCAATGAGCTGGCAAAGAGGTCTGAAATCGCGTCGCTCGCCTGTTGCCGCGACGGCATCGTGCCGCTCCGGACCCGCGAGATAACATCCGGTGGGAGCCAGACATCCTCCATTGCGCCGATGCCGCCCTCGATCATCTGCTGCAGGAAAAACGATTGCTTGCGTCCCGTTAATTCCGCCAATAGCCGCAACCTTTGCTCGGTCTGTGGGTTGACGCGTACCGCGACTACCTTCCGCTGATTTTCGGCGGTTCGTTTCACCGCATACTCCTGTGATGTTCTTCGTCCCGCAAACGGGCGCGTTCGTGCGGTGCTTCTACCACGGCGAATCGCGGTCGGCAACGCTAATTCGCGGAAGGGGCTCCCGTACCGGGCTACCAGCAATTGCCAGCCTTGAATGAAGAACGATGACCGTAACGTTGAAACCGAGCGCAATGCCGCACAGCGCGAGAAGGCCGCGCAGTTCCATAAGTGTGGCTGCCAACTCGGCGTGGTGGACGACATCGATATGCGACAGCTGTGCCACCTGGTTGAGATTGACGCCGACGTGGCGTAACAGCTCGATCAGCTTAAAGGATGCGGTTGCCGCCCCACGATGCGGTGCTGTCCCGCGTCGCCCCGAGCAACAGCTGCGCGCGACGAGTCATCGCATCGATCTCCCGGCGCCAATCCGATTCGACAGAGTATCCGGATGGCGTCTGTCACGACGCGCTTGTTATCCGTTTGCCGAGGCCAGCATCGAACCCGTACACCGTTTCGCCCCACAGCGACACGCATAGTCAGCGATCAGCTCGGGAGTAATCGCGTCATCGATCGTGAGTCCATAGGCGATACAAAGCTCCTCGCCCGGCATCAAGTCTTTGAGCGTCTCGATGAAAACCCGCCCCCGCCCGTCCTCGATCGCCTCGCAGTTCGGCTGGCAGGAGTGATTCAGCCAGCGCGCGCTGTTGCCGCCGACGCTGCCGTCGATCACGCGCCCGTCATCCAGCCCGAAAATGAACGTATGGCCGGGCATGCCGGAGCGCCGGAACCGGGCAGCGGCCCGTCGCCACGAGGTCACCTCGCCGCGATATTCGAGGATCCGCTGGCCGGCTGGAATCGCGCGCAGCGCGAAGACACCTCGTCCATGCACCGATGATTTCCTGACCGTCACGCGCCGCACGTCGAAACTCCTGATCCGTTGAAGCCTGCGAGCATAGCGAGCATAGCGCTGCGCAGCAACCGGCACGGTCGCATCAGAACAATCGGGTCTGCCGGGGATCGCGTGGCGGGGGCCGGGAAACATCAGTCCGGCCGGTCTGCCGGCGTTTACCGCGCCTGCCTCCGACCCGCTGCAGCCGTGCCAGCATCAGGCATTCAACTGCCCCATCGTTAAAGCGCAATTCGAAGACGCCGGTGTCGCCGGACCGACACCGTGCCGTTGCGCGGAACGACAGGCGTAGCCCCCGACGTTTCGCCCGGGCGATCATCTGCGTGCGACTCATGCCGTGCCAGCAATCCGACATGAAACGCGTCACGGCCCCGGGCAGGGACTCATGCGCGACGCCCTGCGGCAGCGTCAGTCCGGCGAGCAGGTAGAGATCAGCCATGCAGTCCATTTCCCTGGTGGCGAATTACCCTGTCTTTATACCGTTTTCTTGCGACGCGTTGCTGGTTTGGCGGTCGGCAAGGCACGGGACGAACGGGTCGGCCGTGGTGCCGTCCGGACGCCAGCCGATGCCGACGACGCCCGCGGTTCCCGTGCACGCGTTTCCGCTTCCCGCAGCGTCATCATCTCCGCTTGCAGCCGCACATTTTCCGCCTGAACGGCATCCAGCCGCCCCTGCAGCACGCCCGCCTGATGACGTGCATCGCCCAGCTGCATCTGCAGGGTTTCCAATGCACTGCGGTGGTCGGCGTCCTTCCGGTCCGCGCGACGTGCGGCCTCGTCGAGCTCCTTCTGCAGCTTCGTTGCGGTACTGCGCTCGCGGTCGATCTCGAGCAACGCGCGCTTTTCAGAAGCGCGGAGCCGATTCTCCGCGCGCTCAGCAGTTTCCCGCTGTTTTTCCAGATCGCGCGAAAACCCTTCCCTGGCCTCCTGCAGTTCGCGGTCGCGCGCAGCCAGCGCCGCCTGGATCCTCGCCAGTTCCGCCTCGAGCGCCTGCCGCTGCGCATGGCCTTCGGCCTGTGCCCTGTCCAGCTCGCGGATCTCGACCTGCGCGGCCAGCAGCGCCGCGGTGCGCTGCTCAAGCGCCGTCTCGACGCGACCCAGTTCGTCGCGAGCGGCGACCACCGACTGCTGCGCCTCGGCCCGCTGCGCCTCGACTTCGTCACGCAGAGCGTCGAGCGCGGCGTCGGCCGACGCAGTGGCGCGCGCCCAGAGGGTCGCGACCAGTTCGCCGGCAGCCGCGCTGAGATCGGTGGGCAGGTCGGGATGCTCGATGCGCACGCGGCTCTTTTCGCGTAGTTCCGTCCAGAACTCGCCGAGCACGGCAGTCGGCGTGCCCATGCTGCCGCGCTTCACGAGCTGGTACAACCGGTTCGCGGTCGGCGTGATGCCATGACGGAAGAACAGCAGTGCGCAGACCTCGCGGTACAGCTCGCGGGTCTTGGGGAATTCGGCCTTCAGGCGCGCGATTTCGGCGGCCAGCGCCGCATCGGGGGACAGGACGTCGCTCATGAGATCACAATCAAACAATTATGATAGATATTACTACGTAGACCGGCCTATATCTAATCATCGACCGCGCATATTTTGACATTAATCCTATAATGTTGAAATTCAGCAATGGTGATGCGACAATCGCCGCGTGACACCCTGGATTCCGCCCGAGCCCCCATGAAAACCACCCTGATCGCGCCGCGCCCGCTCGACGCGCTCGACCTGCCCGCTGATCTCAACGGCCGCGACGGTACCAACCGGGCGCACGGACACGCCCAGGTCGCCGCCCGCGACGACCTGGATGCGGTGCGCGCGTGGCTCGCGCGCGTCGCCGACAAAAAGACCACCTTCGAGAACTACCGCAAGGAAGCCGAACGGCTGCTGCTGTGGGCTATCGTCCAGCTGGGCAAGCCGCTGTCGTCGCTCACGCACGAGGATCTGCTCGTCTACCAGCGCTTCCTGGCTGATCCGCAACCACGGGAGCGCTGGGTCGCCGGCGGCGGCCGCAAATTTCCGCGTCACGATCCCCGCTGGCGGCCCTTCTACGGCGCGCTCGCCGCGACCAGCCAGCGCCAGGCGATGGTGATTCTCAATGCGCTGTTCGCGTGGCTCGTCGACGCCGGCTATCTGGCCGGCAACCCGCTGTCGCTGTCCCGCCAGCGTGCCCGGCGGGCGGCGCCACGCATTACCCGCTACCTCGAGCGCGACCTGTGGCAGGAGGTCAAGGTGTACATCGATACCCTGCCCCGCGAGACCGGTCGCGAGCGCGAACGCTATTTCCGCGCGCGGTGGCTGTTCACCCTGCTCTATCTGGGTGGCCTGCGCATCTCGGAAGTCAGCGGCAATGCGATGGGCCGCTTCTTCTGCCGGCGCGATACCGACGGCCATGAGCGCTGGTGGCTCGAGGTGCTCGGCAAGGGCGACCGGGAGCGGCTCGTGCCCGCCTCCGCCGAAATGATGGTCGAACTCGCCCGCTACCGACGCGAGCGCGGGTTGGCCGCGCTACCCTCCCCGCAGGAAGACACGCCACTGGTGCTGCCGCTCGGCCAGTCCATGAAGCCGCTCACCCGCGCGGCGCTGCACACGATCGTGAAAGGTATCTTCGCGGGCGCGGCGGACAGGCTGCGACTGCGTGGCGACGAGTATGCCGCACGCGCGACGCAGCTCGAGCGCGCTTCCGCGCACTGGCTGCGCCACAGCGCGGGTTCGCACATGGCCGACGGCAACCTCGACCTGCGCCTCGTGCGCGACAATCTCGGCCACGCGTCGCTCACCACCACCAGCCTGTATCTGCACAGCGACGACGCACAGCGCCACCGCGAAACGGAAGAAAAGCACCGCATCGATTGGTAAAGCGGTCGCCGTCCGTGGCCCCGGAGTCATGCGGACCGGCCAGACCCCGGAAGGCACGGCGAAGGCTTGATTCATCTGGCGTGCACGCTTAATCCCGTCACTTTGCGCTATTGCCGGCGGAAAGTTGTTATGTGCAGCCTCGAACCCCGCTCGCTTATAGCAAAGCTTTCCGGTTGTAGGAACTCGACATAAATGTTTGGGCGGGATGTGGAGGCCCGCAGCTAACAAACGGCGTGCGTGACCTCCGGGGCCCCACAGCGAGTGTAGCCGGTCGAGCAGGGACTGGTTCTGCTGCCAGGACGGGATCTTCGGAAGCGGCGTTCCAGAATGAGCCTGACAGACGGCGCTGTTTTTTATCGAAGACGACTAGCCGCGCCCATGCAACGCACCAGCACCCGGTAAACGCCGTCAAGCGACGAGTCGTTCGCCTCGCGACGCGCAATGGCTTCAAGCGTGCGAAGCAGGTATTCGGCGACTTCAAGGTCGTCCTCTGCACAGGCGCGCTCAAAGGCCTTCCGTACGTCATCGTGGAGCGTGGATTGGGTGGCGCCTGCGTCTTGGCTAGCGAGCGTCCCTGCTCGCCGGGACACGGGGTGTGGGGAGTGGTGGCGCATCATGTCCGTACCCTCAAGGTTCGAAGGTGATCGTCCTCTCCGCCGAAGCGCCAGTCAATGGTCCGGCGCCTCGCACGCGGGCACACGCCAGGCTTTCCCGGCCGAACACACTACCGGCTCCCGGATGATGACAGGCCTGCCGCTTGGGAAGGGATTTCAGAGCGAAACAGCCGAAGGGAGCACACGGCGGCCGTCAGCTCAACGGCGGCAAATACGCCCAGTGCGGCGCCGAAGCCGAAACGAAGCACCTCGCCGAAAATGAGACTCCCGAGGCCGAAGCCAACGAACAGCGTGAAGACGTTCAGGCCCATCGCCTGTCCCGGCCGCTTGCTCCCGAGCGACGTCACAATGCCGGCGAACAGTGGCTGGGTCATGTCGTAGCCCAGCGACAGCACCATCGCGACGAGTGGTGCGAGCATCACCGGGAAATGGGCGAGCAGCGCGGCGGCCGCCAGCGTGCTGAGTCCGAGCCCGATTGGCAGCAACCTCGCACGCCCAAACTTGTCCGCTGCGCGGCCGATCACCGGTCCGAGCAGGAATCCCGGCACGCCGTAGCCGAGCAACGCCAGACCGATACCCGTAGGCCCAAGGCCGTAGCGTCGTTGGAGATACACGCTGAGCCAGGTGAAGACGCCGGAATGGAACATCGAGTTCACAAACACATAGCCATAAGTGCGCCGCCCGCGTGGTGTCCCGAGCAGGCTCAGGTAGCCCCGGAACAGTTCGCCGAGCGAGCCGCCGACCGGCTGCATCGCCGCTGCGATCATGCGGCGATAGGGCAGAAACATCACGAGGACAACTGCCCCCGCCGCACCGACCAGCAGGAACAATCCACGCCAGCCGATGAAGGGCACCAGCATCGCGCCCAGCGGCGAGCCGAAAGCCATACCGCCGGCCATCGCGCCGAAGAGCCAGCCGAGCGGGCGGCCCCGCTGCTCATAGGGGAAGAACTTGGCGACGAGCACCAGCGCGAGCGGCACGACACCACTAACGCCCACGCCCGTCAGAACACGCCACAGCGCCATCTGACTGATGGACGTCGCGGTTGCCGTCAATGCCGTGAGCGCTGCGAAGGCCGCCAGGGAGGCGAACATGACACGCTGAACGCCCACCCGATCGGCCAGTAGGCCATACACCAGCGTGGCGACGCCGTAGGGGATCAGGTAGGCCGGCACCACCAGACCGACCGCTTGCACCGAGGTCCCGAAAGCGCTGGAGAGTGCCGGGATGATCGGCGCGACCATGTACGCCTGGAAAAAAATAAAGAACGTGGCGGCCGCGAGCATCCGCAGCAGGCGCTCCCGTTCGTGATGGTCGGGGACACGGGCGGTGGCATCATGTTTCATGTTGAGGTCTTCGCTACGTCAAAGAGTCCGCCTGGCCTAGATCGCCAGTTGGGGAATCACAAAAAAATACGCGTTCAGCATGTACAGGCCGGCCAGCACCAGCGTGGCCGCACCGGCCATCTCAAACGCCTTCTGGTAACGCTGAAGCATGGAGAGGCTTTCGAGCCAGCCGACCGCCGCAGCGCCGAGGATGACGGGCACCGCGCGGCCCAGCGCGAACGCGAACAGCAGTGTTGCGCCGAACAGGGGCGACCCGATCCCGGCAGCGATCCCGAGCAGCACCACGAGCGCGGGCGTGCAAAACGGGCAAACCGCGACGGCAAACGACGCCCCCAGTGCGACTGCGCCCCATCCGCTGCTGGCGCGTCTGGCGCGAAGGGAGATCGATGGCAGCGGCAGCCTGATCCAACCGGGCCACATCAGGCCCAGCAGAATCAGTACGGGCCCCAGAACAAGGCCCCATTCCCTCCCGATCAGCTGCGCTACCCAATGTCCGCCGAAGCCGGCAATCAACCCCAACAACGTCTGGGCGATCACCATGCCCAGAATGAACAGGCCGCCATACAACGTTGCTGTTTTCGTTTCGCGCGCCTTCGTGACGTATGCGAGCGAAACCGGAATGGAGGCCAGCGCGACCGGGTTGAACGAGAAAACGAATCCCAGCAGAAAGCCGATTCCCAGCGATGCCAGGCTCGCCTGCTCAAGCGTCGCGCGCAGCGACTCAATGTTCATTTAGCGCCTCCAGGGCATGTTTCATTTTCATCTTGCGCCGATGGTGCACGGGTCGCGCGCGATCGTTGCACGGACGGTGACTCAGGACCGTTCTCGTTCAAGTCGCCGCACCAACGCCTCGCGAAGCTGTGCGGCGCTTGGCAGTTTCGCGAAGACAAGTTCGCCATCGATCGCCAGCGACGGCGGGGTCAACACGCCGAGCGCCACGGCGTAATCCAGTTCGTCCAGCAGGTTCACATCACGCCAGGACACCTGATCCTCGCCGAACGCTTCGGCGATTGCTTTCAAGCTGTCCCGGGCGCGATCACAGTGGCTGCAGCCGGGTGTCGAGAAGACTTCGACCTTGATACTCATGGCATTCGTCCGGAGTTAGTGTGGGTCGCGAGGCTGGTGAGCCATGCTGGACTCCAGCGCCGCCAGAATGGGACAGTCATCCAGTGGTCGGTCTTCGGCCGTGCAGATCTCGATCAGGTCACTCAACGCGTGCGACATCGCTTTCATCGTCCTGATCTTCTGTTCGAGCTGCAATTTCTTGCGGATTGCGAGGCTGCGTACGTCGCTGCAGCACGAACTGTCATCGGCCTTCAGCTCGAGCAGTTGCCGTATTTCCGCTAGCGTCATGCCGCACTGCTGGGCGTGCCTGATGAAGTCCAGCCGGCGCACCGCGTCCTCGTCATACAGGCGATAGCCGGCTTCGGTCTTGGTCGCGGGCAGCAGCAACCCTTCATCCTCGTAGAAGCGGATGGTGTCGGCGCTGACCTCGGCACGCTTCGCGAGCTTGCCGATGGTCATGCCGGCGCGCGCCTGAGCCGGCTCGGCCACCGGATCGGTCCGACGCCGCGGCCGTGCCGCACGATTGTCCGTTCGGGAGGGTTGGCCGACGCCGCGGCGGTTGTGCTTCATGGAATCAGGGGGTGTTCGCACGGATGAATCCTCCAATGGCGACGATGGTCGCCTTGATGCCGGGTTGCGGCCTGCCTGCGGCGCATCTCAATTGGGTGACCTCGGCGTTCAACTGACGACCCGGGTTTCGTAACCGGCGTTACCCAGGCATGCTGCGAGCGTAGCCGGTTCCAGTTTCGTCGCGTCAAACAGCACCTCGATACGCTGGTCAAGTGCCTGCGCCCGAACCTGTCGCACGCCCTGCAGCGTGGTCAGCAGGCGCGCGACGCGCTGTTCGCATTTCTCGCAGTTCAGTCGCAGTGCACCGGTCACTTCGAGTGTGACGGATTTGAACATCGTTAAACCCCTCTTTTCATCACATCGGCGCCGAGCGCCGGTGACGCTTGCCTCACGATGGGATCGCCTGCGGCGGCATCGGAGGCGCGTGCCCGACCGCCCGGATCGCCTCGAAGAAATAGCTGCCGCGCCCCCACAGGGAGTTGATGAAGATCGCGGTCACGCTCGCGGCCATCGCGACCATGCCCCAGACCGGATAAATCAGGCCGGTGGCGGCCGCCGGAATCCCGACGCCATTGAACAGGAACGCCAGCGAGACGTTCTGCACGATCTTCCGGTAGCTGTTACGACTAACCGCATAGGCGTCGAGCACGGCGCCGAGCCGCTGGTTGAGGATGATCACGTCGGCCGATTCGATTGCGATGTCCGCACCACTGCCAAAGGCGATGCCGACGTCAGCCTGCATCAGCGCCGGCGCATCGTTGATGCCGTCGCCGACCATCGCCACGCGTGCGCCCTGCTGCAGTTGCCGGATCAGGACGGCCTTGCCGGCCGGCAGCATACGCGCGTGCACTTCTTCAATCCCGGCTGCGTGGGCAAAATGGCGGGCCGCCTGTTCGTTATCGCCGGTGATCAGGCTCGTGCGGATGCCAAGCGCGTGCAGGCGGCGCACGGTCTCTGCCGCGTCGGGCCGCAGCGCGTCGCCCAGTGCCAGCAGGCCGAGCAGCACGCCGTCGCGCGCCAGACCGATGACTGTCAGTCCGCGCGCTTCGAGGTCATGGATGCGCGCCTGCTGGGCCGCGAGATCCACGGCTTCGGCCGCGAGAAACACCGGGCTGCCGAGCATCAGGCTCGTCTCGCCAAGGCGTGCCCGCACGCCGTGCCCCGCGACGGCCTCGAATCCTTCCACCTCGGACAGCGCGAGATGGCGGCTGAACGCTTCGTCCACGACGGCTCGCGCGAGCGGGTGTTCGGAAAAGGCTTCGACGGCTGCCGCGAGCGCGAGCAGTTCCTCCTCGCTGCACGCCACGGCGACGATCTCGCGCAAGGCGGGGCGACCCTCGGTGAGCGTGCCGGTCTTGTCGAATACCACGCGGTTCACGCGGCGCAGCGCCTGAAACGCCTCACCGGTGCGCATCAGCACGCCGCGCTCGGCCGCTTCACCGGCCCCCCGCACGATCGATAGTGGAGCGGAGATCCCCACCGCGCACGGATACCCCATGACCAGCACGCTCAGGCCGGCAAACACCGCCCGTTGCAGATCCGGCGCACCGCCGACCAGCAGGGGACCGACTAGCCAGAACAGCGCTGCCGCGACGGCCGTAAGCAGTACGAGCGGGGTATACACCCGCAACACGCGGTCGACGAGATGCAGCAGACCGGGCTTGAGGGCGCGGGCGTCTTCCACGCTGCGAATCACCTGTCTGAGAAAACTCTCCTCGCCCACCGCACTGACACGCACGAGCAGCGTGCCGTGGCCGTTCAACGCGCCGCTCACCACCCGGTCTCCGGCGCGCTTCTCGACGGGGAGCGGCTCGCCGGTGACGAGTGATTCATCCACGTCCGATTCGCCCGATTCGACCTGCCCATCGACCGGCACCCGGCCACCCGGGCGGAGGCGCACCAGGTCGCCGACGTGCACCTGTTCGAGCGGCACCTCCTGTTCCTGACCGTCCTTGACGAGATACGCAACGTCAGGCTCAAGGTCCAGCAGCTTCTTGACCGCCTGTGAACTGCGGGTCTTAACGATCAGCGAGAGCCACTCGGAAAAGATGTGGTAGCTGAGCACCATTACCGTGACGGCGAAAAACGCCTCGGTCGGATAGCCGGGCAGGTGCAACGCCAGGCCGATCACCCCACCAGCCAAGCCCGCGAACGCGCCGAATTCAACCAGCACATGCTGGTTGAGAATGCCGCGCCGCAGCGCCATCACAGCCATCCGCACAATATGCACGCCCACCCCGAAGACGAGCATCAGCGCGAGCGCACCGGCGATCCATGGGACGGTCGCGCCGAACGCGCCGCGCAACTTGAGGTAATAGATACCCGCGCCGAACACGGCGATCAGGGTCGTGCCGGCCATCGCGCGCGACAGGCCGTAGCCACGCAACACGACGAAGGCAAAGGCCACCAGACTGACGAGCGAAAATACGCACAGCGGGAACCACGCGCTGTCGACCGGGTAGCCGACCAGGCCCATTGACGCGATGCTGGCCGCGAGGGCGGTGAGGAAGCGCCCGCGCTCGCGTACCAGCGCGCGCTCTTCTTCGTCATAGGGCCGCAGCTTGCGCGGATCGGAGACCGTGTAGCCGATATCCCTGAGCGTCTGCAGCAGATCCTCGGCGTGTGCGACATTGGGGTCATACTCAATCAGCGCCTGCTCATGGGTCAGGCTCACCGCGACCTTGTCGACGCCGGGTCGTTTGCCCAGCGCCTTTTCAATCGTGCCCGTGCACAGCGAGCAGTGCAGGCCACCGATGCACGCACGGATGCGGCGTCGGCCCGGCAGGCTGGAGGGCTCCTCGCTCCAGAAGCGCGGTGCCGATTCAACGGACGTTGCAGTCGTCATGACGACACCTCCACATCAAACCCCATCTCTTGCAGCCGCTCGCGTATCTGGCTCGGAATGAGCCGGGCCGGATCAAACGCGACGGCGACACATTGCGTGGCGGCGTCGGCGGCCACGTGTTGTACCCCTGGCAGGCGCTGCAGGGCGAAATGGATACGGCTCTCGCAGCCACTGCAGTGGATTTTTTCGTCACCGGTGACGGTGAAGTCAATTCGGTCTGGCATGAACTGCTCCTTTGGGCATGACATGCGCTTGGCGTCTCGCCCTAATCGAAACGGGCAGGCCGGGGTCCGCTATAACCCATCCTAGACCTTGGAGCGTACTCCAGAGTCAAGAGAAAACCGCCTGGCGATACGTCTCGAAGTCGCCGTGAGTGACGCAGCGTATTAGTGTCCAATTGGGCTGTACCCTTATGTCGGGCAATTCCTGTCAAGACCCACATCAACCTAACCGTGCGATTCTGTGTGGCACGCCAACAAGCGAGTCGCGCAAGTGCGATTCCGGCAAGCGCTACGCGGGGCCCACAAATCGACCAAGCTGCGGTCTTAGCGTCAGGAAATCTGTCTTTTGAGGGCACGTCTCTTCGGCCTCAACATCCCCCGCATGCCCCGCCACTCATCCTGGCCCCTGTTCGGCGCGGCCGCCGTAGAGGGGGCGCGACGTTCGCGATCGGCTTCATCTCGCAGGAGGTCTTTGGCTTGGCACGTGCCTTACCGGACCCGGGGTGGTGCTACGATGGCTACGAACTGTAGCCGTTTGTGAAAGAGGACGGCGAGGCGGTTGTCGACGAACACGGACATCGTGTGAAGTAGTTTGCCAATCTAGTGGTCTGCGTCAAACGGATTGCATCTGATTCAGCTTGTTCCTTGCACGCGTAACTTTCGCCAGGATGTCGGAAGCCTTAGCAGTCCAGATGAACGGTTTCTGATGGCGATTGTGCTTCTCCACGTACTGTTCGATCGTGCCGACCAATTCAGGCACCGATCGGAAGACCGCTCGTCGCAACTGGTTCTCGGACAGGTCACGAAAGAAGCGTTCGACCATGTTGAGCCAGGATGCACTGGTGGGCGTGAAATGCATGTGGAATCGCGGGTGCTTGGCCAGCCACGCTTTTACCTCGGGATGCTTATGGGTTGCATAGTTGTCGGCGATCAAATGCAGCTCCTTGTGTTTGGGTGTGTTGCGATCGATCTTGCGCAAGAAGCTCAGCCACTCCTGGTGACGATGTTTCGTCTGGCACTGGCCAATGACACTTCCATCGAGCGTGTTCATCGCGGCAAACAGCGTAGTCGCACCATGGCGCTTGTAATCGTGCCTCATCGTTTGAGCGCGACCACGCTTGAGCGGCAATCCCGGCTGGGTCCGGTCAAGCGCCTGGATCTGGGACTTCTCATCGCAGCACAAGACCAAGGCGTGTTCCGGGGGATCGAGATACAGCCCGACGATGTCCTCGAGTTTCTCGGCGAAGTGCTTGTCGTTCGATACCTTGAAGCTCTCTACCCGACGCGGCTTGAGGCCGTGCGCCTGCCAGATGCGCCGCACGCTTGCCGCACTGACGCCGGCCACCGCCGCCATGCTACGCGTGCTCCAATGCGTCGCGTTATCCGGACGCTGCTGCGTCGTCAGCGCCACGATGGTCTTGACCTTGCGGGCGGAGATCTTCGGCTTGCGCCCGGGTCGCGACTCATCGCACTGGATCCTTGCTACACCGTCAGCGATAAAGCGAGCGCGCCAGCGCGCCACCGTGCCTCGCCAGATACCAAGCTCCGCACCGATCTCTTTGTCCGTCTGGCCCTGTGCTGCGAGCAAAATCATCTTGGCACGCTCGGCCACTCGAACCGGAATCGTCCGGCCAGTAGCCCACGTCTCCAACTGTCTGCGCTGTGCTTCGCTCAGCTCAACTTTCGCCGCGATTCTCATGACTTCGTCCTCCGAGTAAAGGAGACTCGCAAATCGCGATTACGTTGCATTGTTTGTGACGCACTGCACTAGCGAAGCATCACCTTGCCGAGTTGAACGCCCGCATCGCGGAGTTGACCGAGATGCGCGACACACTGGTGCCCCGCGCTCAACATTGCCGTGGTGACTCTCGGCCCAAATGCCCAATTCCCGAGGATTTGGCCGCGTCCCGCCATTAGCAGTAAGTGCCTCGATAAAACATCGAAAAAGGCCTTGACCTTCCCACCATGGGAATGGTGATACTGGGTTCATCGAAGATAAACTGATGGAGAAAAAGCATGGAATTTCAAGTGAATGATATGAGCTGCGGCGGCTGCGGACGAAGCATCACCAACGCAGTGAAGCATGTCGACCCCTCCGCTTCGGTGGACGTCGATATCGCGCAGAAAACGGTCAAGGTGACCTCATCCGTATCGCCCGAGAAAGTGCTCAACGCAATATCAGAGGCCGGTTACAACCCGGTCTTGAAAGGCTGATGTACGCCCGGGTCGCTCCAGACCCGGGCTTTTTCCGAGGTATTGGTGATGGAAGCGACCCTGCAAAAAACCGGCGACAAACCGGCATCGAAGGAATGGTCAATTCCCATCGTGGGGATGACGTGCGCCTCGTGCGTCGCTCGCGTTGAGAAGGCTCTGGCTAAAGTGCCTGGAGTCACGCATGCAGCGGTCAACCTTGCGACCGAGCGTGCCAGTGTTACGGCCGGCGTCGCGGTGGCGCAAGATGCCATCGTCGATGCGGTAAATCGCGCCGGCTATGAAGTGCCCATGAATTCCACCACCCTCGACATCAAGGGGATGACGTGCGCGTCTTGCATCTCTCGCGTAGAGAAGGCGCTCTTGCGGCTGCCTGGCGTATCCGCTGCCGTCGTGAACCTTGCCACTGAAACCGCAACGGTGACCAGCATGGGAGTGAGCGATGACGCGTTAGTCGCTGCGGTGATCAAGGCCGGATACGAAGCTGCTCGGCATGTTGACAGCAGTGCCAAGCCCGCGCCGTCTCGTTTTGATGCCGACATGCTTGCTGTCATAGCATCCGCTGTCCTGACCGTCCCCCTCGTCGTACCAATGTTCGTGGAGCTGTTCGGCGCTCACGCAATACTTCCGGCGTCGGCCCAATTCGCACTGGCGACTGTCGTGCAGTTCGTTTTTGGCGCCAGATTCTACAAGGCTGCCTGCAAAGCGGTGCTGGCCAAAGCGGGGAATATGGATTTGCTCGTCGCTCTGGGGACCACTGCAGCTTACGGTCTCAGTATGTACGAGCTCATCGCTCACCCCGGCCAAATGAATCATCTTTATTTCGAGGCGTCAGCCGTCGTTATTACGCTTGTCCGATTCGGGAAGTGGTTGGAAGTGCGCGCGAAGCGCAAGACCACCGACGCAATTAGAGCGCTCAACGCATTGCGGCCTGAAACGGCGCGCGTTCGCATGGCGGGCGAAGAGAAAGATACCGCGGTGTCGAGTGTCCGTGCCGGCGACCAGGTTGTGGTGCGTCCTGGCGAGCGGATCCCGGTGGACGGAACAATCGTAGAAGGCCAGAGCGATGTAGACGAGTCGCTTATAACGGGAGAAGGTTTGCCTGTTGCGAAGGCTGTTGGAGACTCGGTCGTGACAGGCTCCATCGTAGGAAACGGGTATCTGTTGCTTCAGACCACGGCAGTCGGCGCGGACACGATGCTGTCCCGCATTATCCGTCTTGTCGAGTCGGCTCAAGCCGAGAAGGCTCCGATACAAAGGCTGGTGGACCGTGTCAGTGCCGTGTTCGTACCCGTCATTTTAGGCATTGCACTGGTTACTTTGGTAGGGTGGCTGCTGGCAAATGGAAACGTCGAAGCAGCCATTCTGAATGCCGTTGCGGTGCTGGTCATCGCCTGCCCGTGCGCGCTAGGGTTAGCAACGCCCACGGCGATTATGGCGGGCACCGGCGTAGCGGCACAGCATGGCATTCTCATCAAAGACGCCGAAGCGTTGGAACTGGCTCACCGCCTCACCGTTATCGCGCTCGACAAGACCGGTACATTGACCGAGGGAAAGCCGAGCCTCGTACAATTCGAGGTAAACCAAATTCCGCACCTCGAAGCTTTGCAACTGGCGGCATCGGTGCAACAGGCAAGCGAGCATCCGCTAGCCCGCGCGGTGGTAAATGCTGCGAAAGAGAAAGGGCTGACGCTGAGTCGCGCAAGTGATGCCACTGCCCTGACTGGCCGAGGTGTCGAAGCGACGATTGATGGGCGCAGGATCGTTATCGCAAGCGAACGATGGCTCATGGAAAGTGCAGTCGGAGTCCCTTCCGAACTCGAGCTTGTCGGAGAGCAGGCGCAGGAAGCCGGCTTCTCCGTCTCGTGGCTCGTCGCGACTCAGCCAGCCACCAAGGTTCTGGCCATGATGGCATTCGGCGACGCAATCAAGAACACATCGCCAGGCGCCATCCGCGCGCTTTCGGCGTTGGGCGTTCGGACGGTGCTCCTTACTGGAGATAACGAGGGGAGCGCGCATCTCGTGGCAAAGGAACTCGGGATAAAAGATGTTCGTGCGTCGTTGCTGCCCCAAGACAAGGCAATAGCAGTGGCGGCGTTGAAGCGCGACGGCAATACTGTCGGCATGGTCGGGGACGGCATCAACGATGCGCCCGCGCTCGCCGCGGCTGACGTCGGTATCGCAATGTCCACTGGAACCGACGTAGCAATGCATGCAGCGGGCGTGACACTTATGCGCGGGGACCCGGCACTTATCGCAGACGCAATCGACATCTCGCGCCGGACGTACAGCAAGATTCGACAGAACCTGTTCTGGGCGTTCGTCTACAACCTGATTGGCGTGCCGTTGGCAGCGTTCGGCCTGCTGAATCCAATTGTAGCGGGAGCAGCAATGGCATTCAGCAGTGTCAGCGTCGTGAGCAATGCGCTGCTTCTTCGGACCTGGAAACCTCGTTCCCGCGGCGTATGAAGGGACAGGCGCGATGTGTGTAGATAAAGTTTTCCCGTACCAGAGCCGGGCGTCCACGACGAGCTCCCTGTCCGTCCCGGGCTCGCTCCGTGAGACGCGGCTGTCCCAGGACCACCGCTCGATGTCAAACATTGACTTGGATACCCGTTGACGAGATTCACCGGCTTATGTTGAAAACCAGGTCCGATGGCATCGGAACTTCGGTAGTCCAACAACGTCCGCCGACCCTTACCGTCCCACTCGTATTCACCGAAAACGTGACCAGCGTCATTCCAGTTGACTACGAAGTAGCTAGCGACCGAGTCGCGCCTGCGTTGGGTGTCCTCCACGGACACATTCCTCGACAGGGCGCCCATGACGACCATAACGTAGGTACGCGGAAGTCTGAATCGGGTAACATTAGGTTTTATGAGGCCTCCGCTGTCCCGAATCGACAGGGTCAACGCCTGTTTAGGTAGTCATGTCACCCCAATTTTTCCGTGCGATCGTTTATTTGCTATTGCTACTTCTGCCTTTGCGCGGCTGGGCGGCAGGTGATCTCATGGACTGTCAACCTGGAACGTCAATCGAGAGCGGCGCCATCAGCGGCGGCCCCGCTTCCCAGCCGATACGAGCTGAAATCACATCGGGCGCCGCCGATGGACACAGACTAATTCCGGGCACCGCCAAATCGGGAAAGGCGAACGTGAACCTCTGTTCGGTTTGCCTCAGTTGCACGTTTTGCACTCCGATGCCTGTGCATGCATCGCTCGACGCTCCTAGTCCGATTGGCTATCCCGCCCGCTTTTTAGCTATCGATCGGATCTATTCCTCCACTGCTCCCGACGTACCCCATCCTCCACCTCAACGCCCCCGCGTCTAATTCTCGCGGGCGACTTTTGTCGTTTAACAGCGTTGAGAGTCCGGTGCCCCCCTGGTGCGCCGGGAGGATCTGTTTGGTTTCGGAGCAGGACGATGCATCGTCGAAATTTTTTTGCCGGCCTGGCCGGGCTGTCTACGCTTGCCTGGACCACCGCTGCGTTGCGCGCCAAGGGCACCATGAGCGGTGCAATGGGCAACATGACGGGAATGGGGAACATGCCCGCCATGAACGGGATGGACGCGCCAACGCCGCGACTCGCGTCCGCTCGTGCGATCCCAATGGGTGGGCCGCTGCAGCCGCCTCGAGTTCTTCAAAACGAAACCAGTGAGGCGGGAAAATTCCGGGCGACGCTAGTCGCGGCGCCAACACGCGTGCAGCTTGTGCCCGGCCAAACCACCGAGGTCTGGAGTTACAACGACAGTTTTCCAGGGCCGCTGCTCGAGCTCACTGCAGGCGACGACGTCGAGATCACCTTACACAACCGGTTGCCACAAGCCACCACGATTCACTGGCACGGGCTGCCGGTACCGGCGGACCAGGACGGCAATCCCTCAGAGGCAGTACCCGCTGGCGGCAGCCGCGTTTACCGGTTCACGCTGCCGACGGATATTAGTGGCTTGTACTGGTATCATCCGCACCCCCACAAGCAGTCATCGGAACAGGTGTACCGCGGTCTCGCGGGGCCGATCCTGGTGCGCGCCAGGGATGATCTATTGGCGGCGCTGCCTGAGAGGGTTCTGGCCATCACCGATTTGCGCCTTACCGCAGATGGTGCAATCCCCGCAAACGACATGATGGACTGGATGAACGGGCGCGAAGGCCAGTTCGTTCTGGTTAATGGTCAGCACCGACCAAAGTTGGCGTTCGACGCTAGCGGACAAGAACGTTGGCGGATACTGAATGCCACCAATGCCCGCTATCTTCGCCTCCAACTACCCGGCCATTCGTTGGTGCTGGTGGGCACGGACGGGGGCCCGCTCGAACATGCGCAGACGGGCCTGCGCGAGATTCTCGTCGCCCCCGCGCAACGCGTCGATGTGGTCGTGCACGCCAGCGGCCAACACATGTCGCCTTCGCCGGTGCTCGCGGCTCCGTATAACCGGGGCAAGATGGGCGGTGCTGCTGAAGACGCACCGGTTCAACTCCTCGATGTTATTTTTAGCAACGCTCGTGCATCCAGCCGGCCACCGTTGCCGTCCGTCCTGCGCTCATGGCCGCAATGGCCCGCAGCCAACGTTCAGAAGCGCGTCGTCATGAGCGAATCGATGTCGATGGCGAAGGGGCAGCAGGGAGGGATGCAATTTCTTATGAACGGGAAATCGTTTGCCATGGACCGCGTTGATCTCACTAGCGAGATGGGCGTCATGGAAGAGTGGACGATCGTCAACGACTCTGACATGGACCATCCATTTCATATTCACGGCACACAGTTTCTCGTGATCGAGCGGGAAATCGGCGGCCGAATCCGCAAGGAATCGTTTCGTGCACTCTATGACACGGTCAACCTGAAATCCCAGGAAACCGTGCGAATCAGGATTATGCAAACCATGAAGGGCATTCGCATGTTTCATTGCCACCTTCTCGAACACGAAGACCTGGGCATGATGGGACGACTCAATGTCATCTGAATGCCGGGAGGCACTATGTCCGAATCTGCCGCTCTCGAGCGCAGACGGCGCGCCGCTGGTCTCCGACATGCCGGCTACTAAATCCCTGTTTGAGCATTTTCATCATGACAGACATTAGCAACTTCAAATTCCCGGTCAGCAAAGCCCTGGCGGCTCTGCTGGTTGTCATCCTCGCCATCACGGCATACATGGCTTTTGGCCGAACGAAAGCTGTGCCGGATGCGACGTATGTGCTGACGTCGGGCCGAAAGTTAACGACGGCGGACCTGCGTGGAAAAGTCTACCTGGTGGATTTCTGGGCCACAAGTTGCGCCACCTGCATCAAGGAAATGCCTCAGATGATTCAAACGTATAACAGGTTCAAAGGCGCGAACTTCGACTTCATCGCAATAGCGATGAATTACGATCCGCCCGCGTATGTGACCAACTACGCCAATACAAGGCATTTGCCGTTCAGGATCGTCATGGACACAGATGGAAGTCTTGCCCGCAAATTTTTCAATGTTGAGATGACGCCGACCACGTATCTGGTCGACAAGAATGGAAAGATCCTTAAACGCTTCCTCGGCGAGCCTGATTTCGCCGCGCTTGACCGCATGATCAGTGATGCTCTCGCCCAATCGACTTAACAGAGCGCGCCATGTTCACTTCCCTCTGGGTTCAGGCGCCGCTTGCCGTGGCCGCAGGCGTACTCCTCAACCTGACACCGTGCGTGTTACCGGCTATTCCCATCAAGGTGCGCGCCATCCTGCGCGAAGCCGGCGGAGGCTTGGGTGCGCGCCTGCTGTCAGCCGGCCTGTTCACCGCCGGATCGGTGCTCTTTTTCTCGATCCTTGGACTCTCTACGGCGCTCCTGCATCTGCAGTGGGGCGTCCTGTTCCAGTCGCGCATTCTGCTGATCGTGCTCAGCGCGCTGCTGCTGGCGCTGGCCATGATGAATTTTTCGGGCAGAGGGCTGCCGGTCCCCGCTAGGGCCGCGTCGATGCGGGGTGCCCGATTTCTCGAACCGTTTGTTTCGGGACTGGCCGGCGCGTTGCTTTCGACACCTTGCACCGGTCCCCTATTGGGCGGCGTTCTGGTGTTCGCGCTCACGCAGCCGGTAGCCAATATTGTGACCATTTTCGTCTCGATTGGCGTCGGCCTTGCGCTGCCCTACGCAGGATTGATTCTTCACCCCAAGTTGCTCCAGCGGCTGCCGCGCGCCGGCGCGTGGTCTGATGTCGTTCGGCGTAGTTTCGGCTGGGTCCTGCTGGGCGCGGCGCTTTTCTTTGCGCAAAGCGTGTTGCCGGCCGCGGCGGGACCGTTCCTGTGGTTCGCGTTTCTTGCCGGGCTGCTGGTCTGGACCGCTCATGCGTTCTGGCGGGCTCAGGATCGCGCCGCACGCCGCGCGGTGGCGATCTTCGGCGTCATTGCATGCGGATTGGTCTACGCGGGCGTAAGTCCCGGATCCTCTGCGGCACATGTCGTCGCGTGGCAACGTCTGGAGGCGTCCGATGCCACGAAGCTGTCAGCTCTTGGCCGCCCAGCCCTGGTCGAGTTTACCGCTCAATGGTGTATCAACTGCAAGATCCTGGAAAGCACGGTGTACCGCGACAGTGACGTCATCCAAGCCATCCGTTCCCGCGGCGCCGTTGCGTTCCAGGTCGATCTGACGCGACCCAATCCTGCGCTTGAGCGCCTGCTTGCCTCTTACGGCGGCGCAGGCTTGCCGTTTCTCGCGATCCTCGACAGTCGGGGCCGGGTAGTCCAGCAGTTTTCCGGCCTGTTTACGGGCGGAAGTCTTATCAATGCGCTAACGGATGTCAAATAGCAGGTGAACCATTGTGAACATGAACTCCAGGACCACCAGGATATCTTTTGCCCTGACGTTGCTTGCAGTGGCAGCCATCGTTGCATGGAGCCGGTATCCGGAATTTCGCGATGTAGTGACTTTCTGGGATACGCGAGCACAGAATTCATCTTCCCCAATCTTTTCCGCCGCATCCCGTGGCGGAATTGGCGACTCTTCTAAACAGGTCACGGCGTCGTTCGAAAACGTCGCCCGCGGCGCCGAGGTGATACTCCATATTCGGTCGAACTGGCATGTCAACGCCAATCCTGCGTCGCTCGATTATCTGATCCCCACAACAATCTCCGTCGAACAGGGCGGCGAAGTACGTCCGGTTACCGCGCAATATCCAGCGGGCGTGAACAGCGGGATTCACGTAGATGGTCAGGAACTCAAGGTCTACGAGGACGGAACGCGCATCCCCCTGTCAAATGTGCCCAACGCGGCAGACGCCCGCCTGACAGTTCGCGCGCAAGCCTGCAGGACTGATGGTGTGTGCTTGCCGCCCGCGGACATCCCGGTACCGAGGAATATGCGCTAGCTCGGCACCGGTTGCTTTGCGCCTCACGGGTCCCGATCAAAACGAAGTCAGGGTTATGCACGCACATCCCCTGACGCCCGACTAGAGAAATCCATGGTAACGCTGCTTGGCATAAACATCTCCTTCGACCGGCTGATTTTTTTCGCGGCGTTTTTTTCTGCAACGTGCCTGCTCCGGATTGTCAGCCGAAAGTCAAAGCATCCGTCGGTGTACAGGTACAGCGCGCTGCTCGACGAAGCCGCGGTTTGCGGGTTGCTCGTCGCGCGGCTGGGTTATGTCGCTGGACACATGGACGCGTATCGCGCACATCCGTATGAAGTCCTGTTTTTCTGGCTGCCAGGGTATGCGCCTTTATATGGCCTGGCCGGAGGGCTGACGTGGGCGCTGCTTCGGATATGGCGAGGCAGGAGAACACATACGCCCAGTCTGCGAGTGTTAGCCACGGCGGCGCTGCCTCTCGTCATCGCGTTGCTATATTTGAGCGTCCAGACCTGGGAGAATCCCACCGGGAAAGATTCCCAGATTGCCGACGCGCTGAACAACCTGCCGATGACCGGTACAGACGGGCAGCCACTCATTCTGCAGAACCTCAAGGGGCACAGCATCGTTGTCAATTTGTGGGCGAGTTGGTGCGTACCATGCAGGATGGAACTGCCGATCCTGCAGGATGCTTCGCAACGGCTCCAAAAATCCGGGCTGATCGTCGTCGGCCTCGATCTCTACGAGGCACGGTCGCAAGCCCTGGCGTTCGCCAGCGCCCGTGGCGTAACGTATGTGATCGCATCGCCCATCCATTCATCGGAAACGACACGAACGCAGATCGATCGCCTCATCAATTTCATTGGCTCCAATGTGATTCCGGTTTCGATTTTCATCGACGCTTCCGGGAAGGTCAGAGCCGTACTGCCTGGCATACTTTCACCCGGAACCATTGACGACTGGGTGCGCAGGTACTCAGCATCAGCCCGTGAAAGGAATGCCTCGACCTGACCTTCTGCACGAGGTCAGATCTGCAAGGAAGGTCGTTCGCCGAAATCAGATTGCCGGATTCTCCAGGAAGAAATGGACGCTCAGTCACAAGGAAGGGATGCGATGACGAAAAAAATAAATCTGCCGCGCAAGTATACGATTCATCTTGCAACACCGGAGCCCGTATGAATGCGGTTAATTCAGTGCGGAGGCCAAAAGTCACCAGGCGGGCATGGAGCAATACGCTGGATTTGCTAGGCTCGATGCGATTTGCCATCAGTCTGCTGGTCATTCTCTCCATCGCCAGCATCATCGGCACGGTGCTCACGCAGGACGATCCCTATCCCAACTACGTCAATCAGTTCGGCCCATTCTGGGCGGATATTTTCCGTTCGCTCGGCCTGTACACCGTCTACAGCTCGTGGTGGTTCATGCTGATCCTCGGTTTTCTGATGGTGTCGGTGTCGCTGTGCGTGATCCGCAATGCGCCGAAGATGATCGCGGACGCGAAGAGCTGGAAAGACAGGGTTCGCGAAGGCAGTCTGCGCGCGTTCCATCACAAGGGCGAGTTCGCAGTGCACGGCACCCGCGCGAAGACCTCGGTGGTGCTCGCGACACTGTCGGCGAAGCTCGGCTACAAGTTCGTCACGCGCGAGTCGGAAGGCGCGACGCTGATCGCCGCCAAGCGCGGCGCGCTGACCAAGTTCGGGTACATCTCCGCGCACATCGCGATCGTCGTCATCTGTCTGGGCGGTCTGCTCGACAGCAACCTGCCGATCAGGCTGCAGATGTGGCTGTTCGACAAGTCGCCGATCCGCAGTAACACGGTGATCAACGAGATTCCGCCGGAACATCGTCTGTCGCAATCGAATCCGACATTTCGTGGCTATGCGTGGGTGCCGGAAGGGCAGCATGTATCGACGGCAATTCTGAATCAGCCGGACGGCTCGCTAATCCAGGATCTGCCGTTCTCGATTGAGCTCAACAAGTTCATCGTCGACTACTACTCGACCGGCATGCCGAAGCTGTTCGCGAGCGACATCGTCGTGGTCGACCATAAGACCGGCGCGCGCGTGCCGGCGCGGGTCGAAGTGAACAAGCCGTTCACCTACGACGGCGTGTCGATCTACCAGTCAAGCTTCCAGGACGGAGGCTCGCACATGCAGATGACCGCGTGGCCGATGACGGGCGCAAGCGGAAAGACCACACCGTTCGGCGGCGTGATCGGCAACTCGGCGCCACTTAACGCGCCGATCGCCGGCGCCGACGGCCAGACGATTGAATTCGCCGACTTCCGCGCAATCAATGTCGAGAACGTTTCGAATGGCAGCGGCGCCAATGACGCACGCGGCGTGGCAGCGCATCGCACACTGAAAGAAGCGTTCGACGAGCGCCTCGGTTCCGGTGCGAAGACCTCGAAACCGATGAACATGCATAACGTCGGCCCATCGGTGCAATACAAGGTGCGTGACAAGGACGGCCAGGCGCGCGAGTACAACAACTACATGCTGCCGGTGGACGTGGCCGGCGAGCGGATGTTCCTCGCGGGCATGCGTAACAGTCCGAATGATCCGTTCCGCTATCTGCGCATTCCGGCCGACGCTGGCGGTACCGTCAAGGAATGGATGAACCTGCGCGCCACGCTTGAAAATCCGGCCATGCGCGCCGCAGCGGCGCACCGTTTCGCGCTGCGTTCAGCGCCGGGTTCCAATCCGGAACTCCGACAGCATCTCGAAGAGAGCGTGCTGCGTGCACTGACGCTTTTTGCGGGCGCCGACAACAGTATCAAGATGCCGAACGGCCAGACCGTCGGTGGTTTCCAGGCAATTGCCGGTTTTATCGACCATTCGGTGCCGAAGGGCGAGCAGGAAAAGGCCGCTGGCCTGCTCCTGCGTATGCTGGAAGGCGCGACATGGGATCTATGGCAGTTGTCGCGCGAGCAGCTCGGCGAACCGGATGCGCAGGCCAACGCGGACGAAAGCCGCTTCATCCAGAGCTCGATCAATGCAATATCCGACAGCTTTTTGTATGGATCGCCGGTCTACTTGCAGCTGGACTCATTCAAGGAAGTGCAGGCTTCGGTATTCCAGCTGGCGCGCGCGCCGGGCAAAAAAGTCGTGTATCTTGGCAGCCTGCTTCTCGTGTTAGGCATCTTTTCGATGTTCTACGTCCGCGAACGGCGCCTCTGGTTCTGGCTCAAAGATACCGATCACGGCACGAATGTCGTGATGGCGATGTCGAGTGCGCGCAAAACACTCGATTTCGAAAAGGAGTTCGTCCAGACGCGCGACGCTGTCGGCGCCGCGCTGGGCGCCAAACTCACTGAAGCATCCGACACCGCCGGCGCCTCCGACAAACCCGGCAATGCCGGCGCGCCGTCCGCACGCTCACAAGATTCGACCCGGTAAGATCATGGACCTGACTCAGGTTTCTTCATCCTCCTCTTCGTCACCCTCGCGGCCCCCCAGGGCGTTCGCGAGCGAGACACTCAACGTCGCGCAGTATGACGACCGGCCGTTTCTGAAACGGCTCGGTATCGCCGACTGGCTGTTCGCCGTCGTGATGGTTGCGGGCGCGGGGTTCGCGCTGTCGCGCTATCACCCGTTCATGAATTACTACGACAAACTGGTGCTGTGCCTGGCGGTGCCGGTGTTCGTCGTGCTCGGCTGGCGCTGGAAGCCCGTGCGTCCACTAATCGCCGGTATTGCGGCGCTGTCGCTGCTGGCGATCCAGATCTATCACGGCGATCTCAGCCGCGCGGATAATGCGTTCTTTCTGAAGTATTTCCTGTCGAGCCAGTCCGCGATTCTGTGGATGAGCGCGCTCTTCGTGTTCGCCACCGTCTTCTACTGGATCGGTCTGCTGTCGCGTTCACCGACCGGCGCCGCGATCGGTTCGAAAATGACGTGGGCCGCCGTGGTGATGGGCTTCGTCGGTTTGATGGTGCGCTGGTACGAGTCGTACCTGATCGGCGCGGACGTCGGGCATATTCCAATCTCGAACCTGTACGAAGTGTTCGTGCTGTTCAGCCTGATTACCGCGCTGTTCTATCTGTACTACGAGCAGCACTACAATACGCGTGCGCTCGGCGCATTCGTGCTGCTGGTGATCGGGGCGGCGGTCGGCTTCCTGATGTGGTATTCGGTTTCGCGCGACGCGCAGCAGATCGAGCCGCTCGTGCCCGCGCTGCAAAGCTGGTGGATGAAGATCCACGTGCCGGCCAACTTCATCGGCTACGGCAGCTTTGCGCTGTCGGCGATGGTCGGCGTCGCGTATCTCGTCAAAGAGCGCGGCGTGCTGGCGGACCGTCTGCCGCCGCTCGACGTGCTCGACGACCTGATGTACAAGTCGATCGCCGTCGGTTTCGCGTTCTTCACGATCGCGACGATTCTCGGCGCGCTGTGGGCCGCCGACGCGTGGGGCGGCTACTGGAGCTGGGACCCGAAGGAAACGTGGGCGCTGATCGTGTGGCTGAACTACGCGGCGTGGCTCCATATGCGCCTGATGAAGGGTCTGCGTGGTGCGGTGGCGGCATGGTGGGCGCTGACCGGCCTGCTGGTGACGACCTTCGCGTTTCTTGGCGTCAACATGTTCTTATCTGGATTGCATAGTTACGGAAAACTTTGAGTGGAATTGTGGCGGCTGGACGTCTCACCAATGTCTCGAATATCAGACGCACCGAAGCACGGCTCAATGAGAATGAACGCGAAGGTCCGGGCACAACAAGAGAGGGAGATGGTCCGTGCCCGCCCTCCTTCAAATGTGAAGCAGACACCCGGCACTGTGTCATCGCTTTTCGCCAGGCAAGCGAGACAGGCGCAGTTGCTACGCAATCGAAAAGGATTCCAGGCGCGTATCCATGTAGGCGAGGACGGATACTGAGCGATTTGCAGAAAACGACATTATCTGGCGACCATATAGGGAGCACGAGACTTGAAGCTAAAATCGGAAATAACACTGACACTCGCGATGTTGATTGCATCGGCGCCCATGGCGATCGCCTTCGCCGAAACCCCCAAAGGCGTCGATCAGGCATTGAAGGCAGCAATCGGCGGTTCACAGCGAACGCCCGCGTTCAGGCTTCGGGACAAATATCGACATCCGGTCGAAACACTCGAATTTTTTGGCATCCAGCCCGACATGAGGGTGGTTGAGGTCCTGCCCGGCAGAGGATGGTACACCGAGATTCTCGCCCCCTTTCTGAAAGAACATGGACAACTGATTGAGGCTACGCCGCCCGCAACAAGTGTCAATCCATTTTTCCGCAAGATGGCCGGCATGTACGGGAAAAAGCTTTCGGACAATCCGGATCTCTATGGAAACGTTGCGACGACGGCCTTCGAGCCTCCGGAATACATGCCGCTCGGCGGCCCGGAATCTGCCGACATGGTGGTGACGTTCCTCAATCTCCATGACTTCGTCTACTCCAACGCGCATAACGAGACAACGGACGCGATCGTGCAACGCTTCTTCCTGTCTGCCTATCAGGTACTGAAGCCGGGCGGAGTGCTGGGCATCGTCGAGCATCGGGCCAAGGCAGGCGAAAGCGTCGCCGACGCGATCACAAAGGGACGCGTTCCGCAAGACTATGCAATCCGCGCGGCGCGGCACGCAGGCTTCGTGCTGGCCGGTACGTCCGAAACCAATGCCAACCCAAAAGACGACGGTAGCTATCCCGTCTGGTACTTGCCGCCAACGCTGAAGCTGGGCGACAAGGACCGGGCAAAGTATCTTGCAATCGGTGAGAGTGACGACATGACCCTGCGTTTCATAAAGCCGGGGAATTGATGTCGTTACGGATGACGCCGACACCGGAGTTGATCGATGCCAACGTACTTGCGTGTGCGCTGTCACGGTGTCGGGGGCAATGTCTCGCCCCCGGCTGGTGCCGTTGAAGCGCGGCCGATTGGTCCCGATCGTCGCTCGGCGTGACGGGTAGACGGCATTTACCGACGGCACAATGTCGTCACGTTGAGCCTGGACCAACTCCTGGCTGCTCCGGCGTCGTCGCCGGTCAGGCCTGACTGCAAAGCCGCTCGTAATCGCGCAATTGCGACACATGGTATTGAGCGTCGTTCACGTTGACCGCACTTCAAAGCATCCTCGCAATGGCCTCAATCGGTTTCATACCCGCGCCGAAGCGGGCGATGTTTTCACGGTGCTCCTTGAGTGCACCGTACGGCAAATATTTGATGCCCAGTTCCGTAACGCGTGAAAACGCTGGTCGGGCAAGCTGGCTGCGCACATCCGCTTCTCGCGCGTCGGGCGCAACCAGGTATAGGTGCCTCTGCGCGGGCGTGACCGAACCGAGCGCCAGATCGAGCAGGCGAACGATGCCCGAGTAGATGGATGTCGTATGCTCGACCTCAAATGCGGCGACCACGGTCTGATCCGGATGCAGCCAGATGACGTCGATGAGTGGCACCGTGTCCGCCCCACTAATGCTGAGCGATGCGGGCAGTTCCGTTATGCAGCCGTCAACAAGCTTTCCGCCTGCGTAGGAACGCGAGCGGTCATTGGTTGCAATCCAGACCCTGTACCCGAGCGAGTGACCCAGATCGCGTAACCAGCCCTGAACCTCGGTATGGGTCGCGTCCTGCTGCTGATTCGCTTCGAGTTGCCTGGCAAGCGTGGTTGATTGCGCGCGAACGGCCTCCAGATCCTTCAGCCAAGCCTGGCCCGACACAGTGTCGTCGACTGGTGGGGGCAGCGGATACCGATCCATGCCGACATCGAACAGGAACCCTGCAATCGCACCGAGATCGTTGGAGAGGAGTGACCGATGCTCGCGGTTCAACTCCAGGATGCCTTGTCGCATCGACAGATAGTGGTCCCAGCGCCCGAGTTTCACGTTCGCTCGAGTCACCGCGTTGAAGCCTCGCACAATCGCGGTGTTGAACGGACTGACGTGTGTGGGGTGAATGAAATACAGCAGATTGGCGACAGCCGGCCCCAGACCCTTGATCGCGTGCGAGTCCAGTATCCGGATTGCCTCGAGAACTTCATCTGCCTCGTTACAGCAATCGCACGCGTCCAGCGCTTTCCCGAACGCACGCTGGTTCACTGGATTCTCGTAAATGTCGGGGATACGCAGCTTGGGTTTCCACAGGAACGCGTGGTCTGCGCCCCTGAATATCTGGCGCTGCTCCGCGATCGAGGCGACGACGGTTTCGAGCGAGGAGCCCCGATAAGCGTTTCCGAAGGCGCCAGCGTTGATTTCCTTGACGACCTGCCGTATTCCTTGGCGGATGGAACGAAAATTCTTGAGCCGTTCAGGCCAGAGAAACCAAGTCTGGAACGTCCCCGCGGGGTCGGACTTCCAGTGCTCGATCAGCGTGTGGAGACTGTTCATAGGTTAGCGATTTGTAGTTTGGCAGCGAGTCTATCACTGCACATCCGCTGTCCGATCGTAGGCGCCTTTACCGATAGGCGAAGTCGAGGGTGGTGTGCATGCCAATCCGACGTGGTTGCGGGAGTTCAGGACGAACATTCGAGGATGTCGCGAAAGCGTTCAGCGTGGCTGCCAACATTGACCCGACACGCGAAGAAGCCTCAATCTCTCCAGCTTTTTCCTGGAGCATTCCCGAATTTTGGCGGCGGCGGTTCCGGCCAATCCCTGCGCAAGATTGGGGCGCCCACGGGTTCCTGGGCGTCCGTCTTCGGTTGAATCGCCGAAATATGCAGTCGTCGAGCCTGCAAAAAGTGACGTCAACACAAGCTCGCAGGGAACGCAGGTCCGTGTCTTGCTACGAGCAATTTCATCCGAACGTGCACTGACCAGGCAATGGCGCAAACCGTGGCGAAATGCCGCTTCGTCTTGACCTTCCCGCCGTGGGAACGCCCATGCTGAAAGTTCTGACTTGCGACCGGAGGAAAGCGGGGAACTCGAAGTTAGAGACATGTCATGAGCCGGTGCGTCAATTCGATTGCGAATGCGGTCGCCATCTCGACCGGCAACGACTCTGGAAACAGACGTCACCACGAAAATCGTGAAAGTCGATTCTGCCTTGCCTGAGGCAAGCGTTGTCGCTGCGATTAAAGCGGTGGAATTTCACCCAACGGTCCACGCGCAATCATATCGTCCGAGGGGAAGCCGGAATGTGGTTATCATTTGCACGCTGTTGCTCCGCGCACAATCGGGCGCGTGGCTCAAGTCGAAAATATCCACGCCCCTGGTTCGTCCAACGCGTCTATAACGGGATGACGAGGTCACCCTTAAGCTGATCAACGTCATGAAGGTACGGAAATCACCTCATGATGTGCCTCGATAGCCTGAGGTCGCTCGTAGAGAACCCCTCACGCAGGAGTTTGCGATGCAGATTGTCACTGCCCTGGGTCATGCCCTCTGGATGGGCTTCACCATGTTATGGCAGATTTTCTGGGGATTGAGTCTGGGCTTCCTGTTCTCTGCCGTGATTGAAGTCGTGGTCTCGAAGTCCGAGATGTCGAAGCTTCTGCCTGACGCGTCGCCACGGTCGCTGACTTTCGCCAGTCTGCTCGGCGCCGCGTCGTCCTCATGTTCGTATGCAGCGGTCGCAATGGCGCGGTCGATCGTGCGAAAAGGCGGCGATTTCACTTCAGCGATGGCGTTCCAGTTCGCGGCGACGAATCTAGTACTCGAACTCGGCGTATTGATGTGGGTCCTGATTTCCTGGCAGTTCGCAGCCGCTGAGTTCATCGGTGGCCCGATCATGATTGTCGTTCTGGTACTGCTCTTCCGGTTCTTTCTCAAGGATGCGCTGAAAAGCGAAGCTATCGAGCAGGCGGACAAAGGTATCGCCGGCAGCATGGAAGGTCATGCGGCCATGTCGATGGGCCAGCACGGAACCTGGAAGCAACGTCTATCATCCAGAGACGGGTGGATAGCAATCAGCCACAGCTACGTAATGAACTGGTCAATGCTGTGGCGCGACATCGGCATCGGGTTGCTCATCGCAGGCGCGCTCGGCGCCTGGGTGCCGGACAGCTTCTGGCAGAAGTTTTTTCTCGTCAGCCATCCAACGGCGGCAATGATCTGGGGCGCGTTTGTCGGCCCGTTGATTGCGGTTGCGTCGTTTACCTGCTCTGTGGGTAACGTGCCGCTCGCCGCAGTACTGTGGAACGGCGGTATCAGCTTCGGCGGTGTCGCTTCTTTCATCTTCGGCGACCTCATCATTCTTCCCATCCTCAACATCTACAGGAAGTACTACGGCGGCCGGATGACGGTGTTCCTTTCTGTGACCTTCTATCTTGCGATGGTTTCAGCGGCACTCGTGGTCGAAGCGCTGTTCCAGTCGCTCGGATGGGTCCCGACGCAGCGGCATACAGCAGTCGTCGACGCGGCGATAACCTTCAACTACACCGCCGTGCTCGACATCGTCTTTGGTGCCGTCTTCCTCGTCCTGACGGCCGTATTTTTCAGGACCGGCGGCCCTGAGATGATGAGGATGATGGAAGACGGTGAGCACGACCACGCTGCAGACGGACACCGCGGCTCGCATGACCATGCGCAGCATCAACATCGTAGTCACTCGGAATGATTTTTTCCACAAGGAGTTTCAAGATGAAAAACCTTCACGCGCTTCGTGCCCTTTGCCTTTGTGCTGGCTTTGTATTTGCTGGCGCCGCTCTGCCCGTCAACGCGCAGCAGGGCGCGTCGATGCCGGCAATGAGTATGTCCGGTTCGACAGATGCCCGGTCGGGCCCGTCAACGCAGGCCTTCAAGGACGCGGACCAGAAAATGATGAAGGATATGAGCGCGCCTTCATACACGGGCGACGCCGACAAGGACTTCGTGGCCCACATGATTCCCCATCACAAGGGTGCGGTCAGCATGGCGGAGGTCGAACTAAAATATGGCAAGGACCCGGACATGAAGCGGCTGGCCAGAAACATCGTCAAGGCGCAGGATGAGGAAATTGCGTACATGACGAAGTGGCAGGCAAAGCACAGCGCCAAGTAGTGGAGTACAGAGGCCTTCGCGCCGCACGATCCGGCGAAGCCACGCCCGGCGGTCAAGGACGGCTGCGATGACGTCCTGGTTGCACCCGCGCCCACTGCAACTCGTAACCCGGGTGCTGCGCGCATCGCTCGACTCAGGTGTCTGGGAGGTGCTCGTCGTCCGAACCAGGCGCATGGCAACTCTGGCGATGTTCCGGCTGCGTCATGCTGTTCGTGCTCAAAGTGATGCTGCGGCCGGGTGGCGGAACGGTTTTGCGTTGGACATAGCTGGAGTGGCAATGAATGGACGACCGTGCTCGTGAAAAAGACGCGCGCGCGACGCTGACGAAGCGAGCGACGCTGGCGATACGGGAGCGACTCGAAGGCAGAGGCGTTCGAGTCCTTCTGCCATTTTTCGGCCCGGCAGTAGTCGTCTCGATCGCCTACATGGACCCTGGGAACTTCGCGACGAACATCCAGGCTGGCGCGAAGTATGGCTACATGCTCCTCTGGGTCGTCCTGCTGGCAAATCTCATCGCAATGCTGTTTCAGGCGCTCTCCGCAAAGCTCGGGATCGTCACCGGGAGAAACCTCGCAGAACTTTGCCGTGACCACTTCCCCAGGCCGCTCGTGCTCCTCTTGTGGGGGATGAGCGAGGTGGCCGCAATGGCAACAGATCTGGCCGAGTTTCTGGGCGCAGCAATCGGCCTGTCACTGTTGTTTCACATGCCGCTGCTGGTCAGCATGGTTGTCACCGCGCTCGTGACCTATGCGCTTCTGCTGTTCGAGCGCGCTGGTTTCCGCCCACTCGAACTCGCAATTGGTGGGCTGGTCGGCGTAATTGGCCTGTCGTACCTGGCCGAGCTATTCATCGTACCGATCGCCTGGCCAGCCATCTTCGTGCATACGTTCTCGCCGCGCCTTCCGGATTCTGCGGCTCTCACGATTGCCGTCGGCATTGTCGGTGCGACAGTGATGCCACATGCATTGTTTCTCCATTCTGGGCTGACCCAGAATCGCGTGCGCCCAAAGACAGACGCACAATGCGCCACGCTGTTGGCATATTCGAACCTCGAGGTCATCATCGCGCTGTCAACCGCAGGTCTCATCAATATGGCGATGGTCATCATGGCCGCCGGAGCATTTCACGAGGGACATCGCGACGTCGCCGAAATCGAAACGGCGTACCATACATTGGGACCCCTGCTGGGCATCGGTGCTGCGGGCATTTTCCTCCTGGCGCTCATCGCGTCCGGGATATCGAGCTCAGTCGTGGGCACGATGGCCGGCCAGATGATTATGCAAGGCTTTATTGGCTTTCGTATCCCGCTCTGGATACGGAGAGTTGTGGTAATGGTGCCCAGTTTTGCCGTTGTCGGTTTCGGGGCGAACGCGACCAATGCGCTGGTTATTAGTCAGGTCGTGCTGAGTCTGGCGTTGCCGTTTCCGATGACGGCGCTGGTATGGTTCAGCGCCCAGCGGGATATCATGGGCATTCACAGGAACCGCGCGTTCACGACCATATTGGCCACGATCGCAGCCACTGTGGTCCTGTCGCTTAATGCGATTCTGCTCCTGCAAACCGTCGGAGTGACGCTTCCGTTGTCGTGAACATCATGCGCTCCCTTCTCGTCGTCTGCGTGCTCGCGATCGCCAGCGCACCCACCGTATATGCTGATGAAAGCGGAAATCCGGCCGCGCCCTCCACTATTGAAAGCGATGTGCACGTTTTCGTCGTGGCGGAGGACGGCACCGTGGCGGAAGACGACAACACGACGGTGCGGGCAAATACCGCGGCCGGCATCGAGGACATCGCGCAGCGCAATGTCTGGTTCGACCAGAATATGTCGCATGTCGAAATACTTGAGGCCTACACGATCGACAGGAACGGAATCCTGCACCCGGTAGCGCCGGGTCAGGTCCGCGACATCCAGGCGCCACGCTCCGGGGGTGCACCGACCTTCCAGGACGCCCGGCAGAGGTCGGTGATCTTTCCCGGCGTCGGCACCGGCTCGCGCATACACCTGAGATTTCGCAAGACGCAGTCGCGACCGGTCGTGGCGCGCCAGTTCAGCTATTACGTCGAACCGGACCGGGGACCGGTCGACAGCCAGAAGCTGATCTTCGATTTACCGGCGGACAAAAGACTTTACGCCGACGCACGCGGATATGCCGCGTTATCGCCTGTCACCGCCCACGGCCGAACCCGGTATGAGTTCGATTACAGCCGGGAGCACTACGATCGTATTGAAAACGGTGCGCTCGGGTACGCGACGTATGGGGACCGGCTAATGGTCTCGACCTTTCCCGACTACGCGGCTTTTGCTGCGAGCTACCGTGAACCTGCGGTCGACGCCACGGCCAACGACCCGTCCATTCGCGACCTTGCGCTATCACTCACGCAACAGGACGCCAATCCACGCACGAAGGCGAAAACGCTATACGACTGGGTGCGCCGGAACGTTCGCTATGTTTCGCTGTACGTGGGACAGAGCCCGGCGGCCCCGCACAAGGCGGTCGACATCCTCGCGAACCGATACGGCGACTGCAAGGACCACGTGGCTCTGTACGGCGCGCTCCTCGCGGCGGTCGGCATTAGCAGCGAGCCTGCCCTGATCAGTCTCGGTTCCGTGCACACGCTTCCGTCGGTACCCGGCTATGGCGCAAGCGCGATCAATCACGTCATCACGTGGTTGCCCGGGTTGGGCACCTACGCGGATACCACCACCTCGAATGTCGAGTTCGGCTACCTGCCGCTCGCGGACATGGACCGACCGACTGTCCTCATCGATGACGGCACGCTATCGCGTACGCCCGCTACTGAACCGCTCTCGCGCACGGCCCGCCTTCAGATCGATGTTGTGTCCGGCGGCGCAACCTCGTTCGCATACCGGGTCGAAGACGCGGGGTGGGGCGCGGAAATCGAGCGCACCAGCCTGCGGCTCGCGAGCGCGCAGCAGCGCGACCAGATTGCGGCGAACCGGTTGCGGCTCACGGGTTTGCGCGGCACTGCCACGCTGACGACCGGCAACGTCGACGCCACCGCCGGTCCGCTTACCACGACGCTGCGCGGCACCCTTGATGATGTCGTCTGGCCGACCGGCACGACCGCCGTGCCTGCCCTGACGAGCCTCTCCGGCGGCATCGCGACGCAGGTGAACAACGACCTCGCGGAGCGCACCCGCACGCAACCCTATCTCTGTACCGACGGCGAATGCGATGAGGTTGGCCAAATTACCCTGCCGAAAGAGATTCGCGTGGTCGATGTACCTGACAACACGGACATCAAGGATGGGGTTTTCGATTTCCGGTCGCGATATGTGTTCGACCCCTCCACGAACGTTCTGCAGGTGACGCGCCACCTGCGAACCGCTTTCGGCAGGCAGGTCTGCTCGCCCGCCGATTTTGCCACCGCGCGACCCACGCTCGAAAGGATCGAACGCGATGCGCAATCGCAGATCGTCGTGAAGGCAGCGCAGCACTGAAGCCACGGCGTCGTTAACCGCTTTGATTGCACGGCGGCGGACCCTGAGGGATTCCTGGAGTCAACGCCAGACGCTTCAAAAACGCGCCCGATAACCTCAAAGTTTGCGCTCGGGCCGTGACACGTCCAACCCTCAATACCCTTCGGGAGAAGAAAATGAGTAAAGAACTTGAGTTAGAAAGCGTCGATTGCCTGGTGATCGGTGCGGGGGTGGCGGGACTTACCGCGGCGATCTATCTGGCTCGCTTTCGGCGCAGCATTACAGTCGTTGATGCTGGCCAGAGCCGGGCCTCCGTGATTCCCCTTTCCCACAACTGCCCGGGATATCCGGACGGTATCGCCGGCCCCGATCTGCTTGCGCGGCTGCGCGCACAAGCTTCGCGTTATGGGGTTAGCATCGTTGCCGGAACCGTGCAAAATCTCAGCATGCAGGAGGATCGAACATTTCTTGCATTGACCGAGTCCACACGCATCCAGGCCAGAAAAGTGCTGCTCGCCACCGGTGTCATCGACGTCGAGCCCGCTTTTCCCGGGCTGGTTGACGCCGTTCACCGGGGCTTGGTCCGCCATTGCCCCATTTGCGATGGCTACGAGGTAATCGGCAAGAAAGTGGCAGTCATCGCGCAAGACACGGAGGCCGTGAAAGAAGCGCTGTTCATTCGCACCTACACTGCGGACCTGACGCTGTTTACCCTTGGACACAGCGCTGCATTTTCTGACGAAGACCGCCAGAAACTGAAAACCGCCGGAGTCACCGTGATCGAAGAGGGAATTCCCGCGCTACGCATGGAGGGAGACCGCATCGCTGCGCTCCAAACGCTCTCTGGCAAGGAGTACGAGTTCGATTCTGTCTACTCCGCGCTGGGAGACACGGTAAGGTCAGATCTCGCCTTGTCCCTTAACGCGGACCACGCGCCTGACCGAACCCTGATTGTTGATCAACACATGGCGACATCCGTCGCCGGTCTGTATGCCGCCGGCGACGTGGTGCATAGTCTCGATCAGATCGCTGTGGCCTTCGGGGAGGCCGCCACCGCTGCCACGGCTATGCACGATTGTCTGAATGCGGAGGGTTGGGCGGCCGGAGACCGGGCCCGCGCAGGTAACGTGGAGCATTCGCCACCGGATGACCAGACGATGCGCAAAAGCGGATGATGGCAGTTGCGCATAGAACAACACGCGCGCCCTCATGGCGCGTGCTAACGGGGGGCTGCACGCAATCGCTGCTCGTCCCGGCGTCTCCTGGTCAGCGCATGTTCCCCGTGTGCCCAAGCGAATACCGGCCGGGTTGCGGCCAGACCGTGAGTCCATGCGGTTCCATGCCGACCGGAATGCCTTTTACGGTTCCTGCGGTCGTATCGATCGCATAAACGACATCGTCGTACCGGCCGGACAGCCACAGCGTCCTGCCATCGGGGCTGACATTGCCCATATCCGGACTGCCACCGCCCGGAATCGGCCAGGTCGCCACGACTTTGCGTGAGGCGAAGTCGAGCACCGACACACTGCCCTTGCCGTGACGCGGACCGTGAACCAGATTGGAGCCTCGATTGGCGATGTACAGGCGGGTGCCATCGCGGCTCGGATACAGACCGTGCGTGCCGACACCGGTCTTGATGAAGCCAATCTTCGTGAAGCTGTCGCCGTCGACCACGAAAACGCCATCAGCCCTCATGTCGGCAACATAGAATACCTTGCCGTCCGGCGAGATACGGATGTCCTGCGGCATGCCCTTCCTGTCGAGTTGAAGATAGCCCACGACCTTCCGTTTGACCAGATCGATTTTTGCCAGCTTCCCGCCGAATTCACAGGTGAACAGGACGTACCTGCCGTCGATCGAGAAGTCGGCGTGATTGATGCCTTTGCACTCCGGTACCGGAAGGCTCGATTTCAGCGCCATCGTATGCGGATCGCGAAAGTCCAGTCGCGCGTGCGCTTCCGCTACCACGATCGCATCCCTGCCATCCGGCGTGAAGTACATGTTGTAGGGGTCATCAACCATGATCTCCTTGCCGGGCTTGCCCGTCTTCGGATCGACCGGTGTCAGGCTGCCGTCAGTGCGGCCCTCGGCATTGTTGGCCACCCACAGCGTCTGCAGGTCCCATGAAGGGACGACGTGCTGTGGGCTATAGCCGACACGGAACCGGTCGACTACCTTGAACGTCGCGGGGTCGATCACATAGACGTCGTTCGAGCGCAGATTGGGCACATAGATCCGTGGCAATGCATTCTTGACAGCCGGACTGAAATGACCGGCGCCCGCTTCACCGTACAGATTGCTGGCGTTCACCAACGGAGGCATGCCCGCGACAGTATTGGGAGTCGGGGCAGCCGATACGCTAGCCGCGATGGACAAACCGGCCAGCGCGGCACCGACAGACCGCGCAAGTCGCGAGAAGAAGCGACGGGAGCGTGAATACATGATGAGTTCCGTTATTCAGTGAAATGATGGTGGAAGATGAACCTGATCCTGCCGCGAACGTCACCGGCTCACGGTGTCTTTCCTGATGGCATTGACCGTTTTCGACACGATAGCCTCGATGCCCGGCTCGCCAAGTCCGGCAGTCGAGCGTCGGGGGTCCCCGCCATAGACGCCGTCGGCGGGTCCGGGTTTCGGCGCATTCTTCAATTGGCTCTGCCGTACCATTTGCGGCGCCACCGCGAGCAGCAGCGACGTATCCGCAAGACCCGCATGCGTGCCGATCTCGTCATCACGGTAGCCGCGTTGACGCAGGATCTGTGCGTAGCCGTCCGAACTAGCCCCATAGTATTCAGGCGGGTCGAATGCGCGCGCGCCCGAGCCTGCCCAGGCCTTGTTTAACTGCCCGACCGCACGCCGGATGTCGTTCTGGTAGCCGCCGTGATCGCCCAGAAAAACAATGTTCCTGAAACCGTGGACCCTGAAGCTGTTCGCGACGGATTCCAGTGTTTTTTCGAACACATCGTCCGGCACCGTGGTGGTGCCGGGGAAACGCATGTGCGAGGTCGGCGGCGCATAGCCGCCCTCCGGCACGTAGGCGATGACCGGCGCGACCAGCGCATTGCCGAGTTCTTCGGCAATGCGTTGCGACAGCACCTTTACGCGCGCATTGTGCTTGCCGAGTGCGACATACGGACCGCTTTGCTCGGTGCCGCCAATGGGGACAAGCATGGTCGTCTTGCCGGCCTGAACCTCTTCACGCAGTTCGGTCCACGTCAGGTCATCCAGGAATACTGTCTTCGGTGTTTGTGCAAAGACGGCATGCGAGGCAGTCAGAAAAATGAAGGAAACGAATGCTTTTCGTAGTGTTGGATGCATGAGGGTTATTCCTGACACTTGCTGCAAACTGGCTGTAATGTAAGTCCGGTTGAAACGCCGCGTTGCGCGGTCCTTCGGTCGGGCACCATGCTGCCAGATTTTGCTCGCGTTGTGCGCCCATCATTAGCAAAACGGGTCATTCTCACGACGGTTGGCAACGCCAGCCTGACCGTCCAGATGCGATCGTCATGACAGGTCACTGCCAGCACACATCACGGTTTCGCAATTACACCTGGCCATGCTTGCCCGTCCTGCGGCGCCAGGGTCGATAATGACGTGTGTCAGGAAAAAGGGGGGAAACCTGAAGTCCGCTCGGCCGACATAAGGACGGTTGCGGTGACGCTCGCCCGAGCCCATCGACCGGCATCCGGCCGGCGGTACGAACGGCCCTTCCCCAATGCCGCACCACTGGTGCGCTGGCGGCGCTGCTTCATGCACGGGATTGCCCTCTGATGGTCACCCGCGCTGCGAGGAGGCGATGTACGCATTCGTTCGATTTTTCTGCATGGCGTGCGCGATGGCGCACGGCGCGAGCGCATTCGCCACCATGCTCAACGAAGACAACGAGGCGCCGTCGGCGCTGGAGAACGACGTGCATGTCTTCGTCGTCCAGCACGACGGTTCCGTCGAGGAGCACGACGACTCGACGCTGCGCGCAAATACCGCGAGCGGCGTCGACGATATCGCGCAACGTTATATCTGGTACAACAAGGATATCGAGAGGGTCGAACTGCTCGCGGCCGAGACCATTGGCCGCGACGGCGTGGCGCATACGGTTGGTCCGGAAGCGATCCGCGACGTGCAGGAACCGCGCTCCGCCGGCGCGCCGACCTTCCAGGACGGCGTGCTGCGCACGGCGATCTTTCCCGGCATCGAGGCCGGTTCGCGCACGCGTCTCGTGTTCCGCAAGGCGCGTGCGAAGCCGCTTCAGGCGGGACTCTTCAGTTATTTCGTCGAGCCTTCGCGTGAGCCAGTCGAAAGCCAGCGCCTGATCTTCGACCTGCCCGACGACGTGCCGCTTTACGCCGACGCACGCGGTTACGTCGCGCTAGCGCCCGTCACGTCAAACGGTCGCACGCGCTACGAATTCGACTACCGCCACGGCCCATATCCACCGATCGAAAGCGGCGCCGTCGGATACGCGACTTACGGCGACCGGCTGATGGTGTCCACCGAACCCAATTTTGCGTCGTTCGCAGCGCGCTATCGTATCGCGGCCATGGACCCGAGCGTGGGCGACCCCGCGGTCGTGCAGCTCGCGCAATCGCTGACAGCGAACGCGGCGGACCCGCGCGCGAAAGCTCGGGCAATTTATGACTGGGTACGTCTGAATGTGCGTTACGTAGCGCTCTTTCTCGGCGAGACGGCGGCGGTTCCGCACAAGGTGACCGACGTACTGCGGAATCGCTACGGCGATTGCAAGGATCACGTTGCGCTCTTTGGCGCGCTGCTCGCCGCGGTCGGGATACGCAGCGAACCGGTACTACTGGGTCTCGGTCCTGTCTATACGTTGCCGTCCGTGCCTGGTTACGGCGCAAGCGCGATCAATCACGCAATTGTCTGGATACCAGACCTCGGCCTGTATGCCGATACGACTGTAGGCGGTGCCGAATTCGGCTACCTGCCGGCGAGCGTTATGGATCGGCCGGCGCTGCTGGTGGACCAAGGCGTGCTCTCTCGCACGCCCCCAGCGCAGCCGCGGGAGCGTGTTGCGCGCCTGCAGATCGAAGTTGCGCCCAGCGGCATGGCCGACTATACCTATCACGTCGAGGACGCCGGCTGGACAGCTGAACTGGAGCGCAACATGTTCCGGCGTGCGACACGCGAGCGCGCACGACAGATTGCGACCGACCGCCTGCGGCAGACCGGGCTGCACGGCACGGCGCAGATTCGCACCAGCGAACTCGACGCGACGGGGGGGCCGTTTGACACATCCATAGCGGGCTCTCTCGATCATTTCGTGTGGCCAGCCGGGACGACCGCCCTGTCCGCGCTGTCAAGCCTGTCAGGCGGTATCGCGACTCAGGTGCAGGGCTGGCTCGCCGAGCCGGTACGCACGCAGCCCTATGTTTGCATGGATGGCGACTTCGTCGAGACGGCGCAGATCGCGCTACCCGGGATCGTACGCGTGACCGTCCTGCCTGAGGATACGAGGGTGCAGGATCGCTTCTTCGATTTCGAATCGCACTATGTCTTCGATCCGGGCACGCAGGTCGTGCAGATCACGCGCAGGCTGCACGCGCGCTTTGCGCATCAGATGTGTTCGCCGGACGATTCTGGCGCCGCGCGTGCGTCGCTGGAGCGCATTGAGCGCGACACGCTGGCGCAGATCGTTGTGCGGGCAAAGAGCCGTTGAAATGGGCCGCGCAAAAGACCGAGGAGCCAGCTTGCGTTCATTCAGTCATGAGCAATGAGGCAGCCCTCTGCCCCTTCCAAAGACTAACGTTTGATTGCACGATCCTTATCGATCAAAGGTTCGCATATCCTCCTATGGCGAGAAAGCCGACGAGCCGCCAGGCCCAGGTGCTAGCGGTCCTTAACGCGAGGACCGCCGGCTTCAGCATGATCGGACGATCCACCTGGGATGCCCCCGCGCCGGTTGCACCTATCTGGGCGGACAGTTCGTTTTGACATGCAAACTCTGGCAAGGATATGTTTTGGGTAGCTGCACCGCCCTCGCTGCACTCGGACTGGCATCATCGCTACTTACGACGCTTGACTCTTTTGTCGCGACGGAATTCGCGCAGCCGGCAAGCACCACTGCCAGACCCGATATCACGGCGACTCTACTCCACGCAAGAGATGGCATATGTACTCGACAAAAAGGGAGAATGGGTTGCAACACAGCTGTCAAGGTTGACTAGCCCGCCGCGCGTGAGCGCCGCTGATGCGAGCGACCGCGCTCCGTCATCAGACTGCCCGGCAGGGTCAGTTTGCATTTCCAGGCGGCACAATGTCGTCGCGTTGAGGCTGACTCGCATCCAGTTGTGCCTGCTCGCGCGTCTTTCCCCCCGGCGAAGCCCGACCTCCCGGCGCGCGCGATCCCGATGTCGACGTATTCGCGTTATGTTTCACGGTGGAGAAACCGGCCGTTGCGGCCTTCGGGTAGTCGTGATCTGCGTCCGCATGAGCGGAAGTAGCAAGCGTCGCAAGAATAACGGCGCTCGCGGAAAGTTGAATTTTCATATGTCCCCTCCAGAACAGCGCCAGAACCGGCGATAACAGTTCCGACTGCCTTTCATTCTGGATGGCGGCGTATGAACGGGACATGGCGTGGATATGACCTTTTGGTCATCTTCATCTCGGACGAGTTGGCCCCGCCGCTGGCGACGCCGGCCCGCTGCAGCCGAAGCCAGATAAGGCCGGGTGGTGCCTTCATCGAGCTCGCGGCGATGACCATCTGCGTGGACTGAAGAACTTTTTTGGTGCGATCTATGACGTACCGGGTAATGGACTGGAAACCAGGATCGCAGCCGCGACCAGCACGCTGACCAGCACCGCCGACTCGATGTGCAGGACGGTGGCGAAACGCTTCAGCGGTCGCACGGATGACGCCGATGCGGTGTCCTTCAGCGACGCCATCAGCCCGGGCATTTCAAAGAATCGGTTGTGTCCGCCAAGCGCAGCGGCGATGAATACGAAGGCAAGCTTCAGCAGCAGCACCTGCCCGTAGGTCGAGTCCAGCAGATTGCCAGGCGAGTTGACGCCGCGCCAGCCGTTGTACGCGCCGGTAATGAACAGGACGATCAGCGCAAATGTCGCCGTGTCCGACAGCGACTGGATGAACGCTGCGCTATTTGTTCGCTCGTTTCCCGGTGCCCTGAAGAAACGTGGCACAACCACATAGGTCGCGACCAGCACGAGGCCGACCCAGGCACTGATGGCCAGCAGGTGAATCCAGTCCGCCCATACCGGCACGCTGAACACGCCGGCGTCGACCGGGTGCCCTGCGTTGCTTCGCGTCATCGCAAAGCCCGCGAGTGCGAGCCACAGCACCGGCTGAAAGCGGATGCTGCCCGCTCGCGGCGCCAGTGAGATGCCGGCTACGCATAACAGGAACACGGCGCCGGCAGCCCAGGTGTGGCCATAGCTGGTTCCCTCAAGCATCGAGCGTACGGCTGGCCACGCGTCGGCAAGTGTCGAGTCGCTCATCAACGCGCAATGAATCCAGAACTCAGACACCGATGCCAGAAGCGCAACGACCGCTGCAACGCGAAATGCCCGCGTCAGCCGGCGACTGACGCCCGCCTGCCAGGCGGACGGCGAACGGGCCAGCCACCGTTCGCTCAGCAGTGCACCGACGAGTACCGCAAAGCCGAGGTTGTGCAGCGCAACGGATGCGAGCCGCAAAACGCCGAGGAAACCGTCGTTCATCATTTCACCTTCAAAGTGTATGTGCCCCTGCCCGTCAACTGTGTCACGACACGAATGACGGGCAGGAAGTACGCCGGACGCGGCCCGCCATTCCCCCTCTTTCTGCACGGACTCACTGCCCGCTTGCCGTCACCTGATCGCTCCCGCGCCGAGCCTGCTCAATCTGCTGGAATCGGGCTCGATTGCGCGCGATGGTTGCGGCGCTAGGCGGATAGTCGTTTTTGCTAACCGGAGCGAGACCCGCTCGCTCCGCTTCCAATAGCTCCGCACGAACCTGTGCCCGCGTCTTGCCGTAGTCCGTCGTACGACCGACTGCGAGGGGGTCTTGTGCCGTAGCGGTCCGACCCGCCACGTCCGTCGCATCGGTCGCGACAGAGGCTGGCGCCGCCGACTGAGGGCCAGACACCGGGTTCGTGTGTGGGTATTGGTTACGCCCCGATCCGCTATGACCACCACCGCCACCGGCGAACGCCGTGACAGCGGCCGACAGAAGCAAGGTTGCGAAGACCGAGCGTTGGATCAGAATGAGATGTTTCATCATTGACTCCGTGAATAGACAAAAGCGCAATGCGCGGCGCGCATTGACGGCACGAGCGAACGAAGTGCCAAAGCGCGGACGATAGTCCCGCGGCTGCGACTTCGGCGGCTTATGAATAAATTGCGAAGGGTTCCAGCCAGATCCAGTTGGGGCGGCTGTTCGATGTGGGCGAAGTTGGCGTTGATCGTGGACACGTCAGCGATCCCGCGTTGTCTGAACGAGGCCAACCTGTACGGATGAAATCGTCCGTCCCCAACCGTCGAACTAAAGCACGTCCAATGTCAGTTGCCAGGGGTCAATTGCGAAACACCTGGAACAGGATGCGAGCGGGGAGAGAAGCGGTAAGGAGAAGGGGCTGCGGCCGCGTCGGCAAGCGTGGGTGAATGGCTAGCGCAGGTATCGTGGAGCCGCCCCAAATCAGCGGCATCCAGACGAGCGGCGACGGCTTTGATCGTGTGACACGACCGGGCTGTGCCGGATTGTCGCAGTGGCCGTGCCAAACTGCGGCGGTCTGGTGATCGTGCAGATCAACATGTCCATCAGAGGCCATGGCCACTACCGCTTGACTCGTTGGGGTGGAATGCCGCGTCATCGCACAGGCATACGCCGCCACCCACAGTTGGCTGAAGAACACCACAACGAGTAGCGTTACAGCACAAAACGTATGTTTGGCGTCGCGGCGCATGATAGGGTGTCAACCCGCCTGATCCGCATCGAGTGAGGCGCGCTGCAAGTCTGGGAGTGACAAGGTCGCCTCCCCGAACTCGCTCGCGGCCGGCGCGCCAGACTCTTCCGTCGGGTACCCGGATTGCCTTGCTGCCTCGTTCGTTGCTGTTGCGCACCACATTTTTTCACCTCAACTCAACGATAGAACCGAGTCCTTACTCTCCCGCCACTGGCCTGTGAAGGGAAAAGCCGTCAGGTTCTTCCTGACCGCACTCGCATTGTGCAGACGGACGATGAAGCGTGGCATGGGTCAACACCCTACCGATGCGGTAGGAAACCCCATCGAAGGTTTCCTGATCCTGCGGGTGTCGGGCTCGGCGTCAGCCAATGGTTTGTTAATGCGGCAGCTGGCTTGAGACGCCCCCAGGCAGATTGGGATCGTCGCGGCTTTTCCGTGATGCGAGAACAGCACGCAGAGCCGCTCGACACGATGCACGGTGGCACGCTTTAAGGCTGCATCCGTCTGGCCAGATGCAGCCGAACCGAAACCATGTCACTCAGTGTGACAGACGATAGAGTTCCTGATTGCGCCTAATCGTTTCGGCACCCGGCGGATAGTCGTTCCTCCGGAATGGCAGAAGGCCGTCTTTCTGCGCCTGAATCAGTTCGGCATTAACTTCGGCACGTGTTTTACCACGCGCGCCGGACGAATAGGTGCCGTCCGCGACGCCACCCACGGCGCTATCGGTGCCGGTCGCACCAGCGGACTGGTAGTTGGCGTCTGCAAAGGCCGGCACAGCCGCGGCGATACCGATAACAGCAAGAAGGACGGTAAGCAGCTTCATTCAATTACTCCGTTTCAGTGTTTGACGGAGTCAGTTTAGGTATCGGTCTCTGACAGGACCGTGGCCAGCAGATGAACAATTCGTCAGATACTCACGACGTGCACGAACGCGTTGCCCCATGCGGCTAGATGTCTTCACACAGGACTCCCAAAGATACTCCGACGAACCTCATTGAAGTGCAGAGCGCATGGGCATAAAAAAAGGACCCGGACACAGCGTCGGATCCCGTAAAAGATGGTCGTTGCCTGAAATCAATCAAGGCCGGGTGGCGCCTTCATCGAGTTCGCGGCGATGACCATCTGCGTGGACTGAAGAACTTTTTTGGTGCGATCTATGACGTACCGGGTAATGGACTGGAAACCAGGATCGCAGCCGCGACCAGCACGCTGACCAGCA
>NZ_SCNV01000059.1 GCF_005503145.1 Burkholderia sp. 4M9327F10 | reverse complement strand
GTGGTGATCGCCTCGATGATCGGCGCACGCGGGCTGGGTGAAGATGTGCTGGCGGGCATCCAGACGCTCGATGTCGGCAAGGGCACGCAGGCCGGGATTGCCATCGTGATCCTCGCGATCGTGATCGACCGCATCAGCCAGGGCTACGGACAGGACCGCCGCACGCGACGCCTGATGTCGCTGCGCCGCCGCGCCAAGGCGGTGTCGCGCGTGCCGTACAAGGTCGCGGCGACCGAAGCCGGGGCGGACGAAGCCGCTCACGGCGATGCCGGCCAGAGCGGGCTTGAAACCCGTCCGGCGAAGTAAGACAGCGGTCAGCGGGCCCCGCCATCCCCGGCCACGGCCGGAAAATCAGGGACCGCGTTGCATGGGACCGGAGCCACGCCCGAAAGCGCGGACTCCGGTCGACACAGGAGACAGACATGGCAGCAATCGAAGTCAAACACGTCTACAAGCTGTTCGGCCCCGAGACCGGCCACGCACGCGTGCTTGACCTGCTCAAAGGCGGCAAGGGCAAGGCCGACGTGCTCGCGCAGACCGGCTGCAACGTCGGCCTGAACGACGTCAGCCTGAGCATCGGCTCGGGCGAGATCTACGTGATCATGGGCCTGTCGGGCTCCGGCAAGTCCACACTCGTGCGCCACTTCAACCGGCTGATCGAGCCGACCGCGGGCGAGATCGTGATCGACGGCTCGGACGTCATCAAGCTCAACCCGCACGGCCTGCGCGAGCTGCGCCGCTACAAGGTCAGCATGGTGTTCCAGAACTTTGGCCTGCTGCCGCACCAGACCGTGCTCGACAACACGGCCTACGCGTTGCGCACCCGTGGCGAGGGCAAGGCCGAGGCGAATGAAAAAGCACGCACGTGGCTCGGCAAGGTGGGCCTGAACGGCTACGGCGAGCACTATCCGGACGAACTGTCGGGAGGCATGCGCCAGCGCGTGGGCCTCGCTCGCGCGCTCGCCGCCGACACCGACGTGCTGCTGATGGACGAGGCGTTCAGCGCGCTCGATCCGCTGATCCGCACGGAAATGCAGGACCAGTTGCTGCAGTTGCAGGCCACGCTGAACAAGACCATCGTGTTCATCACGCATGACCTGGACGAGGCGCTGCGCATCGGCAACCGCATTGCGATCCTGCGCGACGGCACGCTGGTGCAGGAAGGCACGCCGAACGAGATCCTCACGCGCCCGGCCGACGACTATGTGCGGCGTTTCGTGGAGCGGCGCGCGGGCGTGCAATGACCCGCAATCGGTGAGCGGGACGCCGAAGCGCGGACGACGGGTAGAATGCACGCGAAGCGACGGGCTGCGGTCCGTCGCCTGCTTTTCGCCCTGCCGTTCTCTCGCTCCCCATGAATCTCGAAAGCGTTCTTTTCACCCAGGGTTTCGGCTCACGACGTCAATGCCGTACGCTGATCGCCGATGGCCGCGTGACGATTAACGGCGTTGTCCACGACGACCCGGATGCCGACCTCTCGACCGAGGCGCTCAACTTCACGGTCGACGGCACCACCTGGCCCTACCGCGAACACGCCTACCTGCTGCTCAACAAGCCCGCGGGCTATGAGTGCTCGCGCGAACCGCAGCACCACCTGAGCGTGTTCAACCTGCTGCCGCCGCAATTCGCCGAGCGTGGCGTGCAATGCGTAGGCCGGCTCGATCAGGATACGACCGGGCTGCTGCTGCTCTCCGACGACGGCAAGTTCGTCCACGCCTTCACCTCGCCCAAACGCAAGGTGCCGAAGGTCTACGTCGCGACCACCCGCCACCCGCTCGACGATGCGCAACTCGGCGCGTTGCGCACCGGCGTGCTGCTGCACGGCGAACCGAAACCGATTGCCGCGGTCGCCGCGCAGGCGCGCAGCGAACACGCGCTGGAACTCACCGTGCTGGAAGGCAAATACCACCAGGTCAAGCGGATGGTTGCGGCGGCAGGCAACCGCGTCGAGGCGCTGCATCGCGAGCGGATCGGCGGCCTCAGCCTGCCTGCGACGCTCGCCGTTGGCGCATGGCAATGGCTCGACGAAGCCGACCTCGGATCTTTACGGAGCGGGTAAACAAGTAACGATCAGGTAACCGGCAGCAAACCGAACCGCACAGCCCCGCAGCGTCGGGCGCCCCGCGTGCGCAGCCCAACCGAGGGCTTCCTCTATCAGCCCTTTTCCGCGCTATTTGCGCTGCGTCGCAGCATGCCCTTCCTGACAAGTCGCTTTATACTCGATTAAACAACGAGTACAAAGGTTTCAGGGAGGAGCGCCATGATCACCCACACTTCGTTCGAGATCTCGGCCGCGATGATTGCGTTTGTCTGCATGGCGGCAGTCGTGGTCGGCGTTCTGCTGGTCGTGATGCATCTGCGCCACAAGTATCATCCGAGCCTGATCGGTGCGCTGATCGGCGCCATGCTGTGCTTCCTGTTGCTGGAAGCACTGCCGGCGCTCACCTGAGATTGATCTGCATGCCTTACGGTGCACAGAGCGGTGCACACGGCGGCGCACGTGGCGCTTACGGAGTTTATGGCACTGCATCAGCGGGCGGGATTGGTCCGCCGGTTATCGCGTTAGCGTGCGCACTCTGCAGAAAATCCGCCACGGTCGGATAGCGCAACTGCACCCGCAACTCGCGCTTCATCCGCTCATTCACGAGCCGCCGCGATTCACGCATGAACGACAACATCATCGGGTCGATCTGCGCCTCGGCCTGCGCCCGGGAAATGCGCGGCGCGCGCTCGAGATCATACGCGTCAGCCACCAGATCAAAGTACTCGCCCATTTTCAAGGTCGTATCGTCCGCGGCATGCACCACCCGCCCGCGCCGGCCGAGCCTCATCATCCGCACCAGAATCGCGGCGAGATCGTCGGCGTGGATGTGGCTCGTGTAGACGTCGTCGGCTTCGGTCAACGCGGGGGTACGCTTGTGCAGCCGCGCCAGCGGCAAGCGGTTGCCCGCGTAGATGCCGGGAATGCGCGCAATGCTCGCCTGCACGGCGCCGCGCGCAGTCGCGCGGCGCAATTGCTGTTCCGCCGAGACACGCCGCATCGCCCGTGGATTGGCCGGACGCACCGTACGCGTTTCGTCGATCAGCGCGCCGCCGCAGTCGCCGTATACCCCCGTCGTGCTGGCGTAAACCATACGCACCGGAGGCCGCGAAGCAGCGGAGCGCCCTACCCCGTCGGGTACAATATTGGCTGTTTTGCGTTCCATCCATGCACCGCGAAGGCGGCGCAAACGCGCTACCGGCGTGACCGCACTGCGTGCAGGCCCGTAGCGGCGGGCGCCAAGGGCGCCAAGCAACGCCCGTGTCCGGCGATCGTCGTCGCCGGTCTTTTGCGGCGGGGCCAGATGCAGCACTATCGGCGCGATGCCCGCCAGCCGCTTCAGGCTGCGGGGGACATCGAGATCGCCGACAAGCGGCGTTACGCCCGCCGCGCGCAATTCGGCGCAACGGGCCGGCTGGGTCGTAAGCGCAAACAGATGCGCGCGCGGCTGCAGCAACGCGGCGCAACGCATGCCGACATCGCCGCAGCCCACAATGAGCACGCGCCGGCGGCGCAAGTTTCGTGTGGATTTCATGGTGGACGCATTGTAGCCGTCAGGGGCGGCTCGCACCGATTACCGACTCTTCGAACTCGAATACGCTATGGCATTTAATGTAACCCTCCGGCAAAGCGGCCGGCAGTTTCAGGTAGAACCCGATGAACCCGTCCTGACCGCGGCCCTGCGCCAGGGCGTCGGTCTGCCGTACGGCTGCAAGAACGGCGCCTGCGGCTCCTGCAAGGGCACCGTGGTCAGTGGCGAAGTCGAACAGCGCCAGCATTCGTCGTCAGCCCTGTCGAACGACGAAAAAACCCGCGGCATGGCGCTGTTCTGCTGCGCCACGCCGTGTTCCGATCTGGAGATCGACATCCGTGAAGTCGCGGGTGTGGGCGACGTGCAGGTCAAGAAGTTGCCGTGCCGTGTGAACGCGATCGAACGCAAGGCCGACGACGTCGTCGTATTGAAGCTGCAACTGCCCGCCAACGAGCGTTTGCAATATCTCGCCGGCCAGTATCTCGAGTTCATCCTGAAGGACGGCAAGCGCCGCAGCTATTCGATGGCGAATGCGCCGCACGTCGAAGGTCCGATCGAGCTGCACATCCGTCATATGCCCGGCGGCGCGTTCACTGATCACGTCTTCAACTCCATGAAAGAGCGCGACATCCTGCGCTTCGAAGCGCCGCTCGGCACCTTCTTCCTGCGCGAAGATTCGGACAAGCCGATCGTGCTGCTCGCCTCCGGCACGGGCTTCGCGCCGCTGAAGGCTATCGTCGAGCACGCGGTGTTCAAGAATCTCGAGCGGCCGATGACGCTGTACTGGGGCGCACGCCGCAAGAAAGACCTCTACCTGCTCGATCTGGCCGAGCAATGGGCGCGCGAGATCCCGAACTTCAAGTTCGTACCGGTGCTCTCTGAACCGGACCCGAGCGACGCGTGGACGGGCCGCACCGGCTTCGTTCATCGCAGCGTCATCGAAGACCTGCCAGACTTGTCGGGTTATCAGGTGTACGCCTGCGGCGCACCGGTGATGGTCGAGTCGGCGCAGCGCGATTTCACGCAGCACCACGGCCTGCCGGAAGACGAGTTCTACGCGGATTCCTTCACGAGCGCAGCCGACCTCGCGAACCCGGTTTAACCGGCCAACCCTTACCAGGATTGGCTGCATCAGCCTGACTAGCCTGCCCGGCGGACTAAAAAATCCGCCGCAGGCGAAATTCATGGTTTACACCGGTGCTCGCGTTGTCGTATTCTTTCGCGCATGAACCGCATCCAGTCCGAACTTCGACGTCGCCGCTCGCTGCTCCCTTAGGGACGCCGCCGGCTTCGTCACGGATTCGCGCCAGTCAGGCGCATGTTGTTCGAATCATGAAAGCCACGGCATGCCGTGGCTTTTTTGTTTTTTCCGCCCCCTTTTTGTTCCTTCACCCTTGCAACGCCCGGAGCCTGCCGCCATGAATTTCAATGAGTATCCCGTCGAGTCGCTGATGTACATCACCAACCGGCCCGAGATCGTCTTCACGCACGGCAAGGGCTCGTGGATCTACGACAACACCGGCAAGCGCTACCTCGACTTCATCCAGGGCTGGGCGGTCAACAGCCTCGGACACTGCAACGAAGGCATGATCGAGGCGCTGAACAAGCAGGCGCAACTGCTGATCAACCCGTCGCCGGCCTTCTACAACGCGCCGATGGCACAGCTCGCGGGCCTGCTCACACAACATAGCTGCTTCGACAAGGTGTTCTTCGCCAACAGCGGCGCCGAAGCGAACGAAGGCGCGATCAAGCTGGCGCGCAAGTGGGGCAAGAAGCACAAGGACGGCGCCTACGAGATCATCACGTTCGATCACAGCTTCCACGGCCGCACGCTCGCCACCATGTCGGCAAGCGGCAAGCCGGGCTGGGACACGATCTACGCACCGCAAGTGCCGGGCTTTCCGAAGGCCGACCTGAACGATATCGGCTCGGTTGAAAAGCTCATCAACGGCAAGACCGTCGCGGTGATGCTCGAACCGATCCAGGGCGAAGGCGGCGTGATCCCGGCGACGCGCGAATTCATGCAGCAACTGCGCGCGCTGACGCAGAAGCACAACATCCTGCTGATCGTCGACGAAGTGCAAAGCGGCTGCGGGCGCGCCGGCACGCTGTTCGCCTACGAACTGTCGGGCATCGAGCCGGACATCATGACGCTCGGCAAGGGTATCGGCGGCGGCGTGCCGCTGGCGGCGCTGCTCTGCAAGGCGGCAGTCGAAGTGTTCGAGGCCGGCGACCAGGGCGGCACCTACAACGGCAATCCGCTGATGACGGCGGTGGGCTACTCGGTGATCTCGCAACTGACCGCGCCGGGTTTCCTCGAAGGCGTGCGCGCCCGCGGCGAGTATCTGCGCGCGAAGCTGCTCGAACTGTCGGAAGAGCGCGGTTTTGCGGGCGAACGTGGTGAAGGCCTGCTGCGTGCGCTGCTGCTCGGCAAGGACATCGGCAACCAGATCGTCGAGAAGGCCCGCCTCATGCAGCCGGACGGTTTGCTGCTCAACGCCGCGCGTCCGAACCTGTTGCGCTTCATGCCGGCCCTGAACGTAACCACCGAAGAAATCGACCAGATGATGGCCATGCTGCGCTCGATTCTCGACACCCTGTAATTCGCCCGGAGCACACATGACGATGACGACGACCACACCGCTCTCGATCCGCTGCTTCGAAACCAGCGACACCGATGCCGTGGTCGCGTTGTGGCAAGAGGCGTTTCCGGAGTACCGGGACGTGACGAGGCCACAGCGCAATCCGCACCTGTCGATCGCCAACAAGATGACAACGCAGCCGGAGCTGTTCTTTGTCGCCGTGCTCGACGCACGTGTGGTCGGCACGGTGATGGCGGGCTATGACGGCCACCGCGGCTGGATGTATTCGCTCGCGGTGGACACGGCGTATCGGCGGCATGGCATCGCCAGGCGCCTCGTCGCGCATGCGGAAGCGGCGCTGACTGCACTTGGTTGTCCGAAGGTGAATCTGCAAGTGCTGTCAGCGAAGGAGGATATCCGTGCTTTTTATGAGGCGCTCGGGTATCGGGCGGACGCTGTGATCAGCATGGGCAAGCGGCTGGGGCAGTTCGCCGACCCCGCGCCTGGTGCGGCTGAAACAGCAACGTCGCCTTCTGCTGCTTGATTGCGGTTGATTCCGCTTGATTCCGTCTGCCAGGCCGCCCTCGTCATGCGAGGCCCGGCTAAAATAACAAAGGCCGCATGCTCAAACGACGCATGCGGCCTTTTTCTTGCGCAGGTCAGAGTGGCTTGTTCAGCCACCCAGTTCCTGTGACGGGTTACTCACCCAGCTCATTCAGCCAGCTTACTCACCCAGATAAGCAGCCCGCACCTTCGGATCATCGAGCATCTGCTTCGCGTCGCCGGACATGGTCACGAGCCCCGAGTCCATCACGTAGCCGCGATTCGCTGCCTGCAGCGCGAGACGCGCGTTCTGCTCGACCAGCAGCACCGTCATACCTTCGGCCGAGATCGCCCGCACCACTTCGAAGATCTTCTCGACCATGATCGGCGAGAGACCCATCGACGGCTCGTCGAGCAACAACAGCTTAGGCTTGCTGATGATCGCACGCGCCATAGCCAGCATCTGCTGCTCGCCACCCGACAACGTGCCCGCGTATTGCGTAGCGCGTTCCTTCAGGCGCGGGAAGAAGCCGAACATACGATCGACGTCCGCCTTGATGCCGTCCGAGTCGTTACGCAGATAAGCACCCATCTGCATGTTCTCGACAATCGACATGCGCGAGAAGATGCCGCGGCCTTCCGGCACCATCGCGAGACCGCGCTTGAGCAACTCATGCGCGGGCAGGCCCTTGATGGACTCGCCCATGTACTCGATGTCGCCCGCAGCGTAGGCCTTCAGGCCCGTGATCGCCTTCATCGTCGTGGTCTTGCCTGCGCCGTTCGCGCCGATCAGCGTGACCAGCTCGCCCTGCGCAACTTCCAGATCGATGCCCTTGACTGCCTGAATGCCGCCGTAATTGACCTGCAGGCCCTTGATTTTCAACATTGCCGTAGCCATCAGTGGACCCCCGCACCCAGATATGCCTCAATCACCTTCGGATCCTTCTGCACGTCTTGCGGCAGACCCTGGGCGATCACCTTGCCGTAATCGAGCACTGTCATGTTGTTGCACAGCCCCATCACCAGTTTCACATCGTGTTCAATCAGCAGGATCGTCTTGCCGTCGCTGCGGATCTTGTCGAGCAGCTTGGTCAGTTCGACCTTTTCCGTTGCGTTCATGCCGGCGGCCGGTTCGTCCAAGGCCAGCAGCTTCGGATCGGTTGCCAAAGCACGGGCAATTTCCAGACGGCGCTGGTGGCCGTACGACAGGTTGCGCGAGGTGTAGTCCGCGTATTGCAGCACGCCGACGTACTCCAGCAGTTCGAGCGCGCGTTCCTTGATCTCGCGCTCTTCCTTGCGCTCAGCCGGCGTCTGGAACACGGCGCCAAGCAGGCCATGCTTGGTGCGCACGTGACGGCCCACCATCACGTTTTCCAGCGCGGTCATGCCGCCGAACAGACGGATGTTCTGGAAGGTCCGCGCAATCCCGGCCTTCGCGACCTGGTACACCGCAGTCGGCGTGTAGTTCTCGCCGTCCAGCTTGAAGTCGCCGGAGTCCGGCGTATACAGGCCCGTGATCACGTTGAAGAACGTGGTCTTGCCTGCGCCGTTCGGGCCGATCAGGCCATAAATCTCGCCGGCCTTGATTTCGAGGCCAACGTCGGACAGTGCCTGCAGGCCGCCAAAGCGTTTGTTCACGCCTTTGACGGACAGGCGGATTTGTTTGTCGCTCATTGAAGTTCTCCTAGTCCTGTCAGGCCTCAGGCGCGCACCGGCTTCTTGCCGTTGCGCTTTGCCAGTTTCGCAATCTTGTCCTCGTGCTTCGGTGCGGGCCACAGGCCTTCCGAGCGGTACAGCATGATGAGAACCATCGCGAGACCGTACAGCAACTGACGGATCACTTCGGTATCGACAATTTCATGGCCGAAGATGGCGTTTTGCAGCGGACCCATCGTCGAGCGCAGGAATTCCGGGAACACAGCGAGCAGCACTGCACCAAGAATCACACCCGGGATGTGGCCCATACCGCCCAGCACCACGCAGGCCAGCACCACGACCGATTCCCAGAAAGTGAACGATTCCGGCGACACGAAACCCTGGAAGCCGCCGAACATCGCGCCCGACAGGCCGCCGAACGACGCACCCATGGCGAACGCCAGCAGCTTCACGTTACGGGTGTTGATGCCCATCGCCTTGGCAGCAATTTCGTCTTCGCGGATCGCGGCCCATGCACGGCCGATACGCGAGTGCTGCAGACGCGTACACACCCAGATCACCAGCAGCGCGCACAGCACGAACAGGTAGTAATACATGTACACCGTCGTGAACTGCAGGCCGAGGAAGCTGTGGGTCTGCGCGAGACTGAAGCCGCCGACCTGCACCGGGTCGATCCCCGTGATCCCCTGCGGGCCGTTGGTGATGTTCACCGGACGGTCGAGGTTGTTCATGAAGATCCGCACGATTTCCCCGAAGCCGAGGGTCACGATGGCGAGGTAGTCGCCACGCAGACGCAGCGTCGGAGCACCGAGCAGCACGCCGAAGATCGCAGCGAGCGCCATGGCGATCGGCACGATGATCCAGAACGGCGTATGCAGGCCGCCCGGGAAGAGATGCGCAATCCATGCGAACTGGTTGCTCAGGTGCGGCGAGGACAGCAGTGCCGTGGTGTAGGCGCCAATCGCATAGAACGCGATGTAGCCCAAATCCAGCAGGCCGGCAAAGCCGACCACCACGTTCAGGCCCAGAGCCAGCATCACGTACAGCATCGCGAAGTCGAGCACGCGCACCCAGTAGTTGCCGCCGGCTGCGCCGATGATGAACGGCGCAGCGATAACCAGGATCGCAGTAATGACGCCGACCGTCAGGGTCTTCGTCATGTTCTTCTCAGGGATGAGCGTCGTGGACGGCTCGATCGGTTGAATTGAGGTCATGTTTTCTGCTCCTTACGCGCGATCTGCAACACGTTCGCCCAACAGGCCCGACGGACGGAACACCAGCACGACGATCAGCACGATGAATGCGAACACGTCCTGGTAATTACTGCCGAACACGCCACCCGTGAGGTTGCCGATGTAGCCCGCACCCAACTGTTCGATCAGGCCGAGCACCACACCGCCGACCATTGCGCCGCCGAGATTGCCGATACCGCCGAGCACGGCCGCGGTAAAGGCCTTCAGGCCGGGGATGAAGCCCATATAGAAGTGAGCGTTGCCGTACTCGGACGCGATCATCACGCCGGCCAGCGCGGCAAGCGCCGAGCCGATCATGAAGGTTGCCGAGATCACGAAGTTCGGGTTCACGCCCATCAGGCTCGCCACGTTCGGATTTTCGGCAATCGCGCGCATGGCACGGCCGAGCTTCGTCTTGTGCACGAGCAGCAGCAGACCGCCCATTACGAGGAACGCCACCACGATGATCGTGATTTCAGTCATCGAAATCACGGCGCCCGGATTGTTGGGTCCGGACTTGATCACGTTGAGCGGATCGGTCGGCAGCAGTTGCGGGAACGGCAGCGGGTTGCGCGACCAGATCATCATGGCGAGCGTCTGCAGCAGGATCGACACGCCGATGGCGGTGATCAGCGGAGCCAGACGCGGCGCGCGGCGCAACGGCCGGTAGGCCACACGCTCGATCGTATAGCCGACCACCGAGCAAACCGCTGCGGCGATGATCAACGCGATGATGAGCGTCGGCACATTGCCTAGCCCCGGAAAGTGGTTCTGAAGCACGCCTATGGCCGAGAGCGCAACCATCGCGCCTACCATCAACACATCGCCGTGAGCGAAGTTGATGATGCCCAAGATGCCGTAAACCATCGTATAGCCCAGTGCGATGATGGCGTAAACGCTGCCAAGCACCAGTCCGTTGAGGATCTGCTGGATGAAGATATCCATTTAATGCTCCTTAGCCCGTGCGACTGGATTTGCGCTCGCCATCAGCCGGTGGGCGGTGATGCTTCGCACAAATCGCAACGGCACTGCGGGTACTGATGTAAAAGACCGGTAAGGGTTATCCGCTACCGGCTCATCTTGCGACTGGGATGCAGTCGCCGGCTTGCCGGAAACGGATGCAAAAACGACACCAATGGGTGGGCCAGGTGCCGTCAGGCTGTACGTCCCGTCATTACATCTCTACGGCGTCGAGGACCGCCTGGTTGCTGTCCTTGAAGTCGTAAAGCGTAATGGCGCCTTCTTTCAAATCACCCTTGTCGTCGAATGCGATGTGGCCGGTTATGCGGTTGTAACCAGCGCGCGGCATCGCAGCCAGCACCTCGGGCGCGTCGATTGAGTGGGCGCGCTTCATTGCATCGACATTCACGCACAACGCTTCATACGTGAACGGCGCGTCACTCTGCACCAGCGTGTGAAAACGGTCTCCGTCCTGCCTGTAGAAAGCCGTTTCCTGGGTCATGTCCGAAAGCACGAATGCCGCCTCCGCACTGACCGGGTTTTGCCCGGCGGATCCCGCCAGCTCCCCCACCTTGACGGTACACACGCCGCCGCCGCCAAGGATTTTTGCCCTGCTACCGGGCGCGGCCGTCTGCTTTGCTGGCCGCCCGCCCGTTGCGTGCATACGGCCGGACTTCATGCCGTCCGGCTGAACACGCTTGATGTTGGTGAGAATGGCCCGGATACCCTTGGCCAGATCATGCGTCGCTTCCCGTGCGACCGTTTTCGCGCTGCTCGCCCTGGCGGTATGCGCAGACTCGCCTGCGCTCCCCTTGCTATCGGCGGCCACATCGGCCGTTGGCGCGATGCGGTGCGCATCCAGCTCCGGCTGGATCTTCTGACAGACGACTGTCAGCCCCTGCGTGGTGATCTCCTCAACCGCCAATCGCGCCCCGTTTTCGTTGTCTTTGCCGAGTTGGGCAATACTTCCCGTTAGTCGGGTCACATGGCCAATCATGACGATCGGCATCTTGCTTGCCGGCGCCTCTATCATCGTCACAGCGGATTCGCCCGCGCCTGCCATACCAACGCTCTTTTTGCTGCACGCGGTCAGCATCTCAACCGCGGCCGGGATGGACACGGCGTAAGCAAACTTGACTCGCATTGGGTAGGTCTCCAGCGCCTTGCTAAATCCAGCGTTCGAGGCCCGGAGGCCTTGAGAACGCGCGCATTGTAACTCCAATTATGCGATGGGCAATATTGTTGAAACGGCAGGGTTTTCCTGCATTGCAACCTCATTTTGAGAACAATATTCGGATAAAGGCGCAACCTGGTTGCGACAATTTTTCGTGCATCAGTTGCACCATCGTAGACCCAAGCAGCATCAAGTGTTGCAGCGAATACGGTTCAGCCCTGATTTCACCGCGCTGAGCGATAAGTACTACCTTTTGAGATATCGGCAGTACGACGCACAATGTTAGTGCATCAAAAATCGCGAGTGGAGAATATCCCCTCATTAAATGGGGATCGATCATTGCCGGATAGATTAAATAAAATCACCGGGAGGCAAAATTTTTACGTTCCGAGCGTCGCAAAACGGTCCATTTGTATGATCTGACACTTATTTAAAGGACGTGAAGCTATTGTCTGAACAACAAAAAAGCGCGCCCGAGGCGCGCTTTTCTTACAGAAACGTCGGCTGATTGTCAGGCTGGCAAACCCAAGCCCCGCGGCAGCGGAAATGCGATATTTTCCTCGATGCCCTCGAGTGCGCGCACGTTGCGCACACCCAGTTCGCGCAAACGGGCAATCACCGCTTGCGCCAGCACTTCCGGGGCGGAGGCGCCAGCGGTCACACCGATGCGGCGCTTGCCGACGATCCAGGCCGGATCGATCTGGTCGGGTGAATCCACCATATAGGAAGGAATGCCGCGCTTCTCGGCGACTTCGCGCAAGCGGTTCGAGTTCGAGCTGTTCGGGCTTCCCACCACGATCACCACGTCGCACTGCGGCGCCATGAACTTCACCGCGTCCTGGCGGTTCTGCGTGGCGTAGCAGATGTCCTGCTTTTTAGGTTCGCGAATGGATGGGTACTTGGCCTTGAGCGCAGCGATGATCTCCGCCGCGTCGTCGACCGACAGCGTGGTTTGCGTCACGAACGCAATGCGCTCGGGATCGGCGAGCGCGAGTGCCTGGACGTCGGCAATATCTTCGACGAGATACATGCCCTCGCCTGCCTGCCCCATCGTGCCCTCGACTTCCGGATGCCCCTTGTGGCCGATCATCACAATATCGAAGCCATCCTGGCGCATCTTCGCGACCTCGATGTGCACCTTGGTGACGAGCGGGCAAGTCGCGTCATAAACGCGCAGGCCGCGCGACTCGGCTTCCTGGCGCACGGTCTTCGAGACACCATGGGCGCTAAAGATCACCGTATTGCCGGCCGGCACTTCCTCTAACTGCTCGATAAAGATCGCACCCTTCTTGCGCAGATCCTCCACCACATAGGCGTTGTGAACAATCTCGTGACGCACATAGATAGGTGAGCCGTGCAGCTTGATCGCGCGTTCGACGATTTCGATGGCCCGATCGACACCCGCGCAAAAACCACGCGGTTGCGCCAACAGGATCTCGGCTTCGGTCAGAGTCGTATCCGTGGTGCTCATGTTTACAGAATCCCGATGATTTTCACTTCGAACGCCAACGCCTGGCCGGCGAGCGGGTGATTGAAATCGAACAGGGCGGACGTTTCGCCCACTTCCTTCAGCACGCCAGCGTAACGGCCGCCACCCGGCGCGTTGAATTCGACGAGATCGCCGGGAGAAAAATCCTCACCGATCATGCTGTTTTCGCGCAGCGTGGCAAGCGACACCCGCTGCAGCAGTTCCGGGTTGCGCGGGCCGAACGCCTGCTCCGGCGTTAGCTGAAAGGTCGAATGGTGGCCGACCTTCAATCCCAGCAAAATATCTTCCAGCGACGGCGCCAATTGGCCTGCACCCAGCAGCAGCGTGGCCGGCTTTTCCGTGAAGGTGTTGATGACTTCGGCGCCATCGGCAAGCGAAAGCCGGTAATGGAGCGTGACGTGCGAACCGGGTTTCACTTCAGAGATGTCGATGATGCTCATGCAGTACTCGTTCAGTCGGGACGCGCTGCACGCGGGCGCCTTGGGCGCTGCCTGTGCGGGTGGCAAACCGTCATGGCGCCGTGCGCAAAAGTTCTATTGTAAGCCACATATCCAGCGGCGGCTCGCGAGCGTCGTATGCAAGGCCGCTAAGGGTGAGGCGTTCTCACCCACAAACCGGAGAACCATGACATGGACTATTACGCCAGCGTAGGAACGACGGCAAATGCTGCGGGGGACATGGCTACGACAACCGCCCCCGGACGCTCCGCCCCGCGACGGGCGCAGGTGGCGACCGCGCCCCAGCCGCCGCGGCTCGTGCGCAAACACAAGCGCAGCCACCGCGACAAACGCCATATGCCACGCGAGCGCCTGCTCGAATTCGGGCCAGGTACACTGACCGATGCCGAACTGGTCGCGCTGGTACTGGGCTCCGGATTACCGGGGCACAACGTGTTCGGCATCTCCGAATCACTGCTGAAGCGCTTTGGCTCGCTGCGCGCGATGCTCGACGCCACTCCAGAGGATTTCAAGGGACTCCCGGGCATCGGGCCCGCCAAAACGGCGCAGTTGCTCGCCATTCTTGAGCTGGCGCGGCGCTCGCTCGTCGAAAAAATGCGCGAAAAACCGCTGATCGACTCACCGGAAGCGGTCGAGGATTATTTACGCCTGCTGATCGGCTCGCGGCCCCACGAAGTTTTCGTCTGCCTTTTTCTGGATGCTCGCCACCGGTTGATCAGCACCGAGGAAAGCTCACGTGGCTCGCTCACGCGCATGGCGGTCTATCCGCGGGAAATTGTCCGCCGGGCGCTGACAACCAACGCGGCAAGCATGATCGTGGCGCATAATCACCCCTCCGGGGCGGTCAAACCGAGCGCCAGCGACCGGCGGCTGACCCAGGTGCTGCGCGATACCCTCGCGCTGATCGACGTTCAACTGGTCGATCACCTTGTGATCGGCACGCATGAGACATTTTCGTTTGCCAGAGCTGGATGGTCGTAAATCGGCGAGCGGTCAGCGCCGCGGCACCCGCCGCATTGCGGCTGCGGCGCTATCCCGTCCCGCATGGTCAGCCGCAAATAAGGTTTGATTTATCGGCTTTTTTTCTGCTAGAATTCCGGTTTGCCTGTTTCCAACCCTGTTCCGAAGCCATCAAAGGTCTTTCGGGAGATAAGCGACTGAACGCCATCAGCGACCATCGCGGCCCTTCCGGATAACTTTCGCGGCGTCCGAACTCAGAATTAGCGTATTAGGAGTGCTCTCATATGGCACGCGTATGCCAAGTAACTGGGAAAGCGCCGATGAGCGGCAACAACGTTTCCCACGCGAACAACAAAACCAAGCGCCGGTTCCTGCCGAACCTGCAAAACCGCCGTATCTGGGTGGAAAGCGAAAACCGTTGGGTGCGTCTGCGCGTTTCGAACGCCGGCCTGCGTCTGATCGACAAGAACGGCATTGACGCCGTGCTCGCAGACCTGCGCGCACGCGGTGAAGCCTAAGGAGTAAATCATGGCCAAGGGCGCACGCGACAAGATCAAGCTGGAATCGACCGCTGGTACGGGTCACTTCTACACCACGACGAAAAACAAGCGCAACATGCCGGAAAAGATGGAGATCAGCAAGTTTGATCCCGTCGCTCGCAAGCATGTGCCGTACAAGGAAACCAAGATCAAATAAGATCTTGCCTCCTGCTTGTTGACGAAGACAAAAAAGCCCTGCACCTGTGCGGGGCTTTTTGCATTTCAGGCCTTTTCAGCGCCCCTGGCAGCTTGCTGCTCCACATCGGCCATCCGGCCAGCTTTCCCTCAGGTCGCCCGGCGCGTATCCTTGCTCGTTTATCGGTGAGCGGCGACACAAGTCGCAACGGCCGATCAAGCGATGGAGACGCAGGAAATGAATTTTGATGTGGCGATTGTCGGCAGTGGCCTGGCGGGTCTGAGTGTCGCACTGAATCTGGCGGAGACGCGGCGGGTCGCGGTAATTGCCAAGGTTTCAATGACGGAAGGCGCCAGCGATTGGGCGCAAGGCGGTATCGCAGCCGTGCTCGACTCCGCGGACAGCATCGAAAACCATGTCAGCGACACGCTCATCGCCGGCGGCGGCCTGTGCGACGAAGCCGCCACGCGTTTCATTGTCGAGCACGGACGCGAGGCCATTGAATGGCTGATCGCCCAAGGCGTGCCGTTCACCAAAGACGATGCGGCCGAACTCGGCTTTCACCTCACGCGCGAAGGCGGCCATAGCCATCGCCGCATCATTCATGCCGCGGACGCGACCGGTCACGCGGTGGTCGCCACTCTGAGCGAGCGTGTGCGCCGCCATCCGAACATCACGCTGCTCGAAAACCACTATGCGATCGACCTGATCACGTCGGATCGCCTGGGCTTGCCGGGGCGCCGGTGCCATGGCCTGTACGCGCTCGATCTCGAAAGCGGCCGCACGGTCACCATCGAAGCACCGCACACGGTGCTCGCAACCGGCGGCGCAGGCAAGGTCTACCTCTACACCACGAACCCGGATACCGCCACCGGCGACGGCATCGCCATGGCCTGGCGGGCCGGCTGCCGCGTGTCCAACATGGAGTTCATCCAGTTTCACCCGACCTGCCTGTTCCATCCGTACGCCAAATCGTTCCTGATCTCGGAAGCGGTGCGTGGCGAAGGCGGTATTCTCAAGCTGCCGGATGGCACCCGCTTTATGCCACAGCACGACGAACGTGCCGAACTCGCGCCGCGCGATATCGTGGCCCGTGCGATCGACTTCGAGATCAAGAAGCGCGGCATCGACTGTGTGTACCTCGATATCAGCCACCAGCCGGCCTCTTTCCTGCAAGAGCACTTCCCGACGATTCTTGCGCGCTGCCTCGCGTTCGGCATCGACATCACCAAGGAGCCGATCCCGGTCGTGCCGGCCGCGCACTACACGTGCGGCGGGGTTGTCACGGACCTGGCCGGCCGCACCGATCTGGCGGGCCTCTACGCGGTCGGCGAGACGTCCTGCACCGGATTGCATGGCGCCAACCGCCTTGCCAGCAATTCGCTGCTGGAGTGCCTCGTGATCGGTCGTTCCGCCGCTGCAGCGATCGAAGGGGAAGGCTTCAGCGCCGCCGTCCACGCGCCGCTGCCGGATTGGGACGAAAGCCGCGTGTCCGATCCGGACGAAGAGGTGGTGGTCGCTCACAACTGGGATGAGCTGCGCCGCCTGATGTGGAATTACGTCGGCATCGTGCGCACGGACAAGCGGCTTACGCGCGCGAAGCATCGTCTCGCACTGCTGCGCGACGAAATCCACGAGTACTATGCGCACTTCAAGGTGAGCCGCGATCTGCTCGAGCTGCGCAATCTGGTCGACGTGGCATCGCTAATCGTGGACAGCGCCCGTTCACGGCGCGAAAGCCGCGGCCTTCACTTCAGCCGCGACTGGCCTGCCGCGCTGCCGAAGGCGTTGCCGACTGTGCTGTCGCCGGAGAATGTGCGCAACCGCAATGTCTGACGCACAACGGGGCTGAATCGGATCGAAACCGGAATCAGACGATCCGCATCGAGTAATCCGTTGCGCGCACGTCCTTCGTCAAGGCGCCAATCGAAATGCGATCGACACCCGTCTCGGCAATCGTCCGCACGGTCTCGGAGTTCACGCCGCCCGAGACCTCGAGCACGGCGCGTCCCGCGGTGAGACGCACCGCTTCACGCATGGCATCGAACGAGAAATTGTCGAGCAGCACCGATTGCGCGCGATGCGAGAGTGCCATCTCAAGCTGCTCGAGCGTTTCGACCTCGATCTGGATCGACACGCCTGCGTTCAAGGCAAGCGCAGCATCCATTGCCGCCCCCACGCCGCCCGCCGCTGCGATGTGGTTCTCCTTGATGAGAATGCCGTCATACAGCGCGAGCCGCTGGTTGGCGCCGCCGCCCACGCGCACCGCATACTTCTGCGCGAGCCGCAGCCCAGGCAAGGTCTTGCGCGTGTCCAGAATACGCGTCCGGGTATGAGCAATCGCGTCGACGTAGCGCCGCGTTGCGCTCGCAACACCTGAGAGCATCTGCAGGAAATTGAGCGCATTGCGCTCGGCGGTCAGCAACGCGCGCGCCGGGCCGCGCAGCTCACACACCGGCTTATCCGCCGTCATACGCTCGCCTTCACGATAACGCCACCGCACCTCGATGCGCGGATCGACACTGTGCAGCACTGCGTTGAACCACGGCACGCCGCACAGCACGGCGTCTTCACGCACGATGATGCGCGCGTCGCGCAGCGCGTCGGCCGGCACAAGGCGCCCCGTTTGATCGCCGGCGCCAACATCCTCCGCCAGCGCGTCCGCAACGTTGCGCGCGAGTGCTGCATCAAACGCCGCGCCGTACTGCGCCCGCACCTCTGCAAACAATGGCGAGACCGCGTCAGCCGGATACTGCACCTGATCCTGCTCAGCTACATCTGCTACCGCCATTACGCCGCCCCCACGTTCGAAAACAAGGCCGTGTCCTTCGCCAGATCACCGCTTGCCTGCACACGCGTCTTGCGCCGTGCAGCAAAGTCCAGCATGCGGTCGATCGGCACGCGGGCGCGCTCGCTCACCGCGCGGTCAACGAAGATCTCGTTGTGACCGCGCTCCAGCACGTCAGCCAGGTTTGCCAGTCCGTTCATCGCCATCCACGGGCAATGCGCGCAGCTCTTGCAGGTCGCGCTGTTGCCGGCCGTGGGCGCCTCGATAAAGGTCTTGCCCGGCGCGGCAAGCCGCATCTTGTACAGAATGCCCAGATCCGTTGCGACGATGAAGTGCTTCGCATCGAGCCGTTGCGCGGCATCGATCAGTTGCGTCGTCGAGCCCACCACATCTGCCTGCGCAACCACGCTTTCCGGCGACTCGGGATGCACCAGCACCTTCGCATCCGGATATTGCTCGCGCAGCAGATCGAGTTCGATGCCCTTGAATTCGTCGTGCACGAGGCACGAGCCCTGCCACAGCAGCATGTCCGCGCCGGTCTTCTTCTGAATGTAGCTACCCAGGTGCCGGTCCGGCGCCCAGATCAGCTTTTCTCCGCGCGCATGCAGGTCAGCGACAATCTCTAGTCCGATCGACGAGGTCACCATCCAGTCTGCCCGCGCCTTCACGGCCGCGCTGGTGTTGGCGTAGACCACTACCGTGCGATCCGGATGCGCATCGCAGAACGCGGAAAACTCATCGACGGGGCAGCCGAGATCGAGCGAGCAGGTCGCATCGAGATCCGGCATCAATACACGCTTGTCGGGACTGAGAATCTTCGAGGTCTCACCCATGAAGCGCACGCCGGCCACCACCAGTGTCTTTGCCTCATGATCGCGGCCGAAACGTGCCATCTCCAACGAATCCGCCACGCAGCCGCCGGTCTCGTCGGCAAGTTCCTGCAGCTCCGCGTCCACATAGTAGTGCGCGACGAGCACCGCCTTCTCACGCGCCAGCAACTCGCGAATACGCGCCTTCAGCGCGAGCTTTTCTTCTGCCGATGGCGCGTCCGGCACCTTTGCCCACGCTTGCCCGATACCGCACGTCAGGCCCTGCGCCTGCGGCCGGTCGTATTCGACGCTCCTGATCGCCTGCTGATTCATGATCCCCTCTGCCCTGCTGATTCGCCGCGGATGGCCGTGCGTGATGCTCGTATGCACGTGCTACGGTGCGCGCGCTACGCGTCACGTCCGACGTTTTTTGGCGGCCCAAAAAAGCAAAACCCCGCCAACGCGGGGTTTTGTGACGTAACTAAATTTTAATAGATTTCGTGCTTATGCATAGCGACGCAGGCGCGTTGCAAACTCCTGGAGAGCCTTGATGCCGCTTTGTTCCGCGCGATGGCACCAATCCTGCAACTGCACCAGCAACTGTTCACGCGAAGCGTTCGAACGCTCCCACATGGCGGCCAGCTCATTACGCAGTTCGATATAAGTGCGCAGCTTCTGGCTGTTCGCGAAGATCTGCGGCAACTGACGCTTCTGCGGTTCGTCGAGGCCGGCTTCTTCCTTGTGGAACCAGCTGCGTGCACCGCGCATCAACTGATACTTTTCGCGCGCGCCCACTTCCTTCAGATGCGCCAGTTCCTGGCGATAAGCGCGCTTGAGCGCCTTGCCGTAGCGGGCCATCACTTCATAGCGGTTGGCCAGCACGGCTTGCAGCGTGTCCTGGTCGAGCACCAGCTTGCCGGTGGTCAGGCGCGGCGTGGGCGCAATCTTCTTCACCTTGGCGAGGCGGAACGCCGACATGATGCGGATGTACATCCAGCCGATATCGAACTCGTACCACTTGTTCGACAGCTTGGCCGAAGTCGCATACGTGTGGTGGTTGTTATGCAGTTCTTCGCCACCGATCAGGATGCCCCACGGGAAGATGTTGGTGCTCGCATCCGACGAGTTGAAGTTGCGATAGCCCCAGAAGTGCGCGAGACCGTTGACGACGCCGGCCGCCCAGAACGGAATCCAGATCATCTGCACGGCCCAGACCGTCAGGCCGACGAGGCCGAACAGCGCCACGTTCAGCACCATCATCAGGCTCACGCCCAGAATCGGGTACTTCGTGTAAACGTTGCGTTCCATCCAGTCGTTCGGCGTGCCGTGACTGAACTTGCGCATGGTCTCTTCGTTCTTCGCTTCCGTGCGATACAGCTCGGCGCCTTCCAGCAAAACCTTCCAGATGCCGCGCGTTTGCGGGCTATGCGGATCTTCTTCGGTTTCGCACTTGGCGTGATGCTTACGGTGAATCGCGGCCCATTGGCCGGTCAGCATGCCCGTGGTCATCCACAGCCAGAAGCGGAAAAAATGACTGACTGCGGGATGCAGGTCAAGGGCGCGGTGCGCCTGGCAGCGGTGCAGATACACCGTAACGCCGACGATGGTGATGTGCGTCACCACAAGCGTGTACACCACGAGTTGCCACCAGGAGAAGCGCAGCAGACCGTGGGCAAGAAAATCAAGCAAGGAATTCAGCAAGGCAATTTACCTGTGAAACGAGAGTGACAGGACACCTGAAGACAACGCGCACACAACAACCGAACGGCAACCAAAGATAACCAGGAAACGGCTAACCAAAGTAACCAAAGGGATGATCAAAAACGCGGCGTCAAGAAAGTGAAAGCATACGGCCAGATTGGACGTTATTCTACTTGAACCGTTCCAAGTGTTTGTAACAATTGGGGATTTTTTGTGGCGCATCAACCTGGGGGAAACACGCTGGCGCGCTTTTTTGATACGCCGGCGTGACGCCGGCGCCCCGTCAGGCGGCGCCGTCCGGCTCGCCAGCCACCCCTTCGGTCATATTTGCCGGTCGCGACAGTATGTCGCTCGCGCCCACAATACGCACTTCGCGTTGGGCGAACGGGATCGAAATGCCGTTTTCGCTAAAGAGGCGCCAGATATTGCGGTTGATCGCCGAGCGCACGCCGGCGGTACCGGTCGCGGCGTCCTCGATCCAGAAACCCAGCTCGAGGTTGATCCCGTCCTGCCCAAAGCCCGCCAGATAAGGCGTGGGCGCCGGGTCCCGCAGCACCCGCTCCACCCCGGCGGCCGCTTGCGCGAGCAAGCTCATGGCCTGCTCGACGTCCGAGGTATAAGCGACCTGCACCGCAAGCTTCGCGTAGCCGCGCGTCAGATACGACGACTGGTTCTGGACGACGTCGGTAATCAGCTTTTCGTTCGGAATCAGCGTTTCGATGCCGTCGAGACCGCGCACCACCGTATAGCGGGTGCGGATCTGCGTGACCATGCCCTGCAGACCGCCGGTGTTGATGGTGTCGCCGATCCGCAGCGAGCGGTCGATCAGGATGATGAAGCCGGACACATAGTTGCTGGCGATCTTCTGCAGGCCGAAGCCGAGCCCCACGCCCAGCGCGCCGCCGAACACGCCGAGCACGGTGATGTCGATGCCGACCAGCGACAGGCTGATCAGCACCGCGGCCAGCATGAACAACGCCCGGCCGACCCGCGCCACCACCACTTTCAGATTCGCGTCGAGCGTGCGCGAGCGCATCAGCCGTTCTTCGAATGCCGAGCCGAGCCACATCGCCACGATCATCGTCACGCAGACCCACAGCAGGCCGGTGGAGAGCGACAGCAGCGTCATATGCGCATTGGCGACGCGAAAATGCACGCTGGCCATCCAGTCGAGCACGTCGTCCTGAATGCCCATCACGGTGAGCACCATGCCGATCCAGACGATCAGCGAAACGATTTTCTCGCCGAAGAAAAGCCACGTATGCGCTTCGCCATGGCTCGCAAAGACGCGGCGGGCGAAGAAAAACATCACGTAGATCAGGCCGATGCCGAACAGCGGCACCAGCGCCAGGTCGAGCAGCGCGGTGTGCATGAACGGGCCGGCGACCGCCTGCGCAATCCAGACCAGACCCGCGCCGATTAATGGAAAAAATGCGCGGTTCAGGCTTTCCGCGCCGAAGCGCAGCGCCTGATACCGCGTCTGGCGGCGCAGATCTAGCGTGCGGCGCAGCAGCCAGGCGAGCCCCCAAGCAAGCGCCAGCGTGCCGAGCAGCAGGCCCACCTGCCAGAGCATCACGGGCTGGCCAAAGTCGTGGGCAACGTCGCCGAACAGGTGGGAGAAGATCCGGTTGTGCATGGTGTCGTTGTGGCGCCCGGCGCGGCGCGACTGCCATGACAATTACATCAAATCAAGGCAGCCGGCGCGCCCGCGGCGCTTGCTGCGCCTTAAGCGCGGCGCTCCAGCACGGCGGCGAAAAAGCCGTCGGTGGCGTGGCGGTGCGGCCACAGGGACAGGTAGTCGCCCATCTCGATCTCGACGCGCTGCTCAGCCAGCACGTCGCGCGCCGGCACGAGCGCGAAGCCCGGATGATTGGCGAGGAACTGCGTGACGATCGCTTCGTTCTCCGCTTCCAGAATGCTGCAGGTCGCATACACCAGACGCCCGCCGACCTTCACGAGGCGCGCCGCGCTCGTCAGGATCGACAACTGCTTGGGCGCCAGTTCCGCGATCGATTCCGGCGATTGACGCCATTTCAGGTCCGGATTGCGGCGCAGCGTGCCGAGGCCACTGCACGGCGCATCCACCAGCACGCGGTCGATCTTGCCCGCAAGGCGCTTGATCTTGGCGTCATGCTCGCTGTCGATCAAGACCGGGTTGACGTTCGACAGCCCGCTGCGCGCGAGGCGTGGCTTGAGCTTGGCGAGGCGCCGCTCGGAGATGTCGAACGCGTACAGACGGCCCGTGGAGCGCATCATCGCGCCCAGCGCCAAAGTCTTGCCGCCCGCGCCGGCGCAAAAGTCGACGATCATTTCTCCGCGCCGGGGCGCGACCAGCGAACACAGCAACTGGCTGCCCTCGTCCTGCACCTCGACCCAGCCGTTCTGGAACGCGTCGAGCTTGGTGAGCGGCGGTTTGCCGACCACCCGCACGCCCAGCGGCGCAAACGGCGTCGCGCCTGCCTCGATGCCGGCCTTCGAGAGCGCGCCCAGCACGTCGTCGCGGGTCGCCTTGATCGGGTTGGCGCGCAGGTCCAGCGGCGCCGGGTAGTTCAGCGCGGCGGCCAGCTGCGCCAGCTCTTCGGCCTCGAAGCGCTGCGACAGCGCCTGATAGATCCAGTCGGGCAGATTCATGCGAATCCGCAGCGGCAAACTTTCCGGGTCGATCTTCGCGACGTGTTCGAGCCAGTTGGACTCGGTATCGGACACAAACGGCTTCAGGGCCGAGCGCCCCGCCGTTTGCATCAGGCCGAGCAAGGCCATCCGGCGTGCCGGGCTGCCCGTGCCGCTTTCGGCCAGGTGGGCGAACTCCATGCGCCGGCGCAGCACCGCGAACACCGCTTCAGCGATCACACCGCGCTCGCCGTGCCCAAGCTTCGGGTGGGCGCGAAAAAACCGGCTGGTGGCCGCGTCGGCGGGGCCGGCCAGCTTCAGCACGTCCGCCAGCAGCGTTTCGGTTTGTCCAATCAGAAATCCATGCAGTCTCATACGCCCTCTCCGGCGATCTTGTTGCTATTGATGTCGGCAAAGAGCCATTGCGGCTCCGGCGGCGTCAGCGTGACGCGCAGCCCGTCGAGCGCGAGGCGCCCTTCGACGAACCAGCGCACCGCGCGGGGGTAAATGACGTGTTCGGTAGCCAGCACGCGCTCGGCGAGCGCCGCAGCGTCGTCGCCGTCCTGCACCGGCACGGCCGACTGGATCACGATAGGCCCATGATCGAGCTGTGACGTGACAAAATGGACAGAAGCGCCGTGCAGGCGCACGCCGGCGTCGAGCGCCTGCTGGTGGGTTTTCAGGCCCGCGAAGCTCGGCAGCAGCGACGGATGCACGTTCAGCATACGCGCCGCGTAGTGGTCGACAAAGCCGGACGTCAACACGCGCATGAAGCCGGCGAGCACGACCAGATCCGGCGTGAAAGCGTCAATCTGGCGCGCAAGAGCGGCGTCGAACGACTCGCGGTCGGGAAACTGGCGGTGGTCGACCACCGCTGTGGCAATGCCGTGTGACGCGGCAAACTCAAGGCCCGCGGCGTCTGGGCGGTTGGCAATCACGGCGGCGACTTGCGCCGGCCAGCCTTCGTGCGAGCAGGCGCGCACAATGGCTTCCATGTTGCTGCCCCGCCCCGAAATCAGGATGACAAGTTTTTTCATCCGCGGATTTTATCATTCGGGGGACGCCGGAACGGCGCTGCGCCGCCCCGTCCCGCTTTGAGCGTTTATAATCGTTTGTTTTGCAGCGTCCGCGCATGCGGCATCCGCGCAGGCCGGCTGGTTACACGCTGCCCCACATTTAAAAAGTCGCCCAACCCGCTATTGTGAGAGTCTTCCGCGGTCTTCCCAATGCCGAGAGCCGTGCGCCCTGCGCCCTGACCATCGGCAACTTCGACGGTGTCCACCGCGGCCATCAGGCTCTGCTCGCCCATGTGCGGGCGGCGGCCGACGCGCGCGGGCTGCCCGTCTGCGTGATGACTTTCGAGCCGCACCCGCGCGAATTCTTCAATCCGGCCGGCGCGCCGCCGCGCATCGCCATGCTGCGCGACAAGCTGGAGGCGCTGCGCACCAACGGCGTGGACCGGGTCGTGGTCGAGCACTTCAATCACACCTTTGCCAGCCAGTCGCCGGATACCTTCGTCGAACGGATCATCGTCAACGGCCTGCATGCGCGCTGGGTGATGATCGGCGACGATTTCCGCTACGGCGCGAAGCGTGCGGGCGACTTCGGCTCGCTGAAAGCGGCGGGCGAGCAGCACGGCTTTGAAGTCGAGCAGATGGCGACCGTCGCAGACCCGTCCGGCGCGCGCATCTCCAGCTCGGGTGTGCGCGCGGCGCTGGTGGCGGGCGATCTCGACGCCGCGCGTGCCGCGCTCGGCCGCGATTACCTGATCAGCGGCCACGTGGTGCACGGCATGAAGCTCGGCCGCGACCTCGGCTTTCCCACGCTGAACCTGCCGATCGCCCACAAGCGCCCGGCGCTGGCGGGCATTTTCGTGGTGCGCGTACACGGCATCGAGGCAGAACCGGTGCCGGGCGTCGCAAGCCTCGGCCTGCGCCCTACCGTCGACGATTCCGGCCGCGTGCTGCTTGAAGTCCATCTGCTCGACTGGCATGGCGACGCTTACGGCAAACTCGTACGGGTCGAATTCCTGAAGAAGCTGCGTGATGAGGAAAAGTACATCGACCTCGAAACGCTAACCGCCGCCATCGCCCGCGACGTCGCCAACGCGCGTGCGTGGTTTGCGGCGGTAGGCACCGGCACGCCGGGCAGCCGCTCGACCGGCTTCGCGACTTCAGCCACGGATCGAATTAGATAGCCGCCGCGGTGCGTGCCGGCGCTCTCAGGATTGAGCGCAGCACGCGCCCTCGCCGCGCGCATCGAAGGGCGTCCGTGGATCACGGAACAGGCCTGCCGGGCGCGCCCAACGCCCCGCGCTTCGTGCGCAAATCGCGCACTTACCGCGCATCGAAAGAATTCACCGCGACCACACCATGAGCAACAAGAAAGCCGATTCGAAACCGCAGTCCCGCTACCCGGTCAACCTGCTCGACACGCCGTTTCCGATGCGTGGCGACCTGCCCAAGCGCGAGCCGCAATGGGTCAAGGAATGGCAGGAACGCAAGGTCTACGAAACGATCCGGGCGGCTTCCAAGGGGCGCAAGAAGTTCGTCCTGCACGACGGCCCGCCGTATGCCAACGGCGACATCCACCTCGGCCACGCGGTGAACAAGATCCTCAAGGACATGGTCGTCAAGGCGCGCAATATGGCCGGCTTCGACGCGGCCTACGTGCCGGGCTGGGACTGCCACGGCATGCCCATCGAAATCCAGATCGAAAAGCAGTTCGGCAAATCGCTGCCGGCCGCCGAGGTGATGCAGAAGGCGCGCGCCTACGCCACCGAGCAGATCGAAAAGCAGAAGCTCGGTTTCCGCCGTCTCGGTGTGCTTGGCGACTGGGACAACCCGTACAAGACCATGAACTTCTCGAACGAAGCCGGCGAAATCCGCGCGCTCGCGAAGATCATTGAAAAGGGCTACGTGTTCCGCGGCCTGAAGCCGGTGAACTGGTGCTTCGACTGCGGTTCGGCGCTGGCTGAGGCGGAAGTCGAGTACGCGGACAAGACCGATCCGACCATCGACGTGCTGTTCGCCTTCGCCGACCCGGAAAAGACCGCGCAGGCGTTCGGCCTCGCCGCCTTGCCGCGCAGCGAAGGCGGCATCGTGATCTGGACCACGACGCCCTGGACGATCCCCGCCAACCAGGCGCTCAACGTCCATCCGGAGATCGTCTACGCGCTGGTGGATACGCCGCGCGGCCTGCTGATCCTCGCGCAGGAGCGCGTCGAAGCGTGCCTGAAGCAATACGGCCTCGAAGGCCATGTGGTCGCCACCACCACGGGCGCGAAGCTCGCCAACCTGCGCTTCCATCACCCGCTTGCTTCCGCGCATCCGAGCTACAAGCGCACTGCCCCGGTCTATCTCGGCGACTACGTGACGACGGAAAGCGGCACCGGCATCGTTCACTCGTCGCCCGCTTACGGGGTGGAAGACTTCGTGTCGTGCAAGGCGCACGGCATGGCCGATTCGGACATCATCAACCCGGTCATGGGCGATGGCCGCTATATCGAATCGCTCGCGCTGTTCGGTGGCCTGTCGATCTGGGCAGCGAATCCGAAGATCGTCGAAGCGCTCGGGAACGCCGGCTCGCTGCTGCGCACCCAAAAGTACGAGCACAGCTACATGCACTGCTGGCGTCACAAGACGCCGATCATCTACCGCGCCACCTCGCAGTGGTTCGCCGGCATGGATGTGAAGCCGAACGACAGCGGCAAGACGCTGCGCGAAACCGCGCTCGAAGGCATCGAGAACACCGCGTTCTACCCGTCGTGGGGCAAGCAGCGCCTCTTCAGCATGATCGCCAACCGCCCGGACTGGACGCTGTCGCGGCAACGCCAATGGGGCGTGCCGATGGCCTTCTTCGTCCACAAGGAAACCGGCGAGCTGCATCCGCGCACGCTGGAATTGCTCGAAGAAGTCGCGCAACGCGTCGAGAAGGCCGGCATCGAGGCGTGGCAATCGCTCGATCCGCGCGAGCTGATCGGCGACGACGCCAACCTGTATGAAAAGAACCGCGACACGCTCGACGTGTGGTTCGATTCGGGCACCACGCACTGGCACGTGCTGCGCGGCTCGCACAAGGACGAACTGCAGTTCCCGGCCGACCTGTATCTGGAAGGCTCGGACCAGCACCGCGGCTGGTTCCATTCGTCGCTGCTGACCGCCTCGATGCTCGACGGCCGTCCGCCCTACAACGCGCTGCTCACGCACGGCTTCACCGTGGACGGCGAAGGCCGCAAGATGAGCAAGTCGCTCGGCAACGGCATCGACCCGCATGAAGTGGCGAACCGCCTGGGCGCGGAAATCATCCGCCTGTGGATCGCCTCGACCGACTATTCGGGCGAACTGGCGATCTCGGAGGAAATCCTCAAGCGCGTGACGGAGAGCTATCGCCGCATCCGCAACACGCTGCGCTTCCTGCTCGCCAATCTGTCGGACTTCGACTTCGAGAAGCACGCGCGCCCGGTCGAAGACTGGCTTGAGATCGACCGCTATGCGGTGGCGCTGACGGCCAATCTGCAGACGGATATCCTCGCGCACTACGACAAGTACGAGTTCCACCCGGTCGTGGCCAAGCTGCAGACGTTCTGCTCGGAAGATCTCGGCGGCTTCTACCTCGACGTGCTGAAGGACCGCCTGTACACCACGGCAGCGGACTCCGTTGCGCGCCGCGCCGCCCAGACTGCGCTGTATCACATCGCCCAGGGTCTGCTGCGCATCATGGCGCCGTTCCTGTCGTTCACCGCAGAAGAAGCGTGGAAGGTGTTCCAGCCGGGTAGCGAAACGATCTTCACCGAGACCTATCACGCCTATCCGGAAGTCGCGGACGCCGCCGCCCTGCTCGAGAAGTGGACGCTGCTGCGCGCGGTGCGCAGCGACGTCACCAAGGCGCTGGAAGAAGCCCGCGTGGCGAACCTGATCGGTTCGTCGCTGCAGGCGGAAGTCGAAATCCGCGCGAGCGGTGCGCGCCACGACGCGCTGGCGAGCCTCGGCGCAGATCTGAAGTTCGTGCTGATCACCTCCGCGGCAACGGTCGTGAAGGTGGATAGCGAAGCAGGCGAAAGCGTCGAAGTGGTCGCATCGAAATATCTGAAATGCGAACGCTGCTGGCACTACCGCGCCGACGTCGGCGAGAACGCCGAACATCCGTCGCTGTGCGGCCGGTGCTTTAGCAATCTGTTTGGCAGCGGCGAAACGAGGAGCGCGGCATAATGGCAAGAACCCTGTCGAAACCTGCCAGCGGTTCGCTGGCGCCGTGGCTCGGCGTGGCGCTGATCGTGATCCTGTTCGATCAGCTCACGAAGATCGCAGTGCAGAAGGTGTTTGCCTACGGTGTACCGCATGAGATTGCGCCGTTTTTCAACCTCATCCTCGTGTACAACCGCGGCGCCGCCTTCAGCTTCCTAGCCATGGCCGGCGGCTGGCAGCGCTGGGCGTTCACGGGCCTTGGCATCGTCGCAGCGCTGGTGATCTGCTATCTGCTCAAGCGCCACGGCGCGCAGAAAATGTTCTGCGCAGCATTGGCGCTGATTCTGGGCGGCGCGCTCGGCAACGTGATCGACCGGCTGGCTTATGGCCACGTGATCGACTTCCTCGATTTCCACGTGGGCAACTGGCACTGGCCGGCGTTCAACCTCGCCGACAGTGCGATTACGATCGGCGCGATCCTGCTCGTGCTCGACGAATTACGGCGCGTCCGCAGCTCGCGCTAACGCTGTTGCTCGCTGTTGTTTTGTCTCGGAGGCTTTCGTTGGCAACCGCAGAACTTGCAGGCAAACATCTCGTCCTCGGCATGAGCGGCGGGATTGCCTGCTACAAGATCGCCGAACTCACGCGCCTGCTCACCAAGGCAGGCGCCACCGTGCAGGTCGTCATGACCGAAGCGGCCACGCAGTTCATCACTCCCGTCACCATGCAGGCGCTCTCGGGCCGTCCGGTCTACACGAGCCAGTGGGACGCGCGCATCGCGAACAACATGGCGCATATCGATCTGTCGCGCGAAGCCGATGCGATTGTTATCGCGCCCGCCTCGACGGATTTCCTCGCCAAGCTGGCGCACGGCATGGCCGACGACCTGCTCTCGACGCTTTGCGTGGCGCGGGATTGCCCCTTGCTCGTCGTGCCGGCGATGAACCGCCAGATGTGGCAGAACCCGGCCACGCAGCGCAACGTCACGCAACTGCGTGCCGACGGCATCCAGGTGCTCGGCCCGGATTCCGGCGCGCAAGCCTGCGGCGAAGTCGGCGACGGCCGGATGCTGGAGGCTGCCGCCACCTACGAAGCAATTGCCTCGTTTTTCCAGCCGAAGATTCTTGCCGGCCGCCGTGTCCTGCTGACCGCCGGCCCGACCTTCGAACCGCTGGATCCGGTGCGCGGCATCACCAACCGCTCGAGCGGCAAAATGGGTTTTGCGCTGGCGCGTGCGGCCCAGCAGGCCGGAGCCGACGTGCATCTGATCGCCGGGCCGGTTGCGCTGGAAACGCCGTGGGGCGTGTTCCGCGAGGACGTGCAAACGGCCCAGCAGATGCATGACGCGGTCATGCGCGCGGTGCCTGACTACGACATCTTCATCGGCGTGGCGGCAGTGGCCGACTGGCGCGTCGATCATGTCAGCGACCACAAGATCAAGAAGACCGCCGGGCGCGCCATCCCGGCCTTCAACTTTGTTGAAAACCCGGACATTCTGGCAGCCGTGGCGAAGCTGCCGCACCCACCGTTCTGCGTCGGCTTTGCGGCGGAGAGCGGCGATCTCGAAGTACACGGCGAAGAAAAACGCGTGCGCAAGAATGTGCCGCTTCTGATCGGCAATCTTGGTCCGCTCACCTTCGGCCTCGACGACAACGAAGTCGTCCTGTTCGAAGCGGGCGGCGCGACGAAGCTGCCGCGCGCGGACAAACGGACCCTCGCGGGCGCCCTGATCGCCGAAATCGCGAAGCGACTGCCGGATACGAGCCTGATCCGGTAAAAGATCCGGCAACGAACGCGCTCGCCTTGCCGGAACCTCGAGTCATCTTGGAGCAGTACTGTCATGACGCTACTTTCCGTGCTCGATCAAACGCCCGTGATCGACGGGCACTCGGTGGCGGACGCGATTGCCGCCACCGTCGAACTGGCGCAACTGGCCGACGATCTCGGCTATACGCGCTACTGGTGCGCCGAACACCACGGGCTGCGCGGCGTGTCCAATCCCAGTCCCGAGGTGATGCTGGCGCGCCTGGGCAGCGTCACCCAACGCATTCGCCTGGGGTCCGGCAGCATCATGCTGCCGTACTACAGCCCGTTCAAGGTTGCCGAGCAGTTCATGATGCTCGAAGCGCTGTTTCCGAACCGCATCGACCTGGGTGTCGGCCGTGCGCCGGGCGGCGACATGCGCACCGCGCAAGCGGTGGCCGCGGGCGACTATAACCGCGGCGAGATCTTTCCCCAGCAGGTAGCCGATCTGGTCGGCCTGCTGAATGGCACACTGCCCGCCGATCATCTAGCGAACGGCGTGCTGCTGCAGCCGCAGGTCGAAACCCGTCCGCAACTCTGGATGCTCGGTTCGAGCGAATTCGGCGGTTTGCTGGCTGCGCAACTGGGCATTCGTTTCGCGTTCGCGCACTTCATCAACGCACACTTCGGCCATCAGGTCGCGCAGGCGTATCGCGAGCGCTTCAAGGCGGGCAACGAAGCGCAGCCGTATCTTGCAGCGGCGGTGTTCGTGATCTGTGCCGATACGGAACAGGAGGCGGCGGACCTGGAGAAGGCCGTCGACCTGCGCCGCGTGCAGATGGCCTACGGCCTGAACGCGCCGATTCCCAACATCGAACAAGGCCTCGCCCAGGAATACGGCGAGCGCGAGCAACTGGTGATTGACCGCGAGAAACCGCGCAGCATTATCGGCACGCCGCAGAGCGTGACCGAACGCATGCTCGCATTGCAGGAGCAATTCCAGGCCGACGAACTCGTGGTGCTGACCGTGGCGGGCAGTTACCGCGCGCGGCTGCGCTCCTACGAACTGCTCGCCGACGCGTTGCAGCTTGGCCGCTAAACCGGTCACATGCCGAGCTTTTATCCCGCTTTTTTGGCCCTCTATCCACTTATCCGAACTGCATGAAACTTGACCTGAAGATTCTCGACGCGCGCATGCGCGACCAACTCCCCGCCTACGCCACGACCGGCAGCGCCGGCCTCGACCTGCGCGCGTGCCTCGATGAACCGCTGACGCTGCAGCCCGGCGAAACGGCGCTGGTGCCGACCGGTCTCGCGATCCACGTCGGCGATCCCGGCTACGCGGCGCTGATCCTGCCGCGCTCGGGCTTGGGCCATAAGCACGGCATCGTGCTGGGGAATCTGGTGGGTTTGATCGACTCGGATTACCAAGGCCAACTGATGATTTCGACGTGGAATCGCGGGCAGACCACGTTCACGCTGAATCCGATGGAGCGGCTCGCGCAACTCGTGATCGTGCCGGTCGTACAGGCCGAATTCAATATCGTCGACGATTTCGAGCAGAGTGAACGCGGCGCGGGCGGCTTCGGCAGCACGGGCAAGCACTGAAGCACGGGGCTTTTTTAAAGCTCTTTCACGCGCACGCAAAGCGTTGCGGCCCGGATAAAAAAACGGCGTGGACCTCAATGGTCCACGCCGTTTTTACTTAGCCGCTAAAGTACAGCCAGAAAACCCCTTACTCGATTTCGACTGCTTCCGGATTCGGATTGCGCGGCGCCGGGGTTTCGTCGAACGTGAGCTGCACCTTGTCTTCGGCATCCACATCCACCGACACGCGGCCACCGTTCATCAGCTTGCCGAACAGCAGTTCGTCGGCCAGCGCACGACGGATCGTGTCCTGGATCAGACGCTGCATCGGACGCGCGCCCATCAGCGGATCGAAACCGTGCTTGGCGAGATGCTTGCGCAACGCATCCGTGAACAACGCGTCGACCTTCTTCTCGTGCAACTGATCTTCCAGTTGCATCAGGAACTTGTCGACCACGCGCATGATGATTTCTTCATCGAGCGAGCGGAAGCTGATCGTTGCGTCCAGACGGTTGCGGAACTCCGGCGTGAACATACGCTTGATGTCCACCATCTCGTCGCCGGTTTCGCGGCGCGTGGTAAAGCCGATCACCGATTTGCCCATGGCCTCGGCACCCGCGTTCGTCGTCATGATGATGATGACGTTGCGGAAATCCGCCTTGCGGCCGTTGTTGTCCGTCAGCGTGCCGTGGTCCATAACCTGCAGCAGCACGTTGTAGATGTCCGGATGCGCCTTCTCGATTTCGTCGAGCAGCAGCACGCAATGCGGCTTCTTGGTCACGGCTTCCGTCAGCAGACCACCCTGGTCGAAACCGACATAGCCCGGCGGCGCGCCAATCAGACGGCTCACCGCATGACGTTCCATGTATTCGGACATGTCGAAGCGGATCAGCTCGATACCCAGCGTGAACGCCAGTTGCTTGGCCACTTCGGTCTTGCCGACCCCGGTCGGGCCGGAGAACAGGAACGCGCCGATCGGCTTGTCCAGCTTGCCGAGGCCTGCGCGCGCCATCTTGATCGCCGCCGACAGCGCGTCGATAGCCGGGTCTTGCCCGAACACCACGCTCTTCAGGTCGCGATCCAGCGTTTGCAGCTTGCTGCGGTCGTCTTGCGACACGCTTTGCGCCGGCACGCGTGCGATCTTCGAGATGATTTCCTCGATCTCGCCCTTGCCGATGGTCTTCTTCTGCTTCGACTTCGGCAGGATGCGCTGCGCCGCGCCCGCTTCGTCGATCACGTCAATCGCCTTATCCGGCAGATGACGATCCGTAATGAAGCGCGCCGACAATTCAGCCGCCGCCGACAGCGCACCCGACGAGTACTTCACGCCATGGTGCTCTTCGAAGCGCGACTTCAGGCCACGCAGGATCGCCACCGTCTGCTCGACGGTCGGCTCGGTCACATCGACCTTCTGGAAGCGGCGTGACAATGCCGCATCTTTTTCGAAGATGCCGCGGTATTCGGTGAACGTCGTGGCGCCAATGCACTTGAGCGTGCCCGAGGACAGCGCCGGCTTCAGCAGGTTGGATGCATCCAGCGTACCGCCCGATGCGGCGCCCGCGCCGATCAGCGTATGGATTTCGTCGATGAACAGGATGGCGTGCGGGCGTTCCTTCAATTCCTTGAGGACCGTCTTCAGGCGCTGTTCGAAATCGCCGCGGTATTTCGTACCGGCGAGCAGCGCGCCCATGTCGAGCGAGTACACCTGCGCATCGGCCAGGATATCCGGCACTTCGCCGCGCGTAATGCGCCAGGCGAGCCCTTCGGCGATCGCCGTTTTGCCGACACCGGCCTCGCCGACCAGTAGCGGATTGTTCTTGCGCCGGCGGCACAGCACCTGCACCACGCGCTCGACTTCCGATTCGCGCCCGATCAGCGGGTCGATGCGGCCGTCTTTCGCCATCTGGTTCAGGTTCTGCGTGAACTGGGCCAGCGGCGTTTCTTTCTGCGCGGCGGCTTCGTCAGACTCGGCATTCGCATCGCTCGCCTTGGCGGCGTCGGTGCTGCTGGTCTTGGCGATACCGTGCGAGATGAAATTCACCACGTCGAGACGCGTCACACCCTGCTGTTGCAGGTAGTAGACGGCGTGCGAGTCCTTCTCGCCGAAGATCGCCACCAGCACATTTGCGCCGGTCACTTCCTTCTTGCCATTCGAGGTGGACTGCACATGCATGATGGCACGCTGGATCACGCGCTGGAAACCCAGCGTGGGCTGCGTGTCGACGTCGTCCGTGCCCGGCACGGTCGGCGTGTTGTCATGAATGAAGTTGCGCAGGTTCTGGCGCAGATCCTCGATGTTGGCCGCGCATGCGCGCAACACCTCTGCTGCCGTCGGATTGTCCAACAGGGCCAGTAAAAGATGTTCGACCGTAATGAACTCGTGCCGCGCCTGGCGTGCTTCCATGAACGCCATGTGCAAGCTGACTTCCAGTTCCTGGGCAATCATGCTTCCTCCATCACACACTGCAGCGGATGCCCGGCCTGCCGTGCGTGGGTAACGACTTGCTCGACTTTGGTCGACGCGATGTCCCGCGTATAGACCCCACAAACTCCCCTGCCTTCGCGATGCACCTTCAACATAATCTGCGTTGCGGTTTCACGATCTTTATTGAAGTATTCCTGCACGATCATCACGACAAATTCCATTGGCGTGAAGTCGTCGTTCAACAGCACCACCTTATACATGGAGGGCGGCTTCAGCTTTTTTTCCTGCCGCTCCAGTACGGTGCCGTCCTGCTTGTCCGGGATAATTGCCATACACCCATTCTAAACAACTCGGACAGGCCCGCAATCCTGTCAAAACCCCACCGGCAGTCCGGCGATCCCTTGTTCGTCCCCACGTAACGGCGCTGCCTGTCACGCGTGCGTCTTGCACGGAGCCGATTGCGGAGCCGGCCCTCCTGAAGTTGTTGCCACTGCTGTTGCAGTGCAGTTGGATCGAGTATCGCACAACCTGCCGTGCCAAGCTGATCGCTTGCACGAGGGCCGCGTGCGTCACCTCGCTGTCATACGGTAATACTTGCGGGAACACCGGCCCACGGAACTGCATGTGAGTCGATTATGCGACTTTTCAAGACGGGGCGGTTGCGCCAGCGCACATAAGAAAAGCGGGAAAAACCCTGGAAATGGGGTGTTTGCAACGCACCAGAACGCCTCTCAAAATTTTCTTGACACTCGAATAAAGAGCCTCAACAATCAAGCTGGCACTTTTTTCAGTCAGCCACATATTCGAAAAAATGCCGAAGGTGAGCTTGTGAGGAGGGAGCGGCTGCATACCCGCAGCCGTTATGCTTTTCGAGGGCTCGTGGTGGTGTCATGAGTTACAGGGGAAGTAGGTATGGCAACTGGTACGGTCAAATGGTTCAATGACGCGAAAGGTTTCGGATTCATTACGCCCGACGAAGGCGGTGAGGATCTGTTTGCACACTTTTCGGCCATCCAGATGAATGGGTTCAAGACCCTGAAGGAAGGTCAAAAGGTCAGCTTTGAGGTCGTGCAAGGCCCTAAAGGCAAGCAGGCATCGAACATCCAGGCCGCAGCCTGAGTCTGTTCGATACCCGTACCCTGGAAACCCGGCTTCGTGCCGGGTTTCTTCATTCTGGGACGCCGAATGTGCGCCCCGCCGTCCCGCGCCGGCGAATCTGGCCCGGTATCCGCGCCTTGCTTTCGGATAGCCTTCAGCGCATTCAGATCGCTCAGATCATCCTCAGATCACCTTAAGGGTGCCCATCATGCCGAGGTCCTCGTGTTCGAGGATGTGGCAGTGGAACATACGCTCTCCGGCCTGCTCCTGAACTACTGCGATGCGCACCGTCTCACCCGGCTGCACATTGACGGTGTCGCGCCACGCCCGATACGCCTCCGCAGCAACGACACCCCCCTCTTCGCGCTCCAGCACCTGAAATTGCGTGCCGTGCAGATGGAACGGATGATCCATATCCGTGCGGTTTTCAATCGACCAGTGTTCGACTTCGCCGCGCCGGCTGGTCAGCGTGATGCGGCGCGGATCGAAGGTCGCGCCGTTGACCATGAAGGCCATGCCAGTTGGGAGCCCGACCGGAAGCCCCACCGGAAGCGCTGCGGGCGCCCCCGCTGGCATCCCATTCACCGGCTGGTCGGCGTGGTGCATGGCGGCCACGTCCATACGTTCGGAAAACAGCACGGATTTGCGTGCGGCAGGCGCCCCGAGCGGCGCGATGGTGCGCAGCGACGCAGGCAGCGCACGTGCGGCCTGGCTGGGCTCCGCTTTGCGCGGTTCGAACTGCACATCGGCGAGCGGCAGCGAGGGACTGGGCGGCAAGCCGCCGTGCGACATCGCCATCTTGCGACGGTCGTAGACCTCGGCGGTCAGCACCGCCTGGGCGGCCTCGCGAGGCTGAACCGACCGGCCGGATGGTGTGGATTTCCCCGTCTGCGCGGCAGCTGCCGACGCTCCGGCGGCCGAAACAATCAGTTCCGCACGCTCACCGGGCGCGAGGAGCAGCGTCGTCAGCCCGGTGCGCGGCTGCTCCAGCAAGCCGCCATCCGTGCCAACCTGGGCAAACACACGGTCCTCACCCAGCGACAACTGCAAATAACGCGCATTGCACGCGTTCCAGACTCGCCAGCGCTCGTCGGTCACGACAACGATGCGCGGACGGCGCGCGCCATTCACCAGCACGAACTGCCCTTCACGGCCGTTCATCCAGTCCAGCGTGTCGTTCGCCGGAATCGTGCCGTCGCTCGCGAGCTTCAGATCGGAGAAGAACAGATGCCGCTCGGGCCAGCCGGCGAGCGGATCGTCCGCGGCGCGCACTACGAACGGGCCGGCGAGCCCGCGAAACACCTGCTCGGCCGACTGCCCATGCGGATGCGGGTGGTACCAGTAGGTGCCGGCGCTGCCGCGCGGCAGCGTGAAGCGGTAGACACGCGAGCCGCCGGGCGCAACCGGATCCGATGGATTGCCGTCCTGGTCAGGCGGCACCGGCAGGCCATGCCAATGAATCGTCGACGGTTGCGGCAGACGGTTCACGAAACGGATCTCGACCGTATCACCTTCACGCACGTCGATCAGTGGCCCCACAACGGGGCCATGCAACTCGGCAGAATCGGGCGGATTACCGTCGGGGTTGTACTGCCAGAACGTAGTCGGATGTCCGGCAATCAACGTGTGCCGGGACGGCTGCGCGACGAGGGTTGCGCGAAACAGGCCCGGCTCACGGCTTTCGTTCGCGAGCGTGCGCAAGACCGCCAACGGCGCACCGGACGGCAACGCCTCGGGCGCCGCCAGCTCGACTGCCCTGGGCATGCGGTTGACGGGCATGGCGGGCATATCGGACATGCCACTCATAGCCGGCGTGTCGTGCATCCCACGCGCATCCTGTTGTGCAACTACGCGACGCGCGAATAGCGACGCTGTGGCCGCGCTCAGCGCGCGGACCAGAAATTCCCTGCGGATCATGGATTGCTTCCTGACGTGGAGCGCGCGGCGGCGCTTGTGGCTCGCCGCGCGCAATCGCTAAACGCTCGGGCTGCGGCAACCGCAGCCCGAGCCGTGATGACTGGAGCGCGTTGCAGCCGTCATGAGAACGGGCACAACGCATCGAGCCATCAGGCGATCGGGGGACGCACGGGCGGCGCGTGGGTTAGGCCTTCACGACGCACTTCGGAAAGCAATTGAGGCAGCGCTGGACCGGACCCATGCGGCTCAAACTGGAAAGCGGCGAACAGCGCCGCGCAATGGATGCCGCAAGCGGCCGCGCAACAGCAGAGCAAGTGCGCGCCGCCACACGGTTGGCCCGAAGCAGATGCATCCTCGCAATGGGCTTCTGTACTGGAAGTGGTGGACTGCCCATCTGCGGCAGAAGACATCGTCATGCTGACCATCCGCCCCGCATGCTCATGCGCGAAAGCGCCTTGCGCGGTGAACAGCGCAAGCGAAAGCAAAATGAGGAGGCGCTTCAGGAAGAGCATGAGTGTGCGAGTTAGCGCGAATCGCGCATGACCGTCGGTCGGGACATCATAGCGCAGGCCGCGAAGCTTCCCGAGAAGCTACGTAGTGTGACAGCTCGCATCTCGCTGCAATTCCAGACTGCGCGTCAGATCGCCGCGAAAAACAGCGACACCCTGATGGCTAAAATTAGATCGCGTATCCACCGCCGGGGTGATGCCGATGCTTGCGATGCGCCGGCAAAACGCGTAGTCCTCGGACAGGTACGTGCGAGTCTGCGGATCGATCATCGTGTCGAAGAACGCGTAGTGCAGCGACCCCAGCACAGCCGCGTCGTCATCCTCACGATCCTTCAACCAGGTGCGGCACTGAAGCTCGGGAAAGTGCTGAATCAAAGCCCGAAATACCTCTCGCTTGATCAGCATGAACCCGGTCGGTGCATAAAGAACGTCGAGAAAGCCGTCCGCGTCGGGGCTTAGCTTGCCGGTTTCCGCCACCGCCGGATAGGTCGCAAAACGCGCCTCGAAATCGGCCTTGGTGGTCCCGGCCGCCAGCGCCTCGGGCAACCCGGAGCGCGGCCAGCCCTCGGACTTCAGCGGATATACGCCCGCCACGACGGGCCGATTGGCTCTCAGCAGTCGAACCACGTCGGCTCCTTTAAATCCGATGTCGCCGTCGATCCACATCAGATGCGTAAAGCGGCTGTCCGCGAGAAATTCGGCCACCATGGTGTTGCGCGCACGGGTAACCAGGCTGTCGAAGCTGTTGAAGTGCGTCCGCAAGCCGAATCCATGCTTTGAAGATGCGTCGTACAGGTCAAGAAGACCCAGCACATAGTCGGTTGTGACTACCGCGCCGTAACTCGGTGTCGCCACATAAACATTCGCGTGTATTTTGTCGCCGCTCATCGTGACCTCTCGAATACCGTGCGCGTCGCAGTGCACCCAGCCTGTTGCCGACGACGCATTTGTCAAAGCGGCGAATTTATATCAGAGGGATTCTTCTCGAACCATATTGATTGACGCACCGGCGTTGCTCAGGATGCCTTTTCAAGATGAAAATTTCGGCTGTCGGACGTCGTATCGGATTCGACAAAAAAATTCAGAATACCGAATGATTTTCGTTTTCCTACAACGCACTAAGATGACCATCCGAACGCATTGGCCAAGACAGGACAATCGCGCTTAACCGATAAGCATTATTTGTGGGATAGAGGACACTACACGCGATGCGACGATTCGTCGCAGTTAACCCGGACGTATTTACACAGTTGGCCGATTGCCCGAATCGCAACCTGGGAGTTGAAAGTGAAAAACCCCGGCGACGAATCGTCTGCCGGGGTTTTCGACGCAGCCCTTAAAGGGCTGGCCGCGAGGGGCTAAGCGCCAAGGGTTAAGCGCAAGACTCACATATTCTCGATCAGCACCTGCCCAAAGCCCGAGCACGACACTTGCGTCGCGCCTTCCATCAAACGTGCGAAGTCGTACGTGACGCGCTTCTGCAGAATCGACGCTTCCATCGCCTTGATGATGACGTCCGCCGCCTCGGTCCAACCCAGGTGGCGCAGCATCATTTCCGCCGAGAGAATCTCCGAGCCCGGATTCACATAGTCTTTGCCCGCGTACTTCGGCGCAGTGCCGTGCGTGGCTTCGAACATTGCCACCGAATCCGACAGATTCGCGCCTGGTGCAATGCCGATCCCGCCAACCTGCGCGGCCAGTGCGTCCGAAATATAGTCGCCGTTCAGGTTCAGCGTGGCGATCACATCGTATTCGGCCGGACGCAACAGGATCTGCTGCAGGAACGCGTCGGCGATCACGTCCTTGACGACAATGTCGTTACCCGTCTTCGGGTTCTTGAACTTCATCCACGGGCCGCCGTCCACCAGCTCCGCACCGAATTCCTTCTGCGCGAGCGCATAGCCGTAATCACGGAACGCACCTTCCGTGAACTTCATGATGTTGCCCTTGTGCACCAGCGTGAGCGAGCGGCGATCGTTGTCGATAGCGTACTGCAGCGCCTTGCGCACCAGACGTTCCGTGCCTTCGCGCGACACCGGCTTGATGCCGATAGCCGACGTTTCCGGGAAGCGGATCTTCTTCACGCCCATTTCTTCGCGCAGGAAGTGGATGACCTTCTTGGCCTGCTCCGATCCCGCGGCCCATTCGATGCCGGCGTAAATGTCTTCCGAGTTCTCGCGGAAGATCACCATATTGGTTTTTTCCGGCTCGCGCACCGGCGAAGGCACGCCCTTGAAGTACTGCACCGGGCGCAGGCAGACATACAGGTCCAGTTCCTGGCGCAACGCCACGTTCAGCGAGCGGATGCCGCCACCCACCGGAGTGGTCAACGGTCCCTTGATAGAGACGACATAGTCCTTCACCACCGCCAGCGTTTCTTCCGGCAGCCACACATCCGGGCCATAGACCCTGGTGGCCTTCTCGCCGGCATAGACTTCCATCCAGTGAATCTTCTTCTTGCCGCCGTAGGCTTTCTCGACCGCCGCGTCCACCACCTTGATCATGACCGGCGTGATGTCGACGCCCGTGCCGTCGCCTTCGATGTACGGAATGACCGGTTGGTCGGAAACATTGAGCGAGTAGTCTGCGTTGACGGTAATCTTGTCTCCGCCCGTCGGAACCTTAATGTGCTGATACGGCATGATCGGACTCCAGTGATGGCTGTTCTGGTTGAAGCAGATGGGGACTGCGGAACTGGGCGCTTCTCGTTACGCGCAATGCCGAACGCCTGCAAGCGGCCGAGCGGCTATTCTAGCCCACGCCGACGCCAGCGCGTGCCGGCCATGCCGCCGGTTTTGAGACAGAGCAAACCGCCGGATGCAGCGGGTGGCAGCCTCCTTCTCTTATGTCTTATATAAGACATAAGATCTGCCGTTGGCGATTATGCATTATTATCCCGCCATTTGCCACAGAACCTGCCCAGCCGGGCGTCGCGCGGGTACCAGCCGGTACCGGCGTGACGCCTGTGACCGGGCCGGTGCTCGCCGGATCCCGCATGCGTCTCATCGCTCTCAACAAGCCGTTCGGCACCATCTGCCAGTTCTCGCCGCACGAAACTCGCGCCTCGCTGGCCGACTGGGTCAAGGTACCCGGCGTCTATCCGGCCGGCCGCCTCGATTCCGATAGCGAAGGCCTGCTGCTGCTGACCGATGACGGCGCGCTGCAGGCGCGCATTGCCGAGCCTCGCCACAAGCTCGTCAAGCGCTACTGGGCGCAAGTCGAAGGCGCACCGGACGAGACCGCGCTGAGCGCGCTCGCGAGAGGCGTCGATCTCGGCGACTATGTGACGCGCCCATGTCAGGCCAGGTTGATCGAGCCGGCTGAAGCCGGCGCCGACGCCGCCACCGGTAACGATAGCGGAGCGCTGTGGCCGCGCAATCCGCCGATCCGATATCGCGCTGCCATCCCGGCCACCTGGATAGAACTGTCCATCACCGAAGGCAAGAACCGCCAGGTGCGCCGCATGACGGCCGCGGTCGGCTTCCCTACTCTGCGTCTCGTGCGTGTGGGTATCGGTGCGCTCGATATTTTTTCGCTGGGGCTGCAGCCAGGCGCCTCGCTCGAACTCCCTCCCGGGGCGCCGTGGGACGGCCTCAAATGATGCTCAATCTTTAGGCGCGACCACGCTAAGCCGTTGTATCCGCAAGCATTTCTGTTGCAATGCGAAGCGATTGCAATGCTTCATCGAAGAGGGTCAACGCCCAATAAAGCAGCGAATAAACATTCCCGAAAATTTGCGTCAACCGCGTCGCGAGCTCACGCGTTATTCGACGCAGATGCCGCCCGAAGCTATCCGGCATTCAGCCTTGAGGGCCTTTGTACAAGCCGTTCTTGCGGTCAGTGCGGGCAGTCCGAGCGCTAGCAGACGCGTCAAAAAAATTGTTTGATGCGGCTGTCAACCGAAAGGTGGATGGCACGTTTACCGACATGACTCATATATAACCGGGTCATTTGGTTAATTAACTAAAGCTGAGGATTCACAAAATGAACAAACTGATCGCCGCTCTGGTCGCTGGCCTCTTCGCAACGGCAGCATTCGCACAAGCATCGGCACCGGTGGCAGCTTCGGCAGCTCCGGCAGCAGCAGCTTCGTCGGCAAAGAAGACCACGAAGAAGGCACACAAGAAGGCGCACAAGAAGGCAGCAGCTGCAGCAGCAGCTTCGGGCGCTTCGGAGTAAGTTTGTTGTAAAAACGCAGTCAAGAACTAGCAGCAGTTGCCGTTCTTACGGCGTTGAAAGGCAGATCACCGCAAGGCGATCTGCCTTTTTGTTTTTGACGTGCTTTGACGCGCTCGCGTAACATTCGCGGGTTAATTTCCCACCCAGGAGTCTTGCCGTGCGAATCTCCCTGCGCTCGTTGCTCGCGCGCTTTATGTTTGCTGTTGCGTTGCCGCTGGCAGCCGCCTCGTTCACGCTCGCCCCCGCTCACAATGCCTACGCGCAGCAGATGCCGCCCGGTGCGAAACAGCCGGGCGACTTCCCGCGCGCCAAGCTGACCGTGGGCATGTTCGTGATCGACGCCGCCGTCGCCGCTAACGATCCGGATCGCGAGCAAGGCCTGATGTACCGTTCGCAGCTCGCGCCCAACGAAGGCATGCTGTTCGTGTTCAACGAGAACGCGGTGCACTGCTTCTGGATGAAGAACACGCTGATCCCGCTGTCGATCGCCTTCATGCGCGCCGACGGCACGATCACCGACATCGACGAGATGGACGCCGAAACGACCAACAATCATTGCCCGCGTAACAACGGCGTGTATGCGCTGGAAATGAGCAAGAACTGGTTCGAGTCGAAGGGTATCAAGCCGGGTATGACGATTCAGGGGCTGCCCGCAGCGCAATAGCCTCCATCCGATGCAGGCGCGGCGCCAGAGGCCTGGCGAGAAACCGCGCCCCAAGCGCTGTTTGCCGCGAAAGCCGGTGCCTTGCCAGGGTCACCGGCTTTTTTGCATATGTCGGGGCGTTAGCAAGATTCCTGCAAAAGCGGGTGCCAAGCGCTATATTTATAGTCTCACAGCAGCACCGAGATCGTCCGGGCGGCGTCGCGCGTCGCGCGGCACCCTTCACCGGCGAGCCACTCCAAGGAGATTCACGTGCCCCGCAAGACTCCCATCGAGCGTTACCGGAATATCGGCATTAGCGCTCACATCGATGCCGGCAAAACCACCACCACCGAACGCATCCTGTTCTACACCGGCGTGACTCACAAGATCGGTGAAGTTCACGACGGTGCGGCGACGATGGACTGGATGGAGCAGGAGCAGGAGCGCGGCATCACGATCACATCGGCTGCCACGACTGCTTTCTGGAAAGGCATGGCCGGCAACTATCCGGAACACCGTATCAACATCATCGACACCCCGGGCCACGTCGACTTCACGATTGAAGTCGAGCGCTCGATGCGCGTGCTCGACGGCGCCTGCATGGTGTACGACTCGGTCGGCGGCGTGCAGCCGCAGTCCGAAACCGTGTGGCGCCAGGCGAACAAGTACAAGGTGCCGCGCATTGCGTTCGTCAACAAGATGGACCGCGTGGGCGCGGACTTCTTCCGCGTGCAACGGCAGATCGGCGATCGCCTGAAAGGCGTGGCCGTGCCGATCCAGATTCCGATTGGCGCCGAGGATCATTTCCAGGGTGTGGTGGATCTCGTCAAGATGAAGGCCATCGTCTGGGACGACGAGAGCCAGGGCATCAAGTTCGAGTACCAGGACATTCCTGCCGAACTCGCGGACACGGCCAAAGAATGGCACGACAAGATGGTCGAGTCGGCTGCCGAAGCCAGCGAGGAACTGCTCGACAAGTACCTGCACGGCCATGTGCTGACCGAAGAGGAAATCAAGGCCGGCCTGCGCACGCGCACCATCGCCAACGAAATCGTGCCGATGCTGTGCGGCAGCGCGTTCAAGAACAAGGGCGTGCAGGCCATGCTCGACGCGGTGATCGACTATCTGCCGTCGCCGGTCGACGTGCCCGCCATCACGGGGCACGACGAGCAGGACAAGGAAATCGAGCGCCACCCGCGCGACGACGATCCGTTCTCGGCACTCGCCTTCAAGATCATGACCGACCCGTTCGTCGGCCAGTTGATCTTCTTCCGCGTGTATTCGGGCGTGGTGAATTCGGGCGACACCGTCTACAACGCGGTCAAGGAAAAGAAGGAGCGCCTCGGCCGGATCCTGCAGATGCATGCGAACGAGCGCAAGGAAATCAAGGAAGTCTACGCGGGCGACATCGCCGCGGCAGTCGGCCTGAAGGAAGCCACCACGGGCGACACGCTGTGCGACCCGGCCCACGTGATCATTCTCGAGCGAATGATCTTCCCCGAGCCGGTGATCTCGCAGGCCGTCGAGCCGAAGACCAAGGTCGACCAGGAAAAGATGGGCATTGCGCTCAATCGTCTCGCTCAGGAAGACCCGTCGTTCCGCGTGCAAACGGATGAAGAATCCGGCCAGACCATCATCTCCGGGATGGGCGAGCTGCACCTGGAAATCCTGGTCGACCGCATGAAGCGCGAGTTCGGCGTCGAGGCCACCGTCGGCAAGCCGCAGGTGGCCTACCGCGAAACGGTGCGCAACAAGGTCGAGGACGTCGAAGGCAAGTTCGTCAAGCAGTCGGGCGGCCGCGGCCAGTACGGCCATGCGGTAATCACGCTGGAACCGTCGGAACAGGGCAAGGGCTACGAATTCGTCGACGCCATCAAGGGCGGCGTGATTCCGCGCGAGTTCATCCCGGCCGTCGACAAGGGCATTGTGGAAACGCTGAAGGCAGGCGTGCTGGCCGGCTATCCGGTGGTGGACGTGAAGGTGACGCTGACCTTCGGTTCGTACCACGACGTGGACTCGAACGAAAACGCGTTCCGCATGGCCGGTTCGATGGCCTTCAAGGAAGCCATGCGCCGCGCCAAGCCGGTGCTGCTCGAGCCGATGATGGCGGTCGAAGTGGAAACGCCGGAAGACTTCATGGGCAACGTGATGGGCGACCTGTCGAGCCGTCGCGGCATGGTGCAGGGCATGGAAGACATCGCCGGTGGCGGCGGCAAGCTGGTACGCGCCGAAGTGCCGCTCGCGGAGATGTTCGGCTATTCCACCTCGCTGCGTTCGGCGACCCAGGGCCGCGCGACCTACACGATGGAGTTCAAGCACTACGCTGAAACGCCGTCCAACGTCGCCGAAGCCGTGATCAACGCCAAGCAGAAGTAAGCGCGGAAGGTTCGCGCGGGATCGCACGAAAGCAAGGCCCGTCCAGACTGGACGGGCTTTTTTTCGTCCGGCTTCTCCGCCGCAGCCGGCCGCAAACCGGTAAAGATGCCGTCGTGGCAGCAGTTCTTCTGCCTCCGCATCGGCAACAGTTATACGGCCGCGGCCTTGCCCCAGGCGGCCGGGCGCGCAACGTTGTCAGCGCGATACATGTTGACCCTTTTAAACGCGCCTGGCCGGGCCATGACCGCCCCAGACGTTCCGAATCGGCGGTCAATCGCTTACACTGAAACCGCTTTTCGTCATCGCAATACCGTCGCCCCTGCTGCGCGCGAGCCGCGCGGCACCCATCAGAACGGACTGGACACCCCATCGATGAAAACTCCCGCGGACCGACTCCTCGCGCTCGAAACGGCACGGCGCAATGCCGATCAGTATGGCAATCACGCGCTCGACGAATTCCTCGCAGGCCGCCTGTCGCGCCGCGAACTGCTGCGCTACGCCAGCGTGATCGGCCTGTCGCTTGCCGGCGGCGGCCTGTTCGCCCCGCCGCAAGCGCGTGCGCAAGGTACAGCCGGCGCGGCGAATGCAACCGTCCGCGTCGCCCACCTGACGCCGGCCGGCGCGATTGACCCGCTCACCATCACCGACGCCGGCGGCATTACGATGCTGGTGCAGACCGGCGAATTCCTGATCGACGACGACGGCGAGCGTCTGCAGCTAAAGCCGGCCCTCGCTCTGTCGTGGAAGCCCAATGACAAGGGCGACGTCTGGACCTTCAAGTTGCGCCCGAACGTGAAGTTCAACGACGGCCAACCCTTCACGGCCAAGGACGTGGTCGCCACCTTCGATCGCCTCGCCGATCCCGCGAGCGGCTCGGCGGCGCTATCGGTGCTAAAGGGCGTGCTGTCCAAGGGCGGCACCCAGGCCATCGACGATCACACGGTCGCGTTCCATCTCGATGCGCCGAACGGCAACTTCCCGTACTACGTTTCCTCGGACAATTACAACGCCATCCTGCTGCCGGCAAACTACGCGGGCAACTACGAAAAGAGCTTTATCGGCACCGGGCCGTTCAAGCTCGAAAAGTACACGCCGAAGGTGGGCGCCTCATTCGTACGCAATCCAGACTATTGGGGCGAAAAGGCCTTGCCGCAGCGCCTGGAATTCTCGTTCTACGCCGACGAGCCAGCCCAGATCCTCGCACTGCAGGGACACCAGGCCGACGTCATGGGCACCTTCACGGTACAGGGCGGCGCAGGCATCCTGAACAACCCCGAGTTCAAGGCGAAGGCCGTGAAGTCGAGCGCGCACCGCCAGATCCACATGCGCAACGACAATCCGCTGTTCAAGGACAAGCGCGTGCGCCAGGCCATGGCGCTGTCGCTCGACCGCGACGTGATCGTGCGCGGCCTGTTTCACGGCAAGGCGCAACTCGGCAACGACAGCCCGTTCGCACCGGTGTTTCCGTCCTCCGATGCGGGTGTGGCGCAACGCAAGATCGACATTGCGAAAGCGAAGCAACTGCTCGCCCAGGCGGGTGTCCCGAACGGCTTTGACGTGACGCTCACCACCGAAAAGTACATGGAGATCCCCGATCTCGCCGTCGTCGTGCAGAACGCGGCGAAGGCCATCGGCGTGCGGGTGAATCTGAAAGTGGAGAGCCAGTCGCTGTACTACGGCGCGGGCACGCCCGGCAAGTCGGACTGGCTCGACTCGCCGCTCGGCATCACCGACTACGGCCATCGCGGCGTGCCGAACGTGTTCCTGAATGCGCCGTTGACGAGCGACGGCACGTGGAACGCAGCGCACTTCAAGAATCCGCAATACGATCAACTGGTCGCGCAGTTTGTCGCCGCGGTCGATCTCACGTCGCAGCGCAAGCTGTCCGGCCAGATCCAGACACTGTTGCTCGACGAGACGCCGGTGATCATTCCGTTCTTCTACGATCAACTGATCGCCATGCGTGCGGGTGTCAACGGCATGCGGTTTACCGCGCTGGCGCAGTTGTATTTCGATAAGGTCACGCTCAGCGCTTGAGCCTCAGCGCCGAATCGTCCGCCGCAACAGGCCGCCCATGTCCACCGCGCTCACGCCCGCCACCCCTCGCGTTGCCAACGGTAACGCGGGACGGGTCGCGCGGTTTCTTGCGACCCGTTTCGCGCTCTCGTTGATTACGTTGTGGCTGCTCTCGGTGATCGTGTTCGCAGGCGGCCAGTTGCTGCCGGGCGACATCGGCCGCTCGATTCTCGGGCCGCTCGCGGACGCGCGTGCCGTTGCCGCGCTCAGTCATCAGCTCGGCGCGGACCGGCCGCTGTTGACCCAATACGTCGAATGGATCGCGCATTTCGTGCGCGGCGATATGGGCCTGTCGTACGCGTACCGGGAACCCGTTGGACCGTTTATCGCCGACGCGCTGGCGCATTCGGCGAAGCTCGGCATGCTCGCCTTCATTGTCGTGGTGCCGCTCGGTATCGCGGGCGGCGTATGGGCCGCCATGCACGCCGGGCGCTGGCTCGACCGCACCATCAGCATCGCCGGCTTGTCGGCGACGGTGGTGCCCGAATTCGTTTCCTCGATCGCACTGATCCTGATCTTCGGTGTGTGGTTGCGCTGGCTGCCGATCGAAGCGTCGTACCCGCCCGACGCCAGCGTGTTCGAACAGCTCAGGCATCTGATCCTGCCGGTGCTGCCGCTCGTGCTGGTGTTCTTCGGCTACATCGCCCGCATGGCGCGCGCCGGCACCGTTGAAGCGCTCGACGCCGATTACACGCGCACCGCCATTCTCAAGGGCTTGCCGCAACATGTGGTGATCTGGCGCCACGTGTTGCGCAATGCGCTACTGCCCACCATTACGGTTGCGGCAACCCAACTCGGGTACATGATTGGCGGTCTCGTGGTGGTGGAGACACTGTTTCACTATCAGGGTATTGGCTCGCTGATCTATAACGCCGCCAAGGCGAAGGACTTTCCGATGCTCGAAGCCGGCGTGCTGACGATCGGCGTCGTGTACACGGTAGCCAATCTCGCGGCCGACGCGCTACAAGTGCTGCTCAATCCGCGCCTGCGTGTGAGGAGCGGCGAATGAGCACGATTATTCCTGCCGCCCGCGAAACGCACGAACCGCGCTTCGATCAGTTGCGTGTATTGCTGCGCTCGCCCACCTTCGTGGTGGGCACGGTGATCGTCGTCTGGTGGGTGATCTGTGCGATTGCCGGAACGTGGATCGCGCCGCTCGATGCTTACGCGTCCGACCCGCTCAATTCGCTGACACCGCCCGACCACACGCACTGGTTCGGCACCGATCAGTTGGGCCGCGACGTGTTCTCGCGCGTGATCGTCGGGGCACGCGACATTCTCACGATTGCACCGCTCGCCACGCTGCTCGGCACTGTGGCAGGCACCGCTCTCGGCCTCGTGGTCGGCTACTTCGAAGGCTGGGTCGACAACGTGGTCGGACGCGCCATCGACGCGGTTCTCGCGCTGCCGCTCGTGATCGTCGCCCTGCTCGCGCTGGCTGCCGTGGGCGCATCGAATTTCACGGTGATTCTGGTGATCGGCATCACCTTCACACCCATCACGGCGCGCACCGTGCGTGCCGCCGTGTTCGCCGAACGCCATCTCGACTACGTCGCCGCGGCGCAACTGCGCGGCGAACGCGCACCGTACATCATGTTTGCCGAGATCCTGCCGAACGTGCTGCCGCCCATCATCGTCGAAGCCACTGTGCGTCTCGGCTATGCGATCTTCGCGGTGGCGACGCTGTCGTTCCTCGGCTTTGGCATCCAGCCGCCGTCGGCAGACTGGGGGCTGGCGCTGTCCGAGTCGTATACGCTGATGGCGGGCGGCGCGTGGTGGACCGTGGTGTTCGACGCCGCCGCGATCGCTTCGCTGGTAGTGGGTGTGAACCTGATCGCCGATAGCATCCAGGGCGTGCTCGACCGATGAACGGCCCTCCTCCCGCCTCGTTCCCCGCCTTCGACGTTTCGAAGAGCGACCGCACCGACGCACTGACGCTCGTCGGCCTCACTGTCACCTACCGGATTCGCGGCCGCGACCGCGAGGTCTTGCATGACGTGTCATTTCGCGTGCGGCGTGGCGAGGCGTATGGCCTCGTTGGCGAATCCGGCTGCGGCAAGTCGACCGTGGCGATGGCGATCCTGCGCTACCTGCCGCGCAACGGCAAGGCAAAGGCCGGCAAGATCCTGATAGCCGGACAGGACGTGCAGGCGCTCGACGCCGACGCGTTGCGCACGATGCGCGCCACCGCGATTTCGATGGTCTACCAGGACCCGGGACGCGCGCTCAATCCGTCCATGACGATCGCGCGCCAGGTGGCGGAAGCCTTCGAAGCGGCCGGCGCCAGCCGCAGCGAGGCGCTGGCGCGCACGCTGGAGATGCTGCGGCGTGTGCGCATTTCGGCCCCTGAGCGGGTGATGGATAGTTATCCGCATCAATTGTCAGGCGGCATGCAGCAACGGGTGGTGATCGCCATGGCGCTCGCCTCGAACCCTGCCCTGCTGATTCTCGACGAGCCCACCACCGGTCTCGACGCCACAGTGGAAGCCGAAGTGCTGGACCTGGTCGCGCAGTTGCGCAAGGAGCTCGGCACCGCCGTGCTCTTCATTAGCCACAACCTCGCGGTCATCGGGCGCATGTGCGAGCGCGTCGGCGTGCTGTATGCAGGCAGGCTGGTGGAAGAAGGCGCAACGCAAGACGTGTTCGCGCGGCCGCGTCATCCGTACACGGTCGGCCTGCTGCGCTGCCTGCCGAGCCCCGGGCGCAGCAAGGAACGCGAGCGGCTCGATACCATCGCGGGACAATTGCCCGCCCCCGGCTCGCTGACCCAGGGCTGCATCTACGCAGACCGCTGCCGTCTCGCCGACGAACGCTGCCGCCGTGAGGCGCCGCCGCCGCATCGGGTCGCAGGCGCGCACGGCGATCAGATGTCGCGCTGCCACTATCACGAGCGGGCTATGGAGCTGCCGCGCACCAGCACCGAGGCGCCGGCGCCGCGCGGCCTTGACGGCACGGCCTCTGTGCCGGTGGATGCGGCGAGCGGTGCAGCGCCGGGCGCGCACGTGCTGCGTGCCGAACGGGTCTCGAAGACCTTCCACGTCGCGGGCGTCGCACTGCGGGCCGTCGACGACGTCTCGCTCGATCTGGCGAGCGGCGAAACCCTCGGCCTCGTCGGCGAGTCGGGCAGCGGCAAGACGACGCTCGCCAAGCTGATGCTCGGCCTGCTCTCACCGGATGCCGGCAGTATCCTCGAACTCGACGGCACACCGCTGCCGGCGCGCGTGACGAGCCGCAACGGCGAGCAGGTCAAGTCGCTGCAGATCGTGTTCCAGAACCCGGACTCGGCGCTCAACCGTGCCCATTCCGTGAAACGGCTGATCGGCCGCGCGCTGTCACGGCTCGCGGCGTTGCGCGGCGCCGCGCAGGACGAGCGGCTCGCGGCGCTCACGACCGCCGTGCGCTTGCCGGATCGCTATCTTGGCGCCCGCACCCGGCAATTGTCAGGTGGTCTCAAGCAGCGCGTCGCGATAGCCCGCGCGTTCGCCGGCGAACCGCGCGTGGTGGTCTGCGACGAACCGACCTCCGCGCTCGACGTCTCGGTGCAGGCGTCAATCCTCAACCTGCTCGCCGACCTGCAGCGCGAACGCGGCGTGAGCTACGTGTTCATCTCGCATGACCTGCACGTGGTGCGCTACCTGTCCGATCGCATCGCCGTGCTGTATCTCGGGCGCCTGCTCGAAGTCGGTCCGGCTGGCGCTGTCTTCGACGGCCCGCATCACCCCTACACCGAGGCGCTATTGTCTTCGGCGCCTGCGCTCGGTGCGCCTGCCCAAGGCGAACGGATCCGCCTCTCCGGCGAAATGCCGAGTGCAGCCTCGCCGCCTTCAGGCTGCGTGTTCCATACGCGTTGCCCGCGCAAGCTCGGCGCTATCTGCGAAGAGCAGGACCCGCCATTCGCTGCGGCGGGAGCGCGTCACCAGATCCGCTGCCACATTCCCATTGAAGACCTGCGCACGCTGCAGGGTGCGAACGGCGCTGCTCACAACGAAACCGCCGGCGACGCGCCGCACGAGGCCTGATCGCGCATCGAGGCCTTGCGCGGGCGGGCCCTGTGCCGATCCCACGCCGTCCCCGCGCCGACTCATAGGGCGCGTTTCACGAGCGAAACGTTTTCAGTCGATTCTCCGCACTGCGCAGCAGGACCGTCACACAGATGCCACATCAGACGGGCCTTTGCGGGCAATGGCATGGATATCGCTATAGAAGAAGCGGTATCCGGCCCGCGATGAACGATCCAGCCGCGTGCGCACTGTCGCGCTGACCTCCATACAAATGGATCGGTACGGCCCACAGCGCAGCGTCGACATCACGCGCCACCGACGCGCGGGCGACCGGCGCATCGGCCATCTCGCGTGAGGGAGGGGGAATCAATCACACGAGCCGGAGCCACGAAGGATCGGCGGAACGGTGACAGCGTTCGGCGCGCATCGCGTGCGTTATTTGTCGGCATGCGCTGCGCAGAGCGAATTCGGGGAAGCGATGAGACCCGCAGCTCGACAGGTCCATTGCGCAAGGCTCAGCTTGAGAGACGCTGGCGACGAGGCGCTGACGTTTCCGCGGGAGAGAAGTAATGAAAACCACAAGATTAGATCAGTACTACTACGGGATTGCCAGAGGGCTTGCTGTGATGGCTGCTGGCACGGGATTGCTGGTGACGCATGGAGTCTATGCGGCGCCTGCCGATGACGTCGTGAGACTGGCGGTTGCAGCGGGCGCTCCGTTGCCCGCCAGCGGCGCGCCCGCGACAACCCAGCTCGCGCAGGACGACGAGTCGGCAACGAGCCCTGAGGCTTATGCAGCGACGGCGGCTGACGACGTGGCTGCGATCTTCCAGAATCCGAACCGCGAGTGCCGCGGCGACCAATCAGGCAACTGCGTGCAGCACCCGCGCGGCGGCGCTAGCGGCCCGGGGGTTTCGAGCGCGGGAGCAAACGCCAGCGGTGGAGCCGGACCGAGCAGTACGGGAGCGAATGCCGGCACCGGATCGGACAGTGGCGGAGGTGGGGCCAGTGCCGGTGGTGGCGGCTCGAACGCGGGTGGTAAAGGTGGCGGTAGTGG
>NZ_SCNV01000058.1 GCF_005503145.1 Burkholderia sp. 4M9327F10 | reverse complement strand
CCCAAAAGGCGAGAATCTACGCACTCCGACACGAAGTTAACAGCAGTACCGTCCCGTCTGTTGTGCGTAAACGTCACCCCGATGCGCAGCAGCCAATTTATGCAACAACGCCGCGCAAGCATCTCTTGACATTAGAACAGGCCCACCGGCTCATCCAGTTCATTCCAGCTATAAATGACGATTTCCTTACGGGCGATGCCCTTCCCGCCCCCGATGGTGTAATGAATGTCCACGGTCTCAATATAAAAGCCTTCAAATGCCCGACGGACGTCCGGATGATCGTTCAGGCTGACAATTGCCTTTCCTTTAAGTGTCTGCAGGCGCCGTGCCATTTTCACGTACTCGTCGAATGCAAACGGCACCCCATACCCTTCAGTTTCCCAGTAGGGCGGATCCAGATAAAAAAGCGTGTGCGGCCGGTCGTATTTGTCGATGCACGCCGCCCAGTCGAGTCGCTCAATGAAGGTGTTAGCCAGGCGTAGGTGTGCCGCTGACAGGTCCTCCTCGATGCGCAAGAGGTTAAGCCCCGGTGGCGTCGTCGTCGCTGTCCCGAACGTCTGCCCTTCCAGCTTTCCGCCAAAGCAGTTTTTCTGAAGGTAGTAGAACCGTGCCGCACGCTGGATATCGGTGAGGGTTTCCGGGACCGTATCCTTAAGCCATTCGAACACTTGCCGGCTTGTCAGCGCCCACTTGAACTGGCGAACAAACTCTTCAAGATGATGCTGCACGACCCGGTACAGGTTCACCAGTTCGCCGTTGATGTCGTTGATCACCTCTACCTTGGCCGGTGGCCGCAGAAAGTACAGCGCTGCGCCACCGGCGAACACCTCAACATAGCAATCGTGAGCAGGAAAACGCGGAATCAGATGATCGGCGAGACGGCGCTTGCCGCCGATCCATGGAATGATGGGATTTGCCATTGTGAAAGCCGTTTTTAAACTTGGTGTAGAATCCGGCCCGCCTACCGGTAGGTAGCAGGGCCTTGGCTGATTCACTGGCACAAGCAGTGGAAAGGCGGCCGGGAGACGTGTTACAGCACGCCACCCGGTCGCCCTGTTTCTTCATTGACGCAGGTACGCCGTCAAAGTTGCTTTTTCGTGGAATCAGGTCCCGCAAGACGAGCGCTATCGGCGCTCACCGTGATATCCGGCGACACGGCGAACTGGGTGATCGCCGCGGCCTGTTTGTCCGCCCGCGACGACGATCCGAAGAAGTACTCCTTCGAGCCCAGCACCATCGCGATCAAAATCCCGAACAGCGTGTCGAGCGCTCGCATCACGCTGTCGTCCATCTTGATCTGCTGCGCCGCGAGCAGGAACTCCATACCGATCACCGCAAACAGCGCGGCCGTATACATATAGGCAAGATTGCGCGCCGTATGATCATGCTCGACCGCCGCAAAGTTGCGGGCGCTCGCCCGATCGTCGGCAGCCACCCGGTCTGCCTGCACCTGTATGCCCGCCATGTTCTCCACATGCGAGAAACCGGCCTGCCGCATCTTCAGTGCGAAGTCGTCGTCCGCCTGCTTCAGCACGAGTAGTTGCTCGGGCGTTGTCTGCTGGTCGGTCAGGGCAGACTTTACCGCGTCGACCGAACCATCGGCGAGACCCAGCTTGGCTGCGATAGCGGAAGCGGCCATCGCCGCAATGCCCGGCACGCCACCCGTCAGGGCCGTGACAAGCCACGGCGCTACCGTTTTCAGGACATCCATCATGCGCTCACCCCCAATGCGCGATTGAGCTGCCAGCCGTATTCGAACGTCTCGTTCTCCGGGCGCTTTTCGGCGCACTCGATGTAATAGACGGACTGTTGCGCTGCCACCATGCCGAGCAGCACCCGATGGCCGTCCGCACCGCGCACAGCGAGGAAGGATTTCAAGGCGGACATCGTCATCGCACCGATACCGCCATCGACGGCAATGTCCGGGAACGCCCGGGCGTTCTGGTTCAGAACGTTCAGCGCACGCTGCAGGAACCGCACGCCTGTCACCTGCCCGGTGTTAACGCCAATGTCAAAAAGCCTGTCGGCCAAAGCCGGCGACACGTCGTCGACGAGATCGAACCTGGGCTGCAGCCAGTATCGGCTCCGGTAGATCCGCACGGCTACCGCGCGCGGCATATCACGCATCGCACCGGTATAGCCGAACGCTCTGGCAACGGCGACGGTAATACCCCACATCGTTTCGCCGCCCGCATCGGCGGCATTGTTCGAATACCCGCCTTCGCGACCGATCAACGCATCAATCTTTTCGTCCAGTGTCATTGCTTCGTTCCTTTCGCCACGTTTTGTTCCAGAACCTCAATACGCTGCTGCTGCAACCGGTTGAGGATGTCGCCTTCGTTGATATGGGTGAACACCCACACGATTGAGCCCACGAGGAAGGTCTGAACGATGCCAAACACGATCCCCAGCACCCACATCGCCCCTCTCGCCGTGTTCCGCATGGCAGCTACGCCGTCGTCAACGCCACTGATCTGTGCCTCCAGCGCGTCACGCTCCTTCTTCGCCTCGCCCACCCGGCCCCACAGAAGCTCGATGTCCTTGCGTGCGTTCTGGTTATGAATTGACATCTCTGCAATCGCACGATCAAGTACTGCGACTGGTTGCACCGAAGTCTTGATGTCCTCAAGGCTCGCCGCGACGCTGCGCAACTGCTCGCCCAGACGTGCAATCTGCACCGCCAGACTGGTGTTCTGCTGTTCACCCATCGTCCCGTCCGTTCCAATAAAAAAACCGCCCGTAGGCGGTTCGCTTCCATGTCCGGTAATCACCTCAGTGCGGCGGTGCCGGAACGACCAGATTGATTGCCTTCGCGGCCTTCTTCCCGTGCCCGACCTTCGCCTTGCCCTTGTTGCCAGCGTTCAGTTCAACCCGCGTTTCCCAGCTACGACCGGCATAGTCGTGCGTCACCGAATCGATCAGGAAATCGCCATCCACCTCTTTCTTGAAACCCTTCAGGCTGACGGTCTTCTCGGCGGAAAAATCCGCTCGCCCCTGCATCAGCATCGAGCTCTTCGCAGTGTGGTGGTTGAGCTTCTGCAACCGTGCATCGGCCGCCGCTTTCGCCGCCTCCCGGCTCGCAAAGGCATGCCGCTCCGTATGCACCGCCGACGCCCCCTTCGGTGCATCGGGATTCGGAATGACCAGATCGATTTTCTTGCCCGTCTTCACGTCGTGCACCCTGGTTCGAACTGCAGCGAAGCTGGCCCGATCGGCAAACGTGATCTCGTAGTCGAGCAGCATGTTCGGTGTGAGCGTGATCGATGGAAGCGGCAAGCCACTCGAACTCTTTCCCGCACCGCGACCTGCGACGATCAGCTTGCCAACCTTCACGGCCGCCGTCGCCCCATGTTGCCGCGACAGGCGCGTCACGAAATGCAGGTCGCTCTCGCCGAACTGATCCGCTCGCGGCACCGTGACGTCGATCGCGCACACCGGCGCCCACCCGTTGCGCCGCGCGACATCCCCAACGATGTCGGCCAGCTTCGCGTTCTCCCAGCTACCGTACCGATGCGTCTTCGACGTCGCACGCATGTTCGAGGGGCGGCCGCGGATGATCACCGATGCCGGTGGCCCCCTGAGCGCAATCTCGTCGATCGTGTATTCGCCGAGAAAGGCGAGGCCCTGCCCCTGCCACCCAAGCGAGATTTTCAGCGTCGCGCCCTTGGGCGGAAATTCGATCTTGCCATCCCGGTCGTCGAGCTCGATCTCACACTCATCGGCATCGAGCCCTGGCTTGTCGACCATATGGATGCGCAGCACACGATCCTCAATCACCTTCGTAATGTCGTCGCCATTGGCGACGATCTGGAAAATAGCCTGCATACCTGCCCTCCCGATTTACGCCGCGCTAGGTCCACAGTTGGACCGGTTCACTACGCGGCACGTCGACATCCGGCAGCGTGATCGTGATGCCCGCCATGAACGGCTGTTCCCGCGCAGCAAGGCCCGGGTTGGCTTCGTACACGGCTTCAACCATCCCGGTCACCGAGCCGTACACCGCATAGCAGATCTCGTCGAGTACGTCGCCGTCAGACGTTCTTATAATCTTCGCCATAGCGACCAAACTCCAGGCTAAACGTCTGTTTGCGCGGGACGCCGTCCGACATCAGCGCCTCCTGCTCCTCCTCGACCGCCTGCAGATACCAGCGACCGAGCACTTCGCCGTAGCCGGTTGTCAATTGCACTGGCAGCATGCGATCGCCGATCGCACGCAAGGCATCGAGTTGCTTAGCTCCAGCGCCAGAGGCTGCAAACACAACGCCCGACAGCGTGATGGTTTCGCCGCCCTGACTGACCGCCTGCAGCGCCTCCTGGCGGTTTAGACGTTCCTGCGAGGCGACCTTATATTTCGTGATCCGACGCAACTTGTCGAAAGCCGCGGTCGACAGATTGAAGTGGAATGTATCGCCCTTGTCCGAGCTCAGCGTCATCAGGTGAGGGGTTGCAGTCGCGGCACCGTCAAGCAGGCCGGAGAACAGCGTCCCCGCACCGGTTGAAGTCGCGAGCGAACCCGGTGCCGGCGTCTCCCTGATCCCTGCCCACGCGTTGAACTTCGTGCGCACGTCGCCGAGCGCGCCGGTCACCGATTCGGCAGCCGACCTGATCACCGGATTGCCCGATGCCGTCGCCATCTTCAGCACGCTACCGACCGATGACTGCACGGCGTTGAAGCTGCGCACGACGGTGCCCACCTTCGGGTTCACGTCACTCGCCACCGACAACGCGCTGCTCGCGCCGGACAGGAGCTCGGCAGCGCTATCGAGGTTTCCCGTCGCCAGCTTCTGCAACACGGCGACGGTATTCGCGCTGGCCGGCCGGTTGCGCTCATAGACACGGTTCATGCTTCGCACGCGCTCCGTCGCGATGCTCGCCTGCGTCGCCGCCTGCGTGATCTGTCTTTCAAAGTCCATAACGTTTCCTTTGGTATCTGCTATAGATGAGGCGAATCAAACATCGCCGAGCGATTGCTCTTCGCGAGCTGATCCTTCATCATGCGTTGCAGTTGTGGCGAAACCTTTGCGAGGAAGCGGTCGGCCGCGTCACTACTGGGTTCCCCCTGCATCACCACTTGAAAGACTGGCGCAAAGGTGTTTTGCTGATCGACCTTCATGGCGGGTTTGACGGCCCCGGATGGCTTCTCCAGCGCCCTGGCTTTCGCAACGGCATCGACAGCAGGCTGTGCATCGCCACGGGAGAACGCCCATTTTGCGGCGGCCCCCAGTGCCTTTTCGCCAGCATACGTGCCGATCGCCCCACCCACGATGCCGCCGATCGCCATACCAATCGGGCCACCCACCGCACCAACCAGTGCACCGGCTTTCGCACCAAGCACACCACCCGCGAGACTGCCGGCTATACCGCCAAAACCCCGAGCTTTCTCGGCCCGGTTATCGTCGCTCGTTGCGACCGCATAGGCGTTTGTCGCCGCCAAACCAACCTTGAGCACCGAGCCGGCCACCGCAATCTTGCCCGCGTACGGCATGACGCGACCGACCAGACCACGGGCAGCGCCCAGCACGCGCGAGAAGCGACCGCCCTTGCCTGCTGCGCGACCGGCACCGCCAGCAACGTCGCCGAGTTCGCCCGCGATCGCACCGGCCGCCCCACCCAAACCGCCGCCTGCGCCACCGACACCCGGCAGGTTGACGACGAAGACGCGTTGCACGCCGCCGACAGCAGCCCCACCCAGCGCGTCCATCACCCGGCCCATCGGACCGCCCTTGCCACCGCCCGCGCCACCGATCCCGGCGCCGGCACGACCGCGACCGACGAGGATCGAGCCCCGCGCGATGTCGAGCGCTCCGCGCCCGATCTGGAAAAGCGACTTTGCGCCGCGATACGCAATGAAGCCAGCCGCTACACCGGCAACGGCCATCGTCGCCTTCGGAGCCGCATCGGTAATCTTCGCGAGCCCCTCGCCGGTTGCCTTGGTTGCATGGCCCACGGCATCGGTAACGGGTCGCAGCGCGTCGCCGATACTGCGCATCGCATCATTCCACTGCTGCCCGACCTCGCTCCAGATCTGCTTCGAGGCATCGCGCCGGTCGGCGAGATCCTTCACGATCTCACCATTGGCCTGCGCCGATTCCTTCTTCAGGCGCTGATATAAATCGGCATTCTGCAGATAGGCGGTCAGCGCCGCCTTGACCTGCATGTCGTTGAAGAGGTCACCGGTTTTCATGGTGTCTTCAAACGCGGCGATCTGAGCCTCGCGCTTCTCCGGATCCGACTCCCCGTTTATGCTCTTCGCTGCATCGGCAAGCTGTTTCGCTTTCGCGGGATCGGTGCGCTCGATGTACGCACGCGCCAGAACGAAGGAAGCCTCAAGCGTCGACCAGCCCTTGCCGATCGCTTCGCGCATTTTGGCTTCGTAGTCGACGCCGGCCTTTTTATAGTTGCTCGCGGTTTCATTGGATCCGATCTTTGAAAACCAGTTTTTGAGGTTGTTCGCCGCTTCGTCTGCATTGCCGGCCGTCTTCATCTGAACCTGCAGCATCGCGCCGAGCTGGGTCACCGAATCCTGCCCGGTGATACCGATCTTCTGCATTTCGGCAAGCAGCACGGGAAACCAGCGAGCCATATCGGCCGACTCGAACGAGCCCTCCTTGCCGAGGAACGCGATGGCTTCGAATGCACGGCTCATGTGCGCCGGGTCCGCAATCCGCGCGTTCTGCTGCAGCGCCTGGATCATGCGAGCGGTTTCAACGGTGGTCGCACCCTGGCCGATTGAAAACTTCGCGGCCAGCGGTGCGAAGTCGAGCGCACGGTCCACATCCATGCCGGCGGCAACCATCTGGTTCACCGCGTCGGCAAGCTCATTACGGCCAATACCGTTCGCCGAGGCATCACGACGGATCCGACGCCCCATCGTCGCTTCCTGCTCAGTGCGGGCGATGCCCGCCTTGATTGCAATGTCGCGGATGATCGCCTGATAGTCCGCCGAGATCGCAGTCGGTACGGCGACCGCAGCAGAAAACTTCACAGCGTCGCCGATCGTGCCTCGAACCCCTTCGCGGCCTGCCGCAATGCGTTCGTGACCAGCGGCCTTCAGGTCAAGTCCGCGCGCGGTGCGCCCGAGTCGCTGATACGATCTGTCAAGCCGGTCGACTTCAACGCCGGCCTCGCGAAGGGACCGCAGGTTTGAGTCGATCTTGCGACGGATACCGTCGGCCGCCGAATCGCCCGCCTGATGCAGGCGGCGAAATTCATCCTGCAGTTTGATCGTGTCGCCGATCGTGCGCTGCCAGAGCCTTGTGTCGCTCGCCGTCTTCTTCAGGCCGACAATGCGCGAGCTCGTCTCGGTGATTGCCTTGCCGAATGTCGACGACACGACACCGCCGATGACAATTCCCAGTGCGATGTCATTTGCCATCTCACACCTCATTCGATGCAACCGGCAGCGCCGGTTGCGGATTCAGTCCCGCTACGCCCGTTAGTCGGTCAGCCACCAGATCACGTCGTCGAGCGTCAACTCGTCGACATCACGCGGCGACATCCGCAGTTCGTTCACCAGGCGCTTCGCCAGCTTTTTCAGCGTCGCCGGACTGATCCTTGCGAGGGGCTCGAAAGCGAAAGTAGGCATCCTGCAGGCGGTTGTAATCACCAAGATCCATGCCCTCCAGGTCGTTCGGCGCGACCTCCGCCAGCGCTGCAAAGAGCGCGAGCTCCTGACCCGCAGGATCATCCGGATAGAGCTTCTGTGCAGCGCGCTGGTCGCGCACCCTGGGTCGACGTAGCGTGATGCTGTCGCGCGTCACGCCGTCGAATGTCGCTGGGTAGTCCAGCCTGACCGTTACCGTATCCATCAGCACCTCAAAAAAGGAAACGGCGGATAACGCGTGCCCGCCGTGATATGAAACCCTGTCAGGGAAAAGTTACTTTGCAGCGCGATGTGTCACCGACACGCCGCCCACATACATCACATGCCTATTGCCTTGCGAATCTCCGTGAGCTGGTCGACTCCGTTGATGATGCGCACCATGCCGAGCGGATCGATCTCATGCACCGCCGCGCCGTCGATCTCCAGCTTGTAGTACGTCAGCGACACGGTGAATTTGGATTCCGCCTTCTCACCGGGCTTCCAGTCACCCGGATCGATCTCGGACAGCATGCCGCGCAACGTTGCGGCCACCGCCTTCGTCTTGCCCTGCAAGTCCTTGAATGCGCCGCGAAAGACACCGTTGAACGCCGTCGTATCCGCAAGCCCGAAGAAAACCAGAACTTCGCGCGTCATTGACGCCATCGCAAAGGAGGCCTCCATGGCTTCCATACCGAGGTCCATCTTCACGGGCGCATCCATGCCGCCGCCGCGATGCTCGTCGGTCTTGATCTTGAGCTTGGGCAGCGTCACTGAGGTCGACAGGCCGGCGAAGCCCTTGCCGTCGACGTACAGGTTGTAATTTGATAGTGTTTCCGGAATCACGCATTACCTCTCATGAGTGGGTATCGAGCACTTCGGTGAGCCACTGGTTTGTGATCTCGAAGCGGAAGATGGGGTTTTCAGCGGGCGGCACATCGGTGAAGCGGATGTTCCAGTAGACCTTGCCTTGCTCGAGCTGCGAAGCCGTGTTGAGCTCCGGGTCGGCGTAGACCTCGAAGTTGATCAACGCGCCCTGCTTCTTGAGGTCGCGCATGAACGCCTGCAAGCCCTTCGTGACGTCGTCTACGTAGGTAGCGGTAATGCCGCGGTCGACCGCCCACTTATGCCCCGCGAGCACGGCATCCATGACGATATCGAGCGTGCGCACACGCGTAACGAATGCCCATTTCGGATCGCTCGACAATGTGCGATTTCCCCACAGACGATAGCCGCCGTCGCGGATAATCGTGGCGATATTCGCGTTATTGAGCAGGTTCGCGCGACACGTCTCGTCGCCGTCGAGAAACTCGATCGGTCGCTTCGTCCCGGTGATGTCCGTGAGTTCCTTGTTCGATGGCGACGCCCAGAAGCCTATGTTCCCGTCCGTCTGGCAGAAGAGGCCCGCCGCATACGACGAGGCGGGTGCAGCGACGTCAGCGTTCGCGGTCGTGTCCCAGTACGTCGCGCCAGGATCGACCATATACAGCCGCTTGCTGCCGAAGTTCGCCGCATAGGCAATCGCCGCCTCGTCGTCGGTGTTCGGCCCGTCAATGATGCCGATCGCGCGCAGCTTGCCTGCCAGCGAATCCATTGCTGTCGCGACTGCCTGAGTCGCAGAGAAGCCCGGTGCGAGTAGCAGGCGCGGCTGCACGTTGTACTTCGACTTTGCGTCGAGCAGCGACTGCAGGCCGGTGCGGGCGCCGCCGGCACTCACGCCACCGATGATCGCAGAGGTAAGCGCGGCAGCCTCGCCGCCGGCAGCGACACCCGTCGCAACAATCACGGCCTTGCTCTGCGCGTAGATCGCACGCGCGGCCTGCGCAATCGCGCTGCCCTCGCCGAACGCTGCAACGGCTTCGCGATAGCTCGTAAGCTGTGTCGGCACGTTCGGTGCGGCCCGGTCCGCGCCCGGTGTATACGTGTTGACCATGCCGACGATCGACGAGCTCGGCACGGCAATGGTACGTGGTCCGGAGTCGACCAGCGAGACCGTGACGCCATGAAAAAACGATGTTGCACCCATGTAAGTCTCCTGGGAAACGGCAAAAGAAAAGCCGCCCCTGGACAACGAGGGCGGCTGAAAACATGTTTGGCGGGTGACGCGACAGCGAGTGGTCAGCTGGTCGACGAGGTACTGTCCTGCGAGGTCACGAAGTCAGGCCGCAAGGGCAGGTCAACGTTTGGCCAGCCATCGGTGACCGGCAGATCGCGCAAGGTCTTGCGGTACGCGAGCAGCCCGGCGAGCTGGTCAGCGGTCAGCGTCGTGCCGCGGCCGGCGAACGTCTCGTCCTGATGACGGGCAATCAGCCAGTCCGTTGCAGACAGCGCCGCGTCGCGCTCTGCCCGCTTCGCGTCGGCGAGCTGGTCGGGCGAGAGGGGTGCCGGGTCGAGCAGGACGGGCAGGCCATTTTCGTCGACCGCCATGCGCTTACCTTCTCCCTGGCCAGTCAGCAGACCGCGATATTGCGCGTCATTGAGTTTGATTACCTGCGCACCTTTCGGCGCGGGGCTGATAGCGTCATCGTAGAAGGCAACGATAGTGCGCTGTTCATCATATGCGGCGTATTTCTGACCCATGATCTAGAACCCTGTAGCAATGTAGGAACACGCGATAGGCGTGCGGCCACCCGTTACCCATCCGCCGGCGTTGAAACCGGTCCGCGATGAATACGATGTCCCGACGCCGCCCAGCGCGGACTGTGAGTTGTTGCCAATAACAAGCGCCGTTGCGCCGCTTGGAAATGCAATTGGGTAGGTCACGCCAACATCGCCTGTCTGCGATGTTGTGTAGGAATCTGCGAGAACCAGTAGACGGTCAGCGGCGCAAGTGCGACGGTCACCGCGAACTGGACCTGCGCTGCACTGCGCATACGCTCGAGTAAAGCCAGGCTGCGCGCGCGCAACGCTGCAAACATGCGCTCGACCAGGCGCTTAACCGGCGAGCCGGCCGGCGGCGTATCAGGCTCTGGATCCGGATCGGCCTCATCACGCACGCGCGGCCGGCCCGACACCGCAAACAGGATCGCCGCCACCGCGCAAAACGACAGCCAGAACCCTGCCGAAACCGGCGTCCAGGGGTCGAGCAGCAACACGAGGCCGAGCGCCCAGGCCAGCACCCACGACGGCCCCGCGCTGCGTCCGCTGACAAACGCAAGCGCCACCACGCCGGCCATCCACAACGCCCGCTGCGCCGGCACGTTGAATCCGGCGAGCGCTGCGTGCAGCGCGGCAAACAACACGCCTGCAGTGACGGCGACCTGCTGCGCGGGAATCCGCAGCGGCCAATGGCGACCGACGAAACACGAGCGTCGCCACAGCGCACCGGCCAGCCATCCCGCAAGGCCAGCGACGAAGCCGATGTGCAGCCCCGAAATAGCCACCAGGTGGCTCGTGCCGGTTGCGCGCATCAGCATCCAGTCAGCGGCGCTGACCTCGTCCTGCGCGCCGACCGCAAGCGCCACGACGATGCCGCGATGTGGCGCGCCGGCCAGCACGGCATCGATACGCGCACGCAGCGCAGCGCGCCAGCGGTCCACGCTGACTGCCAAACCGCTCGCATAGCCTTCGAGACGCCGTGCTGTGGCAGGGGTGCTGACATAACCGGTCGCCCGGACATTGCGCGCCAGCAAGCCGGCCTCCGCGTCGCGTACGCCGTAATTGGCGTTGCTGTGCGGACGCTTGAGCCGCACCGTCAGGCGCCACCGCGCACCTGGTTCCAGCAACGGCGGCAGCGGTCCCTTCTGATCGATCCAGGACAACTGGATCGTGCGGGGAAAACGGGCGATCGGCGCATCGACAGAGTCCACATCGAACAGGAAACGTGCGCCCTTGTCGTCGTGTGTCGGCAGGCCTCGGATGGCGCCCTCCACTTCGAGGTCGCGTCCCTCCCACGCGGTGGGCAAGCTCACGGCCAGCCGAAGTTCAGCCCGCCATGCCGCGTATCCGAAGCCCGCACAGGCAGCAGCCAGCCATAGCGCGCACCAGCCGCTGGCAATACGTGCGTCGAGCTGCAACGCAAACCGGGAGTCAGGCGTGTGGCGGCCTCGCCGCGCGCGCAAATACCGGAAGTACCGGAAGCACCGGAAGCGCCGGAAGCCCCCTAATTCCCCTAAGCTCCATAAGCCCCGGAAACTCCGCAAACCCTCGAAGCTCCAGATAGCCCAACCAGACGCGGCAATCAACGCGAAACACAACCCCAGCCACTCGCGCCGCAAAGGCAACGCCGCTTGCTGCTGCAAGACGATTACCCCTAACGCAAAACCACACCACACCGCCCGCATGCCCCCTCCGCCTGTCAAGCGCCAGGCATCGCAATTGGACACAGTCAGAAAGGCATTTCAGACGGCTTGCCGCACGTGTGCTCCGCCCGGCGCGAACCACTGAGGAAGATTATGCAGACGAAAGTGCGAGCCGCGGCAACGCGGCGTGAGCGTTAGCCGTTGTGCCTATGGAAAGCTCGTCTACGCCGATGCCGCGCAGTTGCGCGAGCCCGGCGCCGATGGCGGGAATCTGGTCTGGCGTGTTGCGTTGGCGGTAAAGCCAGGACGGGGGGATATCCGGCGCATCGGTCTCGACGACAAGCGCATCGAGTGGCAATTGCGCCGCGAGACGGCGGATCTGCAAGGCGCGCTCGAACGTCAGGTTGCCGCCGAAACCGAGATGCATGCCCTGATCGAGAAACGCCTGGGCCTGCTGAAAACTGCCGTTGAAGGCATGGGCAATGCCGCGATGCACGCCATGCTTGCGCAGGCCCTTGAGCACCTGATCCTGCGATTTGCGCACATGGCAAATCACCGGCAGATCGAATTCACGCGCGAGCTTCAACTGCTCGTTGTAGAAGAACTGCTGGCGCGCGTCGTCGAGGCCAGCCACGAAATAGTCGAGGCCGATTTCACCGAGACCAATAAAGAGCGGATCGTCGAGACTCGCTTCGATCTCCATGCGCAGCACCTCGAGATCGGCGTCCTGTGCACCGGGTGTGAAAAGCGGATGAATTCCGAGTGCGTACGCCCCGCCCTGCACGCGATGCGCGAGCTCACGCACCGTGGCGAAGTTCTCGCGCGCCACACCTGGAATCACGATACGCCCCACCCCAACTGCGCTCGCGGCCGCCGCGACGGACTCCCGATCCACGTCGAATTCCGACGCGTCGAGATGGCAGTGCGTATCGATCCACATGCTGGCGCCCCGGCGGTGAACGACGCTTAGACCGGAACCGTCGGCTCTTCGTACAGCACGCCGTCGCGCAGCCGCATGGTACGGTCGCAGCGCGCTGCCAGATCCGGGTCGTGCGTGACGATGACGAAGCTGGTGTCGAAGGTCTGCGACAGTTCGAGCATCAGGTTGAACACCGTGTCGGCCGTACCGCCGTCCAGATTGCCGGTGGGCTCGTCCGCCAGCACGCAGGCCGGGTTCGTAACGAGCGCCCGCGCAATCGCGACGCGCTGGCGCTCACCACCCGACAGCTCACCCGGACGGTGCTTCGCGCGATGCGCAAGACCGACTCGCTCCAGCGTCTGCAGCGCAGTGCGGCGCGCTTCGTCGGTCGGGATGCGACGGATGCGCAGCGGCATCGCGACGTTATCGAGCGCGGTAAATTCCGCCAGCAGATGGTGAAACTGATAGACGAAGCCGAGTGCGCGGTTGCGCAGGTCGTTGCGCTCGCGCTCCGAGAGTTTCGTGAACGGCTTGCCGAGCACCGACACTTCGCCCGCGCTCGGATCGTCGAGGCCGCCCAGCACGTGCAGAAGCGTGCTCTTGCCCGAGCCCGATGCGCCGACGATCGCCAGCTTCTCGCCGCGGCGCACCGACAGTTGTGTGTTGTTCAGCACCTGCACGTTCAGGCCGCCCTGCACGAACGACTTCGAGATACCGGTCGCTTCGAGGACGTACGGATGCAGGGCGCTGTCTGGGGTCATGGATTGGGCAACTGAACGATCATTCATAGCGCAGCGCCTCCGCAGGACGGACCTTCGCACCACGCCAGCTCGGATAGAGCGTCGCCAGCGACGCCAGCACGAACGCGATCACACCGATCTTGACCACGTCGCCGGGCACCAGTTCGGACGGCAGCTCGCTGATGAAATACACCGACGGCGGCAGGAACTGCACACCGAGCAGATGCTCGATCATCGGCACGAGCCATGGAATGCTCCAGGCAATCAGGCAGCCGAGCGCCACACCCGTCGCCGTGCCGATAAAGCCAATAGTCACGCCCTGCACGACGAAGATTTTCATGATCGAGCCGGGCTGTGCGCCGAGCGTGCGCAGAATTGCGATATCCGCCTGCTTGTTGGTCACCGTCATCACCAGTGACGACACCAGGTTAAACGCCGCTACGGCGATGATCAGCGTCAGGATGATGAACATCATGCGCTTTTCGATCTGCACGGCCGAGAACCATGTCTTGTTCTGCTGGGTCCAGTCGCGGATATACAGATCGCCCGAGAGCGTGCGCGCCAGCTGGTGCGCCACCTCCGGCGCACGCTGCATGTCCTTGAGCCGCAACCGCACGCCGGTGGGCGCCGGCACCCGGAACAGCACTTCCGCATCCTGAATGTTGATGAGCGCGAGCGTGCTGTCGTATTCGTAATGCCCCGACTCGAACACGCCAACCACGGTGAACTGCTTGAGGCGCGGCAGCATCCCGGCAGGCGTGATCGTGCCTTCGGGCGCCACCAGCGTGATCTTGTCGCCGCGCATTACGCCGAGATTCGCAGCCAGATCCGCACCGAGGACGATGCCGAAATCGCCCGGCTTCAGATCGGACAACTGGCCGCCGCCCTTCATTTCCTTATAGATATCGGACACCTGCGGCTCGAGTGCCGGGTCGACACCGCGCAGCGCCACGCCGCTCACGGCGTCCTGGCGGGTCAGCAACGCCTGGGCGTCGACATAAGGCGCCGCGCCGATCACTTCCTTGTTCTGCCGCGCTTCCTTGGCCGTCAACTGCCAGTCGGGCATCGAACCGGTCGGCGAAAAAATCTCAACGTGCGCCAGCACCGACAGCATGCGGTCGCGCACCTCTTTCTGGAAACCGTTCATCACCGACAGCACGACGATCAGCGCCGCGACGCCGAGCGCGATGCCCGACATCGAAACGAGCGCGATGAACGAAATAAAGCCGTTACCGGTCGTGCGTTTGCCGGCGCGGGTGTAGCGCCAGCCAATCTGCCATTCGTAGGGAAATTTCAAGCGAATCCTTTTCTGCGTTCTTCAACCTCGTGCGGCGGCCTCGTCATGCGACCGTTTGCGCAGCGCATGGCGGCGGCAATCCCGCGCCCCATAAGCTCCGAGGGTCGTGACCGTTGGTGTCGGATCGGGGCGGATGGTTCCGGAGCGGTACGCAAACTGCTGCAGCTGCACGGCTGGTACCGCTTCCACTCGGCGAATCCGCGCCGCGGCCCATCTACCATCGGTCAAGCGCGAAGTTTGCCATACAACGCAGAGAACCTCCGCAAAGCGTTGCTGGCCCTACGCGCGCGCCGCAGTGGCGTGCAATTCAAGGCCGAGTGCCCGGATCACCTTGATGATCGTCGCGAAGCTAGGGTTACCGTCTTCAGAGAGCGCCTTGTAAAGCCCCTCGCGCGAGATGCCGGTATCGCGAGCAAGTTGCGCCATGCCGCGCGCACGTGCGATCACGCCAAGCGCGTGCGCGAGATAGGCCGGATCGTCGCCGCCTTCGAGAAGGCAGGCTTCGAAGTATTCGGCCATGTCAGCCTCAGTCTTCAGGTGTTCGGCCGAGTCCCAAGGACGTGTTTTGATCTTTTCCATTACTCACTCTATATCGAGATTGTCGAGCATCTTGTGCGCCGCTTCGATATCCGCCTTCTGGGTCGATTTGTCGCCACCACACAGCAGAATCACCAGTTCCACGCCACGCTGCGCGTAATAGACACGGTAGCCAGGTCCATGGTCAATGCGCATTTCAATAACGGGCGCGCCAGCCGATTTCGTATCTCCCGGATTGCCCATGGCCAGCCGGTCAATGCGGGCCTGTATCCGGCGCTTCGCGATTCGGTCACGAAGGCCGTCGAACCAGACGTCGAAAACCTCAGTTGTTCGGATATCAAGCGTTATCAAGTGTAGTCCATGGTTCACATGACGTCAACTGTGGTTCACAGTCAACGACCAGTTATGGTGGGCCCGCAGCCGTCAACAATCGCATCCGGACGATGCAAGTTACGGGGCAATGCGGTTCGAAGCGTGCGATCAGAATGTCTGATCCTCTGGAGGTCAATTCTCCACCGGAGCCGGTGCGCGCGAAACTACTCCGATCGGCATAGGTGCAACCACAGCCCAAGCTTTAGAGACGGTGGACGGCAGCAAGCCGCCAGGCCTTTCTCCTAATCGCTCAACGTCCTGAATCGAAACACCTGCATGGTTTGCCATACAATGCCGAGCATCATGCACGCCAACCGTCTCCACCTTCTTCTACCCTTCGCGCTGCCCGCCGCGGCCGACGCCTCCACCGCGCTGCACAACATCGAAAGTCCCGCCCTCGACAGGCTGGTCGCGCGGGCGACGCTGGTCGAGCGGGTGATCGGCGAGGACTTCCAGCGCACGCTGCCACATGAGCGCTGGGTGGCCCGCCAGTTCGGCACCGTCGCGAGCGGCGCCGGGGCGGCCGACGAAGCGCCGCTCGCCCCCTACATGCTGCGTGCCGACGGCGGCGAGCCCGGCACCTCGACCTGGGCCTGCGTGCAGCCGGTGCACGTGCGCATCGCGCACGATCATCTGGTGCTGATCGACCCGGCCTCGCTCGCGCTGACGGACGCTGAAGCCGCCACGCTGCTCGAAGTCGCGCGGCCGCTGATCGAAGAACTCGGTGTGCGCATCGAGGCGCCCCAGCCGTCGCGCTGGTACCTCGCGAGCGACGCCTTCGGCACCCTGGCCGGCGCTTCGCCGCTGCGCGCGAGCGGCCGCAACATCGAAATCTGGCTGCCGCACGAGGCGCACACGGGCCAGCGCTCGCGGGCGTGGATGAAGCTGCAGAACGAAGTGCAGATGGCATGGTTCGAGCATCCGGTCAACGAGGCGCGTGAAGCGCGCGGGCTGCCAGCGGTCAACTCCATCTGGTTCCACGCGCAAGGCGCGGCCCAACCGGTCAGCAGCCCGTTTGGCCGAGTATTGTCGGACGCAGCGGCCACGCGCGGCCTCGCGCTTACCGCCGGCGTCGGGATCGGCACGCCACCGGCTTCGTTTGCGGAGCTGGCCTCAAATGGGCTCGGTGCCGGCAATGGCGCAAACAGCGCCAACGGACCCGCCGCCACGACGCTCGTCGAGCTCGACCCGTTTTCCGCGCCCTACATCGAGCAGGACTGGGGCCGCTGGAATGCGGCGTTTGCCGCGCTCGAGACCGGCTGGTTAGCGCCCGCGCTCGCCGCCCTGCAATCGGGCCAGCTCAACGAGCTCGGCCTCACGCTATGCGGCGACACCGGCTCGGTAACGCTCACGATTACGCGCGGCGATCTGCGCAAGTTCTGGCGGCGCCGTGTGCTGGCGTCGCTTCTGATCGAATGATTCAGCCCATCACCCGATTACCGTTCCACAGCATGTTCTCCGGCCTTTCTGCATGACTCGAATCGTTACGCGCGCCTGTTCCCCCGTCGACGCCGAAGTGTTGACCCGTCATGGCCTGCATCCGGTGCTGGCCCGCCTTTACGCGGCGCGCGGCGTCTGTCAGCCGGAGGAGATCGAAACCGGTCTCGCGCGCCTGGTGTCGCCGGCCCAGTTGAAGGGCTGCGAAGACGCCGCCGTGCTGCTGGCCGATTCGATCGAAGGCAAGCGCCGCATGCTGGTGGTCGCGGACTACGACTGCGACGGCGCCACCGCCTGCGCGGTAGCGGTGCGCGGCTTGCGGATGTTCGGCGCGCAGATCGAGTACCTGGTGCCGAACCGCTTCGAATATGGCTACGGCCTCACACCGGAGATCGTCGCGCTAGCGGCGCGCAATCCGTCCGGCAAGCCCGATCTGCTGATCACCGTGGATAACGGCATTGCCAGCGTGGACGGCGTGGAAGCAGCCAACGGCCTCGGCATCGATGTGCTCGTCACCGACCACCACCTGCCCGGCGACGAGCTGCCCGCCGCACGCGCGATCGTCAATCCGAATCAGCCGGGCTGCGGCTTTCCGAGCAAATGCATCGCCGGCGTGGGCGTGATGTTCTACGTGCTGCTTGCGTTGCGTGCCGAACTGCGGCGGCGCAACGCCTTCGACGACGCACGGCCCGAGCCGCGTCTGGATGGCCTGCTCGATCTGGTCGCGCTCGGCACGGTGGCCGACGTCGTCAAGCTCGACGGCAACAATCGCGTGCTGGTCGCGCAAGGTTTGCAGCGGATTCGCAAGGGCAAGATGCAGCCGGGCATCGCCGCACTGTTTCGCGCTGCGGCGCGCGATGCGCGCAGCGCCTCCGGCTTCGATCTCGGCTTTGCGCTCGGCCCGCGGCTGAATGCGGCAGGCCGGCTCTCGGACATGTCGCTCGGCATCGAATGCCTGACCACCGACGATATCGGCCGCGCGTGGGAGCTCGCGCAGCAGCTCGATTCGATCAACCGCGAACGGCGCGAGATCGAAGCGGGCATGCAGCAACAGGCGCTCGAGGACCTGTCGACGGTCGATCCGGCCGGCTCGGCCACCATCGTGCTGTTCAATGCGGGCTGGCATCAAGGCGTGATCGGCATTGTCGCGGGACGGCTGAAGGAAAAATTCCACCGCCCCGCCTTCACCTTTGCCCCAGCCGACGAAAGCGGCGTGCTCGCCAAAGGCTCAGGCCGTTCGATCCCGGGCTTCCATCTGCGCGATGCGCTCGATCTGATCTCGAAACGCGAACCCGGCCTGATCGTCAAGTTTGGCGGCCACGCCATGGCGGCAGGCATGACACTCGCTGCCGCGGATGTGCCGCGTTTCACCGCCGCGTTTGAAGCGGTGGGCCGCGAGTGGCTGTCCGAGGACGCGCTCGCCCGCGTGGTCGAAACCGATGGCGACCTGGAAGAAGCCTATTTCACGCCGCAATTCGTCGAGATGCTCGATGCCGCGGTGTGGGGTCAGGGCTTTCCTGCGCCGGTATTCTCGGGTGAATTCGAGGTGGCCTCCCAGGCGCTGGTAAAAGACAAGCACCTGAAGCTGCAACTGCTGCGCGGCCGGCAGCGTTTCAACGCAATCTGGTTCAATCACACGGATTCGCTGCCCGCGCGCACCACGATCGCCTACCGTCTTGCGAGCGACACGTGGAATGGCGTTTCGCGCGTGCAGCTGATCGTGGAGCACGCGCTGAGCTAAAGGCGTATCACCCCTCAACGCCCCCAAAACCGCGCAAATTCGCCACAAAACCGTCCCAAACGCCCACCGGAAACGCGCATTAGCCTCCGGCGGGCAGCCTCGATCGGCTATAATTTCCCCTTTTTACGAAGCTATAAAAGATCGACATGGAAGCGGAACGTCTCAACGCGATCGAAGCCTCTCTGGCCGACCTGCGCCATCGCGCGGGCGAGCTACGGGGGTATCTTTGACTACGACGACAAAGCACTGCGTCTAATCGAGGTCAACCGGGAACTCGAAGACCCGAACGTCTGGAACGACTCGAAGCACGCCCAGGCCCTTGGCCGGGAGAAAAAGCTGCTCGACGACGTCGTCGGCAAACTCACCTCGCTCGACAACGACCTGCGCGATGCGCAGGACCTGTTCGGCATGGCGCGCGAAGAAGATGACGAGGACACGCTCCTCGCCTGCGAAAGCGACGCAGCCGGCCTCGAGCAACGCGTCGCCGACATCGAATTCCGCCGGATGTTCTCGAACCCGGCCGACCCGAACAACGCGTTCCTCGACATCCAGGCAGGCGCCGGCGGCACGGAAGCGTGCGACTGGGCCTCGATGCTGCTGCGCCAGTACCTGCGCTACTGCGAGCGCAAGGGCTTCAAGACCGAAGTGCTGGAACAGACCGACGGCGACGTCGCGGGCATCAAGAACGCTACGCTCAAGATCGAAGGCGAATACGCCTACGGCTTCCTGCGCACCGAAACCGGCGTGCACCGCCTCGTGCGCAAGTCGCCGTTCGATTCGTCGGGCGGCCGCCATACGTCGTTCTCGTCGGTGTTCGTGTACCCGGAAATCGACGACTCGATCGAAGTGGACATCAACCCGGCCGATCTGCGCATCGACACGTACCGCGCGTCCGGCGCGGGCGGTCAGCACATCAACAAGACCGACTCCGCTGTGCGGATTACGCACATGCCGTCGGGCATCGTCGTGCAGTGCCAGAACGACCGCTCGCAGCACCGCAACCGCGCCGAAGCCATGGCCATGCTGAAATCGCGCCTGTACGAAGCGGAAATCCGCAAGCGTCAGGCCGAGCAGGACAAGCTCGAAGCCGGCAAGACCGATGTGGGCTGGGGTCACCAGATCCGCTCGTACGTGCTGGACAACAGCCGCATCAAGGATCTGCGTACCAACGTCGAAATCAGCAATACCAAGAGCGTGCTCGATGGCGACCTCGACCCGTTCATCAGCGCCAGCCTGAAACAGGGCATCTAAGAGCGACGCGAGTAACAGACGCAATTTAGCGCGCCGGCGCGGCATGGTTTGCCGCGCCGCATCTTTCAAGCGCCTGCCGCACGCAGTCCCAACGTCGAGCAGCAGGCAACCCCATGCGGCCCACCCGCATGCAGGCCACTCCGAACACCGACTCATCATGACCGAACCGATCCAGACGAACGCCGCGCCCGAGGGGGACGAAAACAAGATCATCGCCGAGCGCCGCGAAAAGCTGCGCGAGCTGCGTGAACAGGGCGTCGCCTATCCGAACGACTTCCGCCCCACGCATCACGCGGAAGACCTGCAGACGCAATACGCCGAAACCGATAAGGACACGCTCGAAGCGAATCCGCTCGAAGTTGCGGTGGCCGGCCGGATGATGTTGAAGCGCGTGATGGGCAAGGCGAGCTTTGCGACCGTGCGCGACGGTTCGGGTCAGATCCAGTTCTTCATCACGCCCGCGGACGTCGGCCAGGAAACCTACGACGCGTTCAAGAAGTGGGACATGGGCGATATCGTCGCCGCGCGTGGCGTGCTGTTCCGCACCAACAAGGGCGAACTCTCGGTGCGTTGTACCGAGCTGCGCCTGCTGTCGAAGTCGCTGCGCCCGCTGCCGGACAAGTTCCACGGCCTCGCCGACCAGGAAATGAAGTACCGCCAGCGTTACGTCGACCTGATCGTCACGCCGGAAACGCGCAAGACCTTCGTGGCGCGCACCAAGGCCATGTCGTCGATCCGCAAGTTCATGGCCGAAGCCGACTTCATGGAAGTCGAAACGCCGATGCTGCACCCGATCCCGGGTGGTGCCGCTGCGAAGCCGTTCGTCACGCATCACAACGCGCTCGATATGCAGATGTTCCTGCGCATCGCGCCGGAACTGTACCTGAAGCGCCTGGTGGTGGGCGGCTTCGAGCGTGTGTTCGAGATTAACCGGAATTTCCGTAACGAGGGCGTTTCGGTGCGCCACAATCCGGAATTCACGATGATCGAGTTCTACGCGGCCTACACCGATTACCAGTGGCTGATGGACTTCACGGAACAGTTGATCCGCCAGGCCGCGATTGACGCGCTCGGCACCGCGACGATCAGCTATCAGGGCCGCGAACTGGATCTGGCGAAGCCGTTCCACCGTCTGACGATCACCCAGGCCATCCAGAAGTACGCGCCGCAATACACCGACGCGCAACTGGCCGACGCCGCGTTCCTGCGCCCCGAACTGAAGAAGTTCGGTGTGGACGCGTCGCAGCCGCAGTTCCTGAACGCCGGCGTGGGCGCGCTGCAACTGGCGCTCTTCGAAGAAACCGCCGAATCGCAACTGTGGGAACCGACCTACATCATCGACTACCCGATCGAAGTGTCGCCGCTCGCGCGCGCCTCGGACAAGGTCGCGGGCATCACCGAGCGTTTCGAGCTGTTTATCACGGGCCGTGAAATCGCCAATGGCTTCTCCGAGCTGAACGATCCGGAAGACCAGGCCGCGCGCTTCAAGAAGCAGGTCGACCAGAAGGACGCGGGCGACGAGGAAGCGATGTTCTACGACGCCGACTACATCCGCGCGCTCGAGTACGGCATGCCGCCGGCAGGCGGTTGCGGCATCGGCATCGACCGTCTGGTCATGCTGCTGACCGACAGCCCGAGCATTCGCGACGTGATCCTGTTCCCGCATCTGCGCCGCGAAGACTGAGCGTGCTGATCGCGCCGATCCACGGCGAGATCTGCCAGCAGAACCCGACGCCCGGCTCACCGCCGGGCGTTTTTCATTCCGGCGGCCAACGCGAGGCGATCCGCATGGCATGCGCCTTCCTGACGGGTCGCGCTGGCTGACAGTTTGTAACTATCGGTAAAAGACTCTCAGGGCAAGATGCCCAATGTTGGGGCCCGATGCTGTCACAGGCTCACGAAATCAGGGTTCAAGCCACCCTCGCCACGCCCTCGCTGCCCGCATATCAGCGAACGCTACAGAACTGGTTACAAATTGAAACCCGGCGCGAATCGAACTGTCAGACACTTTGTCTTGAAAAAACCAATTCGACTCTGCTCCAGACGGAGGTCAATATGAACAATTCAGACAACACGCAACCACGCCGGATTCACCCGCTTGTCGCAACCGCGGCAGGTGCAGTCATCATTGCCAGCCTCGCGGCTACGGCCGCCGTCACGGGCCTGTTCCCGAAGGCGTCGAGCAGCGGCGCGCAAACGGACCAGACCCAGGCCGCGCAGGTCGCCTCGCAAGCGGCGGTGGTCGATTCGGCGGCTCCGGCCAATCCGAATACCTACACGCAGCAACAGCAGTCGCAGGCGCCTCAGCCACAGACTCAGGCACAAGCCCAAGCACAGCCTGCCCCGACGGCGCCGGTCCCCGCACAGCCGCAATACGCGCAGCAGCCACCGGCTCAACCGGCCCAGTATGCACAGCAGCCAGCCCCTCAGCCGGCCTATTGCGCTAGCTGCGGCACCATAGTGGCGATCTCGGAAGTCCGTCAGGAAGGTCATGGCACCGGTATCGGCGCAGTGGGCGGTGCGGTGGCCGGCGGTCTGATCGGCAACCAGTTCGGCGGCGGCACAGGGCGCGCCGCGATGACGGTGCTAGGCGCGGTCGGCGGCGGCTTTGCCGGCAACTCGGTCGAAAAGCATCTGCGCAGCACCACCGCTTACTCGGTCCACGTGCGCATGGAAAGCGGCAAGAACCGCTACTTCACGTACCACGAAGCGCCGCCGTTCCAGCAAGGCGAGCACGTTCGAATCGAGAACGGCACGCTCGTCGCGGGCTAAGCCGAGATTAGCGAAGCGAAGGCATACCAGACCATACGGCGCACCAAGCAAAAAGGCGATTCCACCGGAATCGCCTTTTTGCTTTTCAGAGCCGTTCAAGCCCTGCCCTGCTCAATAATCCGCATCCTCGATCCATGCGGCCTGGATCGCTTCGAGAATCTTCTCGTTCGACCGGTTCGGATCGTCGTCGAAGCCTTCCAGCTCCGTCACCCAACGGTGCAGATCGGTGAAGCGGATCTGCTGCGGGTCCACTTCCGGGTGCTTGTCGGTGAGGGCCATCGCAATGTCTTGCGTGTCGGTCCACTTCATGGCTGCGCGCTCCTGTTAGTGATTTTCCTTCGCGTGGTTGATCGAGTAACGCGGGATTTCAACGACCAGATCCTGGTCGGCCGGCACCATCGCCTGGCACGACAGGCGCGACTCGGGTTCCAGACCCCACGCCTTGTCGAGCAGATCGTCCTCGTCTTCTTCAGACGGCGTGAGCGCATTGAAACCCTCGCGCACGACGACGTGGCAGGTCGTGCACGCACACGATTTCTCGCAGGCGTGCTCGATTTCAATGCCGTGTTCCAGCAGATTGTCGCAGATGCTCTTGCCCGGCACAGCATCGATCACCGCGCCTTCGGGGCACAGTTCGATATGGGGCAGCACAACGATTTGAGGCATACGATTTCCGTTAGGTCTGGGGCACGGCCGCCGGCGAACTGGCTCCGTGTCATTTTACTGGTGACGCGCGCGTTTTTGACACGCGTCACGTGAGTCGTCGAGGGGCAAGGCTGCTGGAGCGGCTTTCATTGGGCATGCCCGTTGCAATCGGGACCGCCTGTGCTACCCCGCCCCGCCGCTTGCTCAGATATCGTCGAGTTTGCGGCCCGCCAACGCGCGGCGAATGCCCTTGTTCATGCGGCGGGCGGCGAATTCGTCGGTGCCTTCGGCGAGCGTCTTCGTAGCCGCTTCGATCGCGTCCGCGTCATCGCTTTGCGCCACCTGACGCAAGGCCGCAAGCAGCGCGTCGAGTTCAGCGCGCTCGGCTTCGTCGAGCAATTCGGCATCGGCCGCGAGCGCCGCGTCCGTGGCTTCGATCAGCCGTTGCGCCTCGACTTGCGCCTCGCGCAGCGCGCGGGCGCGCATATCGACTTCGGCGGTATTGAAGCTGTCTTCGAGCATTCTGGCGATGTCGTCATCGGCAAGGCCATACGACGGCTTCACCACCACCGACGCCTCCACGCCCGAAAGCTGCTCGCGGGCGAACACCGACAGCAGGCCGTCCGCGTCGACCTGATAGGTCACACGAATGCGCGCCGCGCCGGCCGCCATCGGCGGAATGCCGCGCAACTCGAAGCGCGCGAGCGAGCGGCAGTCCGCCACCAGTTCGCGTTCGCCCTGCACGACGTGAATCGCCATCGCAGTCTGGCCGTCCTTGAAGGTCGTGAAGTCCTGCGCGCGGGCGACCGGAATGGTCGAGTTGCGCGGAATGATCTTCTCGGTCAGACCGCCCATCGTCTCCACCCCGAGCGACAGCGGGATAACGTCGAGCAGCAGCCAGTCGTCGCCGTCGGCGCCGCGGTTGCCGGCCAGCAGGTCGGCCTGGATCGCCGCGCCGAGCGCAACCACCTGGTCCGGGTTGAGATTGGTCAGCGGCGGCTGGCCGAAGAACGCCTCGACCGCGCGGCGGATCACCGGCATGCGGGTCGCCCCGCCCACCAGCACCACACCCTTGATTTCTTTCGTCGTCACCTTGGCGTCGCGCAGCGCCTTCTTGGTCGGTCCAAGCGTGCGCTGCACGAGTGCCTGCGTGATCGCTTCAAACGTGCCCTCGTCGATTGCCAGATCGAGCCTGGCGCCGTTCGAGAGGGTCGCCTGCAGGGTTGCCAGTGGCGCATCCGAGAGCGCCTCCTTGGCCACGCGTACGCTGTCGAGCAGCATCCGCACGTCTTCGGGAGCCAGCGCCTGCGGCGCGACGCCGGCCTGCTCGAGCACATGACGGTAGAGCGCGTGATCGAAGTCGTCGCCGCCGAGCGCCGAATCGCCGCCCGCCGCGAGCACTTCGAACACGCCCTTGGTGAGCTTGAGGATCGACAGGTCGAAGGTGCCGCCGCCGAGGTCATACACGGCGTAGAGGCCTTCGGAGCCGTTGTCGAGGCCATAGGCAATCGCCGCCGCCGTCGGCTCGTTGAGCAGGCGCAGCACGTTCAGGCCGGCCAGACGCGCCGCGTCCTTGGTGGCCTGGCGCTGGGCTTCGTCGAAATAGGCCGGCACGGTGATCACGGCGCCGACCAGGTCGTCGCCAAGCGTATCTTCCGCGCGCTGCCGCAAGGTGGCGAGAATTTCCGCCGACACTTCGACCGGACTCTTCACGCCGTCAACGGTGCGGATCTGCACCATGCCCGGCGCGTCGATGAAATCGTACGGGGCGTTTTCGGCCCCCTCGACTTCGCTCTTGCCGCGGCCCATGAAGCGCTTGACCGAGACGATCGTATTACGCGGATCGCTCGCCGCTTCCGCCTTGGCGGTACGGCCGATGCGGCGGCCGCCCTTCTCCAGATAGCGCACCACCGACGGCAGCAGCACGTGGCCGTCCTCGTCGGGCAGCACGTCGGGCACGCCGCTACGGACGGCGGCAACGAGGGAATTGGTGGTGCCGAGATCGATACCGACCGCGAGACGCCGCTGATGCGGCGCGGGCGCCATGCCTGGTTCGGAGATTTGCAGTAAAGCCATCTGAGATCTTCTTCGGGGATCGTTCGGCCCCGTCCTGAATGGTTCGCGTTGCTGGGTTGAAGGCTACGGCTTGCGGTCGTGGCGTCCGGATCTGCTTCGGTCCTGGATTCGCGCCTTAAGTTCGCGGCTCCGGTTTGGCTTGCATTCGTTCGCCTCAGTTGTCGAGCCGCTCGATCTGCGTGCCGATTTCCGCCGCCACACGCTCGATAAACATCAACTGACGCACCGCCTCGCCCGCTGCCTGGTTCGCGCCGCTATCGAGCAGCGCGCCGAGTTTCGTAAAGCGCACCCGTTCCTCTTCGCGCAATTCGGCAAGCAAGGCATCGAGCGCGTCGACATTCTTCGCCGCCGCCGCGTCTTCGATGCCTTCGCGCCACTCCATCTGCTGCATCAGGAACGCCGGCTCCATCGCTGTGTTGTTCTCCGCGCCGACATCGATGCCGCGCAGCGACAACAGATAGGTCGCCCGCTTTAACGGATCGCGCAGGGTCTGATACGCCTCGTTCGTGCGCGTTGCCCATTGCATGGCAATGCGCTTTTGCGCATCGCCCGCTGCCGCGAAGCGATCGGGGTGAACCTGCGACTGCACCGTGCGATACGCATGATCGAGCGCACCGGCGTCGAGCGCATATTGCGCCGGCAGGTCGAACAGGTCGAAGTGGCTATCGTTCAGCGAGGCCATCGAATGATGTGATCCGTTCAAAAAGCGCTTCTGGCTTGCAGTTTCAGAGGCAAAACAAAATGCGACATAGGGTACGGCAAATTAAAAAGGCGGCCCGCGCCGCCTTTTTTCCGCTTCGCGCGGACTCAAACCACTCAGACGCGGAAGGATTCGCCGCAGCCGCACTCGTCTTTCACATTCGGGTTGTTGAACTTGAAGCCTTCGTTCAGCCCTTCACGTGCGAAGTCGAGTTCCGTGCCGTCGATATAGGCGAGGCTCTTAGGGTCGACAATGATCTTGACGCCGTTGCACTCGAACACCTGATCTTCAGGCGCGAGTTCGTCCACGTATTCGAGCTTGTAGGCCAAGCCCGAGCATCCGGTCGTGCGCACGCCCAGACGCAGCCCGACACCCTTGCCGCGCCGGGTCAGGAATTTCTGGACGTGATTTGCTGCCTTCTCGGTCAACGTAATTGCCATAGCGTTTCTCATTGGGCAGCGCTGCATGTTTCATGCGCGCTGCCGCCCTGCCTGCATTCAATATCGTTCATGCCGGGCTGCACACTCATGCTGCGTTGCCCGCTGCCCTGCTTCATTCGCGCTTTGAACTGCGCTTCAGGCGACCTGTTGCTTTTCGCCCGCTTCCGCGGTTTCGCCGTGACGCTGCTTGTAGTCAGCCACGGCTGCCTTGATCGCGTCTTCCGCGAGGATCGAGCAGTGGATCTTGACCGGCGGCAGCGCCAGTTCTTCGGCGATGTGCGTGTTCTTGATTTCCATGGCCTGATCGAGCGTCTTGCCCTTCACCCATTCGGTGACGAGCGAGCTCGAGGCAATGGCCGAACCGCAGCCATAGGTCTTGAACTTCGCGTCTTCGATGATGCCGTCCGCGCCCACGCGGATCTGCAGCTTCATCACGTCGCCGCAAGCCGGCGCGCCGACCATGCCGGTACCGACTGCGTCGTCGTCCTTGGCGAAGGAACCAACGTTGCGCGGATTTTCGTAATGGTCCAGAACCTTGTCGCTATAAGCCATGATTACACTCCTTGATTCGTTTCAACCTGCATTCGGATGCGATGTTTCGCCCAGTGTGGTGTCGCAGTCAGACTTCGCAGTCCGCCCGATTAGTGCGCCGCCCACTGGATCGTCGAAATATCGATCCCGTCCTTGTACATTTCCCACAGCGGCGACAGATCGCGCAGCTTCGAGATCTTGGTCTTCAGCAGGTTGATCACGTAATCGACGTCCTGCTCCGTCGTGAAACGGCCCACCGTGAAGCGGATCGAGCTGTGCGCCAGTTCGTCGTTGCGGCCAAGGGCGCGCAGCACGTACGACGGTTCCAGCGACGCCGACGTGCACGCCGAACCCGACGACACGGCGACATCCTTCACGGCCATGATCAGCGACTCGCCTTCGACGAAATTGAAGCTGATGTTCAGGTTGTGCGGCACACGCTTTTCCATGTCGCCGTTCACGTAGGTTTCTTCCATGTCCTGCAGGCCGCGCAGCAGACGGTCGCGCAGCATGCGGATGCGCTCGTTCTCCGTTGCCATTTCTTCGCGCGCAATGCGGAACGCTTCGCCCATGCCGACGATCTGGTGCGTGGCCAGCGTGCCCGAACGCATGCCGCGCTCGTGACCGCCGCCGTGCATCTGCGCTTCAATACGGATACGCGGCTTGCGGCGCACATACAGCGCGCCGATGCCCTTCGGGCCATACGTCTTGTGGGCCGAGAACGACATCAGGTCGACCTTCAGCTTTTGCAGGTCGATCTCCACCTTGCCGGTCGCCTGAGCGGCGTCGACGTGGAAAATGATGCCCTTTTCGCGGGTAATCTCGCCAATCGCCTCGATGTCCTGGATCACGCCGATCTCGTTGTTCACCGACATCACCGACACCAGGATCGTGTCCGGGCGCAGCGCGGCCTTGAACACCTCCAGGTCGATCAGGCCGTCTTCCTTGACGTCCAGATACGTGACTTCGAAGCCTTCGCGCTCGAGTTCGCGGCAGGTGTCGAGCACAGCCTTATGCTCGGTCTTCACCGTGATGATGTGCTTGCCCTTGCTCTTGTAGAAGTGCGCCGCACCCTTGATAGCCAGGTTGTCCGACTCCGTTGCACCCGAGGTCCAGATGATTTCGCGCGGGTCGGCGTTCACCAGCGCAGCGACGTTCTCGCGCGCTTCTTCCACCGCACGCTCCGCATCCCAGCCATACGAGTGGCTGCGCGATGCCGGGTTGCCGAACTGCTCGCGCAGGTACGGAATCATCTTGTCCACCACGCGCGGATCGACCGGGGTCGTGGCGCTGTAGTCCATGTAAATGGGCAGGTGGGGAATGTCGTTATTCATGAATCGCTCCGGGGGACATCATTGCTCTGGCTTCTGGGTTTCAAGTTCGCCTGACTTGCAGCGCTCTATGAACCGGCCATGTTGAAAACGGAATTCGGCCCGCGCGGCACGACCCGGGCGGGTTCCGCCGCCGGCGCCTCGTTGCGGCGGTCGCGCAGCACGGCCGGCGCGCCTTCGCGCGAGCGTTGCTGGTCGACCAGATCCTTCAGCGAGACCGAATCCAGGTACTCGACCATCTTCTGGTTCAGGGTGGACCACAGCTCGTGCGTCATGCAGTGGCCGTCGTGCTGTTTGGTGCCTTCGCAGGTGCCCTTGCCGCCGCATTGGGTGGCGTCGAGCGGCTCGTCCACGGCGATGATGATGTCCGCGACGGTCACATCCTCGGCGCGGCGGGCCAGATTGTAGCCGCCGCCAGGCCCGCGGACCGACTCCACGATCTCATGGCGGCGCAGCTTGCCGAACAACTGCTCGAGGTAGGACAGGGAAATATGCTGGCGCTGGCTGATACCCGCAAGCGTCACCGGGCCCTGCTCCTGGCGCAGAGCCAGGTCAATCATCGCCGTGACGGCGAAACGGCCTTTCGTGGTGAGTCTCATGATGTTGGGGATCGCAATTCTCGACAAGTTTGCTCAAGTATAAATACATGAGCAAATTAGTCAAGTATCCCTATCGCGATTTGGGTCATTTGCTTAATTAAACGGCCGGTTCCGCAGCCCGCCGGACAGACACCTGGAGACGGTCCACGGTGCGCTCAAGGCACCAGTTGCGGGTGCAACGCCGCGATCAGCCCCCGGCACGCTGCCTCGCACTGATCGAGCACCTGCTCAAAACCTGCGGCGCCGCCGAAATACGGATCGGCCACTTGCCGCTCGCCCGCCCAACGGCTGTCGCCTTCGGGCACGAACTCCATCAGCAGACGAATCTTGTCGCGCTGAGCCGGCGGACAGATCCGGCGCAATGCGGCGACGTTGGCGTCGTCCATGGCGATCAGCAGATCGAAGCGCTCGAAGTCTGCCAGGCCAATCTGGCGGCCGCGCAGCCCGGACAGATCGTAGCCGCGCAGCGCCGCGGCACGCTGGGCGCGCTCATCAGGCGCAGCGCCGATATGCCAGTCGCCAGTGCCGGCCGAATCGACCGTAATGCGCTGATCCAGCTTTGCCTCGCCTACCTGATGCCGCATCACCCCTTCCGCGGTCGGGGAACGGCAGATGTTCCCTAGACAGACAAAACAGATGGAGATGGTTTTCATCAAAAGCTCTGGATGCGCGGCATCCGGATGGGGTTAGCCAGCGGTGCCGCGATTATACAAAGATGGGGAGAATCTCGCCGGGCGCGCGCACGGCAGCATGGGCGCGGGGGCCATCACTGCATCCGGCGCTGCGATCCACCGCGCAGCCGCGACTACAGACATGCGCCACCGGCCGGTCATGGTCAGGAAATCCGACCGGCCTTCAGGATGCTTCGGCCGGCTGCAGCGATGCAACCGCACGCACAGGCTTGACCGGCAGCGCGTGATCGTTGCCAACCAGGCCATACGAAACCGTTCGCGCCAGTTCCGCCGTAAGCTGATCCGCGCCAAGCGGGGTCTGCGCGGCGCCCGACGCGGCCACGCCACTCACATACAGGTAAGCTGCCGCTGCGAGCGGCACAAACACGGCCAACGGCCAATACATCGATATTGTCTTTCTCATGATGTCGCTCTCTTCCGATTGAGGCATCCGGAGCTTGTGGCCCACTATGCCTAGTCGAAATGATATAGAACGAATCAATCGGGAAAAACCCACCCTGGCGAGATACAGCGTTGCTTGGGAGAGAACAGTGTCTCGAAAAACCCAGCGCACTCAGCCGAGATGACTGCGCTGCGCAGCGTACAGCTCGCGGAACGTACGCCCGACCGGCGCCGGCATGTCGCGCGTATGGGTCCAGCCGGCCGCGAGCGGCAGCCGCGCAATCGCGCGATGACGTCCGCCCATTCGCTCGAGGATGCGCACCGCCAGCTTGGTGAACAGCGCGTAAGCGTCCGGGTGCAGTGCAAGGAAGCCCCATAGCGCCAGCCCCGCCCGCTCGCGCCACGGCCGCAGGCGCCGCTCGACCTGCTTTTCGCGCAACTTGCGCAGCAGACCCGACAAGGGAATGCCGACTGGACAGACGCTATCGCATTCGCCGCACAGCGTGGCGGCCTGGGGCAGATCGATCGCGTTGTCGATCCCGACATAGCTCGGCGTCAGGACCGAGCCCATCGGCCCTGGATAGACCCAGCCATAGGCATGGCCGCCGACCTTCTGATACACCGGGCAGTGGTTCATGCAGGCGCCGCAGCGGATACAGCGCAGCATCTCCTGGAAGTCGCCGCCGATCAGCCCCGTGCGGCCGCCGTCGACCAGCACCACATACATATGCTCCGGACCGTCCTGATCGCCCGGGCCACGCGGGCCGGTCAGCACAGAAAAGTAATTCGAAGTCGCTTGACCGGTCGCCGAGCGCGGCAACAGGCGCATCGCGGTCGCGAGGTCTTCGAGCGTCGGCAGCACTTTCTCGATGCCGGTCACCGCGACGTGCACCCGCGGCATCACCGTGCACATGCCCTCGTTACCCTCGTTGGTGACGAGCGCGACCGAGCCGGTCTGGGCCACGAGGAAGTTGCCGCCGGTCACCCCCATATCCGCCGTCATGAAATGCGGGCGCAACACCTCGCGCGCCTCGCGGGTCATCTCCGGAATCTCGGTCAGGCGCGGGCGCTGGTGCGTTTTCGCGAACAGGTCGGCGATCTCGTCCTTATCCTTGTGGACGACCGGCGCGATGATATGGCTCGGCGGTTCGTTGTCGTTGATCTGAAGAATGTATTCGCCGAGGTCGGTTTCGATCGACTGCACGCCCATCTGGCCGAGCACTTCGTTCAGGCCCATTTCCTCGGTGACCATTGACTTGGTCTTGATCACCTTCTTCACGTCGTGCCGTCGCGCAATATCCGCGACAAGCTGGGCCGCTTCCCGGGTGGTCTCCGCGAACAGAACCGTGACGCCGCGCCGGGTCGCCTCGCGCTCGAAAGTCTCGAGCCACACGTCGAGGTTTTCCAGCGCGCGATTGCGGCGCTCCTTGAGCGCGGCGCGGGTCGCGGCGAAATCGATCGCCGTGATCGCGGCGGCGCGGGCCGAGACGAACTTCGTCGACAGCTTGGTGAGGTTCTGCTGCAGACGCTGGTCAGCGAGATTCTGACCAGCGCGCGCCTTGAACTGCATTGTTTGAACTTGCATGGCAGCCTTTGCGATTCGCTTGGCGGTTCAATGAGTGACGGCACGTGACGGCACGATCAGGCACGACATGCGGCGGGCCGCGCCGCTTGCTGCAATCGCTGCGCTACGACGGCTGAAACACGTCTTATGCGTCGCCGGCGAGCACCTGCGCGATATGCAGCACGCGCGTGGTGGTGTCGCCCTTGCGGCGCAAACGGCCTTCGATATTGAGCATGCAGCCGAGGTCGCCGAGCACTACCGTGCCCGCCCCGCTCGCGCCGATGTTCGCGCATTTTTCATCGACGATCGCCGTCGAGATATCGCCGTACTTGAGTGCGAACGTACCGCCGAAGCCGCAGCAGTGTTCGCAATTCTTCATCTCTGTGACTGTCACGCCCGCCTGCGCCAGCAAGGCGCGCGGCTGCGCCTTGACGCCCAGTTCGCGCAACCCCGAGCAGGAGTCGTGGTACGTGACCGGCCCCGCGAACTCGCCCGGCGGCAACTGCACCTTGGCGACGTTGACGAGAAAGTCGGTCAGTTCATACACCTTCGGACGCAAGCGCCCGAAACGGGTCATCATTTCCGGGTCGCTACCGAACAGGTCGCCGTAGTGCACGCGGATCATGCCGCCGCACGAGCCTGACGGCACCACGATGTAATCGAACTGCTCGAATTCACGCATGGCCTTCTCGGCCAGATCGCGCGCGAGACTGCGGTCGCCGGAGTTGTAGGCGGGCTGCCCGCAGCAGGTCTGGGCCGGCGGCACGATCACCTCGAAGCCGGCAGCCTCGATCAGCTTGATGACCGAAAAACCGATTTCGGGACGCATCAGGTCAATCAGGCAGGTAACGAACAATCCGACTCGCATGGGCGCTCCTTCGGGAAAACGTCCCTGATTATCCGCTGTTTGCCGAACAATACCAACGCAAACGCCGCGCCGGCCGCAAGGCGCGGAAGCGTTGCAAGCGGATTCGAAGCCAGCCTCCAACAGCGTTCGCTTTTTTCACAATACGATATACAATCAATTCTCCGCTGATTGACGCGTCAACCGATTTCTCCCCATGAGCGATACGAACCCGGATCCCAAGACTTCGATCCAGGTGATCGAGCGCATGATGCGCCTGCTGGACGCCCTTGCTGCGCATAGCGACCCGGTCAGCCTGAAGGAACTCGCGCTGCGCACGGAGCTGCACCCCTCCACTGCGCACCGCATCCTGAACGACATGGTGACGTGCCGTCTCGTCGACCGTTCGGATCCCGGCACTTATCGCCTCGGCATGCGTCTGCTGGAACTGGGGAATCTGGTCAAGGCACGCCTGTCGGTGCGCGACGCCGCGCTCACGCCGATGCGCGAACTGCATCGGCTGACCGGGCAGACGGTGAATCTGTCGGTGCGTCAGGGCGACGAAATCGTCTATATCGAACGCGCTTATTCCGAGCGCTCCGGCATGCAGGTGGTGCGGGCCATCGGCGGGCGGGCGCCGTTGCATCTGACCTCGGTCGGCAAGCTGTTCCTGGCTGCGGACGAATCGACCCGCGTGCGCGCCTACGCAACCCGCACGGGCCTCTCGGGGCACACCCAGAACAGCATCACCGATCTCGCCAAACTCGAGCGCGAACTGTCACATGTGCGCCAGCAATCCTGCGCGCGCGATAACGAAGAACTGGAACTCGGCGTGCGCTGCATCGCGGCAGGCATCTATGACGATACCGGCAAGCTGGTTGCCGGCCTCTCGCTATCGGCGCCGGCCGACCGGCTGCAGGACTCGTGGCTCGGGCAGTTGAGCAAGACGGCGCTGGTGATCTCCGCGTCGCTCGGCTATCAGCCGCAGACGCCGCCCAACAATGCGCATCATCAGCACGCCTGAGTCGCCGCGGTTGATTAGGCTGAGGCGGGGATGAGGCGCACAGCTTGCGCGCCCTAAATCAGCAGCACCCATCAAAACAAAAGCCCCGCAATTGCGGGGCTTTTGTTTGCGCCGCCTCGACAGGCAAGGCAGCAGAGGCGCAAGGCAGCGGCCTTGCCGGCGTCCTGGTATCAGGTGCCCGGACCGCCGGCGTCGGCACTGGTGATGTGCTGATCGCCGCCGTTGTCGAGCCACGTGCGCAGACGCGTTGCGTCGGCAAAGCGCGTGTACTTGCCCGACGAATCCAGCAGCACCACAATCATCGGGCGGCCGTGAATGGTGGTTTGCATCACCATGCACTCACCCGCCTCGTTGATGAAGCCGGTCTTCTGCAGGCCAATATCCCAGGTCGGATTGCGCACCAGCGCGTTCGTGCTGTTATAGGCGATCGAACGCTTGCCGGTGTACACCTCGTAGCTACGATCCGTCGAGAACTCGCGGATCATCGGATACTGATACGCGGCGTTGACCATCTTCACCAGATCGCGCGCGCTCGACACGTTCTCGCTCGTCAGGCCCGACGGGCTTTCGAAGTGCGTGTCGGTCATACCGAGTTGCTTGGCCTTGGCGTTCATCGCCGCGATGAAGGCCGGACGGCCACCCGGGAAGTAACGCGACAGCGCTGCGGCTGCGCGGTTTTCCGAGGCCATCAGCGCGATATGCAGCATGTCTTCACGCGAGAGCACCGAGCCGACCGCCAGGCGCGAACCGGTGTTCTTGATGTAGTCGCGGTCTTCGTCCGTGACTTCAATCTGCTCGGTCAGCGGCGCCTTCGAGTCCAGCACCACCATCGACGTCATCAGCTTGGTGATCGAAGCGATCGGCACCACGGCGCGCGAGTTCTTGTCGAACAGCGCCTCGCCGGTGTTCTGGTCGACCACGTAGGCGACGCTCGAGCGCAAGGCAAGCGCATCCGGCGTGTCGTGCAGGCCGAACGCCTGGCCGACCGTAGGCTGACGCGGCTCGAACGCAACCTTGCGCACGACCGTATGGCGGCGACCGTTCAACGTGTACGAAACGCGGCGCTTACGGGTTTCGGCGCGCGGCGCGTCGTTCGCAGCAGCCGTGGTCTTCGCGGCTTTGGACGACTTCGCAGCAACGGCAGAACCCGGCTTCTTTGCCGATTTCGCAGTTTTGACGGTCTTCTTGGCGGTTTTGGCCGGCGCGGTGGTTGTAGCGTCCGCGGCGAAAGCGTCGGCAGGCGCAGCAAACGCGGCCGCGATAGCCACCGAGGCGGCCACCGACACAGCGGTGCTGAGGGCCACGCCGTGGATCACTTTGAGCGACGAAAACATGTCGGTTTTCATTGGTGTTCTGTCAGAGGCGGCGAAAGTTTTACGCAAGTGTAGTAAAACCACGAAAAATTAGCAATATTAAGCACTTATCGTCGCTCCTTAAACCGGCTTGTAAGATCCGATTGCAAGAAGACTATAAGTTTCGCGGACTCGATCGAAAAAAACGATCCAGTCCGCGGACGTTCGGTGAGGCCGTTACGCGCCGGACTCCGGCCATTCCATCAGCATAACGGCAATTTAGAGACAACCTTGATCAGGGGAAATACGGTCGTTCCCGGCGCTGCAAAAGCTCCGCTGATCGTTGCCCAGCGGGCTTTTCTCCACAGCACCGGTCGATACGCAGACAAGCCGCCACAAGCGGACAGTTAAGCATCCGCTGCAGATTGAACCATCGCGCATTCGACCGACATGCCCGATTAACGTTCCGTGACAGATTCCGGTTTACATCGATTGTTGTATTGCTGCGTCTTGCTTCGAAATTTTTCTTCCTGTTCGTCCCGCAACCGCCCCCCAGGATCACGTCAATCGCTCAATTAGAGCAGCAAAAACTACCGCTTTAACGCGCACCAGCACTGTGCAACGGTCATTTCAACCTCTGTCGCGCATATGTCATATGCGCTTCATAACCTATTGTTTTATCGAGATATTCTCGACATTGTGCGACGCACAAAAAGAGCTTGACATCCATCACCATCATTCTAAAATAGGTGCATTGTTGCGATGCACAATACATCGCGGCTTGGTGTGTGATGCCACGTTTTTGTCGTTACTGTTTTGCCAGTTTTGCTATTACCCCAACTCGGTCCGCACCAGACGGATCGTTCATCCAGGAGCGTAAACATGTCTCTGCTGACCCCTGAGCAAATCGCCGCAGCCCAGAAAGCCAACCTCGAAACTCTGTTCGGCCTGACGACCAAAGCATTCGAAGGCGTTGAAAAGCTGGTCGAGCTGAACCTGCAAGTCGTGAAGTCGACGCTTGCGGAAAGCCAGGAAAATGCACAACGGGCGCTGTCGGTGAAGGACGCCCAGGAATTTTTCGCGCTGCAGGCTGGCCTCACGCAGCCGCTGTCGGAAAAGGCGCTGTCGTATGGCCGTCACGTGTATGAAATCGTGTCCGCCACGCAAGCCGAATTCGCCCGTGTTGCCGAAGCGCAATACGACGAACAGAACCGCAAGGTGCAGTCGCTGGTCGAGAACGTTGCCAAGAACGCCCCGGCCGGTTCGGAAACCGCTGTCGCCGTGCTGAAGTCGGCTATCACCGCCGCCAACACCACGTACGAAACGGTTCACAAGGCGACCAAGCAAGCCGTGGAAATCGCTGAAAGCAACTTCAACGCAGCCGCCACGGCAGCGTCGAAGGCCGCCTCGCAAGCTGCAGCTCAAGCTTCGCGCTCGGCCAAGAAGGCTGTTTAAGCTTAGTTCAGTCTGCTTAGTTGCAGTCCGCTTAGGTTCCGGCTTAGGTTCCGGCTTAAGTTTCAGTCCGTTTGGAAATTTGCGCCGGCGGGTTCGCCCGCTGGCGCATCTCGCAGCAACAGCGCCGTGCAGCTTCGCGTGCTACACATGCACTGCGCGGCCCAACGCTCCGATACGTTCAACAGCGTATCGTTTGCCCGGCAGACGCCGGGATTTTTTTACCCCGGTCTGACTGTCCCAATATCCAGGCGGGCAAACGATACGCTTGATTTAGGCGTGAGCAGCAAGGGCGATGAGTGCCCTGCCCCGCTCACATAAACAAAACGGCGCGCCCTTTACGGGGCGCGCCGTTTTGCTTTTGCGGCTGTTTTGCTTTTACCGCTGTTTTACCTTTGCGACCGAATCCTGTGCTGGTTTCGCAGCCAGCCAGGCTCTGCGGCTAACCGGGCAAGCAGACTTTCACAAACGGAAGCCTCGCACTGGCAAAGGACGCCCACACTGGCTACGCGCAGGCGCCCCTTTTCCGTCTTACTTCTTTTTCTGCGGCGGCAGATCGGTACAGACGCCTTCGTAGAGCTCGGCGGCCATCCCGATCGACTCACCCAGCGTCGGGTGCGGGTGGATGGTCTTGCCGATATCGGTAGCGTCCGCGCCCATTTCGACGGCGAGACAGACTTCGCTGATCAGGTCGCCGGCATTCAGGCCGACGATACCGCCGCCGATCACGCGATTCGTTTCTTCGTCGAAGATCAGCTTGGTGAAGCCCTCGTCGCGGCCGTTGGCGATAGCGCGCCCCGAAGCAGCCCACGGGAACACCGCCTTGCCGTACTTGATGCCTTCGGCCTTGCACTGATCTTCGGTCTTGCCGGCCCAGGCCACTTCCGGATCGGTGTAGGCCACCGACGGGATCTGCAGCGCGTCGAAGTACGCCTTCTCGCCGTGCGCCGCCTCAGCCGCCACATGGCCCTCATGCACAGCCTTGTGGGCGAGCATCGGCTGACCGACGATATCGCCGATTGCGAAGATATGCGGCACATTGGTGCGCATCTGTTTGTCGACATCGATAAAGCCACGCTCGGTCACGGCGACGCCGGCCTTGTCGGCACCGATCTTCTTGCCGTTCGGGCTACGGCCCACGGCGACGAGCACGAGGTCATAGCGCTGCGGCCCAGCCGGCGCCTTCTCGCCTTCGAACGACACGTAGATGCCGTCGTCCTTCGCTTCAGCGGCAGTGGTCTTGGTCTTCAGCATGACGTTGGCGAAACGCTTGCTGTTGTACTTCTCCCAGACCTTGACGAGATCGCGATCCGCGCCGGCCATCAGACCGTCGAGCATTTCGACGACGTCGATCTGCGCGCCGAGCGTCGAGTACACCGTAGCCATTTCCAGACCGATGATGCCGCCGCCGATCACGAGCATGCGCTGGGGAATCTGGCGCAGCTCGAGTGCACCGGTCGAATCGACCACGCGCGGATCTTGCGGAATGAACGGCAGCTTGACCGCTTCGGAGCCGGCCGCAATGATGGCCTGCTTGAACTTGACGACCTTCTTGCCGGCTTCCGTTTCGACTTCCATGTGATACGGATCGACGAACGCCCCGGTACCGGTGACGACTTCGACCTTGCGCGCCTTGGCCATGCCGGCGAGACCGCCGGTGAGCTTCTTGACGACGTTGGACTTGAAGTCACGCAGCTTGTCGAGATCGATCTGCGGCTTGCCGAACGTGATGCCGTGATGACCGAGCGCCTCGGCCTCATCGATCACGAGCGCGGTATGCAACAGCGCCTTGGACGGAATGCAACCCACATTCAGGCACACACCGCCGAGCGTCGAATAACGCTCGACGAGCACGGTCTTCATGCCGAGATCGGCAGAACGGAACGCAGCGGAATAGCCACCGGGGCCCGAGCCGAGAACGAGCATGTCGCACTCGATATCGGCCTGACCGGAGAAACTGCCTGCCTGAGGCGCCGCGGCCGGTTGCTTCGGAGCGGCGGCGGGAGCGGGGGCGGCTTGTGCGGGCGCAGCGGCCTTGGCGGGTTCTGCTGCTTTAGCCGGCGCGGCAGCCGCAGCCGACGCTTCGACGATGGCGATGATCGTGCCTTCGGACACCTTATCACCGGTTTTGACGCGAACTTCCTTGACAGTGCCGGCGGTATCGCTGGGCACTTCGATGGAAGCCTTATCCGACTCGAGCGTCAGGAGAGCTTGTTCGTTCTCGATGACGTCGCCCGGCTTGATATTGACTTCGATGACATCGACATCCTTGAAATCACCGATGTCCGGCACCTTCACTTCGACGAGACTCATAGTGTCCCCTTCTCTTATTGATCGTTGACGAGGGAAGCGCAAACAGAACTCAAGAACAGCCTAAAAGCTGGCAGCGCGCCGGACAGAAACATCCTTTGCAGTCCGCCCAAGGACGCGCCTTTCTTTTGCCTACTTTTCTTTGGAAAACAAAGAAAAGTAGGTGCCGCCCCGCACAGGGGCAACGCTAATAGACCGACATGAAAACAAGTTCAGCGAGAGACCTGGATAACAGCCAAAAACCCAGGTCCCCCGGCGCAACGACGACGTCACTCGATCAAAGAATCACACGCCGGAAATCGGCAAGAATCGCACCCAGATACGCATTGAAGCGCGCAGCTTCAGCCCCATCGATGACACGATGGTCATACGACAGCGAAAGCGGCATAGTAAGACGAGGCACAAACTGCTTCCCATCCCAAACCGGCTTCATGGCGCTACGCGACAACCCCAGAATAGCGACTTCAGGCGCGTTAATGATTGGCGTAAAGTGCGTGCCGCCAATACCACCCAAAGAAGAAATCGAGAAGCAGCCACCTTGCATCTGATCCGGCTTGAGCTTGCCCTCACGAGCGGCCTTGGACAGATCAGCCATCTCCCTGGCGATATCAACAAGACCCTTCTTGTCCGCATCGCGAATCACAGGCACCACCAGGCCATTCGGCGTATCGGCGGCAAACCCAACGTGGTAATACTGCTTGAACACGAGGTTATCGCCATCGAGGCTGGCATTGAACGTCGGGAATTTCTTCAAGGCGGAAACAACCGCCTTGATCACAAACGCCAGCATCGTGAACTTCACGCCGGCCTTTTCGTGTTCCTTGTTCAGTTGCACGCGCAGCGCTTCGAGATCGGTGATATCCGCTTCGTCGTTGTTCGTGACGTGCGGAATCATGACCCAGTTGCGGTGCAGGTTCGCACCCGAAATCTTCTTGATGCGCGACAGCGGCTTCGGATCGATCGGACCGAACTTGGTGAAATCGACCTTCGGCCACGGCAGCAGGTTCAGCTCGCCACCACCGGCAGCAGCAGGCGCCGCAACCGGAGCCGCACGCTGGCCCGTCATCACACCCTTGATGAACGCCGTCACGTCGGCCTGGGTAATGCGGCCCTTCGGACCCGTACCCTGCACGCGCGAAACATCCACGCCCAGTTCGCGCGCGAACTTGCGCACGGATGGCGACGCGTGGCTCGCCTTGCGCTCACCGCCCTCACCGGCCGGAATCAGCGGCGCCTGAGCCAGTGCGGACGGCGCTGCCGGAGCCGGGCTCGGCACAGCCGGCGCATCCGACGGCTTTTCCGCTGCCGGCTTGGCCGCAGGTGCGGGCGCGGGAGCCGCCGCACCGCCTTCCGCTTCGATCACGACGATCACGGAGCCTTCCGACACCGTATCGCCAATCTTGACCTTCAGTTCCTTGACGACACCGGCGGCCGTGCTCGGCACGTCCATGGTCGCCTTGTCGGACTCGAGCGTGACCAGCGACTGTTCCTTCTCGACGCGGTCGCCGACCTTCACCGCGATCTCGATCACGGGAATGTCCTTGTAGTCGCCGATATCCGGGACTTTCACTTCCTGCACGCCGCCACCGCTTGCAGCAGGCGCGGGCGCCGGTGCAGCAGCCGTCGCCGGTGCGGGCGCAGCAGCAGGCGCCGGTGCCGGAGCCGGAGCGGCAGCCGCCGCGGCGCCATTGGCCTTGGCCGCAGCCGCGCCGCCTTCGGCGCCTTCCAGCACGACGATCAGCGAGCCTTCCGACACGTTGTCGCCCACCTTGACCTTCACTTCCTTGACGGTACCGGCAGCTGAGCTCGGCACGTCCATGGTCGCCTTGTCCGATTCCAGCGTGACGAGGGACTGCTCCTTCTCGACGGTATCACCCGCCTTCACCAGCACCTCGATCACAGGAATGTCCTTGTAATCGCCGATGTCCGGCACCTTGACTTCGATCGCTTGACTCATTGTGGGTGTCTCCTGGGCCGCGCACGCCACCTGCTCCTGGTTGTCAGGAGCAGGCGCGCACGCCGTGGCACACGGGGAATGATGCCTTAGACGGTCATCGGGTTGGGTTTGGCGGGATCAAGGTTGTACTTCTTGAGCGCCTCGGCGACGACCTTGCGTTCGATCGTGCCTTCATCTGCCAGTGCATTCAACGCGGCAACCGTGACCCAGTAGCGGTCCACTTCGAAGAAGTGGCGCAGATTCTCACGCGTGTCCGAACGGCCGTAGCCGTCCGTGCCCAGCACGACGAACTTCTGCGGCACGAAGGCGCGGATCTGCTCGGTCAGGGCGCGCACGTAGTCGGTCGATGCGATGACCGGGCCTTGTGCGTCCTTGAGCAGCTTCTCGACGTGCGAGACCTTCTTCTCTTCGGTCGGGTGCAGCAGGTTCCAGCGTTGCACTTCGTGGCCTTCGCGGGCCAGTTCGGTGAAGCTCGGCACGCTCCAGAGGTCGGCAGCGACACCCCAGTCGTTCTTCAGCAGGTCGGCGGCGGCGATCACTTCATTGAAAATCGTGCCCGCGCCCATCAGTTGAACGCGCGGCGCCTTCACGTCAGCGTCGGCCTTTTTGAACGCGTACATGCCCTTGATGATGTCCGACGCTACGCTGTCGCCCTGCGGAATCGCCGGGTGCTCGTAGTTCTCGTTCATCACCGTGATGTAGTAGTACACGTCTTCCTGTTCCGCGACCATGCGGCGCAGACCGTCCTGCATGATGACGGCGAGTTCGTAACCAAACGTCGGGTCATAGCTGATGCAGTTCGGCACCGAAGCCGCCCACAGCAGCGAGTGGCCGTCTTCGTGCTGCAGGCCTTCGCCGTTCAGCGTCGTGCGGCCCGCGGTGCCGCCCAGCAGGAAGCCGCGCGAACGCATGTCGCCCGCGGCCCAGGCCAGATCGCCAATGCGCTGGAAGCCGAACATCGAATAGAAGATGTAGAACGGGATCATGATCTCGCCGTGCGTCGAGTACGACGTCGCGGCAGCGATCCAGTCCGACATACCGCCGGCTTCGTTGATGCCTTCCTGTAGGATCTGGCCGGTTTCCGACTCACGGTAGAACATCAGCTGGTCGGAGTCTTCCGGCACGTACTTCTGGCCGTCCTGATTCCAGATACCGATCTGGCGGAACAGACCTTCCATACCGAAGGTACGCGACTCGTCCGGCACGATCGGCACGACGCGCTTGCCGAGCGCCTTGTCCTTCAGCAGGATGTTGAGAATCCGCACGAACGCCATCGTCGTGGAAATCTCGCGGCCTTCGCCCGTACCCTTGAGCAACGGTTCGAACACGTCGAGAGCCGGCACCGGCAGCGACTCGGCCTTCTGGCGACGCGCCGGCAGATAACCGCCCAGGTCCTGACGGCGGGCGCGCATGTACTCGAGTTCCTTCGAACCTTCTTCGAACTTGAGGTACGGCACATTGACGAGGTCTTCGTCGGAGATCGGCAGACGGAACTGGTCGCGGAATTTCTTCAGCTGATCGACGTGCAGCTTCTTCTGCTGGTGGGTGATGTTCATCGCCTGGCCAGCTTCGCCCATGCCGTAGCCCTTGATCGTCTTCGCGAGGATGACGGTCGGCTGGCCCTTGGCGTTGGTGGCTTCCGTGAACGCCGCGTAGATCTTGTGCGGATCGTGGCCGCCGCGATTCAGGTTCCACACGTCTTCGTCGGACCAGTCGGCGACCAGCGCCTTCAGCTCCGGCGTATTGAAGAAGTGCTCGCGAACGTACGCGCCCGACTCCGACTTGTAGGTCTGATATTCGCCGTCCACGACTTCCATCATCCGGCGCATCAGCGCGCCCGACTTGTCGCGCTGGAACAGCGCATCCCAGCGGCTGCCCCAGATCACCTTGATGACGTTCCAGCCGGCGCCGCGGAATTCGCTTTCGAGTTCCTGGATGATCTTGCCGTTACCGCGCACCGGACCGTCGAGGCGCTGCAGGTTACAGTTGATCACGAACACCAGGTTGTCGAGACGTTCGCGGCCGGCCATGCCGATCGCGCCGAGCGATTCCGGCTCGTCCGTTTCGCCGTCGCCGAGGAAGGCCCAGACCTTGCGGCCTTCGGTCTTGGTGATGCCGCGCGCCTGCAGGTACTTCATGAAGCGCGCCTGATAGATCGCCATGATCGGGCCGAGGCCCATCGAGACGGTCGGGAATTGCCAGAAGTCCGGCATCAGCCACGGGTGCGGATACGAGGAGATGCCCTCGCCGCCCACTTCCTGACGGAAGTTGTCGAGCTGGTTCTCGGAGAGACGGCCGAGCAGGAACGCGCGCGAGTAGACACCCGGCGACGAGTGGCCCTGCACGAACACGAGGTCGCCGCCGTGCTTGTCCGAGGCGGCGTGCCAGAAGTGGTTGTAGCCGACGTCATACAGCGTGGCGGCCGACGCGAACGAGGCGATGTGGCCGCCGACGTTGGTGTCCTTGCCCGCGCGCAGCACCATGGCGATGGCGTTCCAGCGCGTGTACGAGCGGATGCGGTGTTCGATGTCCTGGTCGCCGGGGATCGGCGCCTGACGCGACACGGGAATCGTATTGATGTAGGGGGTGTTGGCGGAGAACGGCAGGTGTTCGCCGTGCACGCGGGCAAATTCGATTTGCTTTTCGATCAGGTAGTGGGCGCGATCGGGGCCCACAGCAGAAATCACGCCATCCAGCGCTTCGAGCCACTCGCCGGTTTCCTGGGGATCGTCGTCTTTTTCGGCGGCGACATATTTCATGACTTCATCGGGTACAGCGGACATGCTCGTCTCCTGGGGATAAGGAACGTTCTTCGAACAGACGACGCGGACGAGTGTGGCCGCGGCAGCTTCGGCCGATTGTAATAAGGCGCTCGCGGTCTGCGCAACAAAATTTTCGAATTACGAGATCACTTCTCATAATGCGGAAAATTGTTGCGGCGCACCCTGAATTGACTGCCCATCAGCGGATACGTCGGCTAGTTTGCTCCGATTAGCGGTACTTTCCGCGCTTTTTTGCGCCATTTGCTAGTGAGCCGCTGCGCTACAATGCCAGCCATGTTGACCGAACGGCTTTTCGCACGCTCGGCGCGGCCGTCCGGTTCGCCGGCGGACTCGTCGCCGTCCCGCTGGCACCATGGACCATGGTGGTCGAATTCCTATTTGCTGACGCCGCTCCTGTCGATCCTGGTGTTCCTGGTCGTCATGAGCCTGATCCTGTGGAGCCTGAACCGGCGCGAGCAGCAGCAACAGGAAGACACGCTCTACCGTAACGTCGCGTGGGCCCAGCAGCAGATCCGCCTGTCCATGACAGGCGCGCAGGAACAGATTCAGGCGCTGGCGCGCGACCTCGCCGCCGGCCACGCCGATCCGCATTCGTTCCAGGTGTCTACCACGGACATCATGCAGGGGCATCCCGAAATCCTCTACATGAACTGGTACACGGCTGCCCAGCAGCCACGCTGGCCCAATACTGCGCTGCCGGTGTTCGGCCAGCGCCTCGCCAAGCCGAGCGACGAACAGATGGACGAGGCCGTAAAGGCCGCCTTCAACGACGCGCGCACCTCGCGCCGCCAGGTGTACTCGCCGCTTATCTATGACGACCTCGGCAACGGCTATCTGACGCTGCAGACGCCGGTGTACCGCGACCGCGACTTTCTCGGCTCGATCGCCGCGGTGTTCTCGATCGAAGGCGTACTGAAGCACGACATCCCGCCCGAGCTGTCGGCGAAGTACAAGATTTCGATCATCGACCTGAACAACCGCGAGCTCGCCACCACCTCGACGCGTCCGCGCCTGCCGCGCGACGCGTTCTACGACCTGCCGCTCGACCCGCCGGGCCAGGGCGTCTCGGTGCGGGTCTATGCGTACCCGCAGATGACCAACTTCACGAACAACACGCTCGTGTGGCTGGTCGCGGGGCTGTCCTGCTTTGTGCTGTGGAGCTTGTGGAGCCTGTGGAAGCACACCCGCCAGCGCTTCGAAGCGCAGCAGGCCCTGTATGCCGAAGCGTTCTTCCGCCGCGCCATGGAGAACTCCGTGCTGATCGGCATGCGCGTGCTCGACATGCATGGCCGCATCACCCACGTGAACCCCGCCTTCTGCCGCATGACGGGCTGGGACGAAAGCGACCTCGTCGGCAAGCAGGCGCCGTTCCCCTACTGGCCGCGCGACGCCTACCCCGAAATGCAGCGCCAGCTCGACATGACGCTGCGCGGCAAGGCGCCATCGTCGGGCTTCGAGCTGCGGGTGCGCCGTAAAGACGGCTCGCTCTTCCACGCGCGGCTCTATGTGTCGCCGCTGATCGACAGCTCGGGCCGTCAGACCGGCTGGATGTCGTCGATGACCGACATCACCGAGCCCAAGCGCGCCCGCGAAGAACTCGCCGCCGCGCACGAGCGCTTCACGACCGTGCTTGAAAGCCTCGATGCCGCGGTCTCCGTGCTGGCCGCCGACGAAGCCGAGCTGCTGTTTGCCAACCGCTATTACCGCCATCTGTTCGGCATCCGTCCCGACGGCCACCTGGAACTCGCGGGCGGCGGCTTCGACAGCGCCCAGGCCTCGTCCGACTCGATCGACATGGTCGACGCCTATGCCGGCCTGCCCGCCGCCGCGCTGACGGAAAGCACGGCCGACGCTCAGGAAGTCTATGTACAGGGCATCCAGAAATGGTTCGAAGTGCGCCGCCAGTACATCCAGTGGGTGGACGGCCATCTGGCGCAGATGCAGATCGCAACCGACATCACCACCCGCAAGCAGGCGCAGGAACTCGCCCGCCAGCAGGACGAGAAGCTGCAGTTCACCAGCCGCCTGATGACCATGGGCGAAATGGCTTCGTCGCTCGCTCATGAACTGAACCAGCCGCTCGCCGCCATCAATAACTATTGCTCCGGAACCGTAGCACTGGTTAAATCTGGGCGAACAACGCCTGACAATCTGCTGCCCGTGCTCGAAAAGACCGCGCAGCAGGCGGTGCGGGCAGGCATGATCATCAAGCGGATCCGTGAATTCGTGAAGCGCAGCGAACCGAAACGCCAGGCCACCCGGGTCGCCGATATCGTGGCGGACGCGGTCGGGCTTGCCGAAATTGAAGCGCGCAAGCGCCGCATTCGCATCGTCACGGATCTGCGCTCGCGGCTGCCGGTGATCTATGTGGACCCGGTGCTGATCGAGCAGGTGCTGGTGAACCTGCTGAAAAACGCAGCCGAGGCCATGCACGACGCACGGCCCAATGCGGTCGATCCGGTGATCCGCGTGGTCGTGCGGCTCGACAGCGGCTTTGTGTGCATCAGCGTGGTCGACCAGGGCCCCGGTGTCGACGAGGCCACGGCCGAGCGTCTGTTTGAACCGTTTTACAGCACCAAGTCCGACGGCATGGGCATGGGGCTGAACATCTGCCGTTCGATTATCGAATCGCACCGCGGCCGTCTGTGGGTGGTGAACAACGTCGAATCTGACGGCCACATCACGGGCGCCACGTTCCATTGCAGTCTGCCTATTGGGGAGCCTGACGGCCCGAGCAACGGCGGGTCCGAGGCGCCGACACCACAAACCGTTACGGGAGAGCTATGAACAGCCCAGTCACCACACAGGAAACAGTCTTTGTCGTCGACGACGACGAGGCCGTGCGAGATTCGCTGCGCTGGCTGCTGGAGGCGAACGGCTACCGCGTGCAGTGCTTCTCCAGCGCCGAGCAGTTCATCGACGCCTGGCAGCCGCACACGCACCCGGGCCAGATCGCGTGTCTGATTCTCGACGTGCGGATGTCCGGCATGAGCGGTCTCGAGTTGCAGGAACGCCTGATCGCCGACAACGCCTCGCTGCCGATCATCTTCGTGACGGGCCACGGCGACGTGCCGATGGCGGTATCGACGATGAAAAAAGGCGCGATGGACTTCATCGAAAAGCCGTTCGACGAAGCCGAGTTGCGCAAGCTGGTCGAGCGCATGCTCGACAAGGCGCGCAGCGAAAGCACCAGCGTGCAGCAACAGCGCGCCGCGGCCGAGCGTCTGGGCAAGCTGACCGCGCGTGAGCATCAGGTGCTCGAGCGCATCATCGCCGGCCGCCTGAACAAGCAGATCGCCGACGATCTCGGCATCAGCATCAAGACGGTCGAGGCGCACCGCGCCAACATCATGGAAAAGCTCAACGTCAACACCGTCGCGGATCTGCTGCGACTGGCGCTGTCGAACAAGCCGCAGCAACCGGCGCAGTAACAGGCAACAGGCGCCGCCAGCGCCTTTGCAAACGCCCGAGTACGGCGTGCGGTACGTGGCTCAACTCGTTGCTGCGTACCATTCAGCAAGATGCCGGTGATACTCCGGCAACACTCGCGCACGCGGGCTCGCTCGTTCGCGTGGCCCGCACCGCTCAGGAAATTCCCCCCGCCTTCCCGCTGAAAGACCGTCAGGCCGCGACGGTATAATGCTGTACTTCGTAGCAGCGCCATTTCCGCGCCGCGTGCTTTTCGCGAGCCGACCGGTTCATGGCGAAAAGCGTCATCGAACCTATCCCGCGCGCCGAATGTGCCCACTCAGCCGGTTCTGCACAGTCAGGCGCGCCGCACGCCCCGCATTCCGAACGTCCTATCTCGACCGACCATGACAGCCAAACTGATCGACGGCAACGCCCTCTCCAAGACCTTGCGCGCCGACGTCGCGACCCGCGCCGCCGCCCTCACCGCCCGTGGCCATCAGCCGGGCCTCGCCGTCGTGCTGGTGGGCGACAACCCGGCCAGCGAAGTCTACGTGCGCAACAAGATCAAGGCCTGCGAAGACAACGGCCTGTTCTCGTCGTATGACCGCTATCCGGCCAGCCTGTCGGAAGCCGACCTGCTCGCGCGCATCGACGCCCTGAACAGCGATCCGAAGATCCACGGCATCCTCGTGCAATTGCCGCTGCCCGCGCATATCGACAGCCACAAGGTGATCGAAGCCATCGCGCCGGAAAAAGATGTGGACGGTTTTCACGTCGCCAACGCCGGCGCGCTGATGACCGGCAAGCCGCTGTTCCGCCCCTGCACGCCATATGGCGTGATGAAGATGTTCGAAGCCTACGGCATCGACCTGAAGGGCGCGAACGCGGTGGTGATCGGCCGCTCGAATATCGTCGGCAAGCCGATGGCGCTGTTGCTGCTCGAAGCCGGCGCGACCGTCACGATCTGCCACAGCAAGACCCGCGATCTGGCCGCGCATACGCGTCACGCCGACGTGGTGGTGGCGGCCACCGGCTTGCGCAACATCCTGACCGCGGAGATGGTGAAGCCTGGCGCGGCCGTGATCGATGTGGGCATGAATCGCGACGAAGCCGGCAAGCTGTGCGGCGACGTCGATTTTGCGGGCGTGAAGGAAGTGGCCGGCTACATTACGCCGGTGCCGGGCGGCGTCGGCCCGATGACGATCACCATGCTGCTCGTCAACACGATCGAAGCGGCTGAGCGCGCCGCCGGCAACGCCTAAGGCGCCACCGCCACTCCAACCGGACGCGGCGCGCGAGCAATCCGGCGCCGCGTCCATACCAGCACCGGCCGCTCCACAAACCGCCACGACAACGCCGCGCACAGCAGGATGAATGGCGCGGCGATCAGCACCGCAGTCTGATGGTTCAGATGCGGTGCGATACTCGCCACGCATTGCTGCATCATGAAGCCGTACAGATAGATGCCGTACGAGTAATCGTTGCGCGGCGCGAAACGGCGCAGCCACGGCGTCGTGCCGATCCACAGCACGCCGTACACGAAGGCGAGATAGAACAGCGGCTGCGCACCGGCTGTGTCGCGAAACACCAGAAACACCATCACGAGACCGAACGCCACGAGTCCATGAATCTCGATGCGCTCGCGCCAGCCATACAGCAGCATGCCGATAAAAAAGAACGGCTCCGGCCAGAACGAATAGCCGCCCGGCTTTTCGGCAAAGTCGCGCCACGCGATTTGCAGATGCGGCGACAGATGCAGGCGCAGCACGAAGGCCGCGACACCCAGCGCGACGGCAAACAGCATGCCGCGGCGGCTCGACAACAGGCCTGCCAGTCCCGTCAGCAGCACGATCAGATAGCAGCGCACTTCCAGCGGCAAGGTCCACAGCGGCGCGCACACATCGTTGACGAAGCGGTTGTGTTCGAACACGCCCGGCACGACCCAGCCAGACTTGAGCACGATGGTCGAAAAATTGTCGAGATTGGCCCACGTCACACCCGAGGCGAAATACTCGCGCAGCGGCAGCGTCGTGAAGAGCGGCCCGATCACGAAGATCGTCACCAGCGAGCCGCCGGCCACTGCCGGCCAGATGCGCGCAATGCGCAGCGCAACAAAGCGCGGCGCGGAGCGCTGGCGGTCGAAACTGGCGCTCACCAGCATGCCGCTCATCAGGAAAAACGCATAGACGCCGAGGGCGCCGAAACCGTCGAATCCGAGCGCGTTCTGAACCCAGTCGGTGCTGCCATCCGGCAGTTGCAGCAGGTAGGAGTGCCCGTAGACCACGGCAATGGCTGCCAGCAGCCGCACCAGGTCGAAGTTGTTCCCGTTGCGCGATAACGCTTGCGAAAGCGGATTCATCGAAAACTCTCTTGTGCCGACTGGAGTTGGCGCTTGAGCGCCGGCTCCGGTCTCATGCAACTTTTTGCGGTGGATGGCGCCGCCGGCCAGCGGCTTCTCACGCAGTCGACGACGAAGCCACACAATGCCGCAAGGCAACAATCCTGACCGTTCGCTTTCGCACAAACCGCGCCTACCCGCCTCGCATCGAGCCGCATGCGGCCCCACGCCTCGTGCTGAGCGCCGCCGCAAGCCCGTGCAGCAGCGGCATGGCGGCGCCTGGCGAAGCGGCGCAAATATCGGGGTGGAATACGCACAGGACGAACTTCTGATAATTTGTGCCGTAGCCACATTGGAATCGCAGCCCTCTGCCCCAATAATGTCGGTATCGGGCGCCGCCACGAGCCGCGCCCGCCGATTAACGCCTATTCACCCGCGTCAGACAGGAAGCCTTATGTCCACTACTCAACCGGCACACGACAACCCGCTCCTCGATTTCTCCGATCTGCCGCGCTTTGGCGACATCCGGCCCGAACACGTCACCCCCGCGCTCGACATCCTGCTGGCCAACGCGAGCGCCGCCGTGGAGCGCGCCGCCGAGCCGATTACGCCTGCCTCCTGGGCCGACGTCGTCGAACCGGTCGAACGCGTCACCGAACCGCTGTCGCGGGCCTGGGGCGTGATCGGCCACCTGAACGCAGTGGCGGACACACCTGAACTGCGCGCCGTCTACGGCGAAAATCTGCCGCGCGTGACCGAATTCTGGACGAGCGTCGGGCAAAACCTCGCGCTCTACGAAAAGTACAAGGCGCTTGCCGCCAGCAGCGATTTCGGCTCGCTCACCGGCGAACGCAAGAAGATCCTGCATAACGCGCTGCGCGATTTCCGCCTGTCCGGCGCGGAGTTGCCGGAAGACCAGAAGCCGCACTTCGCCGAATTGCAGGAACGCCAGGCTAATCTGTCGAAGGCGTTTTCCGATCACGTGCTGGACGCGACCAACGCCTACGCCTATATCGTCGAAGACAAGGCGCAACTGGCGGGCCTGCCCGAAGACGTGATCGAAGCCGCACAGGAAGCGGCCGAGCGCGACGGCAAGAGCGGCTTTAAATTCACGCTGCATTTCCCGTCGTACTTCCCCGTCATGCAATACGCAGAAAACCGGGCCATGCGCGAAACGATGTACCGCGCCTACGTCACGCGCGCCTCGGAACTGGGCGGCACCTATGGCGGCGGCAAGGCCGAGTGGGACAACACCGCCAATATCGCCGAGCAACTGAAGCTGCGCGCCGAAGAGGCGCAGATGATCGGCTATCGGAACTTCGCGGAGGTGTCGCTCGCACCGAAGATGGCCGAGTCGCCCGCGCAGGTCATGGCGTTCCTCGAAGACCTCGCGACCCGCGCGCGTCCGCATGCGGAACAGGACTGGAAGGAACTGCGCGAATTCGCCGCCACCGAACTCGGCATGAGCGAGCTGCAGCCGTGGGACATGACCTTCGCGGCGGAACGTCTGCGCCAGAAGCGTTATTCGTTCTCGGAAAACGAAGTCAAGCAATACTTCCCGGAAGACACCGTCTTCAAGGGCCTGTTCAAGGTCACGGAAACGCTGTTCGGCGTGAAGATTCGCCGCGACGAAGCAACCGTGTGGCATCCGGATGTGCGCTTTTTCCGCATCGAGAATCAGGATGGCGCGCTGGTCGCGCAGTTCTACGTGGACCTGTATGCGCGTGAAGGCAAGCGCGGCGGTGCGTGGATGGACGACGCGCGGGCTCGTCACAAGCATGCGCATGGCGGCGTGCAGACGCCGGTCGCGTATCTGACCTGCAACTTCTCGGCGCCGGTCGGCGGCAAGCCGGCCTGCTTCACGCACGACGAAGTGATCACGCTGTTCCATGAGTTCGGCCATGGGCTGCATCACATGCTCACGCGTGTCGACGAACTCGCGGTGTCGGGCATCAACGGCGTCGAATGGGATGCGGTCGAACTGCCGTCGCAGTTCATGGAGAACTTCTGCTGGGAGTGGGATGTGCTGAGCGATATGACTTCGCATGTCGATACCGCCAAGCCGCTGCCGCGCGACCTGTTCGACAAGATGCTGGCCGCCAAGAACTTCCAGAGCGGTCTCGCCACGCTGCGGCAGATCGTATTCTCGATGTTCGACATGAAGCTGCATACGGACTTCGATGCAGCGGGTCCGCAAGGCGCAAACGATCTGGCCCGCGAGATCAACGAGCGTTTCCATGTGGTGCCGCAAGCGGCCTTCTCGCGCTGGCCGAACACGTTCAGCCATATCTTCGCGGGCGGTTATGCGGCGGGCTATTACAGCTACAAGTGGGCGGAAGTGCTGTCGGCCGACGCGTATGCCGCCTTCGAAGAAGCGGCCCAGGCATCGAGCGGCAGCGTGCTCGATGCGGCGACCGGCACGCGCTATCGCAAGGAGATTCTGGAGGTGGGCGGCAGCCGGCCCGCGATGGAATCGTTCAAGGCGTTCCGTGGCCGTGAGCCGAATATCGACGCGCTGCTGCGTCATAACGGCATGACGCCGGCCGCGCATTAGGCCGCGCGCCTTCGGCGCAACTGGTAAAAAACCGGTGCATTGCTCAGGCAGGCACCGGTTTTTTGTCGGCCTTTGCCGACGGGGTTGCTTGCTCCCGGGGTTGCTTGCTCCCGGGGTTGCTTGCTCCCGGGGTTGCTTGCGCCAATGCGGCCATACGGCCAGGCGGCCAGGGCAGTCGCTGCCGCGACTGCCTCTTCTCCTGCTTCGCTCACCCTCGCTGCAGCTTGAAGTCGATCTGCTGCGGACGCCCTTCGAGCGACAACGTTGCCCGCGCCGCCGGCGAGCGCGCCACCACCTTGCCACGCCGCACCACCGCGAGCCGCGCTGCGCGCAAACGAATCGCCTCGACCGGGTCGCGCGCATCGAGCAGCACCAGATTCGCTTCGCATCCCGGCGCGATGCCATACCCTTCAAGCCCGAGGATGCGCGCCGCATTCACCGTCACCGCGTCGAAGCATGCATGCATCGCGTCAATGCCGGTCATCTGCGCGACGTGCAGCCCCATATGGGCGACTTCGAGCATGTCGCCCGAGCCGAGGCTGTACCACGGGTCCATCACGCAGTCGTGGCCGAATGCGACGTTGATGCCCGCTGCCATCATCTCCGGCACGCGCGTCATGCCGCGCCGCTTCGGATACGTGTCGCTGCGGCCCTGCAGCGTGATATTGATGAGCGGATTGGCAATCGCCGCCACTCCCGCCTCGCGCATCAGCGGCAGCAGCTTGCTGACGTAGTAGTTGTCCATCGAGTGCATGGAGGTCAGATGCGAACCGGTGACGCGCCCCTGCAAACCGAGCCGGTGGGTTTGCGCCGCCAGCGTTTCGATGTGACGCGAAAGCGGGTCGTCCGATTCGTCGCAATGCATATCCACGCGCAAGCCCTGCTGCGCCGCGTATTCGCACAGGATGCGCACCGATTCCGCGCCATCGGCCATGGTCCGCTCGAAATGCGGAATGCCGCCCACCACGTCGACGCCGAGCGCGATCGCGCGCTTCAGGTTGTCGAATGCGCCGGCGCTGCGCAGCACGCCGTCTTGCGGAAACGCCACCAGTTGCAGGTCGAGATACGGCGCCACCCGGCGCTTTACTTCAAGCAAAGCCTCCACCGCCAGCAGACGCGGATCGCACACGTCGACGTGGCTGCGAATCGCCAGCAGGCCGCGCGCCACCGCCCAGTCGCAGTATTGCAGCGCACGCTCGATCAAGGCCTGCTGGGTCAGTTGCGGCTTCAGTTCGCCCCACAGCGCAATGCCTTCGAGCAGCGTGCCCGATGCATTGACGCGCGGCAGGCCGTACGACAGCGTCGCGTCCATATGAAAGTGCGGGTCCACGAAGGGCGGCGTGACGAGCGAGCCGGCGGCGTCGATTTCTTCAGGCGCGCTCGCCGCCAGATGCGGCTCTACAGCGATGATGCGCCCCGCTTCAATGCCGATATCGACCGGCTCCTTATGCTGGGACGCGCTACGCGGCAGGCTGGCACGGCGGATGATCAGGTCCATGTCTCGCTCCTTTGACTGCCTTCGATTCTATCGGCGTCATAAAGCGTTTGGGCACACGCGTTGCGCCGCGGGAAGATGAATGCCTGCGGTATAGCCGGGCCGCTCAAGGATCAAGCGCCGGAATCGTCCGGCGACGCTGGCGACGGCGCCTCGATCACTTCATCCGCAGGCTCGTCATCGAACAGCGTGAACTGGCCGCTCTGTACCAGATGCTCCTCCTCGAGCCGCACGCCCACACCCAGCAGCCGCACCGGCTGGTTGCGGCGCGCAAAGCCTTTCTCCAGCAGCGCCAGCAGCGTCGGCAAATGGGGGACCTCGCCAACGCACTCGACCGTGGTGCGCTGAAAGTCCGCGAAGCGGATCTTCACGAACAGCTTGCGCACCGCCGCGGCGGCGTCGGCGCGCGCAATGCGCACGTCCAGTTGCTCGGCGAGCCGCCGCAACTCCTCCGCGCATTCTTCAAGCGTGCGCAGATCGGTGACATACGTGGTCTCGACACTCACCGATTTACGTTCCTGGTCGGCGCGTACGGGCCGCTCGTCGATACCGCGCGACAGTTCATAGAGCCGCTTGCCGAACACACCGAAATGACGGTGCAGATCGACCAGCGACCAGTCGCGCAACTGGCCGCAGGTGGTGAGTCCAAGCTTTTCGAGCCTGGCCGCCGTCACCTTGCCCACGCCGAAAATCTTGCGCACCGGCAAAGCGGCCACAAACGCATTGACCTCATGCGGCCGCACTACATGGAGACCGTCGGGCTTGTTCCAGTCGGACGCAATCTTGGCGACAAACTTATTCGGCGCCACTCCTGCCGACACCGTCACGCCGACCGTCTCGCGCACGCGCTCGCGAATCTCCTTGGCCATCAGCGTCGCGCTGCCTTTGCAGCGCTCGGTGCGGGTGACGTCGAGATAGGCTTCGTCGAGCGACAGCGGTTCGACCTCAGCGGTGTAATCGCGGTAGATCGCCATGATCTGGCGCGAGGCGGCGCGGTATTTCTCCATCGACGGCGGCATGATCAGGAGGTCGGGACACTTGCGCATGGCCAGCGCCGACGACATGGCCGAGTGCACGCCGAAGCGCCGCGCCTCGTAGTTGCAGGTGGCCACCACGCCGCGATGATCGGGCCGCCCGCCCACGGCCAGCGGCCGGCCGCGCAGCGACGGGTCGTCGCGCATTTCGACCGACGCGTAAAAACAGTCGCAGTCGCAATGGATGATCTTGCGCGCGGACGATGGGGGCATCACTGACGGCATAGGGGACAGATCTGCCCTCGGCGCCATGCGGGGGTTGGCGAAACCCATGGCTGACGAGAAGAACGCGGCTAGAGGAGGATCGGGCGGATTCAAGATAGATATACTGTACAAAAATACAGTAGTATTATCAAGAAGCACTCGAACCGTCCTGCAACGCCCGCGCCCATGCCCTCCTCCATCCGCAACTCGCTCGTCTGGATTTTCGAAGCCCTCGAGCGCGATTCGACCTATCTGAGCAAACGGATGTTCGGCTCAGACGCCGCCTATATCGACGGTCTGCTGTGTCTGGTCGCCTCGGACCGCGACCCGCCGTGGAATGGCTTGCTGGTCTGCACCTCACAAGAGCGCCACACCGCGCTCACCGATGAAATGCCCGCCTTGCGGCCTCATCCGGTGCTCGGTAAATGGCTATATGTCCCACAAGACGATCCGGCATTCGAAACTGTCGCGGAACGAATCACGGCGCTCGTGCTCGCACGCGATCCGCGCGTGGGCGTCGAGCCCAAGCCGCGCAAGCGGGGCGGAAAATCCAGGCTGCCGACGGCATAGCAACACAAACCCGCCGTCCCCGCCGGTACCGTACCGGCGCAATCGCGCCGATCCGTACCGCTGCCCGCCGCCCTGCCCGGCCTATACTCGACGCTCACGCCTCCGCACCGACCGGGTAGAGACAGAAGGACAGGGACAGGGTTATGAAAACAATCGGCATCATCGGCGGCATGAGCTGGGAGTCTTCAGCCGAGTACTACCGGCTGCTCAACCGCCATGCAAAGGCTCGCCTGGGCGGCCATCACAACGCGCGCAGCCTGCTGTTGACGGTAGATTTCGCCGAGGTGGAAGCACACCAGCGCGCCGGCGACTGGACTGCACTGGGCACGCAAATGGCCGCGGCGGCACTGCAACTCGAACGCGGCGGCGCGGACCTCGTGATCCTCGCCACCAACACGATGCATCGGGTGCACGAATCGATCGAGCAGACCATCTCGGTGCCGTTCCTGCACATCGCCAATCCGACCGGCAGCGCCTTGCGCGCAGCGGGTATCGAGCGCGTCGGCCTGCTGGGCACGCGCTACACGATGGAGCAGACGTTTTACACGGGGCGCCTGCACGAGCGCTACGGGCTCGAGACGCTAACGCCGAACGAAGCCGATCGCGCCAACGTGCATCGCATCATCTACGACGAGCTGTGCCATGGCGTGGTCCACGAGGAATCACGGCGCGTCTATCAACGCGTGATCGCGGACCTCGCTGCGCGCGGGGCGCAGGCGGTGATTCTCGGCTGCACAGAGATCACGCTCCTCATCAAGCCGGAGCATGCTGCCTTGCCGGTGTTCGACACCACCGCGCTGCATGCGCAGGCCGCGGTGGACTGGGCGATCGAGGCGGATCGTCAAGGTACGGCGGCGGCACATTAATCCCGCCGCCCCCTGACCACCCGCGCTCAGGCCTCCACGTCTTCCAGACTGAAAATTTCCGTCTGGTCGTTGTACGAGAAGATCTCGCCATAACGGCCCCAGTTGATCACAGCGTCGAGCGTGTCTTCGGCAGCGCTGTCGGTCAGGAAGTCCTCCAGTTCCTGCTCGAAACGCACACGCGGCGCACGATGCCCCGGGCGCTCGTTGAGCACCTTCTTGATCCGCGCTGCGAGCGGCACATGACGCAGCAGATGCTCGGCGAACATCATCTTGCGTTCCTGCGTGCCGAGTTCGGCAAACACACGCGCCGGCGGCGTCAGCAGAATGTCGCCTTCACGCACATCGGCGAAGCCCAGGTACTGCAGCACTTCGGCAACCGGGAACAGATCGTCCACCTCCAGATGCAGCGAGCGGGCAATTTCCGGCATGTCGGCGCGGCCGTTATAAGGCGCCGCAGCCAGCATTTCGATCAGACCGGCCATCAGGTTGGTCGACACATGCGGCAGCCAGCTTCCCAGCTCCAGGCCCTTTTTGGTCGATTCGTCGTGGTGGCGCGAGGTCATCTTCGCGTAGATCTCGTCGACCAGCGCGCGGAACGCCGGGTCCAGGCGATTGCGCGGATGCTGGAACGGCACCTTGATCTCGGCGATCACGCGGCCCGGGTTCGACGACAGCACGAGGATGCGGTCGCACATGAACACCGCTTCCTCGATGTTGTGTGTGACGATCAGCACCGACTTGATCGGCATGCGACCCTGGGTCCACAGGTCCAGCAGGTCGGTACGCAGCGTCTCGGCGGTCAGCACGTCGAGCGCGGAGAACGGCTCGTCCATCAGCAGCAGGGTCGGGTCGACCACCAGCGCACGGGCAAAGCCCACGCGCTGACGCATGCCGCCCGAGAGCTC
>NZ_SCNV01000057.1 GCF_005503145.1 Burkholderia sp. 4M9327F10 | reverse complement strand
CCCCAGGATCGCCCACCCCGCCTTTTTGCAAATCAGTCATGGTCAGGCTTCAGACTTCGTAGTCGACGCACTCGCGCGATTCACGCACCGCGCCGACGAACGTCTTCAGCGCCTGGTGGGTCGGGTGAACCTGATAGGCGTCGAGCGCGGCCTTGTCTGTGAAGTCTGAGAACAGCACGACGTCGTAGGTCGATTCGAGACCGGGCGCGGCAAGGCCCACTTCAAGGTGCAGGATGCCAGGGACGATATCGCGGCAACCTTCCAGCTTTTCCTTGAGCTTGACGGCGTTTTCCGCGCGCGAAGCGCCCTCTGCCGATTCCTTCAACTTCCACATCACAATATGTCGAATCATGGTGTTCCTAGCGTGTCGCGCTATTCCGGTAAATTAGCCAAAATCCTTACCTGTATTGGCTTTTCAGGTGCTTCGCCGATCAGGCAGGCGCAAGCAACCACCAAGCCTATCAAACTTACGGACGCAAATGGTCTTTATGTTGAAGTGGTATCCATCACGACTTTGATACATCAAACCCATGCGGCCTGATCTGTACCGGGCGGTGTGCCGGCTAACGAACCGCTGACAACCTGCTTCAGTCATTCTTTGGCGTGAGCGTGGAGATGAATGCGCGCAGCCTGGATGTCAGGACATCGTAACCGGCGCTCGTCAGATGCAGGTTGAGATCGGGGACAAACAGCGGGCACGGCGTCTTGTGATCGCAGGTAAGCGCGTCGTGCACGTCGAAGAAAGCAAATCCGTCTGGGTCTGCGGCGTGGGCCAGCGCGAGATTCACGGCGCGGATCTTGTCGTCGGCGCCCATCAGGTTCGTGCCGCGCGGCAGGATACTGGTCACGATCACCTGGGCCATGGGAAACGTCGCATGCGACTCTCTCACCACGGCGAGAATCCCTGAAACGATATCGCAGGTGGCATAGCCGATATCGTTGGTGCCGATCAGCAGCAGAACGTAGCGCGGTGACTGACCCGTGAAATCGAAGGCTTTCAGGCGCCATAGCGTGTGTTCGGTCCCATCCTGGCCGAAGCCCGCGTTCAGGACAGTCAGGCCCGTGGCATCGCTGAGGCGGCGCTCGCTCCAGCCGGCCATGATCGAGTCGCCCAAGGTGATGAGCTGGTAGTGGCCGGCTTTAAGCCGCTCCCGCACCGCCGCCTGTTGCTCGACCCACGCCGTTGGACGGGGTGTCGGCGCCGTCGTCGGCAGGTTTGCGGGGGTGAGCGGGCAGGATTGAGCCATGGCCTGCGGCAGAAACGCCGCCAGCCAGAGCAGCAATGTGGCCATGAGCCGCGCGGTGCGCGCGCAGCAGGATGCCAGGTGGCGCGCAATCACCATCGTCAGCGCCCCACCGTCTGGACGACTACCCCAGTCAAGCTGCCCGGATCGTCCTCCGGCAACATATGGGTTGGCCGGGGTTGCCAGCTCTGGATGATGAAGGCGTCCGGCGAAAGCGTGGGATCGGCAGCCAGTTCGCGGTATCGCTGCACGGCATGGCGAGTCCAGACGAGATCGCTGCTGTCAGCCGGGTCGCCGTCGATCACGACGCCATACGCGAGGCCCGCCGCGTGCAGGCGAGACTTCCAGACTGTGAGTTGCGGCCTCCAGTTGTTCTGCCAGATCAAGTCGGCCTGCAGGAAACTCAAGGGTTCGCCGGTCTTCGCCTTGAACAGCTCGGCGAACCGCAGGATCTCGCCGAGACGGCCCGAAGTCTGGTCCGTGACGGGCTCGATGTCGCCAAAGCGTACGGCGGGGAAAACCGCCTTCAGGGCGCGAATGTTGGGCGCGATGTTCTCGACCAGGTCCTCGGTCGGGTATTGGCAGGCCCGATGCGCGAAGTGCCCCCAGGTCATGGGTTCATCGAAGGCCACATAGGCAATCTCGCCGCCTTGGGCCGCGACGCGCTGCGCCGCCTTCCTGATGACGGCCGTGGTGGTATAGCCGGGGACGCCGTTTCCGCACCGGGGTGTCGCGACCAGAATCTCGGCCTCCATGGCGAGCGCGATATGGCGGCGGCGAAGATCCTGGATCACGGCGGCAAGGTCGGAATCGCTCGATCGCTGCAGGAACTGGGTGGAAAGCTTGAAGACCTGAACGGCGGCCGCGGCGCCGCGCCAAGGCGCGTTCGGGCGGAACAGGTCCATGAAGTCGCTTTCCGCTCTACCGCCGCGGTCGGCCTGAACCACGGGGTCGACGCCTGAGAGCCAGATCTGCTGCGCAGCGTCGGCCGGTGCGCAGATCAGGGCGGCGCCCAGGACAACACAGACAACCGGGAAAATGGAGTTCGTCAAAAGCCCTCCCTGAGCCGTCTAGCGGCCGGCGTCACGCTGCTTCAGATATTGTGAGAGCACATAATCCTCGCCGGGCCCGTACTGGTCCGTCACGGCATGCCCCGGATAGCGGTCCCAGGAAGTGAAGGTAATCCAGTCCGGTGACACGTGCAGATCGCGTTCGATATAGGCAGCGTTGCGCACCGCTGCATCGAGCCAGGCCTGATTGGTCGTGGCCGCCGTTGACGGAGCAGCGTTGTAGATCACCCCGAAAGGGAGATCGGCATGATGGGCGAAATCGGCCGCGGCCACGAGGCTCCGCGGCCAGGACGTCTGCCCCCAGTTGAGGTCCGCCGACAGAAAGGCGACAGGCTCACCCACTGCGCGCCGGAACGCCTCGCGCCAGTGCTGATAATCGGCGCTCCATTGCGGCTCGTCAGTGATCGAAGGGAACGGCTCAATGTCGCCGATCACCACCTTCGGAAACAGCTTCTGATATTCGCGCAGATTGGCCGCGACGCGGGCGGCCACGTCCTCGATCGAGGAACGGCAGGCGTGCGGCCCCGTGTAGTAGTGGCCGAACCAGAGCGGCTCGTCCATCGCGATGTAGTCGAGCTGGCCGCCCGCACGCCTAATCCTGGCGGCCAGCGCGGCAGTCTGCTCGGGCGGGTAGTACCCTTCCACACCGCCTCCGCAGCCCGCCGGCGCCGTCATTCCGGGCAAGGTGTAGGCCTGCGCCAGCATCTCCACGCCAAGAGCGATATGCCGCCGCTTCAGTTCGGCGACAACCCTGGCCAGGTCCGCATCCGGAATCTTGACGAGAGCCTGGGTCAGAAGGCCCATTACCGTGACGCGCGTCAAGGCCGGCGGCCATTGCGGGTCCGGCTGATAGTAGAGGGCCTCCCAGCTATGATGACCCGCGTCGCTCGAGATGGCGCCCATGCCGAACCAGATTTTTGGCACGCTCGGCGCGCTCGGTGTGCTCGGCGTCTGGGCGCTTGCCGCGCCGATACCCGCCGCGACGACGAAGGCAAACGCAGCGGCTACACGCCTCATCTCATATCCGATGTCCATGTACGACCGCCTCGATGGTGTCGAAATCATCGCAACGCAGCGCATTGTAGCGGGTTGCCATCGCCTTCACTCTGCGACGATGTTGAACGCGCGGCGGTACATCAAGTGTTGGGAATTGACGCCCGTCCCCTTGGCGTAATACAGGAACCCCGTCTGATCCGAAGTCTGGTCGGACGGCTGATCGGTGCTGACAATCGTCGGATACCAGTTGAACGGCGATGGCGGCTTTGTCGAGAAGCTCACGGTCGAGTCCGGAACCGGCGCTTTCAGAATGACAACGCCCGGCGTCCAGTTGATCAGATCAGGCGAGGTCTGGGCGTACACGCCGCCATTGCCGATACAGATCATCAGAAACTGGTTGAGATAGGTATTGAAGGAGACTTGGGGTTGCCGCATATCGCCCGGCACTGCGGGATCGAGAACGATGTTTAACGGTGTGAACGTGCCCCCCAGGCCTGCCGTGCTAAAAGTGCCGCCGCTGTACTTTTGCCAGTTGCCCGGCATACCGTCGCTCGCAATCGGCGCCCGGGCAATCGCGAAACCTGTCGCCTTGCTCTGCGGATCGATTTCGCGAAAGAGAACGTAGATGTAGCCTCCGGACTCGATGGCCGAAGGTGTGAGCGCACCTGCACCGCCGCTCGCCTGGGTCGGCAATTGGGGATCGTGAGCCGCGATGATCTCCCCCTCCCGCGTCCACGTCACACCGCCGTCGCTTGAGCGGGCGAGTCCGATGGCGGCATAGAACGGATTGCCCGACGAGAGGACACCGTTGAAGAGGTGATTTTCGCCGTGGTAGATCATCAACAGATCCGTTCCGTTGGCAGCCGGAAACACGCTGCCTGCGCCGGCGTAGTCCGCATCGAACGCGGTGGTTCGGGGGCCGGACGGTAGCAGGACGCCTATCGGAGCGCCACCGGAAGTCGCCAGCGACGTGAAGGACACCAGATCCGGGCTGGCCAGTCCGTAGGTTCCTGCACTGCCGCCGCCCGCGACCCACAGCCGAAAGCTGCCGTCCGCCTGACGCCGGAACGAGAGATGTTCGTCCGGGTTGTCCACTCCGAAGGGGGAACCTGGGGGGATGACGTCCTGCTCGTCCAGACTCACGGCGAACGATGAAATCGACCTTACCGTAGCGACCGGCGCCGGCGGGCTCACGCTGCCTCCACAGCCACTCAGGGACAAAATCAGCGCAAGGACGATATTTCGTTTCCGGCCGCAGACTGAAAATCGCAGCGAAGGCCGAAAGGACAGCAGCGAATGATCGGGCATGAGACCGTCACCATGGTTAAGCCGGATTGGCAAAAACTAGCGGCATTGAACCAGGAGTGTATGTCATGCGGAGGGCGGCTCATGGCTTACGCAAAAATGGCAATCACCTCGTCAAGTCGCGTGACCTGTTCATCGAGCGATTGCGCGGCGGCCGCAGCTTCCTCCACCAACGCCGCATTTTGCTGGGTAACCTGGTCGATCTGGCCGATCGCCTCATTGACTTCCTGAATGCCTTGACCCTGCGCATCCGAGGCGGCGGCGATCTCCTCGACAATACCGGCGACGCGGCGAATCGCCTGCTGTACTTCAGCGGTGGCCCGGCCCGCCTCTAGCGCCTGTTGCGAGCCCGATTCGATCGTCGCGACCGATCGCTCGATCAGATCCTTGATTTCCTTGGCGGCCGTGGAAGAACGTTGCGCAAGACTGCGCACCTCCGCCGCGACGACGGCGAAGCCTCGTCCCTCTTCGCCCGCCCGCGCAGCTTCGACCGCTGCGTTCAGCGCCAGGATATTGGTCTGGAACGCAACGCCCTCGATCATCGAAATGATTTCCGCGATTCGCGAGGAGCTCGCGGCGATTTCGTTCATCGTGCCGACCATCCGCTCGACCGCCCGGTTGCCTTCATCCGAAATGTGCGCCGTGCTGGTCGCTAGTGAATTGGCCTTACGCGCGTTTTCGGCATTTTGCTGCACGGTCACCGTAAGCTCGCCAAGGGTGCTAGCGCTCTGTTGCAGCGAGGCAGCCTGCTGTTCGGTGCGCGAAGACAGATCCAGGTTGCCCGCGGCAATCTGCTTCGACGCAACGCCGACGGCACTGCTCGACGCACGCACGTTGACGACGACACCCTCGATTTGCTCGAGCAGGCTGTTCAGCGCCGTCGCCGTATGGCCAATTTCGTCCATCCGCTCGACCGGTGCCCGCCGCGACAAATCCAGCGATTGGCTGATCTGCTGCAGCATGTCCTGCATCTGGCGCAGGCCGTGGCTGATCAACACATAAAGGCGGCTGCCTAATATGCCGGTCAGCACGAGGGCCGCGCCGGCAACCGCGAGCATGAGTCCGAGCGCGAGCCGGTACGCGCGCGCGTTTTCTTCGCGCACCAGATTCGACCGTGCGATATCGCTGTCCAGATGCGCGTGCAGCCCCTCGTTCAATGCCAACGCCGCATTGTGGACAGCGCCGCCATCGTGAAGCATGGCAAGCGCGCCGTCGCGATCGCCCGCGCCCAGCTTTTCGAAGAACGTGCTGCGGGCCTCGCGATAAGCCGCCATGCGGGCGCGATCGGCGTCGAAGAGTTGCCGGTCCGGGTCGCTGGGCAGCTCGTCAGCCGTGGCGTTCGCGATTGTCTCGTCGAACCGGCGGTCGGTCCCGGCGATCTCGCGTGTCATCCCCTCGCGGCTGGCATCGTCGACACCGTCGACCACGTAGCGGTAGACTGCAAGCCGCATGGCGGCAACGTTGTCGAGCGCTGCCGCGACCGATTTCAAGCCCGGAATCGTGCGTGTCTGCAGTCCTTCGATACGTTGATGGGACGCTCGCAGTTGCACCAGCCCATAACCACTCACTACGGCCAGCGCGAGCAGCGCGCCACCGAGCGTCACGATGAGGCGGCGAATGATCGTCATGTATTGATTCCCCGATTCGTTTCTTCGTTTTTGGCTGGCCAGGCGGCCAGAGCGGCGCGTCTTTTCGTATTTCTTCCCGTATAACAGCGTGGCCATGGCAATTATTCGGTGCGGTTCGCATGAAATTATTCAAAGGGGGTGATAGATGGCGGTTATGTGGGGCGCAGGTGCGATGGTCGCGTCGCACCATTGGAGATCCCTGCGAGGCCCCCGCTGAGGCACCGCAAATTCGCATGCGCGGTTAAAAAAGCAGGAATGAAAACGGTATCGTCTGGCATGCGAGCCCGAAACAACTTGGCCGGTTTTGGCTCGTGGTCGTGGGCAACGCGCGAAGAAACGATGGTCGCTATTTTTACTCTGTTGTGGTTTGAGTCTAAAATGCGAGCTTCGGCTGGATTTTTTACGCTAAGAATACGCTATGACTACGGTGCTGGAATTGTTTCAGCCTGCAGACGGTGCGACACGGGCTGCTACCGATCGTCTGGTGGAAGACGCGCTTTCTCCCGATGCAAGCACCCAGGAGGTAGAAAAGCGCTTTGCGGCCCGATTCCTCCGCCTCCTTCACGTGCCATCGTCACTCAGCGACGAACTGTTGATGAGTACCACGGAGAGTATGAAGATGGGCAAATTCGATCATCTCGTCGAAGAGCGGGCCGCACAAGTTAAGCGCGTCGCCAGAGAAAAAGGTGCCGTTGGCTTCCGGCAGAATGAAGATGTTCAGGAATTCGATCATAAGCACTGGGCCTCAAGGGCGGACAAAGACTGATTCAGGCAATCCGCTGGTCGCACACACTCATAGCCATCCCGACTCCCCTAAATCCCCTGACGAAATTCAGGGGATTTTTGTTTAATCAAGGCCTTGGTAAAAGGCTTGAAGGACCTCCTCCTCAATGAACATCGCCATCGAAGATCCCGCCCAAACCGACATCATCACCTTGCTGGAGCACGGCGACGCAGAAGCCGCCAAGCTTTATCCGGCCGAGAGCAACCATCTGTTGCCGATCGACGCGTTACGCGAACCCAATGTGCTGTTCCATGTGGCTCGCGACACTTCCGGCACTGCACTAGCCACCGGCGCCGTGGTCCTGAAAGGCGACTGGGCGGAGATCAAGCGCATGTGGGTCGAGCCGCAAGCCCGCGGCCAGGGGCTCTCCAGGACCATCTTGACGACACTCGAACAGCAGGCCCGGGCTCACGGAGTACGCTGGCTGCGCCTCGAAACCGGCATCGACAGCCATTCGGCGCTCGGTCTGTACACCAAGGCCGGTTTTGCCGCGCGTGAGCCGTTCGCCGACTATCGTCCTGATCCGTTGAGCGTCTTCATGGAGAAGGATTTATCGGTTAAGACAACGGCGTAGTTGCCTGCCCGTGGACCTCACAGCGGCAGCACACGTGCGAGCGTCTGCCGCTCCCGGTCTGCGCTCAAGGTCTGGACGCGCAGCGGCGAATCCGGTATTTCGCCCGTCTCCCGGCACCATTGGAGCGTCTCCCGGATGGTCTGTGCCACGTGCCGGAAAGTAAGGCCCTGCCCGATCGCGCGACGATTGTCTGCCTCAAAAATCCCGCCTGCTTCTGGATCGTCTTCTGCGATCCACAGCGGCAACTCCGTCCAGCCCTCGATGCCCGCCGCACGAATACTGTCGTCGGGGACCCACGCCAGCTCAGCGCCGTTTCCCGCTATGCGCACGCACTCGTCAAGGAACTGTCCCATCGTCAGCGTAGTTTGCGGACCGGTCGCCTGAAAGATGCCGTTAATACGATCCTCTGTGAGTCGCACCAACCACTCGGCCAGATCGCGCGCGTCGATAAACTGGACCGGACGCTCACGACGGCCCGGTGCCAGAACCCGCCCGCCTGCCTCAATGCGGCGCGGCCAATAGGTAAACCGCCCGGTCGGATCATAAGGTCCGGCGATCAGCCCCGGCCTCACCACTGCGGTCCGGTCCGGCAACGCCGACTGAAGCGCTTCCTCCGCGCGTGCCTTCAGTGCCCCATACCCTTCCTGACCCGCGACGACGTCGGTGCTTTCATCGTAGCGGCGATTCGGTGGAAACGCGCCGTACACCGAAATGGTCGATACAAACGTGTAGTGCGAAGGCTGTTCGCCGAGGGCCGACAGCAACAACTCGATCTGCTCCGGACCGTATGCCGACGGATCGATCACCGCGTCGAACCTGCGCCCCGTCAGCGCGGTCAGGTTTGTGCTGCGCTCACCCGTCAACTTTTCGGCTTCCGGAAACAAGGTGGGATTCCGCACGCCGCGGTTGAACAGCGTGACTTCGTGCCCTCGTTTCAAGGCAGCCTCCACAATATGGCGGCCAAGAAACAAGGTTCCCCCCATGATCAGCACTCTCATGCAGACTCCGTCACCGGTTGCATCGCCTTAACGTCATCGCGAACGGTTCCTGCGCCCGTCGGCATCCCCACTCACCTACCAAGAAACACATCCCGATACGCACCGTAGAGCGACAGCAGCGGCACAGCGGTCATCACTGGCGTCAGCACCAAGGCACGCAACGCGAGCGGAACCATCGGGGCGAACAGCACGGCCACCGTCATCGCGGCGAAGTACATCAGCGTCACGGGCCAGTTGCGCGCCGCGCCACTCAGGCTCGCAAGCATCGCATCGTGCGGCGTCATATCATGCAGCAGCACCAGCGCCGGGGCAAAGCAGGCCGAGGCAATCGCCACTGCGAAGATCGACGCACCGAGCAGCGATTCCAGCGCACCGCGCACGCCGTGATCGCCGCCGTAGCTGATCGACACATTGTGCACGCCGCTTGCCGTGACCGAGGCGTTCAGCGAGACATGGAACGTCGCCAGCAGGACCACATAGCCCACGGCCACAATTGCCGCGCCGTACAGCCCGATCACGCACAGCGCGTTGCTGCGCCGGGCCAGCGCCGCGAATGTTTCGCGCAGCGACACCAGTTGCCCCTTGCTGGCGCCGTCCTGCACGAACATCAGCCCACCCACCACGAGCGGCGCCAGCAGCACCGCCAGCGGGCGCAACAGCGGCAGGAAGCCCAGCAGCGTCGCAAAGTCGGCGCAGACCAGCAGGACGCTCAGCCACAGCACAGGCTGCTGGCCCGCCGCACGCGCGCCGCTCGCGAGCCAGTCGGCAATACGCAGGGGATTGACTTCTCTTCCACCGGAAAAAGGCAGTGCCGGCACACGATGGAGGCGAGTTTGCTTAGAAACGTCGCTCGGGTAATCGATGTTCATGACAGTTTCCTCAGTTAAAGCAAAAGTGGTTTATTCGTACTACTAATGGTTTAGATATCCGGTACTTCGTTGTTCAAGTATTTCAGGTGCTTTTCTTCAGGACGCCTGCTGGCGGTCGAGACTCGCCGAGACGGCGTCGATCTGCCGTTTCACATAGCGCGAGATGCCGCGCCAGGTAATCCGTGTCAACCAGATGCACAACGCAAGGCCGATAAGACCGATGGGCAGCATCACGATCGCATAGGTGTATTCGCTGTCCGATGCCGCCACGCGGATCAGGTGGTGGCCGTCGTCGATGGCAACCTTGCCTTCGCCGATATCCACCGAGTCCGAACCGCTGCGCGCGCTCAGGTGACTGGGCTTGCCGTGCGGGTCTTCTTCGAGCTGGACATGATCGCCGTCGTCGCTCGAGATATCCCAGACCATCGACTTCGGATCCTTCGAGGTGCGGGCCAGCGACACTTTCTCGTCGTCGTCTTTCAGTTCCAGCGCGACCACGTCGTCGCGAGCGATGCTCCACGTACCGTCCTTGTCTCGGGTCAGCATGCGTCGCGCCGCGTCCGATGAACTCTCGAACCGGAAGTCGGAGCCGTCGGTGCGGATCGAGACTGCTCCGGCACGAGTGACGATATCCAGCTTGCTGTCGTCCTCCAGGTTGAAGACGAAACGGTCGCCGACGATTTTCAGGCTCTTCAGGTTGCCGGGCGTATCGCTGTCGCTATCGTCGTCATTCGCTTCCTGCGTATCGGATGCGCCCGATGCCGCCGCCGCTGCCGATGCCACCAATGCGCCCGACGCACCCGCCGCGCCGCTCGCGGCATCCCCGGCTGCCGCCTTGGCGTGATCGCTGCTGATGAAGCTGAACGGCAGCGCGTCGCGGGCGGTCTTGCCGAAGAAATGATGCCCGCTCAGCGCGAGCACGCCGACCAGCCCCGCGATCGTCAGCCCCGCCGACACCACATAGCCCACCGTCAGCAAGCCGAGGTACACCATGAACGGCACCAGCAGCAGCACGTTCAGCAGGCCCAGCGTGGAGATCGACATGATCACGCGGAACAGGTTGCCGAACGAACGGCGGTCCTGCCACTGCCGGTAGTTGGCCTGCGCCTTCAACTCACGGGCGAGCTTGACCGGGTCGCCCAGCGCGGCGATCACGTCTTCCTCGCGGCGCCCGGCAGCCAGCGCGTCGCCAATGTACTCGTGATAATCCGCGATGATTTCATCGACCGCCTGCTTCGGCAGACTGCTCAATTCCTGCCGCAGAGAATCAATGAATACGTCCTGCTTCATGGGTTTTCCCCTGTGTTCATTTTTATGCCGGGTTGTCCTAGCACGCCGTTCACCTCATCCACGAAACTGCGCCACTCCCCTTCCATCTCCAGCAGGCTGCGGCGACCCGTGCCCGTCAGCGAATAGTACTTGCGCGGCGGCCCCGAGCTCGACTCCACCAGGTAGGTCGACACCCAGGCCTCGGCCTGCAGACGGCGCATCAGCGGGTAAATCGTACCCTCGCTGATTTCCATCGTTTCCGCGAGTGTCGACACCAACTCGTACGCGTAACTGTCCCCGCGGGCCAGAACGGCCAGCACGCACATGTCGAGCGTTCCTTTTTTCAACTGCGTTTTCATCCAGTTCCACGCTTCGTAGTGTGCGTTGCAAGGTACCGTGCTATGCACTGTCACCGGACGGACTCATAGCCGCGGTGACCATGGCTGAAATGTAGCAGGCTCTACTGTTTTATGCAAGGTACCGTTTTATACATCGTTCCTGAGGGGTTCACTGCTGAGCGCCTCGCTGCCGGGTGCTTCATTGCCGAGCGCCTCTTTGCCGAGCGTCCCGATCGTCATATCCAGCAATGCCCGCAGGCGGGCCACGCGGCGCAGGTCACGGTGGTAGCCCAGCCAGACGTCGCGCCCCGGCGGCGCTTCGCCCAGATCGATGCGCCGCAGTCCCGCCGTCGTGTCGCCCAGCGGGCATGGCAGCACCGCAAAGCCGCCGCCTTCCGCGCACATCCGTGCCTGCGCGCCGCGGTTGTTGCTGCCGAACGCGATCCGCGCATTCGGCAACATGCGTTTGACCCACGCCACATCCGGCAAGGTGCCGAAAGCGCTGTCCATGCTGATCAGCGTATAGCCCGCGCCGTCGCCTGCTTGCGGCGCGACCAGGTCGATCCGCCCATACAAGGCGTATTCCATGTGCATAAGCTTGCGCTGGACCACATCGGCTTCCTCGAACGGTGTGATGCGAAAGGCCAGATCCGCCTCGCGGCGCGCGAGGTTATAGCGGCGCGCATCGGTCACCAGTTCGATCGACACGCCGCGATGCTGAGCCAGAAACCGGGCGAACACCGGCGTGAGCACGTGAACGCCGAACCAGTCGGATGACGAGACGCGCAGCAAGCCGCTCAGATGCGCATCCTTGCCGGCCAGCGCCCGCGTGAAACCAAGCGCTTCCTCTTCCATCCGCTCGGCATAGGCGAGAACCGCCGCACCTTCGTCCGTCAGGACGAAACCGTCGCGAGTACGCTGGAACAACGCGTGGCCAGTCGCCTCTTCGAGCGCACGCAAGCGCCTGCCCATCGTCGGCTGGGTCTGGCCGAGTTGCCGTGCGGCCGCGCCCAGCGTGCCGTGGCGGGCAATCGCAAGGAAGATGCGGACATCGCTCCATTCCAGCTTATTTCCAATCATTTCTGTTTGATTGATATGCAGTTACGTTAATTTACATGCGGTTTTGCATGTTCGAGTATGGACGTGTCGAAACGCTGACTCAACCGGAAAAGGAAATCATCATGTCCATGCACGCTCTCGTTCTCAACCGCTATCACGGCCCGCTCGAACTGACCGAACTGGCCCGGCCCGAACCGGCAGGCGGCCAGGTGCTGGTGCGGATTGCGGCGAGCGGCCTGAACCCGCTCGATGCCAAGATCCGCGCCGGCAGCGCCGCGCATGCGCAGCATCCTTTGCCGCTCGTGTTGGGAATCGACATGGCGGGGGTGGTCGAAACAGTCGGCGCCGGGGTCAGCGTGTTCAAGGCCGGCGATGAGGTCTACGGCATGACCGGTGGGGTCGGCGGCATCCAGGGCTCGCTCGCCCAGTACGCAGCGGTCGATGCCGACCTGCTCGCGCTCAAGCCGGCCAATCTGTCGATGCGCGAGGCGGCCGCGCTGCCCCTCGCCTTCATCACGGCCTGTTCGGGGATCGTGGACCGGGCACGGCTGCAAGCCGGGCAAACCGTGCTGGTTCAAGGCGGCGCCGGTGGTGTCGGGCATCTCGCCGTACAACTGGCGCTCGCGCTCGGAGCCCAGGTGTTCGCCACGGCCAGCGCACGCGATCACGATTTCGTCGCGAGCCTGGGCGCCACGCCGATCGACCACCGGGCGCAGACGGTCGAGCAGTACGTGGCGTCCGCGACGGCGGGAACCGGCTTCGATCTGGTGGTCGATACGGTGGGCGGCGCGACACTCGATGCGTCGTTCGCAGCGGTGCGCCATTTCGGCCACGTGGTGAGCGCGTTGGGCTGGGGCACCCATGCACTGGCGCCGCTGTCGTTTCGCGAAGCCAGCTACTCGGGGGTGTTCACCCTGTATCCGCTGTTAAGCGGCAAACATCGCGCCCACCACGGCGCCATGCTCGCTGACGCCACCGCGCTCGTGCAAGCCGGCAAGCTCAAGCCGCGGCTCGATCCGCGCCGCTTCGACCTGAGTTCGGCCGAGCTCGCCTATGAAGCGCTCACGAACGGCACCGCGCGTGGAAAAATCGTCGTGGACGTGGAGTAAGCAGGAAGCCGGCAGCGCACATCCTCAGATAACGAGCCGCGACACCTTGGTCCCTTCAAGCGAGATGCCGGCCATCAAGCCGGCATTGGTGAGCACGAAGGCCACCACCGGACTCATGGCGGTCGAGGTGTCGAGATTGCCGTTCGCCCCGAGCTTCGCCAGCGCCACGGTGGCGTCGGCACCGGCTGCCCAGCCCTGGCTTTGCACGAAGCGGTCGAGCGCCTCCTGCGTCAGGAAGGCAAAAATGATGGCCTTGGATTGCGCGCCAATCTGCAGGCCAAACGACCCGGCAACGGTGCTGTAGTACCCCGTCGTCTGACCGTCGACGCGCAAGCCGCCCTGCCCGTATTGGCCGCCGAACCAGAAACCCGCGGCGAACACGGACGGAAACACCAGCACGCCGCGCGCCTTGGCAAGAATCTCCTGTGAACCGTGCACCGTGCTCTGCAGGCGGGCGAGCGTCGAATCAATCCCGGCGTTGATGGTGTTGCGCTTCTGCGCGTAGTCCTCGGCAGTCTCACCGGAGCCGAGCGGCGTGGTCGTACAGCCTGCGAGAGTCAGGCCGCTCGACGCGAGGAGCACACTGGTGCCGGTAATGAATTGACGTCGGTGCATGTGGCTTTCCTATGAAGAGAGGGTTGATCGACCGTCCGCGCGCGCAATATTAGTACGGCATTGAAGTCCGTTTTCGAACGCTCTGCAACCGCTTCATTGAAGGTGCTTGCTGGAGACGACGCGTGGCGGTTGCAGATGGGACCATGATCGACGCGCCAAGTTCGGGCGCGGGAGCAAGGCAGCGACGCGCGGGTCATCAGACGAATCAGGGTTTGCCCGCTACAATACCGCCCAACCCAGTTCGTCTAACTCAGTTCGACTCGAGGTCCCGGCTATGTCCTTTGTTCGTCTGCTGTTGTCTGGCCGCTCCGTGCGCCTGCTGGCGCTCGGCGTGCTTACCGTGTTGTCGCTCGGCGGCTGCGCGGGATGGTTCGGCCATGACCCGCTGCGTGTGAGCGTCGCCGGCCTCGAGCCGCTCGACAGCCAGGGGCTCGAAATGCGCTTCAAGATCAAGCTGCGCATCCAGAACCCCAATGAAGACTCCCTTAGCTTCGACGGCGTCTCGGTCGACCTCCAGCTGAACGGCCAGTCCTTTGCGAGCGGCGTCACCGACCAGCATGGCACCGTGCCTCGCTACGGCGAGACGGTAGTCGACGTACCGTTGACTGTGCCGGCCTTCACGGCGGTGCGCCAGGCCTTCTCGCTCGCAGGCAGCGATACGCCGCCTGGCCAGTACCCGTATATCCTGCACGGCCGCCTGGCGGGTGGCCTCAGCGGTGGCACGCGCTTTCTCGATCAGGGCGTGCTGTCGCTGCCGGGACTCGGCGTCGCGGGTCAGTGACGATTCGCCAACCGGCTTGCCAACCGGCCTGCCAACCCATAGAACACGCTACGATGAAACTGCATTACATCTTCGATCCGCTGTGCGGCTGGTGCTACGCGGTTGCCCCGCTGGTCGATGCGGCGCGGGCCTTGCCTGAACTGAGCGTTACTTTTCACGCCGGTGGCATGCTGGCCGGCAGCAACCGGCGGCCCATCACGCCGCAATGGCGCGACTATGTGATGCCGCACGACGAGCGCATCGCCGCCCTTTCCGGCCAGCCGTTCGGGGCAGCCTATTTCGAAGGCCTGCTGCGCGACACTACGGCGATCATGGACTCGGAGCCGCCGATCACGGCGATTCTCGCCGCCGAAGCGCTCGACGGCCGTGGCCTCGACATGATCCACCGGCTGCAGCGGGCGCATTACGAAGAAGGCCGGCGCATTGCCGATCGCGACGTGCTGGTCTCGCTGGCGGTCGAGCTCGGCCTTGATGCGCAGGTCTTCACGGCTGAGTTCGAGCGTGTTTCCGGCAAAACGACGCACGAACATATTGCCGCGAGCCGCAGCTTGCTGGCGCGTACCGGCGCACGTGGATTTCCGACCTTTGCGGTGGAGAGCGCCGACGGCGCGCTTGCGGTGATCGACGCGGGGCAGTTTATCGGCCACCCGGATACATGGACCGCGCTGTTGCAACGCGTCCTGCAGGACGAGGCCGGCTCACGCAGCGCCGTGCAGCGCACGGGTCAAGCGGCCGACGATTGCGCGGACGGCAGCTGCGCGTTGCCGGACTGACTGATTGACTGACTGGTTGACTGATTGACTGACTGGTTGATCGACTGACCGCGCCGGCCCGCCAGATCAACCGCCCAAGATCCCTTGGGACCTCAGGCGGCGCCGGCTCATCCCGCCTTACACCACTTCAAACAGCCCGGCCGCGCCCTGGCCGCCGCCGATGCACATCGTCACGACGACCAGCTTCGCGCCGCGCCGCTTACCCTCGATCAGCGCATGCCCGGTCAGGCGCGCGCCCGACACCCCGTACGGGTGGCCGACCGCAATCGCGCCGCCGTTCACGTTGAGCCTGTCGTGCGGGATGCCGAGCTTGTCGGCGCAATACAGCACCTGCACGGCGAACGCTTCATTCAGTTCCCACAGGTCGATATCCTCGACCTTCAATCCCGCCTGCCTGAGCAGCTTCGGCACCGCGAACACCGGACCGATGCCCATCTCATCGGGCTCGCAACCGGCCACCGCAAAACCACGGAAAATACCCAGCGGCTGCAGCCCTTCGCGTTCGGCAACCTTTGCGTTCATCACCACACAAGCCGACGCACCATCGGAAAACTGGCTCGCGTTGCCGGCGGTGATCACGCCGCCCGGCAGCGCCGTGCGAATCTTCGACACACCTTCGAGCGTCGTGTCCGCGCGGATGCCTTCGTCGGCGGCAATCGTCACCTCCTTCGTGAAGAGCTGACCGCTCGCTTTGTCCGCGACGCCCGCGAGCACCGTCATCGGCACGATCTCGTCGTCGAACCGGCCGGCTTCCTGGGCCGCCGCCGCGCGCTGCTGCGAGCGCACGCCGTATTCGTCCTGACGCTCCTTCGAAATCGAGTAACGCTTCGCGACGTTCTCGGCGGTCTGCAGCATCGACCAGTAGATTTCCGGCTTGTTCTGGTTCAGCCAGCCGTCGGTCATCATGTGATGATTCATCTCGTTCTGCACGCACGAGATCGACTCGACCCCGCCTGCGACGAACACCTCGCCTTCACCGGCAATCACGCGCTGGGCGGCAAGCGCAATCGTCTGCAGGCCCGACGAGCAGAAGCGGTTGACCGTCATCCCCGGCACGCTGACCGGCAGGCCGGCGCGCAAGGCGATTTGCCGCGCGATGTTCATGCCCGTCGCGCCTTCCGGATTCGCGCAGCCCATGATCACGTCTTCGACGCGAGCCGGATCGAGCTTCGCGCGTTCGACCGCGGCTTGCGTCACATGACCGCCGAGCGTCGCGCCATGCGTCATGTTGAAAGCGCCGCGCCACGATTTGGCAAGACCCGTGCGGGCGGTCGATACGATTACGGCGTCAGTCATGCATGTCTCCTGCTTCCAATGTTGAATGTGGTTCGTTCGCACCGGCGGTCCGGCGTGCCAGCGTAGGCAGTTTCAATGCGTGCCCATAAGGGCTTTCATTGCCCCGACACCTGCGCAGACTGCACACGCTCGACACCCGCGGCATGCAGATCGCGCCAGGCGGCGTCGAGCGAACCGTTGAGATCGATGGCACGCGACGCGTCCTCGATCAATGCAACTTCAAAACCTGCTGCGCGCGCATCGAGCGCGGACCAGCCGACACAGTAGTCGGTCGCGAGCCCACAGCACCAGATGCGCTTCGCACCCACGTCGCGCAGATAACCGGCGAGGCCCGTCGGCGTCGTGCGGTCGGCTTCGAGAAAGGCCGAATAGCTGTCGACGCCGGGATTGAGCCCCTTGCGGATCACGAGACGCGCATGCGCAATGTCGAGATCGCGATGCAAGGCCGCGCCAGGCGTGTCCTGCACGCAATGGGTCGGCCACAGCACCTGCTCGCCATACGGCAGCGTGAGCATCTCGAACGGTGCGCGCCCCGCGTGGTTAGCGGCGAACGAGACGTGCGAAGCCGGATGCCAGTCCTGCGTCAGCACGACCTGGCTGAAGCCACGCGCCAGGCGGTTGATGACCGGCACGACTTCATCGCCATGCGCCACGGCCAATGCGCCGCCCGGCATGAAATCGTTTTGCACGTCAATGACAAGCAATACGTCCTCGGCATCTTTCATCGCAGCACCTCGCGTCGTCTCGCCTCTCTGCGGCATCGGTCTTCTAGCCGTTGAATCCGCGGCCCTTTGCCGCCAGCTCGGCAATGCTCGGCGCCAGTTGCCAGGCGTCGCCGTTCGGACGCGCCGCGTAAGCGCGAATTGCCCGCTCGACGTTGTAGAGGCCGACCGTGTCCGCATACAGCATCGGGCCGCCGCGCCACAGCGGGAAGCCGTAGCCGGTGAGATACACCATGTCGATATCCGACGCCTTCGACGCAATGCCCTCTTCGAGAATCTTCGCGCCTTCGTTCGCGAGCGAAAACACCAGCCGCTCGACGATCTCCTCGTCGCTGATCTTGCGGCGCTGCGCACCGGTTTCCTGCGAATACGCCACGATCATCTCATCGACTAGCTTCGACGGATAAGCCGTGCGGTCGCCCGCCTTGTAGTCATACCAGCCGCCGCCGGTCTTCTGCCCGAAGCGGCCCGTCTCGCACAGACGGTCGGCGATCTTCGAGTAATGCATGTCCGGATGTTCCTGATAGCGGCGCTTGCGGATCGCCCAGCCGATGTCGTTGCCCGCGAGGTCGCTCATGCGGAACGGGCCCATGGCGAAACCGAATTTCTCGATCGCCTTGTCGACCTGCGCCGGCAGCGCGCCTTCATCCAGCATGAAAAGCGCCTGACGGATGTACTGCTCGATCATGCGGTTGCCGATAAAGCCGTCGCACACGCCCGACACCACCGCAGTTTTCTTGATCTTTTTGGCCAGTTGCATGACGGTGGCAAGCACGTCTTTGGCCGTTTCCTTGCCGCGCACCACTTCGAGCAGCTTCATCACGTTGGCCGGGCTGAAGAAGTGCATGCCGACCACGTCCTGCGGACGCCTTGTGAATGCAGCGATCCTGTCGACGTCCAGCGTGGAGGTGTTCGAGGCAAGAATCGCCCCCGCCTTCGCGACTTCGTCGAGGCGCTTGAATACCTGTTCCTTCACACCGAGTTCTTCGAACACCGCTTCGACAATCAGATCGGCGTTTTTCAGATCGTCGTACGAGAGCGTGGGAGTAATCAGCGCCATGCGCTGTTCCAGTGCCTCGGGCTTCAGCTTGCCCTTCTTCACCGTCGCTTCGTAATTCTTGCGAATCGTCGCGAGGCCGCGATCGAGGGCTTCCTGTTTCGTTTCGAGCAGCGTAACTGGCAAGCCCGCGTTGATGAAGTTCATCGCGATGCCGCCGCCCATCGTGCCTGCACCGATCACGGCGACCTGTTTGATCTCGCGTACCGGCGTATCGGAAGGCACGTCGGGAATCTTGCTGGCCGCACGCTCGCCGAAGAACGCATGACGCAGCGCACGGCTTTCCGGCGTCTGCACCAGCGCGATAAAGCATTCGCGTTCGAACGCGAGGCCCTTGTCGAAGCCGTTCTTCACGCCGGCCTCGACCGCGTCGATACACTTGTGCGGCGCCGGGAAATTCTTTGCGATCGCCGCGACGCTATTGCGCGCGAACTGGATAAAACCTGCAGCATTCGCATGCTCGATCTTGCGATCGCGCACCTTGGGATGCGGGCCGGCCTGTGCGCCGACCTTGCGTGCAAAGGCAAGCGCGGCCTCGGCCAGATTACCCTCCACCACTTCTTCGAAGAGCCCCGAGCCGGCCAGCTTCTCCGACATCACCGGTGTGCCCGAGACGATCATGTTGAGCGCGGCTTCAAGACCGATGGCGCGCGGCAGACGCTGCGTACCGCCCGCCCCCGGCAAAATGCCGAGCTTCACTTCGGGCAACGCGATCTGCGCGCCAGGCGCCGCGATGCGGTAATGCGCGCCGAGCGCGAGCTCCAGACCGCCGCCCATGGCGACGCTGTGGATGGCCGCGACGACCGGCTTGGCGCTGCCTTCAACGGCCTTGATGACCGTGGCGAGCGTCGGTTCCTGGGTTGCTTTGGGGGTGTTGAATTCGGTGATGTCCGCGCCGCCCGAGAAGGCTTTGCCGGCGCCGGTCAGCACGATGGCGTTGATGGCCGGATCGTTCTGCGCGCGTTCGAGCCCTTCGACGATGCCGGCTCGCGTCGACAGACCGAGCCCGTTGACCGGGGGATTGTTGAGCGTAAGGACGGCGACGCCGTCATGAGTCGTGTAGTCCACTGCCATCTGCCTGCCTCCATGCGGTGAGGCAACGCATGACGCGCTGCCTGTGCCGGTTCATTGTCCGACATTCCGGGTCAGCAAGCAGACTACACAAAAAAGCACGCTCGTTCAATTTATCGTGGCAAGGGTTTGCCCTGGGGCGCTCAGGGTAGCGTCGATGTCACATCGGCGCCACGCCGGTACCACCTCAGGCCGCGCCTTCCAGAGCCGACGGCAGCACGTGGTCGCGGAAGATCTCGCGCAGCTTGAGCTTCTGCAGTTTGCCGGTGGCGGTATGCGGCAGTTCGTCGACGAACACCACATCGTCGGGGATCCACCATTTCGCCACCTTGCCCTGATAAAAGGCAATCAGTTCGTCGCGCGTCACCTCGGCGTCCTTGCGCTTGACGACCACCAGCAAAGGCCGCTCGGTCCACTTCGGATGCGCACAGGCGATGCAAGCCGCCTCGGCCACCGCCGGATGCGCAATCGCCACGTTCTCGATGTCGATCGAGCTGATCCATTCGCCGCCCGACTTGATCACGTCCTTGCTGCGGTCGGTGATGTTCAGAAAGCTGTCGCGGTCGATGGTGGCCACGTCGCCGGTCGGAAACCAGCCGTCCGCGAGCGGCGAATCGTCCTTGCGGAAATACCGGTCAATCACCCACGGGCCGCGCACATGCAGATCGCCAAAGGCAACGCCATCCCACGGCAGTTCGTTGCCATCCGGGCCGACGATCTTCATGTCCACGCCGTAGATTGCATGGCCCTGCTTCTCGCGCAGCTTGCGTTGTTCGTCGGGCGAGCGCTGGCTCTGCTCCCATGTGAGCTTCGACAAGGTGCCAAGCGGCGACATCTCCGTCATGCCCCAGGCATGAATCACTTCGACGCCGTAATCGTCCTGGAAGGCGCGCAGCATCGCCGGCGGGCACGCCGAGCCGCCGATCACCGTGCGGTTGAGCGAAGAAAAGCGCACGCCGGCCTGCTTCATATAGGTCAGCAGGCCGAGCCAGACGGTTGGCACGCCGGCGGAATAGGTGACGCGCTCCGCTTCCATCAATTCGTAGAGCGACTTGCCGTCGAGGTCCTTGCCGGGAAATACCAGTTTCGCGCCCGTCAGCGGCGCGGCATGCGGTATGCCCCATGCATTGACATGGAACATGGGCACCACCGGCAGCACCGAATCGCGCGCCGAAAGGCTCATCGCATCCGGTAACGACGCGCCGTAGGCATGCAACACGGTCGAGCGATGCGAATACAGCGCGCCCTTCGGATTGCCCGTGGTTCCTGACGTATAGCAAAGGTAGGACGCGGTGCGCTCGTCGAGCAGCGGCCATTCGTACACGCCGTACTGCGGGGCCAGCAAGGTCTCGTAGCTGGTTACCGGGGTCTGCATCGCGGGCAGATGCGCGTCGTCGGTCAGCGCAATCCAGCCGCGCACCTTCGGGCATTGCGGAGCCAATGTATCGACCAGCGCGGCGAAGCTGATGTCGAACAGCACATAGCTGTCGTCGGCATGATTGACGATGTAGGCAATCTGCTCGGGAAACAGGCGCGGGTTGATCGTGTGGCAGACGGAGCCGAAGCCGGTCGTGCCGTAGTACGCCTCCAGATGCCGGTAGCCGCACCACGCCAGCGTGGCGACCCGCTCGCCGGGCTGCACACCGAGCGCGATCAGGGCCTGTGCCAGTTGTTTGGCGCGCTTCTCGCAGTCACGATAGGTATAGCGATGCATATCGCCTTCGATGCGCCGCGAGACGATCTCCGTGTCGCCGAAATGCCGCGCAGCATGCGCGAGGAGTGAAGACACGGTGAGCGGCACATCCATCATCTGGCCCAGCAAAGGCGTCGTCATAAAGAGAGGTCTCCTCGCGGTGTTTACGTCATCGATGGCAGGTCGGATGCCGCGCTGCGCCTTGCCGGCGCCGTCGGCTAACGGCCGGCCAGCAGCGGCGCTGGCGCCGACTTACAATATCGGTTAATCCAGAGGCGCTCAATATGTCGTTTTCCCCAAGCATTTCCGGCCTGTCCGGGCCGATGGCGGCGCTTGCCGACGCCTTAGGCACCCCGCGTGCAGACGCATTTTCCCAACTTGGCGGCGTCTTCATGACCCGCCTGCCGGCCGCGCCGCTAAGCGCCCCCTATGTGGTCGGCTTTTCTGCCGACACCGCTGCACTGCTCGGTTTAGACGGACAGGCGGCGCACGATCCGGCCTTCGCCGAGTTCTTCTGCGGCAACACCACGCGTGACTGGCCCGCCGAGCTTATGCCGTATGCGTCGGTGTACTCGGGACATCAGTTCGGCGTATGGGCCGGGCAACTGGGCGACGGCCGCGCACTCGGCCTTGGCGAAGTGGAACACGCCGGCGCACGTTATGAACTGCAACTGAAGGGCGCCGGACGCACGCCCTACTCGCGCATGGGCGACGGCCGTGCGGTGCTGCGCTCGTCGATCCGCGAGTACCTGTGCTCGGAAGCAATGCACCACCTCGGCATTCCGACCACCCGCGCACTGTGCGTGATCGGCTCGGACCAGCCGGTGCGGCGCGAGGAAATCGAAACGGCCGCGGTCGTCACGCGTGTCGCGCCGAGCTTCGTGCGCTTTGGCCACTTCGAGCATTTCTATTCGAACGACCGGGTCGACGCCTTGCAGTCGCTTGCCGATCACGTCATCGAGCGCTTCTATCCGCATTGCAGGGAAGCGGACGATCCGTATCTGGCGCTGCTGAACGAAGCGGTTTTGTCCACCGCGGATCTGCTCGCGCAATGGCAGGCGGTCGGCTTCTGCCACGGCGTGATGAACACGGACAACATGTCGATTCTCGGCCTCACGATTGACTACGGTCCGTTCGGCTTCATGGACGGCTTCGACGCGAACTACATCTGCAATCACTCCGATTCGCAAGGCCGCTACGCGTACCGCATGCAGCCGCAGATCGCCTATTGGAACCTCTTCTGCCTCGCCCAGGGGCTGCTGCCGCTGCTGGGTCAGCAGCATGATGAAAACGTGCGCGGCGAAGCAGCCGTGAAGGACGCGCAGCGCGTGCTCGAAGGCTTCAAGGATCGTTTTGCGCCGGCACTGGAGCGCCTCATGCGCGCCAAGCTCGGCCTGCAAACCGAACGGCCCGGCGACGATGCGTCGAGCGACACGTCGCTCGTCAACCGCCTGTTCGAAGTCATGCAGGCAAACCGCGCGGATTTCACGCTGACCTTCCGCAATCTGGCGCGCGTCTCGAAGCACGACGCAAGTGGTGACGCGCCGGTTCGCGACCTGTTTCTGGACCGCGCGGCGTTCGACGTGTGGGTGAACGACTACCGCGCGCGGCTGTCCGAAGAAACACTCGACGACGCCGAACGCGCCATTGCAATGAACCGCGTGAACCCCAAATTCGTACTTCGCAATCACCTGGCTGAAACGGCGATTCGCCGCGCCAGGGAGAAGGACTTTACGGAAGTCGAACGGCTGGCGGCAATACTGCGCCGTCCTTTCGACGAACAGCCGGAACACGAGGCCTATGCTGCGCTGCCGCCCGACTGGGCCAGTTCGCTGGAAGTGAGTTGCTCGTCATAAGCCACGCCCCCAACTAAACCGACATCGAGACAGGAACCGACCATGAACTCCGACGACACCAGGACTCCCGCGCATCCGGTGCAGAAAGACGACGCCGAATGGCGCAAGCAGCTCTCCGAGATGGAGTATCAGGTGACCCGCCATGCGGCCACCGAGCGCCCGTTCACCGGCCGCTACCACGACCACTGGGACCGCGGCATCTATGACTGCGTCTGCTGCGGCACGCCGCTGTTCGAGTCGGACACCAAGTTCGACGCCGGCTGCGGCTGGCCGAGCTACTTCAAACCGATCAACGGCGAAGTGATCGCCGAGAAAACCGACCGCTCGCACGGCATGCTGCGCATCGAGGTGCAGTGCAAGAATTGCGGCGCGCATCTGGGCCATGTGTTCGAGGACGGCCCCGCGCCGACCGGGCTTCGGTACTGCATCAATTCGGCTGCGTTACAATTCGAGCCCAAGTAACGCCACGCGGGCAACGTGGGTCCGGCGGCGTTGCTGAACGGCGCGCTGCCGTCTTCCCTCATTCCTCGACATCCCCGCCCAGATAATGAAATTCCTGTTCGATCTGTTCCCGATCATCCTGTTTTTCGTCGCGTTCAAGCTGTGGGGCATTTTCACGGCAACGGCAGTGGCGATTGTCGCGACACTGGTGCAGATCGCCTGGGTGGCGTTCCGCCACCGCAAGGTGGATGCGATGCTGTGGGTGAGCCTGGGCGTCGTCACCGTGTTCGGCGGCGCCACGCTCGTCCTGCACAACGACACCTTCATCAAATGGAAGCCTACCGTGCTGTACTGGGCTTTCTCAGTCGCGCTGATCGTCTCGCAACTGGCGTTCAACAAGAACCTGATCGAAGCGATGATGGGCAAGCAGATCACCCTGCCGCATCGCATCTGGGGCCAGTTGAGCGTGATCTGGGCGGTGTTCTTCGTGCTGCTCGGCATCCTGAACCTGTTTGTTGCGTACCATTTCTCGACCGACGCCTGGGTCAACTTCAAGCTGTTCGGCGCAACCGGCTGCCTGGTGGTGTTCATTGTCGGCCAGAGCCTGTGGCTGTCGAAGTATATGAAAGAAGAATGACATGAGCGACGACACGTTCCTGCACGCCACGCCGGCTGAGCGTCTCGCGCTGATCGAAGCGCGCCTCGCGGCGGCGCTCGCGCCGATTACCTCCATCAGCGTGCGCGACGACAGTGCACAGCATGCGGGGCACGCCGGCGCCGCGGCCGGAGGCCATTTCAGTGTCACTATTGTGGCAGCCGCTTTTGCCGGCAAGGCCCGCGTGGCGCGGCACCGCTTGGTGTATGATGCGCTGGCCGATGCCATGCAGCGCGGCATTCACGCCCTCGCAATCACGGCGTACACGCCCGAAGAATTCGATTTGCTGTCCCGTTAGGAAACTTCCGATGACCTTGAACAAAACCCGCCTCTGGGTATTGCTGGCCGCTTTTGCGGCAGCGCCTGCGTTTGCACAGAATATCGCCGTGGTAAACGGCACGCCGATCCCCAAGGCACGCGCCGATGCGCTCGTCGAACAACTCGTCCATCAGGGCCAGCAGGACTCGCCGCAACTGCAGCAGGCCGTGCGCGAAGAACTGATCAACCGCGAAATCCTCTCGCAGGAAGCGGCCCGTCGCGGCATTCCGACGCGTGCGGACGTCAAGGCGCAAGTCGCCGTGGCCCAGCAGACCGTCGTGCTGCGCGCGCTGATCGAGGACTACCTGAAGAACAACCAGCCGAGCGATGCCGACATCAAGGCACGCTATGACTCGCTCGTGAAGGACGCAGGCGGCAAGGAATATCACCTGCACCACATCCTCGTCGACAACGAGCAGCAGGCCCAGGATCTGATCGCCAAGATCAAGGCCGGCGCGAGCTTCGAAGATCTTGCCAAGCAGTACTCGAAGGACCCGGGATCGGGCAAGAACGGCGGCGACCTCGACTGGTCGGACCCGAAGGCCTACGTGCCTGAGTTTGCCGCAGCCGCCGAGAAGCTGCAGAAAGGCCAGATGACCGACACGCCGGTGCACACGCAATTCGGCTGGCACATCATCCGTCTCGACGACACGCGCGACATCACGCCGCCGCCGCTCGAGCAGGTTCGCCCGCAGATCGTCCAGCAACTGCAGCAGGAAAAGCTGCAGGCGTTCGAAGAAGGTCTGCGTAAGAACGCGAAGATCCAGTAAGTGGGGTTGCGCCGGACTTTGCTCCGGCGTTACTGCTAACTGAACACGGCTGGGTGGTTTCGTCGCCCGGCCTGACTCGCAAACAACAAAGCCGCCCTCGGGCGGCTTTGTTGTTTCTGGCAAGCTAAGGAACCATACCGCTGCGGCGTGCTTGCCGCAGCAGCGGTGTACTCGCGCTCAGCGCGCGCGTGTTACCCCAGCCAGCGCCGTGCGTTCTGGAACACGCGCAGCCACGGGCTGCCGTCGTTCGCATTCCAGCCTTCCGGATGCCAGCTCATCTGCACCGTGCGATGCACCCGCTCGGTGTGCGGCATCAAGACGGTGAAGCGGCCATCCGGCGTTGTCACCGAGGTGATGCCGTCCGGCGAACCGTTCGGGTTGAACGGATACTGCTCGGTAGCCTGGCCACGGTGATCGACAAAGCGCATGGCAACCGCCACCTTCGACGCATCGCCTTGCTGCGAGAAGTCCGCGAAACCTTCGCCGTGCGCCACCGCCACCGGAATGCGCGAGCCCTCCATGCCGGTGAAGAACAGCGACGGCGATGGCTGCACTTCCACCAGCGAGAAGCGCGCTTCGAACTTCTCCGACTTGTTGCGCGTGAACTTCGGCCATGCTTCAGCGCCGGGGATCATCGACGCGAGGCTGCTCATCATCTGGCAACCGTTGCAGATGCCGAGTGCGAACGTGTCCTTGCGGGCAAAGAAGGCCGTGAACATGTCGGCCAGTTGCGCGTTGAAGCGGATCGTCTTCGCCCAGCCCTCGCCTGCACCCAGCACGTCGCCATACGAGAAGCCGCCGCATGCCACCGCGCCGGCAAAATCAGCCAGCGTGGCGCGGCCGGCCAGCAGGTCGCTCATGTGCACGTCGTAGGCGTCGAAACCGGAGCGGTCGAATGCGTACGCGGTTTCGAGGTGCGAGTTGACGCCCTGCTCACGCAGGATCGCCACGCGCGGACGAGCGCCCTTGCCGATAAACGGCGCGGCCACGTCCTGTGCCGGATCGAAGCTCAGTTGCGGCGTGATGCCGGGGTCGGCGGCGTCGAGCAGCGTGTCGTACTCGGCGTCGGCGCAAGCCGGGTTGTCGCGCAGACGCGAGATGCGCCAGCTCACTTCGCTCCACGCGCGCTGCAGTTCGGTGCGCGGCGCTTCGTAGATCTTCTTCGCGTCGCGATAGATTTCGATGGCGTCGCGCTCGTTGATCTTGCCGATCACGTGCGAGCACGCCGACAGGCCATGCTCGCGCAAGGCGGCCAGCACCGCGTCGCGATCCTGCGCACGCACCTGGATCACCGCACCGAGCTCTTCGTTGAACAGCGCGCGGATCGTGCGGTCTTCACGGCGGCCGCTGGTCTGCTTGGCCCAGTCTTTGGCGTCGCCGTAGTCGAACTCGTGATTCGGATCGAGCGTCAGCATGTCGACGTTCAGCGACACCCCCACGTGGCCCGCAAACGCCATTTCGCAGACCGTCGCCCACAGGCCGCCGTCCGAACGGTCATGGTAGGCGAGCAGCTTGCCGTCGCTGTTCAGCGCCTGGATGGCGGCGAAGAAGTGCTTCAGGTCTTCGGCGTCGTCGACGTCCGGCGTCGTGTCGCCGACCTGCTGCGTGACTTGCGCGAGGATACTGCCGCCGAGGCGATGCTTGCCGCGGCCCAGGTCGATCGCGATCAGCACCGAATCGCCCGCCTCGTCGGCGCGGCGCAGTTGCGGCGTCAGATGCCCGCGTACGTCTTCGACCGGCGCGAAGGCCGAGATGATCAGCGAGACCGGCGCAACCACTTCCTTCGCCACGCCCTGGTCTTCCCACTTGGTGCGCATCGACAACGAGTCTTTGCCGACCGGAATGCTGATGCCGAGCGCCGGGCACAGTTCCATGCCGATCGCCTTGACCGTGTCGAACAGCGCGGCATCTTCGCCCGGGCTGCCGCACGCGGCCATCCAGTTGGCGGACAGCTTCAGCTTGTCGAGCGACGCGATCGGCGCGGCGGCGATGTTCGTGACCGCCTCGCCCACCGCCATGCGGCCCGACGCCGGCGGGTTGATGACGGCGAGCGGCGTGCGCTCGGCCATGGTCATCGCTTCGCCGCGGTAGCCCGCGTAGTCCATCGTGGTGATGGCCACGTCGGCCACCGGCACTTGCCACGGGCCGACCATCTGGTCGCGCACCGTCGTGCCGCCCACCGAGCGGTCGCCAATCGTAATCAGGAACGACTTGCTCGCCACAGTCGGGTGACGCAGCACGCTCACCGCCACTTCCGACAGGTTGATGCCGGTGACATCGACCGGCAGCAGCGCAGTCTCGGCGTGCTTCACGTCGCGATGCATGCGCGGCGCCTTGCCGAGCAGCACTTCCATCGGCATATCGACCGGCTGGTGCGCATTGTCGTCTTTTTGCTCGACGTCGATCAGCTTCAACTGGCGTTCGGTCGTTGCCGTGCCGATTACCGCAAACGGGCAGCGCTCGCGCTCGCAGATCGCCTGGAACTCAGGCAGATCGGCCGGGGCAATCGCCAGCACGTAGCGCTCCTGCGCTTCGTTCGACCAGATCTCGCGCGGCGACAAGCCGCTTTCTTCGAGCTGGATCTTGCGCAGCTCGAAAATCGCGCCCTTGCTGGCGCCATCCACCACTTCCGGGAACGCGTTCGACAGACCGCCCGCGCCGACGTCGTGAATGCTCAGGATCGGATTCTTCTCGCCAAGCTGCCAGCAGGCGTTGATGACTTCCTGGGCGCGCCGCTCGATTTCCGGGTTGCCGCGCTGGACCGAGTCGAAGTCGAGCTCAGCGGTATTGGTGCCGGTCGCCATCGAGCTCGCCGCGCCGCCGCCCATGCCGATGCGCATGCCGGGGCCGCCGATCTGGATCAGCAGCGACCCTTCCGGCAGATCGTGCTTGTGGGTGTGCTGATCGGAGATGTTGCCGATGCCGCCCGCGATCATGATCGGCTTGTGATAGCCGCGCACGCGCCCCGCTACGTTCTGCTCGTAGGTGCGGAAGTAGCCGCCCAGGTTCGGCCGGCCGAATTCGTTGTTGAACGCGGCGCCGCCGAGCGGCCCGTCGATCATGATCTGCAGCGGCGAGGCGATGCGGTCCGGGCGACCGTACACGTCCTGCGCATCGGCCGGGTTGCGGTGGCCGACCGGCTGCACGGCGTCACGGGCGTTTTCCCAGGCTTCGCGCGCATCCGGCAGGTCGAGGTTCGACACCGTGAAGCCCGTCAGGCCCGCCTTCGGACGCGCACCGCGGCCGGTTGCGCCTTCGTCGCGGATTTCGCCGCCTGCGCCGGTCGCGGCGCCCGGGAACGGCGAGATCGCGGTCGGGTGGTTGTGCGTCTCCACCTTCATCAGTGTGTGCGTCAGCTCGACGTGACGGCCGTAGTGTTCCGACAGCTCACTCGCGCCGCTGGTCTCGCCCGGCTTGCGCGGGAACCAGCGCTCGGCCATGCCGCCCGCCATGATTGCCGAGTTGTCCGAGTACGCGACGATCGTGCCTTGCGGATTGAGCTTCTCCGTATTGCGGATCATGTTGAACAGCGAGATGTCCTGCTTCTCGCCGTCGATCGTCCATTCCGCGTTGAAAATCTTGTGGCGGCAGTGCTCGCTGTTGGCCTGCGCGAACATCATCAGTTCGACGTCGGTCGGATTACGGCCGAGTTTCGTGAATGCGTCCACCAGATAGTCGATTTCGTCGTCGGCGAGCGCGAGGCCCAGTTCCGTGTTGGCGGTTTCCAGCGCGCCGCGGCCGTGGCCCAACACATCCACGGTTTGCAGCGGCTTGGCCGGCAGTTCGTCGAACAGGTGCATGGCATGGTCGCGCGACGGTGCGACGCTTTCGGTCATGCGGTCGTGCAAGGCGGCGATCACCGCTTCGCGCGCTTCGTCGGACAGGGTCTTCTTGCCACCCAGCAGACCGCTCTTGAGCGTCACCGTATACTCGACGCCGCGCTCGATGCGGCGCAACTGCGTGAGACCGCACAGGTGCGCAATATCCGTCGCCTTGCTGGCCCACGGCGACACCGTGCCGAAACGCGGCACCACGAGGAAAGTCTCGCTCGCGCCACGCTCCTTCGCGTCGACGAACGGATCGCCGTAGTGCATCAGCGCCTCGATCTTCGCGCTGTGTTCAGCCGTAAGCGGCGTCTGGGCGTTGACGAAGTGCAGATACTGACCGCGCACGCCGGTGATATTGGCGTCGATGCGCGTAAGCGTCTCGAGCAGGCGGGTTTGACGGAAATCGGAGAGGGCCGAAGCGCCGGGAAAACACGAGAAGTGGGCCATGGACTTGACGTTGCGTCGATGAGTCGCGCGTGCAGGCGACGTGAGGCGAAAGAGAAGTCCGAGATTATACCCCGTCGGAGCCCCGCCAGCGCCTGTGCCGGTGGCGTTTTACCGGGGCGCGCGGCGCCTTGCCGGCCGATATCGAGATTCGGCGCCGCTTAGCGGGCTGACCGGTTTGACTGCTATCATTCGGCCTTTCATCAGATCGGCGCAGCCACCCTTCGCCTGCGCCGCATGCCACGCATACGGGGAACGCCAGCCAGGCCGCGTTCCGCCGGCAAATCGAATCAATCATGGATGTCATCGTCATTGGCGGCGGAATTGTGGGCGTCGCCACCGCTTATCAACTGCGTGCAGCGGGCCACCGGGTATGCGTGGTCGAACGCCATGCGACGGTCGCGCAAGGTGCGACCTACGGCCATGGCGGCACCGTCCTGCCGACGCCGCTCGACGTCTGGTTCGGGCCAACCTTCATGCAGAGCCGCCACGCCGCCAGAAACGGGGTAATCCGCAAGACCGGCTTTAACGGCGCCGCGCGCCTGTTCGAGCGGCAACTGGCTGCCTGGCAGGAACCGCAGGCCTTCAGCCGCCAATACGGGCTGCTGCGCCCGCTGATCGAAGCCTCGCGCGACACCATGGCCGATATCGAGGCGCGTTTCGGACTCGAATTCGAACAGTCGAGCGGCGTGCTGTACCTCACGCGCTCGCCGCAGGAATGGCAACTGACCCAGCCGGCGCTCGAGTTGCTGCGCCACTACGAAGTCCCGCATCACGTGCTGACACCGGCCGAGTGCGCCGCCTTCGAGCATTCGGTGCCGACCGATCCCGGGTTTGCCGGCGGCGTGCTGTTCGACCAGGAACGCACCGCCAATTGCCCGCTCTTCACCAAGCTCATCAAGCAGACGCTCGATACCCAGGGCGGCGTGCAGTTCATGCTGAACCGCGAAGTCGAGGCCATCCGTCTCGACGGCGCGCGTGCCGCGGTCGAACTGGCGCCGCGGCTGGGCGAAGTCACCTCCCCGCGTGAAGTCGACGTGATCAACGCCGACGCTATCGTGGTCGCGGCCGGCACCGGCAGCCTGCCGCTGCTGGAGCGGCTCGGCCTGCGGGTGCCGCTGCATCCGCTGCGGCTGCATACGCTGTCGGCGCCTATCGCGCATGAGGAATGCGCGCCGCACGTGGCGATCGTCGACGCGGTGAAGCGCATCACCATCACGCGCATGAATCATCGGTTGCGGATTGCCGGGGGCGCCGTGCTGCAAGGCGCGGGCCAGGCCGACAAGCCGCTCTCCGAAGCCGTCACCAAGGACGCGCTGGCCCTGCTCGGCCAGGCCACCCACGACTGGATTCCGGGTGCGGCCAAGATTTCGGCGGCGCTGTCCTGGGATGGGTTGAAGCTGCTCTCGCCGGACGGGCTGCCGCTGGTCGGCAATGCCTTGCATCCGCGTCTGTTCGTCAACGTCGGGCATGGACCGGCGGGCTGGGGGCTGGCCTGCGGAGCGGCCAAACTGGTGGCCGATCTGATCGGCGGTGTCGCACCGGAGCTGCCGGCGGATACGCTGGCGGCCTTGCGGCCGGAGCGATTCCGGCATTGAGACGCCTCGGTGCGGCTTCGCGCCACGCTATGCCGCTTCGCGCTCCTGGCGCGGTTCTATGACGCTCCATGCCGCTTGGGGTTTCCGGGGCGGCTCCGCACGGCTCCATACCGCTTCGGGTACTGAACGCCGGTTGTCCTGCGCCCTGAGCCGAACAGCTTCACCCACCGCGCGCATTCGCACTACCATGGCAGTTCCACGCCCGCCCCGGGCCACCGCTTGACGCCGCCATGACCGAAGCCACACCCGCCACCCGCACGATCGTTACCGAACTTCCGACGCTGCTGGACCCGCACGACCGCCCGCTCGCCCTCCTGAGCGTGGCGGATCTGCGCGCACTCGAAACGGACGCCGCGCGCGGCTTGCCCCCTCATACGCTGATGGCGCGTGCCGGCCATGCCGCGGCGCACTTCCTGCGCGAGCGAATCGCGCAGGAATCCGCGGCGGCGCAGGCAGCGCCTGTCTGGATTGTTGCCGGCCCCGGCAACAACGGCGGCGACGCGCTGGTGGTGGCCGCCGAGTTACAGCGCGCGGGTCTCGCGGTCGAAGTCTGCATGCCGGTCGAAGTCAAACCGGACGACGCCCGTTGGGCGCTCGGCGAAGCACGCGCGGCCGGCGTGCCGATTTCCGCGTCGCCGCCGGCCTCGTTCAAGCACTTTGGCTGGCTGGTCGACGGCATGTTCGGGATCGGCCTTGGCCGCCCGCTCGACGGCGTGTTCGCCACGCTCGCCCAGCAGTTGTCGCAACATGCGAGGCGCCAGGGCCGGGTGCTGGCACTCGATGTGCCTAGCGGCCTCGACAGCGACACCGGCAACGTGGTCGGCAACGGCATCAGCGTGCGCGCCACGCACACCATCACCTTCATCGGCGCAAAACCCGGCCTTTTCACGGCGTCGGGGCGCGACCTGGCCGGCGCGGTGCGCGTCGCGCCGATTGGCGTGGACACGGCGGCCCGCAAGGCGGTTCAGCTCAACGCACCGGCGCTGTTCGCCCCCTTCCTGCCGGCACGCGACTTCTCGACCAACAAAGGCTCGTTCGGCAGCCTGGCGGTGGTCGGCGGCGACACCGGCATGTGCGGCGCACCGATTCTCGCCGCCCGCGCGGCGCTGCACACGGGCGCTGGGAAGATCCACGTCGCGCTGCTCGGCTCCGGCGCCCCGCCCTACGATCCGCCCCATCCCGAACTGATGCTGCACGCCATCGACGATATCCCGCTCGACAAGATGGATGCGCTCGCGATCGGCTGCGGCATGGGTCATCGCGAACGTGCGACCCAGGTGCTGCACGACGTCCTGCCGCTCGCTGTCCCCAAACTGCTCGACGCCGACGCGCTCAACCTGCTGGCGGGGGACGCCACGCTGGCTGCCCAGGTCAGCGTGCGCGGCGCCCAGGGCGATCCGTGCATCCTCACGCCCCACCCGCTCGAAGCGGCGCGCCTGCTCGGCAGCGATGTCCCCGCCGTGCAGCGCGACCGGCTGGCCGCGGCGCGCGCGCTGGCGGCGCGCTTTGCAAGCGTGATCGTGCTCAAGGGGACCGGCACCGTCGTGGCGGCACCGGACGGCCGGCTCGCGGTCAATCCGACCGGCAACGCGGCGCTCGCCACCGGCGGCACGGGCGATGTGCTCGGCGGCATCATCGGCGCCTTGCTGGCGCAGCGCTTGCCGCCTTACGAGGCGGCGCTGGCGGGCGTCTATCTGCACGGCCTTGCCGCCGACACGCTCACCGCGCAGGGCGACGGCCCCGCAGGGCTGACGGCGGGGGAACTGGCGCCGATGGTTCGCAAGCTGCTGAACCGGATGTTCTATCCGGCGCACGGATGATCCGCGTGGCGGCGGGAACCGGCTGCCTCGCCCGGTCCTGCCTGCCTACCTCGCTCGATCCTGCCTACGCCATTATCCAAGTCCCTGCCCGCTTCTCGCCAAGGCCGCTATACTGAATGACTGCGCTGGCCGGCCGGGAGCCGTTGCGAACCCGTGTAGCCCGGCAGCGCGCCCGAGCATTTCACCGGCTGCGCTTTGCGCACTGCCTTTCTCTCGTGCCCCTTCGTTAGACGGACGATCATGACGTTGAACTCGCTCCCTGCCTGGTCCTCGCTGCAAGCCCATTACGAACAGATTCGCAATGCGCATATGCGCGACTGGTTCGCCCCCGCGAACGATCCCGCCCCAACCCGAGCCGAACGCTTCGCGTTTGCCGGCGGCGGTCTAGCGGCCGATTTCTCGAAGAACCGCATCACCGACGAAACCCTCAAGCTGCTCGTGCAACTGGCCCGTGAAGCCGGCGTCGAAAAACGCCGCGACGCGATGTTCGCGGGCGAAGTCGTCAACCCGACCGAAGGCCGCGCCGCGCTGCATACCGCATTGCGCGCCACCGACCCGAACGCGCCGTTCCATGCCCAGGTCGCAGCCGAGCGCGCAAAGATGGCCGCGTTCGCCGATCAGGTACGCAGCGGCGCATGGACCGGCTACACCGGCAAGCGGATTCGCTATGTGGTGAACATCGGCATCGGCGGCTCGGATCTCGGTCCCAAGATGGTCGTGCACGCGCTGCACCACCTCGCCACGCCTGAGATCACGAGCCACTTCGTCTCGAACGTCGACGGCGCCGATCTGTACCGCGTCATACAGGAGATCGATCCGGAGGAGACGCTCGCCATCATCGTCTCGAAGACTTTCACCACGCTCGAAACCATGACCAACGCGCGTTCGCTGCGCGACTGGTTCATCGAGAAAGGCTGTCCCGAAAGCGCGCTGGCGAAGCACTTCGTCGGCGTGTCGGCCAACCCGGCCGAGGTCGTCAAGTTCGGTATCGCCAAAGAAAATGTCTTCGAGATGTGGGACTGGGTGGGCGGCCGCTATTCGCTGTGGTCGGCCGTCGGCCTGTCGATCATGATCGCGATCGGCCCGAAGCAGTTCGACGAACTGCTCGCCGGTGCGAACGAGATGGATCAGCACTTCCGCGATGCGCCGCTCGAGCGCAATCTGCCGGTGCTGCTCGGCATGATCGGCATCTGGTATCGCAACTTCTTCGGCTCGCAAAGCTATCTGGTGGCGCCGTACTCCGAAGCGCTGCACTATCTGCCGTCCTATCTGCAGCAACTGGAGATGGAGAGCAACGGCAAGTCCGCGCGGCTGGACGGTGCGACGGTCGACTATCCGACCTCCGCGGTAACGTGGGGCGAACCAGGCACGAATGGCCAGCATGCGTTCTTCCAGATGCTGCACCAGGGCCCGACAATCGTGCCGATCGACTTCATCGCCGTGCTCACGCCCGAGCATCCGCTCGTGAGCCATCATCCGAAGCTGCTGGCGAACTGCTTCGCGCAAAGCGAAGCGCTGATGCTCGGCCGTACGCTGGAAGAAGCGAAGAAAGTGGCCGGCCCCGACAAGCCGGAGCTGGCGCCGCACCTGGTGTTCCCGGGCAACCGTCCAACCAGCACGCTGCTGGTCGAGGCGCTGACCGCGCGTTCGCTCGGCGCGCTGATCGCGCTGTATGAACACAAGGTGCTGGTGCAGGCCTCGGTGTGGAACATCAACCCGTTCGATCAATGGGGCGTCGAGCTTGGCAAGATTCTCGGCAAGGTGGTCGAGGCCGATCTGACCGCGGCGAGCGTCGATGCGGCGAAGCACGACTCGTCGACCTCGGCGTTGATCGCACGCGCCCGGGCGGCGTTGAAGCGTTGAGTGGGCAAGTAGTCGTTGGCGTCAGGCGACGGATCGTAGCGGGTCGCCTGTTTCGACCGCTCAAGGTGTGAAGAAGCGATGAAGCGGGCCATGCGTGGCCCGCTTTTTTTGCGCGCGTGCTCTGCCTAAGCCCTGGCCTTAGGCGAGGCGCCCCGCTTCGATCGTCACTGTGGTATCGCATCGGCGCGCGAGTTCGATATCGTGCGTGACGAGAATCAAGGTGGCGCCGTTGGCCCGGTTCATCTCGAACATCAGATCGATCACGGCATGCCCAGTGGCCGCATCGAGACTGCCGGTCGGCTCATCAGCAAAGAGAATCGCCGGATGCGTGACGAACGCACGCGCGAGCGCAACGCGCTGCTGCTCGCCGCCCGAGAGCAGCTTGGGGTAGTGGCGCGTGCGCTGCCCCAATCCAACCTGTTCGAGCAGCCCGCGCGCCCGCGCCGCCGCATCACGCGTGGCAATGCCGCCTTGCAGTTCGAGCGGCAAGGTCACGTTCTCGAGCGCCGTCAGATGCGGCATCAGCTGAAACGACTGAAACACAAAGCCAACCGAGCCGTTGCGCAACGCGGCGCGCTCGTCCTCGCTCAAGGTGGTGAGCTCCTGACCGAGCAGACGAACCGACCCGGAGGTCGCGCTGTCCAAGCCTGCTAGCAGACCCAGCAGCGTGGACTTGCCGGACCCGGATGCACCGACAATTGCCACACTGCTGCCGCCTTCGATGGAAAGATCGATATGATCCAGAATCGTCAGCTCGCCCGTTGCATCCTTAACCCTCTTACACAACCCCCGCACTTCGATGACTGGATCAGTTTTCTTTTGCATGGTGAGGCGTAGGTTGAAAGTGCGCCTTGCGCTGCGCGCCGCCGCGTTGAACACAGCCCTGGGCCTCGCCGTGATGGCCGCGGCCATTCCCGCGGTCATTCCGTTTGCGGCCCATGCCGCCAATTCCGTCAATCCGCCCGAGGCGGCCAAACCTGTCATCGTCGTGCTCGGCGACAGCATCTCCGCCGAGTACGGACTGCCGCGCGATACCGGCTGGGTGGCGCTGATGCGCCAGCGTCTCGCTAGCGAGCGAATCGATTATAGCGTTGCGAACGCAAGCATCAGCGGCGACACGACAAGCGGTGGACGTGCGCGGATGCCCGAGCTGATGCAACGGCTCAAGCCCAGCATCGTGATCGTCGAACTGGGCGCCAACGACGCGTTGCGCGGCGTCCCGCTCGCGACCACCGAAGACAACTTGCGCACGATCATCGAACAGGCGCAACAGGGTCATGCAAAGGTCGTGCTGATCGGCATGTACGTGCCGCCCAATTACGGCCCCGACTACACACAAAAGTTCCATGGCGTGTACGAGCAGTTGTCGAAGGAATTCCACCTGCCGCTCGTGCCGTTCCTGCTCGCGGGTATCGCGGACAAGCCGGAGATGTTCCAGTCCGACCAGATCCATCCGACGCAGCAGGCACAGGGAGTGCTACTCAATAACGTGTGGCCGACACTCAAACCCCTGCTCAACGCCAGCTCCTCACACTGACAAGCTTCTTACAACTTGTTGCGAACAACCGGGGAACAGGCGTAGGGGATGTCGATCCGACATTGACGCTATCCGCGTAACCCGGCTCGTTCCGAGCGCTTTTGTGAGGAGATAACGTGAAATACTTACCGCTTATCGCTTTTACCGTGGCAATGTCTGCCTGCGCCGCTCAACCGCCGGCTGGCGTCCAGTCCGTTGGACAAAGCCAGCAACCGCCCAAGGCCGTTGCGCAATGTATCGCCCAGAAGTGGGCTGACGGCTCGCAGCAGCAAGTCGTCTCGCAAGACACCATGGCAAACGACCAGGCACTCGACGTGTATGTACCGGGTCAGCAGCCGCCTACCGGCGCGGCCGCAGTGGTACGCCCGGCGTACACCGGCACGGGCTCATGGGTGGGCTTTCGCGCCAACGGCGGTGCCGGCAGCGACGCAACCGGCGCGATCACGGCTTGCCTCTAAGCCTCCATTCACCCCATCCGGCGGCAGATGCGCCGGAAAAGAAAAACCCCGCAATTGCGGGGTTTTTTTGCTCGTGAGCCTATGCTCTTGAGTCGAGACGCTCGCCGCTCACACGGCGGCGGCCCTCGGTGCCGCGCGATCAGTCACCGCCCGATTGCGCGCTATCCAGCGAGCCATAGAACTTGACCTTCGAGCGGGCGCGCAACGCTTCGACATACGCGCCGACCTCGGACTGCGCCTCGGTCTGCGCAATCTCCTGTTGCGCGGCGGCGAGACGCCGCGGATCGATCGGCGCACCGGGCAGCACTGCGTTCACGCGATACACCGCATAACCCGCATCGCCGAGATCGACACCGACATAGGCTGGCAATTTTTGCGAATCAGCCTTGTAGATTGCACTCAGTGCGGCGACCGGCAAACCCTGTGCATCGTTGCGCGAAACCTTCAGCGGCGCCGAGAAGCCCGTGGTCGCATTCGACTTCTGCAACTCAGCCAGTTTGGCAACGCCGTCCTTGTGTGCCATCTCGTCGGCCTGCACTGCGATCACCTTCTGACGCACAGCGTCCTTGATGGTGTCGAGCGCAGGCACGGCCGTCGGCTTGTAATCGGTGACGTGCGCGGCGATCAAGGTGCTGTTGCCGACATCGATAGCTTGCGTGTTGTTATGTGCCTGCACCGAGTCATTCGCAAACACCGCTGCGAGGAACTTCGGATTATTCAGCGGGCTATCCGGCGGCAACGCTGCGCTCGGCTGCGGCGTGACCGTGGCCGTCTGGACCTGCAGCTTGTATTTGTCCGCAGCGGGCTGAAGGCTCTTGGCCTTTTCATAGACAAGCGATGTGAAGCCGTCCGAATCGTCCGTGAATGCCTTGGCGGCCAGTTGCGCCTTCAGGTCCTTGGCGATCGCGTCCTTTACCGTGTCGAACGGCTGCGTGACCGACGGCTTTACATCCGTTGCCTTCAGGATCAGCAAGCCCACGTCGGTCGGCACGACATCGCTGATCTCATCCTTCTTCAGCTTGAACGCCGCATCGTCGAACGCCTGGCCGCCGGCCATCATGCCGCGGCCGAAATAGCCCAGATCGCCACCCTTCGAGGCCGAGGCCGGGTCCTGCGAATTCTGCTCGGCAATCTTCGCGAAGTCGTCCGGATGCGCCTTCACTTGCGCCAGCAATGCATCTGCCTTCTGCTTCGCCTTGGCCTTGTCGTCCGCGCTCGCATTCGGCGCCACGGAGATCAGGATCAAGCTCGCGCGCATTTGCGCAGCGGTCTGATAGTGCGTGATGTTGTCTTCGTAATATTTCTTGAGATCGTCGTCTGTGGGCTGCATGCCCGCAGCCAGCGCGGCCGGCGACATCACCAGATATTGAATGGTGGCCGTGGCGGGCGTCGCGAAGTCATTGCGATGCGCATCGTAGTACGCCTGCAATTGCGCGTCCGTAGGCTGCACCTTCGCGATGTAGTCGTGCGGATTGAATGCGAGCCCCTGCACTTCACGTTGCTGTTCAGCGAGTCCAGTGAGCGTTTGTGCGAGCGTCTTCGACGTGAAGGCGCTGCCCTCGATACTGCTCGGCAACTGCTGGGTGGCCAATGTATAACGCACGCGCTCATCATATTGATCGGGCGTCATGCCTTGCATGGCGAGCAGTTCCTTGTAGCGGTTCACGTCGATCGAACCGTCAGGATTCTTGAGCGACGAGATAACCGGATCGCTCAGCAAGGTGCGGCGCACCGCGTCGTCGGAAGCGGTCAGATGCAGACGCTGCGTTTCGTCAGCCAGCACGCGCTGCTCGATCAGGCCGTCGAGCATCTGCTTGCGGCGCTCCGGCGTATCGAACATCTTCGAGTCGAACTGGGCGCCGAGCATCTGACGTGCGCGGTTCAGTTGTTGACGCATCGCGTCGTCGTACTCGGCACGAGTGATCTTATGCCCGTTGACGCTGGCGACGTTTGCACTTTCGTCAAAGAAGCCGCGGAAGCCTTGAATACCCACAAAACCCAGCCCCGGCACGATGACGAGGATGAGCATGAACATCATCAGGCGTTTGTGATTGCGGAAGAAATCGAGCATGCGTTAAGGATGCCAAAAACGGAACGCCCGATATTACAACAGCGGGCAATAAAAAAGGCGAACCGGAGTTCGCCTTTCAAGGATACTGGCGGAGTGGACGGGACTCGAACCCGCGACCCCCGGCGTGACAGGCCGGTATTCTAACCGACTGAACTACCACTCCTTATACTGCATGTGTGCTGCCTAAGTACTGCATGCCGAACCGGAAACTGGTGGGTGCTGAGAGGCTCGAACTCCCGACCTACGCCTTGTAAGGGCGCCGCTCTACCAACTGAGCTAAGCACCCGCTTCGCGATTCTGCCAACTGCTTTTCTGCCGCTTCAAGTCGCACCGCGCTTCTCGATTACTACCGGGTTTTCAACTGACTCTCAAATCATCTTAAGCCAGCATCCTGCCCCACGCGAATCGCGTTACCCTCATGCAGCAAGTCGATTAGTTTAGCGCATCTTTCAGCGCTTTGCCAGGCCTAAATTTAGGTACCTTGGCTGCCTTGATCTTGATCGCCGCTCCCGTGCGCGGATTGCGTCCCGTGCGTGCCGTGCGCTTACCGACTGCGAACGTCCCGAAACCGACCAGCGTGACCGAACCACCCTTCTTCAACGTCCCTTTGACTCCACCGATCACAGCATCTAGCGCACGCCCCGCCGCCGCTTTCGAAATATCGGCCTGTTGTGCGATGTGATCGATCAATTCCGTTTTATTCATTCCAACCCCCGAGAATATTATTGGGCAATCGTGATGGCGCGCCATTGCGCCGGGTACCAACGCAGCACGGCACGAATGCCGGGCCAACCCATTAGAATTGGCCGAAACCCTTGTGTCAAGCGGGGTTGCGCCGGATTCGAGAGACTCCGCGACGGGCGATTGATAACCAAATCTTGCAGTCGCCAGGTGCACTGACAGCCGATTCGTTTGGTAATCCCGTTTGGCAATCCAATTACTGGGATAACGCTCGCCAGAACAACGCGATCCGCGCCGGACAGATAATAAAAAACCCGCGGACATGCCGCGGGTTTTCGTTTGACGCGCAGACGAAGCTGCAAGCCGATTTAGTGCTTCACGACTTCCGTTGCGGCCTCTTTGCCTGGCTCAGCCGCGACAGGCGTGGCGGCCTTCGGCTCTTCTTCCGGCAACGGTGCGGGCACACGTTCGAGCGCGAGTTCGAGAACCTTGTCGATCCAGCGGACCGGCACGATTTCAATCGCGTTCTTCACGTTGTCCGGAATCTCCGTCAGATCCTTGACGTTTTCCTCCGGGATCAGCACCAGCTTGATGCCGCCGCGATGCGCTGCGAGCAGCTTTTCCTTCAGGCCGCCAATCGGCAAGACCTCGCCACGCAGCGTGATTTCGCCCGTCATCGCGACGTCGGCACGCACCGGAATACCGGTCAGCACCGACACCAGCGCGGTCGTCATCGCGATGCCGGCGGACGGACCATCCTTCGGCGTCGCGCCTTCCGGCACGTGGATGTGAATGTCCTGCTTCTCGAACGCTTCGTCCTTGACACCCAGACGACGTGAACGCGACCGGACCACGGTGCGCGCGGCTTCGACGGATTCCTTCATCACGTCGCCCAGCGAACCCGTGCGAGTCACATTGCCCTTGCCCGGCATCACGGCAGCTTCAATGGTCAGCAGATCGCCGCCCACTTCCGTCCACGCGAGACCCGTAACCTGGCCAACCTGGTTTTCCTTCGCGGCCAGACCGAAGTCGTACTTGCGCACGCCAAGGAATGTGTCGAGATTGCCACCGTCAACCTTCACGGCGCCTTCCGCCTTCTTCAGCAGAAGCATCTTCACGACCTTGCGGCAGATCTTCGAAATTTCACGCTCGAGCGAACGCACACCCGCTTCACGCGTGTAGTAACGAATGATGTCGCGGATTGCGGTTTCCGTGACGTCGACCTCGCCTTCCTTCAGGCCGTTGTTCTTCTTCTGCTTCGGCAACAGATAGCGTTGCGCGATGCTGACCTTCTCGTCTTCCGTGTAACCCGACAGACGGATCACTTCCATCCGGTCGAGCAGCGGCGGCGGGATATTCAGCGAGTTCGACGTCGCCACGAACATCACGTCCGACAGGTCGAAATCGACTTCGACGTAGTGGTCGGCGAACGTATGGTTCTGTTCCGGATCGAGCACTTCCAGCAGCGCCGAAGACGGGTCGCCGCGGAAATCCTGCCCCATCTTGTCGACTTCGTCGAGCAGGAAGAGCGGATTGCGCACGCCGACCTTGGTCAGGCTTTGCAGGATCTTGCCGGGCATCGAACCGATGTACGTGCGGCGGTGACCGCGAATCTCAGCCTCGTCACGCACGCCACCGAGTGCCATGCGCACGAACTTGCGATTCGTTGCGCGCGCAATCGATTGACCCAGCGACGTCTTACCGACACCCGGAGGCCCAACGAGGCAGAGGATCGGCGCTTTGACCTTGTCCACGCGTTGCTGGACCGCAAGATATTCGAGAATGCGTTCTTTGACTTTCTCAAGACCGAAGTGGTCTTCGTCGAGCACGCGTTCCGCATTCGAGAGGTCGTTGTTGACCTTGCTCTTCTTGCGCCACGGCAAGCCGATCAGCGTGTCGATATAGTTGCGCACGACGGTCGCTTCAGCCGACATCGGCGACATCAGCTTGAGCTTTTTCAGCTCGGCGTCGGCCTTCTTCTTGGCTTCCTTCGGCATGCGCGCGGCGGTGATGCGCTTCTCGAGCTCTTCGAGATCCGCACCCTCTTCGCCTTCGCCCAGTTCCTTCTGGATGGCCTTGACCTGCTCGTTCAGGTAGTACTCGCGCTGGCTCTTCTCCATCTGGCGTTTGACACGCCCGCGGATGCGCTTTTCCACCTGCAGGATGTCGATCTCGGCTTCGAGTTGCGCGAGCAGATGCTCGAGGCGCTCGATGACCGGGAACATCTCGAGGATGTGTTGCTTCTGGTCGAGCTTGAGCGGCAGATGCGCTGCAATCGTGTCGGCCAGACGGCCGGCTTCGTCGATGCCCGACAGCGAAGTCAGAATCTCCGGAGGGATCTTCTTGTTCAGCTTCACATACTGGTCGAACTGCGACACGATCGCGCGGCGCAGCGCTTCAGTTTCAGCGCTGTCGGCGTGGTCGGGTTCGAGCGGCATGACTTCGCACGAAAACTGGGTTTCCTGCTCTTCGATCGAGAGCGTCTTCGCGCGCTGCAAGCCTTCGACGAGCACCTTCACGGTGCCGTCCGGCAGCTTCAGCATTTGCAGGATGTTGGCAATACACCCTACTTCGTACATGTCCTTTTCGGTCGGCTCATCTTTTGCAGCCGTCTTTTGGGCGACCAGCATGATGTGCTTGCCGCCTTCCATTGCTGCTTCGAGAGCCTTGATCGACTTCGGGCGGCCTACGAAGAGCGGAATCACCATGTGCGGGAAAACGACTACATCACGCAGCGGGAGCAGCGGGAGCGTAGTGCGTTCCGGCGGGAGGAGTTGGGTTCCTGACATTTCATTTCCCCATGAGTGGTATCAGTTCGTTCGATAGGTGAGGCCTGCTAAAACGATTACAAGGCCTCCGCGTGTGGGAAAAGTTCAGTGACTCCAATGGAAACACAACCATCCTAACCCAAGATAAACAAAAAAGCCGTTCACGTTGCCATGAACGGCTTCTTTTGCAGAACTCGTAAAGCCGATCAATTCGAACCCGCGACCTTCGGCGCGTCTTCGTAGATCAGCAGCGGTTTGCCGTCGCCATCGATGACATTGTCGTCGATGATGACCTTGCTAACGCCTTTCATTGCCGGCAACTCGTACATCACGTCGAGCAATGCCTGCTCCAGGATCGAACGCAGACCACGCGCGCCCGTCTTGCGACGGATTGCCTTGCGAGCCACGGCCTGCAATGCACCCGGACGAATCTCGAGCTCGACGCGTTCCATGTTGAACAGCTTGTGGTACTGCTTCACAAGCGCGTTCTTCGGTTCGACGAGAATCTTCATGAGCGCCGCTTCGTCGAGCTTGCCGAGCGTGGCGACTACCGGCAGACGGCCGATCAGCTCAGGAATCAGCCCGAACTTGATCAGATCTTCCGGCTCCACCTCGCGCAGTACTTCGCCCGCGTCACGGTCCTGCTTGCTTTTGACACTGGCCCCAAAACCGATACCGGTCTTTTCCGTACGGTCGACGATAACCTTTTCAAGGCCGTCGAACGCGCCGCCGCAAATAAACAGGATATTGGTAGTGTCGACCTGGATGAAGTCCTGGTTCGGATGCTTACGGCCACCTTGCGGCGGCACCGACGCCATCGTGCCTTCGACCAGCTTGAGCAGCGCTTGCTGGACACCCTCGCCCGACACGTCGCGGGTGATGGAGGGGTTGTCCGACTTGCGGCTGATCTTGTCGATTTCGTCGATGTAGACAATCCCGCGCTGGGCCTTGTCGACTTCGTAATTGCAGTTCTGCAGGAGCTTCTGGATGATGTTCTCGACGTCTTCACCGACATAGCCGGCTTCCGTCAGCGTCGTTGCGTCGGCAATGACAAACGGGACGTTCAGAAGGCGCGCAAGCGTCTGCGCGAGCAAGGTCTTGCCGGAACCGGTCGGTCCGATCAGCAGGATGTTGCTCTTCGACAGCTCGATTTCATCCTTCTTGTCGAGGTGCTTGAGGCGCTTGTAGTGGTTGTAAACGGCCACTGCAAGGATCTTCTTGGCGCGTTCCTGCCCGATCACGTACTGATCGAGAATTTCGCGGATTTCCTGCGGACTCGGCAGATCGGACTTGGACAAGCCCGCTTCAATGCCCGCGCCTGCCGCCTCGTCACGGATGATTTCGTTGCACAGGTCGATACATTCATCACAGATGAATACCGACGGGCCTGCAATCAGCTTTTTGACTTCATGCTGGCTCTTGCCGCAGAACGAGCAATACAACAGCTTTTCGCTGTTAGAACCTTTTTTGTCCGCCATAGATGTGTGAGCCTCCGGACACTCGATTACATGATACGCCGTTTGCCCCTGCCTCGCAGTTGGGGCGAATGAGCAGAAGCAGTGACGGCGCTTGCCGCAGGCGTTTGGACGAGTCTAATTATTTCACACCATAAACGCGGTCGTTCTCGCCCTCAAAAAAGGGCGAAAACGCGCCGCCTTACGGACGCTTGTGCAGCACCTGGTCGACCAGACCGTACGCCTGGGCGTCGTCGCCGGACATGAAATTGTCGCGGTCGGTGTCGCGGGCGATACGTTCGACCGGCTGGCCGGTGTGATGCGACAGCAGTTGATTCAGCCGTTCCTTCAGATACAGGATTTCACGCGCCTGGATTTCAATGTCCGATGCCTGACCGCGCGCGCCGCCCAGCGGCTGGTGAATCATCACCCGCGCGTTCGGCAACGCGAAGCGCTTGCCCTTCGCGCCGGCCGCCAGCAGGAACGCGCCCATACTGGCCGCGAGGCCCATGCACAGCGTGGATACGTCCGGCTTGATGAATTGCATCGTATCGTAGATCGCCATCCCGGCCGAAACCGAGCCGCCCGGGCTGTTGATGTAAAAGCTGATGTCCTTGTCCGGGTTTTCGCTTTCGAGGAACAGCAACTGCGCGACAACCAGGTTAGCCGTCTGGTCGTTCACTTCACCGACCAGAAACACCACGCGCTCCTTCAGCAGGCGCGAGTAGATGTCATACGAACGCTCGCCGCGTCCGCTCGTTTCCACGACGATCGGCACGAGTCCGAGCGCCTGCGCTTCGAGATCCCGCGACGACTGGGAGGTCAACGTGTCCAGCATTTGGGCGCGAAAGGTCATGCAATGGATCCTTGTCTGGGAATATTTATTCGATACCGGACAGGTGAGTACGACAGCGCCGTATTCAAGTGCGCCAACCCCGGCGCAACGCAATCAGCACGACGCTCCAGAAAAAAACGGCGTGCGGGCCGTCGCTCCGACAGCCGGCACGCCGTTGCAGCGACGCTTACGCTTGCGCCGTTGCGCTTGCCAGCTCTTCGAAGCTCACTTCCTTGTCCGTCACCTTGGCCTTGCTGAGGACGAAATCGACGACGTTGGCTTCAACGACGTACGCTTCCATTTCCGCAAGACGCTGCTGATTGGAATAATACCAGCGGACGACCTCCTTCGGGTCTTCGTAGCTTTTCGCGAATTCGTCCACTTCGGCACGAATCTGCTCCGGCTTCGCCTGCAGCTCATTGGCCTTGACCAGCTCGGCCAGCACGAGGCCCAGCTTGACGCGACGCTCAGCCTGTTCCTTGAACATTTCTGCCGGAATCGGTGCGTCTGCGGCGTTCGGCACGCCACGTTGCGTCAGGTCCTGGCGCGCCATTTCCACGAGACGCTGCTGGTCCTGTTCGATCAGCGCGTTCGGCACGTCCAGTTCCGAAATCTTCAGCAGCGCGTCCATCACCTGGTTCTTCACGATGGATTGCGTGCGGCGCTTCGCTTCGCGCTCGAGGTTGTCCTTGATTTCAGCGCGCATCTTGACCAGATCGCCGTCTTCGATGCCGAGCGACTTGGCGAATTCAGCGTCGATTTCCGGCAGGTGCGGCCACTCGATCTTCTTCATCGTGATCGTGAACTGCGCGGTCTTGCCGGCGACTTCCTTGCCGTGATAATCAGCCGGGAATGCCAGATCGAATTCCTTCGCTTCGCCGACCTTCAGGCCAAGCGCTGCCTTTTCGAATTCCGGCAGCATGCGGCCTTCGCCCAGCACGAACGCGAAGTCTTCCGCGCTACCGCCCTGGAACACTTCACCGTCGATCTTGCCGACGAAGTCGACCGTCACGCGGTCGCCGTCTTTAGCCGCCGTATCCGAGCCGCCGTCGCCATGTTCGCCGGCTTCGCCGCGAGCGTGGAAATGCACGCGCTGCTTGCGCAGGATGTCCAGCGTGCGGTCGATTTCGGCTTCGCTGATGGTGGTCGTGGTGCGCTCGATCTCGGCCGTGGCGACGTCGCCCAGCTTCACTTCCGGATACACCTCGAAGGTTGCGTCGAAAGCGTAGTCGCCTTCCGCTGCGCCGGCCTTCGGTGCGAAGCTCGGCTGGCCCGCGACGCGCAGGTTCTCAGCGCGGCTGATGTCGAAGAATTCCTTGCCAACCTTGTCGCTCAGCACTTCGGCTTCCACCTGGCCCGAATACTGTTGCGTCACCATCTTGAGCGGCACCTTGCCCGGGCGGAAACCCGGCATGCGCACATTCTTCGCGAGTTGGCGGATACGCGAGTCCACTTCCTTCTGCACGGTGTCTTTCGGCAGGGAAATCGTGACGCGGCGTTCGAGCTTGCCGAGGTTTTCAACAACGTTAGCCATGGCTTCAATCGTCCTAAAATTATTCGAGCGAATCAGTTATCTTCTACGTGCCGCTATTCGATGTCGCTTCGCATCGTGCGTTACATCGATTCAGCGCCTGCGCCGCGGCTTGCAGGCCACCGGCAGCACGATTTGGGTCTAAAGAGCCGAATATTTTAGCAAACTATTCGCGCGCCTAGCCGGGATTCGATGTTTCGCGCGCACTTTCGTCCAATTTCTAACGGGTTTGGAGCGGGTTTGAGGCCTCTTTAAGGCCGTTTTGGCGGCCCGCAGCGTGGTTTCTCCGGCTTTACCCTCCCCCCATGCCGGCTATGCCGTTCGGGATATTCAGCCACGCGCGGCATGCTGCTAAGCTAGCGGGCGCGCCTGCCGGAGCTTACGCCCCTGTGGGCCGCCATCGCCACGATATCAACCATCAAGAGACATTATGCCGAACCCGTCGTCCGCGCCCGTCGTCGTCATTGCTCCCGATTCTTTTAAAGGCTCGCTGAGTGCCGAGCAGGTGGCGCAAGCCATTGCCGCCGGCATCACGCGCGCGCGGCCCGATGCCGTGGTGCGCATCTGCCCGATGGCCGACGGCGGCGAAGGCACGCTCGACGCCATGCTCACCGGCGGCGGCGAGCGCCGGGTGCTGACCGTACGCGGCGCAGCGGGCCCGCTGCGCGAAGCGGCGACAGGCCTGCTCGGCGATGGCAGCGCGATTGTTGAAACGGCCGAAATTGTCGGCATTACCGATCCGGTCGGCATGGGCGTACCGGTGCAGGCGCGCAGCTCGCGCGGCATGGGTGAAGCGATTCGCACACTGCTCGACGCCGGCGTGCGGCGCTTCTTCGTGGCGCTGGGCGGCAGCAGCACGAACGATGGCGGCGCGGGCCTGCTCGCCGGCCTCGGCATGAAGCTGTTTGATGCCCAAGGGCAAGAGCTCGAGCCGACACCCGAGCAATTGGCCCGGCTGCACCGTGTCGATGTATCGCAACTGGATGCGCGGCTCGCCGATGCCTCGTTCGTCGGCATGTCCGACGTGGACAATCCGCTCACCGGAGAACATGGCGCAACGGCGGTCTTCGGTCCGCAGAAGGGCGTCGGGCCCGAGCAGATCGCCAGCGTCGACGCAGCCCTCGCCCGCTTCGCCGATCTCCTCGAACCGGCACTGCAGCGCACGGCGCGCAACCTGCCCGGTGCGGGCGCGGCTGGCGGCCTGGGTTTCGCGCTGCATATGCTGGGCGCGCAATTCGAACCGGGTGCGGAAACGGTCGCCCGGCAAATCGGCCTCGATGCGGCGCTCGATGGCGCAGACTGGCTCATCACCGGCGAAGGCCGCTCGGACGTGCAGACGCTGCACGGCAAAGCTCCGTTTATCGCTTGCGGCCATGCGCGTGCGCTGGGCGTACCGGCCACGCTGCTGTCCGGCGCGGTTGACGCGAGCGCACTGCCGCGCCTCGCCGAACACTTCAGCGGCTGCTTCTCCCCGGCGCCCGGCCCGATCACGCTCGAGGTCGCGATTCGCGATGCAGCCCGCCTGCTCAGCAACGAAGCCGAGCAGTTGACGCGCCTGAGATACGGCACGCGTTGACCGGTGAGGCGGTTGCGGCAACAATCACAGCGCCACGACCGCTACCACTCACTATCGGGACGACCATGAAGGCCTCCGCCAAAGCCGGACTCGAACAGTTTCTGACCTACCGCCTGCACGTATTGAACAAGCTGGCCGAGCGCGGTATCGGCGAGCGCTATCAGGAAAAGCTCGGCGTGACGTTGCCGGAGGCGCGCGTGATTGCGTCGGTGGGATCGTTCGGGCCGTTTTCGATCATGGATCTGGCGCGGCATGCGAACCTCGACAAGAGCCAGGCGAGCCGCGCGGCCGATTCGCTGATCAAGGAAGGGCTCATACAACGCGAGGCAAGCGTCGAGGACGGGCGCGTCGTGCTGATTTCGCTCACCGCGGACGGACGCGAGCTGTACCGCAAGATCATGCCGATTGCACGCAAGTGGAACGTGGATCTGTTCGACTGCCTCAACGAGGATGAGAGAGCCGCCTTCAGCGCCGCGCTCGACCGCATCATCGAGAGCGTGCAGGCGCGCACCGAGTGAGGCGCGCGGCCCGCCGCGCTGCACGCACTACAAACCGCTGTTGATCGCGCGTTGCCGCAATAGCCCGAGGACGGCGTCGCAAAACGGCGTCGGCAGATCCAGCTTGCGGCCCAGCTCCGGAAAGACGCCCAGAATCGGCTCGATTTCGAGCGGGCGGCCTGCCTCGAAATCCTGCAGCATCGAAGTGCGAAATGCGCCGAGCTTGCGCGTCAGCGCGACGCGCTCCGGTGCGCTCATGCCAGTCGGCAAGCCCAGCCTCGTGCCGATTGCATCGGCCTCCTCCATCATCCTCAGCACCAGCGCATGCGTCAGCGGATCGTCGAGCAGCCGGTCAGCCGCGGAGCCGGTCAACGCGCTCAGCGGATTCATGTTCATGTTGCCCCACAGCTTCACCCAGATCTCGGTGCGAATCCGGTCCGAGACAGTCACCTCGAAGCCGCCTTCCTGCAACGCCATGGCAAAGGCTTGCGCTTGCGGCGCCAGTGAAGGCCGCGGCGCACCGACGATCAGATGGTTGCCGCGCCCGCGCCGGATCACGCCGGGCGCGTCGGTCGACGACGACAGGTGCACGACGCACCCAATCGACTGGGCAGGCGGCAACGCTGCGGACACGATACCGGCGGGATCGACAGCCTCGATTCCTTGACCGGCAAGCGGTCCAGCCAGGCCGCTCAGGAACCACCACGGCAGACCGTTCATCGCCGCCACGACGACGGTTTCAGGTCCGATCAGCGGCTTGAGACTCGCGGCGATCGCGGGCAGCGCCTGGGCTTTGAGCGCAATCACCACAAAGTCCTGGACCCCGAGTGCCGCCGGGTCATCCTCTGCGGCCACGCGCGCGACGGTCTCGCGCTCCTGATCCACGATGCGAATTCCCTGGGCGCGAATCGCATCGAGCGTCTTGCCGCGCGCGAGCACGCTAACTGCGTGTCCTGCCTGAGCGAGCGCGGCGGCGATCAGGCCGCCGATCGCGCCGGCTCCGACCACGGTGGTTCGAGTCTGTTGCGCATTCATACGGGCATCACTCCTTGTAAGACGGATCGATGCGCTCGACCTGGCGCAGCAAGGCGTCGAGCACATCCTGACCGGCGCCGTGGCGCGGATCGAACTGCAGGGAATCACGTGTGCAACGCGCGGCGATATCGTCCGGGATCATGCGGGCGGCGCCCAGAGCCGCCGTCGCCAACTGGATTTCACACGCGCGATTGAGGGTCCACAAGCGCGCAAAGGCTTGTGCGATGGTTGTGCCGATCGATAGCAAACCATGGTTACGCAGGATCAGCAAGCGCTTGTCGCCGAGATTGGCGACGAGGCGCGGCCCCTCGTCGGCGCGTATCGTGATGCCCTCGAAGTCGTGATACGCCACCATGTCGTGGAGCTGGGCGGAATAGAAGTTCGAATTTTCGAGCCCGCTTTGCGAGCACGCGACGGCGAGACCCGCGCTCGTATGGGTGTGCATCACGCAGTGCGCATCAGGCAGCGCGCGATGCAGCGCTGCGTGCACGACGAAACCGGCCGGGTTCACCGGATGTTCTGAAGTACCCACGACATTACCGTCGAGATCGATCTTGACCAGGTTCGATGCGCACACCTCGGTGTAGTGCAGGCCGAACGGGTTGATCAGAAAATGCCGCTCGGGTCCGGGCACCCGCAGCGTGATGTGGTTGTAGATCAACTCGGTCCAGCCGAGCATCGCGAAGATGCGATAGGTGCCGGCGAGCTGGATGCGCAACGCGTGTTCGCTGGCAGCGTCGGCGGATTGCCCACCGGGGGCTGCGCGGGATGGGATGTCGAGGGCGGGCATGGTTGTCTCCTGGTCTGACGGACGGAGTGCTGCTCTCAGGCACCTTGCTCCGTTTCTTCAGGATAGGGCAAACTAGTTGCACGCGCAACCAATTTGCGGAGAACAGCGAGTTAGGATGTGGTCTGCCCATTCGCATCACCACCAAGCAAAAAACCCCGCCAGTCATCGACTGGCGGGGTTTTCACATTCACAAATACGTGGTGCGAGGAAGGGGACTCGAACCCCTACACCATTGCTGGCGTCAGGACCTAAACCTGGTGCGTCTACCAATTTCGCCATCCTCGCAGCCGGGTCAAGCGCATACGCGCCGCTCCCGATGTCTGGCTCGCCGACAGCCGTCCCTCACCGGCCAGGCCGGTTCGGCATCACGTCCGAAAGCGTAAGCGCGAGATTCTAACCGATTGATTTGCGCTTGTCTGCATTTGCCCGACGTATCTCGATGCTACAATTTTTGGCTAATGTTCATACGGCACGCCTGCCGTGCCCCACCGTGCTCCAGCCCCACACTCCATTCAAGTGAATTTCGACGAATATTGCCAGCAGAAGGCGGCGCCTCCCGGCTCGAGCAGCTACTACGCGCTCCGTCAGGCGCCCGCAGGACGCCAGCCGCTCCTGACCGCCCTGTTCGCGCTGCGCCGCGAATTCGAAGAAACGGTGAAGGAAACCAGCGATCCGACGGTCGGCCGCACCAAGCTCGCCTGGTGGCAAAAAGAAATCGCCGCGCTCGCCGCCGGGACGCCTTCGCATCCGGTTTCGAAGGCGCTCGCCGCGCATCTCGGTGACGGGGTGAATAACGGCACAAAGGCTCCGGCATCCTCAGAGGCTGCCGGGGCCGCAGCGGTCACGGCGGCCATCGAAGCCGAATACCCGGCACTGCAAACACTGCTGGCCGGCTTCGAAATGGACCTCGATCAGGCCCGCTACCTGGACTATCCGAATCTGCGCCGCTATCTGCAAGGCGTCGGCGGCACCTTTGCGACGCTGGTCGCCCGCGCCACCGCGCAGGATCCGGCGCAGGCCGCCGCCTGGGCGGCGCCGCTCGGCCAGGCACTGCTGCAGGCGCAACTGGTCGCCGAACTCGGCAACGATGCGCGCCACGGACGTATCTATATTCCGATCGACGAAATGCAGCGCTACAACGTCACCGCCGCGGATGTGATCAACCGCAAGTACAGCGACGCCTTCATCGAGATGATGCGCTTTCAGACCAAACGCGCCCGGGACGCCCTGAACACCGCCATCGCCGCCCTGCCGTCTGGCGAACGCCGCACGCAGCGGACCTTGCGGGCGCAGGCCGCGCTCGCGCTCGCCTTGCTCGATGAGGTCGAGCGCGACGGTTACCAGGTGCTGCATCAAAGCATTGCCCTCACGCCGATCCGCAAGCTGTGGATCGCGTGGCGTGCCGCGCGTCAGCGCTAGGCGAATGCGTGCATCACAGCGCTGCACGACGCTCGCCTATCGGCAAGGGCCACTACGCGCGTGCGCGCGCAGGCAGCTCAGTTCAGCTCACGCGCGCAGCAACGGCAGCGGTTCGAAGCGCTGCTGCAACACGGCCGTGGAATCCAGCCCCCACCAGGGGCCAAGCACGGTTGCATAGATCTGGCGGAAGTCGACGCCCACCGGCAGGTTGCCGCCGCCATCCAGTTGCGTCAGCACCGGCGGCGCGCCGTACAGGCCGCCGCGCACCCGGCCGCCCATCACAAAATGCGGTGCGACCGTGCCGTGATCGGTGCCGTTGCTCTGATTCTCACGCGGCCGCCGGCCGAACTCGGCGTAGGTCATCACGAGCGTATTGTTCCAGCGCCCCATTTCGACCAGCGCCGACTTCATCGACGCAAATCCCTCCGCGAGTTGCTTGAGCAACGCGGCCTGCTGTCCGGGCTGGTTCTGGTGCGTGTCGAAGCCGTTTAGCGTGAGGCGGATCACCGCCACGCCCTGCCCGTTTAGCGGCTTGCCCTGTGGCGTGTCGCCGGCGGCCAGCACCTGCATCGCGGTCTTGATGGAAGTCCCGAACGCGCCTGATGGAAAAGCAGTCTTCAGCGGGAATTGCCCTTCACGCGGACGCAGCCGGTCAGCGGCCTTCACGATGTCGTTTTCGACGTCGAGAATATGCGCCAGCTCGGGATTGCGTTCGTGCAGTGAGACCGGGGTTGCGAGCCGGGAGGCCTTGATGAACTGTGCCGGGTTCACCAGCGCAATTGCCCGTGCGCCGTTGGCAAGCGGCCCCATCTCTGCGCTGCCGATCACCACACCGTCTGCTACAAAAGTCGGCGGCACCGCATGCTGCGCGAACGCACGTGTGAGCCATCCTTCGCGCAGATACTGGTCGGAGCGCGAGGCGGTGTCCCAGATCTCGATCGAGCGGAAATGCGACAGGTTCGGCTTCTCATAGCTGACGCCCTGCACGATCGCCAGTTGCTGGCTCTGCCACAGCGGCATCAAAGGCTGCAGCGATGGATGCAGGCCGGTGCGCTCGTCGAGCTGAATGATCTGCTCGCGCTTGATGCCGATGTTCTTGCGCAGCTGGTAATAAGTCGGATCGGCGTAGGGGATCACCGTGTTCAGGCCGTCGTTGCCGCCCTTCAGCTCCACGAGGATCAGCAGGTTGCCATAGCCGCCGCGTGCCGGCACGGCCGGATCGGCAGCGAGGCCCGTTGGCCCCTGCGCACCGAACGCCCGCGGCAGCCAGAGGGCGGCGCCCGCCGCGGTGGTCATCGAAAGAAAGTCGCGCCGTTTCATACTGCACCTCGTTCGGTTATGGCTGCGCAGAGTGCGCCACCCGGCTCGCGCCGCTCGTTGCGACGCCGTTCAGTCCGTTTCATTTCAACTGGTAAGCCGGGTCCATCAACAGTGCCTCCAGATAGGCGCTGGCGGTCGAATCGGTTTCGATCGCGTCGACCGGCGGGAGCGCCAGGACCGCGTGCTGCAACTGCAACTCTGCCGACAGGCCGGCTTTTGCCGTCGGCGCGGTATTGAACTGGGTGAGCCAGGTGTCGATATCGAAGCGTACTCCCCCCTGACCTACTCGCGCCATTGCCCGCTGCACCATCGCGCCCTTCTGATCCTGGCTCATGGCGTTCTGCGGATGATGCGGCGCAGCGGTCTCGGTGGCGCGGAAAATCTGTTCGACGAACTGCTTGCGTGCGAGCAGTGTCGTGCTGTTGATCCACGTGGTGCCACCGGGCCAGCCCTTGACGTTGGGCGGATAAAACAGGTTCTCGCCCAGGGTGCGAATTTCGCCGGCGAATGGCGCCGTGTTGTCGTAGCCGATATCGAATTCGCGCAGCGCTCCCACCACGAACTCAGCGGGCGACTTCACGAGAATGCCGCGGTTACGCTCGTCCCAGAAGGCATCGCCCAGGAAGAGTCCGCGCAACGCGACCTTGATGTCGTAGTGGCTGGCGCGAAACCGGTCGGCAATCGGCGCAATCTGTGCCGGGTCCGGCGTATCGGAGACGAACTCGCGCCACAGCTTGGTCGTCACGAAGGTAGCGGTCTCCGGGCGGGCCAGCAGAAGGTCGAGCACCTGATCGCCGTCGAACGGACCGCTCTGGCCGAGTACCCGCTTCACGCCGTCATCGTGCTGATTGGGAAGCCACACGTAGGCCTGAGTGTCCGGATCGAGCGTCCATCCGGTATAGGCGCGCGCCGCCTCCGACACGTCCTGCTGTGAATAGTGGCCCTCACCGAGCGTGAACAGCTCCATCACCTCGCGGGCGAAATTCTCGTTGGGCTTGCCCTTGCGATTGCTGGCGCCGTCGAGGTACTGCAGCATGGCCGGATCTTTCGCCACGGCGTGCAGCATGTCGCCGAAATTACCCAGTGCGTCGTGCCGCAGCAGCATGTTCTGCTGCGCCATCTGTTGCGGGTAGCCCACCTTGTCCTGTCCCGAGGTGAAGTGGTTGTGCCAGAAGAGCGTCATGCGTTCGGTCAGCGGCGAAGGCGTCGTCAGCATCTCGCGCACCCACCATGCGCGCAGCTCTTCGTAGCGCTGGCCGCGCGTGCGCTGTTCGGCCTGGCGCTGGTCCTGGGTCCAGACCTTGCGCTCCTCGCGCGTCGGGATCGGCTCCAGCACCCAGGCGGGCATGGGTGTGAAGGCTTCCGTGCGCGCCGTCCCCAGCACCTTGTCGACCGCCTGTTCCCGTGTCAGGCCGACGTATTGGGCGACCTCGGCGTTATCGGGCGCGAACCCCACGCGGGTCAGGAAAAAGCGTGCGTCGTCATCGTCGAGTAGAGCCGCGGCCGAATCGTCCACGGCCTCGGCCGCCACTGGGGTCTGGTGTTTGCTGCGCTGGGTATGCTGGGTGTGCTGGCTATGCCGGGTATAGCCCGGTACGGCAGACGCACCATCCTGAGCCACTGCCGGCAAGGCGCAACCGAGCGCCGCACATGCCGCGGCGGCCAGCAATGGAGCCGATAGGCCGCGAGTCCTCGAGAACAGCGTTTTCATTATCAGTTGTCCGTTATCGGTGGCGGTGGTCGATGGCAGGCAAACGCAGGCAGACTTGCGCATGACGTGCGGTTGTCCCCTCTGGCGACTCAACGGCAGACAGGAGCGGAAAGTTGACGGGGGAAGTGCAACGAAATTTTTCACGCACATCGCGGCACACGATGACGGGCGTTAGGCGTGTCCGCCCTAGCGCTTGTACAACTCGCGGACGGCGTCTTCGATATGCTGGCGCAACAGACGCCGCTCTTCGGGCGTCATGTGACCGTCGCGGCGGCGTTGATCAAGATCGGGGGGAACTGCAGCACGCATCATGGCGTCTGAAGCAGGATGATCGAGATTGGGATTGCGAGGCTGATGAGGTGGCTTCGGACCCCGGGGGCGTGGCACGTGGGCGTTCGATGCCCGCTCTTCGGAGGACTGGGCATGGGCGAGCGTAGGGCCTAATGTGCCCGCGAGTGAGCCGGCCGCTGCCAGCGCAATCACGCTTAGGCGCACATTCGGCCAAACCCCTCCCTTCATCTTGTTCCCTTCGTGGTGCGGCAACCGGCTACCCTAAATGCGTGTACAGAACCCGGAGAAGATGCCGGGCGCGAATTTTTTGGTCGAGTGAAGTATCCACCGAACAGCCGCATTCAGTAAAGCAGTCTACGCGTCACCGCTTTACGCCGTGCCACAGTGCGGGTAAATTTTGTAACTGACTGTAACCCGCGAATTGATGCAAACTCGCACCACTTTGTAATCGCGCTAAGATGCCGACCATGGAAACCAAAAACCCTTCGAAAATCCTCGTCGTCGACGACGATCCGCGTCTGCGCGATCTTCTGCGCCGCTACCTTGGCGAACAGGGCTTTAACGTCTACGTCGCCGAAAACGCGCCGTCAATGAACAAGCTCTGGGTGCGCGAGCGATTCGATCTGCTGGTGCTCGACCTGATGCTGCCGGGTGAAGACGGTCTGTCGATCTGCCGGCGCCTGCGCGGCAGCAACGACCGCACGCCGATCATCATGCTCACGGCCAAGGGTGAAGACGTCGACCGTATCGTCGGCCTCGAGATGGGCGCTGACGACTATTTGCCGAAGCCGTTCAATCCGCGCGAGCTGGTGGCCCGCATCCACGCGGTGCTGCGCCGGCAATCGCCGTCCGAGTTGCCGGGCGCGCCGTCCGAAACCACTGAGGTCTTCGAGTTCGGCGAGTTCGCCCTCAACCTCGCCACCCGCACGCTGACCAAGGCCGGCCAGGAAATCCCGCTGACCACCGGTGAATTCTCCGTGCTGAAGGTGTTTGCCCGCCATCCGCGGCAACCGCTGTCGCGCGAAAAGCTGATGGAACTGGCGCGCGGCCGCGAGTACGAAGTGTTCGACCGCAGTCTCGACGTGCAGATCTCGCGTCTGCGCAAGCTGATCGAACCGGATCCGGGCAGTCCGCGCTTCATCCAGACCGTCTGGGGTCTGGGCTACGTATTCATTCCCGACGGCGCAGCCTGAGCTTGATCGCGCTTTCCGTTTTTGTTTTCTGATAAGAAGGGCCCATGCGGATCGACCGGCGCCTCCTGACGCTCGCGTTCGGCGGCCTTTTCTGGCGGACCTTTCTGTTGATTGCACTGCTGATCGCAGTCAGTCTCGCCGCCTGGTTCCAGAGCTTCCGGGTGATCGAACGCGAGCCGCGCGCACAGCGCGTGGCTCTGCAGCTCGTCGCCATCGTGAAGCTCACGCGCACCGCACTCCTCTATTCCGATCCCGACCTGCGGCGCGCGCTGCTGCAGGATCTGGAGAGTAACGAAGGGGTGCGCGTGTATCCGCGCGAAACCACCGACAAGTACAAGCTGCAACCGGACGAGTCGCTGAACCGCCTGATCGAGCACGACATTCGCGGGCGCCTTGGCGACGACACCGTGATTGCGCAATCGGTCAACGACATCCCAGGCGTGTGGATCAGCTTCAAGATCGACGACGACGACTACTGGGTGGCGCTCGACCGCGACCAGCTCGACAACGCCACCGGCCTGCAATGGGCTGGCTGGGGCGTGTTCGCGCTGGCGCTCTCGCTGTTTGGCGCGGCCTTCATCACGAGTCTGGTGAACCGGCCATTCGCGCGCCTTGCCATGGCCGCACGCAGGGTGGGCTCAGGGCAGTTGCCCGAGCCCTTGCCCGAACGCGGCATGGGCGTGGCCGCCGAGACCAACCGTAGCTTCAACCAGATGGTGCAGGACCTCGAACAGCTCGAGGCCGACCGCGCGCTGATGCTGGCCGGTATCTCACACGATCTGCGCACCCCGCTCGCGCGCCTGCGGCTCGAAACCGAGATGAGCCCGTCCGATCAGACCACCAAGGACGCGATGGTGGACGACATCGAGCAGATGGACATGATCATCGGCCGCTTCCTCGATTACGCGCGGCCGGTACAACGCGTGCCGGAACCCGTCGACCTTTCCGTGATCGCCGGCGAGCTGGCGGCGCGGATCGCGTCGGAAGACGGCATGCGGCTGATCACGCGGCTCGCGCCGTCGGCGGTGATCGAGGCTGACGAAACCGACATGCGGCGCGTCATCGGCAACCTGCTGGAGAACGCCCGCAAGTATGGCCTGAGCGAAACCGACGGCATTCCGCACGTGATCCTCGAGACGCGCGTGTCGCATTCGCGGGTCGAGCTCTCAGTGGTCGACGAGGGACCGGGCATTCCGGAAGATCAACTCTCGCTCGTCACGCGGCCGTTCTACCGGGTCGATACCGCACGCACCCAGGCCAACGGCACCGGCCTCGGCATGGCGATCGTGCAGCGCCTCGTCGGCCGCTACCGCGGCGGCCTGCGCCTGCGCAACCGGACCCCCGGACCCGGACTCGAGGTCACGATCGAGTTTCCGCTCGCCAAGGGCGCCTGAGGCACCTACCC
>NZ_SCNV01000056.1 GCF_005503145.1 Burkholderia sp. 4M9327F10 | reverse complement strand
CTCGTGCAGATCAAAGCGGCCTTACTGAGTGGCGATCATGGGTTCCGCTGACATGATCGACGATCCCTGGCTCGCGGACCAGCGCAATACACTCGCCCAAACGGTTGTGAAGCCGCACGCGCAGACGCTCGGCCGCGTTGAGCGCTTTGGCGATGGCATCGCATTTGTATCAGGACTGCCAGATGCGGCCCTCAACGAGCTGCTTCGCTTCGAAAACGGCGCGACCGGCTTCGCGCACACGCTGGACGCGGACGTCATCAGTGTCGTGCTGCTGGACGACGGCACCGCCGTAGAAGCTGGCTCCTGCGTAACCCGCACCGGCACCGTGCTGGAAGTGCCGGTCGGAGAAGGGTTGCTAGGGCGTGTGATCGACCCGCTCGGGCGGCCGCTCGACCGCGACGATCCCATCGTCGCGGAGTTGCACATGCCGGTCGAACGGCCGGCGCCGGCGATCATCGAACGCGATCTGGTCAGTGAGCCCGTCGAAACGGGTGTACTTCTCGTCGACGCGTTGTTCGCAATCGGCCGCGGGCAGCGCGAGCTCATCATCGGCGACCGGGCCACGGGCAAGACCGCGTTGGCGATCGATACGATCGTCAACCAGAAGCGTTCGGACATGATTTGCGTCTATGTCGCGATTGGCCAGCGCATGACCGCAGTGCAGCGAGTCATCGAATCGGTGCGCCAGTACGGCGCGCCCGAGCGCTGCATCTTCGTTGTCGCCCCTGCGGCGTCAGCGCCGGGGCTGCAATGGATCGCGCCGTTCGCGGGCTTCACGATCGCCGAGTATTTTCGCGATCGTGGACAGCACGCGCTGGTCGTGGTCGACGACTTGACAAAACATGCCGCGACGCATCGCGAGCTGGCGCTGCTGACGCGCGAGCCGCCGGGGCGCGAGGCCTATCCTGGTGACATCTTCTATGTCCATGCCCGCCTGCTCGAGCGCGCGGCAAAGCTGTCGGCCGCACTGGGTGGCGGCTCGCTGACCGCATTGCCGATCGCGGAAACCGATATGGGTAACCTGTCCGCGTATATCCCGACCAATCTCATTTCAATCACGGATGGGCAGATCGTGCTCGACGCCGCGCTGTTCGCGGCGAACCAGCGTCCGGCGGTCGATGTAGGTTTGAGCGTGAGCCGCGTCGGCGGTAAGGCTCAGCATCCCGCTTTGCGAGGAGTGTCGGGACGCTTGCGCCTCGATTACGCCCAGTTCCTGGAGCTGGAGATGTTCAGCCGGTTCGGGGGCCTGACGGATGCGCATGTCGCCGGCAAAATCGCCCGTGGTGAACGCATCCGCGCGCTGATCGCGCAGCCGCGCTTCAGCGCGTTGCGCACGCTCGACGAGATCGCGCTGCTGTCGGCGCTGGCGGAGGGCGTGTTCGATTCGGCACCGCGCGGCATCGTCGCGCACGTGCGGACGCAACTGGCTGCGCATCTGGACACCCAGCGCCTGCAAGCCCAGATTGCGCAAGGTTTGTCGCTGTCGTCGCCCGCGCCGTTGAGCGCCGGCATGCAAGCAGTGCTCGTCGCCGCGGTTCGCGATCTGGTGCAGCAATTCGCGCCGACGGTCGCGAGCGGCGCGGCAAGCAGTGGGGTTGGGCAATGAGCGGAAAACTTACCGAAATCGAAACGCGCAGCGCTACCGCCCGCCAGCTGGACGCTGTCATCGGCGCGATGCGCGGCATTGCGGCAGCACGTTCGCGCGAAGCACAACGGCGGCTGCCCGGCATCCGCTCCGCGGCCTCGACCGTCGGCGCTGCGATCGGTGCCGCGTTGATCCACGCATCGGGCGAACCAGCGCGCGTGCTGAACCACGGCGCACGGATTGTCATCGCGCTGTGCGCGGAGCAGGGCTTCGTCGGCTCGTTCAACGAGCAGATTCTCGATCACGCGCGGACCTGTCTGACGACGGCGCAGAGCGAACTCCTGCTCGCGGGTACGCGCGGCGAAATTGTGGCGAACGAACGCCGCCTGCCGTTTGCCTGGAGCGCTCCTGCGGCCTCCCATGCCGACGATGTGCCAGCGCTCGCGAGCCGGATCACCGATGCGCTTTATACGCGTCTTGGCGATCGAGGCGTGACCCATGTCTCGGTCGTTCATGCCATGCCGGGCATCGCCGCGCACAGCGAGATCGTCGAACGTAGCCTGATTCCGTTCGATTATTCGCGCTTTCATGTTGCGCGGCGCACCCAGCCGCCGTTACTCACGTTGCCTCCTGACCGTCTGCTTGCCGGACTGGTTGAAGCCTACGTGTATGTCGAACTGTGTGAGGCGTTGATGCTGTCGTTCGCCGCCGAGAATGAAGCGCGGATGCGCGCAATGCTGGCCGCGCGCAACAATGTGAAAGAGACGCTTGCCGAACTGACGCAACACTACCGCCAGGTTCGTCAGGATGAGATCACGGCCGATATTGTCGAACTCGCGGCGGGAGCCGGAGCAAGTGTTTGATCCGGTTCGGACGCAACCGCGATCGAGTCGCCTACGTCTACGACGGCAGCAGCATTAGTACGGTGGCCGCGCCCATCACCAGCGTAGCGATCGAGCCGAGAACCATCAGCGGCCGGCTCGCGGTGAATGCGCCCATGACTGACTTTCTGGACACGAGGATCAGAATCACGGCCATCAGCGGCACGGCTACCACGCCGTTAATGACGGCGCTCCAGAACAGCGCCTTCATCGGACTGATCGGCGAATACTGAATGACAAGCGCCGCCAGCACGCTGACGGCGATGATGGCGTAGAAACCGCGCGCATCGCGCACCTTACGCTCCAGACCCTCACGCCAGTCCATCGCCTCGGAGAGCGCATAGGCGCCGGAGCCGGCAAGCACCGGCACGCCGATCAGGCCGACGCCGAGGATACCCAGCGCAAACAGGATGTAGGCAAAATTGCCGGCAAGCGGCCGCAGCGCGCTCGCCGCTTGCGCTGCGGTGGTGATGTCGGTCACACCGGCCACATGCAGCGTGACGGCGGTCGCAAGAATGATGAAGAAAGCCGTGACGTCCGAATAGAACATGCCGGTCCAGGTGTCCCAGCGAATGCGTCGAAGCTCCGTGGGCGCCGCGCTCGCGTCACGCACTAGCGCAACACCACCGCCGTTCACCTGCATCTCTTCGACTTCTTCAGATGCCTGCCAGAAAAAGAGGTAAGGGCTGATCGTCGTGCCGAACACGCCGACGACCACCGCTGCCGCGTTGGCGTTCAGCGTGAGATGCGGCCACAGCGTGCGCAGCGCGACTTCGCTCCACGGTACGTGAACCGTAAATAGCACGGCGGCGTAGGCGAGCAGTGAGACGGTCAGCCACTTAAGAAAGTAGACGTACCGGTGATAAGGGACGAACACCTGCAACAGCAGTGTTCCAAACACAAAGCAGGCGGTCATCAGATGGCGGTTGACGCCGGTCACGAGTTCCGCGACCTCGCCCATGGCGGCGACGTCGGCAGCGATATTGAGGACATTGGCGACGAGCAGCAATAGCACGACGGCCTGAAGCACGATCGGTGGAAATGCGCTCTTGATGTTGGCGGCGAGCCCCTTGCCGGTCACCCGGCCGAGGTTTGCACACATGGCCTGGACGGCTGCCATTAACGGGAAGGCGAGCGGCATCGTCCAAAGCATGTTCAGACCGAACTGCGCGCCTGCCTGCGAATAGGTGGCGATGCCGCTCGGATCGTCGTCGGCGACACCGGTGATGAGGCCAGGGCCGACGCGTGCCAGCGGATGCTCCTTCAGACGTCCAAGAAGCGTGCGAAAGTCTTTGATCTGCGGCGGCCCTTCGATGTCCACTACGTCACCTCGCTGATAGACGTTGGCATGGCTTGCTTCGAAAGCGGCGTACCTTGCCGCACATGGCACGGTGACCGGGCTAGCGGTCACGTAACGTTGAAAACGCCTTGTACACGATCCTAGGGTCATGCTGGCCTTTGTATACTGACGGCGCCACAAGCTCGAGTCCGAGTAGCGCGTATACCGCGTTCTGGGCGGAGCGAACCGAGTATTCAACGGTGAAGACGACATCGTCAGGCAGCTCGCAGAACTGGCCCGTGAACGCCAGATTTTCCCAGCCGTCGGGCACCACGTCCGGCCGGTCGCCCTTGCTGCGCGGCAGGAACTGGCTCGTGATGAAAGGCATCAGGCAGGGAATGCAGTTGGCGTGCTCGAGGATGCCGGATGCCTCTGCCTCGATCCGCAAATGGCCAAGGATCTCGGTCAGGATTTCGCCGCCTGTGCATGCCGACATTGGCTTCCTGACGAAATCGCCCGGCTGGCCGACCCGTAAGCCGTAGCCCCATAGCACCTGCACATCTGCGGGTTGATCGATGAAATGCGGCTGATGCGGCAAAACGATGGACGCGAGCCAACTCGACTCGGCAAAGGTAATCAGGCCGCCTTCCCCCGGCACATTTCCCGTCAGGTCGCGGATCAGCCGGAATAGCGTCGGGTCGCGCAACGTCACCGTAAACGACAACCACTTCGACTCTTCGACATGATCCGCGAAAACGGAAGGGTGACCGAACTCGGGCCGACCCGCGGCGATCGTCTTCCACAGGGCCCAGGCGCCCGTACTGTCGGCCGTATTCAAAGGCACCGGGTGATCCATGCTACCCAGGCTGGAACTGGCGGTCATCGATCCGAGCGTGACGATGACCTTGTCTGCGGCTCCGACCGGTATCTCGAGGCGCTGGTGCGCGGATTCGCAGACGATGCCTCTGACCCGGTTCGCGAGGCCAGTTTCATCAAACAACAGATCGATGACCCGGTTGTTCGGCTGGAACACAACGCCGTGGTCGTCCAGCCAGCGACGTAGCGGCCGGATCATCGAGTCGTACTGGTTATAGACCGTGCGCATGATCCCGTGCAACTGGTTGAATCCGGAGGTCATATGCGCGAAGCGCAGCAGATAGCGCCGGAACTCGGCCACGCTGTGCCACGGCTGGAACGCGAATGTCGTGCACCACATCAACCAGAAATTGGTTTCGAAGAAAGACGCATCGAAGTGATCGGAAATCCGGCTGTTGCCGAGCATGATTTCGGGTTCGATCGATAGCCGGCCCAGCGTCAGCAGGTGCTGTTCGTCCAGTCCGTAAGCGGGAGAATCCTCGCGTTTGCCGTTCCTGACCAGCCGCGACCTGGACGAGGTTCTGATTGTTTCGTTCCAGTCGAAGATCTCCTGCGTCACGCTTTTGCTGCCGTCTAGAGTCGGTATTGACGAGAACAGCTCGTAGGTGCACAGATACTTGCTTTCGAGCATGCGGCCGCCGCGCACGACGTAGCCGCTTTCCGCCGAACCCGAGCCGTCGAGGCTGCCGCCAGGTTTGCCGAGCGCTTCCAGAATGGTAATGTCGCAACCGCGCACGTGTCCGTCCCGGATCAGGAAAGCCGCGGCCGCTAACGAAGCAATGCCGCCGCCGACGAGGTAGAACCTGGCGTCCTCTGGATGGTAACTGTCAACTTTAGCGTTAAGGCCGCGTTCGGGAGTCTTGTCAGAGTTTTGCACGTCGATATTCCTATTAGTGTTCGTCGCCATCCGGATGCAACGGTGCCGCCCGCAGGTGCGCCGCAGATGTCGATCCAACATACCCGCCGCACCGGCGTTTCGATTGAGTTGGATCAAGCAGTGGTCATCAGAGCGCGCCCGATGGCCCACACATCGCGCAATCCGGTTCATGTGCCGCAGACGATTGCAAACGTTGTTTCGGCACATCTTGCAACCTTATGATCCGTATCAAAGCCTGCCGAGGCCGCGCTCATACGATTGAGCACCACGTGGCGTTATCCCGATTGCCGAAGCGGCGACGTCATGAATCAGCGTTGTCAATCAGCGTCGTAACCTCGGATGCGGTGGCGAAATGAACGATCGTTTTCGCGTAGCCGGCCTGGCCGGTGTCGATCCGCATGACAACGTGCGGGCGGTGCGCACATGGCGTTGGTTGCAGTGGGTCCTGCTTGGCTCCAGCCTGCTGGCTATTCCCGCGTTTTATCTCGAACTGGCCGTTGACTCGCCCATGCTTCATCAGATGGGCCGAGTGCTATACGTGTGCATGGTGGCCGGTTTCGCCGCTTCGCTGGCCTGGACGGTGCGTCTGAGCCGCAAACCCATGCGGTTTCTCATGCGAAACCGCTACGACGTTCTGATCGCCGTTGGAGCCGGGGTCAGCGTCGCATGGGGTGTCGCCCCCTGGTCGTCACTCGAGTGGGTTCTGCGCATTCTGTTTATGGGACTGGTGGCGGCGCGAATAGTGGTGTCGCTGCGTGGATTTTTCTCGCCCAACCGATTACTCCTGTTGCTCATAACGGCAGCGGCCCTGCTTGCCTCTGCGGGAGCCGGGTTTTACTGGCTCGAACCAGGCGTGCACACCTACGCCGAGGGCGTCTGGCTCGCATTCGAAAGCAGCGCAACAGTCGGGTACGGAGACATGGCCCCGACTACCCCAGCATCGCGCGTCTTTGCCGCCTTCGTCGTGTTGCTCGGCTACGGTCTGCTATCGCTGGTGTTCGCCAGCATTGCCGCCATCTTCGTCGAACAGGAAGAGCGTCTGCTGCGCCGTGAAATGCATCGCGATATCAAGACGTTGCAAGCGGAAATCGCCTCACTGCGAAGAGAAGTATGCAACTTGGGCGCCATGGCGCATTTCGGTGCCAGTCCCGCGGAGCGAGATTCACCTCCCGGTGCACACGATTGATCCTGATGTATCAGCCAGCGTGCGGATCACGCGGGCAGGGCATAGTGATGCGTGAAATCGTCAGCAAGCCACTCGAGCGCAGCGGCCAGTCCGAGGTCGTCAAGCATCGGCGGGCGCAGGTTGGCAGGGATCCGTCGCAGCGATGCCATCATGGTGTCAATCTGCCGTTGCAGGTTGTCCGTTGCGGCGAGCGCGGCAGGCTCTCGTTGCCGGCGGCCAGCTGACCCTCCAACGCCGCAATGCCCATTTTTGGCGCCTTGAGTTGCTGGCCCAGATCATCGTGCAATTCGCGGACGATGCGCTTTTGCTCTTCTTCGCGTGTGCGCTGAATCTACGCGGATAGCTCAATGGCATGTTCGAGTTCGGCAAGCCGCACGCGTTCGGCCATATCGCGCGTGACCTTGGCCAAGCCGAGCAATGCGCCGGACGGATCATGCACCGCGGTAATCGTGACGCCCGCCCAGAAACGCGATCCGTCCCGGTGTAGGCGCCAGCCCTGGTCTTCCGCCCTGCCGCGCGCCGCAGCAAGGGCCAGTTCATGGCCCGGCTTGTCCGTGGCGACGTCTTCTGGCGTATAGAAAATCGAAAAATGCTGCCCAAGGATTTCGTCCGCGGAATATCCCTTGATTCTCCGGGCACCGCTGTTCCAGCTCGCCAAAGCGTTGATACAAGTCAATTGCTCCATGCCGTTCGCGCCGATGATTCAATCATGCCGCCAGTCGTATGTCGCTACCGCGGCGACCTGATTGCGACGAGATGCGCGCTCGACCGGCCACGCACACCCGGCGAATGAATCTGAAGTTCCGCATAGAGCGGTGAAATTGGCAGCGTCGTTGAGCACTGCTGGCAACGTTGTACCGCCGATCTTCCTAAAGTCGCGAAAGAAGCCGGCCTCACCAGAGAAATCGCGGCACGTCTGGGAGAACAGCGATGGGTGTCGGCATGCAAATCGTCTATCTCGGCTTTGCCGGGACATCGCAGATCGAGGGCGAGGCGGCTACGCAGCTGGTGCGCCTCGAACGGTTCAGCAGGTCTATCGCTGGTTGTCACCTGGCGATCGAGGCTATTCGTGAACGGCCGGAAGGTGCCGGAGCCAGCGCGCCCGCCGCCGATATTCGCCGTCCGGTTTTCGACGCGCGGCTCGACCTGATCATGCGTAACGGAGAGCTCGTGCCGATCGAGCATTGCCTGAACGCCGATCCGAACGTGGCGGTACGGGCCGCATTCGATGTCGCTGAGCGGAAACTCGACCGACGCCCGGTCTAAACGTGGTGCCAGGCAAGCTTGCGTCTATTGCGGCGAGGTGCCTCTTTTTTCCAACACTCCATGAGGAGGGAGTCATGTACGCCAATATTCTGGTGGCGGTGGATGGCAGTGAAGCGTCGAAGCTTGCGGTAGACGAGGGCATCCGGATGGCCAAACTGTCGGGGGGCAAGCTGACGGCGGTCTATGTGCTGGACCAGTCCGGGGCATTCACATATGCGGGGGCCTGCGATCCGCATCTGCTGACCGACACGGCACGCCAGGTAGGGCGCAGCTTCCTCGACGAGGCTTGCGCGAAGATGCAGGCTCTCGGTGTGGCGGGTGATTCGGAGATCGTCGAAACGCAAGGCATCGCCGAGGACATTGCCAGTTGTCTCGCTCGCTGCGCCGAGCGGCGCGGCGCGGAGCTTGTCGTGATGGGCACGCATGGGCGGCGCGGCATGCGACGCATGGTGATTGGCAGCGTCGCAGAGCGTTTCGTGCGGCACGCGACATGCCCCGTGTTGCTGATCAGGGAAGCCTCAGCCGATGCGTGAGTGTTCTTCAACGGCGCCGCCGACCAGATTTTGCGGCGGTGCGCCGCACGCTTGATACACATCAATCGGCCTCCGACGGAGTCGCCTACATTGGACGCACCGCTGCCGCGAATACGACTGCGAGATAGCCGTGCGGAGCGTATGCGATTCATCTGGATAAGACTGGACGGAGCCATGACTACTGAAGCCACCACATCGCTCGATGTGGCGCTCAAGAGAACGCTGGAAGGGCGTGCGCCGTTCGCGGTGCCGCCGTTTGCGAAACTCAACGGTTCAGCTCAAGGAGAACAACATGTCGGCTAAGCGAGTTGCTTTCATCACAGGCGGTATGGGCGGGCTCGGCGCCGCCATTAGCCGGCGTCTGCACGATGCCGGTATGGTCGTCGCCATGTCGCACTCCGAGCGCAACGATCACGTCGCCACCTGGCTCACGCACGAACGTGATGCAGGCCGCCGTTTTCACGCGTACGAGGCCGACGTGACCAGCTTCGACTCGTGCGCACATTGCGCAGAACGCGTGCTCAAGGAGTTTGGCTCTGTCGACGTGCTCGTCAACAATGCTGGCATCACGCGCGATTCGACATTCGCCAAGATGAACAAAGGCGATTGGGATGCGGTGCTGCGCACCGATCTCGATTCACTGTTCAATATGACCAAGCCGTTACTAAACGGGATGGTCGAGCAAAAGTTCGGACGTATCGTCAACGTCGGCTCGGTGAACGGCGCTCGCGGCGCATTCGGTCAGACCAATTATGCGGCAGCCAAGGCCGGCATTCACGGCTTCACGATGTCACTTGCGCTGGAGGTCGCGAAACGTGGCGTAACGGTCAACACGGTGTCGCCCGGCTATCTGGCGACTGCGATGACCGCCGCGATTCCCAAGGACGTCATGGATGCAAAAATTCTGCCCCAAATTCCAGTTGGACGTCTCGGTCAGCCCGATGAGATCGCGGCGCTCGTGGCGTTTCTCTGTTCGGACGACGCGGGTTTCGTCACGGGCGCAGACTTCGCGATCAACGGCGGTATGCATATGCAGTGACAGCCGGAAATCTGCCATGAGTGCCGCTGGGCGTAATTGACAGATTTTTTTAGGGCGAGGTCGTAAACCGTGGACCTACGCCGAAGGCGCACGGCGCGGGTTGACGCTTGGGGTCGGGTTGAACCGTTCTCATGCGTGAAGAGCTTCCGGCAAAGCCGCTGCATGCTGCTCCAGCCTTCGCCGCAGCGCTTCCCAGTACTCGATATGAGCGAAGGCATCAAGCGGCACTTCTGTGTCGAGATACACCGTATCCGCCATTTCCTCAGAGGTAAGCGGCTCCTCGTTTGCCAATTGTTTGACCAGAACGACCGGCCCCGCGTCGGATGCAGTGGGTTGTTCCAACGCACGGGTGCGTACACGCTCCCAAAGCCGACACGTGCGTGCATGGAAATCCAGCACGATGACAGGGATTGACAGCATATTGCCCAAGGCCGCAAAACGTGACGGGTGTTCGTGCTTGAGGAAAGTAGCGTCTACCAGCGCTGGATAGCCAGCCTCCAATACCTGCCGCGTGAGCGTCAGTAGCACGTTGTAGTGGTGGTCGATCGAATGGGCTGAGTATGCGGAAGGAGCCAAATGCCGGGTGGCAACCGGTGCAAACGGACGCGAGCGCTTGCCCTCGCTCTCGCACCAGGCAGGCAATGGGACGGGCACGAGCGTCCTGGTTTCCCGCTCGAACGAATCCAGCACGGTCTGCATCTGCACACGCACCGCAGATACCGAGCCGTAGCGGTGGTTCGGTGGAGTGCGCGCTGCGTGGCGATGAAACGCGGCGAGGCGATCTGCGACCGCGTCTATCTCCGCAAGGCCGAGTTCGCCGCGCGCGAGCATTGCTGAAAACACATCGCGTTCGTTAAAGCGTCGCATTCTGATCGCGTGTTCGACTGCACGCCCGCGCTTGCCGATCTTGCAGACCCGTCCCGTGCGGACGATCGTCTCGACACCGCAATAAAGTTCACCCGCGAGGCGACGGTTCAACCGGACTTCGTCTCGGCATGCACGCTGCCGTGCTGCTGGGCGCGTGAAATCGATAAAGTCCAGGCTGACCGGTTTCTTGAGCTTGTACGCATAGTGACCGACCAGATAGATCACCGAAATATGAGTTTCGATACGATGCATGCGACCTGCTGGATGGCGATACGAACAGGGACGCCGCAACGCTTAATCGATGGCGCGCCAATCGCGCTGCGCAAGGTGTTCGCGTTGCCGTACATGCAGTGGCCGGGGCGGGGGAAAGATGAAATGGTTGGGCATGGTCGGCTCCGGTAAGCAAAGAGGGCCTGTCCAACATAGACCTGCGTCATGCGCCGGAATTGACCGAGATCATACTTTTCGCCCGTGCTTGGGACGATGCGTATCGCTTGATGCATGTCAATTGCTGCGGCGTTCGCCGTCCTAAAGTCTGTCATACAGCATGTTCGTTTCTGGCAGCGGAGGCAGTCCATGAAAGCATTGGTGTATCACGGTCCCGGCAAGAAATCACTCGACGAACGGCCCATTCCGCAGCTCGTCGCGCCTACCGATGCGATCGTCAAGATGACACGCACGACGATCTGCGGCACCGATCTGCACATTCTGAAAGGCGATGTGCCGACCTGCGAGCCGGGGCGTATCCTCGGCCATGAGGGGGTTGGAGTCGTAGAGCAGATCGGCTCGGCGGTGTCGTCGTTCAAGCCCGGCGACCGGGTGTTGATCTCGTGCATTTCGTCGTGCGGCAAATGCGATTATTGCCGGCGCGGCATGTATTCACACTGCACCACCGGCGGCTGGATTCTCGGCAACAAGATCGATGGCACCCAGGCCGAATATGTGCGCATTCCACACGCCGAGACCAGCCTGTACCCGATTGCCGCTGGTGCCGACGAAGAGGCGCTTGTGATGCTGTCGGACGTCCTGCCGACAGGCTTCGAATGTGGTGTTCTGAACGGCAAGGTGCAGCCCGGCAGCACGGTGGCGATCGTCGGGGCCGGTCCGATCGGCCTTGCAGCGCTGCTGACCGCCCAGTTTTACTCGCCGGCACAGATTTTGATGATCGATCGCGATACGAACCGTCTCGAAGTCGCGAGCCGCTTCGGCGCGACTGCATGTATCGACATCGGCCACGCCGACCCGGTCGCCGAAGTGATGAAGCTGACCGGGCAGACCGGTGTCGATTGTACGATCGAGGCGGTCGGCATACCCGCAACGTTCGAGTTGTGCGAAGCGATAGTCGCGCCCGGTGGCGTGATCGCGAATGTCGGCGTGCACGGCGTAAAGGCCGATCTGCACCTCGAAACGCTTTGGGATCGCAACATCGCGATTACCACGCGCCTCGTCGATACCGTCAGTACGCCGATGCTGCTCAAGACCGTTCGTGCTGGTCGCATCGATCCGGCGAAACTCATTACACACCGCTTCCAGCTCGAGGATGTTGCCAGCGCTTACGACACGTTCGGCCGCGCGGCCGAGACGCACGCACTGAAGGTAATCATCGAGGTCTCCTAGGCAGCGTTGCTTGCGCGGGCAGATGCGCGCAACCTGTCCAGGGGAATGCCGAGGCCCGGCGCGCAGTGCGGTCGAGCCACTCAACGCAGTCCAAATTCCATGACGTTCATGGATGAATCAAGGAGTTATACGATGAGCAACTTGACTCGTTTTGACCCGTTTCAGCTTGAACCCATGTCGGAACTCTTTCAGGGATTGTTCCGTCCGCTACGTGCTGCGGGCGGCGATGCACCTCTGGCCGACATCAAGGTAGATGTGACGGAAAGCGATACCGCGTACACGGTGAAGGCAGAATTGCCGGGCGTCGAAAAGAACGATATCGACGTGAAAATCGACGGCAACCTGCTATCGATCAGCGCCAGGATCGAACGCAATCAGGAACTGAAAGAGGGCGAGCGCGTAGTTCGGCGCGAACGATATTCGGGGTCGGTCAGCCGGTCGTTTTCGCTCGCGAGCGAGATCGACGAAGCCGGCGCGACGGCGCAGTATAAGGACGGCGTCCTCTCGTTGACGCTGCCCAAGAAGGCGGCTTCCGAGCGCAAGCGTCTGCCGATCAGCTGATCAGCACCGCGCCGCGCCGGCGGCTGCACGTCCAGGCGCAGCTGCGTTTTTTGCAGGTCATCAAGGAGCACGCAATGAAGTCGGACACGGAATTGCAACGGCAGGTCGAGGACGAGCTGGCGTGGGATCCGGCAGTTGACATCACGGATATCGGCGTTGAAGTGCGCGACCGTGTGGTGACGCTGTCCGGGCACCCAACCAGCTACGCCGAGAAACTCGCGGCGGAAAAGGCTGCGCAACGGGTGGCTGGCGTGAAGGCGGTCGTGGTGGAGATGGACATCCGCTTGCAGCATACGGACGTACGGACCGATGAGGACATCGCCAACGCCGTTCGCACCATCTTGCGCTGGACCGTCGGCCTGTATGAAGACGCTGTCAAGGTTCAGGTCGAGAAGGGCTGGGTGACTTTGAGCGGCGAGGTGGATTGTGCTTATCACAGCCATGTCGCTACGCGCACCGTTTCGCACATGCGCGGTGTGACGGGCGTGTCGAACATGATGCGTATAGGCGGTGCCGTCGCCGCGCAGGATATCGGCAATCAGATTAGCGAGGCACTGCAGCGCCATGCCGACCGAGAAGCGAAACACATCGCGATCAAGGTACATGAAGGCACGGTTACGCTGACGGGTAAGGTCGACTCCTTTGCCGAGCGGTCGGCCGCGCGCGGGGCGGCATGGTCGGCGCCGGGCGTGCATGCGGTCGTCGACAACCTGACGGTTGGATAACTTGGCGCGAGGGGCCGGACGCGCCTCTTTGGCGCAGCTTGGGCTTCGCGCGCCCGAAAGATCAGGAGTGACTCATGGCGCTTTCGGGTAACGTCTGCGACAGCGATTGGTCGGTTTCGGCGGTGACGCATCAGACGACTGGCGGCTTCGCCTGCACGATCCAGTTTAGTCACAATACGCCTGAGGGCGTCTTCAAACACGAGTTCACGCACAGCCGCATTTTCCCGACTGAGCGTGAAGCAATGCTCGACGGCTTGCGCGAAGGGATGGTCTGGGTGCACCTCAAGATGTCGAAGACGCTGTCGGTTTAGGCCGGTGAATAGCGCGCGGCAAGTTTGCGTTGCACAGTCAGAATACGGGTAGGAGGAAGAGACCCTCCACCCCAACGAGCCTTGCAAGGCTGCGCATCTCACGCTCGCGTCTGACGCATCCGGGTATAGTCCCACCATACGTTTGAATGCCTACGGTAAAGAACAGGCATTGGATGGCCAGGTTTGGCAGGACACGACATATGAATGATGCATTCGACCGACGAGCGCTGTTGATTCACCTCGGAGACGTGCTCGAAGCAATGAACACTCTGCAGAGGTGCGGCAAGGATCGTATGACCGTACGCGAACTGGCGGCGGCAAGCGAGTCCTTGGGAGGCCACCCGCTACTGACGCACTTATCGCCACAAACGACCTTGCGCGAGTTTGTCGCGCAGGTTGCCCGTGCATTCTCCATATGGCCGCAGGCGTTGCTTGATGCCGATCTCGATGGGGAGCGCCTCGCCACTTCGGTTCAACGGAATCTTTTTGCTGGCAATCTGGACGGATGGCTAGCCTATGTCGCCGCCATGCAGACTGAAGTACCATGGTTTGGAAAGTGCGCATACTCGGATCGCGTGAAGGGCGAAGCGTTAGCCGATGCGACGGCTAACGATCTCTGCAGCGCCCAGGCAGACGAGCCCGGGTGGACGGCCGATGTCGAACGCAACGGCGGTCAATCTGATGCTGGACGGGAAAGCGTTGAAGGAACTGTGCCGATCTATCCTGCGTGGCCCTGGAAATCACGCTCATAGCGCAAGGTCCGCGCACCAGTCGCATGAATGATCCATGTCAAATGTCAGCCCCCCTTCTGCGCATAACCTGAGTACACGCGAAGCCAAATCGCTTGTCGATCGTCTCGTCGCTTGCACCTGGCGCCTATGAGCGCGCGGTGTGCATGCTGTCGATGCGTTGTGGACTCTGGCAGGCGACGGCACTGCCAGGCGGCGCTGTATACCGATGATCTGGCCTCGTAGGGAAACCGGGAATGAGACAGTTCAGGAGACTTGCCATGCGTGCATCCGAAGTAATGACCAGCAACGTGATATCCGTCACGCCAGACATGACCGTGCGCGACGTTGCCAGGATTTTTGTCGATAAAGGAATTAGCGGCGCACCCGTTATAGATACGGAAGGGCATGTCGCAGGCATGATCAGCGAAGGCGATCTGCTGCGCCGGGTAGAGATCGGCACCGACGCGCGCCAGCGTTCGTCGTGGCTCGAATTTTTTTCCTCGACAGATGACGCCAGGGACTACATCAAGACTCATGCGCCGAAAGTTCGAGACGTTATGACTGTCGAAGTCGTGTCTGTAAGCGAAGACGCGCCCCTGAGCGAAGTAGCCAGCATTCTGGAAACACGGCGTATCAAGCGGGTTCCCGTGACAAAAGCGGGTCAGCTTGTCGGTATCGTGAGCCGCGCCAATCTTGTTCAGGCATTGGCCAGCATGCCCGAAGAGCCAGCGGAGGACGCGGCCCTCTCGGACGCGGATATCCGTGCGACGCTAATGGGTGAACTGGCTGGGCATAAGTGGGCCTTCGCTGGACGCAACATTGTCGTGAACGATGGTGTCGTGCATTTGTGGGGCATCTTTCACTCGGCGGAAGCAGTAGAGGCAGTTCGCGTTGCGGCAGAAGGGATTCCCGGGGTGAAACGGGTGGAGGACCATACCGAACCTTACCCGGTGATGCCCGGCATATAAATGGTCAAGCGCGAAGCGCCTCGATTCGGAAGTATTGTGATAGAGGCGCGCGATTCTCGGGGCATAAGATCATGTATCACAAGATCGTATTGGCCGTCGACGGAAGTGACGCATCGAATCGCGCGTTGGACGAAGCACTCGACATCGCGGCGCTCGCTCAAGGGCGGCTTCATGCCGTATACATCGTCAACCCATGGCGCGTTTCACCGTACTCCGGTTATTACGACCCGGAGGCGCTCCGCAAAGTGCTCCGTGAGGACGGCCAGATCACACTGGAAGCTGCTCGCAAGGTGATGGCCGAACGTGGGGTGGCGGGCGATACCGAAATCGAGGAAACGAAGAGCCCGGAGGACGATATCCCGAGTTGCCTCCATCGGTTTGTACAACGCCATGACGCCGATCTTGTCGTGATGGGTACGCACGGCAGGCACGGCGTCGGCAGGGCGGTGCTTGGCAGCGTCGCTGAGCAGTTCCTGCGCATGGCGACGTGCCCGGTGATACTGGTCCGAAGCTGCGCCACTGATTTACAGCAGACGCGAACAACGGAAGGAGAGAATCGCGCGAGTCAAGCCGGCCGTTGATACCTGTCAAGACCGCGGCGACTTCAAGTTCGCTGCTATCCGGACAGGGCCACACCAATGCGACCTCTTGCTATAGAAAAATTAAATTCGATCCACATTTCCGGACAATGGCTCACTGCGAAAATCGTCGGTTTCGGCAGGTTGTTCGCTTTCGCCACCGGGTGATCGAGGCATTCTAGTGGTTAGCGGCATCGAACCTGCAGGCGACAAGGTCCGGCCTCGTTTAAAGTCAGAAGATCCTGTCCCGGACACTTGCGGCAGAGAACCTTCCAGAGTTGCTTTCGCTCCCGGCGCTGCTATCACCGGTCGGAGCCGCCCAAACTAGTCGTACGGTCGACCGTTCTACGAAATCATCTCGGATTTACAGAGGAAATAGACTCAGCCTGCGCAGGACCGATAGAAAGGACGCCTCAACACAGGCGACATATCACTGTCAGATTTGTTCACTTTAGCTCCCACCATGATTTGGTGGACACCATCCTGGACAAACCACGGCAACTTCGCGAGACGGTGCAAATCAGATGCTTACAATGTTAATAACATTAGTATATTCTGTAAATGTGTTTGCCTGGGGGCATTGTCCCTGTACGGAACTGTTCCGCCGTCCTGTCGATGCTCGCCGTATACAGGCTGCGCGGAACCGCCTACCGCCTACCGCCTACCGCCTGCCGGCGACTGCTTTCTCCAGACCATGCCGGGACGGAAACTCCGCGCGGGACTCGACTGACATCCGTCTCAAGCCGGGCTCAAATGGGACGGCTGTGAGCGCAATCTGACCGGAGCCCCGAGGGCAAGCGCGTTCGCCAGCGCCTGGCGCCGGTCATGCGCAGCGGTCAGCAACGTCGCTGTACCTTATAAATGGGATATGTAGTGACGCCATCGAGACGCCTATTTTGTCTCAATGGCATACATTTCCGTCGGCTCACCGACCAATCGGAATTCCGGTCGGGTCGATGTAACCCAGCCAATGTGCGACCCATAAACTGAGAAACAGGGTGATGGACAGCCCCACCCTCACTGCAAGCGACCAAGCCATCCTTCCGGTGCGTCCACGGTCGTGGTTCATGAAATACAGCGCAGAAATCAGGCTACCGATGATCAGCGCGAATGCGATTGCTACGAGAACGTCCTTCATTTCTGATTTCCTGCTGACTGGTAAGGATCTGAATGAACCAGGGCAGCCAGCTTGTGGCGCTCCGCTACCACATCACTTGCGCCGGTCGCCGGCCAGTCCAACGCGATACCATCCTTCAGCGATTGGCGTGCAAGTGCCTGATAGTCCCAATCATCAATCTGGTCATGCTTCATTGCACTGGCAATCTCACGCCGAAACTGTGGCGGAAAATCTGTATACGCGTCCGAGAGTGCCGCGTATTGTCGCGCATCGATTTCCTTTGACGAAGGTATGGAAGTCCAGATGACCACGCCAACAATCGCAATCAGTGGCACTGCGGTATAACGAAGTACGAACTTGGCTGGACTCATGAAATCTCACTATTCGAGATGACTAACTGATGCTGGGTGATAGGGACTCGCGGTTCCATGCATTCAAGTCCCGAGTCTCATGGATTCCCTCTACGCAGGAAGCGCTTTCCACTTTTAATCGTATCCACATCGTTGCCGAGGTGTAGCCAATTAGACGGGAGGACTTACCCAAATTTCAGGCGCCGATTCTCCAGCACACGTCTCCATGTGAAGGCTGAACCAGACGCCTCCAGTCTAGACACTCGCCGTCTTTCAGGCGTCTGGCCGTTGCGGATAAACGGAGATCGCTTACCCAACTCATGGACCGCGCATGTGTCAGCAACGCTTGCCTTGACGGTAATTGACGCGCATCCTTCCAGGCGAAGCCGACAAAGTTCGCCCCCCATTGCAGGACACAAGCGCATACGAGATGCCAAACACCGCTTCAAGTTTTTGCACGTGAAGCGGCAATCCTGGATCGTCGCCAGTGAAATTGACAACGAGTACGCCAGAATCCGTCAATCTCTCGCGGCACGTGGTAAAGAACTCGAAGTTCGCGCACTGGTCAGATCCCGCGCGCGCCGAATGCGTCGGCCAGGATCACGTCCGTCGCTACGGCGGCGTCTCGCATGTACTCCGCTCCGTCAGCGCACATCACCTTGAACCGACCATCATCCGCCGGTATCCGGAAAACGTCGCGCAGGGCGATCACCTCAGCGCTGATTTCGATTGCGGTAATAGTGGATTCAGGCAGGCGGCGATAGCAGTATTTCGCCTGCGATCCGCCACCCAGGCCGATCATGCATATGTGTTGGGGCTGGGGTTGGGGTTGGAGGAGTAGAAACCCCATCATCGTGCGCGTGTAGCCAAGAACGAGTTCGTCTGGCGACCTGCGCGACATCGAGTTCTGTATCGCGAAATGATCAAAATGCAACGATACCCCACGCCTCGTTTCCAGCACGAACGGCCGTCCGTCGTCCAGCGGTGTCGATAAAAACTCAACAAACGCATCATAAGATGCCCAATCATCACTCATCTCAAGCATTCATCCTGGCAGGTGAAACGATCGGATATCCAGCCTAACTTGCTCGCGCGACTGTCGTGATGCCTGTCACACGCACCTGATCAGACCTTCCTCAGATAGCACGCCTTAAGCATGAAACTGCCCGCATCCATCCTGCAGTCCACTTCGTGATCACCTTCCACCAGACGAATGCTCTTAACGCGGGTACCCACCTTCAGTGTGATTGAGGAACCTTTGACACGCAGATCCTTTACCAGAACCACCGAATCTCCGTCTGACAGGGCATTCCCATTTGCGTCCCTGATGACGTTCATCTCCGGCAGGTCGTCCGACGCAGGCATCGAATGGGGCGACCATTCGTGACCACAATCAGCACAAACATTTAGCGCGCCGTCAGGGTAGGTGTTCTCCTGGGCACAGTTGGGACACGGCGGTACATCCGACATACATTCTCCCTTCAGGTTATTCGAAGCGTGCAAGAAACCAATGCGTGAGCCGCTCGCATCGTCTCGCCCGGCCACCTGGAGTGACGTTTCGATACACACATTCTATTATAATAGAACTCGACTATAATTACCCTTTCCAGGGCAAACGTCGGTTACGTCCTGACCTGGCGTTGCTGAACACAACCGGAACCGGCCCGACGAGGACATCGCCATGTTTGATCTGGACGGAGTATTGCTATCTCCTGACCGTCGACCCACGTCGCTGGGGGAGCAGGTGGGTAGCCGCGGAATTGTCGTCGTTGGCGTGGGCAAAGGCGGGGAGCGTGGCTTCCAGATGGCCTATCGGTTCAACTGCATTGGAAAACAATTGGTGAGGGCAGGTGTCAATCTTGTCCTGATCTACCCGAAGGCATCCTCACGACACGTGCTGGACCCACTGTCCGTCGCAAGTAGCCGCTTCCAGGGCAGCCCCGTTTTGCTGCTCGACGGGGATGGACATTTCTTCCGACGGCCGCAGCAGGCGGGCTCATTGAGCTTTGCGCACATGGATCGCGGCCTGCGACTGATCGTCGCAGCGAACATCGATCTGCAGGACAACGCATGGGCCGATTTGCTGCAGACATTTCTGTCCAGCACCCTGGAATCCGACGGGTATCCAGCAATACAGATTGAATGTCACCGCAGTGCGAAGTCAGATTCACAGTGGCCGCCTTGAAAGAGCTTTCCCAGCGGGGCCCGATATGCGGGCGTGCCGTCTCCGCGGATCTGCGCGGGCCCGGTTGGACCAGTCGCACATCGGAACCAGCTTGTCGATTACCCTCGCAGGCAGGGCGTTCATGAAAAACCGTGCCTCACCTTTGCGGTTGACACAAGACGCAATTGCAACAGCAAGGACGTAAGCGGCCGCCAGGGGCTAATGACCCGGTAAGTCTAGTGGGCTTTAGATCGTTGTCGAGGAATCTTGCGAAAGGGACAGGTTTCTGAATAAAGGCCAGTGAACTCGCCGGTAAAGCGGTTTGCGGATTTCGAGGGGCGGACGAACCTGAGAGAGGCTGCGGGCTGGCGCGATGGACTTCTTTCGGAGGAGAGGCAAAGGTCTCGTCACCGGAATCACTTTCATTCAATAAACGGGCGGGCGAAAGGGTCGTGGCTCACATTGCCGATGCAAGGGCGTGTGGTCCTGATTGCCGACAACGCCCGCTACGGCTCCGAATAGCTACGCACAAACAGGCAGAATTTTGATGGCACGCAAGACTTTCGGGAATGCTCTGGCCACTCGAGGCAAAGCACTCTTTCTGCCCATGCCACGGGCCGACGTAGATGCACTCATGCTTCAGCACCGGATGGCACTCGAGGCTGCGCGCGGCAGACACGGCGACGCGTCCATTACGCGGCGGCTTTATATGGTTATCGTGATGACCCGTTATCTCACGGAGGACGGACACGGACTACTCGCTCTCGCCAGCGTGTGTGAGGCGGAGCAGGAAGTGGCCGCGATCTTTGATCGTGGAGAAACGCAGGGCGACTGGAGTTACCCGGACAAAGTGATTGGGCTGATTTCTACGGTCATCAACGAGTATGACAGGCAACTCAGGGAAACCCGTCTTCAGGCAATTCTTCGGGCGAACGAGCGTCTAAGCCGCCTGATCGCGCACGGCGCTGCCATTGCCGCAGCGGAGGGCAACGGTTAGAGAGGTGAGGTCGGCGCGCGGCACTTTGTCACGGAAATAATCAACCTTCCACGCTTCCACGCATCGTAAATCTAACTATACTGAAAGAAATAGACTTGATTCAGGAGTGCCTGGCTTAAGCGGCGGGCTCCGGGCAGGACGTCAGGACGAACAGGCCTGGCCGCAGGGAGAAACGCATGTTCAAGCATCTGCTGGTGCCGACTGACGGGTCGGCCCTCTCCGAAGCCGCGATCCAGATGGCGGTGACGCTCGCGAGGGAAAGTGGCGCCAAGGTTACGGGGCTTCATGTCATCCCGGAATTCCATGTCCTGGCGTACGGCGCCGAAGTGATCGCGGACACCGAGGACCAGTTCATTCAGGCTGCCCGACAGCATGCGGATGACTACCTCATGGTCGTCACAAAAGCGGCCACCCAGGCCGGGGTCGAGTGCGATACGTTCACCAGGAACCGCGCTCACCCGTACGAGGCGATTATCAGCGTGGCGGCGCAACGAAACTGTGATCTCATCGTCATGGCGTCCCACGGCCGAGGCGGCATGCGCGCCGTGTTGCTTGGCAGTGAGACCCAGAAGGTGCTGACGCACTGCCAGATCCCGGTTCTCGTCGTCCGGGAGCCGACATAGACCGGTGCGGGTTGTGTTGTGGAATCCAGCACGCCATCGACTGAATCAAAGCCGTCTCCGCCCCAGACGTACATTGTCGCCCGCACTTCGCTCGCGGCCATCCCGGGTGCGCATCTAGCCCCCATCGTCTCCATCACCGGCACCACCACGAGGCTGGCAACGGTGACCGTTGACTTCAGGCTTTCGCGCGTGCACGGAAAACGTCGGCGACGTACTGAGCCGGTTCGGTATTCATTCGGCACGTCCGCTGCCCAGCACCCACACCGCGACAATCACCAGAAAGATCGAGCAGGAGCTCCACTGGGTCAGGACGCTAGACCACGCCAACGCTGGATCTGAAGTTGCCTCTGTATGGCCGGCCATATGCAGGAGCACACCGGGCGCGAGCTTTAACTGCCGTTCCACGGCCCACCACTTCAGAGTCAGGGCAATCGACGCCAGTCCGCTGCCGATCACGATGACGCCGAGGAACGGGTCACCACCCGTGCGGGACCGCCGGGAAGCGAAGTGCCGCGTAAGGTATGTCAGGGCGGTGCCGTTGACGATGGCCGAGAGCATCACAAACCATAGTGGAAAGCGCAGGCTGATTGCCACCATGAAGACGATGATCGTCAGCACCTGTGGCCACGCTCTGCCGATTGCTTTCAGCCGGTTCAATTGCTCACTCATCGCGCGTCGTCCCTAAAAATATCAGCGTGGCACACTGGGGCGGTCATCACACGTGGGCTCCGTGCGGAACCCTTACCCATGAACACCATGATTGGCGAGTGTCCCGGACCGTGATCATGGCGGGGAGGTTGCGTGTTTCGTACGAAGCGCGGTGAGAATGCCCCTCAGAATATCGATGGGAGGCGGCGGACAACCCGGTATCGTGACGTCGACAGGCAAGAAGTTAGACAGTGGCCCACACACGGCGTAGCTTTCCCTGAACATGCCGCCTGTGCAGGCGCACTCGCCGACCGCGACGACGAGCTTTGGGTGGGGCGTTGCCTCGTAGGCCCGCCGCACCGCTTCCTTCATGTTCAATGTCAGAGGGCCGGTGACCAGCAGCATGTCGGCATGGCGGGGACTGGCGACGAACCTGATACCCAGACCTTCGACGTTGTAGTACGGGTTGTTGAGCGCATGGATTTCCAGTTCGCAGCCGTTGCAGGAGCCTGCATCGACCTCGCGAATGCACAGCGCCCGGCCGAGCACATCGAGTATTTCCTGCTGGATCCGGTGGCCTTCGGCCCGCCATGCGTCATCGCCCTCGGGCACGCGCAGAGTCGGCGTGCCAGTTGTCGCGATCTGTTTGAGAAGTTGCCACATTACAGGTCGTGTCCCGCGTAGTTCAGATTGAACGACTTGTTGATCAGCGGGAAATCCGGAACGATATTGCCGATGATCGCGTGTTCCAGGGCTGGCCAGTTCTGCCACGACGGGTCGTGGCAGTGGCAACGCGAAATGGTCCCGCTAGCTCCGGTCTCGAGTGCGACGAAGACATCGCCGCGCCAGCCTTCGATCCAGCCGACCCCGCAGGATGGAGAGCCGACGTGTTCAATCCGGGAGACGATCTCCCCACCCGGCAGATCGGCCAGGAGGGTGCGAATCAACCGGATGGATTCGTAGATTTCGCCGAAGCGAACCGCGACCCGGGCTGCCACATCGCCCCGGTCATCGCTGACCATCTGCGCCTGAATCTCATGGTAGGGCGCGTAAGGGTGATCGACACGCACATCGGTTTTCCGGCCGCTTGCCCGTCCGACCAGCCCGCACACGCCGAAGTGCTCCGCCACCTTGGCGGAAAGTATGCCCGCGCCTGCAAAACGATCCTGCAGCCCCGATTGATCGTCGTAAATGCGTTGCATCACACGAACCTGCGCGTCGATCTGGTCGCACTGCGTCAGCATCGCGGTGATGGTACGCGGATCGATGTCCGTCGCCACGCCCCCTGGCACGATCCGGTCCATCAGATAGCGGTGTCCAAAAACCCGATCGTTCAGGCGCAGCCAGTCTTCCTTCAGGCGGGAAAACCGTGCGAGACCGTATGCGAACCCGGCATCGTTACCCAGCGCACCCAGATCGCCCAGATGGTTGGCAATGCGCTCGCGCTCGAGCAGCAGCGCGCGCAGCCACTGCGCGCGTGGCGGAATCTGGACATCGAGTGCCCGTTCGACCGCCATGCAATAGGCCCAGGTAAAGGCGACCGTTGTGTCTCCGGCGATACGTCCTGCGAGCCGGTGTCCGTCGAGCGCTGGCACGTGCTCGAACAGCCGCTCGATTCCCCGGTGCGCATAGCCCAGCCGCTCCTCGAGGCGCAACACCTTTTCGCCGACGACCGAGAAGCGGAAGTGTCCGGGCTCGATCACGCCTGCGTGGATCGGACCGACGGCAATCTCGTGGACACCGTCACCCTCGACGTGGACAAACGGATAGTCGGCTTCCTGGGATTGAAACCGCTCGGTCCCGGAGGACAATTTCTGCAATGGAAAGTAATCGACAGGCCAGTTGCCATGATTCAGCCATGGCCGTGTATCTTCGGCGCCGATCGCACGCAGCCCGACCAGATCGTAGACAGCCCGTTGCATGCGTGTCGCGCACGGAAAGATTGCCGATATAGCCGGGTATCCGTCGCTGTCCCCATGCCCGTCGCCTACCGGCAACTGAAGCCACAGGATTCCGTCTTCCAGCGCGTAAGCTGCGGAGATCGCGAATGTGCCTGGCGCTTCTTCGGCACCCCACAGGGAGATCAGACGGCCACCCGTCTCGCGCACGGTGCCGGCGGTGCGGGTCCACGTGTCATGATCGACCCGTGCGAGAAAAGCCGAAGACCTGCCCGCGAACACGGACAGGCGAACCAGGTTGGGAAACCCGAATGCCTCGATGCGCATGTGTCACCCCGCGATCATGGCCGCCGCCTGCCGATACCACGTCGCAAGATAGGGCGGAATGTAGAGCCCGAGCATCAAACCGATGCCGAGATGGACGAACACGGGCAGCAACGCTGGCGGGTGTTCGAGAACTTTGGCCGTCGTGTCGCCGAACACCATGCCCTGCACGCGCACGAAGATGGCCGCGAACGCGACTGCAAGCGCGAGCAACAGGAACGGCGTGGCCCACGGCAGTTTGCTCATCGCGGTGGTCAGGATCAGGAACTCGCTCGCGAAGACGCCGAATGGCGGCATGCCCAGGATCGCGAGCGCGCCGAGCATCATGCCCCACCCGACGGTTGGGCTCACGCGTAACAACCCGCGGATGTCGTCGATCGCCTGGGTGCCGGCCTTCTGGGCCGCATGCCCGACGGTAAAGAAGATGGCCGACTTGACGAGCGAATGCACCGTCATGTGCAGCAGGCCCGCGAAGGTCGCGATGGGGCCGCCAAGGCCGAAGGCGAACGTCATCAGGCCCATGTGCTCGATCGACGAATACGAAAAGAGCCGCTTGACGTCTTTCTGCCGGAACAGCGAAAAGGTCGCGACCAGCACCGAGACCAGTCCGAACCCGACCAGCAGGTGTCCCGGCAGGCCGCTGTGGAGTGCACCATCGGCCAGCACCTTGCAGCGCAGCACCGCATAGAGCGCGACGTTGAGCAGCAGGCCGGACAGCACGGCGGAAATCGGCGTGGGGCCTTCGGCATGCGCGTCAGGCAGCCAGTTGTGCATGGGCACGAGGCCGACCTTAGTGCCGTAGCCGATCAGCAGGAACACGAACGCGAGCGAAATGATCGTCGGGTCGAGACTGCCCTTGACTGCGTTCAGACTGGTCCAGAGCAGCGCATCGCCGCCGCCAAGCTGCCGGCTCGCGGCGAGATAGAGCAGGATCGTGCCGAACAGCGCCTGCGCGATGCCGACGCCGCACAGGATGAAATACTTCCATGCGGCTTCGAGGCTGGCTGCGGTGCGATAGACGCTGACGAGCAGCACCGTCGCGAGCGTGGCCGCTTCCATGGCGACCCAGAGGATGCCCATGTTGTTGGTCAGCAGCGCGAGCAGCATCGCAAAGATGAACAGCTGGTACATGCTGTGATAAAGGCGCATGCGAGGGCCGGTCATCTTGCCGCGGTCACGCTCGATGCGCATGTACGGCCTCGAAAAGATCGACGTGGTCCAGCCGACGAAGGCCGTCAGCGCGACGAGGAACACATTGAGCGGATCGACGAAGAACAGCTTACCCAGCGCGAACGCAGGCCCGTGCGCCTCGGTTTGCACGGCAAGCAGCGCGGCGGCCGCGAATGTGAGGAAACTGAACCCGACATTAAGCTCGGCGGCGACATGGTGCTGTCCCACGAGCGCGAGACATGCGCCCGCGAAAAGCGGGATCCCGAAAACCAGCAGCAGTACCCAGGCTTCAGTCATCCTTGAGTTTTTCCAGGTGATGAATATCCAGACTGTCGAACTGCTCGCGGATCTGGAACATGAACACGCCGAGGATCAGGATGCCCACCAGCACATCGAGTCCAATGCCGAGTTCGACGATCATCGGCATGCCGTTCGTTGCCGCGGCGGCGGCAAAAAACAGGCCGTTTTCCATCGACAGGAAGCCGATCACCTGCGATATCGCCTTTGCGCGCGTAATCATCATCATGAATGACAGCAGTACGCAGGCAAGTGCGATGCCGAGCGTGCCGCGCGCGACCGACGAGGAGAGCTGACTGATCGGCGACGCGACATTGAACGCGACGATCACGAGTACGATGCCGATCAGCAGGGTGGCGGGAATATTGAGGAGCGACTCCACATCTGCTTTGACGTTGAGCCGTCGGACCAGTCTGTAAAGAATCCAGGGAATCAGGCCGACCTTGAGCACCAGCGTCAATGCGGCTGAGATGTAGAGGTGTACGTCGGCGGTGACGTATCCCAGGATGACATTGGCTGACACGAGCGTCAGGCCCTGCAGCGTATAGAGGTGAATCAACGACAGGATCCTGCGCTGGCTGAGCATCGCAAACGACAGCAGCAGCAGGATGGCGGCCAGGAAGTTGATGATCTGCGTGGCGAACCCGTGCATTCAGGCCCCCAGCAGAAAGTGAACGAGCATCCCGATGACGGCCAGCAGGAAGGCTGTCGCGAGAAACTCAGGTACGCGGAAAATGCGCATCTTCGCGTTGGTCGTTTCAACTACCGCCAGTGCGGCGCCACCCACCAGCAACTTGACGAAGAGCAGCGGTATGGCGAGCAGCAGCGCCATCGGATTGCCGGCCTCGGCGATGCCCCACGGAATGAACAATGCGAGACCGATGCAGGAGTACGCGAACAGTTTGAGGCTCGCGGCCCACTCCAGCAGGGCGAGGTGCCGGCCTGAATATTCGAGGATCAGCGCCTCGTGGATCATCGTCAGTTCGAGGTGCGTGGTCGGGTTGTCCACCGGCAGGCGCGCATTCTCGGCGAGCGACACCATCGTGAATGCGATCCCTGCGAACGCGAGGCTCGGATAGATCGCCAGCTCGCGATGGCTGAGCGTGGCGACGATACTGATCAGCAGGGTGGACCGCGTAATCAGCGACGCCGAAAACAGTACCATCAGCAAGGCAGGCTCCGCGAGGAAGCCCACCAGCATCTCGCGCCGCGCGCCGAGCGTGCCGAACGCGGTGCCGATGTCCATCGCGGCCAGTGAGATCATGACGCGGGCCAGCGCGAAGAGACCCACCAGTGCGATTGCGTCAGCGGCGGGCGACAGGGGCAGGTCGGTTGAAAGGGTGGGCACGATCGCGCAGGCGAGCGTCATACAGGCCCAGACAATATACGGCGCGCCGCGAAATATGGGGCTGGCGTGGTCGGCGACGACCGACTCCTTGTTGAACAGCTTGTGAAGCATCCGGTAGGGCTGCCAGATGCTTGGCGCCCGGCGGTTTTGCAACCGTGCGCGGCACATGTTGACCCACCCGGTCAGCAGGGGAGCCGCCGCCAGTGCGAGCAGGATCTCCAGACCCTGGGACAGTAATCCGGAGAGCGTGATCATCGCCTCACCAGCATCAGCAGCACGATCAGCACGAGAAAGCTGTGCATCAGATAGACCGCGATGCGGCCTGTCTGGAGCAGGCCGGCCAGTGCCGCGACGCGCCTGACCAGCCGCTCGATCGGCTCATAAATCAGGGACCACGCCCGATCTGTCACGGTGACGCTGTACACGGGGTGTTCGTCGAACGGTGAAGGTAGCCGACGTTCGATCCTGAACAGCGGCGTGAAGATTTCACGGATTGGCTGCCCGAACCCTTCTGCCGTGTCCTGCATGCGAGCATTCACGAATGGATGGCCACAGCCCCAGGGGGCAGCACGTCGCAGCCGTCCATGATAAAGACGGCGTACCAGCACCCACGCGAGCCCGCAGCACGCGAAGAAAAACAGCAGGAAAACCACTGGCATGTAGCTGGCACGATCCACACTGGTAGGGGCGAGCAGCAGCCAGCCGTTGCGCGCGACGGTGGGTCCGATGCCCGCGCCAGCCAGCACCTGCGTGACGCGATCCAGAACTGTCACGAACTGTACCGGCAACAACCCGAGCAGCACACATATCGCAACCAGCCATGTAAACCCGACGCGTTCCCAAGGGCTTGCGTCGTGCGCTTCGGTCAGTTTCGCCTCGCGAGGTTGACCGATAAAGATGATGCCGAAGAACTTGACCATCGTGTAGCCCGCGAGCGCTGCCACCAAGGCGATCAGCGCGGCAACGAGCGGGACCACCATGTTCAGGAACGGGTCAGGCAGGCCCGGCGTGAACAGAAAGCTCTGCAGCAACAGCCATTCGGAGACGAAGCCGCTCAATGGCGGCAGGCCTGCGCTGGCAAGTGCACCTATCAGAACGGCCCAGGCGGTCCAAGGCATGAAACGGATCAGGCCGCCCAGGCGCCCAAGATTGCGCTCTCCTGTCGCATGGAGCACCGTACCTGTGCCGAGAAACAAAAGGCTCTTGAACGTTGCGTGGCTGGCGATCTGGTAGAGCAGGGCAGTCAACGACAAGGCGGCCAGCGCGTTCATCCCGTAGGCGCGAAACAGGACCCCCAGCCCCATGCTCACGAACATCAGGCCGATGTTGTCGATCGACGAGTACGCAAGCAGCCGCTTCATGTCCGTCTGGATGGCGCTGAACACGACGCCGAACAGGGCGGTGAAGAGTCCGAGCATCAGCATGAGCACGCCCCACCACGCGATCTGCACGTGCAGCAGGTCGAACACCGTACGCAGCACGCCATAGAGTCCGGCCTTCAGGACGAACCCGCTCATGAGGGCCGATACCGGCGACGGCGCCGCCGGATGAGCCTCCGGCAGCCAGACATGCAGCGGGAAAATGCCTGCTTTTGTGCCGAAACCGAACAGTGCCAGCAGAAACGCGATGGACGCCCAGAACACGTCCAGATGCTGCTGGCGCATGTTGGCGAACGTATAGTCGCCGGTGTTGGCCTGCAACAGGCCGAAGCACAGCAGGAGCGCCAGCGCGCCGACGTGGGAGATCAGGAAGTAGAGCCAGGCAGCGCGACGGATCTCGGCGAAACGGTGATTGGTCATCACGAGGAAGGTGGCTGAAACCGTCATCGTCTCCCACGCAACCATGAAGCAGTACGCATCGTCTGCCAGCAAAAGGACGGCCATGCTCGCAAGGCACACGTGATATTCGAAGCACAGCAATCCGGGTGGCGTGCCTTCGCCCTTGCGGAAATAGCCGGCGGAGAACGCGCTCACGCCTGTGCTCACGACGCCGAGTACCGTGAGAAAATACGCCGACAGGCCGTCGAGCCGTAGATGAAACGGCAGGTCCGGCAACCCGAGTGGCAGGACTGCTTCCTGGGGACTTGAGAAAACACCCGCCAGGCCGAGTCCGCACAGAAGCAGGCCGAATACCGCACCGACCGGAAACAGTCCATGTGCTACCCCCCGTGTGCGGCGCAGGTTGGCGAGTCCCAGCACCCCAACAACCAGCCAGCCCGCAATCACAAGCAGCACATAATGGATGACCAGCAGGTGTTCCATCGGCGTTGTCTCCGGTGCCGTCAGACGCCCTGTTCGACGGTCAGTGTGTTGGACGAAGGGTATCCTGGAACGGGCTCTGCCCGGTGATGACGTTCCATTTTTTTGACATACCGGTACAGGTCGAGCCCCATCGATTTCGTGATGGCTTCAGCGCGGGCATAGAGGTCAAGCCATCCAGGGACGGTGCCCTGTTTGACCCCGATGGCAATGGTGTTGCCTTCACGTCGTGCCATGGTGTGGAACAGTTTTCCATCGCACGCGCGGCGTATCCGGTCGAGGTGGGTGGCGAGTCGCGGGTCGCTGTTCAGCAGGTTGGCCACCAGCACACCTTCGTCACGCAGCGCGGCATGGCAGGCGTCGTAGAAGGACTGGCTCGACAGGCTGGCAGGCAACCCGAACGCATCGAAGCCGTCGAGCAGGATCACATCCGCGACACCAGCCCTGTCCGCGAGATATTCGGCCGCGTCGGCGTGCACGATCTGGAACCGTTCCGAATCGGGCGGGATGACAAACCATTCGCGTAGCGCGATGACCCTCACGTCGATTTCGACTGTGGTCACCCGTGCCGACGGAAACTTGTGAAAGCAGTATTTGGACAGTGATCCTCCGCCCAGACCCACGATCAAAATGTCTTTGGGATCGGGGCGAAAGAGCTGGAACGACATCATGGCCCGCGTGTACGGCAGGTCGAGCTCGAGCGGAGCACTCTTGCGCATCGAGCTTTGTATGCCGAGAGCGTCGAAACACAGCGACCGCGTGCGCAGGCCCTCGTGTATCACGGGGTCCCCGAAAGTCTTGCCCCATCGCTCCGCCAGGGCACGTCTGAACTGATTGTGATCGGCCGACAATTCATTGTTCTCCTGAAACTGCGCAGATCAGGTGCCGCGAACCTGCGTCATGCAACGACCGGATCGTCACGGCGACCTTAATGTATCAGCCCGAACGGTGCGGGTTTGGATGCGGGTGCCGCACCCACACCCGAGCGTTTTTCGAAACGCGACACCGCGTGTATGAGCATGCGTGTCGCGCTTTCGAACAGGGCATCAGGCTCGAGCATGACGGCCGCTTCGGCGAGACGCCCCTGCGTGATGGAAATCGCGATGACCAGGGTGATCGTATGAAAACTTGCATGCGCCATCCTTAACTGCTGGAGCTCCGGAAACTCATCGCAGCGCGTGCCCTCTTCATGAAGCCAGCGACCGAGTGCGCAGCTGCGCTCATTGGCGAAAGCGCATGTAATGAGCTGCACGCGCTGGTGCATCCCGCACCGCAACGAGACGCCCGCCATCCGGTGTTCTTCAAGCGTATCGTCAAACAGCATGGCACTTCTCCCAATACGTCACGCGCGGACCCAGGTAGCCTGTCGGCCGCCTGTTTTCGTCGTCTTGCAATCAACCGCGTGCTGAGTCTGCATCGTTGCCGCTGGGGACCCATCCGCAACATCTCCTGGCATCACCCGCCTCTCGGAGTGCACGTTGGCCAGGGGCATCAAGTTAGCAGTCGATGATAATTGCGTTATCATCCTAGCAGCTTTATTGATCCGATTCCACAGGGGATGATCCAGCGAGACGCACAACGAACTTGCCGGCTTTGTTCGGGGCGCCGGGGACATGTCTATCAACCGATGCCGGATCTGAAAGGCCATCTGCTGTGCCCGTGCGTTTGTTTCGTCGGCGCATGGTCTGACCACGCGAACCAGGAGCCATTAGCCGATGCCAGCACAGTATTTCCGGAGCCTGACCGGGAAGAACCGGAGCACCGGGGCAGACAGGCAACTTGGTTTTTCGCTCACGTTCGTGGCGGGCGCTACTAACGCCGGTGGCTTTCTGGCGGTGAAGCAGTACACGTCCCATATGAGCGGCGTGGTGTCCTCGATTGCCGACCAGGCGGCGCTGGGCGATCTCACATTGGTTCTGGCCGGCGCCGCATCGCTGATCTCGTTCCTGCTGGGTGCCGCCTGTTCCGCCGTGCTCGTGAACTGGGGGCGGCGCCGGCGGCTACACAGCCAGTACGCGTCGCCGCTGCTGGTCGAGGCCGTCCTGTTGCTGTGTTTCGGGCTGCTCGGCAGTCATCTGGCGCTGTGGGATACGCTGTTCGTACCAGCGACCGTTGTGCTCCTGTGCTTCATCATGGGTCTGCAGAACGCCATGATCACCAAACTGTCCGGTGCCGAAATCCGTACCACCCACATGACCGGAATCGTGACGGACATCGGCATCGAACTGGGCAAGCTCTTTTACTGGAATTCCGCGAGGACCGACCCTGGCGCACCCTTCGTACTGGCGAATCGGGCGAGGCTGAAAGTGCACGGAACGATGCTGGCCATGTTCGTCGTCGGTGGTTTTACCGGTGCGATGGGATTCAAGCACATCGGCTACGCGTCGACGGTACCGCTTGCGGGCGTGCTGATTGTGCTGGCTATCGTGCCACTGGTTGACGACCTGCGCGCGCAGGTCTATCGACTCGACCGTTAGGCGCCGTCGACTGATCTCAACAGTGCGCGGCGCAGCCGCCCGTTCAGGAGCCGGATCGATCCTCGATGCAGGAACGCTTTCCGGGCGTACGCGTGTGTGCATGGAAGAAGCTACGAACAGACTGGCCGTCCATTCGTAATGGGCAACGCTAAATCATGATAATACAATTATCATTGACTTATCCTGAAATGCTAATAAGATAGCAGGCTTGGGCAGGAATCTTGTTGGTCATGTTGCAGGCCGGGCTTGCGCGAAACGAGGTGTATGCCCGCGTGCGGCAGGGAGGTCGACGTGATTGATGCAAGTGTTCCGCTGCTTTCCCACGACTACACGCACCTGTATCTGCGGGACGTGATGGGCCGTCGCGGATTGATCGTCATCGGCGTGGGCAAGGCGGGCGAACGCGGATTCCAGATGCTTTACCGTTTTTCGGATATCTGCGACCGCCTGGAAGAATGCGGGGTCAACGTCATTTTTGTCTATCAGAAGGAATCGGCCCGCCATGTCCTGGATGCGACCTCCCTGCTCGGGGCCCGTTACAGGCAGAAGCCATTTTTGCTTCTGGACGACGATGGCCAGTTCTTTGCCGGGCCGCCGCACCCAAGGTCGCTTCGCGCCGTTTACCTCGATCGGGAAATGAAGCGGCTCGACACGGCCGAAATCGCCTTGGGGAGTGAAAAGTGGGACCCGCTGCTGCGGGCGTTCTTTGCCCAGGTCATCGCAGGTACGATGCACTGAGCGCGCCCGGCGGGTTCGGGTCCGGGTTACCGTTTATGCATAGGGGAGCGGGGTTGGTCGAAGCATTGGTTCAGGTGGGCGACCCGTGGGGTTTGAACGGACACGGATCGGCGAGGCTTGCCGTTCACGCATCCCGGTTCGCGAGCGACATCATCTGCATGGCGAACGGCCGGTCCGTCAATGCCAAGGATGTCATGTCGGTGATGTCCCTGCGGGCAAAGCCGGGCACGCAGTTGCACATCCTGGCAACCGGTCCTGACGAGACCGCAGCGCTTGAGGCGCTCTCGGCCATGCTGCGTACGCAGGAATCCTCTTGACTGACCGCTGCAAGGGGCGTGGCCCATGCCCGCCGATTGCCCCTGCACTGGAATTTTTCGATCACGCACATGAAAAGAAAGAGGAAGGCGAGCAAGCCGGTGGTCATAGAGAATGACCAGGTCGTTTCGCTGTACTTTGATGCGCGCGGGGTGCAGAGCACCATGTTGCGACGCGATCCGTACGCCCTTGCGCTGGGCTATACGCGCACCATGATGGGCTTCCTGCTGTTCCAGCCATTCCCGCGCCGCATCTCGATGATCGGTCTGGGTGGCGGCTCGCTGGCGAAATACTGCTATCGCCACTTGCCTGACACCGTGATTGCCGTCGTCGAAATCGACCCGCAGGTGATCGCGCTGCGCGACCGGTTCCATGTGCCGCGTGACAGTGAGCGCTTCAGGGTGGTTTGCGCCGACGGGGCGCAGTACGTCACGGTTCCGGATCATCGGCCCGACGTGCTGCTGGTCGATGGTTTCAATGCCGATGGTCTGCCCGCAGAACTGGGCAGCAGGGCGTTCTATGAAGCCTGTCGCTGCAGGTTGAGCGATGACGGCGTCCTGGTGGCCAATCTGGTGACCGACGAACCGGATTTCCATCGATACCTGCGCTCGCTCAGAGAAGTCTTCGCGAACGCGGTGACGCTGGCGCCGTCCGAAGGCAGTGAACACAACGTCACTGTTTTTGCGTGGAAAGGCGCGGATGAGCTTCCGTCCTTCGCAGCGATGCTCGACCGGGCGCGCGTGCTCGCGCCCGGACACGCAGTGAATCTTCATGCGACGGCCACGCGCATCGAGTACGGCAAGAAATTTAACTGGCATCGATATGAGCAATCGTGCTGAGCGGATGCGTCTGTCGCTGATGGATGGCAACCCCTGCATGTTCGCGACCTGTTTGAGCAGGCGCAATCTCGACGATAGAAGATGACGGTGGGAAGCCACAACGACAGCAACACCTTGACCCATGCAGCCATCTGGGCGCTTGAGCGTCTGGCCCAGCAGCGATACGGCCGCGATGCGCCCACGTTAAACTGGTCGGTCGCGCAGGAACTGCGTAAGGCCGGGTTGGTATCCGTCCCCGCGAATGGGCGAGGCGGTGTGTCGATTACCCGGGCTGGACAGGATTTTCTGCGTGCCAGGGCGGAGATTTAGCACACCGTCTCCGCGCGTTGCACGTCGTTTGCTTCTCGGTCGCTGAATGGCTGGGCATCGGCGATACAAGGGGGAATCGCCGGCCGCCGTGTGATTCTGGCGCTACAAAGATGACTCGGGCCCCACGATGCATTATAATTTAATTAACATATTTGGACTTGGCCCACGTCATGGAAACGAAAAGCGCACGACTCACGATTCTGATCGATCCTGTGAAGAAGGAAGCGTTCGAAAAACTTTGCGCGGCGCAGGACCTGACACCCTCACAGGTGGTGCGGCAACTGATCCGTGACTACCTCGATCAGCATGGCGTCAGCTACCGGACCAAAAGCGCAATTGGCGCGCGTCCGCGCCGAAAAACTGCCTGACGTACACCTGCGCCAGGTCAGCGGTGTGATCCCGCGCAGGCATCGCGCTGGCTCCTGGTTCCACGGCACTGTAGGCCTCCTGACGGCCTGCTCCAGCGCGCCTCGGCAAGGTAGCACGATGCGCATACGTGGTGTTGTCCGTCCGTCGCGAACGCAACGACATGATAGGTCGCAGGATGCACCGACTTGAAACGAAGGCCGAACTGCTGTGCTTTCTCACGCTATCCGAGATATTTTCCTTTCGTACCAGGGGAGCATGGCTGCGGGTCGACCATCTCGTTGAGAGCACGAGGATCTGGCTGCGCTGTCACAATCACCATGCCGACTGGCGCCTGCGGATTGAATTGAGTCGAATGGCCACGGATCTCGCGCAGCAACTTGTGAAGGCCGGCGACATTGTGCGCAACCAACCGGACGCATCCTGGTTCGTCACCCGTGACACGAAGATCAACCTCGCATCTCCGTGGGTGATTGTGATCTATGCCCGATGCGTGGCCACGCTGAGCGGGGACATTAGCGGCGGTGCGGCATAGCCCAGGCATCAACGCACCGTCGGTGCTGCCTTGCCCATCCCTGTTCGCGGCACCTTGAATGTCATGCCCTTGCATGATGCCTGTATCGCCTTCGTGCGTGTTTGCATGTTGGCGAGCGCGTCACGCGGCGCTTCGGCTCTGGCCGCGCAGATCGCGCGTCCGTCAGCAGTTTCGTTAGCCGATCAGCTCCTCGCCGATTGTCCAGTCCGAAGCGAGCCCCACGCCTTGCTTCAAACGGCGCGCAGTCCCGCGCAGGTTCAGGGGATGTGTCGTGGCCAGGCCGCGTGCAAGCGCGAGCAGCGTATCCCGGGAGGGAAGTCCCGGCGCACCCTTCCAGGCAAATAGCGTGTAGTTGCCACTGTCCTCGGCCAGGAAAATGGACAGCGACTCACCGAACACTGAACGCGCCTCGTCCAGGTAGTATGGAATATGGGGATCGTCGTCAACGAAGTTTGCGACCAGCACCCCATCACCCGTGAGCCGCGCATGGCAAGCCGAGTAAAAGGCGGCGTTGCCCAGCTGTGCGGGCATGCCGTGTGCCAGAAAACCATCCACCAGAATCACGTCCGGGCACGCATCGTTGCTCTTGACGTATTCCGCCCCGTCCGCGCAGATCACTTCAAGTCGCTCGTCGTCGGGCGGAATATGAAACGTGTTGCGCAACGCGATCACCCCGGGATCGATTTCGATGGCCACTATCCTTGTCTCCGGAAGATGCCGGTAGCAGTATTTGGCCAGCGATCCCCCGCCTAAACCGATCATGGAAATTCTGGTGGGCGCTGGCTGCAGCAGCAGGAATCCCATCATGGTCCGGGTGTAGCCGAGCGCCAGCCTGTCAGGGTCACCCCGGGACATGAAACTCTGCGTGGCCAGCAGATCGAAGTGCAGCGAAAGCGCGTGCTCGGTTTCCAGCACCACGGGCGCACCGTCCGCGGATGGCCGGGCAAGAAAATTCATATAGGCGTCGAATGACACGTGAGAGTGATCCATGCTGCGGTCTGAATAACGTTCCTGTTCGGTTTCGGTCCGCTCACCGCATGCGATGAGCGTAGCGTCTTCGGACTGACTGGCGGCCCACATTTGCCGTCCGGTACCAGACCAGTCAGTCAGCCGTCCTGTCGCCGGGACCATTAACCTGCGACGGGACGGCTGGCTCCCTGGGGCACAAACGTGTTCCACGGGCAGGCGGTTGACAATGATAATGATATTATCATGGCATACGCTCCTCGTTTGTCTGACATCCAGGCGCAACCGAGTCACGGTGATGATCGATCCAGCGAACAGCGCAACCCGTTGAAACACATCCTCATCAATGTCTGCATGCCGTTGACTGGCTCGTTAGCAGCTGGGCAGGGGTATGCGGGAAGATGATGCCTGGGTATGTACGGGAACGAATCCAGAAGCCTGAGACCGATCGTGTTGCAGTCTACGGAATGGCATTTGCGATATGCCGGCGGCGCATATAGCGGCTGGAGTTGCTGTTCATCACCGGTGATAGGGCCAATATCAGACTCGCTCACATCGGGATGTCCTTCCTGACGGCGGTGAGCTTCCTTCCACATTCTGACCGGTGTTAGTCATGTCATTCGCGCGTATTGTCGGAACCGGTAGTTTCCTGCCTTCGAACATCATTTCAAACGCGGACCTGGTGTCGCAGCTTGCCGGCAAGGGCATCGAAACGAGCGACGACTGGATCTATTCACGCAGCGGCATCCAGTCCCGACGGTTTGCTGACCATCAAGCGCAAACGAGCGATCTTGCCGTAGCGGCCGCGTCTCGGGCCCTGTCCGCGGCGGCAATCGAAGCGGATGCCGTCGATCTGATCGTAGTCGCCACCACCACACCCGATGCAATCTTTCCGAGCACAGCCTGTCTTGTCCAGCGGAAACTCGGAATACGAAGCGGCTGTGCGGCCTTCGACATTCAGGCGGCGTGCGGTGGGTTCATCTATGCACTCACTGTTGCAGATGCGCTGATACGGGCCACGTCAGTCAGGACGGCACTCGTCATCGGAGCCGAGACATTTTCGAGGCTCCTTGATTTTGAGGACCGCAGTACCTGTGTGCTGTTTGGCGATGGGGCGGGCGCCGTGATCCTGAGGTCTTCTGAGGAGCCGGGGATACTCGGCGCGGCCTTGCATGCCGACGGGCACCACTCGGACATCCTCAAAGTGTCGGGCAGCATTGCCGGTGGCGCTGTGTTGGGGGATCCGTTTTTGCGCATGGATGGGCCCGCAGTGTTCAAGCTGGCGGTCGGTGCGCTCCAGGCGGTAAGCGAGGAAGTCGCGGCGCAGTGTGGGCTGGCGATTTCAGATTTTACGTGGGTCGTGCCTCATCAGGCAAACATCCGCATCATGGAAGCCACGTCACGAAAACTGGGCATTCCGGTCGATCGTCTGGTCGCCACTGTCCACGAGCATGGCAACACGTCCGCTGCTTCCATCCCCCTCGCTCTGGATCAGGCCTATCGGGACGGCCGGATCTGTCGCGCTGACAAGGTGTTAATGCACGCAGTGGGTGCTGGCGTGACATGGGGTGCTTTGGCAATGCAGGCTTAGGCGAAATTCATAGGGAGGCAGATTTCCATAAGCGTTCTGCGCTATGAGAGTAGGGCGCCGCACCCCGTGTCCGCGGCGCTCCTGATTACGACGAAGCGGAAAGGTAGACGACGGCAGGCAGCTTGCAACGCTCAGCGTGTGCTGCCGGTCGTCACAGGCACCAGGCGACACAGCGACGCTTCAGTTCTGCGTTAGAGATCATCAGCCGAGAGCCTTATCCGTTCGCCAGTGCCCGGAAGCGCCTTCTGCACTACTGCCTGCAGCAGTTTGCGCTTGCCAAGCTCGAAAGCGAGCAGCAACTGTTTCGCGGTCCCGTTCCCAGCGCCGAGTTTTTCGCAAACCACTTCAGATGGAAGCGTAAAGGCGCAGTATCCCCAGCCGAAGCGGTACGCCGAGAACCAGACGGCCGAGTCGGAAGAAAGAATTGGTGCAGTGAGGTTCGTACCGGGCTGATCCATGGCTAATACCTTCCTGTCCGATGGGAGTGGTTCAAGATTCTTGCACAGCGAACCTGGAGAAATCACAGTGTGGCGGTAATAGTGAGGTGCCTCACGCGGTGCTGCGCCGTTTGGCACGGCGCGCGTGAGTTTATTAGTCTGCATCCGGGATCCTTCCGGCGAGATGCTTACCTGTGACAGTTGAGACGTCATGTGGTCCGGGACGAAGGGAATGCGGCACCCGCATCGGCGACGACCAGTGCAGTCATGTTGACGATGGCGCGCACCGTGGCGGACGGAGTCAGCACATGCACCGGCCTGGCCGCACCCAGCAGCATTGGACCGATCGTGACGTTGTTGCCTGCGGCCGTCTTGAGCAGGCTATACGCGATGTTCGCCGCGTCGATGTTCGGCAGCACCAGCAGGTTCGCGTCACCTTCGAGCGTCGAGTCGGGCAGCACTTCGCGGCGCAGGTTGTGGTCGAGTGCGACGTCGCCGTGCATTTCTCCGTCCACCTGAAGGTCTGGCGCGCGCTCCCTGAGAATCTCGAGCACGTCGCGCATCTTTTGCGCGGACGGCGCGTTGCTGGTACCGAAGTTCGAGTGCGACAGCAGCGCGATCTTCGGCTCGATGCCGAAGCGGCGCACTTCTTCGGCGGCCATGATCGTGATCTCGGCGAGCTGTTCGGGCGTTGGGTCGACATTCACGTGCGTGTCGACCAGGAAAATCTGCCGGCCCGGCAGCACCAGCGCGTTCATCGCCGCATAGACGCTGCAACCTTCGCGCTTACCGATCACCTGATCGATGAAGTGCAGGTGACGATGCGTCGTGCTGATGGTGCCGCAAATCATGCCGTCGGCGTCACCCTTGTTCACCAGCATCGAGCCGATCAGTGTGGTGCGCCGGCGCATTTCGAGTCTGGCCATCTGCTCGCTGATGCCTTTTCTCGCCATCAGCTTGTGATATTCCTGCCAGAAGTCGCGGTAGCGCGTGTCGTGATCCGTATCGACGATGATGCAATCGACACCCGGTGTGATACGCAGACCGTAGCGCGCGATGCGCTGTTCGATCACCGCCGGACGGCCGATCAGGATCGGCTTCGCGAGCTTTTCGTCGACGATGATCTGCATCGCACGCAGCACGCGCTCTTCTTCGCCTTCCGCGAACACGATGCGCTTCTTCTCCGGCTCGACGCCACGCGCCAGCTGGAAAATCGGCTTCATGGTCGTGCCGCTGTGATACACGAACTGCTGCAGATGCTGTTCGTACGCGTCCATGTCTTCGATCGGACGCTCGGCGACGCCCGAATCCATCGCGGCCTTCGCCACCGCCGGCGCGACCTTGACGATCAGGCGCGGGTCGAACGGCTTCGGAATCAGGTATTCCGGACCAAACGAAAGATCCTGGATGCCGTACGCCGTCGCGACGATATCGCTCTGCTCCTGGCGAGCCAGTTCGGCGATCGCATTGACCGCGGCGATCTCCATTTCACGCGTCACCGTCGTGGCGCCCGCATCCAGTGCGCCGCGGAACAGGAACGGGAACACCAGCACGTTGTTCACCTGGTTCGGGTAGTCCGTGCGGCCGGTGCAGAGCACCGCGTCCGGACGCACTTCGAGCGCCAGTTCCGGCAGGATTTCCGGGGTCGGGTTGGCCAGCGCCAGAATCAGCGGCTTGTCGGCCATCTGCTTGACCATGTCCTGCTTCAGCACGCCGCCGGCCGAGAGACCGAGGAAAATATCCGCGCCGCCGATCGCCTCAGCGAGCGTGCGAGCGTCGGTTTCGCGTGCAAAGCGTTCCTTGTCCGGGTCCATCAGTTCGACGCGGCCCTTGTAGACCACGCCGGCCAGGTCGGTAACAGTGATGTTTTCGAGCGGCAGGCCGATGTCGACCAGCAGATCCAGACAGGCCAGTGCCGCCGCGCCCGCGCCGGACGCCACCAGTTTGACCTTCTTGATGTCCTTGCCAACCACCTTCAAGCCGTTGGTGATGGCCGCCGCGACGACGATGGCCGTACCGTGCTGGTCATCGTGGAAGACCGGAATCTTCATGCGCTTGCGGCATTCGCGTTCGACGATGAAGCAGTCCGGCGCCTTGATGTCTTCAAGGTTGATACCGCCGAAGGTCGGCTCCAACGCCGCGATCACTTCGACCAGCTTGTGCGGATCGGACTCGTTCAGCTCGATATCGAACACGTCGATGCCGGCGAACTTCTTGAACAGCACGGCCTTGCCTTCCATGACCGGCTTCGAGGCGAGCGGCCCGATGTTGCCGAGACCCAGCACCGCGGTGCCGTTCGTGACGACGCCGACCAGGTTGCTGCGCGCCGTGAAACGGGCGGCGTTCAGCGGGTTTTCGACGATTTCCTCACACGCGAACGCGACGCCCGGCGAGTACGCCAGCGCGAGGTCGCGCTGGTTAATCATCTGCTTGGTCGGGGCGATCGCGATCTTCCCAGGGGTCGGGAACTCGTGATAATCGAGAGCGGCTTCGCGGAGTTTGCCCTGGGTTGGGGTAGGCATGATGTCTCCTGGTTAACAACATTTGCAGACAATGATAATGATATTATCACGTCAACTGTATGACGCGGAGGAGCTGTTACGCCAGATCAGACGGCACCACGCGCGAGCCCGTCGCGGGCCGGCAAGACAGAACCACCGACAGAAATGGATAAAGGGAAAGCTCCGATGAATTCAGCTCCACGCAACTACGGCCTTGGGCGTGTGCGTCTGCGTCACGATCCGGTCAGTCCTGACGGTCATCAGGCGCATCGCGACGTCATGCTGCAGGCATCACCCGATGGCAGAACCGCCGTGCTCGTCGAGATCGAGGAGCGGTACAGCGATCATCATGCGACGGGTCCCGAACACGAGGTTAGGCATGAGATTTCGGTGTCTGAACTTGTTCAACTGATCCGGGCGCATGGTGCGCGCCTCTGAGATGGCTCATGACCTCGCGAAGGCTGCCGCACGTGCTGCGCGCTAACCCGGACGTCATATTCAAAGGAGCGGCCGCGTGACGAAGAATGCAGTGAAGAAGCAGACACTGGACGTGGTGCCGGTCAATATCAACGTGAATAATGGACCTGCCAGTATTGCAGCCACGGGTCGCCCAAGCATGGCCGATGCGGCCGGAACCGTTCCACTGCGGACCGGTTCACGCCGGATGAAAGCAAACGCACTTGTGTACGACACCGGTGCCGCGCTACCGGATGAGTCCGCTGGAGAAAACGACGACGGCCGCTCGGGCCTGCGCGCGCTGATCAAGCTCGGAAATGAGCGCGGTTTCGTCATTCGTGGGGAAATTAGCGATTGCCTGCCTGAGCGCCTGGCGCAACCTGATGCGATCGAAAACGTGATCAGAGCCTTCAGCGACATGGGCATCGCCGTATTTGAGCAGGCACCGGACGCAGAGTCCATGGTGATGCACGATCATGCGGTCGCGGATTCGTCCGATGAGCAGGTCGAGGAAGAGGCCGTGGCGGCCATCTCGAGCGTGGACGCCGAGTTCGGCCGCACCACCGATCCCGTGCGCATGTACATGCGCGAGATGGGTACCACTGAACTCCTTACCCGCCAAGGGGAAATTGCGCTTGCGCGACGCATCGAAGAGGGCCGCAACGACATGATCCGGGCCATCTCTTCATGCCCGACTACGATTGCGGAGATACTGGCGATCGCTGACGCTGTTGCAAGCGGCGCAACCCCCATCGAAGAGTTCGTCGATGGGATGATCGACCCCGCAGCAGTGGAAACGGATGACATTGTTGCCGTCGCGGAGGAAAGCGTCGACGGCGATCCGGTCCTCGACGAGGATCAGGGAGACGAAGATGATGACGGTGCTGAAGCCGCGTTGGCCAGTCTGCAGAGCGAAACCCTGAAGCGTGACGCGCTGGCGAAGCTGGGGACGGTAGCAGACTGGTTCGAGCAATTGCGGGACGCATACGAAACGGAGGGTTACGGATCGGGGCGTTATCGCGCCGCACAGGCAGCGATCGGGACCGAACTGATGACGATTCGCTTCACGGCGCGCACGGTTGAGCGTTTGACGGGCGCCTTGCGGGGATCCGCCGACGAAGTCCGGACCATCGAGCGAGAAATCGCGCGGATCGCGGTTGACCGGTGTGGTGTGCCTCGCGACATGTTCGTCGCGCATTTCCGGGGCAACGAGACCAACCCGGCGTGGCAGCAGCAACTCATCACGGCAGGGCACCCGTTCAGTGGCGCGCTGGAGCGAAACCTCCCTGCGATCCAGCTGGAACAGGAAAAGCTGCTTGCTTTGCAAAAGCGGGTCGTGCTGCCGCTCGATGACTTCAGGGAGGTCTGCCGCGCGATGACTGCAAGTGAAGCGAAAACGCTGCGCGCGAAAGGCGAAATGATCGAAGCGAACCTTCGACTGGTGATTTCGATCGCGAAGCGGTACGTGAACCGTGGCCTGCTGTTTCTCGATCTGATACAGGAAGGCAATATCGGCCTGATGCGTGCCGTTGACAAGTTTGAATACCGTCGCGGCTACAAGTTCTCCACCTATGCGACCTGGTGGATCCGGCAGGGCATCAGCCGGTCGGTCGCGGATCAGGCTCGCACCATCCGGGTCCCGGTTCACATGATCGAGTCGATCAACAAACTGAAACGGATCTCGCGCCAGATCCTGCAGGAGACCGGCCGGGAACCCGATGCCGCCGTGCTGGCGGAGCGGATGGAGATGCAGGAAAACAAGGTTCGGGCAATGCTGCGGATCGTCAGGGAGCCGGTTTCCCTGGATGCGTCCGTCGGGGAAAATGACGACACGTCCGTAGGCGACCTGATCGAGGACCCCGCGGCGATTTTACCCGACGATGCAGCGCTGCACGCCAGCATGAGGGATGCCGTCAGCGAGGCGCTCACGACGTTGACGCCGCGCGAAGCGAAGATTCTGCGCCTGCGTTTCGGTATCGAGAGCGGCCGGGATCACACACTGGAGGAACTCGGACAACAGTTTGAGGTGACGCGCGAACGGATCCGTCAGATTGAAGCCAAGGCACTGCGCAAGCTGCGGCACCCGGCCCGGTCCGGGCGATTGAAGTCGTTCCTGGGCGAGGAGTAGAAACCAGAGGCGATACACGGCCCTACGGGGCCGTGTACACCGGATGAGAAACGAAGCGCCGCGGTGATGTGCAATCTCGACAGACTGCGCGACCGTATCAGGGCATTCGACGCGGCGGCTGCCAATGCCTCGGGCGACAAGGCGTGAGCACCGGGCAAGGTTCGAGCGGGTATCAGGCCAGAAGGGTCGGTTGCTGTGACCGGGTGGCTGCTGCCGCCGGGTCACGGAAACGGCGGCAGCATGCGTTACCTATCCACCTGCACCAGCATCCGGAGTGATCATCGCGCGGTCAATGCGTGAACAGAAATACCATGAGCACTGAAAAAATCAATCTCGACATCCACAGGATTCTCACGCTGCTGCCGCATCGCTATCCGATCCTGCTGGTCGATCGGGTGCTCGAACTCGAGCCGCACAAGCGCATCAAGGCGCTGAAGAACGTGTCAATCAATGAACCGTACTTCATGGGCCACTTCCCGAGTCGTCCGGTGATGCCCGGTGTGCTGATTCTGGAAGCGCTCGCGCAGACGGCTGCGCTGCTGACCTTCTCGGAAGAGCCGCATGATCCGGCCAGTACGCTGTACCTGTTCGTCGGCATCGACAACGCGCGATTCAGGCGCGTGGTGGAACCCGGCGACCAGCTGATCCTGAACGCGACGTTCGAGCGGCACATGCGCGGTATCTGGAAGTTCAAGGCACGCGCCGAAGTGGATGGCGTGGTCGCGGCGGAGGCCGGTCTGATTTGCACGGTCCGGCATACGGATGGGGACGGCCAGTAAGGTGCTGGCCGACGCTGGCGCATCCAGATAACAAATAACGCAACGGACCCGGAAGCGCACGAGCAGGATCCATCGTGACCTGGCACATCCCGATCGGCAGTGGGAGCGCGTTCCGAATAGCTCACCCGTGGGAAATCTCCTACACGCTGTCGTCCTCGCTTCAAGCCGGAACTCGTGCCGACGGAAAAAGAACTGCACGCGGTGCGCTTCGAGTTCGATCCAGCGCCGCCGCTGGAAAGGCTGATGCTGCATTTCTGCGGCGAAATGCAGCTGAGCTACTGGTATCGCCGCGCGGCTGAATGGCATACCGAGCCCGTCATCAAGGCGATCTACGAAACCATCTCGCGCGACGAGGCGCGTCACGGCGGCGCGTATCTGCGCTACAGGAAGAAGGCGCTGGCCAATTTCGGCGACGGCGCGCGTGCGGCGTTCGCGAAGATCGGCGTGCTGATGGCCTCGGCGCGCCGCACCGAAAAACCGCTGTACCCGACCAATCTGCACGTGAACCTGGCGCTGTTCCCGCGCGACACCGTTCAGTCGCGCTTGCCGGACCCGGAATGGCTTGAGCGCAGGCTCGACGAACAGATCCGTTTCGACAACGGCTGGGAGAAGAAGGAAGTCGAGCGCATTCTGCACAACCTGTCGATCCTGTTCGAGCGCTCGTTCAAAACCATTCAGGAATTGAACCATTATCGCAAGGAAGTGGTGGCGCGCCTGCATCCCGAACAGCCTTGAAAGCGACGCTGCTCTTGGCATCGACTAGCGTTCTCGCCTGAAGTATCTCGCTGCAAGGCTAGTGGACAAACTCGCAGGACAAACGGTTTGTGTTCGCCGTGTGCGTTTTTCGCCTTGACGCGTTCAAGCTGCGATTTTTGTGATTTCCATAAGCGGCAGCGTACATAGTTGCCTGTCCTTTTCTTATACGCTGTGGGCTCGAACGCATGCTCGATGGAGCGATTACTTCCGGCACAAAAGTCCTTGCGGCAATCGAGCGTATGTCTTCCGACGGGCTTGCTGCACGCAAAAAGCAATTTTATTCGTTGCACCACCAACGTTTAGCGGCCAATAGAGACTGGAGAAGAGGACGATGGAAAGCTTACCTTATGCGATTCGGTACCAAGTTTTTGGCGTCTCTCGACCATCGGAGTCTAGTCTGTTTATCGATTATGTCGCCGGGAGCATACAGCAACGTCGCGCGAACATCATAAGTCTCATATTGCACGGAACAGACGCGGCGTTGAAGGGATGGTGCGTGTTTGGACACCTTTCAGATTCCGACGTTTTTGAGATCGAGTGTCTTCCAGATCAGGCGTCTGCGGAAGAAGCAGTACAATTTTGGCGAGCATATTTCGCATCTTTGGGCGAAGAAATCGTTTCCGCGAAGCACATATGTGACGATACTTAATTGATCTCTGATTCTTGTGACGTTGTTCTGTTCGCATCGCTAGATTCTGAATCCACGCTCGGAACTGGTCTGAGTTGTATCGCTTTTCGTGGGACATAGATGGTGAGTCGTGCGGATCCGAGTAACTGCCGTGCGCGATCGTCGCGCTGACCGGGTTTTCGTAGGACGGAGTAGACTTTCGTTTGAGAATATAGTCGGGCTACGCTGCAATCTCAGTTGTGGTGTCTCCCTGACGTTTGCGTCGGAATGCGATGCGGATCACCCATGACGAGCAACAGAGCCGCGGTGTCGCTCAGGCGATCTTCGTCGCGGCGGCCGGGCGGCTCGGGAAAACGGACACTGCGGGCGCCGCGCGCCTGCGGCAGGCCTCGCCGCACTGGCTGCGACACGGCTATGCCCGGGCGCTCGTCGATCACGCGGTGCCGTTGCCGGCCGCGCAGGCGCTGCTGGGCCACGCGTCGGTGCAGCCCACCGCCGCCTATTACCGACAGTAAGTTGTTATGTTCAGTATCACCTCCAGCTCCTTAATAGCCAAGGAGACCATTCGCCGGCGCTCAACATAAATATTTAGGCCGGGTGTGGAGGCCCGCAGTTAAAAAACGGGCATGCGTGACAGCGGCGCAGCGATCTTCTCCTGTATTCAAGCTTCTCTAGTTCGCCCAAGGCTCCGGCAACGAACCGGTCCAGCGGCAGGTTGTTTGAAACTTGATGGGTGGATTGGTGCAGATCGCGATGTTCACCAAAGGCGACCCCGATAGCCGCGATCGCCAACCAAAAAATCTCTGCCATGTGGCCTGCGATACTGGTCCTGTGGCTCGACGGCCTTGAATCAATCGTGTTCGGCTGGAATTCCGCAACGCGAATCGTTACCCTCGGTGTGCTGCAGACATCACGTGAAAATAATCGACTTGCTGCGCATTTTGTCCTTGCGACGAAAAATTCACGGTCTGCCCACGATCGGTTTCAAGACCACGACGAACGACCCCGGATCACCAACGTTGCCCAATCCGGTTTGGGAAACCATGATCTGCGACGTCGCAGGTAAAAAGGTGGGGGAAGCGACTTTCGGTCTGTCGCCACTCCGAGATCATCTGTACATCTATCGGCTTGAGGTATCAGAGCCTGTCCGACGAAAAGGTTATGGTCTTGCGTTCCTTGTGCTTTTGCACAATACCTACCGGGTGCCTCTCACTCCAATCGTTGAGACTCATTGCGCAGAACAATTCTGGGACACTGCGCGAGAATTGCGACCGGTCGGGCTGGAGGTGACACCTGGGCGATCGCGTGCCGATGTGTTAGAAGAGCTGGCCCGCTGGCGGCACCTTCGGGCCGGAATTAATGGCGCCTTGCCAGGACCGCCGACGACAGATTGATATATTGGGGTAATCGTTCGATGCGCGCCTTTGCGCTACCGGGCGAGTTCCTTGATCTGTTCAACAATCTCCGGATTGGCGAGGGTGGACACGTCGCCAGGATCCTGATGATTGGAAATCGCCGCGAGCGCACGGCGCATGATTTTTCCCGAGCGCGTCTTGGGCATATCGGGCACGATCACGACACGACGCGGCCGCGCGATTGCGCCGATCTGGGAAACCACCGATGCCGTGACTTTATTCGCAAGCTTCACGGAGGGCACGAGTCCCGGCTTCAATGAAACATAGAGGTCAGGCACCTTGCCCTTGATCGGGTCGGCGACCGGTACCACTGCCGCCTCGGCGACATCCGGCACGAGGAGGGCGGCCGACTCGATTTCCTTGGTGCCGAGTCGATGGCCGGCGACGTTGATCACGTCATCAATGCGGCCGAGGATCCGATAATAACCGTCCGCAGCCTGCACCGCGCCATCACCAGCCATATAAGGCCAGTCGCGCCAGTCCTTGCTCGCGGGATCATGACAATAGCGCGAGTAGTACTGGCTGACGTAGCGATCAGGGTCCTTCCAGATGGTCTGGAAGGACCCTGGCCAGGGGTTGCGGATGCAGATGTTGCCGGCCCGGCCGGAACCGCCTGGCAGCTCCGTTCCCTCGTCGTCAAACGAAGTAATTCTGAGACAGTCCCGGTTGGCGGAGAAACCCACATTTTAGCGCAAGGGCGAACAAGTGCACCATACTTTACTTTCCGTCGATGGGAACTAAATTTAGATCTTGTGGATGAAGCGAAGCAAATATGTGACTTTACAAAAAACGTGCGGATGGCAGGTCAGCGCGCGCCAGTCACGCAAGTTTGGTCATGCCGGGCCGCATCACTTCTCTCTTTCTCGTCTCTCCAAAGTCAATATCATCTCGTGTCGACACCAGATCCACGTTTCCGCTCCTCGATCGAATCTCGACTTCCATCGAATTTTCCTCGAGACGTCAGCATGATATTGATAGCGCGGTCTTTTTTTCAACGCTCTTTCCACCGCACTCTCGGGAGTGTATGCAAGATCACCTGTCATCTGGAATGATGCCACCTCGCCCTGGTAAAAGCTTCGCTATCCAAAATGAATCAGCTTTTCTTGGCATCCAGAACGTTTTACTGCGCCCTGCCCCGGCAACACAATGTCGTGTGCTAATTCTGGACCAGACATCCGTGGGAGCCGCGGCCAGCAAGGCTTTCGCACGATTCGGCCTGCTTCCTGTGACGCCAGACACCTCGCGGATTGTCTTAACTTTCCTTCGCGCCCCACCTCAACCTATTGTTTTATAAAGAAAATTAGACACGCGCATTACATCAAATACGTCGAAATTCGCTCAAGTCCCACTTTTACTTCGCAAAACGCACCAGATTTACTTCGCTGGACGGTAGCGGAAGTGGAGGGTCTGAGTTGACTTTGCATGAGGCGATAGTCGAAGTACTCTCGATCGCCGGTGAGGCGATGACGGCGCCTGTTATCGCGGCAGAAGTCAACCGGCTCGGACACTACTCCCGCCGCGATGGGTTGCCGGCGAGCCCTTCCTAGGGGCGCAAGACCATCTTTCGCGACCAGGGAGGGAACCCCGCGGTGACAGACGGGCGCGGACGGAAGCGCTTGCCATCGTGCTAAGGGCTTCGTACCATGCCTGCATTCGTCTTATGGATCGCAATGGTGGTGACTTGGTCCAGCAACGAGGAGGCGCCGCTATGGCGGATGCAAAAAGCGGGCAGATCAGAAGGGGACTCAAGGATTGGATGCAGATACGACCATCGCGGTCTGTGGTCTGGATCCCGGTGGGGGCCGTCGCACTTGTCATCGCGATTTGGATTGCTGCAATCGTCCGTATCCAGACGGAGGGCAGGGAGGCGCGGGACACGGCCGCAGCCTCGACTGTCGAACTGGCGTCGTCATTTTCGGCGCACATTGCCAAGACGGTGCATGATGCCGACATTGTCGTTCGGTGGGTGAAGTTCGAGTATGAGCGTTCGCCGGCCACGTTCGACCTGGCTGCCTATGACCAGCGAGGAATGATCTCAGCCGACACTGCCCTGCAGGTGACGATCATAGGGCCGAACGGAGATGTGTTGCAGACAACAACGCCTGGCGGGAAACAGGTGAATCTCAGTGACCGGCCTCACTTTCTGATCCATCAGGCAAACCCCGAGGCCGGCTTGTATATCAGTCAGCCCGTGCTCGGTCGCGTATCGAACCAATGGACGTTGCAGTTCACACGTCGTTTGAACAACCCTGACGGCTCGTTCGCGGGCGTGGTCGTGGTTTCGGAGAATCCCGATTTCCTGACCGACGGCTTTTACAATCTCGATACCCTCGGGCCTCGGGGCATGCTTGCCGTCATATCGGATAATGGGTATCTGCTGTCCCGGCGGACGGGGCAGGGCAGGGCGTCGCCCGTGGGGCCGCCCGTAGCGGCGTATCGCGAAATGGTGGGAGCGAAAGGCCGTGTGTTCAGTGATCCCGTCGATCACGTTCGCCGGTTTGTGACGTATCGACACATCTCCCAATATCCTGTTGCTGTTCTCGTCGGCCTGTCAGAGCACGACGAGCTGGCTGGCTACCAGCACGCGAAAGTGCTGTACCTTGTGATGGCAGCCGTCATCAGTGTTTTGTTGCTCACGGCGGCAGGCTTTATCACCGTGATGATGGGCAAGTTACAGGGTCTGGCTGAAACCGATTCGCTGACAGGCTTGCCGAATCGTCACCTGCTTACGCAAACGCTTCGCCGGCGAATGGATGCTTTGGGTGCATCGGCGCGGCTCGCGATACTGTATATCGACCTCGACAATTTCAAGAAGATTAACGACACGCTGGGCCACAAGACAGGTGACGAACTCCTGCTCAAGGTTGCGCATCGACTTGCCGATGTGGTTGGAAAAGAGCGACCGCTTGCACGTATCGGCGGAGACGAGTTTGTCATTCTGGTAGAGGATGACGACGCAGCAAGGAAAGCCGGAGATCTGGCCGATGTTGTGATCAAGGCGTTCGAGCGCCCGTTCGTCATGCGCGGCAACAGCTATCTGATCTGTGTGAGCATCGGCATCGCGGTCCACAGGAATGCGGTTGATAACGAGTTTGGTTTGCTCACGCAGGCGGATCTCGCGATGTATGCGGCCAAGGAGACGGGCAAGCCTGCCAATGTCAGCCAGCATTGCACCTACACGCCAGCACTATCCGAGCGCGCCCTGCATGATATTGAACGGCATCAGGAGTTGCAGTACGCCATCATCAATCGTGAGTTTTTCCTCGAATATCAACCGATCGTTAGCCTCGATGGCGAACTGCGCGGCGTCGAAGCCCTGGTGCGCTGGCGACATCCTACAAAGGGCGTGTTACAGCCAGCCGAATTCATCCAGTTTGCCGAGTCGAGCGGGTTCATTGTGCAGATCGGTGAATTCGTGCTTGAGCAGGCGTGCCTGGACTTTCGGGAATGGCAGGACACGGATCCGCGACCACTGACCCTGTCAATCAATGTATCGCCTGTGCAGCTCACCACGGGCAATGTGGTTCGCGCTGTTACGCGATGCCTGAATGACTACATGATTGAGCCTGACCGGTTGCAGCTGGAGGTAACAGAAACGGTCGTTCTTGATGAGTCGGCTTTGGTCAGGACCCGGCTCGAAGCGTTGCGCAGGGCAGGGGTGAAGATCCTTCTCGATGATTTCGGTACCGGCTATTCGTCACTGTCAAACCTCGTCAACCTGTCGATCGACGGCGTGAAAATCGACCGGCATTTCACGCGCGGGGTGCCCGCCAAGAAGGATTCGGCGGCGATGCTGACGCACCTGATCGGCCTGACGCGCGACCTTGGGCTGTCATTGGTGATTGAAGGAGTCGAGACGCAGCAGCAGGTTGCTTGGCTCTCGCGTTTTGGTGACGTGACAGTCCAGGGTTTCTATTTTTCCAAACCGGTGCTGGCGACGGCGCTTCCGATCGCCAGGGCGGCCTAGTCGCATGGTTACGCTGGCTACAGATAGAGCTGCGGACGGACGGGGAGAGGCCGTATATGAAGGCGTGAATCGGCTCGGCCGCGATGAAGTCACGTTGCGCTTGCGCCGGGGAGGTGGCGATCTCTTCACGCTCGAGCGTCAGCTCGTTCGCGCTGGCGGCGTTACGTTGACGCAGGTATTTCCCGTCGGCGCTGAGGCCGAACTTCATGATTTCGCGTCGGCGGACCCATATGGCGACAGCCTGCAAAGCTCTTATCTGGCTTTGAAGCAGCGCTACCTGTCAGAGCCGAGGGGGGCGATCGTACAACGCCCTGTCCTGCCCGGCGATTTCTTCGACCAGATTGGCGAAATCGAGCATTGTCGCCACGAAGCTGAGTTGCTGCCGATTGCGCAGACCGTGACGCGGGCGCTCGGTGCTGAACAATACATCTTCAGCTGGCTTGTAATGGACGCAAAGTCCGGTGATGTCATTGAGCATCGATATCTTGTCGGCTGCGATCCTGCGTGGCTGAACAAGTACATCGACCACGTCTGGTACATGAATGATCCGTTGCTCGAATATGCAAAACGCAACGCGACACCTGTGCTCTCGTCCCGGCTGGATTTATACAACGATGTTCACTGGCTCAGCGAGGCGGCGACACACGGCTTTCGCAACAACCTGGTCTGCCCTGTGCATGCAGGTACCAATTCAGTCGTTGTCATGCTTCAGGCCAGCAACGCAGACCGCACGGCGGCCGGAGAGGGAATCCTGTGGCGCAACCGGCGCCACCTGCGGGCGCTCGCGTGCGAGCTGCTTGACTGGCGTCTGGCAGGCCTGCAACAGCAGGCAACCAGCCAGTTTGGCCTGAGCGGGGAGGAACTGAACGTCCTGCGACTGGTGCACGCCGGAGGAACGGCGTCCAACGTTGCGGAAGCACTTCAGGTGTCCGTGAAGACTGTCTACGGCGTTGTGTATCCGAGAATCAACAACAAGATGGACAAGCCGAACATTAACAAGGCGGCTGCAATGGCCGTCAGCTGCGGACTGATCAAATAGGCGCATAAAAACGCACGCTAACTTTTCATCATATCAAAAGCGTTGGCGTTTGGGAATGGTAATTCGGAAACGGAATTTCCCTCGCTTTTCCGGCTAGAGTCTTGTCCAACAAGCCGTCGATGTGCCTCGCGCACGGAGACTGGCGGCCTCCCCTCGTCACTGGCAGTCCGCCTTGAAACAAAAATGAACAGATTAGGACAACTATTTACACGGCTGGCTGTCGCCAGCACACTGGTCTGCTGCGTAGGGCTTCAACCTGCCCGCGCACAGCAAACCTGGTCGATTGCGACCGCGTATCCGGCCGACACGGTCGCAGGGCGGGGCGTCGCGTTTTTCGCCAGCGCGTTGACCGACCAGACAGGTGGCAAGGTTTTAGGCAAACCGGAGTTCAAGGCGAAAGCTGGCGCGACGGATCTTGTATCGGCGGTTCAGGACGGACGGCTGCAGGTCGCGGACGTGTTTGGTGGATCGCTCGCACAGTTGGATCCGATATTCGAGTTACCTACGCTGCCATTCCAGGTGCATTCACTTGGCGACTCCCAGCGCCTTACGTGTGTGGTTGAGCCGCTGTACCGCCGTGCATTGTTGCGTGCCGGGCTTCACATGCTGTTTATTTCACCATGGCCTCCGACCGGGCTCTGGTCGCGCGTGCCGGTGGCAGATCCGGCCGACATGACCGGCATGCGGGTACGAACCTACGACGACAGCTCTGCCCAGGTTCTTACTGGCCTGGGCATGCGCGCAACCGCGCTATCCGTTCAGGACGTACGCCCGCTGCTGCGGATTGGCGCGCTGGACGGTGTCCTTTCATCAGGCGACGGGGCGGTTGGAAGGTCTTTCCACGGACAGTTGCCAAACTTCACCGCAATCCACTACGCCTTCCCGGTGTCATTTGTCGTGATGAGCCAGACACGTTATGAGGCGTTACCGGACGAGTTGCGAGCCCAGCTCGATAAGGCGGCCAAAGACGTACAGCGCCGTCAGTGGGCAACGTTGCCGGCGCGCATCCGTGAGAACTATGCAGCCATGCGGCTGGCTGGCGTCAATGTAAACACCTCTATCGATGACGGCTTTCGAACGCATCTTCGCGAGGCGGGTGATGCCCGCATGAAGGAATGGCTTGCACGCGTGCCGGCTGAATACAGCACAGCTGTCAAAGCGTTTCTGGAGGAGGCGCCGTCGGCGCAGAGCACATGTCCAATCAGCTTGTTGGAAGCTCAACAGGGCGCTCGCGGATAGTCGCGATGCGTAGCGCGATGGTGGCCGCCGGCGTGATCAGCACCTACGTTTTTCTAGTGCTCGCGAGCACGTCGCATATGTCTGCAAGCGAGCGTGCAGAGATCCTGACGCCGTGGAAGGCGATCGAAGAACCGATTGCCATGTTGCATGTGCAAATGGACGGGCGTGCATGCCGTTTCGAAAACGTATTTATTGGCGACGGCGCTGTTCGTACAGCCAGCCATTGTGTACCCGAAGAGGAGAGGGCAAAGGATGACCGCGAAAAGAATTGATCTGAACGTCGATCTCGGTGAGGGCTTTCCTCACGATGCCGAGCTGCTCGCGTACGCCACGTCGGTCAACGTCGCATGCGGATGGCACGCGGGCGATCCTCTGACCATGCGCCGCGTCACGTCGGAGGCAATACGTCGGGGTGTGGCGATCGGCGCCCATCCGAGCTTCCCGGACCGGGAGAATTTTGGTCGGACTGCAATGATCCTGCCGCCGGAAGAAGTGTATGCCGGCGTGCAATACCAGGTGGGCGCCCATGCGGCGGTCGTCGCGGGACTGAGCGGCCGGGTAACTCACGTCAAGCCTCATGGCGCGCTTTACAACCAGGCCGAGGAGGATTCCGACCTCGCCCGCGCCATTGTTCATGCGATCCGCGACCTCGATCCCGGGCTTGCGGTATTCGGCCTTGCAGGCGGCCAGCTGGTCCGGATTGCACGGGAAGAAGGGCTGGTTGCGATCGACGAAGGTTTCGCTGACCGTGCCTATACGCCGGTGGGCAAGCTGGTGCCTCGATCCGAACCGAACGCGGTGCTCGATAGCGACGACGAGGCCTGTCGGCAGGCGATCAACATGGCGTGTGACGGCCGCGTCCGTGCGTGCGATGGCAACTGGATTGAGGTGAAACCTCAAACGTTGTGCCTGCACGGCGACGGAGCGCACGCAGTTGAGTTTGCACGGATGATCCGCGCGGCGCTGGCCGAAACCGATGTTGCGGTCGCGTCTGCCGTTTGTTAATTGCCGATAAGGCCGACCGCCTTCTGCACGACCAAGGGATCGACCTGACCGTTTTCAGCGGAGGTTTGATAGACAAGGGCTACAAGCTTGGCTTTCTTTCCTGTATCGATGGTTTGGCCAGCGTCGGAAAGTGCAGCCTCAACGGCACTGAACACAGAGCGTAATAGATCCTCGTCGATTGCTCCATATCGAGGAGGACGCTTCCCAGTGAGGATGTATGGCACGTCAAAGCCATGTTCGATCAACGTGATGAGATAGCTTGCGTCGGGAAATCGTTCGCCTTGTTCGTATGCGAACTGTGTTCTGCGACTGACACCCGTCCACGCACAGATATCTCCTTGCTGAATGCCGAGGCGGTCTCGTTCGGCGACGATCCGATCGCCCACAGTGCCGGTCATAGGCACTCCAAAAAACAAGGGTAGAAAACGGCTTTCATTGGCTGAAAATTGCTTTATTTATTGACATGGGGTCGAAAATGACCAATGCTGATAGTTAATTGCTCAACTTGATCAGTATACGGGCCGCCGCATGGCACTGAAAACATTGGAAGAGGTACGCGCAGAGTTCGACCGGTGCGGTGTCTCCGTTTCGAGCTGGGCCGTAAGACACGGAATCCCTCGCAACATCGTGAACGGCGTGTTGCAGGGAAGACTGAAGGGCAAGCGGGGTCACGCGCACAACGCGGCGGTCTTGCTGGGACTGAAAGACGGCGTTGTAAATCGTGAGGAGGAGCACGAGCCAGATCTTTGCGAGGTACTGCCAGCCAGGGAAGGGTAGGTGAGGGAGTAGGAGCGGTCAGCGTCGATGTAGCGAGCATCGGCGCCGACCTGACCAGTGTTGGAACCTGAGAGGTCGACAATGGCTAAAGCCATTATATCGTTCGGGCACAGCCGGCGACATGACGTGGGCGAGAGGGGAAGTCATGCTTGATTTCATCTCGTTAGCCCAGCAATGCGCGCCGAACGTCCACCCCACGACGCTTCAGGCGGTCGTGAGGACTGAATCCGACTTCAATCCCTACGCGATCGGCGTCGTTGGTGGCCACCTTGCACGCCAGCCGCGCGATCGCGCTGAAGCGGTGGCGACGGCAAAGGCGCTCAATGCACAAGGCATCAATTTCAGCATGGGGCTTGGACAGGTCAATAAGGCCAATCTTGCCCGCTACGGATTGACCTACGAAACGGCCTTCGATCCGTGTGCGAACCTGCGCGCGGGCAGCGCGATACTGCACGACTGTTATGAGCGGGCGACTGCGGCAATGGGGCAGAGCACACCGGCGCTGCGTGCGGCGATCAGCTGCTATTACAGCGGCAATTTCACGCGCGGCGAGACCGCCGACGCCAACGGTACCAGTTACGTACAGCGCGTTGTTGCCAACGCCCAGACGGCGGAAGGTTCAACCAGTGTCGTTCCTGCGATTCCCGTTGTGATGGACAGTCAGTCCGACAGACCAGCACACGCTGCGGCGCGCGATGCCAAAACCTTTTCCGGGCACCGCAGCGGCCCAAAACAACGGCCGGACGCACCGCATCCGTCATGGGACGCATTCGGCGATTCCGCTTGCTACAACGATTGCAACTGACCTGAGCCGCGACGACGCGGCCTGATCTCAACCACGTGAAAGGAGAAGACATGTATCGCAATACGAAGCTCGCGACCATGAAATCAGTACCACTGAAAATTTATTCATATCGCATATTGATGCGGCGAATCGCAACCCATATGCGCCAGACGATGGCCCTCGGCATCGCAATCGGTCCGGAACTTGCATTCGCGGGTGGTGGACTCGATTCGGCGACGCAGGGCGCGACCACCTTCAAGATCTGGCTTTATTCGTTCCTCGGCGTCGTCGCGGCCTGCGTGCTGATGTGGAAAGGGGCGGAGTGCTGGGCCGATCGCGCGCACTGGAGCGAGTTTGTGACGATGTGCGGCAAGGTAGCGGCGGTGGGCTCGGTGGTCGGTGTGCTCGCACCGTATCTGTGGAACATGTTCAGCTGAGCACGCCATGTCGGACGAAAAAACCCGCTACCCCGGTTTCAACGGCCTTGGCCGCACGGCGGCCATCTGGGGCGTTCCCTATATGGCGATGCTGGTTGTCGTCGTCGCGTCGATGTTTGTCGGCGTGCTGGTTTCCTTCTTCGTCGGACCAGGCGGTCTGCTGTTTGTCTTCCTGGGCTTTCCGGTGCTGCTGTATTTCAAGCACATCTGCGAAACCGACGACCAGGGCCTGCGGATCATGTGGCTGGAATTGCGTTGCCGCTTCTACTTCTGGCAGCTGCGGGTCCGCGCGCGGCTAAATGCCGGGCGAGCCGCCCCGCGCTTTGGCAACACCGCTACGCTCGCGCCGCTGAGATACGGACGGCAACGCCGCGTCTACCGCGATTTTTTCAAACCGTTGTCCAGGGGTGAGCGCCGACTGCGTGAGCTCGATCCGGAGGCCTGATGCAGAGCAGACCCGCCGTCACCAGCGACATCCTCGGCGCGATCGGCGCCGTGGAAGACTGGATTCCGAAGTACGGGCATCCGGTCACAAAACACGTACAGCACCTGGAGGGCAACCGGTTCATGGTGACGCTGGCCATGCGCGGCGTGCCGTTCGAGGTGCACGAGAACGTCGCGATGGAGCGCATGTTCGATCGCGATACGGAAGCGTACAGCAAGCTGGGTCGCGACCTGGGTGGCCGCCTTGGCTATCACGCAACGTTCGTGCGGCAGCGCGTGAGTTTTGATCGCGTGTACCGGTTCAAACAGCGCTTCATGCAGTGGTTCGTACGCGAGTACATCGGGCGACGTTTCGGAGCCGAAAAGTTCTTCGAGAACCGCTATTACATGTCGCTGATCCTGAAATACGAGGACTTTGATGACGGGCTCAAGGAAATCGGCTCCCTTGCGCAACAGGCACTGCTGCAGTTCGCCGAGTATGAAGCCGAGTTGTTTGAAGTGTACGAGCGCAAGCACATGAACGGCACGAAGATGCTGTTCTCGCCCTTGTATGGGCTCGTCAGCTATCTCATCAACGGGAAGACCGGCGATCTGCCGGTCGCGGCGGAGCCGGGCACCGATGTCATCCCGTCGAGCCATCTGCACTTTGGGTACAACACGCTCGAGATCGGGGCGAGCGACGTGCCGGCGTACCGGCGCGTTGCAACCTGCCTCGACCTTCGCAGTTGCCCGGAGAAGCCGGGCTGGGGCCAGCTCGACCCGTTGATCACGTTGAACATGGAATTCACGATTACGCATACGTTCAACTGCATGACGGGCTTCGAGTCAAACCGGACCATCGATTCGGCAATCAACAAGCTGGAGTCGGCCGGTGACAAGGCGAAGCATCAGGTCAAGGAATTGCGCGACGCACAGGGTTACGTGAACACGGGTGAACTGTCGTTCGGCGAGTATCACGGCGCGGCGGTTATCTACGGCGAAACAGCGAAAGAGGCGTTGGAGAACGCCGACAGGTTCGCGTCCCGTTCGCGCAACGAGTGCGGCGTCGAATGGTCGCCCGCGACGGGGTCGGCTCCGTTCACGTACTTCTCGCAGGTCCCGGGCGCGCGAGTCAAACCGCGACCGAAAGTGCAGTCCTCGCGCAATTTTGCGGCGATGTACACCTGCCATGACTACTCGTCAGGCAAGGCGGAGGGCAACCCGATCGGTGACGGGTCGGCCGTCATCCCGTTTCGCTCGGACTCGGGTGTGTACAACTACAGTTCGCACGCGAGCCGGCTGGGCGATATCAATGTCTCGGAGAAGGTGGCCGGGCATTTTGAAGGGAAAGGCACGACGGGCAGCGGGAAATCTACGGTCGTCGTAGCGGTGACAGGCATGCTGTCCCGCTTCGATCCGATGCTGTACGTGCTGGACAAGGGGCGGGGCTGGGAAGTGTTCATTCGGGTGATGGGCGGCGCCTACGTCTATCTGGAGAAAGGC
>NZ_SCNV01000055.1 GCF_005503145.1 Burkholderia sp. 4M9327F10 | reverse complement strand
CCAGTAAGCGGGATAGCCGTACCCATAGTAGGCAGGGTAGGCCGGATAAGCAGGATAAGGATAGTAGGCAGGATAGGCGGGATAGGCCGCCGCCGGAGCCGGCACATAAACCTGCTGGGACGCGGCCACTGGCTGGGTTGAGACGGCGGGCACGCTGTACGAGCCGGAGGTGGTCACCGAGGGCGGCGGCGGGGCAGGGATCGGATCGTGCTGGTTCAATGCGCCGACAGGCTCGCCGTTCGCGTTCACCGGGACGGCCGTCTGGGTGGACGAAGCGGGTACGGTCGCGTAATAGCCGTTCGCGCCGTAGGGGTAGTAGCCGTACGGGTAATAACAGCCGGACAAGGCAAGCACCATGGCCGCGGCGGCGAGGCGGGTGGTGGTGGAAAGGGGACTCATGGCACGCTCCTGATGCATCGTGATGCCGTGGCGGTTAGTGTTGGCGATTCTAAAAACGGCATCATCCGCCCAGCTTACGCCGTCGCCGGCTGCCTCAGGTTGCAAACTCGTTACCGCTTGTTTCAGAGCGAAAGCGCCGCCGCGGCGCAGGTTGCGGCGGCTGCTGTGCAGCAGGCGGCGCAAATGCAAGAGCCCGCCACCTGAACTGCATCCCAAAGGCCGGATCGGTGTCCAGCTTCCCGGATGCGGTTCAGGCGGTGGGCTCTTCCCGTGCAAGACAGGTGGGCGGCGCATCCTGCGAGCGCCGCCTCGCCGGCCCGACCGGCGTTACTGCCGCTGATAGATCTCAGCGCCCTTCTTCATGAACTCGATCGACTTCACTTCCATGCCTTTCTTCAAGGCTTCGTCGTCGGAGACACCTTGCTGTGCCGCGAACTCGCGCACGTCCTGGGTGATCTTCATCGAGCAGAAGTGCGGGCCGCACATCGAGCAGAAGTGCGCGACCTTGGCCGAGTCCTTCGGCAGCGTTTCGTCGTGGAATTCACGCGCCTTGTCCGGGTCCAGACCGAGGTTGAACTGGTCTTCCCAACGGAATTCGAAGCGCGCTTTCGACAGCGCGTTGTCGCGCACCTGCGCACCCGGATGGCCCTTTGCCAGGTCCGCAGCGTGGGCTGCGAGCTTGTACGTGATGATGCCGGTCTTGACGTCGTCCTTGTTCGGCAGACCCAGGTGTTCCTTCGGCGTCACGTAGCAGAGCATGGCCGTGCCGAACCAGCCGATCATCGCCGCGCCGATGCCCGAGGTGATGTGGTCGTAGCCAGGCGCGATGTCGGTGGTCAACGGTCCAAGCGTGTAGAACGGCGCTTCGTCACACCATTCCAGTTGCAGGTCCATGTTTTCCTTGATGAGCTGCATCGGCACGTGGCCGGGGCCTTCGATCATCGTCTGCACGTCGTGCTTCCATGCGATCTGCGTGAGCTCGCCGAGGGTCTTCAGCTCGCCCAGTTGCGCTTCGTCGTTGGCGTCGTAGATCGAGCCGGGACGCAGGCCGTCGCCGAGCGAGAAGGCCACGTCATACGCCTTCATGATTTCGCAGATGTCTTCGAAGTGCTCGTACAGGAAGCTTTCCTTGTGGTGCGCGAGACACCACTTCGCCATGATCGAGCCGCCGCGCGAGACGATGCCCGTCATGCGCTTGGCTGTCAGCGGTACGTATTGCAGACGCACGCCGGCGTGGATCGTGAAGTAGTCGACGCCTTGCTCGGCCTGTTCGATCAGCGTGTCGCGGAAGATTTCCCACGTCAGGTCTTCGGCCTTGCCGTTGACCTTTTCGAGCGCCTGATAGATCGGCACCGTGCCGATCGGCACCGGGCTGTTGCGGATGATCCATTCGCGCGTTTCGTGGATGTGCTTGCCGGTGGAGAGATCCATCACCGTGTCGCCGCCCCAGCGGATCGCCCAGGTCATCTTGTCGACTTCCTCGCCGATCGACGAAGTCACGGCCGAGTTGCCGATATTCGCGTTGACCTTCACGAGGAAGTTGCGGCCGATGATCATCGGCTCGCTTTCCGGGTGGTTGATGTTGTTCGGGATGATCGCGCGGCCGCGGGCCACTTCTTCACGCACGAATTCGGCCGTGATTTCCGTCAGACCATTGGGGCCGAACGCGCTCGCGCCGAAGGCCTGGCCGGCATGCTGGCGGCCCATCATCGCAGCGAGCTTTTCGCCGTTCGGGCCGCTCTTCTTCAGCGTCTCCAGATACGCGGCGCGCTGCTGGTTTTCGCGGATCGCGATGTACTCCATCTCCGGCGTGATGATGCCTTTACGGGCGTAATGCATCTGCGAGACGTTCTTGCCCGCGACAGCGCGGCGCGGCGTGCGGTGCAGGCCCTGGAAGCGCAGGTCGGTGGTGGCCGGATCGGCGGCGCGCTCGCGGCCGTAGTCGCTCGTCAGCCCTGTCAGCGCTTCGGTGTCGCCGCGCTCTTCGATCCAGCGCTGACGCAGCGCCGGCAGACCGGCGCGGATGTCGATCCGGGCTTCCGGATCGGAGTAGGGGCCCGACGTATCGTAGACGTAGACCGGCGGGTTCTTCTCGCCGCCGAAGCTGTCCGGCGTATCCGACTGGGTGATTTCACGCATGGGTACGCGGATATCCGGACGCGAGCCGGTGACGTAGATCTTGCGGGAATTCGGCAGCGGGGCGACAGCGGCCGCATCGACATGAGCGTCGGCGGAAAGGAACTTCGGATTGGCGTTCATCTATTTCTCCTGTGTCGACCGGAGTTCGCGTTTTCGGGCGCGACTTCGGTGCCATGCAAAGCTATGTGGGGCGGCTAAGCAGGAGACGAGATGGAAGTTGTCGGAATTCACCAGAGGATAAGGCGGTGCAACGGTGGCGAATTCCGTACGCTTCCCTGCGCTGGCATTATCCAGATCAGGTTCAAAGGGTATTTCTCACCCACGCAGCACAGGCCTCCAACCCCTGTGCGACGCAGGACCCCCGCGTTAGCAGGCCAAACGATACACCGGCTCGCCGGTGCTTGGCAACCAATCTCGAAATCGGCAGCGCGCCTTCACGGCTTACCTTACACGCTGGCAGGCTTATCTCTATTGGGCGGCGCACGGTGACGCGCCGCAGCATGAAAGCTCCAACTTCCCGCAAAAATATTTTCGAAACCGCTGTCATAACCGCCGGCGACGTTCGACTAACGTGCAGATTTCCTCATGGAGCCTGCCATGCCTTCCGTCACCCGCCGCTTTGCCGACTCGCGCCTGTTGCGCGCCGTTGCAGTGCTTGCCGCGCTTGCCACGAGCGGCGTCGCTCAGGCGGCTGCATCCATGTGCACGGCGCACAGCCCGGCTCACCGGGTCGCCCTGGTGGAGCTCTACAGCAGCGAGGGCTGCAATAGCTGCCCGCCCGCAGACCGCTGGCTGAGCCAATGGAAAGACAGTGGCGCGTCGCAGGGCATCGTGCCGCTCGCCTTGCACGTGGACTACTGGAACGGCCTCGGCTGGACCGACCGCTTTTCGCAGCATCGCTTCACCGAGCGCCAGCAGAACCTGACCGATCTCGCCGGCGGCCACACCATCTACACGCCGGAAGTCTTTGTCTCGGGGCGTGAATTGCGCGACTGGTCGCAACCGGAGAGCTTTGACGAACGTATACACAAGGTAATCGCAGAGCCCGCGCAGGCCGATATTGCGCTGGAACTGGCGGCGCCCGCGCAGGGTGTCAAAGGCTTCGGCGTCGACGCGCGCTTTACTGCAAAAACTGCCGGCAGCGGGCCGTTGAACGCGTACGTGGCGGTCTACGAAAACGCCCTCACTTCGCAGGTGCGCGCCGGTGAAAACAATGGCGCGACGCTGCATCACGAGCGTGTGGTGCGGCAGTGGATCGGTCCGGTGCCGCTCGCGGCAGGCAGCGCACAGATTCGCCGCGACATCACGCTCGACGCCGGCGAAGCCGCGGACGCCAATGCGCAACCCGGCAGGTTCGGCGTCGTGGCCTTTGTTGAAAACGCTGCCACCGGCGAGGTATTGCAGGTAGCCGAACTGGCGGCCTGTCATTGATACCTATCGCGGCCCGCAACCGCTTTGCATGGGACCGGAGTCACGCGTCAAAGCGCGCGCTCCGGTCGATAGAGGAGATTCACATGGCCACCCCGCACGCACTAGCCGACACGGCGCCGCCCACCGCGCCGCGTAGCGGCACGATTCACCCGGTCTGGGTGCGCGTCACCCATTGGCTCAACGCGCTCGCCGCAATCGTGATGATGCTGTCGGGCTGGCGCATCTATGACGCGTCGCCGGTCTTCAGGAGCTTTACGTTTCCGCCTTCGCTGACGCTCGGCGGCTGGCTCGGCGGCGCGCTGCAATGGCACTTCGCGGCGATGTGGCTGCTGGTCTTCAACGGCCTCGTGTATCTCGCGCTCAACCTCGTCAGCGGCCGTTTTTTCCGCAAGTTCCTGCCGCTCTCGCCGCGCGCCATCCTGCACGACTTCATTGCCGCGCTGACCGGCAAGCTTTCGCACGCCGATCTGCGGGTCTACAACGCGGTGCAGAAATTCGCCTACGTGTTCGTGGTGTGCGACCTGATCGTGCTGGTGCTCTCGGGACTTGCCATCTGGAAGTCGGTGCAGTTTCCGCTGCTGCGCGAACTGATGGGCGGCTACGACAACGCACGCGTCGTGCATTTTTGCGCCATGTCGCTGATGGCGGCTTTTATCGCCGTGCATCTGGTGATGGTGGCGCTCGTCCCGCGCTCGTTGCTGGCGATGCTGCGCGGCCGCTAAGGAGAGTCCCATGACCCCATCAGACAAAAAGCCGGTCCGCCGCATGCCTGCGGGCAAGCTCGACCGCGAATCGATCCTGATCGACGCACGCCGCGAGCTCGCCTTGCCGTCGCGGCGCCTGTTCGGCAAGCAGTTGCTCACGCTCGGCGGCCTGTCGATGCTGACCGGCTGCTCGCTCTCCGACGACAAATCGGTGAATGCGTTCCTCACGGCCGTCTCGCGCCTGAACGACCGCGCCCAGGCGTTCATCTTCGATCCGCAGCAACTGGCGCCCACCTATACCGAAGCGCAGATCACGCGGCCGTTTCCGTTCAACGCGTTTTACGACGTCGACGAGGTGCCCGAGGTCAATGCTGCGGACTACCGGCTGAACGTCAGCGGCCTTGTTACCGGCCAGCGCACGTGGAGCCTGCCGGAACTGTATGCGCTGCCGCACGCCGAGCAGATCACGCGGCATATCTGCGTGGAAGGGTGGAGCGCGATCGGGCGCTGGGGCGGCACGCCGTTCGCCGATTTCCTGCGCCGCGTGGGCGCCGACACCACAGCGAAGTATGTCGGCTTCAAATGCGCCGACGACTACTACGAAAGCATCGACATGGCGACCGCCCTGCATCCGCAGACGCTCCTCACGTTCGAGTACGACGGCCAGCGGTTGCCGCCGAAATACGGCTTCCCGATGAAGCTGCGCATGCCGACCAAGCTCGGCTACAAGAATCCGAAGCACATCGTCGAGATGTTCGTCACCAACACTTACCCCGGCGGCTATTGGGTCGACCAGGGCTACAACTGGTTCGGAGGCTCCTGACGCGCGCGGGTTGGGCCCGACCCGCGAGGGGCAGAAGCTTCGGAAACACACCGGCATGACCGGTTCTATCAATTCACAACAAATGGAGTGATCCCATGAAGAAGTATGCAATCGCAGCACTGGCAGTCGCGTTTCTGACGAGCGGCACCGCAGCTTTCGCACAGGCGAGCGGCGCCATGTCGAACGACGCCATGTCGCACGACACCATGAAGAAGGACAGCATGTCGAAAGACGCGATGGGCAAGGACACGATGTCGAAAGACGCCATGTCCAAGGACAAGATGAAGAAGAGCGGCGATGCAATGGGCATGAAGCACGAAGCTTCAGGCGCCATGGCCAACTGAAGCGGGTTTTCCTGACCCGCGCCGCTGCGGCAAGGTCAGGCTGGAGCATGGCCCCGGCCTGACCGTGTTGCGGATACAAAATTTACGATTCTTTCATGGACGCCCAACGGCGTTCCTGCATAATGCTGCGGTGCGCGCCGAACGGTTGGCGCGCCGGGGTGTTTTGCCGCGGCTTCCCGGCCGTGCGGCGAACACCCGCTGCCCTCAGGCGGCGCAGGGAGCACAGTGCATCGTGACGGCCCAGCCGCCTTGACCGGGCTGGTTTGCCGTTCCACGTTCTTCTCCCTGTTCGACCACCATGTCTTCCAGCCTTGCCTGTCAGGCCGCATTCGCGCTGCGGCGCCCGCCGTCCGCCCATCGGGCCATAAGCGCAGGCGCAGCCACTCGAACGGTACGGGTGGGCTGAAGACATGCCGCTGTCGCTTCCGAACCGCTTCCCGTTTCGTCTTCCCCGCTCCCGCACCGGCCGGATCGCGCTCGCGCTCGCGGTCGTCTATATCGTCTGGGGCTCCACCTATCTGGCGATTCACGTTGCGCTCGGCTCGTTTCCGCCGCTTCTGCTGTCCGGCTTGCGCAACCTGTTCGCGGGAATCGGCCTGTTTGTGCTCGCCGCGCGCCGCAATCCGGTCTGGCCGAGCGCGGCCGAGATCCGCAACGCCGGGCTGGTCGGCACGATGCTGGTGGGGTTGTCGAGCGGCATGCTGGCCTACGGGATGCGCACGGTGGGCACCGGCACGGCTGCCGTGATGGTTGCCACCGTGCCGCTGTTTGCAACCATCATTGCAGCGTTCGCGGGACGTAAGATAGGGCGCGGCGACTGGTTTGCCGTGGGCCTCGGCCTCGTGGGCATTGCGATTCTCAGTCACGGCGGCGGCACGTCGGGTTCGGCCGGCGGCAGCCTCGCTATTCTCTGCGGCGCGCTTTTCTGGGCCGGCGGCGCGCATCTGGCCGGGCGTCTGACGCTGCCCTCGGACCTGTTCCTGTCCACGGCGCTGCAGATCGGCCTCGGCGGGGCGATGTCGACGATCGTCGCCGTGGTCTCCGGCGAGCGCATGGCCGAGGTGCACTTCCTGCCGGTGCTGGCGTTCCTTTACCTGATGCTGGTGGGTACCATGGCCGCGTATGTCGCGTACGGCTACCTGATCCGCCATACCAGTCCGATCATCGCCAGCAGTTGCATGTACGTGAATCCGGTGGTGGCGGTCGCGCTCGGTGCGCTGCTGCTGGGCGAGCCGGTGACGAGCGCGACCGTGATTGCGACCGTGGTGATTCTCGCGAGCGTCGGGCTGTCGTTCTGGTTTGATTACCGGCGCCGCGGTCTGGCGTGAGCCGCGCACGTGCGGGCGTGGCAGTTCACGGCTGCCGAGGTGTTCTCACCGTTGCTTCAAATTGCCGCCCGCACGGCTTTGCTACAACCGTGCCGCCAGTTCCGCGCCCTCGCGGATAGCCCGCTTCGCGTCAAGCTCGGCGGCGAGCGCCGCGCCGCCGATCACGTGATAGCGCGGGCCGCCTGTAGGCGGGGTGGCCGGTTGCAGATCGCGCAACGAATCCTGGCCGGCGCAGATCACGATCGTTTCCACTTCCAGCCACTGCTCGACGCCTTCACGCGCGATCTTCAGGCCACGCTCGCTGATCTCCAGATACGACACGCCATCGAGCATGCGCACGCCGTTGCGTGCCAGTGTGGCCCGATGGACCCAGCCCGAAGTCTTGCCGAGCCCCGCGCCGAGCTTGCCCGCCTTGCGCTGCAGCAGCCAGATGTCGCGCACCGGCTGCGCGGCGCGCGGCGTTTTCAGGCCGCCGCGCTCGCGTACCGCCAGATCGACGCCCCATTCGTCGAGCCAGGCATCGCGCGGTTGCGGCAGCGGCTCGCCCGCGCGATGCAGCAGAAACTCGCTGACGTCGAAGCCGATGCCGCCCGCGCCGATCACCGCCACACTGCGGCCAACCGGCGCGCCGCGCAGCACCTCGACGTAGGTCAGCACATTCGCCCTGTCAATGCCGGGAATCGCCGGGCGGCGCGGCACGATGCCGGTGGCGAGGATCACCTCGTCATAGCCGCCGGCGGCGAGCAGGGCGCTATCCACACGGGTGGCGAGCCGCACGTCGACGCCATGCCGTTGCAACTGGCTCTGAAAATAGCGGATCGTTTCGCTGAACTCTTCCTTGCCCGGCACGCGCATGGCGAGATTGAACTGTCCGCCAATGGTTGCGCCCGCATCGAACAGCGTGACGCGATGCCCGCGCGAGGCGGCCACGGTCGCTGCCGACAGACCCGCCGGTCCTGCGCCGACGACGGCAATCGAACGCGGCCGCTGGTTGTCCGCGAGCGGCCGGTACACCAGTTCGGTTTCGCGTCCCGCACGCGGATTGACGAGGCAGCTTGCGCGCCGGTTCTGGAACGTGTGATCGAGACAGGCCTGATTGCAGGCGATACAGGTATTGATTTCGTGCGTGCGTCCTTCGGCGGTCTTTACCACGAAGTCCGGATCGGCGAGCATCGGCCGCGCCATCGACACCAGATCGCCCGCGCCCTGGGCGAGCAGATCTTCGGCCAGCTCCGGTGTGTTGATGCGGTTCGACACGATCACCGGCACCTTGACGGCCGCCTTCAGGCGCGCGCTGAGCGGCGCAAAGGCCGCACGCGGCACCGAGGTCACGATGGTCGGCACGCGCGCCTCGTGCCAGCCGATCCCGGTGTTGAACATCGTGACGCCGGCCGCCTCCAGCGCTTGCGCGACCTGCACGGTCTCGTCCCACGTGTTGCCGCCTTCGACAAGGTCGATCACCGAGAGCCGGTACACCACGATAAAGCGCTCGCCGCACGCGGCCCGCATGCTTTCGACAATCTCACGGGCGAGCCGCATGCGGTTCTCGAGGCTGCCGCCGTAGGCGTCACTGCGCTGGTTGGTACGCGGACAGAGGAACTGGTTGAGCAGATAGCCCTCGCTGCCCATGATCTCGACACCGTCGTAGCCGGCGCGTTGCGCGAGGCGTGCGCAACGGGCGTAGTCGCGCACCGTCTTCGCGATGCCGGCAAGCGTCAGCGCGCGCGGCTTGAATTTCGAAATCGGCGACTTGAGGGCCGAGGCAGACACCACGAACGGTTGATAACCATAGCGCCCCGCATGCAGTATCTGCAGCGCGATCTTGCCGCCTTCCGCATGCACGGCATCCGTCACCAGGCGGTGATTGCGCAGATCGAATATGGAGTTCAGCGTGCCGCCGAACGGTAGCAGCCAGCCTTGCCGGTTCGGCGAGATGCCGCCCGTGATGATCAGGCCGGCGCCGCCTTGTGCGCGCTCCCGGAAGTAGGCGGCGAGCTTCGGGTAGTTCCAGAAGCGGTCTTCCATGCCCGTATGCATCGATCCCATGACGACGCGGTTGCGCAGGGTCGTGAAGCCGAGATCGAGCTCGGAAAGCAGGTGGCGGTAAGACATGCGGCGGACCTGGGAGAAGTGGGGTGCGCCCGAACAATACACCGCCGATCACGCCAGGTTGCCGAGGGAAAATTCTAATTGGCCGCGGCGCTCAGGAAGTCGTCACCGGCTGTGCCGGCCGGCGCGCATGATTCCAGCCTGCGAGGCCGGCGAACGCGAGGCCGGCGATACTCACGCCCAGCCATCCGAACGACGGCCAGACCGCGGCGCCCACTGCCGAGCCGGCCGCGCCGCCGATGAAATAGGCCACCATGTAGACCGTATTCACACGGCTGCGGGCTTCCGGCGAGAGCGCGTAGATGCGCGACTGGTTGGAAATCTGCGCGGCCTGCACGCCCACGTCGAGGATGATCACGCCCACCACCAGTCCGGCGATGCTCGCGCCCGACAGGCCAAACACCACGAACGACACGGCGACGAGGACGATCGACAGCGAGATGATCGTGCGCGGCCCGCGCCGGTCGGAGAACTTGCCGGCCAGCGGTGCGGCAAGCGCCCCCGCCGCGCCGACAATCCCGAACAGCCCGGCGGCCTGCGGTCCGAGATGAAACGGCGCGCCGGCCAGCAGCAACGCCAGCACCGACCAGAAGATGCTGAAGGCCGCGAACATGCACGCACCGGTGAGCGAGGCTTCGCGCAGGCCGGGATGCTCGATGATCAGATGCCACATCGACACCATCAGCTTGCCGTAGGGCAGCGTCGAAGTGGGGCGGCTCTTCGGCAGGCGCAGCCAGATCACCAGGGCCAGCACCAGCAGCGCCACCACGGAGGCGCCAAACACCGCGCGCCAGCCGAAATATTCGGCGATCAGGCCAGCCGCGGTACGCGCCAGCAGAATCCCCAGCAACAGCCCGCTCATCACCGTGCCGACCGCGTGGCCGCGGCCCGAGGGCGGTGCGAGTTCGGCGGCGAACGGCACGGCCTGCTGCGCGATCGTGCCCAGCACGCCGATTGCGAGGCTGGCGCCGATCAGCACGGTCAGATTCGGCGCGCTTGCGGCAATCACCAGCGCAACACAGATGCCGGCGATCTGCAGAAGAATCAGCCGACGCCGGTCGAAGCGGTCGCCTAGCGGCGCGAGCAGCAGCATGCCGGCAGCGTAGCCGAGCTGCGTGACGGCCGGCACGACGCCGACCCACGACGCGCTGTGCGGGAACGACTTGCGGAAACTGTCGAGCAGCGGCTGGTTGTAATAGATGTTTGCGACGGACACACCCGCGATGACGGCGAGCAGAAGCAGCAGGCCGCGCAACGTGCGATCGGCGGTGACGGATGAGGCGGAATCGGAGGTGGACATAAGCAGGGCTTTCAATGAGCGGCCTGGAGGGATGCGTCCCAGGCGAGCCGATCATACCGGAGCGTGGCAGATCGTGCTGCCGGGCTGCCAGCCCGCCTGCCGACCGCATGCAGTTTGCGTCTGCCGCAACCTGCCCCGACGGGCACACCGTAAAAATGAGATGGTCGTCCGGTTTCGGTCCGTACAATCGCCCGGCCTCGTGGTGGGGCGATCGGCAACTTTGGGCGCGGCACGGCACAACATGAACAGATATGAACAGGAGACAGGGCGGCAACCCAAGGGCTTCGGCGGCTGGCTGCTGCTCGCGCTGCTTGGGCTCGCGGCCATGGTGTGCGCCACCGTCATCGAGTTGCACGATCCGCTCGAGATGATGCTCGAATGGGAACTGCTCGCCGTGTTCGTGCGGCCCGAAACTCAGGGCTGGTATCGCACCGTGCTTGCGATAGTCGGCATGGACGTGGCGATCGGCGTGTTCATCGTGGCCGGCGCGGGCTGGCTGCTGCTGCTCGCATGGCGCCGCTCGGTGCGCTTTCCCGTGCATCTGCAGGTGTGGCTGCTTGCCATCGTTGTCATGCGCACGATCGCGTGGCTGCTCGGCGACCATATGACCCATGCGATTGCGATCGCCGTCACGATTCCTTGCGATAGCGTTGTGATCGCCGTCGTGGCAGCGGCGCTGGTGATTCCGTATGTCAGGCAATCGCGCCGCGTGCGTCACACCTTCACCGCGCGCTGATCCGCGCCGCGTGCAAGGCGCGGCAAGTCAATTCTTTTCGGCAGGCGCTCTCGTACAATAGCGTCCACTGTTCCAGGTGGACTGCCGATGAAGCTCGCGATGTTCAGGTTGCCGCATGCCGTTCCAGCGCGTCTTGACGCGCCTGCCGTCAGTCCCAGTGCATGGTTGCGCCGCATCCTCCCACGGCGAGCCGCCGTAGCGGCTCTTCTTTGCGCGCTCACGCTGCTGCCAGCATTGCCGGTCCTTGCCACGCCTTCCATCGCACAGTTTGGAGAGCCGCGCTACCCGGCAGGTTTCACCCATTTCGACTACGCGAACCCGGAAGCACCCACTGACGGCGCCCTGAGCTTCGCCAACTACAACGCGCTGCAAAGCTACGATTCGCTTAACCCATTCCTGCTGCGCGGCGCGCCGGCCCCGGACATTCTCAACCTGATGTTCGATACGCTGATGCAGCGCAGCTGGGACGAACCGGCCTCGGAATACCCGCTGATCGCGGACGATGTTCAGGTGCGGGCGGATCTCACGTCGGCGACCTTCCACATCAATCCGGCGGCGCGCTTTTCCAACGGCGAACGCATTACGGCCGACGACGTCAAGTATTCATTCGATGTGCTAACCAGCCAGAAGGCCTCGCCACTCTTCAATTCCCAGTTTGCGATTATCAAAAGCGCGACCGTGCTCGATGCGTCGACGATCCGCTTCGATTTCAACCATGCCGAACGCGACGCACCGCTGATCGCGGGCGACCTGCCGGTGTTCTCGCCGAAGTGGGGCATGCGGCCCGACGGCACGCGCCCGCCGTTCGACCAGATCGCCAACGTGCCGCCGGTTGCCAGCGGCCCCTATCTGATCGAGCGGCGCAGCAACGACAAGACAATCACCTACCGGCGCAACCCGGCTTACTGGGCAGCGGATTTGCCGTCGCGGCGCGGCATGTTCCGCTTCGAACGCGTGACGTTCCAGCTCTTTCTCGACAACTTCGGACCGCTCGAAGCGTTCAAGGCGGGCAATATCGATGTCAATATCGAGGGCAGCGCCACCATCTGGGCGCGCCGCTATGTCGGCCAGAAGTTTCGCAACGGCGAACTGAAGCAGGGCACGTTTCCCAACGGGCCTCCGTATATGCAGGGCATTCTGATCAATGTGCGCCGGCCGATGCTTCAGGACGTGAGGGTGCGCCACGCGCTGACGCTCGCGTTCGACTACGACTGGATGAACCGGATGATGTTCTACGACCAGTACCGGCGCTCGACGAGCTATTTCGATCCGGACACGTTCGGCGCGAGAGGCATGCCTGGCCCGAAAGAACTGGCGCTGCTCGAGCCGTATCGCGCCAGCCTGCCGCCTGCCGTATTCGGCCCGATGCTGACGCAGCCGTCGACGTTGCCGCCCAATTCGCTGCGCGGCAATCTGCGCGCGGCACGCGACCTGCTGGCCAAGGCGGGCTGGCACTACCGCGACGGCGCGTTGCGCGATGCGAACGGCACGGCCATGCGCATCGAGGTGCTCGACGACGAACCGGGTATGGACCGTCTGCTGTTGCCCTACATGCAGGCGCTGAACACGCTGGGCATCCAGACCGAGTGGCGCGAGGTGGATAGCGCGCTGTACCAGCAGCGGCTCGACAGCTTCGACTTCGATATGACCACCGGCGGCTATCTGCCTATCGCGGTTCCCGGCGTGGAACTGCTGCGCCGCTTCGGCAGCGCGGCGGCTGCGGAAGTGGGATCGGAGAACTATGTGGGCGTGCATTCGAAGGTGGTGGACGCGCTGATTCAGGCGGCCTTGTCCGCACAGACGCTCGACGATCTCGAGACGGCCACTCGCGCGCTCGACCGCGTGCTGATCAATGCGTACTACGTGGTGCCGGAGTTCTACGCGCCGAATGCGCGCATTGCCTACAAGACGACCTTCGGCTGGCCGGCTGTTCTGCCGAAGTCCTATCGCGACACGGACTGGGTCATCGACTACTGGTACGTCAAACCGCACGGGGCGGTGACGGCCGCGGCGTCTGCTGCGCCGGGGCCCGCGGCGCACTGAGCAGGTGCCGGCCGCGCGGCTTCTAACTCGCTGCGCTTATCAGACCGAGCGCTTCCATGAGCGGAAAAGGTCGAGCAACGCTTGCGCTTGCCTCGACAGGGTTCCCGAGCGGCACCACACTGCCCCGACATCCATCGTAGGGATGGGCACGCTCAAATCGCGGCGGCTGATGCGGTTTCCTTCCAGCGACCACGGCCGATAAACCAGATCCGAAAGAATGGTGACGCCCTCACCGAGAGCGACGAGACTTCGCACGGCTTCGATGGACTTGCTCTGCATGCGTACGCGAGGCTGAAGGCCGTATTTACCCCAGTACTTTCCGACTGTCTGGACATGTTCATCCATGTCGAGCAGCAGGTAGTTCTCCTGAGCTACGTCTTCCAGCGTGACCCGCTGGGCTTCCTGCAGGGGGTGATCAGGGGGAGTCCAAAGGCGTCGTGGCGAGCGGAGCATCGTTTCGCCCTTTAGTTCGGGCAGCAATGCCGTGTTTGAAACCAGCAGCAGGGCGATATCCAGCTCGCGGTCGACGAGGCCCTGTTCAATGGCCTGCCGCTCGCGCTCGACGATCTGGATCTCGAGGTTGGCGAAACGCTGGCTCATCGTCGATATCAGGGCGGGCATCAGATACGCCGAAATGGTTTCCGTCATGCCGATATGAACGCTGCCGGCAATCTGGCCAGGTTCTTCCTGAGCGGCGAGGACCGCATGGTCGATGGAAAGCGTAGCCTGCTGGACGTGACGCAGAAAGCGCTCGCCGGCTTCTGTCAGGTGCACGCCCTTCGCATGCCGCTGCAGCAGGGGCACGCCAACCGCGTCTTCCAGATTCTGCAGCGCCACGGTCATGGAAGACTGCGAAACGTTGGACAGACTGGATGAGCGGGAAATCTGCCCCGTATTCGCAACAGAAATAAAGTATTCGATCTGGCGAAGAGTGATGTGCGTGGCCAAGATGTCCGCCGCTGTTGAGGAGAACCCAAGGCGCGAATCATAGCACCGCCAAATCAGCCTGAACGGGGCGTGGCGCCGGGAACGCAGGTATCGAAAAAGTATATATCGCGACATGCGAAATATGAATTTGGAATCAAAATTCTGGCCGCATACGATCGGAGCGATCAACAGGAGATGCTGCTGTGATCGAGGTTCAGGAGAAAAAGGGTTATTGCACGTTATGCCGCTCCCGGTGTGGGACGTTGAACACCGTGCGCGGCGACATGCTGCTCCAGGTCCGGCCCGACACGTCGCATCCGACCGGCAGCGCGATGTGCATGAAGGGCAAGGCCGCGCCGGAGCTCGTGCATAGCCCTAACCGGGTTCTCTACCCGATGCGCCGCACGAATCCAAAAGGCGCGGCCGATCCCGGATGGCAGCGCATCAGCTGGGATCAGGCGCTTTCTGAAATTGCCGCGAAGCTCTCGTGCTTCAAGCGTGAAAGCGGGGCGGAGTCGGTGGTGTTCGGTGTCACCACACCCAGCGGCACGCCGATGAGCGACAGCATCGACTGGGTGGAGCGCTTCATATGGTCGTTCGGCAGCCCCAATATCTGCTATGCGACCGAGATCTGCAACTGGCATAAGGATTTCGCACACGTCTTCACGTTTGGCTGCGGCATGCCGACGGCCGACTATCGGAATGCCGAAGTGATCCTGCTGTGGGGCACGAACCCGACCAACACGTGGCTTGCGCAAGCCGATGCGATCGGCAAGGGGCGGCGTAACGGAGCCAGGCTGATCGTGATCGACCCGCGGCCGACCGCGCTCGCCAGAGAAGCGGATGTCTGGATGCCGGTGCGTCCCGGCACGGATGGCGCGCTTGCCATGGGTATCGCACGGCAGATGATAGCCACCGGCAATATCGATCACGCGTTTGTCCGCGAGTGGAGCAATGCCCCGCTGCTGGTGCGGGGCGACACTGGGCGTTTTCTGCGCGAACGCGATTTCGATGCCGACTCATTGCAGAACCGCTACGCGATCTGGAATGCCTCGCGTAACCGTGTGGAACTCGTGGGAGAGGAGGCGCAAACCACCGCAAGCGATTTCGCGCTGGACGGCGATTACACGGTGTCTGTCGTGAGTGGCGCCCGCTCGGCCACGGTCCGGTGCACCCCCGCATTCGCGCTCTATAGAGGCGCGCTGGACGAATACACGCCGCAGCGCGTGGAGGCGTTGACGGGCGTGCGCGCCGCAGATGTGGTTGCTGTGGCGAAGATGCTCGCACCTGGGCAACGCATCGCTTATCACGCGTGGTCCGGCGTCGGACAGCACACGAACGCCACCCAGACCGAGCGCGCCATTGCGACTTTATATGCGCTGACCGGCGCGTTCGATACGCGCGGGTCCAACCGCGAGTTCACGAAGCAGCCGGCCAATGCCGTCAGCACGTATGCGCTTTTGAGTCCGCAGCAACGGGCCAAGGCGCTCGGACTCGACGAGCGGCCCATTGGACCGCCCGCGCAAGGCTGGGTGACCGCCCGCGACGTCTACCGGGCCATTACCGAGGGCCGACCCTACAAGGTACGTGCCTTGTTTGCTTTCGGTACCAATGTCGTCATGTCGCAGGCGGATGCTGGCGCGGCACACGAAGCGCTGTGCGCGCTCGATTTCCATGTGCACTGCGACCTCTTCGAGACGCCCTCGTCACGCTATGCAGACATCTTTCTTCCTGTGAACACGCCGTGGGAACGGGAAGGGTTGCGCGTCGGCTTCGAAATCAACGAGAAGGCGGTTGAACTGGTGCAATTGCGGCAGCGAATGGTCGAGCCGCGAGGCGAGAGCCGCGCCGACTATGACATCGTGCTGGACCTGGCGGTCCGGCTCGGCATGGGCGATGCGTTTTTCGGCGGCAGTATCGAGGCCGGATGGAATCACATTCTTGCGCCCCTGGGCCTCGATGTGGCTGAATTGCGCAGCCATCCCGAGGGCATTTATCGGCCGCTGGTCCAGCACGAGAAGAACTATTCGTTACAGACGCCCGATGGCGTGCGTGGATTCAGGACGGAGACGCTGCGCGCGGAGCTGTACTCCGAAAAGCTCTTGCGCCATGGCTACCCGCCTGTTCCGCAATATGTCCCGCCTCAGCACGGCAACGACGGGGACGGCGAGCGCGCGAAATACCCCTATGTGGTTACGTCGATCAAGAACGGCTATTACTGTCACAGCCAGCAACGCAGCCTTGCCAGCTTGCGTAAGCGCGCACCCTATCCGGTTGCGGAACTGAGTGCGCAACTGGCGTCCGAAAAGGGCATCGCGGTCGACGACTGGGTGGTGATCAAGACCTCGAACGGCTCGGCGCGTTTTCGTGCTCGCATCGTGCCGGAGCTTGCGCGCGATGTCATCGTTGCCGAGTACGGTTGGTGGCAGGCGTGCGATGAAACAGGCATGCAGGCGCTTCCGGCTGAAGGCAAGCAAAACAGCAATTTCAGCAACCTGGTTTCGTCGGCAAAGCTGGACCCGTTGAGCGGCTCTTCACCGCTGCGCTCGATTCCTTGCGATGTGCGGCTCGACCCGTCGGTCGATCCGGCGCGACGGGGCTGGCAAGGCTTCAGGGACTTCGTTGTGGCATCGGTTGCCGAAGAGGCGCTTGGGGTCCGGACTGTCACGTGCGCCGCAGCCGACGGCGGTCCGTTACCCGACTATCTTCCGGGCCAGCATATCACCGTTCACGTCCCCACCCTGGGCGATGACGGTACGACCCGCGCGTATTCGCTGGTAGGGCCGGCCGTTGAAGCGGATCGTCGAACCTATTCGATCTCGGTGCGGCACCAGCGCGGCAAGACGGCGCAGGGCGAAGCGTTCGAGGGCGTGATGTCGGGCTATATCCACCGGGCATTCGAAGTGGGCCACAAGGTGTCGTTGCGTGCGCCGGGCGGGACGTTCATTGTTCCTCCCGTGTCGAGGCAGCCGGTGGTGATGTTTGCAGGAGGCATCGGCATTACGCCGTTTATTTCGTGGCTGGAATCGGTCAAGGACCTTGAAGAGGCTCCCGAGTCCTGGCTTTTCTACGCCAATCTGAACAGTGCAACGCACGCTTTCCGCGGCCGGATCAACGAACTGCAGAAGAGGTTGCCACGCCTGCGCGTGGTCAATTGCTATAACAAACCGCAGGGCGAGGTCCTTGGCCGCGATTACGAAATGAGCGGCTATCTCACAGCGGAGGTGGTCGACGGGAATCTGATCGAACGCCGCGCAAGATTCTATCTTTGCGGTCCCGAACCGATGATGGATTCGATTACGGCGGGTCTGGTTTCACGGGGCGTACCGCCGTTCGATATCTTCAAGGAGGCGTTCCGCTCGCCGTCCAGACCGCGGCTCGATCCGGCGCAGCGCTTTATGGTCGAGTTCATCCGCTCCCATAAGAAGGCGCTATGGACACCTGAGGAGGGGAGTCTGTTGTCCTTTGCAGAGCGCCTGGGTGTTTCGATGCCAAGCGGCTGCCGCGTTGGGCAGTGCGAAAGCTGCGTGGTGAAGGTCAGCGCAGGAAAAGTCGAGCACATGTCTGGTCATGGCCCGGATGAGGCAGGCATGTGTTTCGCGTGCCAGGCGATACCGGTTAGCGAAGTGGCAATCGAAGCGTAGGGACGCAAGCGGCGAGTTTCCATAGAGGTTCGTGACACGGCGTGGATGCACCAGACAGGCTTGCTCTGGAGGATCTGGCTGCGATAGCGCTCGCCCGGCGGCAGCGCATTTGATCTTGTTCGTCAATAAGGAAGGAGGCCAGAATGAAACAACTGTCTCAAACGGAAGGCACGGCAGTGCCTGCGATGGAATTCGCAGGCAAGCTCGAACGCATGGCGGCGGGCGTGACGCGGTGGTCGGAGAAGTGGTTTCCGGACGCGTATATCTTCGCGGCCATCGCTGTCATCGTAGTGGCGATTGGAGCGCTGGCGATCGGTGCCCCGGTCCAGCGGGTGGCAACGGCCTTTGGGGATGGTTTCTGGAGCCTGATTCCTTTCACGATGCAAATGGCGGTGGTCGCCATTTCGGGTTATGTCGTTGCAGTATCGCCGCCCGCTTCCAGGGCGATTGCGTGGCTCGCCCGTCTGCCGTCGGGTGGGCGCGGCGCGATTGCATTCGTCGCCTTGGTCAGTATTCTTGCCTCGCTGTTCAACTGGGCCATCAGCCTGATTTTCAGCGGCCTCCTTGTCCGGGCGCTCGCGCAGAGGAAGGACTTGCGCCTGGACTATCGGGCCGCGGGCGCGGCCGCCTATCTCGGCATGGGCGCCACGTGGGCGTTGGGTTTGAGTTCGTCGGCCTCGCAATTGCAGGCCAACCCCGACAGTCTGCCAAAGGCGCTGCTGGCGATTACGGGCGTGATCCCTTTCTCGGAGACGATCTTCCTGCCGCAGTCGATGTTGATGGTGGCCGTATTGACCGTGGCGTCGCTGTTGGTCGCCTGGCTTTCCGCACCGGCAGGCAACCGTGCGAAGACCGCCGCTGAACTGGGCGTGATCCTTGACGACGGGGATGTCGCACTTAGCAAGCCGGCGCGTCCGGGTGACTGGCTCGAATACAGTCCGCTTGTCACGATCCTGATTGTCGCGCTCGGTGCGGTTTGGGCGTGGCACGAGTTCACGACGAAGAACCCGGTGCTGGCCATCTCCAACCTGAATACCTACAACTTCGTGTTTCTCCTGCTAGGCATGTTGCTGAACTGGCGTCCGAGACGGTTTCTGAATGCAGTGGCCAGGTCGGTTCCTTCTACCGCGGGTGTGCTGATCCAGTTTCCGCTGTATGGAGGAATCGCTTTCATTCTCACCAAGGCTGCGGCCCCGTCAGGCCTGCCGTTGGCGGAGCACCTGTCGCAGTTCTTCGTGGCCATCTCCTCGCATGCATCGTTCCCGGCGGTGATGGGTGTGTATTCGTCGGTCCTGGGCTTCTTTGTCCCGTCGGGCGGCGGGAAGTGGATTATCGAGGCACCCTATGTGATCGAAGCAGCGAAGACCCTTAACGTGCATCTTGGCTGGGCGGTCACGGTGTACAACGCTGCGGAAGCCCTGCCGAACCTGATCAATCCGTTCTGGATGCTGCCGCTGCTTGGCGTCCTGGGCTTGCGGGCACGTGATGTGGTCGGCTTCACGTTCACGCAGCTCGTTGTCCATTTTCCGCTGGTGATTTTCATGCTGTGGGCGTTTGCCGGGACGCTGACATATCATCCGCCTGTCATGCCTTAAGCGCCGCAAGCGGGTCTTCGGGCGGATGATGTGCGTCGCCGCGGCCGCTCATTGTCGTTTATTGCCGCTCGACTAATCGATCAGCGCCCCCTCCGGCTCATAGAACGGATAGGGGCCCTCGGCGGCATCCACATACGCGTGATGGGTGACGAGTCCGCTTGCGGCGTCGTAGCGATGCAGCGCGAAGGCGGGCGGTTCGAGCATGAATGCGGAGGGTGCGTCAGCGCGCAGGTCCAGCGCAACCTGATGCGCGGGCGCCGGCACGGCCGAGGCAATTGTGCCGCCGAAGCGCACGAACATGGGCCGGTGCACGTGGCCGCAGATCACCCGTTCGACATTCGGATGGCGCGCGATCAGCGCCGCGAGCTTCTGCGCCGCCTGCGGGTCGAGACGCAGCGCATCCATATGCCCGATGCCGCACTCGAACGGTGGATGATGCAAGGCGACGATCACCGGCTTGCCTTGCGCTTCATCGAGCTGCCTGGCGAGCCATGTCAGACGCGCGTCGCACAGGTTGCCCGCGCTTTGACCGGGCACGATCGAGTCCAGTGCGATCAGGCGCAGCGGACCGATATCAGCTGCGTAATGTACGAAGTCGCCGCCCGTGCGCAACTCGGCGCGGTCGCTGAAGGCATCGCGCAACGCCGTGCGGTCGTCGTGATTGCCGACCAGCAGGTAGTAGGGAATTTCGAGCGGCGCGAGCAACGCCTTGAGGTGTGCGTATTGCTCCGGGTCGCCCTGGTCGACGAGGTCGCCGGTCATGATGACGACATCGGGACGCGGTTCGAGTGCATTGAGCGCTGCGACGCAGCGCTCGAGGGCCGCGCCCGTATCGACGCGGCGGTAAGCGAGCGCGCCGGGTCGTTTGATATGCAGGTCGCTGATCTGGGCTAGCAACATGGGGATGTCCTTGTGAATTCGCTGGGATTCGCGTGGGGTGCCGCGGTTTTTCGCAATCAGGTTAGCGCAATCAGCGCTTCGGGTGCGATTGAAATGCCGACCGGTGTACCGCGCGCCAGTTCGACGCGGCCCGCCACGTCGACGATCAGCGCATCGGGCGCCGCGCCGCCGATCGTCAGCCGCGTGCGCTCACCGAGAAACGCCGCGCCTTCAATGGTGCCGCGCAGGTGGGCGCTGGCCGGATCGGCGAGGTAGGCGTCTTCGGGCCGGAAGAACAGTTCGTGTTGCCCCGCCGACGTTGCGCTGGCCGTGTGAGCGGGTAGCGGCACCGCGCCGCCCGTGGTGCTCAGCGCGCCGTCGCGCCGCTCCCCGGCGAGGCGGTTGATGGTGCCGACAAACTGCGCCACCGCGCGGTTGGCCGGCCGGTAGTAGATATCGCGCGGCGTGCCGATCTGTTCGATACGGCCCGCACTCATCACGACAATGCGGTCGCCCAGTTCCATCGCCTCGGCCTGGTCGTGCGTCACGTAGACGGTGGTGATGCCGAGTTCGCGCAGCAATGCATTCATCTCGCTGCGCAGGGCGTCACGCAGGCGCGCGTCGAGAGCGGTCAGCGGTTCGTCGAGCAACAGCACGCGCGGTTGCATCGCCAGGGCGCGAGCCAGCGCCACACGCTGGCGCTGGCCGCCGGAGAGCTGGTCGATCGGCTTGTCGGCGTGCGCGGTGAGCCGCATCATCGCGAGCAGTTCGTCCACGCGTTGACGCGTGATGTCCGCCGCCACGCGTTTGATTTTCAGCCCATAGCCGATGTTGCCGCGCACCGTCAGGTTCGGAAACAGCGCGTAGCTCTGGAACACCATGCCCACCTGGCGCTTCTCGATCGGCAAGGCGGTGACGTCTTCGTCGCCGAAGGCAATCTGGCCGCCTGCGTCAGGTGTTTCGAGGCCGGCGATCATGCGCAGCGTGGTGGTCTTGCCGCAGCCGGACGGCCCGAGCAGCACGAGGGTTTCGCCGGCGCCGATCTGCAGGTCCAGCGGCTCGAGCACGCGGGTGCCGCGAAACGTCTTGGCGCATTGCGTGAGCGTGATGGGTACAGGAGCGAGTTTCATGGCGTGTCGTTGGAGCGGGTTGAACGTTGCGGGGCTGGCTTGCTGCGGGCCGGCTTGCTGTTGCGCTGACCGGTGGCATCGACGCCGAGCCATTGCATGGCGACCAGCAGCGGCATCGTCATGATGAAGAACAGGATCGTGTAGGCGCTGCCGATTTCAATGCGCAGCGACGCATAGGTATCGGCGAGGCCCACAGGCAGCGTTTTGGTGTCGGGCGTGTGCAGCATCCACGTCAGGTTGAATTCGCCGATCGAGAGCGTGAGCACCGCCAGCGCTCCCGCGACGATGCCGGGCCGCACGTTCGGCAGCACGATGGTCAGAAAGCGCTGCATGAAGCTCGCACCGAGGCTGGCGGCGCCTTCTTCGAGCGTACGCAGGTCGGCGCTTGCGCAGACCGCGGCGACCGCGCGGACCATGAACGGCAGCGTGAACACCACATGGCCGACCACGATGAACCAGACGCTCATGCGGAACATCGTGAAGCCGCCGTAGACCACCAGCAGCGCGAGTGCGGACGCGAGACCAGGCAGGGCGATCGGCAGCACCAGAAACTCCTCGATGATGCGCGACAGGCGCGTCTTGCTGCGAGCCAGCACGTAGCCGGCCGGCACACCGGTGAGCAGCGTGATGACGAGCGTCGCGGCTGCGACTTCGAGCGACAGGAACACCGAGCCGTGATATTGGGCCCACACCTCGACGAGCCAGCGCAGCGTGAGTCCGCTCGACACGCCCTTGAAGTAGTTGACGGTGAGACCGGCCAGGATCGACATCACGACCGGCACGATCAGGAACGCACACAGCAGCAGTGTGACGAGCCATTGGCCGGCCGCGAGCAGCGTGCGCGACGACGGGCGGGGCAGGGCGCGGCGCCGCGTCGTGGGCGCCGAGGGCGGCGCGGCCGGCGGCCTGGCGGTATGGGGCACGGAATTCATGGTGGTGTTTTCATACGGGTTGAGAGCGCCGCAGCGGACGCAACTAGTGCTCGCCTAGGCGCTCGCGGCGACAGCCGAACCGGTGACGCTGCGCGCGAGCGCCAGCACCAGCCATGTAACGAGTCCAAGCACGATCGAGAGGCCGGCGGCCGTCACCATGTTCGCGTTGAGCGTGAACTCGGTGTAGATGGTCATGGGCAGCACGTCGATATCGGTGGCGAGCGTAAAAGCCGTGCCGAACGCGCCCATCGAGGTGGCGAAGCACACCGCACCCGCGGCGATCAGGCCCGGCGAGAGCGCCGGCAGCACGATGTCGCGCATGATCTGCCATGGTGACGCGCCGAGCGAGCGGGCCGCCTCCTCCAGCGAGGCATCGAGCTTGGTCGCCGAGGCCATCACCGTGACGATCACACGTGGAATCGAAAAGTACAGGTAGCCGAGAAACAGGCCGCTCATCGAGTACGCGAAGACCCAGCGGTCGCCGGTCAGCTTCAGCGACAGCGCGCCGATCAGCCCCTGACGCCCCGCCAGCATGATGACCATGAAGCCGACCACCACGCCGGGAAACGCCAGCGGAAACGTCAGCAGCGCGAGCAGCGTGCGCTTGCCGGGAAACTCGCGCCGCGCGAGCAGCAGACCCGAGATCACCGACAACATCAGCGTGGCCGCCGTCACCGCCGCGGAGAGCAGCACGGTTGCGCCGAGGCTCGTCATATAGCGCGAGTTGGTGAGCATCGCGCGATAGGTCTCGAAGGCGTGGCCATTGCCGCTCAGTTGCGCGAGCGCGCCCATCGGCAGCAGCCAGAACGCAATGAAAACCGCCAGCGCCGGCGCGATCAAAGCGATGCGCCAGCGCAGCGGGAACGTGACGTCGTTCAATGCATCACCTGCAGATACTGTTCGCCGAAGCTTTGCTGCTTCTCGGCCATCTTGCCGAAATCGACCGCCTTGGCGCGGGCGTAATCGTTTGCGGGCAGGAACTTCGAGGCGGCTTCCGGGCTCATCTCATTGGCCCGAACCGGGCGCAGGTAAGCATTGGCCCACAGCTTCTGACCTTCGTCCGAGAGCACGAAGTCGAGCACCTTCTTGCCGTTCGCTTCATGCGGCGCGCCCTTGACGAGGCTCATCACGTACGGTACAGAAATCGTGCCTTCGGCCGGAATCACGAATTCGACGTTGGCCTGATCCTTGTATTTGGCGCGGTAGGCGTCGAAGTCGTAGTCGAGCAGGATTGGAATTTCACCGGAGAGCACGCGCGCATAGGCCGTCTGCTTCGGCACGATCGGCGCGTTGGCCTTGAGCTTGCGGAACCAGTCGAGACCCGGCTGGAAGTTGTCGAAGCTGCCGCCCAGCGCCTGGTTGACTGCCACTGCGCCAGCATAGCCGACAAACGCGCTCGACGGATCGAGGTAGCCGATCATGCCTTTGTACTCAGGCTTGAGCAGGTCGGCCCATGAACGCGGCACCGGCTTGCCTTCGAGCGCATCCTTGTTGACGAAAAAGCCCAGCGTGCCCGAATGGATCGCGAACCAGTAGCCTTGCGGATCCTTCATGTTGGCGGGGATGTCGTCCCAGTGAGCCGGCTTGTACGGCTCGATCACGCCTTTGTCCTTCGCCTGGAAGGCCGAGGACACACCCAGGTAGACGACGTCCGCCACCGGGCTTTTCTCCTCGGCCATCAACTGGGCGATGGCCTGGCCGGAGTTCTTGTTGTCGAACGGCACGCGAATGCCTGTCCTCGCCTGGATGGCCTTGATCTGGCTTGCCCAGTCGGCCCATTCGGGGGGGCAGTTGTAGCAGATCGCGGTTTCGTCGGCATGGGCCGCGACCGGCGCGGCGAGGCCCGTCAGTGTCGCGGCGCAAAGGGCCGAGACCGACAGTACGGTGGCGCTCGTGCGGCACAGGGTGCCCAGGGAACTTAGGGTGCTCAGGGAGCGGATCAACGTGCTGGTCAGGGCGCCGGTCATGGAGCGCATGAGAGGACCAAAACTGGAGGAACGGCGAGTCACAACGAGTCTCCTTGGAAGGAAAGGTGCGAGAAGCGGTGCGTTACACGGTCGTACCGCGGCGGGAAGCGCGAGGCGGCCCGCCGCGTGGGGATTGCGGCAAAGTCCAGAGGCAGCGCGCGGCTGGATGCGAGAGCGCGATGCGTCGGCACGCGCGAGCCCTGGTGTGGCCATTACGTCAGCGGCTGCATGGAGCGCTGGCGCGACGTATCGCCGACGCTGCTGCTAGTGCTGGAAATGGCGGCGATGGTGGCGCCTTCGCGCAGCGAATGCGGCAGCGTCAGCGACAGCGAGGCGTCCGTATAGCTGCCGTCGATGCGCGCCAGCAGCCGCTGCCAGGCCGAGCAGCCAATTTCGCGATTCGGCGCGCAGATGCTGGCGAGCGGCGGCTGCAGCAGCTCGCCCACGGCGAGGCCGTCGAAGCCGAGAATCGACATGTCGCCGGGGATCTGCAGGCCTGCCCGGCGCAGGCCGCGTATCACGACCATCGCCAGCAGGTCGTTACTGCAAAACAGAGCGGTGGGGCGGTTCATGCCGCCGGCCAGATGCGCCAGCACGGAAGGCACCAGCTCGTCGGCGTTGAAATCGATTTCAAGCGCTGGGGCGGGTGCGAGCCCCGCCTGCTGCATGGCCTGCGCATAACCGAGGTGGCGCAGACGCGCGCGGTCCGAAGCGGCCAGCGTACCCGCCAGCATGAGGATGCGCCGATGGCCGTGGGCAATCAGCATACGCACGCCGTCGTAGGCGGCGAGGCGGTTGTCGACCGAAACCGACGGACGGCGTACCGTGTCGTTATGCATCAGCACGTAGAGCAGGCCGGCGCGGTCGAGCTCGTCGAGCAGCGGGTGGGTGTCGGCGTCGGCCACGGTCAGGATCAGGCCTTCGACGCGGTGTTCCCGCAGCGTTTCGATGGCGCGGCGCTCGCGGTCGGCGTCGTACTGGGTGGTCATCAGCATCAGCCGGTAGCCTTGCGCCGAGGCCAGTTCGTCGATGCCTTGCAGGCATTCGGCAAACACCGGATTGGCGAGCGTGGGCAGAATGACGCCGATCAGGCGGGTGCGCTCGCCGCGCAACTGGCGGCCAAGCGGGCTGGGGCGAAAATTGAGGGCGTCGATCGACTGGCGAACCTTGTCGAGCGTGACGGGGTTGACGGTGTGCGGCGCGTTGATAGCGCGCGAAACCGTGGCAATCGAAAAGCCTGCGTGTGCCGCGACATCCTTGATGGTGGGGGTCATCGCTGTGGTTTCCGCTCGGGTTGTAAACGTTTTCGTGAGGGAAATTATCGCCATTCATTGTGACTATGCGATGAATCGGACGGCACAATGGGGGCGCGCGTTTGGTGCGGCCGCGGCGCAATGGTAGAATCGCGTCCGCCCTTGCCGGGGTGATGAAATTGGTAAACATAGCGGACTTAAAAAATTGAGTGCCCGACCGGAAACGGCCGGTGCAGAACCCCTCAAATTCGGTGAAACCCCTGGTTTCGCGCCAGGCGCGCAATCGAGGCAACGCCGAGCCAAGCCCGCCGTCGCAAGCATGCGAGGGTGCGGAAGGTGTAGAGACTAGACGGGGGGCGCCTAAGGTGGCCGGTGCTGGCGGTTTGGCAGCGCAGCGTAGCCGCGATGGCGAAGGCATAGTCCAGCGCACGAACGAGGGTGCCGCCCGGCATCCTTGGCGCCGAAAGGCGTGGTGTGAAGAAAATCCGCCGCTTAACAGCTTGCCGGTTCGAGTCCGGTCCCCGGCACCAGATGTTCTTCCTGAAAGTGCCGATCCAATTCGGCAACTTGCCTTTGCGGAAACGTGCGCGTTTCTTTTTCCGCCTCGTTCCCACGTTGCAGATGCGCAACCATGTTGCGGCCGTCACCCCGCACGCGACCTTCGCAGTCGCGTGGGTACAGCGCTGTCAGCTTAGACAAGCCGGCAAGTCCGGCTAGATTCGAATTTCATTGATAGATGCCGGGTGTACGGGTCCATACGATGGTTCGCGAGTACGATCATCCAGGAACGACGATGGACCGGCAGCTTGGGGGACGTGGAGTCGGGCCAAAGCGTACGACGTTGACGATGAGTTGTGAACGCGTACACGATCGATGAAAAGCCGGGGCGTTGATGCCTTGACCTCCGTTTGGGCGAGCGCAGTCTATATCATTGATTTAATCCGATTCTGAACTGTCGGAGGCAAGCTGGAAATGCCAATGCTGCGCATATCGAACCGTTGGGTCGAGGTTCGTCTGCCTGGGTCTGTTAGATCAGTTCTCCTGCGCAAGAGCGATTACGCAGAAAATTTCGATTTTCGTTTATAGAAATTTGACGTTTGTCCGGCTAATCTCGACCCATCTGCGGTACAAGGAACGTGTCCGCCAAACCAGGTGAATAAGAAAGCCGCACGTGGACTGGCGGCAGTGGCTATTCAGGAGACCAGAAGTGATCGGGGGACCAGTGAAGGTAGTGGTAGCGGATGATCATCCATTTATTATTTTAGGAATCCTTAAGGCAATCAAGGGCGCGGAAATCGACGTGGTCGGAACGGCGAACAGTCCGGCTGAGCTGTTCAAGCTGCTCGAACATTGCCCATGCCATGTGATCCTGACCGACTACTCCATGCCTAATGGAAAATCCGTCACTGGGTGGGAATTCCTTGCTACCTTGTCGAGTGCCTATCCGTCGATTCCAACCATTGTCTATACCGAATTTTACGATCCGTTCCTGGTCGGCAGTCTTCGGCTCAAAGGCATAAGAGGTCTCGTCTCGAAGCGTGATGAGGTCGATGAATTAAAAGATGCCATCTTGCAGGTCGCAAACGGACAGCCATACCTTTCGCCGCTTGTGCATGATGCCGCTGAGATTTTTTTAGTAATGCCTGAGTTCCGACCCTTTCTCGGACTGACTCGACGTCAGATGGAAGTCGTAGGTTTGATGCTCTGCGGCTGTTCCGTCAGCGAAACCGCGAAACTGCTGCGCCGTTCCGTGAACACCGTCAGTGCGCAGCGAAGCGAGGCATGCCGGCGGCTTGGGTTCGCGTCGGAGAGCGAAGTGTACCGCTTTGCGGTGACCCACAGGTTGCGGCTTGACCATACTCTTCCTGGTATCGAGGGAGGCTGTCGTCAGCCAGCCCCGTTTGCAAGGTTTCACCGGCCGGAAACCCGTCACCAGTTTTGACGCCCATGGCGATGCTGTCGTCAGGGCAATGCCTGCGCCGCCGTCCCTCCCATCCACCGCTTTGCCGTGCGCTCTGATAGCCGCAGCTCACGCGGCACGCTTGCAGTAATTCACCAAACGCAGGCGGTGTCTGCTCCCCACTCGCTCTCCGAGTTTCGAACTTCGTTTATATCGCGCGCAGGTCCGGATTTCTATCATCCACGTGGGATTCGAAGAGCTGCCGCCCCGTTCGTCCATGTAGCCCATGCGGGTGATTGACTACGCCGGGTAATGGCTGCCGCTGAAAGCAGGCGCTTCGTAGTTTGCCTGCCTCGCGGTATCAACTTTTCACCGGTAGCTCCACAGGCTGTCTGTCGACGGATGCGATGTGTCACGCGAATGGCGCCGCATTCGAGTCGCATGTCTTTTGGAGTTTGGTCTTTTTCACTTTTTTGATTTTTTTGAACCATGAACAAGAATCGGTTTCGCACAATATTCAGCAAGCGACTGGGCATGCTGGTCGCAGTTGAAGAAACTGCAACGAGCCAGGGCAAGCGTCCGGGCGAGGGCGCAGGTGCAGATGCGGGTGCAGCAGACGTTGAGTTTGGTGTTGTTTCGATCATGAAGGCGCTGGCCGCGGCGCTGATGGCTACCGGCGCGACGGTGAGCTTCGCGCAGAGCCTGCCGACCAACGGCCAGGTTGCGGCGGGCCAGGCGAGCATCTCGCAGAACGCCAACACGATGACCATCAACCAGGGCACGCAACGCACCGTGATCAACTGGGACACGTTCAACGTGGGCGAGCCCCTGCGGGGCAAGTCGATTGTTATCTGGAGTGAGTTCGGACTGGGCGACGAAATTTTCTTCCTGCGCTTCGCACGCATGCTGCGAGAGCAGTGTGGCGCCGCGCGAGTCACGGTGGTGTGTCAGCGGCCGCTCGTCAATCTGTTCATCGCCGCGGGCGAGGCGGACGCCGTATTCGACGTGAACCAGACGGACCGCATGCCCGAACATGACTTCTGGACCTTCCCGCATGCGATTCCGGTGCACTTGCCGCTGCAGCTCGATGGGTTGCCGCAGTCAGTGCGCTACCTGCGTGTGCCGGAGGGCACCGTACAGCCGGCATTGCCTGGTCGGCCCGGTGCGCTGAAGGTCGGCATTGTGTTCAAGGGTAATCCGACCCATGAGAACGATGCAAATCGTTCCTTGCCGTCGCTGTCGGTGATGGATGACCTCTTCCGTATTGAGGGCATCGATTTTTACAGCCTGCAGAAAGGCGCCGGCGCCGATGAGGCGGCGGACCATGCGTCGCGACTCGCTAACTTTTACGACGTAGGCGCGGGGGTGGGCAGTATGGATGAAACCGCGGCCGCGATTGCCGCGCTGGATCTCGTGCTCACCGTGGACACTTCGGTCGCGCATGTTGCGGGAGCAATGGGCAAGCCCACATGGCTGTTGTTGCCGTTTTACGGCGACTGGCGTTGGCATTACACGCGTGAGGACAGTCCCTGGTATCCCAGCATGCGTCTGTTCCGCAGGCGCGCCAACTGTGACTGGTCCGAGGTCATGGCACGTGTCGGCGGTCATTTGCTGCAACTGAAAGAAGACCGGATGAGTCATTCCACGAGGGAGCAAGCATAATGGGACATCCTGTCGACAGGTTGATGAGCGGCCTGTTTCTGGCCGCGTTGGTGACAATGTCCGCGCTCTTCGCGTTGTCGATGATTCCGGTCGGTTCGTTCAATGACGGACTAGGTCTGTGGCACGTCGCCGCCGGGCTGGCTGTCGCCGCATGCATCGTGTTTCCCCGGCCGCTGCTGCTATGCACGCTGCTGCGCGCAAAGCGCAGTCCGTTTCTGCTCGACGTGGACGTGAACAGCATGCTGATTGGCCGCGTTATGGGACTGGTATTCGGGGTGTTGGGCACCGTGTGGCTGTACCGGCTGACCGGGTGATGTACGCCTATGTGCGAGCGGTATGCCCAGGCTCGATCGCGGCCTTCAGTTCCTGTCAGGGTGGTGGCCCGTAAGGCTTGCCACTCCCCCGATTGCGATGCGGGCATGCAGAAGCTTTGAACGGTACTTCGCGCTGGGCGTGTCGTCTGGATGCGCTAGCGCCTCAATTTCAGCGATTGACTGAGCCGGGATCTGGCGCTAATTGCTTGCATGTGCCGATCGATTACAATGAAATGGACGTTAGACGTCCCAGGGCGAGAGGTCCATGGGCGGCCCTGACGTTGATCGCGCGACCCGACCATCAAGCAAGGGGACAAGCAGCCATGCTCAGTACGCACATAAAACAGGCTGATCGCAAAGTTCGCGTGGCCGTTGCCGACGACCATCCCGTCATCGTGCTGGCAATTGCCGATGCCTTTGAATCGTTGCCTGGATTTCTGGTCGTGACTCGCGCTCACTCCGGTGCTGAGTTGCTTCGCGAGCTCAAGGTGCAGCAGGTGGACCTGATCGTGACTGACCTTGTCATGAACGGCGAGGAGGACGAACTGGACGGTCTCCGGCTAATTGAACGACTTCGCCGTGACTACCCTGAGGTTCGCATTGTCGTGTTTACCATGCTGACGAGCGGCGCAATGTTTCACGAATTGTGCAAGCTCGGTGTGGCGGCAATCGTCGGGAAAGAGGATGCCGCCCACGAACTCGGGAGGATCTGCCAGCTCGCGCTTGTTGAAAAAGAACCGATTCTGTCGCCGACAATACGTGAGCGAATCGCAAGAGAGGGAGCGACACAGCAAGATTTCTCCCGGGTCCAACCGTTGTCTCCCAAAGAACTCGAGGTGGTGCGTCTTTTCTCGCAAGGAATGTCCGTTACACAGATTGCGAAAACACTGAAGCGCGCTGTACCCACCATAGCGACCCAGAAGCGCTCGGCCATGCGAAAGCTGCACATCGAGAATCATGCGGATCTCGTGAAGTATGCCGCGGAGCGCGGACTGGCGTGATGGGGGCGGTTCTTTGCCGGTTCGGGGATTTTTCCTCTTAAATAATTCGTATTCCTTAGAAGATGGATGGTCGCGAGCACTGTCTCTGCGTGATCCGCTTTCGACCCGGTTCCGCTCCGTGTCAAAATACTCGTGTTCGCCCCGAGCCAATAAACGGAGACAAACTTGACCAGGAGCACCGTCTCGACCACGGAAACATGGCACATGGACGACGCTACCGCGGGCGTCTGGATTCGTGCTGCCCACCTAGGCCGGAAAATAAAGGTGGAGAAGGGCGTCACGATCTATCGCCAGGGCGAACTCGGTTTTACCTTCTACTTTCTGCTCTCCGGCCGTATCCAGGTTTCGATCTTCCAGAGTGACGGCGCCGAGTTCATGCTCGAAATGATGGGGCCGTGGGCGATGTTTGGCGAAAGCCCCGCTATGGACGGCTTCCCGCGAATTGCTACCGCTATCGCCGCCGAGAACTCCGAACTGATAGAGTTTGACATCCGGGTTATCACTGAAGTGATTCCGTCCTGTCCAGAACTTGCTATTTCTCTGATGCGCATCGTTGCACTCAAGCAGCGGATTCTTGCGTCCCGAATCCAATACCTTGCGCTTTCAAAGCCAGAAATGAGAATCGGTGAACTACTGGGTCGGCTGGCTGACCTGTATGGCGAGAAACGAGAGGGTGGGACGCTGATATCCATCCCCCTGACTCATGAGCAGATCGCTGCAATGACTGGGGCAACCCGCGTCACCGTCACGCGGGCATTGAAGCGGCTGACGACGCTCGGCGCGATTGAACTTCGGCAGCGCCGTATCTGGGTACTGGATCCGTCGAAACTTCTCGGTTGACTTTGTAACTCGCTATACAGACGGCAGACCAAGCCCTCGCATAGAGTGTGGCACGTTGGATTCCATTTCCCGTACTACACCTGTTGAGAGAAGGACTGTCATGAGTCAGATTCAGCGCCTGCGTCTTCCCGAAGACGATGCCACTTTCGGAAGCAATCGTATTTTCGACCTGTTCCAGTACTCGCCAGCTGTGATGGCCAACGGACTGGCCTTTATCGCCGGCCAGATCGGCGTGCGTGCCGACGGATCGATCCCCGAGGACCCGAAGGATCAGATCGACGTCGCATTCAAACGCATCGAAGCGGTGCTCAGGCACCTTGGGCTCGACTTTACGGATGTGGTCGAACTCGTTTCCTATCACGTCGATGTCGGCTCGCAACTCGCTGCGTTCCGCGAGGTGAAGGAACGATACATCCGCTCCGACTTCCCCGCGTGGACCATTCTCGGTGTGGCGTCGCTGGCACGCGCGGAGCTTGTAGTTGAAGTCAAGGTCGTCGCCGCGACGCGCAAGTAAGCCACTGCTTCGTTTGCAGCATCGCATGATTTAACCGGTAAGGATTCGGTGTCATAAATTATAGTAAGGACTATTACTTAATATTATGAATGCACCAGTAAAAACTGATGGATTTGCATTTGTCGAATTCGTCTCGTCGCGTCCGATGGAACTCGTGGACCTATTCGAACGCCTTGGATTCCGCCTCCGCGCCAAGTCCATGAGCGGCATGTTTCTCATGACGCAAGGCACGGCAACTTTCATCGTCAACGGCAATCCGAACGTGTTCGAATCTCGCCACGGCGCGTCAGTACGCGCGATTGGCATTCGCGTCAATAACGCGAAGCTCGCCCACGAACTGGCACTCTCCGGCGGCGCACGTACAGCTTGCGCCGCAACGGAAGGGGTGTTCGCTGTCGACACGCCGACGATTCTCGGCATCGGCGATAGCCTCGTGTACTTCATTGACCGTGACTTCCGGGAGACTTTTTCGCTTCCAGTTGAAACGCGAAACACGCCCGCGGGTGACGCCAACATTGTGGCGGTCGACCACACGTCGAACATTGTCCATCCCGAGAACCTCGATTTGTGGGCCAACTTCTACCGCGACACGTTTGGATTTACGCAGAAGCAGTACCTTGAGGTCAAAGGGCACATGTCCGGAATGCGAGCCCGTTCCATGGTGAGTCCGTGCGGCCGCGTGTCGATTCCAGTGGCCGCTGCCGCACACGACCAACCCGGCGTGCTGAATCAGAATGATGAATTTATCCGCGACTACGGTGGAGAGGGGATTCAACACATTGCACTGTTGACTTCCGACATTGAAGATACGATTCAAAAACTCAATGCCGCCGGCATCGAGTTTATGGCCGCTCCGTCGCAGCGCTATTACGCCGGGATTGACGCGCGTCTTCCGGGGCACGCTCTCGACGTCAAGCGCCTCGCGCGACGAGGGATTCTGGTCGACGGCAAGGGTCCACAGAAGATTCTGCTGCAACGTTTTACGAAGCGTCAGATTGGGCCGGTCTTCTTCGAGATTATCGAACGCCGGGGTGAGGACGGTTTTGGCGAAGGCAATTTCAAAGCCTTGTTCGAATCGCAGGAGCAGGATCAGCAGCAGCGCGGCGCTCGCTTAGGGCCGACCCGTTTGTGACGCTTCAGAAATGCCCGCAGGCACACCGGGATCCGGACGGTTCAGTTGGCTGGGCGGGTGTTGAGTCCCCTCAAGCGCCAGACTTTCCATGGGAAGTGTCGTCGCAGCATTGATCGTGTCAATGTAGCTGAAGTGGTAGCGGTCATAGGTCGCCTGCAATCTTCCGAAACCATGATAGAAGTCGCCGTGAACAGCGGTCCAGAGGCCCAGCGGGTAGTGCGCCCGTTCAAAACATGCTTCCTGCTGATTCGCACTGTAGTTGTCGTCATTGAACATGAAATCTTCAGTGGTTTCCGGATCGCATGACGCCATCGCCAGGGCGCAAAAAAATGCTGCAAGAACGATCCCAACTATTGGTGCGCGCATGTCGAATCACATCATGTGGTAATGGTGGATACAGACTCACGCAGGACAGCAAAGTTTTTTGACCTGACCTTACCGTTTGTTTCTGACGGAGGGCTTTCGTGCTTTGCAGTCCGGTGGAGGTGGCGTTCGATACGCCACGTTCCCCTCTGCTGGCTGACCCACCCTAAAACAAGGTGCGAATCCCCACCCGCACCGCAGTCGAAGATTGTCCCGAGCCGACATAGATGCCATTGGCAAACACCGGTGCAGCGCCCCCGCCAAGAAACACCGGCGCCGCACCGCCTGTGGCACGCAGATACGTCGCGCTGGTGTACACGTCGGTGCGCTTGGATAAGGAGTAGTCGAGCAGTAACGTCGCGTTCTGCCACTTTTGCGAGCCGAGCTTGCTATACCAGTAGCCGCCCATCACCGTTGTTGCCGGCGTGAACTGGAACGTTTCATTCACTTCATAGGTGGGCATCGAGCCGCTGTCGTTGGCGATGCGGAAATGCGTGTCGGTGAAAAGCAGCCGCGTCAAACTGACGCCAAAGTGATAGCTGCCGCCTACGCCCAGGCTGCTGACACTGTCCGCAAGAACCGGCGTGGCAGGCAGGTTAGGGAAGAAGGTGGTGCCGGCCTGGCTCGGTCCGTTCAGACCGAGGTCGTGTGTGTCGGTGTACGCGGCGCCCAGGTCCAGCGGCCCGTGCGAATAACGCATGCCGAACGCAATGACCCGTCCTGTTCCAGCCGATACGGATTGCGAAGGAAACGCATATAATGCGCCGGCCTGAAATCCCGCGTAGTTCGATGACGTGTATTTGACGGCATTGTTGATGTGCAACGTACCTGCCAGATGATCGAAATCGCCGGGATGCCACGAGTACTGACCGGCGGTTGAGCCCATCGCAAACTGTGTGAGGTTGTCCCAGAAGAAGTCGTACTGCTTGCCGAGCGTGACCCTGCCGAACCTGTCGTTTGCGATGCCCAGCCACGCCTGGCGGCTGAACAGCACGCCCGATTGCACCATCGTGCCGGAGTAAAGATTGAAGCCGTTTTCCAGGTCGAAGATGACTCGCGAGCCGCCGCCGATATCCTCGATACCGCGCAGGCCCCAACGGTTCGACTGGATCGATCCGTCGTTGGCGACGAATGCCGAATGACTGTTGAGATTGCTGAAGTAGGTAATGCCCGCGTCGATAATGCCGTACAGCGTCACGCTGCTTTGCGCGTGAACAGCGGGGCTTGCCATTGCAAGAAAGGCAGCGGTACTCAAGGCGTACTTTTTCATTGATAGTCTCCGATCGTTATTTTTTCAGGCAAAACGGCGCCCTCCCGTGCTAAAGGGATATCTGTTCCCGCCTGGGGACGCCCGGTGGGCCTCCGGGCGCGAGTGACGTTGCGGTGTGGGCGTTATCCGTCGAAGCGGAATAGCGTCGAGTCCGTGCGGAACCGGACGCTTTCGCTCAGGCTATTGCTGACGACCAGGTAATGTTGATCGCCGACGGCAAAGCTCGCGGCATCGGTTGCGCCGGAAGTGGCGAACTCGCCGACGAGGTCAAAGCGGTCCCGTTGCCACCTGAAAATCTCCGACTGCTGCAGTACAAGCGGCGCTTTAGGTGTTCCCGTGATAAAACATACACGCACCAGATAGTGGCCATGCCTTCCGTCGATCAGGCACAGTTCGCGTCCACCCGCACCGCCTAACGTTTGTACGTCGACGAACTGCGCGCCATCGAAGCGATACAGCGTGGTGTGTTTAAGCAGATTGGCGTGCAGCATCCATAACGCGCCTTGCGCTTCAAAGAAGCGGAAGGCGCGTCCGCCGTTTTCGCTGAACGTTTGCAGCGGTGCGAACTGCGTGCCGTTCCAGCGCAGCACCCGGGATCCGCTTACGTGATCCGCGTACGCAAGATAATGCTCGCCGCCAAAACTGACGAATGCCCAGTTGTAACCCCACTGTCCGTCGAAAGTCTGAAACGGCTCGAAGCGCTCGCCGTTCCATTCGAACAAGCACGAATCGCGTGGATGTTTGGGCACGACGCCATCCACCACCACGCCTTGCGCCAGCGCGAGAAAGTGTCGCGAGTCGAACGAGAAGGCAACCCACTGCTTTGCCGCGAATACAGGAAAGCGCTGCAGCGGCGCCCATGCATGAGCGATGCGTTCGTACACGACGGCATCGGTATCGAGGTCGTACGGTCCCTTGCCGGTGCGAATTCCTGCTGCCGCGAGAAAACGCCGGCCGTCGATCTCGAAGTATTCGAGATCTTCGCCGCCGGGTAAGGGTAGTGTTTCATGCGCGACGAAGCGGCCGTCCTGCCAGCGGTAGATGGGCGCTTCAATGTCGCTGTCGCCGGCGTTCATGTACGGCGCTTCGCCGGGGATGTCGCGGGCGAGTTGCGGCACCGCGAGGAAGATTCCCTCGTCGGTCGTAAAGACCTCTACGGCGCGCGCGCCGCTGGTGGGCAGTTGTTGCAGCGGCGTGAGCAGACCGCTACCCGATTCAATGTTTGCCATTAGCGGCTTCTCCCAACTCAGTACCAGCGATTGCAAAAGACCTGCCCGGCGCGACCGGTCCATTTTCTTCACGCGGTCGCAGCCGGTTGGCGAGTGCGATACCGAGCGCAGCGGCTATAGCGAGGCCGGCCGCCAGCAGGGAGAGGGTGTCGAATGGTAGATGCCGCGACAGCAGGATGCCGCCGACCACCGGCCCGATGATCGAACCGAGGCGTCCAATGGCGAGCGCCCAGCCGATACCGGCTGCCCGCACCTCGGCGGGAAAAAGATGGCTGGCGATAGCGGGAAAGGTCAACTGCCCGCCAACCAGAAACGCACCCACCGCAAACAGCATCGCTAACGCGAGGTTTCCTGCGCCGATAATGTGGCCGAGCGCCACAGTCAAAACCGCACCACCCAGAAACGACAGCGACACCGGCACGAATGGCCCGCGCTTGCCGACAGCGGTCGACAGCACGAGCGCGCCACCGACCGCGCCGAGATTGAGCACCACTGAGCCAAGCGCCGCGCGGCCCGGTTCGACACCGCTCATGTTCAGCATGGTCGGCATGAAGCTGACCAGAAAGCCGGACAGGATCATGCTCGACAACACACCGAACCAGAGCGCCAACGTTGCCGCGAGCCGTCCGCCAGTGAAGAGGCCGCCAATCATTTGCAGGCGGCTTGCTGTCGGCTGCCGTTGTGTTGCAGTCTGGTCGTCGCGGGGGAGGGCGCGTGCGGGGATCACAAGCAGCACTGGAATCAGCACAAGCAACGCAAAGGCTCCGCCCATCAGGAAGACACATTGCCAGCCGAAGCGCACCATCAAGGCCGCGGTAATGGCTCCACCCACCACCGCGCCAAGCGGAAAGCCGATGAACATCAGAATCACCAGTGTCGAGCGGCGTTGCGGCGAACTGCTTTCGGCCGTGATCGCTGCGACGGGAGGGATGGCGCCGCCCATGCCCAGGCCGCCAATGAACCGCAGCGTGGCCAGCATCGTCGCTGACGTCGCAAATGCACATCCCAGCGTGAAAACGCCGGTGATGCTGAGCGCCAGCAGGAGCATCGGCCTGCGCCCGAAGCGATCGGCTAGCGGCCCGACGATCAGCGAGCCCAACACCGTGCCGATGAACCCCGCACCAAAGATGCGGCCAAGGGTGGCGTGATCGATCTGCAGCGATCTGGCGAGTAGCGGTGCGACAAATGACAGCATCAGCGTGTCGAAACCATCGATCATCGATACGGCAAAACACACGAGCGTAATGCGCAGCACGTGGTTGACCGGCAGACCTGCAGACGGCTCTCGTGCAAGTGGATTCATGAGGCGTGTCTCCTTCATCAAGGGCGTTTTTTTGTGGTCCGCGCGGATGCCCTGCCGCGCGGGTCGTGTCGGCTCTCCTGCTGACGCGCTATCAGGACAGCTCGCGACGCGGATATGTCACGTTCGTAAAGCCGGGTATATCAACGTTTTGCGCCTGGTTGCCGTTGCTGTGCAACTGGTCGACGATGTAATCGGCGACGCAATTGGACAGCAGCTGGGTGGGGTCCTCCATGATGCGTCGCAGACGCGCGGCGGTCGCGTCGCGGTCGTCGATCGACGTGATTGGCGGCATGCCGTCAGCGGGCGAGGGATCGAATTGGTAAGGGCGCTGTTCGGGAAAGAGGGCGCGGGCAACGTCGATACTCGCGCGGGTGTTCAGCCACAAGTCCCTGTACGTGCGTTCCAGTTCCGCGAGTCCTGCCGCATCGGGTAACTCGGCGACCGAGAACGACGGCGCATGCGGCGCGACGAATATGCGCTCCGGCAGCAGCGTGCGGTTCGAGGCGCACCACACCAGATAGCACATGTTGTTGGTCGCCCACGTGGTGCCGGCCGTCGGCCTGCCCGATTGGCCGCTGACTAGCACCATCAGACGGTTCCAGTCGATTGATTGTGCGCGCAACCAGTTGCCGATGCGATAGACGATGTCGAGAAAGGCGAGCCCGAAGGTCGCGAACATCACGTCGTTCATCGGTATCGGCAAGGCGTTCGTGGGCGATGCGGCGAAGTACGCGTCGTTCAGGTACGCGAAGCTCAACAAAGAGTGATCTTTCTGGGCGCGATCGAGCAGATCGATCGTGACACCGCAGGTGTAGTCGACCAGATCGGCAATCTTTTGCTCGTGCCCGGCGAAGCTATCGACGGCGACATGATCGCGCCACAGCGCGAGCGAATTCGCCGCGCGGGTTTGCTGGGCGTGGTCGCGCAAGCGCGCCGCGTCGCTTTGCCAACTGCCGTCGTGCGGCGACACTTCTCGCATGCGCGCCAGATACGCAAGCGCCAGTGGCAGATGCGAGACAGCCGTCAACTCGATAAAGCCGCGGGTCGATTTGCGAAAGCTCTCGATGGCCGGTGCGCGCCCCGCGCCCGGAAACAGCACGATATCGCTGCCGGTGGACACCAATAGCGGATCGTCGCGTTGCTGTTGCGCCATCTGCTGTGTGAGATGCGCGCCAATACTCTGTGGGTCCGACGTGAACGCGCGAAACAGACCGGCGAACGCTGCGTTGGGTTGGTAGGGCATGATGGATTGGGCCGCCTCAATAATCGAACAGACGCGCGGGATTGTCGGACAGAATCAGCTTCTGCACAGCCGGGTCGCCGGTCCATGCGCCCAGCAGATTCAGCAGTTCGCCGGTGTCGCGGGTCGAATCCGGAATATGCGGCCAGTCCGAACCCCAGATCACCTTGTGCGCAGCGGCCTTGATGATGGCCTCGGCCATGGGTGCGACCGCCTCGTAACCGCGATGTTTGGCGATCCGGTAAGGTGCGCTCAGTTTCAGCCAGCAATGGCCGTCTTTCAGCAAACCAAGCAGGCGTTCGAAGTCGGCCGGCGTCAGGCCATCTTCTTCGAGCATGTAACCCATGTGGTCGATCACGAACTCAGTCTGCACGTCGGCGAGAAACGGAATCAGATTGCGTACCACCCAACCGGGCGCATAGAACTGCACATGCCAGCCCAGGCTCGAACAAAGACGTGCCATGCGTGCGATGTATTGCTGGATGTCGCCGGTCGGCAGGCCCGAGCGTGCAAACAGGTCGAGCCGCACCGCGCGCACGCCTGCCGCATGGTAACTGTCGAGTGTCGCGGCATCGGTTCCCTCGTCGATCATTACCACGCCGCGTGCAATCGAGCCTGCGACGTGCAGCGCATCGATCATGCAGCGGTTGTCGGTGCCGTAGAAACTTGGCTGCACGATCACGAAACGCTTGAGCTGCAATCTGCCCATCAACTGCAAGTAATACGCGAGCTTACCGTCGGGCAGCGTGTAGTGCGGATGCGCCACGCAGGGGTATTTGTCGAGTGGCCCGAACACGTGCATGTGCGCATCGCAGGCGAGCGGCGGCATGATGAACGACGGGCGCGACAGCGTTTCGCAGTCGCGCATCGGAGTGGAAATCAGCGGGGTTTCTGCCATGGTAGAAAAATAAGGTTTATTAAAGAGCGCGAGCCTGTTCCGCGCGTTCGCGCAGCGCTGCGAGGAAAACGTCGCTGTCGATGCCGCCGAAGATGAAGGGGGCCGCACCGTCGCGGCGCAGATCGTTCAGCGCTTCGCACTCCGGCATCCCGCCGACGATCACGACCTTGCCGTGCCGCTGCGCCGCGGCGATCACCTGGCGGCAGGCTGCCACCACCTCGGGGTGGGCCGACTCGCCGGTGTGCCCCATATCCGCCGAGAGGTCATTGCAACCGAGCGCCAGCACGTCTACGCCATCCACCGCGGCAATCGCATCGGCGGCCTCAACGCCGGCACGGCTTTCGATCAGCACCTTGAGTACGGTCGCCTCGTTAAGGCGCCGGTTCATTTCGCGCGGGTGGAGTTTTTCGTAATGCACATAGGGCAGCGTGGCGAGCTGCGAGCGCTGCCCGAGCGGCGGAAAGCGCGTGGCGATGACCGCATCGCGCGCCTGCTGGGCCGTTTCGACGCGCGGCACGATGATGCCGAGCGCACCGCCGTCGAGTACCCGGTTGATCGTGCCGTAGTCGCGTTCCGGCACACGTACCCACGGCATCAGGCCGAGGTCGACGGCGCAAGAGGCGAGCTGGGCGACCGTATCGACCGGTAGCGAACTGTGCTCCATATCGATCCAAATCGTGTCATAGCCGGCAGCCTTGGCCCAGCGCACGGCATCCGCCGTCCGCGATGCCCGGATGCCCAGCGCAATGATCTTGTGCCGCTCGCGCAGACGTTCGACCAGTTCCGCACCGTTCATGTCGTCTCCATCGTTGTGTTGGTGGAATACAGTATCGTCGCTGGGACAGTTTTGATCTATTCTCTGAAATCAACTTATTGATTTGCAGAGTAAATCAGTGAATATCCGGCACCTTGAGTATTTCGTGGTCCTCGCGCAGGAATTGCACTTCCGGCGCAGCGCGGAGCGGCTCGGCATCACCCAGGCTCCGCTCAGCCTCGCAATCCAGGCGCTGGAAGCGGATCTCGGCGCGCGGCTCTTTCACCGCACCCGCCGCAGCGTGGCGTTGACCGAGGCCGGGCTCGCGCTGCTCGACGACGCGCGGGCGATTCTCGCGCGCATTGAACACGCGAAGGAAAGCGTGTGGGAGACCGTCAGCGGCGACGTTGGGCGCCTACGCGTGGGTTTTACCAACGCGTCGACGCTGTCGCCGTTTTTTCCGCGCCTGATTCACGCGTACCGGACGCAACGGCCGAAGGTCAATATCACGCTGCTGGAGTTGTCGTCATCGCTGCAGATCGAGGCGCTCGAGCAGCGCGAGATCGATGTTGGCTTGCTGCGGCTGCCCGAAAGTGTGCTACCCACCGGTCTGGTGTTCACGCCGTTGCTGGAGGAGCCGCTATTGCTTGCAATGCACGCTGGACACCGGCTCGCCAATGCAGGCTCGATCAAGCTTGAAGATCTGCGCGACGAGCCGTTTATTGCGTATCCGCGGCAGGCGGGGGTAGCCGTGTATGAGCAGACAGTCGCGTTATGCGCGAAGCGTGGCTTCGAACCTCAGGTCGTGCAGGAAGCGCAGCAGGCTTCCACGCTGATTGGGCTGACCGCGACCGGGTTGGGCATTGCGCTCGTGCCTTCGTCGCTCCAGGCCATCACCGTGCCGGGGGTTGTGTTCCGGCATCTGGACGAGACGGATACCGTCACCGCGCTGTATATCGCTCACCGGTATCGCGACGCCAATGCGCGGGCCATGCAGTTTGTGGAGCTGGCTCTGGGTCTTCGATAAGCGCGTTCGCTTTCGTGCCCCGGGGGTAGGGTTTACAGATAAAAAAACACCCCTTCGAGAAGGGGTGTTCAATCGGGGTGTTCAATCCAGCAGACATCTTCAACGCCTCAGTCATCCTCTTGAGGCGAAGAAGCAATCAGCCGCGCGCCGCGATTACTGAGCCAAAGAAGTGTTTACTTTGGTGAAATCCAGGCTGCCGAAACCGGTGTCGTCGTCAAAGCCAGCCTTGGCGTTGTAACCGTGACCGCTATAGCCGTTGTTGCCTGAGGTCACATCGTGGATCGACGTCTTGTTGCTCGGGAAGGTCTGATAAAAACTGGCCGTCGGCAAGCTCAGGCTGTTGTTGTTGGCCGATTCGACACGCGCCCAGCCACCGACGAAAATCGGCGAAGCGAGGCTTGTGCCGCCAACGAGCTGATTCGTCTGGCCATTGATGACGATATAAGCGCCGGTTGCGGAAGCCGCATCGAACGCAACGTCCGGTACGACCCGCTTGGTAACCGAGCTTCCCAATGCCGCCGTTTGCCAGCTCGGCGCGGTTTCAAACAGACTGACGCCACCCCCGGTTGCCCAGATACGCACGGCGTTGTCGACGGGGTTGCCGTTGCTGTCGAGATCGGCATAGGCCACGCCTTCGTTCCACACGGTTTCGCCTGCCCACGTGGTGGTGTTGGTGGTCGACAAGGTCGTACCGCCTACGGCGACCACGTACGGTGAGCTTGCCGGCGTCGACACGCTGTACTTCGACAGGTTGATGGTGGTCTTGACGCTGCTGCCGTTGTACGTGCCGATATAGCCGGGCGCTCCTTGTGGCGAAGTGGACCACTGATACACGCCGGCGTCGCCCGCTGCCACGGAGAATATCTGACCTTGGGCCACTGCCTGCTTGAAGACCGCATCGTCGGCTGCCAGCGAGCCGTCCGAGTTCGCCGCCGATTCGTCTTCGCCTAACGAGACGTTGATGACCTTGGCTACATTGTCGGTCACGGCCGTGTTGTAGGCCGAGGTCAAGGTCGCGTCGGTCAGGCCGTCGTCATTGCTGTCACCGTTGATGGCGGCGTAGAAAATGAGCTGCTGGACTCCGCCCGAGGTGCCGATGATGTCCTGGCTATCCAGATCCCACTCGCTCGGATCGCCGTCGTCGGCGAGCGTACCCTGGCCTCCCGGCACCACCGAGGTGTTCACGGTAGGCAGACCCGCATTCGACGTGAAGGTGTTCAGATCCGAAATCGTCTGGGTCATGTCGCCCCAGGTAATGATGCCCACCGTGGTGTTGGTGGCGGCCGGCAAGCCGCTCGCATCGTAGATCTTGGCAAAGTCCGTCGGCTGGTGCCCAACCTGCGCCGCAGCCGCGTTCGTCTTGGTCTTTTCGGGTTCAATGGCCAGATTGGCCGGAACCACACGATGATTCAACCGATGCGGTACGACTGCGTTCTGCAAGCCGAGCACGGAATCAACCGACGAGCTCAACGACGCGGGGATCAGCGCTGCCGAGTCGTTGGCGAACGCCTGCTTGCCGCGGTACGTAAAGCGCTTCAGGCTCGCGTGAAAGCCGCTCTGCGCATTATTGGCATTGCCGTCCGCCGAAACCAGCAGGTTATTTGGCGATACCGTGATATTGCTGAAACCGTTGGCCTTCAGGTGAGCGACGACTGCCTGAACCTGGGCATCGGTCGGTGCGAAGCGGGCCTTGAATTGCTGCGGCGTCAGATATTTGTGGTAATTCGCGCTACCCCGCTGGTTAAGCTCGAGCAGCAAGGCGTTGAGCTGATCATCATTACGGCCTTTCAGCACCACCGTAATATGCAGCGGCTGGCTGATTTCAAGCGGCGTGACCAGAGTGTTGCTGAGTTCGGCTGCGGTATTGCCGAGCGTATAACCGGTGGATGCGGCGGCGGCATTGCTCGCCTCGGGCTGCACCGCCGTACTGGCAGCTTGCGCGGAGGGCACGAGGAAAGCTCCGGTCCGGGTCGCAACCCAGGAATCCGCCGCCTGCGCGGACATGGGTATCAGGGTCGCGGCAATGGCCAGGGGCAATAGCGCCCTGGTGAAATCTCTGGAAAATACACTATTGACTTGCATAACCTTCTTCATTGTTTAAGCTCCAGGATAGTGGCGAAGAACCAGCATATCGATACATTGAAAGCATGATGCAATTCGTATAGCGCACGCATGAAGGCATGTAATCTCACGCATTACCACAGTAAGAACCAGGTACCTCAGTTCGGCATAAACTATCTCCCGTGTGAATTTTGGCTGTGAATTGTAAATTTGTTATTTAAGTTAGGATTGCTATTTATATGGTATGAGCCGATTTTGAATAAAAAATTCTGGTGCGTGATTTTTTGTGAAAAATTAATATCCGGCGCCGATAAATCCGCCATTGATACAATCTTCGGATATGAATCCGATACCGCCTATCGAGCTACCTTGCCCTGCTTGATCCAGTCGAAATAATGCAGCAGATGCCTGTCGGATAAGCTCGACAGACTTCGTGTTCCACAGCGCCAAACCAATTCGCCAAAGTCGAAATGAATATATATTTATTCGGAAAATAAATATTCCCTGTTCGCAGTTCTCCACAAACCACCAAGGTGGACCTGGTAAATACTGCCGTCACTATGGAAAACTTTTCCGGGTGCGATTTATCCGCGCAACAATGCGCGCTGCATGAATTATCGGTGAACCTCGCTGGCAGGTATGGATTCTAATAAGGAGGTGACAAATGGGTTTTGAGTGGTCAAAAGATAGGAGGAAGAAATCTCGCTGTCAAACTTTTTTTGATAGAACTTGGAATTTCTTGAAAGATTCTTCGGTGTGTTTTGTAATGTTAGGTAAGTTTAATGTAAATATATGCGAAATCACGGTAGCCAACGCAAGACTGGCGTATGAAATTGTTAAATCCATTTAAGCGCGGCATGCGTTGCCGTTTTACCGGGTCCACCCGCAACGGTCGTTTCTGTGAGAGCGCCGCTGCCGATGACATGGCATGTGCCACAGGGGCGTGAGGCCGGTAAGGTGTGCGTGGTGGGGTGCCTATCCCCGCGCGTCCTGAGGGGAAGGGCAAGCTAGCTTCAGATATTCCGTCGAGGAATCGGGCCTCGCTTGGTTAACATACAAACCGCCCGGCCGGTTTACCTGTACGAGGCATGGTGTTAGGCTGGCGCTTCACATGAGAAGCGTCGTTCAGCCTGAAGAAGCGCTGGCATGCCCGGCTACTTTTCTTCCAGCAACATGCGCGGCGCAGCCACCCCTGAGACATCATGGATAATCCAACCCGTTCCGAACGCTCCCGCCAGGCCGCCATTCAGGCGGCGTTCACGATCATTGCGCGTGACGGCCCGGGACAGCTCACGTTCGATGCGATCTCGCGGGAAAGCGGGATCAGCAAAGGCGGGCTGATGCACCAGTTCCGCACCAAAGGCGACGTGCTGAAAGCCTTGCTCGAGCACGACATCGACCATTTCGACGCGTTTTACCGCCGGTATCTGACGGCCGAGGGGGCGACGAAGACCGAGCCGAATCTTGCCGCGGAAATCGCCACCATGCGCGAAGCCAGCGGCAGTCACAACGCCGGGGGCTTCGCGATTCTCGCGGCGCTGGTCGAAGACCCCGCACTCCTGTCGGCCATGCGCGATCGCAGCGGCGCGAAGGTCAAGCATATCAAGGCCGAGGCGGCCGACCCCGACCTGGCGCTGCTGCGCTGGACGGCCGCCTGGGGGCTGTTGTTCACCGCGCGGCTTGGCATGAGCCCGCTTTCCGACAAGGAGCGCGCGCGCCTGTTCGAGCGCCTGCTCGACGAGAGCCGGTGGACGTCGTGCACCGAGGCGCCCGTCGAAGTGAAAAAGAAGCCGCGCATCACCCGCGCGCCGAGCCGCACCTAAGCTGCCGAAGAACGGAGCGCCCCAGCCTGCGGGCGCTCCTGGCAGACTCCTCATAGCCCTCTCCCGAAGCAGTTTTTTCGAGGCTCATCCAAGAAACAAACCGTCTGGTCGGTTTACATCTTGAATTGGCGGTGTTAGTCTGGCGCCTCGATACGAACTGTCGTTCCTGGGTCTCCGAGAGAGCAGGGGCGAAACCGCAACCGGAGAAACACATGCTCAAGTCAATCAAACCGCTACACCTGGTGCTGGCGGCTCTCTGCGCCGCTCTGATGGGGTGCGCCAGCGTGACACCCGTCGCGTATTCAGGTCTCGCTTCGGCGCCGTATTTGCGGCCCAATTCGCAGGACGATTCCGGCCGCGTGCCGTACCGCTTCGCACCGCAGACCGAGTGGCAGAAGTACACGAAGCTGATCATCGACCCGGTGACGATTTATCAAGGCGCGGATAACCAGTTCGGCGACATGCAGGACGCGGACAAGGCGGCCCTCGCGAGCTACATGCAAACCGAGTTCGCGGAAAAATTGCGGACCCGTTTCGAACCGGCAACGCAGGCCGGTGCGGGCACGCTGCGCCTGAAGCTCATCCTGACTGGCGCGAAAACCAGTACCCCGGTGCTTAGCACGTTCTCGCGCTTCGATATTGCCGGCAGCTTGTACAACGTGACTCAGACCGTGCGCGGCAAGGAAGGCGCTTTCACCGGCTCCGTGATCTACGCGGTCGAGATCTACGATTCGTCGAGCAACCGGCTGCTCAGCGCTTATGTGACCAAGCAATATCCGAATCCCTACAACATCGGTGCGAGCTTCGGTTCGTTGAGTGCGTCGAAGACCGGGATTGAGAAGGGGGCTGACGCACTGGTTGCGCAATTCAAGTAGTCGAATCCGGGGCGGGGTGGGGGACCCAGAGCGCACGTTTGAACGCGCGAGCACCGCCCCTGGGTGTCAGAGGCGCCTGCTGCGCTCATGGCTCCCGTGCCCGCTTGCCGATGCCGAAAATGAATACAGCCCGCTTGATCGCCTGTCACGAGTGTGACTATCTCCAATGGGAGCCGCGGCTCGTCGAGGGTGGCGCCGCGCATTGCCGGCGTTGCGACGCGCTCCTTTACCGGATGCCCGTGAACCACAACCGCGCCCTGGCGCTCGCCGTAGCCGCTGCCGTTCTGTTTGCGGTGGCCAACTGCTTTCCCGTGGTCGGAGTCCAGTTCAAGGGAACGCTTGTCGAAACCACGCTGTTCGGGGCGGCTTCGGCGCTGTATGCCGGGGGGATGTGGCCGATAGCGGGTCTTGTGTTCGTGACGACGCTATTGATGCCGTCGCTGAATCTCGCGGCACTGATCTATCTGCTGTTGCCCTTGCAGTTTGGCGGTTTTCCCCGCCGGCCCGAGAGCGTCCTGCGAGTGCTGCGGCACATTGCTCCATGGGGAATGATCGAAGTGCTGATGCTCGGCATGCTGGTCGCGCTGGTCAAACTGCAGCACATCGCCACGGTCGTTCCTGGCATTGCCATGGCGGCATTCGCTGCGGTCATGGTGCTGCTGGCTGCGGCGTCGGCGGCGTTCAATTCGCGTGACCTCTGGGCGCGTGTGGATGCCGCAAGAGGGCCGGCGGGCATGGCGCCCGTGCTGCCTGCGGCAACCACGAGCGCTACGGCGGCCCGCGCGGGCTGCTTCGTTTGTCGCGACTGTGGCCTGCTCTCGCCGCCTGCCGCTCATGCCCGCGATAAGCGCAGTCCTCGCCGCTCAAGCTGTGCACGTTGCGGGGCTGCGCTGCATCTGCGTAAGCCCGCCAGTCTCGCGCGCACCTGGGCGTTCCTTCTCGCTGCCATGGTTCTGTACGTCCCTGCGGTCGTTTTGCCGGTCATGGTGTCGAGCACCCTGTTCGGCGTGCGGGTGGACACGATCCTGAGTGGGGTCGCGTATCTCTGGACTTCGGGAGCATGGCTTCTCGCAGTCGTGGTTTTTATCGCCAGTATCGTTGTGCCCATGCTCAAAATTCTTTCCCTGGCCTATCTGGCCTGGAGTAGCCAGTTGCGCTCCGCGCGCCTCCCACGTCAGCGTTCACGTATCTATCGCATGGTGGAACTGGTCGGCCGCTGGTCGATGCTCGATATCTACGTCGTTACGATTCTCGTGTCGCTGGTGCAGTTCGGCTCGGTGGCCACCATCGATGCCGGGCCAGGCGCCATGGCCTTCGGCGCGGTCGTGGTGCTGACGATGTTCTCCGCGTTGTCGTTCGATCCGCGCCTGATCTGGGACGCGGTGGAGCCGCAGGATGAGTAAGCAGTCCGAAGTCACAGACGGTGCGCACACTCCCGGCTATCCGAGCGCCGTCGCGGCCGGGCGGTCGCGATGGCGTATCCCGCTTGTGTGGCTGGTGCCGTTTGTCGCGGTGCTGATCGCGGGCTGGCTGGCGGTGCAGTCGATCATGCAAAAGGGCCCCACCATCACCATCAGCTTCGTCACCGGCGACGGCATCGAGGCGGGCAAGACCCGGATCAAGTTCAAGAATGTCGATATCGGCACGATCGAAAGCGTGGTCCTGTCCGACGATCACAAGACCGTGCTCGCCCGCGCCGAGATGTCACGCAGCGCGGCCGGCCTGCTGGTCGACGATACGCGCTTCTGGGTGGTCCGGCCGCGCATCGCAGGGGGCAACGTATCCGGCATCGGCACGCTGTTGTCAGGCTCGCACATCGGCATGGACGTCGGCACATCGCCAAAGGCGCGGCGCGACTTTGTCGGTCTCGAGTCGCCGCCGGCTCTCGCCTCCGGCACGCCCGGACGCGAGTTCGTGCTGAAGAGCGCGACCATCGGCTCGCTCGATGTCGGCTCGCCGGTGTTCTTCCGCCGCCTGCAGGTCGGCCAGATCGTCTCCTATGCACTCGACCCCGACGGGGCAGGCATGTCGATTCACGTGTTTGTCAACGCGCCTTACGACAGGTACGTCACGGACGACACGCGCTTCTGGCACGCGAGCGGTGTAGATGTGACGCTGGACGCGACCGGTGTGAAGGTAGACACGGAATCGCTGATCTCCATTCTGATCGGCGGCCTGGCATTTGAAAACCCACCCGACACAGCCAGTACAACGGAAGCCGGGACGCGCCACGAATACCGGCTCTTTGCCGATCGCGCCGAGGCCATGAAGCGGCACGACGCGCTCGTCGACAAGTACGTCCTCAACTTTACCGAGTCGGTGCGCGGCCTGGCCGTGGGCGCACCGATCGATTTCCGCGGCATCGTGATCGGCGAGGTATCGGGTATCTCTGCGCATTTCGATCGGGCGACCCGGCAATTCAGCATTCCGGTCGAGGTCAGCATCTTTCCCGAGCGGCTGATTTCGCGCAAGGACTGGGGTGCCGGCGCGAGTGGCAGTGGGGGTAAGGATCAGGGCGACAGCGGCACTATCGGATCGCAACGCAAGGCCTTTGCCGACTACCTGGTGTCGAAAGGGCTGCGTGCGCAACTACGCACCGCCAGCCTGCTGACCGGGCAACTGTATATCGCTATCGACTTCTTTCCCGAAGCGCCGAAGGCCAGGGTGGACTGGAGCAAACCGACGCCGCAACTGCCGACCGTGCCGGGCAACCTGCAAAGCCTGCAGGACTCCATCGCGAGCCTGGTCGCCAGGCTGAACCGGATTCCGTTTGAAGGCATCAGCAGCGACCTGCGCAAGACGCTCGGGGATGCCGACACGCTGCTCAATACCATCAACACGGAGGTGGCGCCCGAGGCGAAGGCGACGCTGAGCTCGGCGCGCGAGACACTCACCGCGGCGAATCGCAGTTTGCAAAGCGACTCGCCACTCCAGCAAAGCACGGTCGAAACCATGCGCGAACTGTCACGAACCGCCGTCTCGTTCCGCTCGCTGGCCGAGTATCTCGAACGGCATCCCGAAGCGCTGCTTCGTGGCAAAACGGAGGACAAATGATGCGCGCCATTCCCCGTGTTTCGCGTGTTCCGTTGCGCGTTACGTTATTCGCTTTGGCCGCGATGCTGCTGACGTTTTGCAGCGGCTGTGCAACCTCACCCGCTGCGAGTTTCTACACCTTGAACCCGGTTCGACTCGCCGGGCCGTCTGCCGATCCAACGCCCTCTGCCGCGCCGCTGATGATCGCGATCGGCCCGGTCACGGTGCCTGAACTGGTCGATCGCGCACAGATCGTCACCCGGGTGGATGCGAACCGCGTCTCCATAGACGAGTTTGCGCGCTGGGCCGATCCTTTGACGAGCCAGATTCCTCGCGTCCTGGCGGCGGATCTCCAGCAACTCATCCCGGGTGCGATCGTCTCGACCTATCCGCAGCGTGTGGACGATAACGCGTATCGCGTCTCGATCGACGTCCAGGACTTCGATGCGCAGGTGCATGGCACCGTAATGCTGGCCGCGATCTGGTCCGTGTTGCCGCCGCGGCACGGGCAGCCGGTCAGCGGCCGCACGGTGACGCAGGAAGCGCTGAGCGGGCCGGGTTACGACCCGCTCGTCAAGGCATACAGCCGGGCGCTTGCGTCGGTGGCGGCTGATATTGCGGTTGCAACGCGCTCCGCGAGACTCATTACACGTTAGCCAAAAGATGCTCAGGCCGTGGTCGACACCAGCGTTCCGGTCGTCTGCATATGCGAATGCCCCTTGAGGTTGTCGGCAAGCGTTTGCACAAACGACTGCAACGTGGTGCCCGAACCGCTATCGCCGAGCGAACTCAGCAGCGACTGAAAGTCGGTCTGTAGCGTCGACGCCTGCGAAGACGATGAGGACGACGAGGACGAATCGCCGCTCGCGTCCGAAGACCCGGAACTGGTGCTCGAGGCCGTCGTGCTGCCGGAACCCAGTTGCTGCGCGAGCGCATTCAGCGCGCCGCCAATATCGCCGTAGGACGAGGTGACCGAACCCGCGGCCGAAGCACTGCTGCTACTGGACGTGGACGCGCCGCTGCCGTCCGGCTGCTGCAGCGAACCCATCGCCTGAAACAGCGCGCCAAGAAACGTTTGGAGTGCGACAGAAACCGCGCTGGCCGAGGTGGCGTCGCTCGTTGACGACGTCCCCGTGCTTGCCGAGGTGGAAGAGGTCGATGCCGTGCTGGAGGTGCCCGAGGTTGCGGAAGTGCTGGAAGCGGCGGTGCTGGACGAGGTGCCGGACGTGCTGCTGATCCCCAATGCGGAAAGGGCGCTCTCGAGCGCGGTCAACAGCGGATTGCTGCTGGTCGAACTGGTCGACGAAGACGCGGAAGAGGCCGACAAATCCGACGCTTCATGCCCCGAACCGCGCCTCGCGTGGCGCGTGGTGTCGACCGAAATCGGGTTGGTGCCGGTCTGTGCACCGTTCAGACTCTGAATACTCATGATGAACACACTCCTTACGGGTTGAGTCCTTAGCGTAAGGGGTGGGAATAAATTCAAATGCCTGGTAAGGGGCTGATTCGTCCTTCATCTCGGCTGCCGGTAAGGGGCGGAAAGTTTCGCATGGGAAACGGACCGGATTTGCGCAGTTTGCCCCCTTGACCGCTCGTCCGAAACGTGAACCTTGGGTCAGCCTCGCATCGCTTTTTGATTATGCCGATCGCATTAACACGCTGTTATTTTTAAAGCCATACTCATTGAAACGTGAATCGCTTAAAAGAAGTTCGCAAACGATTGCTGAGGAATGGAAAGAAAAAAACAAAAAACAACTCGAATTCAGGGTTAATCCGGTATAAAGCCTGCATCTTTTTTTGCCGATATACCGTGTGCAGTGGCAGTGAAGCGCAAGGGCGGCGACGCGAAAGATCGCTTGCAGGGAGGCGCTTTGCTGGCACGGCACTCCAAATACATTACTGAGAGAAAGCACGGCCGAACTCCTCCAGCCAGGTGAGAGTCCCGGCGTGCTCTGATTTTTCACGCGCGTTCAACGAGGAGAACGAAGTGGAACATTCAACGCCCGAGCGGCATCTGGAAATCAACGAACTCAGTGCGGTCAGCAGCGCGCTAAATCGTGTTCAGGCAGTGATCGAATTCGATCTGCACGGCATTATCCTGCACGCCAACGACAACTTCCTGAAGACACTGGGTTACACGCTCGACGAGATCCGCGGTCAGCATCACCGCATGTTTTGCGAGCCTGCTTACGCCGAGAGCCTCGCTTACCGCCAGTTCTGGGAGAAGCTCGCGCGCGGCGAATTCGATCACGGCGAGTATCAGCGCCTTGGCCGGGGCGGCCGGGAGGTGTGGATCAACGCCTCGTACAACCCCATATTCGATGCCGACGGCAAGCCTTACAAGGTCATCAAGTTTGCTACCGACATTACCGCCACGCGCCAGCAGAACGCCGAATACGAGGGCAAGGTGCGGGCGATCGATCGCGCCCAGGCGGTAATCGAGTTCGATCTGTCCGGCCACGTGCTGTCGGCCAACCAGAACTTCCTCGACACGCTCGGTTACCGGCTCGAAGAGATTCAGGGCAAGCACCACCGCATGTTCTGTGACGAGGCATACGCGGCGAGCGCCGCGTACCGGGATTTCTGGGCCAAGCTCAATCGCGGCGAATTCGATGCGGGCCGCTACAGGCGGGTCGCCAAAGGTGGCCGTACGGTCTGGATCCAGGCCACCTACAACCCGATTTTCGATGTGAGCGGCCGCCTGCACAAGGTCATCAAGTTCGCCACCGACGTTACCGCCCAGGTCGAACTGGAAGAGCAGGTCCGGCGCCGCGCCGAGGACGATCAGCGCAAGGTTGCGGGGCTGCTGCAGGCAGTCAGCCAGGCCGCCGCGGGCGATCTGACCGGCACGGTCGAGGTGACCGGCAACGACCCGATCGACCAGCTTGCCGCCGGCATCAAGCGGATGATGGACGATCTGCGCGGTGTGATCGGCAAGGTGGTCGAATCCGCTGGCGGCTTCTCGGCCTCGTCGCAGGACATCGCCGGGCGCGCCAATACGGTGGCAAGCGGAGCCCAGTTGCTGGGTGCGACAGTCGAAGAGATGAACGCCTCGATCGAAGAGCTGACGGCGTCGATCAACTCGATTGCCGACAACTCGCGCAGCGCCGACAACCTCGCCAAAGACACCCAGCAGGAAGCCGAGCGCGGCGCGAAGGCGGTGGCCCGCTCGATCGAGGCGATGGAGCTGATCAACAAGTCGTCGGAAGACATCAGCGAGATCATCAAGGTGATCGGCGAGATTGCCAGCCAGACCAATCTGCTCGCCTTCAATGCGGCGATCGAGGCGGCACGCGCCGGTGAGCATGGCCTGGGTTTTTCGGTCGTGGCCGATGAAGTGCGCAAGCTTGCCGAGCGCTCGTCGCAGGCGACCAAGGAAATCTCGAAGCTGATCAACGAATCGGTCAAACGGGTCGCCCAAGGCAGCGAGATCTCCAGGCAGGCGGGCGAGGCGTTCGACAAGATCGTCTCCGGCGTGAGCCGCACCACCCATGCGATCTCGGAGATTTCCTGCGGCGCGGACGAGCAGTTGATCGCCGCCCGCGAGGTCAGCGCGGCGATCCAGCAGGTCGCCGAGGAGACCGAGAAATCCGCCGGCGCCTGCGACACGATTGCGCGAGCCAGCGCCACGCTGATGCAGGGCGCGCAGACGCTCGACCAGACCGTCACGCGCTTTGTCGTTTAACCGCGCTGTTTGAACCGGGAGGCACCGTGGATATGGAGCGAGAGGTCGATCAGGCCACCCGCCGGGCCCTGTTCGACCAGGTTCGGCGGCATACCGGCATCGTCATGGGCGAGCGCAAGTGGACCCTGCTGGAGGGCCGCTTGCGCCGGCGTCTGCGCGAGCTGGAGCTGTCCGCGTACCGGGATTACCTGCAGGTGCTGGAGGCGAAGCCCGACGAGGTGCGTGATTTCATCGATCTGGTGACCACCAACGAAACCTCGTTCTTTCGCACGCCGCGCATCTGGGAGTACTTCGCCGGGCAATTCCTGCCGCACTGGCATGCGACGCGCGGCGATACGCCGTTGCGGGTCTGGTCGGCGGCCGCCTCGAGCGGCGAGGAGGCCTATACGGTGGCGATGCTGTGCGAAGAGTTTCGCAGCCGGCATCCGGCGTTTCGCTACCGCATCCTGGCCACCGATATCGGCGATGCGATCCTGCGCAAGGCGGCGGCCGGGCATTTCCAGGGGCGCAGCATCGAGGGGCTCAGGCAGACGCGTCCCGAACTGCTGGCGAGGTATTTCAGCGCGGTGGACGGCGGTTTCTCGGCCGGCCCGGTGCTGCGCGCCAACCTCACGTTCCGCAAGCACAATCTGCACGAGCCGGCGCGCGAGATCGGCGCGATGGATGTCACGCTGTTGCGCAACGTGCTGATCTATTTCGACACCGACGGTCAGCAGATCGTGCTGGAGAACGTGCGGCGCACGATGGCCGCCGACGGGTTGCTGATTGTTGGGGAGTCCGAATCGCTTAGCCGCTTCGAGATGGGCTTCGCCTTCGAGCAACCGCTGATCTACCGCAACGAGGGCCGCCCGTGAACGATGCCCGCGAAATCCAGGTGCATATGTGCGCGCTTGCCATCGGCCAGGGGAACGACGTGCTGCGCGCGACGCTTGGCTCGTGCGTCGGCATAGGCCTCCTGTGGCGCGAGCGCGCTATCTACGGCCTCGCGCATTGCCTGTTGCCCGACGCACCGGTGCGGCCGCCCGGCAGCGGCGCCAAATACGTGACTCAGGCGATCCCGTCCCTGCTGGCGCTGATGCAGGTGCAGCGCGCCTCGTATGACGCACTGGAAGCGGTGCTGGCGGGCGGCGCGAATATGGTCCACTACACGCGCCGTCCCGCCCATCCGCCGATCGGCGAGCAGAACGTCCGCACCGCCCAGCAGTTGCTTGAAGCGCTTGGCGTGCGGGTGGTGCATGTGGATGCCGGCGGCGAGTGCGGCCGGCAACTGCTGATCGATTGCCAGCAACACACGTTCGTTGTGAAAAAGATTGCCCGCACTCTCTGAACGAGGGTTTCATCATGGATATCAACGCTACATCTGCGGCCGACGCTGCAGCAGAACGCGCGGTTGAACCCGCAGCCGAGGCTGCCGTTGAGCTGTACGGCTCGTTCCACCTCGGCGGCACCGAGCTGGCTCTGCCGGTTGCGGCCCTGCAGGAGGTGGTCGGCTATCCGGCGGCCGTTACGCCGGTGCCGCTCGCACCCGGGCATCTGCTCGGCATCTTCAACCTGCGCGGCACGCTGATTCCGATTGTGGACCTGCGGCAGTTGCTGCATTTACCGGACGATGCCGTACGCGCTGCCAGCAAGGTCGCGATCGTCGAACTCGGCGACGCCCGCGTGGGCCTGCAGTTCGACACGACCGGCGAAATCCTGCGCGTGCCGGCGGCGCAGAAGATCGTCTTCGATCGCGCCGATCATGCGGCGCCGATTATCTGCGGGGCGCTGAAACTCAACGGCGGCGAGCGCATCCTGCAGATTCTCTGCGCCGCGGCGCTGCTCGGCCTGCCCGACGTGCCGCAACTGCACCACCGCGCCACGGCCCCCGAGCGGCGAGCGCAGCAGGCGCAGCGGCGCCAGACTGTCTCGTTCCGGGTCGCCGATGCCCATCTGGCGCTGCCGATGGCGGCCATCCAGGAGATCATCCGCGTGCCGGCCATGCATCCGTCGCCGCTCGCCGACGCGATTTGCATCGGCATGCTGAACCTGCGCGGCACCACCGTGCCGGTGATCGACTTTGCCCGCTTCATGGGCCTCGCACGTGACGGCTCGGCGGCACCGCAACCGGCTGGAACTGCGGACGAACGGCGCATCGTCGTGCTCAACCAGCGCGACGTGCATGTCGGCCTGCTGGTCGACGAAGTGCGCAGCATAGTCGGCTACCGCGACGACGAATTGCTGGCGATGCCGGTTTATAGCCGCCGCCATGTGACGCTGTTTGCAGGCTGTCTTGGCAATGAAGGGCGCGACAGCATCATCCTCGTGAATCCCGAAGCCCTTTGCAGCCACGAGCAGATCACTGCGGTGGCCCAGGGCCATCGCGAGCTGTACCGCGACCGCACGCAGGCGGGTGGCGTTCCAGGCGGTCACCTGGGCGGCAAGGCCGGTGACAACGCCGGGCATGGCAGGCGTGGCGCCGGCGGCGCACGCGAGACCTATGTCACGTTCCGCCTCGGCCATCTGCTGGGCGTGCGCATCGGCCAGTTGCGCGAAGTGATCGACTATTCGAGCGAAGTGGTCGTCACGCCGGGTGCGCCGCCGTACGTGCGGGGCGTGCTGCATCTGCGCCGCGAACTGCTGACGGTGGTCGACGTGCGCGCCCTGTACGGCATGCCGCCGTACGACGACCTTGGCCACGCGAAGATCCTGATCGTCGAGTATCGCGGCGAAAAATACGGCCTCGTGGTCGACGCGGTGGACAACATCGTGACCATCGAAGCGGCCAGCCGCATTCCGGTGCCGGCCATGCTGACGCGCCAGCTCGGCAACGGCTGGGGCAACGGCATGACCGAGGCGGTGGAATTGCCGGGCCGCGGCACACTGATGCTGATCGATCTGGCCACGCTGTGCGAACGGGTCGCCGCGGAGGCGCAGGTGTAACGGTCCGCAGAGCGAGGGGCGGGCCAGACAGCATGCGGCTCGCGAGAGCGGGCGCGCGGCCGGATCTGCACCGGCGCCGCGTGCCTTATCTGCGCGAACCGGGCTATGCCGCAAGCGGCGCCGGCCGATGATCCATCGAGTAGCCGTTCTCGACGCCTGGCAGAATCTCGACGATTTCGAAGTAGAAATCCCAGAACGGTGTGCTGCGCAGTGCCTCGACGACGTTCTCATAGGCGCGGTGGCTGGTCGCATCCCACACCCAGACGTCGGTGACGATGCTCGAATAGAACTCGGTGTCGTAGACCCGCAGGCGCACCTCATCGGCGTACTGCTGCAGGATCGGCTGGAGCCGCTCACGCAGCAGGCGTGTCTGCTCGGCTGCGGCAAGCTCGAGCCATTCGACACGGGTTCGGACGAGCATGAAAACAGTCAGGGGAGTGGGCAGGTTGGTTGCGCCGGCTTCGCGTGCTTGCGGCGCGTGAGTGGGAGAGCCGTTCATGGGAGACATCCTTGAGGGTGGAGGAGAGGATAGAATATGAGCAAGCACTCGCATTCACTACTCGCTTTCCAGCCATGACCCGAACGTCTCGCCAACCGCCGCTCGCGCCCCGCAAGGCGCCCACTCAACGGCGCGCCGCCGCCACCGTCGAGGCGATCCTCGAGGCGGCGGCTCGCATTCTCGAGACGCAGGGGCTGGAGGGCTACACCACCAATGCGGTCGCCGAGCGGGCTGGCGTCAGCATTGGTTCGCTCTACCAGTATTTTCCGCATCGCGATGCGCTGACCGCGGCGCTGATCGAGCAGGAGACCGCCGCGCTGGTTGCGCAGGCGCGCGAGGCGGCGCGCGGCGAAACCTGTGCGGCGGTGCTGCGCGGCCTGATCGATGCCGCAGTGGCGCACCAGATGCGCCGGCCGGCGCTCGCGCGGGTCATCGACTTTGAGGAGCGGCGCCTGCCGATGGGCGAGCGCAACGAACGCGTCGCCGGCATGCTGCAGCGGATCATGGTCGAAGCGCTGCAGCTGCACGATGCGCCTGCGGTGGCCGACCGCGAGCAGGCCGCGCAGGACGTGCTGGCGCTCGCGCACGGCATGATCGATGCGGCCGGCGAGCGTGGCGAGACCGACGCGCCTGGCTTGCGGTTGCGCGTCGAGGTGGCGGTGCGCGGTTATCTGGTCGGCATGGCGTGCGCCGGCTAGCGCGGCAGCGGCGCTTACTGGTCGGCCACCGGTTCTGCCGGCGTCTGTGCGAGTGTCGCCAGCCTGCAGAACCAGTCGCCGCTATGGGGTGGGTATTGCCAGCGCGTGTCCTGCTTCAGAACAGTGGCGCACTGGTCATGCCAGGTAATCCCGGGCTCCGCGGCTGTGCATTGCAGGGCGAGGGCGCTCCCAGCAGTACCCGCATCCGGTTGCGCATGGACGAGTACGCGCCGCCCCGCATCGTGCGGCAATTCGCGCAGTTCGGGGGCTGGCGCGGGTGCGGTCGATGGGTCGGATGGGTCGGGTCGGTCGGGTTGGTCCGGCTTGGGTGATTGAGATGGTTGGCCTTGCGGCAGGCTCGCCAGCAGGCGCTGCAATTCCTCGATGCGCCCGCTGTACCAGGTGCGCAGGCACGCCTCGTCGGCGCAGTTCGCTTCGCGCCATGCCCATTTGCTGTCGCTGTCGGCGCGGAATGCCTTGGGGTTGGCGACGCTGCGGCGTGCTTGCCGGTACAGCTTGCCGAGCTCGTCATCGAGCTTCGAGAGATCGGCTCGATGGCAGATCAATTGCTCCGGGACCGAGCGGCCCTTGTTGCAGTCGAAGCTGGTCGCATGGGCCGACGGGTGGTTGAGCAGCAAGCTTGCGAGAATCACGGTGCGGAAAATCTTCATGGCGGTCCCGGCAAAACGAAGGTTCAGTCATGCGCTGAATGATCGTCTGAGTTGGAATCTCGCAGCCCTCAAAAAAAGGACCAGTTTGCGATCTGCTTACCAGACGTTTCGTGTCTCGCAGATTGCCCGCGCCAACGGTGCGCGGGCAGCGCGCTGCGATGTTCATCGCAATGCGGTAGGCTTGTTCTCGCCGCGATAATTACAACCGCTCCGTCCACAGGAGGCCGCAATGCGAAGGCAGTTCATACAGTGCTGTTATGCAGGGTTGACCGGTCTGTTGCTCGTGCCCACCGCGGCCTTCGCACAGGCGCAGGCTGTCACTAACGGCTCAGTGAATCTGCGGGCCGGTCCCGCGCGCGACTACCCGGTCGTGTCGCAACTGCCGGGCGGCGTGCCGGTCACGGTAATGGGGTGTGTGGCAGGTTACACATGGTGTGACGTTGCACTCCCTAACCTGCGCGGTTGGGTTTACGCTGGGCGTCTTGACTATCCCTATCAAGGCAACCCGGTTCCCGTTCTGAACTACGGCACCGTAATCGGCTTGCCGGTCATTACGTTTTCGATTGGCGCGTACTGGGGCAACTATTACCGCGGCCGGCCGTGGTATCGCGATCAGGCACGCTGGGCCCATCACCCGCCGCCCCGGCCGCCACGACCCGGCGCCGGCCGTCCGCCGGGTCCGCCGCCGGGTGGGCCAGGCGGCAGACCTCCCGGCAAGCCGGGCAATCCAGGCAGGCCGCCCGGCAACGCGGGGGGCAAGCCGCCGGGTGCCGGTGGACGCCCTCCTGGTGGTCCGCCGCCAGGCGCAGGCGGGCGGCCTCCCGGCGGCCAGGGTGGCGGCGGACCACCAGGAGGGCGTCCAC
>NZ_SCNV01000054.1 GCF_005503145.1 Burkholderia sp. 4M9327F10 | reverse complement strand
TGGCGGACCAAGACGGCTATCCGCGCGCAGCCGTGGAGCCCGTATATCGCCGGCAACGCGGGCAAGCCGGACGTGGTCAGTTCGATTCCGGCTTTCCTGCGCCGCTCACGGGTCGCCTGATTCATCTGAAGCGAGTTTCGATGGGGTGGCCTAGACGGGGTCGCCTTAGACGGGCGCGCCATCGACGAACTCGCCTTCAAGTACACATAGACAAAGCCTTCGTGGCGCGCCGGTCGCGCCACGGTGCCTTTCATTGCGCCATCGTGCCGGGGCTCTTGACGACACATTGAGCCGTCACCTTTTCTCCGTCGCTGAAGACGAAAGTCAGAGGAATCGAAGTGCCGATCTTGAGCGGCTTTTTCGGCTTCTCAAGCATGACGTGGTAGCTGCCTGGGGAGAACGTCAGCGTTCCGTTCGCGGGCACGGTAGCCTTGTCTACCATGACCATCTTGGACATGCTGCCGTTGCTTTGAGTCTGGTGCAGCATTGCCATCCCGAAGGCGTCCGTCTCAACCCCTGTGAGATCCACGGGGGTGTTACTCATGTTCATGGCGCTGAAGTAGCCTCCGGACGGCAAGTCGCCCGGCATGGAGCGAATCCAGCAGTCGGATACCATCAGCGATCCGGATGGGGCCGCCAGCGCGGCGAGGGACACCATACAGAGCGGAATCGTAGCCAGGGCTCTGAGGGTTTGATTCATGGTCCTATCTCCTGAAGTAGTGGAAGTGTGAGGTTGTTGTGCCACGTGGCGCAGGCCTGCCCGCAAAGCTCGCCCGATAGGCAAAGCCGGGCAGGCATTGCCTATCAGGGTTCACGCTTCGGAGCGTTTTCAGCCTGTCAGCCTATCGACGTGGCGCAGCCGCGATTCGTCCTGTGTAGAACGTCGCTGTGCTGTTACTGGTTGAATTGAGAAAAAGCGGGTGGCGCGCGTGGACGGCCAGAGGGGAAGATGCCGGGTGGCGTGAAGCGGGTTGAAAGCGCCTGCGCGGCCACGATAAGCAGCAGCGCGACAAACGCTAGCGGGAACCCGGGAAGCGAGGGAATGGCGACATGGTTGGCGAGAAGGTCGCAATAGCCGCACGCGGCGAGCGGATCGCCATGGTTGACGTGTGCGCTATCGGCGGTGGATTGCGTTGCCGAACACAGTGTGGCCGCAGCGGGGTCGTCCGACCGGGCTGACACGACCAGCTGACTCACGAGCGGCGCGAGCACGATGAGCCACATGGCGATCAGGCCAAGCCAGGCAGTCAGGTGTTTGCGGGTGCGGGGAGACATGGTTTCGATACTGGATATCCGCGGCTAGTCTATCACTTGAAATGACCCATCGCCGCAGTTTGCAGGCGGATTCTGCGGCTGGTTCGCGGCTTAGCCGAGCAACAGCTTGAGGTCATGGACCCAAGGGGCGACGCCCTGCCCGTCCCGGACGTAGAGGCGCAGTTTGCCGGTTGGGTCGAACACCATGCTTGCCGCTGTGTGGTTCATCGTGTAGTTGTCGGGCGTGGTGCCCGGCACGTTCGCGTAGTAAATGTGGAAGTCCTGGGTGACCTGTTTCAGTTGTGCGTCGTTTGCTGGCCGCAGGCCCACGAACGACGGGTCGAATGCGGACGCATACTGGGAGAGCAAAGCGCCGGTGTCGCGTCGCGGATCGACCGTCACGAACAGGACCTGGGTGCGCTTCGCATCGTCGGCGCCTAATTGCTGCATGGCCTGCGACAGTTCGGCCATGGTCGTCGGACACACATCGGGACAATGCGTATAGCCGAATACCATCACGACGGCTTTGCCTTTGTAATCGGCTAGCGAGCGCATCTTGCCATTCGCATCGGCCAAGGTGAAATCGTGGCCGAACTGGCTGTTGCCAGTGATGTCCAGGTTGTCAAACGCAGGTGCCTTCTGGCCGCAGCCGGAGAGAAGCGCCATAGCGCCAAGTGAACCGAGCGTGACAAGGGTCACGAGAAGACTACGTCGAAGCTGACGAAGACGTGTTGAGAGAAAAGCGGGCATGAGACTGGCTACCTGACTGGGCATCATGCCGGGCATGGTAGCGCAAGGCGAAGTTTCGCGTTTGGGGAGAAGATCGGGCCATTTCGTAGACATCCCTCTCAGACTGGCTTTCCGCGTTTGCGCGTCTGTTTGCCGCATGTAGGGCCGCTACAGATGCAAGTCTCAGCAGCTCGCTCGATGTCGATCAGATGCGGGAAGTCACGGACGCGCCGTTCATCGCGCCCAATCCGGAAGACAGTACACGGTTGCGGGTGGAGCCAACTTCGTGCGCTGAACAGCACACTGAAGCCGCTCGATAGTCTTGCTCTCCCCCACGACTTGCAAGGAATCGACTTTTCGGTTTCGGCGATGTATAAGCCCCAACTGGTGGTATATATACGCGGACACAGCGGGAAGCCGGTGAGATTCCGGCGCGGTCGCGCCACTGTATCGGGAGGGTCGTAGTTTCGGACTTGCCCCGGAGTCAGACCTTGCAGTGTCCTCCTTTCTACCTGACACGGAACGCGTCATTTCCGGGAATTCCAATATGTATGATCGGCTAATCGAGATTTTCAACGATTCGGATTCGAAAGTCCGAAGCAAATTGTTCGGCATTTATGGCGTGCTGATCGCCATCAATGTCCTCGCCTGGGTATGGGCGCTTGTCGCTTTCCACAACTACCCCGTGCTGCTCGGTACGGCAATGCTCGCCTATAGCTTCGGTCTGCGGCACGCTGTTGACGCTGACCACATTGCCGCCATCGACAATGTCACGCGCAAACTCATGCAGGAAAAGAAACGCCCCGTCGCGGTAGGATTCTTTTTCTCGCTCGGCCACTCGACAGTCGTTGTGCTGGCATCTGTCGCCGTCGCGCTCGCGACCAGCGCGATGAAGGACCGCTTCGACAACTTTCAGGCCATCGGCGGGATTATTGGCACGATCGTTTCGGCGCTCTTCCTGTTTGCCCTCGCGCTGATGAACTTCCTGATTCTGCGTGGCATTTTTCGTGCGTGGCGCCACGTGCGCAGCGGGGGAGCATACGTCGATGACGATTTCGACATGCTGCTTGCCAACCGCGGGTTCCTTGCACGAATCTTCCGTCCGCTGTTTCGCCTTGTGACGCGTAGCTGGCAAATGTATCCGATCGGCTTCCTGTTCGGCCTTGGCTTCGATACCGCCACCGAAATCGGCCTGCTCGGCATTGCGGCCACCCAGGCGGCAAAGGGTCTTTCGCCGTGGGCGATCATGGTGTTCCCCGTGCTCTTTAGCGCGGGCATGTCGCTCATCGACACGCTGGACGGTCACCTGATGTTGGGCGCCTATGGTTGGGCCTACCAGAAGCCCCTGCGCAAGATCTACTACAACATGACGATCACGCTCGTATCGATCGTAGTTGCTGTCGTGATTGGCGGTATCGAGGCGCTTGGCCTGCTCGCCGACCAGTTGAAGCTGAAGGGCGCAGTCTGGGACGCGATTGGTTCGCTAAATGATAACTTCGGCGTGCTCGGCTATATCATCATCGGAATCTTTGCCGTCAGCTGGATTGTCTCGCTGGTGATTTATCGGGTGAAGCGTTTCGATGAGGCAGAGCCTAGTCCGCAGATCTGAACGCGCTGGGGTGACGGGTAGACCAATGGCCTTTGTGCCCCCGCTGCCCGTCTGAGCTTCAATCGGGCGAATCCATGGCCGATTGCTGATAGTTCTCGATTCCGACCTTGTCGATGACGCTGAGCTGGATCTCCAGCCAGTCGATGTGATCCTCGGTGTCGTCGAGGATCTCGACGAAAATTTCTCTCGACACGAAGTCTCTCACCGATTCGCAGTAGACGATTGCCTCCTTGCACTGTGCCTGGGCAGACCGTTCGAGCTTGAGGTCGCACTCCAGCACCTCGCGTGTTTCCTCGCCGATAAGCAGCTTGTGCAAGTCCTGCAGGTTGGGCAGGCCGTCAAGCATGAAAATGCGCTCGATTAACTTGTCCGCATGCTTCATCTCCTCGATGGATTCGTCATATTCGTGCTTGCCGAGTCCTTCGAGACCCCAGTGCTTGTAGAGCCGCGCATGCAGAAAATACTGATTGATGGCCGTCAGTTCGTTCTTCAACTCGGCGTTTAGATATTCGATAACCTTCGGATCGGCTTGCATGCCCCCTCCCGTCTCCTCGAACACACTTACACGTAGGATAGACGGTGGTCGAAAATGCGACGCTAATGAGACTGGCAACGAAAATCATTCTTCTTTACACCCCCCGCCGGCAAACGGACGTGAAGTCCGGGGTTAGGCCGAAAGCGAACGCTGTACCATCCGAGCTAATACTCGTTTTCATCAGGTCGCAGAGTGACGACAAGCAAGCGCCGATCATTAAAGCCGCGAAAGATTCCGCAGCAATCCCGCGCGGAACAAACCGTTGCTACCATTCTCGAGGCTGCGGCCCTAATTCTGGAAACCAGGGGATTTGACGGGCTGAACACCAATCTCGTCGCGCAGCGAGCGGGGGTCAGCGTCGGCACCCTGTATCAATACTTCCCCAACAAGGACGCGCTCATCGTTGCCCTTAGCAAGCGGGAACGGGCTGTGTTCTTTGCAGAGGCCGAAGGCGCCTTGAACGAGCCTACGGGTCGAAAGGCATTGAAGTACCTGATTGCCGTCTCGGTTCACCAGCAACTGCGTCGCCCCGCGCTTGCCCGTGCGCTTGACTTCGAAGAAGGCCGGCCTGCCATTGCCCGGGAGCTGGCGACATCCAAGGCCGCGTTTGGCGAAGTGATCCGGCAGATTCTTGTCCGTGACGATATTCCACCGCAGCCAGACATGGAGACCTCGACCGAGGACCTGGTTGCCGTGATTCGCGCCATCGTAGATGGCGCCGGAGAGCGTGGCGAATCGGACCGTGGAGATCTGGAACGCCGTGTCGGCCGCGCCCTGTTTGGATACCTGGGAATCGTGGATCGCCTGCCCCCAAAGTCTCGTAGCCGGGAATAAGCACCTTCCCGAGCCGCTGAGGCTGCCTTCGTGAGTCTCATCCAGTGACTGCCGTGTGCATCCCCCTTCAGAGCCAGGAGGCGCGGTCCGGATGGCTTCGGAAATACGAGTAATTGTTCATATTTTTAGCAAGGCAGACGTATAAACCCCCGCCATGACTGGGATTCCCGCCAGGTCTGGGCCAGTGCCCAATGCGAGTTTAAAAATCGAGCAATTACTCGCAAAATAGGTTCCGTGGAATGTCGCACGACCGAAACCGCCACATGGTGTTGAAGCGGTCATCACTCACTCCACCGCACCTTTCAACCTTTCTGCGAGATCGATCATGAACCTTCGTAAAGAAGCGAAGCTCAACCACCTGAGCTTCCCCACTACTGACGTGGCCGAGACGGCTGCCTTTTTTGAAAAGTACCTTGGCTGCGAAATCGTCGCCGCCGGCGAACACCGCCTGCTCAAGCGGAATGGCTTCGATATTGTCCTGGAGCATGTCGCCGAGGAAGTGCCGGTTTGGCCCAAAAACTTCCATTTCGGCCTCGAGGTCGACAGCCTGGAGGAGGTCCAAACCCTGTATGGAGAATTCCTGGAGGGCGGCGTTCAGATGGAGACAGGCGTCTTCAACAACACGCGCGGATCCCGGTTCTTTTGTCGTGCGCCCGGTGGTGTGCTGATCGAGGTCAACACGCGAGCGGACATGCAACAGGAAAAATGGCGAGAGCTGTTTTAACCACAGATGAAATCTGGCTCCGGTGTGACCGGCAAGCTTAAAGATAAGGAGTACAGCACATGAATCGGATTCGAACGGCAATTGTGACGGGCGCGTCCAAAGGTATCGGAGCTGCGCTGGCGAGGCGGTGTGACGGTCAACGCAGTTGCGCTCGGACTGGTTGCAACCGAGCTGCTCCTGACCGGTAGGTCTAAGGAGCTCATTCAGCGTCTGACGAGCGACATTCCACTCGGCCGCCTCGGCCAATACCTCGACCGAAGGCGGCGCATCACGTTTTGTCATTCTTTGCTGGACTGTGCTGCGGCCTGCTCGATCAGCTTCGCAACCTCGGCCGGATGCGACATGTAGGCCACGTGGCTCGAATTGATCTCAACCGTCTTGCTGCCGGCACGCTGGGTCATGAAGCGTTCCAGATCGGGATTGATCGCGCGGTCCGCGGTTGCCACGACTGCCCAGCTCGGCTTCGTTCTCCACGCTGCGTGCGTGATCGGAACGCCGAACGATTGCGCGGCTGGCATCACCTGCGAGACCGCCATGAAGCCGGCAACTGCTGCGGGCAGGTCGGCGGCGAAGTCCTGATGGAAATTGGCCGGATCGATGTACAGGTGGCCGTCGGTGGTCGCCTTGATGGCCGTGGTTGCCGGCGGCATCTTCTTGGTCAGCTCGAGCGGGGTTTCGCCCGTGTCCGGCTGGAACGCAGCCACGTAGACCAGACCCGCGACCTTGTCGTCGTTGCCGGCCTCGGTCACGACCGCGCCCCCGTAGCTGTGGCCGACGAGGATGCTCGGGCCGTCCTGCGCATCGACAACACGGGTGGTTGCCTTCACGTCGTCGTCGAACGAGGTCTCCGGCTCCTGCACCACGGAGACTTTGTAGCCGTCGCGCGTGAGGATCTTCGACACGGCTTGCCAGCCCGAGCCGTCGGCGAAATACCCGTGGACCAGGACGACGTTCTTGACCGGCGCAGCCGTGGCGGCCTGCGAGCCGAGGGCGGCGGCGGAAAGGGCAACGGCAGCGGCGATGCGGGTGACGTATGAGGAAATCTTCATTTTCATGCTCCAGAAATTAAGGTGACTGATTACGTAAATGAGTGAGCTAACTGTGAACTCGACAGGGCATTGCCTGTTCGATGTAATCATCCTACTAGTAGGATGGCTTAAATGCAAGAAAATCTTTGAGGCTGGAAATTGGACCCCACACCGCGTAGACTGTCTGGAATTCAACCGACTAGATGGTAGGCTAAATGACAGCAACTGGAGACCTGACCGCAAACAGGATCATTGCGGCGGGACGGCAACTCATCATGCGGCGTGGCTATCACGGCTTTAGCTATGCCGACATCGCAGAAGCGATCGACATTCGCAAGGCGAGCATTCATCACCACTTCCCCGCTAAAACAGATCTCGTGATCGCGGTACTGAACGAGTGGCGGGAAGCATTTGACGCCGACGTGGAGTCACTTCAGGCGAGCGGCGCCGACGCTATCGCCCAGCTGCGTGCCTACATCGGCCATTGGGAGCGCTGCATTGCGGACGACACGGCTCCGTTCTGCGTAGCGGGCATGCTTGGCGCCGAGCTCCCTTCGCTGCCTGAGGACGTGGCACAGGTGGTGAAAACGTTCTTCGATAGCCTGACCTTGTGGCTCGAACAGGTGTTCGAGTCGGGGGTGAAAAACGACCTCATCAAACTGGATTCATCGGTTCAAACCGAGGCTGCTACGCTCGTGTCGCTGGTCTACGGCGCCATGCTTGCTGCGCGGGCGTATGGCAACGTCGCGCTATTCAAGGATGTCACCGGAGGCGTAGTGGAAAGACTGGTGAAGCCGCGCAAACGCGCACGATCCGCCTGACCTTGTTCCGCCGCTGTCCTTGACATCCCATTTTGCTTAACTATAGTGTTAAATATTAACTCAATGGTTTATCAAAGGAGCCTGCCATGAGCGACGCGCCTTCCCGTCCGTCACTGGGTGCTGCTGTGTATTACCGTGACCCGTTTGCCGCATTGGATTGGCTTGAGAAAGCCTTCGGCTTCGAGCGCCAGTTTGTCGTTACGGACAACGACGGCCAGCTCGCTCATTCGGAAATGCGTTTCGGCAATGGCTATCTGATGGTTTGCCGCGCATGGACCGAGGATATGGCAAGCCCGCAGTCTCTCGGCGGCAAGAACACGCAGTCGGTACACGTGCAACTGGATGACGGTATCGACGCGCATTGCGCCCGGGCGCGCGCAGCCGGCGCGGTGATCACGCGTGAACCGGCAGACCAGTTCTATGGCGATCGCGTCTACGCCGCACGTGATCCTGAGGGACATGTCTGGAGTTTTGGCCAGACCGTGCGCAAGGTGTCGCGCGAAGAGGCCGAGCAAGCCACGGGTCTGAAGATCGACGGATGGGTGTGAGCCGATGGCGTTACCTGCCAGTGCGTCGCTAGACCGGACCTTGGCCGCACTCGCTGACCCGAGCCGGCGCCAGGTGGTTGATCTGCTGAGCCAGCGGCCGATGCGCGCGGGCGAGCTTGCACAGGCAGCCGGCCTCAGTCCGCAAGCCATGAGCCGGCATTTGCGCGTGTTGCGCTCAAGCGAACTGATCGAGGAGTCGCACGACGGCGTCGATGCACGCGTGCGCCTCTATGTCCTGAGAGCCGCACCGATGAACGAACTCAAAGCGTGGCTCGAAGCGACCGAGCAACTGTGGTCGTCGCAATTGCTGGCGTTCAAGGCGCACCTGGAGCGGCAGCCATGAGCTCGCGCGTGCAGGTCTCGGTGCGTGTGGCTGCTACGCCGCAACGGGCGTTTGAAGTTTTCACACGCGATATCGCGCTGTGGTGGCAACCCAATTCGCTGTTTCAGTTCACGCGGCAGGGCGCGGGCATGTTGTCGTTTGAAGGCACGGCCGATGGCCGTTTGATCGAAACGCAGCCGAATGGGGGCGTGTTCGAGGTCGGTCGTGTCACAGCGTGGGAGCCGGGTGTGCGGCTTGCCTTCGGCTGGGCCCAGGCGAGTTTCTCAGCGGGGCAGCAGACACATGTGGAAGTGCGCTTCGAAGCAGTGGGCGACGAGACACGCGTAAGCGTCGAGCATCGTGGCTGGGACACTGTGCCGCAAGAGCATGTTGCGCGCCATCACTTCCCGGACGGCATTTTCCTCGTGCGTCATGGGCAATGGTGGCAAGTGCTGCTGGGGTCGTACAGCACCCGTGTCAGCCAAGAGAAGGCGCCTCTTTAGATACCGGCAGGAAACAGTGCATCTCTGTGGCGTAGCGAATCGGCCGTGCGCACAAGGGGATAATTGTCGTCCGCCGCATGGGTTGCGGCTTCATCCCCGTTTCGATTTGCCATGTATAAGAAAGGTGTTGCCTTAGAGATTCAGTTTGCTCCTGAACGGCTCAACGACGGCGCAGGAGATCCCTACTGGATCGACTTGACGCGTGAAGAGGCTCAGGCGCTTCTGCACACGCTGCAGACGCGGTTGGCCGCGGACAGTGCTGGAACCGCGGCACCGCTCGTCGTGAGCCTCGATGAGACGAAATCCTCGAACGGGCCGTCGTGCGCCGACACGGGTTTATCCGGCGGCACGCGTGATGCGTCGTCCGCCGTCGAATTCAAGCAATGGGTGTGCGTGATTTGCGGCTGGATCTACGACGAGGCGGCCGGCGTGCCCGAAGAGGGCATCGCTGCGGGAACGCGCTGGGCCGACGTGCCGGCCGATTGGCGTTGTCCGCTGTGCGATGTGGGCAAAGAGGATTTCGCCCTGGTCGAATTCTGAGCCCCCGGCGTTTCAACCTCGCGCGCAAGGTCCACCAGGCGAGGCGCGTCAGGCCGAACCGTCGAGAATGCCGCGCAGATAATCGACATAGCGTTCGAAAGCGCGCCGGCCCACTGTGGTCATGGCTATCCGGGTGCGCGGTTTCTTACCGACAAAATCCTTGGTGATCTCAATGTAGCCGCACTTTTCCAGCGTGGTGAGATGGGCGCCAAGATTGCCTTCGGTTGCGCCCACGACGGTGCGCAGCCTCACAAATTCAATCGCTTCCCGATTCGGCAACGCCTTGAGCGCGGCCATGATCTTGAGCCGAACCGGCTGATGGATGGTTTCGTCAAGTTGATCCATTCAGGCAGTCCTCAACCAGACACCTGCAAGGATCAGCGCGCCGCCACCGACAACGGCCATCCACAGGAGAAAATAAGCCGGAAGCATGTAAAAGCCAACGAGGGTGAGTACCGCGACGGCGATCCCCGTGACCGCCAATCGCGCGCCTATCCACACGCCGCCCAGGACGTAGCAGAGCGCGACAATCAGAGAAATCAGGACCGCGGACTGAGGACCGGAAACCGGCTGCATGATATTTAGCACAACAACATAAAACACCATGATGCTGCAGATAGACGCAAGCCAGCGCCATGATGTGCTATTGGAGGCGTCCCGTTTGCCTCTGCTGCCTAGATAGATGCACGCGAACACGCCGATGATATCCAGCGCGGTCCAGATCCACAAAACATAGATGGGGAAAAAATGGCTCAACGAGAAGCCGATTAACCAGATCACGCCCCACAGCACCAGCATGGGTGCAAACCGCTGGTAGCGATAGAGTTGTCCGCTGCGCTGCGTAACAGCTTCGAGTTCACGCAGGGCTTGGGATGCCTGCTCAGAGGACAGTGGCATGTTTACTCCTGATGTATGATTTTAGAGAACTCTATACGACAGAGTGTAAAAGAGCAAGGGCGATGTTGAGGCGATGCGAACGCGCGCATGCCTGGACCGGGTAATGCGTCTACGATACGGGTTCATATCAAACATGAAGACCTATGACCGAGACGCCGCAACCTTATCCGGAGGTGGTTCACACTCGCCGCTTCGTGCTGTATCCGCTTCGGGCCGAACATGCCGGGCGTATGTTCGAGGGTTTGAGCGACGCTCGCAGCTACGCGTTCATTCCGGAGATGCCGCCCGTCAGTGTGAGCGCGTTGGCGGAGCGATACCGGTTCATGGAAGGCCAGTTCTCGCCTGACTGTCAGGAGGTCTGGCTCAATTGGGTCATCGCCTCGGCGAGCGAGTCGAAGCTCTACGGCTACGTGCAGTTCACGATCACGCCGGCCGAGCGGCACGCCTTCGTCGCTTACCTGGTCTTCCCGCACTATCAGCGGCAGGGAATTGCGGCGGAGGCGGTTGCCGCCGCCATGGGGCAGGTCGTCGCAAGCTTCGAGCTCGACGAGATCGTGGCGGCGATCGACACGCGCAACGTTGCGTCGATTGCGTTGGTCGAGTCACTGGGCTTCGTGCTAACCCGTTTCATCGAACACGCCGACGAATTCAAAGGCTCGGTCAGCGACGAATTTCACTATTCCTTCCGCGTGCCCGGCAAGGCTTTGCCCGGCGGCAGATAACCCGAGGTGCTGCATACCGCTGCTCAACCAGACCACGCATCAAGGCGAGGAGGACCATTGAAGCCTCATCTACCCACGTTCGATACGCCCCGTCTGCTGCTGCGTCCCCGCTCAATGGCCGAGTTCGATGCCTGTCTCGCGATGGACCGCGATCCGCAGGTCACGCAATACGTTGTGGGTCCGTGGCACGACCCGCAGGCGCACGAGCGGTTTCTGACCGAGCGCATTCAACGGTCATTCGGACCGGGCTTCGGCTATTGGTCGATTTTCGCCAAAGATGCCCCCGCAAGTTTTCTAGGCTGGATCTTGCTGATTCCCGCTGACGGCGTGGGCCCGGATATCGAAATCGGCTGGCGTCTGAATCGGGCCGCATGGGGGCGCGGCTATGCCACGGAAGCGGCAACGCCCATCCTCGAATACGCTTTCACGCAGATGCGCTTGCAGCAGGTCATTGCCGATATTCATCCACAGAACATCGGGTCCGTCCGCGTCGCAGAGAAGCTCGGGCTGAAGTTCGTGGGCGACGCGGGTATCCACGCCGACGCGCCGTACCGGTCCTACCGGATGACGCAGGATGAGTTTCTCGCACGCTACGGGATTTGATCCACGCCGATTCCACGCGCATCGCAGCGCCGCCTCCTGAAACCCCCACCATTTCTCGCATGTTTCACACGATTTATAGTCATTGAGCATAATTGCAAATGCGAATCATTTGCAATTATGCTCAAATTATCCGATGATTCAGCATGCCTCACCACTTTGATTTGCCTGCGCATGCTTTCACCCGCCTTACTCGCTTCCGCTGAACGTATTCCCGCCCAGCGAATCGCCCACCCGCATGCCGCGGATGCTGCGATCGCCCACGGGTGCCGGCTGCCGGCCTCTCCCTGAACGGAGGTCCAATGAATTTCCATAGCTCATCGGCGGCGGCCCATTCGCTGCTGGACGATTTCTCCACTTCGCACGCGAACGAAGCGGAACAGACTGTGTTGAACGCGGTCCGCACATGGTTGCGCCCACGTTGCGACGCACAGGGCCGCAACGGCAACTGGCGCGACGTACTCACCGAAGCCGGATTGAGCGTCGACGGCATGCTTTATTTCGATCTCCTGATGCGCCTGCTGCGACGGTGCGCCTACCGCCGCATCGATACGCGTTGCCGCTGCGCAAGCGATCTCGCCAAGGACGAAGCCTCCTTGCTGCAGACCATCGCGCTGCTGCAGCGGGTGCGCGGCGACGCTGCAGTCGAGTTGCTCAACGACTGGCTGCCCGAGTGGGCCGTCAGCGGTGTGTTGAAAATCGTGCGCTGGTTTGCGATTGCGCTGCTCGATGCGGGACTCGTGATCCAGGTCCGTTCTCGCCGCGTCACCTACATGCACTGAAGAGTCAGCGTATGCCGTTCAATTCTTCAGTTGCCCTCGCGGATGAAACCGCCGCACCGTCCCGCAGCGTCCGGCCGGTTCACGCCGTGCGCTTTGCTCCCGAATTCGAGTTCATTCCTCGCCGCCTCGCTTACCGGCACGCTGCGGGTGTCCCGCTGCCCAAAGACGGCGAGCTGCTGCTATGGCGCTTTCGCCCGGAATGGCAGTCCATCCCGAAGGACGCCGCCTATGCGTGTCTTTCGAAAGCGGAGCAGGCGCGCGTCAGGAGTCATCCCTATCCTGCGCTAGCCAAACGCTTTGTGGTGGGCCGTGCGGTGATGCGCGAAATTCTCGCGGACGTGATCGGCTGTGCGCCGGGTGAAGTGGCGCTCAAGGACGACGAGGACGGGCAGCCTCGTTTGGTCCGCGATGGTGCGTGCGGCTCGATCGAGATTGCCATCGCCTATGCGGGGATCTGGATTGTGGTGGGGGTCAGCAGCAGCCCGCTTGGGCTCGCCACCAGCGTTCCGACGCTGCCCGACAACGCGCCTGGTGAGCCGGCGCTGGCACTGCCGCCACTGGAAACGCGCAGCCGGGTGCGCCATGCGAGTCTGTCGGCAGCGGGAGCGGGCGTGCTGAGTGCCGATGCTGCCGTGTTGCGGCACGACGCCAGCCCCTTCTTCGTCGATACGGCCGGTCCCCTGCGCTGGCAGGTTCTCGATTTGCCGATGCCAGGCATCATCTGCGCAGCTGCTGCGTTAGCCCGCCCGGTGACACGGGTTTACGCATTCGGCTGGATGGGTCGAGATGGGCGGGTGGTTGCTGGGTGAGCGGCTGGGATGACGCGTTTCCCCGACCCGCAACCGCTGCCTCAATTCCCCAGCGCGGCCAACTGCCTCAAGCGTCTAGCCAGCGCTTTCGATACCACCTGCGATTCCGCGCCGCTGCCGATGCCGCGCGCAGCTTCGCTCTCACGCAGGAACGCCACAGTCTCCTCGGCGACGATTTCACGCTCGTTGTCCGAGGTGATCATGTGATACGAGTCGTCGAGATAGATCGTGCGCAGAAACGGTGAGGCAATCTGCGTTGCCACGTAATGGGCGTTGCGCGGGTTGGCGGTTTCATCGTCGATAGCATGAATGATCAGGCAGTCGGTCGAGATCTCCGCCAGGCTCGCCCGCACGCGCTTGGCGAGGCGGCTCGCTTCCCGCAGCGCGGGCAGCGAGATGGTCGACGGTCCCACTTCGCTAATGCCGTTGCGCTGCATGGCGCGTGCGATCTTCGCGCGTAGCGCCTCGTTGCGCAGGCCGAACGGTGATGCCTCACGGTAACGCCAGCGGCTGCGCAGCGGCGTGTAATAGGCCCACCCCAGCAAAAACCGGTACCACGGAATCGCCCAGCCGTCATATGAGAGCGTGACGGACAGCAATACCAGCGCGTGGGCATTCGGCCGCCTGCTCACCACGGCCAGCGCCAACGCCGCACCGACCGACAGGCCGCAGACGGAAACGCGCGCATAGCGTTCTGCCAGCGCGTCGAATTCGCGCACGGCGGCATCGATCCACGCCTGCATGCCGCGCTCGCTCGAGCCGGCGCTGTAGCCGTCCAGCACCGGCGCGAAGGCGGTAAATCCTTCGTTGTTCAAATGACGCGCCAGAAAGCGCATTTCGAGCGGCGAGCTCGACAGGCCGTGCAGCATGAGCACGGCGTGCTCGCCACCTTCCTGAAGTATGTGTTTGGCTCGATCCAACGCTCAATCCTCGATTCGCAGCACGAGGAAGTCCCCGGCATGGGTCGTAAACCGCTCGCCGACGCAGTCGACAGGCTTATAGCTGTGGTCCCCGCTCTTGATGCGCAAGCGGTGGCTGCCTGGCGTCAGCGTGTTTTGCAGACGCGCGATATCTGCCGGATGCACCGCCGAGAAGCGGCTGCCTGGCGCCGAGGTGTGCGGCAAGCTGTGTATGGCGCCGCTCGCGAGGGCGACGTCGGTGCGCAGCGTTGCTTTGCGGTCGAGCGCCTGAATCAGGATGATGGTGTCGTGATAGTGCGGCAGATGGCGCAGCAGACGATGCGTTTCGTCGATCGTGCGACGCCGCAGTGCGCGGCTATTGTCGGCGCGCAGCAGCATTTCATACCGCGATTTGGCAACCGAGGCGAACAGTTCGGCGCGAAACTGCGCGCGGCGCAGGCGCTCGATCAGGCAGATCACGAAGATCGTCAGCGACGGGTACGAGATGAGCAGCATCAGGTCGGCGCGATCGAAGGTCGTGAAGTCGGCGTAAGGCGGCACGAACAGATAGTCCGCAATCACGAGTCCCACCAGCATGACCGTCAGAGCCGGCCCCAGTCCGAAAAAGTACTCGATCAGCGCGGCGGCGACGCAGAAAAATGCCCCGGGCATGGCCGGACCGATGAAGGGACTGAGTAGCAGACGTACCCCGCTTGCCACCGCCAGGGCCAGCAACGCGGCGAGCCAGGCTCGGGAACCGCGCGGCGCCCATCTTTTGGCGTTTTGAATTTTCACAGCACTGCGTGCTTTGCGGCACGCTTAATTTAACGATTGGGCGCCAATGGTATCGCATTCGATGCCTGACGGGATCGGTTCTCCTGGCGGCAGTCTTAAGAAAACGCGGCGCCTGCGCCCGATTTTTGCGTCTCACTCAGGAGGGGCGGCGCACAGCGGGAGGTTTGGGGGTACTCAACAATTTTGTGCAGCGGTCCCGCTTAAAACGTGTAAGTCAGCGCGAGGGTGTCCGTATTCTGCTGAACCCGTCGCGTGATCGGACTTGAGGCGGAATTGCCGTACAGGCGGGCGAATTTCATCTCAAGGGTGGCGGTCAAGGATTTGGTGATCAGATAGTCCGCTTCGAGCGTGATGTACCCGGTGGCAGCGCCGCCGTGCGCGTCGTACACGGGCAAGCCCGATGCCGCGCTCTGGCTCGGCGTGATGCCGAACCAGGTTTGCTGGTAGGTCGCGTTGGTCCACGTGACCCCCGGCCCCGCGGTCAGATACAGCTTCTTGCCGATTGGCAGCGTGGCGGTGGCATTGGCGTCAACCACCAGCCCTTCGCGGTTGCCGCCAATATCCTGGGCAGCCGAGGTCGATATCGTGAGTGCCGACAGCGTGTAGTCGAGGAAGAGCTTGGCGCGCGGCGTGGCCGGTACATTTTGCAGCCCACGCAGCCGGATGTCGTCGCTCGTCTCGCGCTCGGTGAAGTCGTACTGAAGCGCAAGGCCCGCGCTCCAGTTGGCGTTGTTGACGAAATACACGCCCAGCAGCATGTCTTCTTTGGCGAACAGGCGGTTCTTGTATTCGATGTCGAACGCAGGAAAGGGCCTGAGCCGCATGAAGTTCGCGCCGGGATAGGCCGGTTCCCATTGCGCTTCGGCGCCCAGGGTCACCGTCCAGTCCGGGGTTGCCGCCGCGTTGCTCGTGGCCTGCTGCGCGTAGCTCGCGACGGGCGCCAGCAAGCCGGCAAGCGCCATCAGGCCGGCGCCGAGTTGGGGTGACGAAAACATATTGCCAGTTCGAAGAGAAGAAAGACGGGCGAGGCGTGACGGTGCGGATTGCCACTTGCGTCCGCTATATGGGCCCCGTTACGTAGCCCGGAAGATTCCGGGCGCGCGTGATTATGAGGCATACGGAGCATTCCCGCACCTTTCACGGTGGCAAACGTTTGCCGCACAGATGTAAGAAAGGCCGCGACTGGCGCGCGGCCTTTCTTGCTCAAGCGCGATGCGCCTAGAACTGGTGGCGCAGACCCACCGTCACAGCAACCTGCGTGGCGGTTGCCGAGGGCGACAGCGTGTTGATCGTTGCGTCGCCCAGCACCGAGCCGGCTGCCGCACCATGAGCGTGCTGATACACGCCTTCAAGGTAGACATCAGTCCGCTTGCTGAGCGTGTAGTCGGTCTGCAGCGTGAACTGATTCCACTCCGGCGAGGCGCTGGCGCCGCCGTTGCCATACGAACCGTCGGTGAAGGTGTAGGCGCCGGCGAGGCTCAGGCTCGGCGTCAGCGAATAACGCGCGTTCACTTCGTAGTTATCGAGGCGCAGGCCGCCGCCGAGGCTGACGTAACCGTCACCGCCGGCAAATACGCTCGACATGTTGTCGATCTGCGAGTGCGTCCACAGCAGGCCTACCGTTGCCGGGCCGAACGTGTAGTTGCCGCCCGTGCCCCAGATGCGCTGACGTTGCGCGACGAAGTCGGCGCTGCCGTCGCCGAGTGCGACGGCGCCGTTCTGGTTCGTGCCGCTCACGCCGCCGCCGGCGTTGTTGAGCTGCAGGTAACCTGCCGCCAGATTCAACGGGCCGTGCGCGTAGGTTGCGCCAAACCCATAGGCGCGGTTGTTCGCGAAGCCGCCGGCCTTGTTGCTGAAGGCGTACATGCCTTCGGCGGTGAAGCCGCCGTAGGTGTTGCTCGTGAACTTCACCGCGTTGTTGATGCTCATCGAGTCCGCAGCGAGGTTATCGTTGTTGAACGGATGCGCGGAGAGGTTGCCGCCGTAGCCGTTGCCGGCGGCCGAGATCGGACCCATCACGTCGTTGAACGTATCGAACTGGCGGCCGAGCAGCACGGTGCCGAACTGGTCGCTCTGCACACCGACATAAGCTTGCTCGCCGAAGGCATCACCTGAGTTATAGAGGCTGCCGTTATTCAGGTTGAAGCCGTTTTCCAGCTTGAAGATGGCGTGCAGGCCGCCGCCGAGGTCTTCGGAGCCCTTCAGGCCATACACCGTGTTTTCGGTGGCGGCACTGGTTTCCTGCCAACTGCTGTGACCGCCCTGGTTGCTCGCATACACGAGGCCGGTATCGATCACGCCATACAGGGTGACGCTGCTTTGCGCGTGTGCGGACAAGGCGAATGCCCCTGGCAGCGCGAGTGCCAGTAAAGACTTCTTCATGCTTTTATGCTCCATGACGTAGCGGGACTGCGAGAGTCAATCGTCCCGGACGGCTATGCGCTCGCATATGCCGTTGGGATGAGTTATAAGAACCGCGATGCTACGGTCTTCGAGATAAAAAGGTTATATAAAGTGAATACCGAGAGAATCTGACCGGACTGGCTGGCGATTAGTCATGCTGGGACAACGATCTGTTCTCTTTGAGTGTGCTATTCAGCAGGCATCCCCCCTCCTAGAATCTGTGCCTCATACCCGTTCGTCTCATGTGTGGACGAACTGCCCTCAAGCCGCCAGCCGAAATGACGATGACGACAGTTCCTCCGCTCCAGCAGCGATACAGTACGACTGCCATGAGCCTGCATTGGCTGATTGCATTGATGATCGTTGCCGGCTTTTATCTCGGTTGGATCATGACCGATATACCCGGCTTTACGCCCACCAAGCTCAAGTACTTTTCATGGCATAAATGGATTGGCGTAACGGTTTTCGCATTGGCCGTTATTCGCCTCGCGTGGCGTCTCACGCACCGCGCTCCGGCCTTGCCGCCGGGCATGGCTTCGCTGCAGAAGCTGGCGGCGGAAGCCGTGCACGTGATCCTGTACCTGCTGATGTTCGTGATTCCGGTCTCGGGCTATCTCTACAGCTCGGCGGCCGGCATTCAGGTGGTGTATCTGGGCATCGTGCCGCTGCCGACGCTGATCGGCCCGGACGCGACGCTCAAGGTGCTGCTGAAAACCATCCACATCTGGCTGAACTACAGCTTGCTCGCGCTGGTGAGCGCTCATGTGCTGGCGGCGCTCAAGCACCACTTCATCGATCGTGACGGATTGCTGGCCCGCATGATTCCCTTTCTCAAGTAGCCCCAGGCATACCGCAGATATCAACACTATGAAACTCTCTCTCCGTCAATGGATCGTGGCTGCCACGGCGATGTCCTCGCTGTTTTTTGGCGTGGCGCACGCACAGGTCGATACCGCTAAAAGCAAGGTGACCGCCACCTCGAAGCAGATGAACGTGCCTGTCGAAGGCACCTTCAAGAAGTTCACGGCGCAGCTCGATTTCGATCCGGCCAAGCCGGCCGCCGGTAGCGCCAAGCTGTCTATCGACACCGCGAGCTACGATCTCGGCGACGAAAGCTACAACGACCAGGTGCGCGGCAAGGAGTGGTTCAACAGCGCGCAGTTTCCGAGCGCGACGTTCGTCTCGAGCGCCATCGCGCCCGCCGGCGGTAACCAGTTCAAGGTCAGCGGCACGCTGACCATCAAGGGCAAGTCCGAGACCGTCACGGTGCCGGTGACGGTCGCCCAGCAAGGCGCAACGCAAACCTTCGACGGCAGCCTGCCGATCAAACGCAGCCAGTTCGATATCGGCACGGGCGAATGGAAGGACACCTCAGTGGTCGCTGACGACGTCGTGATCAAGTTTCATATTGTGGCAACCAAGAAATAATCCACACACCTACCAGGAGAATGACCTTGAAGAAACAGCTTTTGGCCGTAGCAGTCGCCGCACTGGCAGCCGGTGCAACGTTTAGCGCAATGGCAGCTGAAACCACCTACACGCTCGACCCGACCCACACGTCGCCGAGCTTCGAAGCCGACCACTTCGGTGGCGTCTCGATCTGGCGCGGCAAGTTCACGAAGGCCACCGGCACGGTGACGCTTGATCGTGAAGCGAAGACGGGTTCGCTCGAAGCCACGATCGACATGTCGTCGGTGGACATCGGCAACGATACGCTGGACACGGAACTGAAGAGCCCGAAGTTCTTCGACGCCACGCAATTCCCGACCGCTGTCTACAAGGGCACGTCGATCAAGTTCAAGGGTGACGTGCCGGTCGAAGTGATCGGTGAGCTGACCCTGCACGGCGTGACGAAGCCGCTGAACCTGAAGATCGAATCGTTCAAGTGCTTCCAGAACCCGATGCTCAAGCGCGAAGTCTGCGGCACGGAATCGACGGCGACGTTCGACCGCTCGGATTTCGGTGTCGACTTCGGCAAGACCTATGGCTTCAAGATGGCCACCGTCCTGCACATCCAGGCGGAAGGCGTGAAGCAGTAAGCGAGCATGGTCCCGCTACGCGATGGCGGGTTCGCTTTAAGAATGACGCCCCGGCGCTAACAGCGCGGGGGCGTTTTCGCATGAGCCTGGCGCTGCGCTTATCTGGATGCGCGTGGCCCAGTGCCGTGCAGCGAGCGGCCCTTTGTCCGGTTAAGACTTGCTGCCTGACGGCTTGCCGTCATGCGGACCCATCGGACGCGCCGGCCAATCGACCCAGCGGTCCGGGCGCGTCGCTTCATGGGCTTCGTTCATCGGATAGCGAATCCGGTTCTCCGGCTTTTCTGTCTCTCCAATCACCAGCAGGCGCACTTCCTGATCCGTGTTGTTGATGAAGGTATGGCAAATTCCGGTGCCCGCCGGAAACGCCACCGAGTCGCCCGGCTTCAGTGGATGCAGATGACCGTCGATCCACACATCGGGCGTGCCTTCAATCACAAACACGAACTCTTCCTCCGCGCTTTCCGCGTGCGGGTATGAGGTGCGGCGTCCGGGCAGCAAACGGCTGTGGTGAATGCCGATGCGCTGAAGCCCAAGCTTGCGGGCAAGCGGCGCGCCAATGCCGTGCAGTTCGGTGCTGTCCTTGTAGTGGGAATCGTCCGGGCCTTCCAGTTCGGTCCAGTGGCGGATGAACTCGGGTCGTTCCATTGAAGCCTCCTTGGGTCGGCCTGTATTGTGGGTCCGCCGCGTCTCGCCTTGCCCGGCTGCGCCAGCCCAGACGACGCGGCGTAAGCGACGATATTACTGCAGCAGCGACCGCAAGTCGCCCAGCATTTTGCCGATTTCCTCCTCGGTGGTCAGATAGCTGACGGAAACGCGGGCGATCTGGGTGAGGCCGCGGGCATTCATGTCGAGCGGGGTATAGCTGACCCCGTTGCTTCCGATCGTCACGCCCCGCGCGGCCAGTGCGCGCTGCAACGCGGCGGGCTCGTGGCCCGCCACGCTGAAGGACACCAGACCCGAACGTTCGCGCCCTTGGTCAAGTAGCGTCACGCCGTCGATCTGCGCGAGTTCGGCGCGCACCGTCTGCGCGACGGCGTCGATGCGGGCACGGATGTTCTCAACGCCGATCTCCAGCGCCTCCTGTAGCGCGCTGGCCAAACCGCAGCGCAGCGCCGGAGCGGCTTCCGACGGTTCGAGGCGAGCCGCGTCGGTCCGCAAAACGGGCTCGCCGCCGGCATCGAGCGGCGCCGTGTGAGTGTCGACAAATGCCGGTGTCAGGCGCTCCAGAAACGCCTGCCGCACGTACAGCAGTCCGGTGCCGCGTGGGCCGCGCAAGGCCTTGCGGCCCACTCCGCTCAAGATGTCGCAGCCGAGTTCGGTGACGTCGATGGGCATTTGCCCGACCGCCTGCGCGGCGTCGATGAAGTACGCGATGCCATGGCGGCGCGCGATCCGGCCGATCGCCGCCGCCGGATTGATGAGCCCGCCGTTGGCCGGCATCCAGGTCAGCGCAATCAGTCGTACCCGCTCGTCGAGCATCGCCTCTAGCGCTTCGGGGTCGACCGCGCCGCTGCTATCGGAAGGAATCGTTTCAATGGATGCGCCCGCGCGCCCGGCCGTCAGGCGCATGGTGGCCAGGTTGCCGCCCCACTCGTGACGCGCAACCAGAATCCGGTCGCCGGGCTGCCATGTGCCCAGCGCGGCGAACGCGCCGCCCCAGCCTTGGGAGTTGCCGTCTGTCAGCGCGATCTCCATGGGTTGAGCATTGAATAGCTGCGCGGCCAGCGCACGTGCATTCTCCGTTTGCGCGCGTGCTGCCACGCCGGCTTCCATGGGACCCATGGTGGCTTCGCGCCACAGATGGGCGCGGATTGCCTCGAGCGTTGCCGCGGACGGCAGCGAGGAGCCGGCGTGATTGAAGTGCGTGATGTGTTGCGTGCCCGGCGTCTGGGCGCGTAGCGCTTGCACGGTGGCGTCGGTAAGAGGGGCGGGCATTAGTGGCTCCAGTGATGCAGCGACGGTTCGGAACTACGGTTCAGGACTGTGTGAGCGAAACGACCGCTTCGACTTCCACGGCGACGCCTTGCGGCAGCGACGCAACGCCGACCGCGGCGCGCGCATGGCGGCCGGCGTCGCCGAATACCTGCACCATCAGATCCGATGCGCCATTCGCAATGGCGCTCTGGCGATTGAATTCCGGCGTGCTGGCGACGAAGACGCCGAGGCGCACGATACGCGCTACACGATCGAGCCGGTCGCCGGTGGCGGCGGCGATCTGCGAGAGGATGCCGAGCGCGGCGAGCCGTGCGGCCTGTACGCCATCCTCATCGGAGATCGTTTCGCCGAGACGGCCCACATAGGCAGCCTGACCGTTCTTGCGCGAGATCTGACCGGAAATATAAAGCAGCGAGCCGTCCTGCACGAACGGGACGTAGTTGGCGGCGGGGGCGGCAGCGGATTCGAGCGTGATGCCGAGCGTGGCAAGGTGGGCGGTGAGCGAGAGCGTCATGATGTGCGGGTCCTCACAGGACAGGTGGATAGACGTTCCATCCTATGGCCGCGGCCGTCCGCTGACCAATGAATTCTTGGGCGCTACGCATGAGCAGAACTAATGCGTTCAATCGAGCAAATCTGCCGCGGCGGTTTGCGCCAGCCAGCCGCGGAAGGCCGCCACGGCCTCGCTTTCTCCCGTCGCTGCGGGGGGCGTGACAAGCCACCAGCCGATGCGCGGATCGTCCAGCACGGCATCGGGCAGCGCCTGAACGAGTGCCCCGCTTGCCAGTTGCGCGGCGATCAGCCGGTGGCGCCCCATGGCGATGCCTTGCCCCGCGAGTGCCGCTTCGACGACGATGTTGTAGTCGTGCAGTTGCACTGTCTGGATGTGCTTGAGGTCCACGCCGAAGCGCGTCGCCCAGGCATGCCATTCGAACGGCAGTTTGGCATGCGAGGCGAGCAGAGGAAAGCGCAGCAGGTCCTGCGGCTTGCGCGGTCTCCGTGCACCGGCGAGCAGCGTGGGTGAGCACACCACCGAGAGCCGTTCGGACATGAGCTTGCGGGCACGCACACCGGGCCAGCCGCCGCGGCCGTAGCGGATTGCCATGTCCACTTCGCCGCCGGGGACGTCGGCGAGTGCAATGTCGGGCCGCAGTTGCAGTTCGATCTGCGGATGCGCGGCAGAAAACGCCTGCAGGCGAGGCGCGAGCCAGCGTGTCGCGAACGAAGCCAGTAGGCCCACCTTCAGCGTCACCCGTTGCGCTGCCGGTGCGCGCGTTTCCTCGGTGCCGGCGCGCAGCAGTTCGAACGCCGCGTGCACTTTGGCGAAGTAGGCTTCTCCGGCGGTGGTGAGCGCCACGGCACGTGTGCGCCGCTCGAACAGCGCGACGCCCAGCTCGCTTTCCAGCTTCTGGATGTGGTGGCTAATGGCGCTTTGCGTGACGAACAGTTCTTGCGCCGCCAGGCTGAAACTCAGGTGCCGTGCGGCCGCTTCGAAGGCGCGCAGGGTGATGAGGGGCGGCAAGGGGCGCGTGGAACGCATGGGATTTCGACAAAGGCGTTGGGGCAGTGCGTCATGCTACCCGTTGTTGAACGGCAGAGTGCGTTTTGCGGTGGCGGTCAATCTGTTTATCATGTGTGTCTTCGCCGGACACGTCCGTCCGGCTCACGATCAGGGTGGCCTTGCCAGGCGCTACCCTCTGCGAAGCCCCAGCTATGAATACCACTCCCGACACCACCGGCGCGGTTCCCCGCCCCGCCATGCGTTCACTGACGCCCATCGAAGCGCGTGTACTGGGCGTGCTGAGCGAGAAACAGCACACGGTACCCGATACGTATCCGCTCTCGCTTAACGCATTGACCGCCGGTTGCAACCAGAAGACCGCGCGCGCTCCCGTGATGAACGTGAGCGAGGCGGAAGTGCTTACCGCAATTGACGGCCTGAAACGCCTCTCGCTGGTGCTGGAAGGCAGCAGCAGCCGGGTGCCGCGCTTCGAACACAATATGAACCGTGTGTTGGGCATCCCGAGCCAGTCGGCCGCCTTGCTCACGGTACTGGTGCTGCGCGGCCCGCAGACTGCCGCTGAATTGCGCCTGAACACTTCGCGCTTGCACGACTTTGCCGACATCTCGTCGGTCGAAGTGTTTCTCGATGAACTGGCCGCGAACGACCCGCCGCGCGTGGTGAAGCTACCGCGCACGCCGGGCGAGCGCGAAAACCGCTGGACGCACTTGCTGTGCGGCGAAGTCAGCGTGAGCGAAGAGCCGGCGCGTGGTGTCGTGGAAGACACGGCGCCGTCGGCCGAGGTCGAGACGCTGAAGGCGGAAGTGAGGCGCCAAGGTGAGGAACTGGCGCGTCTTCAGGCGCTTGTCGAATATCTGGCCGCAGAGCTGGGCATCAGTCTCGACAAGTTCTCGCGCGAACCTGACGCTTAGGTCTGTGCTGCTCAGTTGCCCGGGAAGTCCGCAAACGGATTCCCCGTGTCCTTCGTTTCGGTGCTCAGGTTGTATTCGGCGCGTACGGCCTTGAGCACCGCGGCAATATCGCGCTCGAAGCCCGCGGCGTTGCCGAAGTGCTTCATGTCCCAGTTGCAGCCGGTTTTATCCGGCTCTTGCAACTGCGGCCGGGGCACGCGAATCTTCACACCGTCTTCGACGATTTCCTGAAGCCGATGCAGCCGCCGGTTTACTTCCTGCTGTAGCTGCGATGCGTTGAGAGTCTTGCGTATCATCGAAATCTCCAATCCCATGCAAGCGCAAGCCTGTACGAGATGCTTGCCTGTCCTGCCTATGTGAGTCTAGCGCATGCGAGCCATGGCGGACGTATGCCAACGCGTTATGCCAGGGCGCGGCGAACGTGGCGCCGATCTCATACAATGCAAATATGGAACGTTGAACGACTAACCTTGCTGGAGTGATCGATGTCCAAGGCTTATCTGCAGGTGATTGCACATTACTTCGCGCAACCCGGCAACGGCGACAAGATCGTCGCACCGTTGACGGAGCTTGCGGCGGCGACACGTACCGAGCCTAAAAATCTCTACTACGAGTTCTTCCGTTCACCGCTCGACCCCGACCACTTCGTCATTCTGGAAAAGTACTCCGATGCCAACGGCCTAGCCGAGCATCGCGACACCCCGCATTTCCAGAGGCTTGGTTTTGGCACCATCATTCCGTTGCTCGATCGCCGTGAGGTGACGAGCTACATGGTGCCGGAGGAGGCTGCGTGATGAACGCATTCCGGTTTCAAACCGTACCGACGCTCGTCGTCGAATATGGTGCAGCGCGGCGTCTCGGTAGTTTGCTGCGCGAGCAGTTTCCGGCGCTTACCCGTTTGTGTGTCGTCACGGATGATTTTCTGCACCGCAGCGGCCTGCTGGATCCTGCCTTGGCCGATCTTGCCGCGCACGGCTGGCAAGTGAGCGTGATCGACGACGTGATTGCCGATCCGCCTGAGCACATTGTGCTGGAGGCCACCTCGCTGGCGCGCGAAGCAGACGCGCAAATCGTGCTCGGCCTGGGCGGCGGCTCGTCGATGGACGTCGCAAAACTGCTGGCAGTGCTGGCGCCGCAGCAGCAACAGCCGTTAAGCGAGATGTACGGGGTGAACAAGGTTGAGGTCGCGCGCTTGCCGCTCGTGCAGATGCCGACCACCGCCGGCACCGGCTCCGAGGTCACCGCGGTCTCAATCGTCACGGTTGGCGAAGCGAAGAAGATGGGCGTCGTCGCGCCGCAACTGATTGCGGATCTGGCGATTCTCGACGCGGAGCTCACGCTCGCTCTGCCGTCGGCTGCGACGGCGGCTACCGGTATCGATGCGATGGTGCACGCGATTGAAGCGTACACGTCGGTGCGTTTGAAGAATCCGATCTCCGACATGCTGGCGGTGAAGGCGCTCGAACTGCTGTCGCGCAACCTGCTGGCGGCCTGCGAGAACGGCCAGAACCGTGCGGCGCGTGAGGCGATGCTGCTCGGCGCGACGTTCGCCGGTCAGGCCTTTGCCAACTCGCCGGTTGCCGCGGTGCACGCATTGGCCTATCCGGTCGGCGGTATCTATCATGTGCCGCATGGTCTTTCCAACGCGCTCGTGCTGCCACACGTGCTGCGCTTCAACGCGGAAGCGGCGGCTCACTTGTACGCAGAACTCGCCGGCGTAGTGGTGCCGGCGGCCACCGGCAGTGACGCGAGCCGCACCCATGCGCTAATCGAGCAGATCGAGCGCTTGATTGCCGCGACCGGCATTCCTGCCACCCTAAGCGCGGTGGGCATCGAACGCAGCGGTCTGGAGCGCATGGCAAGCGACGCGATGCTGCAGACGCGTTTGCTGGTCAACAACCCGCGGGTGGTTTCCGAAGCCGACGCACTGGCTATCTACACAGCGGCGTTCTGATTCGCCCGAGATGGCAGGGTTGGCGCCGTGCGCTGCCGGAGCTGTATCGCGCGTCGGCCCGCTGCGCATGCTACGCTCCTGGAAAATCCAGAATAGCCAATCCATGCGCTCATTACTCTCTCGCTCTATCCTCGCGGCCGCGTTCCTTGTAGCGTCATTGTTGGGAGCCTGTGGCGGGGGTGGCGGCCAGGCCTCCGCGTCCAGCAGCTCCAGCAATTCCGGCAACTCCAGCAGCACTCCGGCCAGCAGCAGTGCGATCACCCTTTCGGGGTCGACCAGCGTGCCGGTTGCCGCCGCGCGCAATCTGCCTGCCTCGGCGGTATGGGCTGTGTACTACGGTACCGCGGCCCAGACCAATATTGACCAGCTCGCGTCGAGTTTCAACGTGATCGTCATCGATGCGGACCCGGGCACCGGCACGCCCAACTTCACGGCCGCGCAGATCAGCGCGCTCAAAGCGCACGGGGCGAAAGTGCTCAGCTATCTGAACGTTGGCGCTTGCGAAACCTGGCGTACCTACTGGACAACCGTGCCTTCCGGCTTCGTCTCCTGCGGTGCGAATCAGGCCGCGCAATTAGGCCAGTACAGCGGCTACCCGAACGAGTACTGGATGAACGTCGGGAACGCGGATTATCAGAACCTGATCGTGAACTACGTCGCACCGCGGCTTGCCGCGACCGGCGTGGATGGCTTCATGCTGGATAACTTTGAAATTGTCGGCCACGCTGCGAACGCGGCTCAAGGACCCTGCAATGCCGCCTGCCAGCAAGGCGGTCTGGACCTCGTCGCGCAGTTGCGCACGGAATTCCCGAATGCGCCGATCGTCCTGAATGCAGCACCCACCTCGGCTATCAGCGGTTCGAGCGGTGGCGTATCGTTCCCGATGCTCGTGGATGGCGACTTTGCGGAGCAGGTGTTCCTGCCCTCACTCGACAGTTCGCTGCTGCAAACGCTGCAGTCGTGGAAGAGCACCGAGGCAAAGTTGCCGCGTAGTGCGTTCTTTACCGGATCGCTGGACTACGTCAGCAGTTGCTCGGATAGCACGGATGCGCAAGGCGACTGGAATGCCAGCATTGCCGCCGGGCTGAGTCCTTCGGTCGCGACTTCGGCGCTCAATCAGGTGTGCTGGTGGTCGTTCTTGCCGGCTGTCCCGGCAAATTGAGCGTGCCGGTTTGAACGGGGCGCAGCGGAGCTTCCGAGTCCGCGCTTACCCCTGACCTTGTTCGACGTGCCTGCCCGCGGCGAGAATCCGGGTTCGCTCGACCGGCGCGGTTCTGTCTGCCGGCCAGAAGTAAAGCACCCGGCCCTTGTCGCCCGGCCGCTTTCTGCCGTCGTGAGGTGCTTCGCTTTCGGCCGCAGTGAAGTTCAGGTTGGTCAGATCGTGCCGGCCGAGCGCCTCGAAGATGCTCGACGCAAGCCACGCAGGCATGAATTCGCTCCGCTTGGCGAACCCGCATAGCAGCGCGCACAGAGCAAAAAGGACGAACGGCGAGCCGGCGAGGACGATCAGGAAGATGGTCAGATCCCACGAACTGTTGAGCGTGAGTTCGCCCACGTTGACCAATAGCATCGGGATCATCGTTACCCAGAACAGCAGTCTGGCGACCCACCACAGATGGTCCATGAGTTGCGCGAAGCCGTTTTTGCAGCCTGCATAGATCGACATCGCGGTCTGATCCTTTCTCGCGACGGCCAGTAAGGAGCCTCGTTCGTCGACGACCGCGGTGACATCATCCCCTTCGTTAAAGCAGAGACCGCTCAGCATGGTCCGGTAGTTGATACCGTCAATGGTGATGTCCATCAGGTAAGGTTGGTCGGCCTGGGGTTCAAACTCCGCGGATTGTGAAGGCCCGATGTTGGTGGTCTGATCGATCTGCCTGGAAATGCGCATTAGATAACGACGCTGCCAGTTATTCATTATTGATTTGGCGCTATTTGTATTTAATGCAAATAGAATAGGCGCAAAGGCTTTGACTGGCGTGCCGGTAGGCATTTGCGGAACAGCAAGAAGGTCCACTGGGACCTGCTCCACGGTACTGATTTTCCCATGTATGACGCATAACTGATCGGACATCACTCAAGCCTTTTCCGGAATGCAATGACAGATGTGGGCTAGCGCTGCGACGCGTTATCTCTTCTCGCGAACCGGAAGTTTAGCTGAAACCTTGTATATGAATGTAGTGTTATGTCATCGAAAGCGCATTAAAAGTAAAATTAATGCGTTTTATATTTATTGAATAAGATGGCTAAAGAGTGAAGTTAAAAAATGTGTGGATCAATTCGACGCCCGGACCTGTGCGGGCGCGAAGCCGGGCGTAGCACCGATCACCCACACAGTCTGTTCAGCGGACCGGCGGCGCCAGTTCAAGCCGATGCAGCGTTGCTCCCGGCAAGAAGGGGGCCGGCGCGCCGTGTACCCAGGTTTCGTGCCCGAGCAGAAAATACGGCGACAAAGGATGAGCAGATTGCCCGCCCGGCATCTCGAACAGGCCGTCCTGTTCGCGTCCCGGCGAAACGACCATGCGTTCGGATGCGCCGAACGAAGAGGCTTGCACGCGCGGCATGTTGAAGTCGCCCGCGAGCGGATCGGGCGGCGCACTGAGCCACGTGTGCAGCCACGGCAACCAGGCCGGCACGATTCGCGCGAACGGATGCTCGATCTCCGCACGGTTGCGATCGCCCCAGCGCGCGTCAGCGAGCGCCACGCCCGGCGGCAACTGTGCAATGGCGTGGTCGATGCGTTCGAGCATGAATGCGCGCCAGTTGTCGATGTTATCGGGCACCCATGCCTGATGCGCGGCAAGCGCTTCCATCACCGCGTCATAGCGGGAACTTGCAGAGCGAAAGTTGGGCGGGACGCCGGTCGCAGTGTTATTGACGCTTGCTGCGAGTTCCTTGTCGAGCTTGCCGAACCAGGCGTCGTAGAGCGAAAAGTAGAACGCCCGCACGAGACGGTAGCCGACCGCGTCGGCATCGGCGCGGCCGTTCCATGCGATCACGAGGCGGCGGAATTCGGCACGTTGCGGATGATCGCGTACCGCATCGGCGTCGAGCACCGAGAGCGAGAGGCGGCGCCAACTGTCGATCCACAGCGCGCGGTCGTCGGTCTGGATAGCGAGCATGTCGTGTTCGCTGGCTTTCGGCAGCGCCAGCAGATCGTCACGGATCTGCGATGCGCGTGCGCCGACATCAGCGCCTGCGTCACCCAGCAGCGCTGCTTCGTTGTCAGGCAGCGTATGGTTGTTCGCGGTCCACAGACGTCCGAGCGGTGGATCGATTCGCACCGGATACGCTTGCGGCGCAAGGTAGCCTTGCCAGCCCTGATAGGTGGACGAATCGAAAGGCAGATCCTCGTACGAACCGCTTGATGCGCCTGCGCCCGTGCTCCAGCGCGGCAGCGGTCCGGCAAGAGTCCAGCCGATGTTGCCGTGCGCGTCCGCGACGGTGAAGTTCTGCGTTGGAATTCCGCTGGTTTGTGCGATATGCAGTGCGTCTTCGACGTTCGTTGCTTCTTCGAGCCGCTGCAGGTTGACGTTGACTGCCTGAGGATCGTGCGCGACCCAGCGTAGCGCGTAGGCGTGCGAGCCGACCGTGATCTGCGGACCCCATTGCGTTTCCGCAACCGGTAGATCGACCGGTTTGCCACCCTTGACGTCGATGCGTTCGTGATAGAGCGTCGCGCGTTGCCAGCCTCCGCCGGGAACCCGGTATTGCAGCGGGTCGGCGGGATTGCGCTGGAGTTCGATCAGGTCGATGAACCGGCCATAGCTGTTCGTAAAGCCCCAGGCAACCTGACCGTTGCTGCCGACAATAACAAGCGGCGTCCCCGGCAAGCTGACGCCGCTCACTCGCCGCGGTTGACCGTCCGGACCGCTCCATTTCAGCGAGAGCCGGTACCAGAGGTTGGGCAGCGAGAGCCCAAGGTGCATATCGCTTGCGAGGAGTGCGCCGCCGTTTGCGCTGTGTGCGGCGTCCACCGTCCAGCCGTTGCTGCCGATCATGGAGTTGCCTTCCATGAGGTCGCTTGCGGCGAATTCGGTTTCTTGCCCTTGTGTGGGGATGCTGGCGGATTTCGCTGTCTGCAGCCAGTCGGGGCGTGTGACCGGTGGCGCCGGAAGGTCGACCGCAGGTGGCTTGGCGACGTCGAACGGCGCGTCCCAGTGGCTCCTGACGGGGAGCAGGAACGCGAACAGATCGGCCGGCACATGCTCGCGCAACGCGGCGCGCGAGAGGATGCGGATCGCCTCGTGCGATTGCAGATCGAAATACATCGCGTAGACCACGAGGAAAGTGTCCTCGGGACGCCAGGCGAGCGGTTGTGTGCGCAGGGCCCAGTACTCGAACGGGCGCGAATTCAGTGCGGCTAGTCCGTCGTTGACACCGGCTGTGTAGCTGTTCAGCAGGGCGCGCTGGTCGGTGGGAAGCGCAGCGACCAGCATCCGCGCGCGTTCGCGGAAGCGGTTAGGCCGGTTGCGGCGATCGAGGTCGAGCGCGGCCGGGCCGATCAGCGCGGCCATTTCGCCGGCTGCGACGCGGCGCAGCAGGTCCATCTGGAAGAAGCGGTCCTGCGCGTGAACGAAGCCGGTCGCGTAAGCCACGTCTGTCCGGTTCTTGCCCGTCAGCGTGGGAACGCCTCGCGAATCGCGTTCGATTGAGACGGAAGCAGACAATGCCGGTGCGGCGCGCGCACCGTCGAGTTGCGGCAGGCTGGCACGCAGCGTCATCCAGCATGCCAGCACCAGCGCGGCCACGATGACGGCGATGGCGCATAGCACGCGGATCAACCAGTAAGACCTTGGTCTTCTAACGGAGAAGCTCGGGCGAGTCATCGTCGATCAGGGATGTCGTGGTTGCGGCCTTAGGTGGCATGCGATTTCGGCCGGGGCGGGTATGAACATAGCACGGGTGGGTGTGGGTGCGTCTAGCCGAGCGGTGCGAAGTGTGAATCTTTGCTCGAAAGTCACTTCGCCGCCCGCAATCTTCCGCGACGGCTATGCGTGCCAGCCCTCACAACAGGCGCTTCGCTTGCGTTGCGCGACACCTGACAGATCCACCACGTCATACCAAAAAAGTCGCTTATACTGCCCGGCAATAAGACATGTGATATCTAGCTGTATCTCTTGCCGCGCCTCAACTCAGGAAGGCTTAGCGTATGTGGACGTTTTCGGCTCATGGGGCCGTGCTTCTTCTAATTGATTTGCAGAAGGCGATTGACCATCCGGATTGGGGAGTACGAAACAATCTGATGGCCGAGGTCAACATTGGCCGACTCTTGAAGCACTGGCGCGCCGCGAAATGGCCTGTCTGGCATGTACGCCACGATTCCGTCGAACCAGGCTCGCACTACCGCCCTGGGCAACCCGGAAACGAATTCAAACCGGAAGTAGCACCGCTGTCCGGAGAGACGGTGATCCCGAAGCACACCAACAACGCCTTCATTGGTACCGGACTCGAAGAACGTTTGCGCGCAGGGGGACATACGGCGCTCGTGGTCGTTGGGGTGATCACGAATAACTCGGTCGAAGCGACGGTTCGCATGGCGGGCAATCTCGGCTTCGATACGTATCTTGTCGAGGATGGTTGTTTCACATTCGGCCGCGTGGATTGGGAAGGCCGGATGCGAAGCGCCGACGAAGTTCACGCCATGTCGCTTGCAAACCTGGATGGGGAATATTGCACGGTTGTCTCGGCCGATGAATTGTTAGGCGATGCGAATTAGCAATTGACCTGTTCTCGTGCATAAAGGCAGCACGTCACACCACGGAGCAACGACGGTCTTACGCAAGGTTCTAGCGAGAGGTTTAGTCGCTCTGGTTCTTGGCGTCTTGCCTTAAGATGACATGACGGGGCCATCCATCGCTCATGTCATTGACCATTCCAAAAAAACGCCTGCCATGCTTTTAAGAATCCTGAAGATCCTCGTCATTGCTGCGTGGGCCGTGCTGATGCTTGATCCCGTAAGTGCCGCGGCACCAACCGGATGGGCCAGCGAAGATCTGCGTCTTCCCGAGCGCATGAACGATGTGGTGATCAACGGAGAAAAGACCGCTTACGAGAATGTGCTCAACGCTTACCGTGACGCCCTGGCAAGGTATCCCGCGGACGCCGGACTTGCCCTGGCGCAGTGCAAATTCATCGAACGCTTTGCTGAATCGGACGATTTGAGCTGGGCCGATGTTGCGTCGAGGGATTTCGCGGCCTGTCAGTCGGCGCTTGAAAAGCAGTTTTCGTCCGATCCAGAAGCCACGCTGTTCGTGCTTGAGAATCGCTTCGGCAAGCCGGCGATCGACTTTGGCGAGCCCCTGCTCAAATCCTCAAACAACTGGTCTGCAACTCAACGGGCGCGTTTGCATGCTGCGCTCTCGCGCAATTACAGCTTCGCAAAGAATGACACGCGGGCGGGGCAGGAGGCGGTGCTTGCGGTGGAACTGGATCCGGCAAATGCAAGTCTGGTCGAAGCAATGCGTTACCTGGTGAAGACAGGACACGCGCAGGACGCGGCTAGACTGCTCGCCGCGGCGCCGGTTCCCAAATTGCTCTGGCAGGAGACTGCCCGAATCCGTGCCGCGACCGAGTTGCTGCGCGGGACCGAAGCGATTGATGAATTGCATCGCGCTCAACGCGCCGGGCTCAAGATCGACGCTTACACAACGGCGCGCGCGCTTCAGCACGTCGGCGACTCGGCAGGCGCCGAAGCGGTATTAGCCACTGACGCTGCTTCGCACAAGCTTGAGTCCCCGCAGAATCAGCAACTGCGGCTCGAAGTAGCCTTCGATTCGGGCAACGCGAAAGCTGCGGCTGACGTCATTCACGACCAGTACGTTAAAACCGGCAAAGCTGCAGGATTTATCGGCGCGTACGCGCACCTTCTGAATCTCGATCCCGCACTCGTCGGCCGTCTGGATCTGCTTCCGCTCGCGTTCGGTCTGCTGGCGGCGATCGCGTTGGTTGCGGCTTGCCCCGGATTACTCCTGTTTCCCGCGCACTATCGTGGGACAGTACGTCAACGGATCGGCAAAGTCTCCGTTCCCCTCTTCGGCAGAATCGGCTTGCGCCACGCGTGGCTAGCGCTCGCCATCTATTTCGTTTTGCTCTACCTGGTCACGATATTTCATGCGGGTACGGCACTGATTTCCCCGACCGGAAGCGGCGCAGCGCGGATCGACTGGCAGAGCCGCCTGGCTGCGGCCTATCTGTGGGCGCTCCTGTTCTGCGCGCTTGGGCTGGCCTGGGTCGCCAGATTGCTCGACTGGCGTGACTGGCTGGGTAGCGGTTCATGGAAACTGAAATGGTTCGTCATACCGGCGGGATTGCTCGCCGTCCAACTGCTCGCGAGCGGCTTGCTGCACCATCCGGCGGCGACCAAAGCGGCACCTACCGTATGGGCGGTCGCACTCGTTCATGGCACTGTGGCGATCGGTGGGATACCACTCGCGCTGCTCGTGTTGTCCGTGCTTGTGCCGGTCATGGAGGAACTGGTGTTCCGCGGTTGTCTGCTGGGCGGCTTGTCACGCCACATGAGCTTCGGCTGGTCCAACGTTTTACAGGCGGCGCTATTTGCGGGCTTGCATCAAGATAGCCAGCACCTTGTTTTTCTGTTTGCCACGGGAGTGATTGCAGGATGGCTGGTCCGGAAAACTAAAGGGCTTTCCATGTCGATCCTGATGCATGGGCTTATCAATGCAACCTTTGTGTTTTCGGTGCTTTCTTTGGGCTAGGTAAATCACAGGGGCGAGCGAAACGCTCGCCGCAGACGCATCGCCGAAATACAACGCCCCCTAACCGGCTCTTTCGTTCTCGGTTATGATGAGCGGCCTCACATACGTGAGACCTGCTCGATAGTTCTGTACCAGCGCCAGCGTCCCACCCCGCCTGGCGTTGCGTGTTTGTTTCAGCTTTAGGGTGCCCCATTGCAATCAGGAGGTTTGGATATGAAAGATCTTGTCACCACAGCTTCAGGCGACTTTCTTCTAAATTCCTCTATGCATTGGGACCATGACCAAGCTCGAATCCAATCAGCATCAAAACACCACTTCTGCATCTCTTAGTCTTCAGTCTTTAGACACGCTAGGCTTTAGCGAACACTTCGCTGGACAAGCCGCGCAATACGGCATCGGCCAACCCTACCGCGTAACCGAGGACTTCGGTCTGCGCTTCGTCGTCTGCGGCGAGGCACAAGGGAAATTGCAGCACTTCAACCTGACCTTTGCCAGAAAGAGCGATCGAGCGCCGATCATCGGCGACTGGATTCTCGGCATTCCAACGAATACTGGCGAAGTCGAATTTATCGACATCCTCGAACGCACCAGTTGCTTCCAACGCAGCAACGGCGAAGACCGTGTGCAACCATTAGCCGCTAACGTAGACAAGCTCTTTATCGTCACCTCATGCACAGACGAATTCAATCTGTCGCGGCTTGAGCGCTTTCTCTTGCTAGCGCGAGCTAACCGCATCGCACCGGTCCTCGTCTTGAACAAGGCCGATCTGGCGCCCGACATCAACACGTACCTCGCCCAGTTCGCCGAGCTCGGCTCCGGCATTGCCGTGTGCGTGCTGAGCACGTTCACCGAACAGGGCGTGACGCAACTTCATGACATGATCGCGCGGCATGAAACCTGCGTTTTCGTCGGATCATCGGGAGTAGGGAAGAGTTCTATCGTGAACGCTTTGACCGGTTCGCATCGGCAGCTAACGCTGGGTGTCAGCGCCAAAGGGGCGCGCGGCTCGCATACCACCACCAGCCGTTCGTTGTTCATGCTGCCAGGACATGGCGTGATTATCGACACGCCAGGCATTCGCAGTGTGGGTGTGGCGGCCAGCGCAGACAGTTTGAGCGACGCCTTTGAGGACGTAGCCCATCTGATGACCCAGTGCGCGTTTCGCAACTGCCGGCATAACGGCGAGGCAGGCTGCGCCGTCGCGCAAGCGGTCGACGATGGCCGCTTGACGCTCAGGCGGTTGAACTCGTACAAGAAGTTGCAGCGCGAAGCGGAGTTCTTCGAAGACAAAACCGCAGCGATACGGCGTCAGCGCGACGAGGGTAAGCAGCGGGCGGCACGGCGCGGCAGCCGCGAGCGATTTGAGCGGGACCCGAAATGAGGGATGCCAAAGCCGAAATCAGCCGCACTCCTTTAGCACTTCTATAAAAGCGCGCAACCCAGCGGGGACGTGACGATGGCCCGGATAGTAAAGGTAGAGGCCGGGGATGACGGGACACCAGTCATCCAATACCGTGACTAGCCGGCCGTCGTCGAGCCACGCGCGTGCGGCGGTTTCCGGAACGTAGGCAATGCCCAGGCCGTCTGCTGCCGCTTCGATCATCAGTCCATTGTGGTCAAGCGTCAGCACGCCGGGCACATTCACGACGGCCTCTTGCCCTTGTTTGGCGAATTCCCAGCGGTAAAGCTTGCCGCTGGGCAGGCGATGGCGGATACAGCGATGCTGCGCAAGATCGTCCGGCGTCACGGGTGCGGGCCGCTCGGCAAGGTAGGACGGCGCGGCAACGGCAACAAAGCGAAAATCCTCACTGATTCGCACCGCCACCATGTCTTGCGGCAACGATTCGCCAAGCCTTACGCCGGCATCAAAACCCTGTTCGACGATATCAACGAGGCGGCCCTCCGCGACCAGATCGAGCGCCACACCCGGATAGCGGGCCAGGAAACGCGGCACTACCGTTTTCAGGAGCAAACGCACTGCGTTTTCATTGGCATTGATGCGCAACGTGCCGGTAGGCGGACCACCGGCATCGGCAACCGTGTCGAGTGCTTCGTCGAGATCGCGCAGCAGCGGTGTGAGCCGTTTGAGCAACTGCTCACCCGCTTCGGTGAGGGACACGCTGCGCGTGGTGCGATTCAGCAGGCGCACGCCCAGAGCAAGCTCCAGACCGCGCATGGCGTGACTCAGCGATGAGCGCGTGACTCCAAGTGCGTCGGCCGCGCCGCGGAAACTGCGGTGGCTGGCGACGGCAGAAAATGCGGTGAGATCGGCGAGGGTGGGTTTGGCCATTGGTGAAGTTTTTTCACGTGGTCATACAAACTATAGTGGCTTATCGCACCAATGGCGCGCTCCTACAATGATTTTTCAATCATTCGGGAGAGCGTGCGATGACAAAGAACTGGTTTATTACCGGCACCTCCAGTGGACTTGGCCGGCTGTTGGCCGAGCGTTTGCTGGCGCGTGGCGACCGCGTCGCCGCCACCGTGCGCAATGCCGCAGCGCTGGACGATCTGAGCGGGCGGTATGGCGAGCGCTTGCACACCCTGACGCTCGACGTGACCGACGCCAACGCGGTACGCGAGGCGGTTGGCCGCGCATTCGAAGCCATGGGCCGTATCGACGTGGTGGTGAGTAACGCTGGCTACGGGTTGTTCGGCGCGGCCGAGGAGGTCACGGACGAGCAGATCGACAGGCAGATCGCGACGAACCTGACCGGCTCGATCCAGCTCATTCGCGCTGCGTTACCTTATCTGCGAGAGCAAGGCGGTGGCCGGATCGTGCAGGTTTCGTCGGAAGGCGGACAGACTGTCTATCCCGGCTTCAGTCTGTACCACGCAACCAAGTGGGGCATCGAGGGGTTCGTCGAAGCGGTGGCTCTCGAGGTCGCGCCGTTTGGAATCGACTTCGTCATCGTCGAACCCGGACCCACCGGGACGAGCTTCCGCACCAATCTGCTCAGCCCGGAACCGCTGCCTGTTTATGACGCCACGCCCGTCGGGGAGATCAGGCGGCGCATCAATGGCGACGCATTCCCGCGCCTCGGCGACGCGGGCAAGACGGTCGATGCGATGATCGTCGCAGCCGATGCGGACCGGCCAGCGCGGCGTCTGACGCTCGGCAGCACGGCCTACCAGTCGATCAGCAAGGCGCTCGCTGGCCGTCTGGCTGAACTCGAAGCGCAGAAGAGCGTGGCCTTGGCGGCTGACGTCTCAGATAGTTGAGCGCCGCCACGCCACCACGCCACCACGCCACCACGCCACCAACACTCAACGCGCCAGCGTTCGGCTATTCGAAATAGCGCGGCCGGTCGATATCCGCGATCAATCCGGGCTGCGCCGGTTCCCACCCGAGCAGTTCACGCGTCCGTTGGCTGGAGGTCGGGTTGTCGATGGACGCAAAATGCGCGAACCAGCCAAAGTGCTCGGCGGCTTCTTCGGGCGTCTTGCTGACTACCGGCACGTTCAGGCGTCTACCGATTACTTCGGCGATCTCGCGGAACCGCACGCCGGTTTCGGCGACCACGTGATAGCGTTCCGCACCGGCACTGGTGCTGCCCTTCTCAAGTGCCAGCCTGTAAAGACGCGCCGCATCAAACCGGTGTACCGCCGCCCAGCGGTTGAGCCCTTCACCCACATAGACCGACACGCCTTTCTCGCGGGCAAGGTCGATCAACCTCGGAACGAAGCCGTGATCGCCGTCGCCGTGCACCGAGGGCGGCAGACGCACCACGGAGGCATTCACCCCACGCGCCAGCACCGCAGCGGTGGCTTCTTCCGATGCGATACGCGGTATCGCATGCGGGCCCGAGGGGGCCGGATCTTCCTCAGTCGCGAGCGGCAGGCCCGCGACAAGCCCCGTGCCCGAGGTGATGAGCAACGGCCGGTTCGAGCCGGCGAGCGCGGAACCGAGTGCTTCAATGGCGCGCCGGTCGGTCTCGCAGTTTTCCTTGAACTTGCTGAAGTCGTGAATGAAGGCCGTGTGAATCACGCCGTCCGACTCAGCGGCGCCGCTGCGCAGGGTCTCCGGGTTGGACAGGTCGCCCCGGTGCACCCCGGCGCCCATTCGCGCTAGAGTATCGGCAGCCGCCTCGTTGCGCGCGAGTCCAACGACCGAGTGTCCTGCGGCGATAAGCTCGCTGACGACGGCGCTGCCGACAAATCCTGTGGCTCCCGTTACGAATACACGCATACTGATCTCCTGATTAGGTTACGAACGGATGAGCCCATCTTCCTACGTGCCTTCGCCCAACAAAAGCCGGGAGCGTATACCGTTATGTCTGTTAACACCCAGCCGGATCCGCTTGCCTCTTTAGGCAGTTTCCTTCGTGATCGCCGCTCGCGGTTGCAGCCCGGAGCGGATGCTCAGGGGCCGCGCCGTACGCCAGGTTTGCGGCGGGAGGAAGTCGCGACGCGCGCGAACGTCAGCGTCGCGTGGTACACGTGGCTCGAACAGGGCCGTGGCGGCCCTCCTTCGGTCGAGGTGCTGGAGCGGCTGGTCCGCGCGCTGGAGCTGGATGCGACCGGCCGCGAGATGCTGTTCCTGCTCGCCCAGCAAAGACAGCCGCCGCTCAGTCAGGCCGTGGCGCCGCCTGCCGTCACGCCGACCCTGCAGCGGGTGCTGGACGCCTTGACGACCAGCCCGGCCATCGTGAAAACGCCCACCTGGGATGTGGTGGCCTGGAATGCTGCCGCGGCTGCGGTGCTGAGTGACTACGGCAAGCTGCCGGTGCATGAGCGCAACGTACTGCGGCTCCTGTTCGGCAGCCCGCTGCCGCGCGCGTCGCACCCGGATTGGGAGGACAGCGCGCGTCTCGCGGTTGGCGTGTTCCGCATCGACGTGGCGCGCATCGGCGGTGACCCTGCCGCCGCGGCGCTTGCCGCGGAGTTGCAGGCAAGCAGCGCGGAGTTCCGTCGACTGTGGGCCGAGAACGAAGTGCATAGCCATTGGGGCGGCACGAAACGCATCCACAATTCGCTGGTGGGCCCGTTTACGCTCGAGTACACCGCGTTTGCCGTCGACGGGGCAGCGGGATTGAGCATGGTTGTGTTCACGCCGCTCACGGCAGCGGACGTTCGTGCGGTGGCCTCGCTCGTCTCGCGCAGGCAGGAGGCAGCTTGAGGTGACGTGAGGTGACGCAAGGCGGGGAATCAACAGGTCAACGCCACGATCGATTCCCCAAGTTGCGCTGACTCTATCAATGCCCGCCGCCCAGGCTGCCAATTCCATTCAGTTCCTTGAGCGCCGCATCCGGCAACTGCAACTGCGCCGCCTGCATGTTTTCACGCAGATGCGCGACCGACGACGTACCCGGGATCAGCAGAATGTTCGGTGCACGCTGCAGGAGCCACGCTAGCGCCACCTGCATCGGCGTTGCGCTGAGCTTGCGGGCCACGTCGGACAACACCGACGATTGAATCGGCGAGAAGCCGCCCAGCGGGAAGAACGGCACATACGCAATGCCCTTGGCCGCCAGTTCGTCGACGAGTGCGTCGTCCTCGCGCTGCACCAGGTTGTACTGGTTCTGCACGCAGACAACCTCGGCAATGCTTTGTGCTTCGGCGACCTGCTTCGAAGTCACATTGCTCAGACCGATATGGCGCACGAGCCCCCGGCGTTGCAGCTCGGCCAGTGCCTCGACCTGCTTGCCGATCGATCCTTCAGCAGGGGCGTGGATACTGCCCATGACACGCATATTGACGACATCGAGCGCGTCGAGACCAAGGTTGCGCAGGTTGTCGTGCACGCCGCGTTCGATATCTTCGGGCTCGATGGCGGGCAGCCACGAAGCGTCGCTGCCACGCACCGCGCCCACCTTGGTGACGATCATCGGCTTGGTCGGATACGGATGCAGCGCCTCCCGGATGATCTGATTGGTGACGTGCGGCCCGTAAAAATCGCTGGTGTCGATGTGATCGACGCCTAGCGCGATGGCTTCGCGCAGCACGGCGAGAGCGGCGTCGCGATCCTTGGGCGGCCCAAATACGCCGGGGCCGGCGAGCTGCATGGCGCCGTAGCCCATGCGGCGAACGGAGCGGCCGGCAAACCTAAATGTAGAGGTGACGGTGGACATTGCGTTCTCCTTGAAGAGTGGTGAGCGCAGTATGGTCCTGGTTGCGTTGTTTGAAAATCCGGCCTAAATTGTACGGGTTGTTGAAAATTATGAACAATGCCCATGGAATTGAATGATCTTGCCGCGTTTGTTTCCGTGGCCCGCGCCGGCGGCTTTCGCGACGCCGCCCGCATCAGCGGCGTTTCCGCCTCGAGCCTGAGCATCGCCGTGCGGCGTCTCGAAGCGAAGCTCGGTCTGCGCCTGCTCAACCGCACGACGCGCAGTGTGGCGCCGACCGAAGCGGGACAGCGTCTGATCGAAAAACTAACGCCGCTCTTCAGCGAGATGGAGGCGTCGCTCGATGTGCTCAATGGCTTCAGGGATAAGCCAACCGGCACGCTGAAGCTTAATGTGCCGTCGAGCGCTGCGCGGATTGTCTTGCCGGGTATCGTCGCCTCGTTCCTGAAAGCCTATCCGGACATCCGCGTGGAGGTGGTGGTCGAAGACGGTTTCGTCGATGTGCTGTCCATCGGCTGTGACGCGGGCATTCGCTACGACGAGCGGCTCGAACAGGACATGATCGCTATCCCGATCGGGCCGCGTGTGCAGCGTTTCGCGACGGCGGCGGCACCCGCTTATCTCGACGTGCATGGGCGGCCCGAGCATCCACGCGAGCTGCTTGCTCACGCGTGTCTGCGCGGCCAGTTTGCCGGCGGTGCGAAGCCGACCTGGGATTTCGAGCGGGACGGCGAAGTGGTGCGGCTCGATCCGTCTGGGCCGTTGCTGGTGAGACCGGGCGCGGCAATGGAGCTGACCATCAGCACCGCCATAGCCGGGGTGGGGGTGATCCATCTGTTCGAGGACATGCTGCGCCCGCATCTCGAGAGCGGTGTGCTGGAGCCGATCCTGGAGCCCTGGTGGCAGCGGTTTTCCGGGCCGTTTCTTTACTATCCGGGACGGCGCCATTTACCGGCGCCGTTGCGGGCTTTTGTGGATTTTCTGAGGGCGGGGGGCGTGCCGGACGCCCCCGGCTGATTGGAGCGATTCATTGCGCTAGCGTGCCTCTCCTGCCGGCGACAAAGCTGGCGAGATCAGTCAGCGTATTGCCAATGCCGTCTGCTGAAAATCCCAGCTCCTCGGCCGGTGCGCCGGCTCGATTGACCCAGAAGACCGGATAGCCAAATGCCTTCGCGCCAGCAACGTCCCAATTGCCAAAAGCCGCGAACAGGATGTTGCGGCGATCGGTCGCGAACGCGTCCACTCCCATCTGATACGCACGCGGATCGGGCTTGAATGCGCGGACACGATCGGTGCTCAGATGAGGTTCAAACACTCCATCGAGTTGCGAGTTGGCGATCCAGGCATTCAACATCGCCGTTGTCGGGTTGGCGAGAATCGCCAGCCGAAGACCTTGTTGTTTCATGGAAGCGAGTGCGGGCAGCACATCGGACCATGTCTTGATGTCGAGCCAAGCCTGCATCAGCCGATTGCATCGGGTTGGTGTGAGATCGAGCTTGAGCGATTCGGCCGCAAAGCGAAGCGCGTCCTCCGTGACATGCCAGAAATCGACATAGGTTCGCGTCAACGTCCGCAGCCATGTGTATTCGAACTGCCGTGTGCGCCACGCGGCTACCAGTTGGGTCCCGTTGCCGCGAAATAACTGCTCGGCAAGCGCCTCGACCGGCCGCGGATCAAAGAGCGTAAATGCGTCGAACGCGATGGCGTTTAGCTGTTCCTGTGCCCGTAGCGGCACCGCGTGTTCCCCTCGGGAGGGCATGGCGAACGTGCTGGTCATTGCTAAGGATGCGCCGATAAAAGCGCGGCGATTGTAACGCTCAGGCATGGACAGGAAGGAGACGGGTGCCATCGGCGAACACCTGCTGCCACGCGAGAACCCGCACGGAACGGCGCAGACCGGTTGGCCAGAACGGATCGCTGCGCACCAGTTGGTCGACGGCGTCACGCGACTCTGCTTCAACCAGCCAGAGGCCGCCGGCCGGCGCGTCTTCGTTCTGTCGAAGCGGACCGGCCGCTTTGACCATCGATGCGCTTCGTTCGAGGAAGTCGAGATGGTCCCGCATGTACCGGCTACGCACTTCGTTTGCGCACGCTTCATCGTCTTCAAATAGAACCGCAAACAGCATTGCTGCACCTCCTTTCAGGTAGATGCGTCGAGCTTAGTGCGGCATCATGGCAGCCTCAAGCCGAAAAACTGCTGGTTCGACCTGCAAAAATGCCTGCTCTCGACTGGAATGATCTGCAGTACGTACTCGCTGTCGCCCGCGAGGGTTCTTTCGCAACGGCGGGGCGTCGCCTGAAAATCGACTCCACGACGGTTTCGCGCCGGGTGCGCACGATCGAGTCGGCGCTAGGTGCCCGATTGTTCGAGCGAACGGCAGATGGCCGGATGCGGCCGACCGAAGCTGGCGAGGTTGTCGTGACGCGGGCTGAGTGGGTCGAGTCGCAGATTGCCGGGCTAAACGCAGCTGTCAGCGGTGCGGACGCTGCGATCAGCGGTTCGGTGCGAGTGACGTCAGTGCCGATCCTGGTCAACCGGGTTCTGATACCGGCGCTGCCCGCGCTACTTGAGCGGTATCCCGATCTGCAAATCGAGTTGATTGCGGATTCCCACGACCTGAATTTATCGCGGCGCGACGCGGATGTTGCCGTGCGCCTCGCGAGGCCGGGCGAAGAGGTGGGTGATCGGGTATTTGCCCGGCGAATTGGCCTGCTCAGGTATGGCGTGTATGTCCATGAATCGCGCGAGGACGATGCGCATGAACTGCCCTGGGTGACCTATGAAGAGGCGATGGGGCATATTCCGCAGGCGAAGTGGATAGACTATGCCGCGGCGCGGAGCACGGGTTTGGCCGCGGTTGCGGTCAACGACGCGGAGCCTCTTTTGCAATGTGTCCTGGCGGGGCTTGGACGCTCGCTGCTGCCATGTATCGTTGCGGATCGCGTATCGGGGATTGTGCGTGTTGGGGCGGATGGCGGTGCGCCGCTCGAGCGCGAAATCTGGACGTTGACGCATCCGGATGTCCGGCACCTGGCACGTGTTGCGGCGGTGCTCGAGTGGATCGAGGGTACGCTGGCAGGGTGTTAGGCAGATGAGTCAGTTGGGGAGGCGAGCGCTCCCCAGGGATAGCCGGTTACTGCGCGCCGCCGTGCTTAAACGATTCAAGCTCGCTAGAGAACCGCTGGGTACGCACGCCGTTGCTGTTGTAGTACTCCTCGACGGATTTAACCCAGCGGCCAATCTCGGGCACGTACCAGAACGCCTTATAAAGGCGGCCGGTGGCGACAACTGGGGTCGCCCTGTTGGTCTGCATCACGACCGTGGTCCCCGTCTGAGTGGAGACGGTTCCGCCCGTCGCGGACTGCATTGGCGCGGTCTGCGCGGTCCAGTCGCCTTCGGCCTCGATCTTGATCGCGTCGAATTTGCCGGCGGGCACTTCTACGGATTCGGGGCCTACAACCTTGAAGCGCGTATCGAGCGATTCCGATTTGTGCTTCACGTTCGGATTGGCTTCGGTGTATTTGACCACCCACGTTTTGCCTACCGAGAGCGGAAACGACAACGGCTGATTGACGATCGTCTCGGTTCCGTTCACGTTGCGCGAGCGGCTCCAGTCGGCGCCTGAGATCGCTTCGTTAGCTGGCTGGGTCGTACCGGCCTGCTTCACCTCGTAGTAGATATGGTCGGACGTTGTACGTAACAACACGACTTCGTCATGGGTCTGACGCCAACCGTTGGGTGCAGTCTCGACCGTCTCGACATAGTTCCAGGTGTCGCCAGGGCTGAGCTTCGGTGCAGGCAGGGATTCCGCGCGAACAAGCGTCGAAGCGGACAACGAAATCAGTAGCAGGAGAGTTTTTTTCGTTTTCATGACTGGTTCTTATCGTGTTGGTCTGTCTGATGATTCTAGTTATCCAAGCTTTCGGCAAGCATTCGTTGCCCGCCGCACCGGGTGTCGTCGCCTTGGGTCGTCCCAGGAATCCAGCCGGCATGCCTGGTTTGGTACCATTCACGCTTTTCAAGATGGGCTGAGACCAGCGTGAGTCGCCAATTTGTATCGTCCGTACGTGAATCCTGCCGCAAATGGGGCGGCCGGCTTGCACGGGTAGCGGTGACCTGCTTCCATATCCTGGCCGGCCTGATCAGCTTTATCGCGAGCCTGCTCCAGCCGTTGCTGGCCGCGACGCTTTACCACCTGCGGCATCCGACCCGTCGCGGCATTCTGCTGACGCTCGCCACGCCGCCGGTTCTGCTCGTGCTCTACGTGATCGTACTGATCCCGTTCACGCCGAGCATCAGCGACATCCGCAAGGCGCGGGTCGATCAACCCGCGCAAATTCTCTCGGCCGATGGCAAACTGCTTGCCGAATTCAAACCGTCAAACCGCGAATGGGTCACGCTGTCCGAGATCTCGCCGCATATGGTCGACGCGCTGATCTCGACCGAGGACCACCGGTTCTATCAGCACCACGGGATTGACTGGCGACGCACCGGCTCGGCGGCGCTGCATACGTTCGGCGGCGACCGCCAAGGTGGCTCGACGATTACGCAGCAACTCGCGCGCAACCTCTATCCCGACGAGATTGGCCGTGCGCCGACGCTGAGCCGCAAGGTGAAAGAGGCGATCACTGCCCTGAAGATCGAGGCCACCTACAGCAAGGACCAGATTCTCGAAACGTACCTGAACACGGTGCCGTTTCTGTACAACGCGTATGGCGTTGAAATGGCGGCGCGGACGTACTTCGGCAAATCGGCCGATCAACTGGACATTCTGGAAAGCGCCACGTTGACCGGCATGCTGAAGGGCAACAGCTATTACAACCCGGTGCTGAACCCGGAGCGGGCGCTGGAGCGCCGCAATACGGTGCTCGCGCAGATGGTCAAGTATGGCCGGCTGTCGCCCGCGGCCTACGATACGCTCAAGCGCAAGCCGCTGCGCGTCGACTTCGAGCGGCAGATCGAGCCACCCGGACCCGCGCCGCACTTCGCGCAACAGTTGCGCAAATGGCTGATCTCCTGGGCGGACCGCAACGATTACAACATTTACTCAGATGGACTGATCGTTCATACGACGATCGATTCGCGCCTGCAGTCCATGGCGACCGCGGCCGTGGCGCTACAGGGCAATGCGCTGCAATCGGTGGCGAACTCGGCCTGGAGCGGACGCTCCGGCTGTGCGCCGGGTAACGACCTCTTCAAGACGTTTATCCGCGAGACGCCGGAGTACCGTACGGCGCGCGCCGCGGGGCAGAGCGACGAAGATGCGCTCCAGCATCTGGGCGCCGACCGGACCTTTGTGCGCAACCTCTGCCACGACAAGACCGAAGTGCAGGCGGGCTTCCTCGCCATCGATCCGCGCAACGGCCAGATCAAGGCGTGGGTGGGCAGCCGCGACTTCGAAGACGAACCGTTCGATCACGTCCAGCAGTCGCGACGCCAGCCGGGTTCGACCTTCAAGCCGTTCGTATATGGCGCGGCATTCGAAGACGGCGCCAAACCGACTGATACCTTTGTTGACCAGCCGGTCGAAATTCCGCTGAAAGGTGGAGAAATCTGGCGTCCTAACGATGACGTTCCACCGAGCGGAAAGCCAATGACGCTGCGCGATGCGCTGGCCTATTCGCGCAACCGCATTACTGCGCAGTTGATGGAGGAGGTGGGGCCGGACAAGGTGGTGCGGCTTGCGCGCGCCATGGGCGTGCGCGACAGCACGCTCGATCCCGTGCCCTCGCTCGCGCTCGGTACGAGCCCGGTGACGATCAAGGAGATGGTGTCGGCCTACAGCACGATCGCGAACGACGGCCAGTATCTCGAGCCACGCATGGTGACGAGTATCGAGGACCACGATGGCAACGTGCTGGCGCAATTCGAACCGGCCTCGCCCGAGCGTGCGTTGCCGGCAGCGGCGGATAGAACGCTGATCGACGTCATGCGTGACGTGGTCAATCGCGGCACCGGGGTGGGCATACGTACGCGTTTCGGCATCCGCGCAGACGTGGCAGGCAAGACCGGCACGACCCAGGACAACGCGGACGGCTGGTTCATCCTGATGCATCCGCAACTGGTGGCGGGCGCGTGGGTCGGATTCGACGACGGGCGCGTGACGCTCGGCAGCAGCTATTGGGGCGAAGGTGCGCACACCGCGCTGCCGATTGTCGGCGATTTCTACCAGCGCGCGCTACGCGCCCGGCTGATCGATTCGCGGGTTCGTTTTGCGACCGAAGTACAGCCGAGCCTGTTCGAGCAGTTCCGCGACAAACTGCGTGCCTGGGTGGCCTATTTCAGCAGCTCGAAGCCGCAGACGGCGGCGCCTGCTGCACCGGTTCGCCGCGCACCGCCTAAGCCGGCGCCGGTGGCATCGGCGGCGTCCGAAGCATCCGGGGCGGTACTCGCTCCCGCTCCAGCCTCGGCGCCGCGTGAATTGCCGCCGTTGCTCGGGGCGCCGGGCGCGGCTGCATCGGGACCGGTGGCTGCATCGAATGCCGGTGCGAACGGGCTGCCGGCACCGGTGACACCGCAGCCGGCATCTGCCGGCGAGCCGACGGGCGTGCCGCAAGGCAACGGCGGATTCCCAACGGAAGGGCCGAGTTCCACACCCACGCCAACGCCGGATGTGCCGGAAGCGGCGCCTGGTATGGACACGAACAAGCCTTGAACGCCGCGAAGATGGCCTAGGCGACGTGCGCAGCGAAGCCGACCTGATCGGGGGCAATATCAGGTCGCAAAGTGCAGGCGGGGATGTCGTATTCCCCCGCATTTTGCTGGCGAAATGCGATTGGTTGCGTGTTCCAAAGGTCGTCGAGACGTTGTCCCAGTTCGTCGCAGGTCTTCGAGAATCTTGCTTCGTCCATACGGCTGGTCCGATAAAGCAGGAACGGCGGCAACACATCGAAGCCGGGGTAGTACAGGATGCCGTGGTGAATCGGGAAGAGCACGTCGTCGATTGGCCCGTTGATACCTCGCGGGCCGTAGTGTGACTCCCAACCTCCGGTAGTGACGATCAGCATCGCCCGCTTTCCCTTCATCGAACCTTCCCCATAGCGGTCGCCCCAGTGTGAGTCGCTGTGCTCGCCGACCCCGTACGCGAAGCCGTACGCATAGACGCGTTCCACCCAGCCCTTCAGGACCGCGGGCATTGAAAACCACCAGAGCGGAAACTGCAGGATCACTGCATCCGCCCACCTTAGTTTGTCCTGCTCCAGCGCAATGTCCGGGCTTTGCGTGCCGTTCGCGAACGCGTGCTTTGAGTCATGGGACGGGTCGAATTTCGCGCCGGCCCTGCGATCTAGGCTGTCGTTCTCGTCGAGCGAGGCTTTCCACTTCATTGCGTACAGATCTGACACTTGCACCGTATGTCCCGCATCCTCAAGGCGTTTGACGGAGAAATCCTTGAGTGAACCGTTCAACGATCTGGGTTCGGGATGGGCGTACACGATAAGAACATTCATAGCTGAGGCTCCATAGCTTGGAGACGCCAGCATAGGTTCGGCTAAGGTATATTGGAAATGAATATCCAATATTACAGGTATTGCAATGACTAATCTCAGACGACTGGACCTCAACTTGCTGGTCACGCTTGATGTCTTGCTTTCGGAACACAATGTGACGCGTGCGGCAGAGCGGCTGAATTTTTCGCAACCCTCGGTCAGCGTTCATCTCGCCAAACTAAGGGATATCTTCGGCGACCCGCTGCTATTGCCGGGGCCACGAGGAATGCGGCCCACCGCGCGAGCGGAAGCGTTGCGCGAACCGTTGCGGCAAGCCCTTGAGGCGCTGGAGCGCACAGTTTCCCCCGAGCGTCCCTTCGATCCGGCCACGGCAACCAATACATGGCGTGTTGCCGCAGCCGACTACGGCGAGTCGACGATCCTGTTGCCGGCGTTGGCCAGTCTGCGCTCGGTTGCGCCCGGTACCAGGCTGGGCGTCGTCGAAATGTTTCCGGCTCGCATTGCGAGGCAGGCGGAACGGGGGGAAATCGATCTGGCTTTCCATACCAGCGAAGGCGCGCCCGAGGGATTGCACCGGCGGGTGCTGTTTGCGGAGCGGTATGTGCTGGCTGGCCGAGCCGATCACCCACGCCTGAAGCGGCGCCCTACGCTCGCGCAATTCTGTGCGCTCGATCATGTGATCGTGTCGCAGGAAGGTGCGGGGTTTCATGGCGTGACAGACGAAGCGCTTGCGCATGCTGGCTTGTCTCGCCGTGTGGTGCTTTCGGTGCCGCACTTTCTGTTCATGAAGTCGGTTCTGGCGAGCACAGACCTGGTCGCGATGCTGCCTTCGCGGCTGGCTCGCAACACGCCTGCGCTGCGCGTGGTCGAAGCGCCAGTCGAGGTGCCGGGCTACGAGATGGCCATGCTTTGGCATGGGCGTTCCCATCGCGACCCCGCGCATCGATGGTTGCGCGAGTTTATTGCGGACTCGGTATGAGCAGCGTCGTGCGTTCGATGCGGTCACGCGCCTGGCCAATCTCCCGACCTGCGATGCGGGAAATGGCGCTGCTATCATCTATCTCAATCCAAAAGAACCTTCGTGAGGAGACCCGCCGATGAACGCACCGATCCTCGATGACGCCAATGATCCAGGTGCCAGGACGCACGACAGCCCGCTCGACGTGCGTCCTCGACCCACGCTTGGGCAACTGTTCGGCGCGTTCTTCATGGTCGGGCTGACCGGCTTCGGTGGCGTGCTGCCGTGGGCCCGCCGCATGCTGGTCGAGCGTCGCGGCTGGCTGACCGACCGCGAGTTTGCCGAACTGCTGCCGTTGGCGCAGCTTCTGCCGGGGCCAAACGTATCGAACATTGCGACGATTATCGGGCGGCAATATCACGGGGCGCTCGGCGCGGTCACGGGTGTATGCGGCCTTTACCTTGCTCCCACAGTCATTACGATTGGCGTCGGCTACGCATACGCAAGTTGGGGTAGTGCTCCCGTCACGTCGCATCTTCTGGCGGGCTTGATGCCGGTGGCGACGGGACTCGTCATTGCAACGGTGCTCAAGCTGCTCGTCAGCCTGCCGCGCGATCTGCGTAATCTGGTGCTGGTGGTGGCCACGTTCATTGCCGTGGGCTTGCTGAAACTGCCGCTGCTGCTTGTTCTCGCGGTGCTGGGACCGTTTGGCTCATGGCTTATGTGGCGTGCGTTGCGAGCCGAAGCGGCGGCGCAGCGGCGCGAGGGAGCTGCACGATGATGTCCCGGCTCACCGATCTCGCGCTTCATAGCGCGCTCTGGTCGCTTCTTGCGGTCGGCGGGATCAACGCTACGCTGGCCGATATTCAGCACTATGCGGTCGAAACGCGTCACTGGCTCACGGCTCAGCAGTTCGTCACGTTTTTCTCGGCAATGCAGGCGGCACCTGGCCCAAACGGCATGGCCGTTTCGTTGATCGGCTTTCAGGCCGCGGGGCTGGCCGGGGCGCTGGTTGCGACATTGGCCATGATTATTCCTTCCGCGGTGCTCGCCTATTTTGTGAGCGGCTGGTTCGAGCGACACAATGCCTCGCTGGTCGTGAAGGCGATTCGCCGCGGTCTCGCGCCTGCGACGGTCGGTCTGCTGGCTTGCGCGGCCTATGTGTTCATTCGCGAAGTGGATGTCAACGTGGGCCGCGCCGTTCTGACGATCATGACGGTTGTGATCGCCTATCGGACAAAGTTCAATCCCATCTGGCTGGTTGCGGCAGGGGCGGCGTTAGGGCTGGCAGGGCTTGTGAATTAGCCACCAGGCTGCTGGGCATCAGCTTGGTGCGACAGCAGGGCGCCGAAACCGGTCCCGAGGAATTTCTGCAATCGCCGTAATCTCGATCATCAACTCAGGGCGATACAGCCGTTCGACCTGAACGGTGGTCGTGACGGGATACGGCGCGGTAAAAAACGCTTTTCGAATCTCCGACGCGCCCATGAACGCGTCGATGTCCGTGGTGTAGTGAACGATCGACAACACGTCGGCCATTTGCCCTCCCATCGACGCCAGGACAGCGCGAATGTTTTCGAGCGTTTGGCGCGTTTGCGCCAGCATGTCGCTGTGGCCGACAACCTGGCCCCCTCGATCAAGAGACACCTGGCCTTTCAGATGAACGATTTGCCCCTCGCCCTGGACGACAGCCATCGAGAATGCGCCAAAGGGCGGCCAGACTTCGGGCGGATTGAATGCGTCTGCCATTGCTGAACTCCGGTGACGAAATGCTCCAGCGGATTATGCGCTGTTTGGGACTGGCCTGCGAAATCGGGAGACCGCATGGGCGGCCACCTGATCGCACGCAATGTGCTCATCAAGGCACGTTCAATACTTCGACGCCTTTGTCGCTAAAGTAGGCGAGCCCTGCTCCCAGCATCGCGTATTCGCTTTTCATGACCGGCATATCGTGCGGCGCGGCGTCGCGCAATGCGGCGATGTATTGGGGAGTGAAGATGCGATTCCAGTTATCGACAAGCTGCTTGGGCGACTTGATCAGTTCGTGGTGAGTTGGCGTCCAGTTCACTCGCAGCGGATAGTCGACGTAACGTGCCGCCGTTCTGGCATCGCCTTTGAGCGCGGCAAAGTAGAACCCTTGGGCTCGCGCCTCAAACGCTTGATCCGTTTCACTGGTAATCGCGCCGTATTGCGGGCTGGCCGGCGTCTCGACAGATGAGCGGTCGCCACCACCGCTTAGCTTGACGGGCAGTGTTTTGCTGCCGTCGGTCCAGGTGCCTTCGAGACCGATGCTATTAGGAAAATCAAGCGGAGCGCTGCCGTTTGACCCGTTACCCACGAAGTGCAGATCGAAAGTGCCGTTTGCTTCCTTCAAGGTGAGGTTGCTGCCCGCTTGTGTGCCGGTAAGTGCGATGTCCTTCAGATGCCGGTAGTAAAAGTAATGCGCCCGCGTGACCGTGTTGCCGTTCAGCGCCAGCGTCATGCCCACTTTTGCGTCGCCAACCGTGCCGTCATAGTTCGCTTGCACGAAGCTATTGGCCTGTGCAAACACCGGTTGTTGCGCGCCGATCAATCCGCTCAGCAGTAACGCCAGCACTGCAATGGTTCGTAGCTGCATCAGCCTGCCTGGCCGCAATTGCAGTGTCTTCATGTTGTTCCCTCGTCAGTCGTCGTTAGGCGTTTGCGCCGATCCTGGCAGGCGGTTAAACCGCCTGCAGATGCAGTTTGTCTGCCTTCGAGTGGACGGTAAACTGGATTAAGCACGATTCACACATGCATAAATCGGCTTAATTTACGAACTGAGGCGCTGTGCAGTTTCAGACCTGGGCATCGGGCCTGCGCAGCAGATAGGTGTCCATGATCCAGCCGTGGGTGCGGCGAGCCTCCGCCCGGACGCGCTCGATTTCATCCATGACGTCGCGCAGCTTTCCTGAGATCAGAATCTCGTCCGGCGTGCCGACATAAGCACCCCAGTAGATATCCAGATCTTCGTTGGCGAGCTTGCGGAAGGTGTTCTGCGAGTCGAGCATGACTACAACGCTGTCCACGTTACTCGGGAAGCCTTCTGCAATACCGCGGCCGTTGGTGATCTCCACCGAGCGTCCGATCAGGTTGAGCGGAACCTTGTGCCGGGCGGCTAACGCCTGGACACTGCTGATGCCTGGAATGACGTCATAGGTGAACGCATGCTTGCCGCCTTGCGCAATGGCCTCCAGGATACGGATCGTGCTGTCGTACAGGGACGGATCGCCCCAGACGAGGAACGCGCCACACTCGCCGTCGCTCAGTTCGTCGGCGATCAGGCGCTCGAAGATCGCCTGCTTGTCGCGGTTCAGTTCGTCCACCGCGGACCGGTAGTCCTCTTCGTCGCGGCGGCGCTCGGGACTCGCCGCCTCCACGATGCGATAGTCGCGGTGAGCGATAAAGCGTTCGATGATCTGCTTGCGCAGGGCGACCAGTTTTTCCTTGGCGAGGCCTTTGTCCATGACAAAGAACACGTCAACCTGGTTGAGCGCGTTGATCGCCTGAACCGTCATGTAGTCAGGATCCCCCGCGCCGATGCCGATAATCAGGATTTTTTTCATCGTGGATACGCAGGACGCGCTTTCTCCCTTTGCTTAAACCTGGACGACGTTCGGAATAGCGACGTCCGGATTGACGTCGGCTTCATAGTCCACGCCGGCAATCTCAAAGCCGAAGAGACGAAGGAACTCCGTCTTGTAACCGGCGAAGTCGGTCAACTCATAGAGATTGTCGTTAGTGACCTGGCTCCAGAGTTGCTGCACCTGGTTTTGCACTTCAGGATCGAGTTCCTTGTAATCGGCACGCAGACGGCCTTCCTCATCGAGGCGAGGCGCTGTGCCGTAGAGGCTGTCCTTATAGAGGCCGTACACCTGCTCGATGCAGCCTTCGTGCGTGCCCTTTTCCTTCATGACCTTGAACAGCAGCGACAGGTACAGCGGCATCATCGGAATCGCCGAGCTTGCCTGGGTAACGACCGCTTTCAGCACCGAGACGCGCGCATCGCCCCCGGTCTGAGCCAGTTTCTCGCGAATGCCGAGCACCTTCCGGTCGAGATCCTTCTTGGCTGCACCGATTGAGCCGTTCCAGTAGATATCGTGGGTGATCTTCTCGCCGAGATAAGTGAACGCAGTGGTCTTCGCGCCGTCGGCCAGAACGTTCGCGGCCAGCAGTGCATCGATCCACATTTGCCAGTCTTCGCCGCCCATCACTGCAACGGTATTGTCGATTTCGGTTTGCGTCGCGGGTTCGAGAACGGTTTCCCTGACGACTTCCTTGTCGGTGTCGATACCGCGCAACGTGACTGCCTTGCCGATCGGCTTGAGCGTCGAGTTGAACACCTCGCCCGTGCGAGGATGCGTGCGTCGTGGCGATGCGAGGCTATAGACGACAAGATCCACCTGGCCTAGATCGCGCTTGATGATATCGATCGTTTGCTGCTTTACTGCGTCGGAAAAGGCGTCACCGTTGATACCCTTCGCGTAGAGGCCCTTGGCAGCCGCGATCTTTTCGAATGCCGCGGTGTTGTACCAGCCTGCGGTGCCGGGTTTGCTGTCACTGCCGGCGCGCTCGAAGAAGACACCGAGCGTGTCCGCACCGCAGCCGAATGCTGCGCTGATGCGGGCTGCCAACCCGTAGCCGGTGGATGCACCGATTACGAGTACACGCTTGGGACCGTTAACGATGGGCCCGCTGGCGGTGACGTAGTCGATCTGTTCCCTGACGTTGGCTTCGCAGCCGTCGGGATGGGTAGTCACGCAGATAAAGCCGCGCACGCGGGGTTTGATGATCATGAAGACCTCTAGTTGGGAGGTGTCGGGATGGTTTGGGGGAAGCTGGGAAGTCCGGGTATTGTAAACGTGCTCACTGTCGTCGGGCTTGCGGGGCGGGAATGGGGGAGTGGCGACGAGGGCGCGCACTAATTGCTCAGGAGCATGTTCAATGCAAAAGCACTTCGTTGTGGCGCAGGAGGAACGACCGGGCGATGCCTGGCTGGAACGCTTTAACGCCGGTCGCGAAGACGCTGAACGCTGGTACAGGGGAACTGACAGGACCACACCGCCGAGCGCTGCAGAATGTCGATCAGCGTTGTTGCGTCACATGCCTGAGTTGCTGCCGCATTACGACCATGTGTGCGCTTTGGTGGGCGACGACGAACTAGCTCACTGCATGCTGAGCCACTATCGTCCCGCAGCGGCGGTGATGGGCTGCAGCCAGGCCGTCTGGTTAGGTGAGGGCGGCCCAGCGTTGGTCCGTAACATGGATTTCCCACTCGACGCGATTACCGATCGCTTTGAACTGACCTCATGGTCCGGGCGGCGCGTGATTGCCAAAGCGCAGCGCCCGTGGGGCGGTTGTCTTGACGGCATGAACGAGGATGGATTGGTTGCCAGTCTTACCGCCGGAGGAGGCCGCTCCCAAGGACTAGGATTCTCGGTGATCCTGATGCTGCGCTATGTACTTGAAACGTGTAGCCGGGTGGAAGAGGCAGTTGCAGCGCTTAGCCGTATCCCGATCGCCCTTTCGCAAAACGTGACACTGTTGGACCGGTCGGGCGCATACGCGACTTTGTTTCTCGGTCCGGATCGTGCGCCCGCTCTGTCGCGATTGCCGGCTTGCACGAATCATCAAGAGGTGCCGCCAGAGCCGCGGGGTACTGGTAACAGCGCTGCGAGGCTGCAGTCTGTACTGGCGGCTTTGGACGAGCCTAACGTGACGCTGAACGAGCTGACGGCGCGTTTCCTCAAACCGCCGCTTTACTCGCGGCGCGCGGGCTTCACGACCGCCTACACTGCGGTGTACCGGCCCGCTGAGGGACGTGTGGACTATCTCTGGCCGGGCAAGACCTGGCGGCAGGGATTTGATCTGTTTGCACCCGGTGAGTATGTGCATGACTTCGGGGAGCTTGAGGAATAAGGTGTTTATTCATTCGGTATGGTATGGAAATTAGCCGAGCGCAATCGTTTGCGTGCCGACGATATAGGCAAGTTGGTTATATTTTATCGAAACAAATAAATCGGATATCTCAATAGAAAGCATTTGGAAAAAACACCGTAAAATAAAAGAAAGAAAAAACTTACCAAAATTTCCTAAAGATATCCTCCGACGCGCCGACATTTATCAGATGAAACGTGCGAATGGGGTTTGCACGCGCGAAGGGTAAATAAACTTTGGGGCTGCTTCCATCGACGATGGTAGCGGAATAAATACAATGCCAAGCCGGTGGTCGTTTCGACGCATACGCAGCGGGTGCGCGTGCGCGGGTCGAATTTTTCTTTTTTCGAGCGCTGCATGTTCCAGCCTTGCTCTCGCCGCCGGCATTGTCCCGGATGGCGGCACGGCTACAACCGTCTCAACCGCAGCTAACGGGCAACAAACCGTCAATATAGCGCCGGCCTTTTCCGGTGTATCACAGAACACCTATAGCTCATTTAACGTTTCAGCGGCCGGTGCCACGCTGAATAACGTCGGTATTAATGCCCGCACAATCGTCAATCAGGTCACCAGCACCAATCCGAGTTTAATAGAGGGACAAATCGCGGTGATGGGGTCGCGAGCCAACGTCATACTGGCAAATCCAAATGGCATAACCGTCAACGGTGGCTCTTTCGTCAATGCGGGCCATGTCGCCTTATCAACGGGGCAGGTGAGCTTCAACGATCTGCAAATCGCGCCGGGAATTTTCCAGCGTAATGTCGTCATTAATACGAGCGGCGGCGCCATTGTCATTGGGCCGCAAGGGCTTTCCAGTGCATTGGTCGATCTGGATCTGATCGCAAAGAACATCCAGATTAATGGCCCGGTGAACAATACATTCACTTCATCGACGGCCGTCACCCGCGCCATTGCCGGTAACAGTGAGGTCACGCTGAACACGGGCCTGTCGCCGTCGGACAACGCCAACGACTGGCTGACCATGCAAACCGGCCAAACGGTGGCAACGGCGAATTCGTTTGCGCTTGATATTAGCGCTGCCGGCAGCCTGACCAGCGGCCGGGTCGAGATCATTGTGACAGACAAGGGGCCTGGCGTGCGCAGTGCCGGGCCGCTGGAGGCGTCGCTCGGCGATTTCACACTCACTTCAAACGGCAGTGTCCAGGTATCGAATACGACTCTCACGGCAGCGGGCAACGCGAGCTTGCAGGTGCAGGACGCAATCTCGCTCGCCGATACCAAGGTCTCCGCGAGCAACGGCGCCGCCACGCTCAGCGCATCGGGCGCTATCAATCTGAGCGGCAGCAGCGTGCTCGCCAACAGCGGTGTCAAGCTTTCCGGCAACGGCATCACCTTGACGACCGACAGCAATCAGACCGGTTCGGCGCTCGCGTCGTCGACGGCAGGTGTCGTGCTCGAGAGCACGGGGGACATCACCAACGTCGGTTCCCTCATTCAGGGGCAGGTGCAGACCAGTGGCGACACACAGTCGCTTGGCGCGGTTACGCTCAACGCGAGCGGCAACATCCTGAACCAGTCGCTGCCGGGCACAGGGCTCGGAGTGTTGTTCGGCGTGAAGGGCGACGTCGTGATCAGCGCTGGTGGCAACGTAGTCAATCAGAACGCGCGAATCCTGTCGAACCAGAACATCAGCATTGCCGCGGGCGGCGACGTCGACAACATCGTCGACCACACCACAGGCGTCGATAACGGCGCGCCCTCCAGCTATTCGAACCACAGCTGGACCTTCCTCTTTCTCGAGCATCACAGCAGCGGTTTTGCAGTGGACTACGGCGAATTGACCGATCCAAACGCGCTTTCGTATATCACTGCGGATGCCGGCAACGTGACTATCACCGGCAACAACATCTCCAATATTGGCGGCTCGATCCTCTCGAACGGAGGAGCAATCAACATTACCGCGCAGGGCTCGCTGTTGAATCAAGGCGTGTTTACGGGTCAGGCGCAGTTCCATGAGTCGTGCTTCATCTTCTGCCGCTCATCGGCGGCAAGTGACGTGCAGGTGTATGGCGGCGATATCGAAGCGAATACGAATATCTCGCTGAAGGCGGGGACGCAGATCGTCAACACTGGCGGCACGGTACTGGCTGAAGGCGGATTGACGCTCAACGCACCCCAAACCATCGCGCAGGGTGTGCTCGGTTACAGCGCCATCAATGAAGACCATGACCTGAAGGCCTGGTTCGGAAACGAGTGGTCGGAGATCTACGCGATGGACATGGGCGGCCTGTTCAATGCCGGGTCCGGCCAGGTGCAGATCATTGGTGAAGGGGACATTGAAGGTGGCGCCTTCAACGCGCCTAACGGCGTGAACGCGACCGGCGGCCTTGTCACGCGCAGCGCGCCATATCAGGCTCCGGTGACGATTGGCGCCCATAACAGCATTGGACTTATCTCATGGTTCGGCTTGTGAGGCGCCGTCTGTCGCGCATGATGGTCTGCGGTGTGGGCGCATTTGCCGGCCTTGCGGCCACGCACGTGCGCGCGCAGTCCGCGCCGGGGTTGCCACCGGGGTTACCGCCGCCCGTCGCGGCGCCGCGGCCACTCCAGGATCCAGGGCAAAGACTGTTACAGGATCAGCGCAATCAGCAACGCAGCGACGAAGTCCAGCAAGCGCCTGCGCAGATCGCTGTGCCTGAGCAATCCGCGATTCCGAACCTGCCGGCCGGCGCCGATATCGAAGCGCTGCCCGACGTCGAGCCGATGTTCCACATTACCGACATCGAGTTCGACGGCGAGCAGGTGTTGAGCAAGCGGCAGATGGATGCGATCAAGCAGCCGTTTCTCGGCAAGCAGCTAGGCCGAAACCGTATCAATCTGCTGCTTCGGCGTATCACGGAAGCGTTTATCGCCCATGGCTACATCACGACGCGTGCGTACCTTGGTGCGCAGAACCTGTCGTCGGGCAAGCTCACGATCAAGGTGGTCGCCGGCCACGTGGCCGCGTTCACGTTGAACGGCAAGCCACTGCGTCCGCGCGACCCGAAAGCCGGGTGGTTCGAGACGCATGGCGGTGGACTGCTGACCGATGCCGGCACGGCGTGGGCATTCGGCGACAGCCAGGGAGACGTGTTGCGCCTGCCGGATCTGGAGCAGGGCGTCGACCAGATCAACCGCCTGCGCCGCAATCAGGCGGAAATCCAGATCCTGCCGGGCGAGGCGCCGGGCGATTCGATCGTTGCAGTCACCAATCACTACGGCGACCGCTTCTACTACGACGCCGGCGTAGACAACTACGGCAGCTCGCAGACCGGCACCTTGCGCTATCGCGCCGGGGTGGAAGCCGACAACCTTGTCGGACTGCAGGAGTCGCTCTCGCTGAACTACGTCGGCAGCGAGAACAGCAATGCGCTGGTGTTTTCGGGCGCGATACCGATCGGTTATCAGACCGTCAGCTATACGACGTCGCTTTCGGAATACCAGCAGGCCATCGGTAATAGCGCGTTGCTGGACGGGCGCACCTTTAGCCAGATTCTCGGCTGGAACGATGTGCTGACGCGTTCGAGCTCGGGGCGTATGAGTCTCGACGTGACATTGACGAAGATGAGCACGCAGCGCAGCGTCAACGGCATCGAGCTGACGCCGCAAAACCTGACCGTGCTGCGCGCGGGCATTAACGGTCTGCGCCGTTATATGGCTGACGATCAGGCGGCCGCGGCGACCTGGGATGTGGGCGTCTCGCAAGGCCTGCCGTGGCTTGCCGCAAGTCACGACGCGTCCGATATCGACAGTACGGACGCGCACAGCCAGTTCACCATGTTCGATGCGACCGGCACGGTGCAACAGGGCATTGGCCATATCGGCAGCACGGCCTGGCGATACCAGGGGACGTTGCGCGCCCAGTACAGCCCGGTGGCGCTGTTCAACACCAATCAGATCTTCCTCGGCGGGATGGATACGGTGCGCGGCTTCAGGGAGGGCGGTGTGAGCGGCGACAGCGGTTTCTATCTGCGCAACGAGGCCGTCTGGCAGAACGTGCCGAGCTGGCATGACGCACATGTCGAACCTTATGTGTTTCTCGATGGCGGCAAGGCGCATCTCATCGCTCAAGGCGGTTGGCCGACGCTCGTCGGCACCGGCGTCGGCGTGCGTGCCGCGTGGCGCTTCAGGAGCCAGAACATTACCAGCGAGGTCCTGGTCGGCCGCGCGCTCCTTCAACCAGCAGCTCTCGGAAGCAAGGCAACCGTGCTGCTCGCAACACTCAACTGGTCCGAATAACGGAGAGGCTATGAATACCCAATCGAAGCTCCTGACAAGCATGCCGGCAGCCCGGCGTATCAGCTTGCATCATCTGTTTGCCGCGGGCGTGGCGCTCGTCAGCCTGTGCGCGGCATTCGCGCCTCAGGCACGTGCAGACAACACGCCGCCGTCGAAGGTGCCAGCCGCCAGCCTCGCTGCGCCGAATGCAGCAGCGTCCACGTTGCCCCCGGGCGTCGTGGCGCGCGTGAATAACGTCTCAATTACGCAGGAGCAGGTCGATCAGGCGGTGCGCATTTCGAATGCGCCAGATACTCCGGCGTTACGTGCGTCGATCAAGAGCCAGTTGATCGCTCGCGAACTGTTCCGTCAGGCTGCCGACCAGGCGCACTACGCAACGCGGCCCGAAGTCCAGGCCGCAATCGATCAGGCGCGCAACGCCGTGGTGGTGCAGGCCTACCTGCGCGATCAGATCAAGCCGGCTCCGGTGACCGATGCCGACGTGAAGGCGCAATACGACAAGATCATTTCGACCCTCGGCGATAACGAATACAAACCGAGTGTGATTGCCGTGAAGGACGCAGATACGGCTCAGAAGATTCTCGATCAGTTGAAGAAGGGCGCTGATTTCGCACAACTGGCCAGGCAATACAGCCAGGGTCCGGGTGCTGCGCAAGGCGGCGCGCAGAACTGGATTTCGTTCAAGACGCCGATTCAGCCGGGCAACACGCAGAACTGGCCGCAGCCGTTGGCCGAAGCGCTGGTGAAGCTGCCGCAAGGCGCGGTGTCGAGCGAGCCGGTCCAGGTGGGCGACACGTTCTGGATCTTGCGTGCCGACGAGAAGCGTCCGACCCAGATTCCGCAGTTCGACCAGACGAAGGACGTGTTGCGCAAGCAGCTCGAGCAGATAGCAATCGAGAAGGCGACCACGCAGGTTGTGGCCGGTCTGATTCGCAACGCGCATATCCAGCAGTAGGCGTCCCGGTGGATGGGGC
>NZ_SCNV01000053.1 GCF_005503145.1 Burkholderia sp. 4M9327F10 | reverse complement strand
GGCTTCGCCATGAGCAACGTGCTGATCCTCAAGACGAGCCGGGTGCTGCCGGACATGAAGGGCGAAATGCGCACCGCGACAATTTTCGGCGGCGCGGCGCTGCTTGGCGCCTGCGCGTCGTTTTTCGAGGCGATGCCCGCGCCGCCCACCGGCGCGCATCTGGGCGCCGCCGCTTTGCTGGTGCTGGGGCTCGGCTTCCTGCTGGCGTCGAACAATATGCTGGTTCAATACGGCGTGGCGCGGATTCCCGCCAACCGGGCGTCGATCATCATGCTGTTCGAGCTTGTGGTGACCGCGCTCTCCGCGTGGCTGTTCGCCGGCGAGACCCCCGGCCCGCGCGAGTGGGCGGGCGGCGCGTGCATCGTGCTGGCCTCGGCGCTGTCGAGCTGGGTGCACCGGACCCAGGCAAAGCCAGCGGGCGAAGCACCGGCACAGGCCGCTCCCGGCGACGATCGCGACCCGAGGCGACAGGATGGCCCGCGGGCGATGGTATGATTGCCCCTGCTTGCCGTCGCGCGCCTTGCCGGGCGTGCGCGGCGCCCGTATCGCGGGGCTCGCACGGGATCTTTCGCTGTAGCCGGAAACGGCTCGCGCGGCTCCTGCGGCCCACCTTCATTTTCCCTTTTCAATCAGCGATATCGCCGTGCGTCTGACCTCGATCAAACTCGCTGGCTTCAAGTCATTCGTCGATCCCACGCATTTCCAGGTTCCGGGCCAGCTTGTCGGCGTGGTCGGTCCCAATGGCTGCGGCAAATCCAACATCATCGACGCCGTGCGCTGGGTGCTCGGCGAATCGCGCGCCTCCGAGCTGCGCGGCGAGTCGATGCAGGACGTGATCTTCAACGGCTCCACCGCGCGCAAGCCAGGTAGCCGCGCCAGCGTCGAACTCGTGTTCGACAACGCCGACGGCCGGGCCGCCGGCCAGTGGGGCCAGTATGCCGAAATCGCCGTCAAGCGCGTGCTGACGCGCGACGGCACTTCGAGCTACTACATCAACAACCTGCCGGCGCGCCGCCGCGACATTCAGGACATCTTCCTCGGCACCGGTCTTGGGCCGCGCGCGTACGCCATCATCGGGCAGGGCATGATTGCGCGCCTGATCGAGGCGAAGCCCGAAGAGCTGCGCGTGTTCCTCGAAGAAGCCGCCGGCGTCTCGAAGTACAAGGAACGCCGCCGCGAGACCGAAAGCCGCTTGCACGACACACGCGAGAATCTGACGCGGGTCGAGGACATCGTCCGCGAGCTCACTACCAACCTGGAAAAGCTCGAAGGCCAGGCCGTCGTGGCGACGAAGTTCAAGGAGCTGCAGGCCGACGGTGAGATGAAGCAGCGCCTTCTGTGGCTGCTGCGCAAGAACGAAGCCGGCGGCGAGCAGGAACGCCAGAAACGCGCCATCGAACAGGCGCAGATCGACCTCGAAGCCCACACGGCGAAGCTGCGCGAAGTCGAAGCGCAGCTCGAAACGCTGCGCGTGGCGCATTACTCGGCAAGCGACGCCATGCAGGGCGCGCAAGGCGCGCTCTATGAGGCGAATGCCGAAGTCAGCCGCCTCGAAGCCGAGATCAAGTTCATCGTCGAATCGCGCAACCGCGTGCAGGCGCAGATCGCCGCACTGACGGCGCAGCGCGAGCAGTGGCAGTCGCAGGCGCAGAAGGCTCAGGGCGATCTCGAAGATGCTGAAGAGCAACTGGCGGTAGCGGAAGAAAAAGCCGCACTCGCTGAGGACGAAGCCGCTGCGAAGCACGACGCCATGCCCGCGCTCGAAGCCCGCTGGCGCGATGCGCAGACGCAGCTCAATGAAGAGCGCGGCGGCATTGCCCAGACCGAGCAGGCCCTCAAGCTCGAAGCCGCGCACCAGCGTAACGCCGACCAGCAACTGCAGCAGCTGCAGCAGCGCCTTGAGCGTCTGAAGTCGGAAGCAGGCGGGCTCGACGCACCCGATGAAGGCCAGCTCGAAGAACTGCGCATGCAGTTGGCCGAGCATGAAGAGATTTTGCACGACGCCCAGGCGCGTCTTGCCGATGCCCAGGAAACGCTGCCGCGTCTCGACGGCGAGCGGCGCGCCGCTCAGGAGCGCGTGCAGTCGGAAAGCGCGCAGATTCATCAGCTGGACGCCCGGCTTGCCGCGCTCAAGCAGTTGCAGGAAAACGTGCAGACGGAAGGCAAGATCCAGCCTTGGCTCGAGAAGCACGAGCTGAACGGCCTGCCGCGCCTGTGGAAGAAGCTGCATGTCGAAGCCGGTTGGGAAACCGCGCTTGAATCCGTGCTGCGCGAGCGCCTTGCCGCGCTTGAGGTGTCGAACCTCGATTGGGTCAAGGCCTTCGCGACAGACGCGCCGCCTGCCAAGCTCGCTTTCTATGCGCCGCCGGTGGCCGGTGCGCCGGTGGCGAGTCCCGCCGCGCTGCGGCCGCTACTGTCGCTGGTGCGTATCGACGACGCCGGTCTGCGCGCGGTATTGAACGACTGGCTGGGCCAGGCGTTCGTCGCCGACGATCTGGGTCAGGCGCTCTCGCAGCGCTCGCAATTGCCGGAGGGCGGCGCGTTTGTCGTCAAGGCGGGCCATGTCGTGACGCGCGTCGGCGTGCAGCTCTACGCTGCGGACTCCGAACAGGCCGGCATGCTGGCCCGTCAGCAGGAAATCGAAAACCTCACGCGCCAGGTGCGGGCCCAGGCGTTGCTCGCGGACGAAGCGAAATCGGCGGCGATTCGCGCCGAAGCCGCTCACACGCAAGCCGCGCAGAGCCTGACCGATGTGCGCCAGCAGGCGGAACGGGCCACCCAGCGCGTGCACGCGCTGCAGATGGACGTGCTCAAGCTCACGCAGGCGCACGAGCGCTACATGCAGCGCAGCACGCAGATTCGCGAAGAGCTCGAAGAGATTGCCGGGCAGATCGACGAGCAACGCACGTTGCGCGGCGAGTCGGAGGCGAACTTCGAGCGCCACGACGGTGAACTGGCCGAGTTGCAGGCGCGTTTCGAAGACAACCAGTTGGCCTTCGAAGCCCTCGACGAAGAACTGACTGCGGCGCGCGCGCAATCGCGCGATCTCGACCGGGCCGCCACCGATGCGCGCTTTGCCGCGCGCAACATGGCCAACCGGATCGACGAGCTGAAGCGCAGCATTCAGGTGGCGCACGAGCAGAGCGAGCGCGTGGCCGCATCGCTCGAAGATGCGCGCGCCGAGCTTGAAACCATCAACGAGCAGACCGCGCATACCGGCCTGCAAGGCGCGCTGGAGATTCGCGCGGTCAAGGAAGAGGCGCTGCATGCCGCGCGTCTCGAACTGGACGACCTCACCGCCAAGCTGCGTGCCGCGGACGAGACGCGTCTCACGGCAGAACGCGCGCTGCAGCCGCTGCGCGATCGCATCACCGAATTGCAGTTGAAGGAACAGGCGGCGCGCCTGAACGCCGAGCAGTTCATCGAGCAACTGGCGGCGGCCGGTGTCGACGAGGCCGAATTGCAGGCGAAGCTGACGCCGGATATGAAGCCGTCCTACCTGCAAGGCGAAGTCACGCGCGTGAACAACGCCATTTTGGCGCTGGGGCCGGTCAACATGGCGGCGCTTGACGAACTGAAGGCCGCTACCGAGCGCAAGAATTTCCTCGATGCGCAGTCGGCCGACCTGACGAGCGCCATCGAAACCCTGGAAGACGCGATCCATAAGATCGACCAGGAAACCCGCACGCTGCTGCAGGGCACCTTCGACGAGGTGAACCGCCATTTCGGCGAACTGTTCCCGCGTCTGTTCGGCGGCGGTCAGGCGAAGCTGATCATGACCGGCGACGAAATTCTCGATGCCGGCGTGCAGGTCATGGCGCAACCGCCGGGCAAGAAGAACTCGACGATTCACTTGCTGTCCGGCGGCGAGAAGGCGCTTACCGCCACCGCTCTCGTGTTCGCGATGTTCCAGTTGAATCCGGCGCCGTTCTGTCTGCTCGACGAAGTGGACGCGCCGCTCGACGACGCCAACACGGAGCGCTTTGCCAATCTCGTGCGTGCGATGTCGGACAAGACCCAGTTCCTGTTCATTTCGCACAACAAGATCGCGATGGAAATGGCTCAGCAACTGATCGGCGTGACGATGCAGGAGCAGGGCGTGTCGCGGATCGTCGCGGTCGACATGGAAACGGCCGCGGGTTTCGCCCAGAATATCGTTTGAGTTCGCACGGCGCGAGCCTGCGCTGCGCTGCGGCCTCGTTGCCGCGCGACGCAGGCTCAGGCGCCGCACAAACAGAAGAATTGCTGATGGAGCATGCATGGACGAGTTGACACTCGGTTTGATCGGCGCGGGTGCCGTGGTGGTCGGGGGTGTGGTGGTGTACAACGCATGGCAAGGCGCGAAGGTGCGACGCCGGATGCCGCGGCCGATGCCGGCCGATACTGCCGAGGCCTTCGCACGGGAAGATCACGAAGAACAAAGCCCGTTCATCGAACCGGCCCGGCCGACGGTGCGCCGCGAGCCCGCTGCGGACGACGCGGCCGATACCGAGTCGCGTGTCGAGCCCACCTTCGGCACGGCCGCGCCGCTCGATGTGCCTGCGGATATCCAGGCCGAGACGACCACGCCGAATGGTTTCCCCGAGGCTCATGGCGAGACGGCGGCTGCCGGTGCCGATGAACCGGTGGAGCCGATCATGCCCGCCGCGACGACGATTTCCTCGGCGCCGCCGGCAATCGTCGACCGGCGCATCGACTGCATCGTGCCGATTCGCCTCGCTGGCCCGCTCGCGGGCGACAAGGTGATTCCGCTCGCGCAACGGTTGCGCCGCGCGGGTAGCAAGCCGGTGCATATCGAAGGCAAGCCGGAGGGCGGCGGCGCGTGGGAGCTGCTGCAGAACGGCGTGCGCTACGAAGAGTTGCGTGCGGCGGCGCAACTGGCTAACCGTAACGGGCCGCTGAACGAACTGGAGTTCTCCGAGTTCGTCACCGGCGTGCAGCAGTTCGCGGATGCGATCGACGCCGCGCCTGAATTCCCGGACATGATGGAGACGGTGGCGATGGCGCGCGAGCTGGATGGCTTCGCCGCCCAGTGCGACGCGCAACTGTCGATCAATGTGCTGTCGGACGGCGCGCCGTGGTCGGCGAACTACGTGCAGGCGGTGGCGTCGCAGGACGGCCTGCTGCTTTCGCGCGACGGCACCCGGTTCGTCAAGCTCGACGCCCGGCAAAGCCCCGTGTTCATGCTGCAGTTCGGCGACACCAACTTCCTGCGCGACGACCTCACGTACAAGGGCGGCCAGATGATTACGCTGGTGCTCGACGTGCCGGTGGCCGACGAAGACATTCTGCCGTTCCGGCTGATGTGCGACTACGCGAAATCGTTGTCCGAGCGGATCGGCGGCCGGGTGGTCGACGACGGCCGTCGTCCGTTGCCGGATACGGCGCTGCTGGCGATTGAGAAGCAGTTGATGACGCTCTACGCCAAGCTCGAACAGGCGGGGATTCCGGCGGGGTCGCCGGCTACGCGGCGGTTGTTTAGCCAGTAGGCTGTTTGGGGACTTGGGCTTGGGCTTGGGCTTGCGTTTGCGTTTGCGTTTGCCCGCGCCTGTGCCTGTGTCCGCCCCCGTGCCGCTGCCATTGGCGGCGGGCGCGCGGCACACGGTAGCGACCGGCATCGCGAATTCCGGTCCCGGTGCGCCTTGGCAAATACGTTCGCTCAGTCGAACACTTTCCGGCAGCCGAACACCTTCCTGCAGTCAGACACCTTCCCTCAATCAATCTCCTTCGGCCACTGTGCGCCGCTGATCCACGCCTTCAGCGCGGCCACCACCGCTTCATCCTGCCCATAGAAACCGTGATGCCCCTTCGCCTCGCAGGGGTTGCCTTGAGCGCTTCCGCCGCTGACGGCGATCAGGTCGTGCCCGTCGTCCGCGATACGTTTCGCCGCACTGAACGAGCATAGGAAGCAGCCGTCGTCGACGTGATGCACGAAGAGTTGCCGTGCGTGGATCTCACCGTAGTTGAAGCCGATCAGCGGCAGCGCCTGGCCGCGTGCCGGACTGCTTAGCGTCGACGTATGGACCACCGCGTCCCAGGTATCGGGTAGCGCGCGGCCGACGAATGCCGAGGAAATGGTCCCGCGGCTAGTGCCGACGAGCACCAGCCTCGCCCCGGGAAAGCGCGTGCGCAGGTCCGCCGCGATGTGCGCGATATCGTCCGCGTGGCGCGGCGAAGCGCGGAACATGTCCGAGTAGCCGTTAGGCTGGTCGGACGGCGCGTCGACTAGCGCGGTCGCAAAGCGGTCGTCGGCGAGCAGCGTGCGGGCCCGCACGAGGAAGTTGTTCTTCAGGCGCATGCTGATCGCGCCGTCGCTTGCCTGGGCAAGTTGCAAATCCCCATCGCCACCGGCAAACATCACCAGGATCCACTCCGGGTGGCTGCCGTCCTTCTGCGTGAGCAGGTACGAGATCGTGGCGTTGTCGGCCACCGGCACGCTGACTACCTGTTCGAGTGCGCAGGCCGGGGCGGCGTACCAGACGAACAGGGTGACGAATACCGCCATGGCATGCGAGGCCAGCCGGCGAAGACAGCTTTGCTTGATGGCGACGAGGCCCGCCATGATTTCTCCCTGGGTAGATGCGGCCAGTACGGCACGTGGGACATGCGCCTACAGTCGCATTGCGCCGCACGAGTGTCAATGCGGCGGCACATACGTTAGCCGTTCGGCCAGGGCGCAGCCAAGGGTCTCTTGCGTAGAGCGCACGTGACCCCGAGGCGGCTAGCGGGTGGCTAGCGAGCGGCAACCACGCAAAGCGTGCGCCGATGTGGCGTCTGGGTGAGCCGGCGTACGAAAGTGGCTATCCGGCCAATGTCCACGGCGGGCGGTTCCTGAGATAATCAGAAGTCTGAATTTCACCGGCGAATCTTCCGACAGCATGACTCGAACCACCGTCCCCAACCCAGCAACGAGCAGCCCGGCCGAGCGTGCCGTGTGGTTGCGCGCGGAGCTTGAACGCGCCAACCATGCGTACTACGTCCTCGACCAGCCGGACTTGCCGGATGCAGAGTACGACAAGCTCTTCAAGGAGCTGCAACAGATCGAGACGGAGCATCCGGATCTGGTCACGCCGGACTCGCCCACCCAGCGTGTCGGCGGCGAGGCTGCGAGCGGTTTCGTGCCGGTCCTGCACGACCAGCCCATGCTCTCGCTGAACAACGGCTTCGCCGACGAAGACATCGCCGCGTTCGACAAACGCATTGCCGACGCGCTCGGCAAAACGCCGGTCAGCTATGCGTGCGAGCTCAAGTTCGACGGCCTGGCCATTTCCTTGCGCTATGTCGACGGCCGCCTGGTACAGGCCTCCACGCGCGGCGACGGCACCACCGGTGAAGACGTGACCGGGAACGTTCGCACAATCCGCTCCATTCCGCTGACGCTCAAAGGCAAGCGCGTGCCCAAGGTGCTCGACGTGCGCGGCGAAGTGTTGATGTTCAAGCGCGATTTCGAACGCCTGAACGAGCGGCAACGCGCCGCTGAGCTCAAGGAATTCGCGAACCCGCGTAACGCGGCGGCCGGCAGTTTGCGTCAGCTCGATTCCAGGATCACGGCCCAGCGCCCGCTGTCGTTTTTCGCTTATGGCATTGGCGTGCTCGACGGCGAGCCGATGCCGGCCACCCATAGCGCGCTGCTCGACTGGTATGGCGAACTGGGCTTGCCGGTCAACGGCGAGCGCTCGGTCGTGGAGGGCGCTGAAGGGCTGCTGGGATTCTTCCGCGCGGTGGGCGAGAAGCGCGATGCGCTGCCGTACGACATTGACGGCGTGGTCTACAAGGTCAATGCCCGTGAAGAGCAGGACGTCCTGGGCTTTGTGTCGCGCGCGCCGCGCTTCGCGCTGGCGCATAAATTCCCGGCTCAGGAAGCGTTGACGAAACTGCTGGCGATCGACGTGCAGGTAGGCCGCACGGGCGCGATTACGCCGGTGGCGCGGCTCGAGCCGGTGTTCGTCGGCGGCGCCACGGTGACGAATGCCACGCTGCACAACGAGGACGAAGTGCGCCGCAAGGACATCCGCATCGGCGACACCGTGATTGTGCGGCGCGCCGGCGACGTGATTCCGGAGGTGGTGAGCGCGCTGATGGATCGTCGGCCGGCGGACGCCGCCGAGTTCGTCATGCCTACGCAGTGCCCGGTATGCGGCTCGGCTATCGAGCGCCTGCCCGACGAGGCCATCGCCCGCTGCACCGGCGGCCTGTTTTGCCCGGCGCAACGCAAGCAGGCGCTGTGGCACTTTGCACAGCGCCGCGCGCTGGATATCGACGGGCTCGGCGAGAAGATCATCGACCAACTGGTCGAGCTGAACCTCGTGCGCACCCCGGCCGACCTGTTCAACCTCGGCTTCGCGACGCTCGCGGAACTCGACCGCTTCGGCGACAAATCCGCCCAGAACCTGCTCGACTCGCTCGAGAAGGCCAAGCACACTACACTTGCGCGGTTCCTTTACGCGCTTGGAATTCGTCAGGTGGGCGAATCGACGGCGAAGGATCTGGCCAAGTACTTCGGCTCGCTCGATCCGATCATGAACGCCACGGTCGAAGAACTGCTTGAAGTGAACGACGTGGGGCCGGTGGTCGCCGAGTCGATCCATCAGTTTTTCGCCGAAGAGCACAACCGCACGGTGATCGAGCAACTGCGCGCACCGGGCAAGGTGACCTGGCCTGAAGGTCCGCCCGCGCCGAAGGCGCCGCAGGGCGTGCTGGCCGGCAAGACGGTCGTGCTGACCGGTACCTTGCCGACACTGGCGCGGGAAGAGGCAAAGGAAATGCTCGAAGCGGCCGGCGCGAAGGTGGCCGGCTCCGTGTCGAAGAAAACCGATTATGTGGTGGCGGGTGCCGAGGCCGGTAGCAAACTTGCGAAAGCTGAGGAACTTGGCATCCCTGTGCTCGACGAAGATGGTATGCGTAAGCTCCTGGAGGGGCAGATAACATGATCCGCGAAATTCTCAAGATGGGCGATCCGCGCCTTTTGCGCATCGCCGCTCCCGTCGACCATTTCGACACGCCCGACCTGCATGCCCTTGTGAAGGACATGTTTGAAACCATGCACGACGCGAACGGCGCGGGCCTCGCCGCACCGCAAATCGGGGTCGATCTGCAGGTGGTGATTTTCGGCTTCGGGCACAACGAACGTTACCCGGACGCGCCGCCGGTGCCGGAAACGGTGCTGATCAATCCGACCATTACACCGGTGTCGCAGGACATGGAAGAGGGCTGGGAAGGCTGTCTTTCGGTGCCTGGGTTGCGCGGCGCCGTCAGCCGCTTTTCGATGATCCGCTATCACGGCTTCGATCAGTTCGGCAATCCGATCGACCGCGTCGCCGAGGGCTTCCACGCCCGCGTGGTGCAGCACGAGTGCGATCACCTGATCGGCAAGCTGTACCCGATGCGGATCAACGATTTCTCCAAGTTCGGCTTCACGGAAGTCCTGTTCCCGGATCTGGATCCGAACAGCGACGACTGAGCTGGTAGCGGCTAACGGTGGCCGCGTCGGCACCGGGGCGCCACAACAGGCTCCACAGAAAAAAAGCCCACGCATTAGCGTGGGCTTTTTTTCACATTCGCTGCGTTTTCTGCCGCGCAGCGCTCAAACGGCGCAGCAGCTACGCGTGACGATCAGAACGACTCGTCGTGCGCCAGATAACGCCACTGTCCGGGCGGCAATGCGCCAAGCGGCACGCTACCCATCCGCACGCGCTTCAGGCCGACCACTTCCAGACCGACCAGCTCGCACATGCGGCGAATCTGCCGCTTCTTGCCTTCACGCAGCACGAAGCGCAACTGTTCGCCGTTCTGCCAGCTCACCTTGGCCGGCTTGAGTGGCACATTGTCGAGTTCCAGTCCGTGACGCAGCAACTCCAGGCTTTCGGGCGGGAAGTTCTGATCGATTTCGGTGGTGATATCGCCATAGGTGACGCGCACCAGGTATTCCTTCTCGACTTCCGAATGTCCGCCGATCAGCCGCTTGGCAATCCGGCCGTCCTGGGTCAGCACCAGCAGCCCGGTGGAGTCGATGTCCAGCCGGCCCGCCGGAGCGAGCTGGCGCAGATGCGACACCGAGAAGCGGATGTCCGAGTTGTCGCCCTCCCAGCGGTTTTCCGGCGTGACGAGCGTGACGGCCGGCTGATAGCCGTCTTCAGCCTGACCCGACACGTAGCCAACCGGCTTGTGGATGAGGATCGTGACGAGCCGTGCCTGGATCGCCTGAGCGGCCGGGTCGATCTCGATACGCTGGTCCGGGCGGACCTTGGAGCCGAGCGTGTCGATCTTTTCACCGTCGACGCGCACCCAGCCGTTCTCGATCCACTCGTCGGCTTCGCGGCGCGAGCACAGACCGAGTTCAGACATCAGCTTGGACAGGCGCAGCGTTCCCGGCGCGTCGTCATGATCGCGGCGGTGCGCAGCGGCGGGACGCTCAGCGGAGTCATCGTCGTGCCCGGGGCGCGGCGCCTTGTCGAAGCGGGCCGGGCGTTCACGCTCGGCGAAGCGACTGCCGGGAGCGGGGCGGTCACTGCGCGCGCCCCGTTCAGCGCGCTCCGAGTGTCCGGTGCGCTCAGCACGCGGCGGACGGTCGCCAAATCCGCGCGGGGCAGGCGCCCGCGTGCCACGATCTTCGCGGGGCGCGCGTTCAGTGCGCTCGCCGTATGCCCGCTTGACTGGACTCGCGAACGAACGCTCGCCGCGCTCGGACGAACCGCGTTCGCCGAAGGCCGGGCGTTCGCCGCGCGCACCCGGCGGCCCACGGCGGGCGCCTTCGTCGCGCGAGGGCCGCTCGAAGCTGCGACGCTCGTCAGAACCGCTGCGGCCTGCGCCGAAGCGCGGACGCTCGGAAGCGCCACGTTCACGCAATTCTTCGCGTTCACGCCGTCCCGGGCGTTGTTCGCCGCGCGGACCGGCATTGAAGGCGCCAGTAGTGCGCGGTGCGCCGGGGCCGCGCGTATCGTCGGCGCTGCGGGGGCCGCGTGGTGCGCCAAAGGCCGGGCGGCGCGTGCCTTCGTCACGGGCAAAGCGGGCAGGGCGCTCGCCTTCAGCGCGGCGCGGTGCGCGGTCGCTACGATCACCCTCGAAACGGCGCGGTGCGCCGCCAGGGCCTTCACGGCGCGGCGGGCGCTCGGTCCGCTCGCCTTCGAAGCGGCGCGGCGGGCGTTCGCTGCTCTCGCCCTCGAAGCGACGTGGCGCACGCTCGGTGCGTTCACCCTCGAACTTACGCGGCGGGCGCTCGCTACGCTCACCCTCAAAGCGACGTGGAGCACGCTCAGTGCGCTCGCCTTCAAACTTACGTGGCGGGCGTTCGCTACGTTCACCGTCAAAGCGACGCGGAGCGCGTTCAGTGCGCTCACCTTCAAACCTACGCGGCGGACGTTCGCTACGTTCACCCTCAAAGCGGCGCGGAGCACGTTCGCTACGCTCGCCCTCAAATTTACGCGGCGCCCGCTCACCACGTTCACCTTCAAACCGTCGCGGCGCACCGGCCTCACCATCGCGGCGCGGCGGGCGGTCCGACGGCGCACGCCGGGGAGCCCCAGCACTGCCCGCATCGCGCTCGCGCGAAAACGCTCCCTCAGCACGCGGCGGCCGCGCGCCGCCCTGCGTGCGGCCGCCGCCACCCGCAAAACCCGCGGGCTTCGCCGGACGTTTGCCGGCCCCGCCCGGCGTAGCTTCGCGCGCACCGGCGGCCGGTGTGGCGGGCCGCGGCCCAACCGGGCGCGTCGGTTTACGCGCGGTTGTACTACCCGAGCGAACAGGGGCGCGTTCGGACGAAGCCGACCGCGGGTGCTTGGCTGTCAATTTGACTCGCATGAAATCTCACACTGCGATCGCGCGCAGCAGCTCTGTCTCGACCTGAATTTGCAGGCGGTTGTCCGAGAGTCCGCGTCCGTCCAGCAGGAATACGTCCTCTACGCGTTCGCCGAGCGTATTGATCCGCGCCGATTGGACGCCGACCTGGTGCTCGGCCAGCACGCGCGCGATCGAATAAAGAAGGCCCGGCCGGTCGTTCGCCGACACGGACAGGATGTAGTACTGACCACGGTCGTCGGCCCGAAGGTCGACGCGCGGCGTAACAGGGAAGGTTCGCGACAGGCGCGACAAACGCCCTTTCGACGGCTCCGGCAGCAGGGTGCCGTCCGCCGTGAGGCGTGCGGTCAGTTCCTGCTCGACCAGATTGGCGATGTCGCGATAATGCACGTCCTCCTCGGTGTGCTGGACGATAAAGTTATCCAGCGCGTAACCGTGGCGGGTCGTGCTCACACGGGCGTCGAGAACCGACAGCCCGTTCTTGTCGAAATACGCGCAAATGCCGGCAAAGAGGTCAGGGCGATCCTGCACGTAGACGAGTACCTGCAGGGCCTCGCCGACGGGCGACGGCCGCGCGCGTACGATCGGCGTGGGCGTTTCGACATGGCGGTACAGCACACGGGTTTGCCATGCGATATCCGCTGCGTCGTGACGCAGGAAGTAGCCGACGTCGAGCTTGTCCCATAGCGCCTGGTGCGCGTTTTCCGGCACGGTTTCCAGACGCAGCAGCGCGAGCGCCTCTTCCTGACGCGACTTCAGTTCCGAATGCGCGTCCGGGCGGGCGCCGCCGAGCACGGCGAGGGTGGCCCGGTAAAGGTCTTCGAGCAGCTTGCCTTTCCAGCCGTTCCAGACCTTCGGGCTGGTGCCGCGAATGTCGGCCACGGTCAGCAGGTACAGCGCGGTCAGGCGCCGTTCGTTGCCCACCAGTTCGGCAAACCGCTTGACGACCTCAGGGTCGCTCGTGTCCTGCTTCTGCGCGACCTGGCTCATGGTCAGATGGTGCTGGACCAGCCACACCGCCAGATCGCCGTCGCCGTTGTCCATGCCGTGTTCACGGCAGAAGCGGCGGGTGTCGGCCATGCCGAGCGTGGAATGGTCGCCGCCGCGGCCTTTGGCGATGTCGTGAAACAGCGCCGCCACATAGAGCACCCAGGGCCGCTCGAAGTTGGCGATCAACTGGCTGCAGAACGGGTATTCGTGCGCGTGCTCGGCCACCGCAAAGCGGCGCAGGTTGCGCAGCACCATCAGGATATGCTGGTCGACCGTGTACACGTGATACAGGTCGTGCTGCATCTGTCCGACAATCCGGCGGAAATTCAGCAGGTAGCGCCCCAGCACGCTGGTCTGGTTCATCAGCCGCAGCGCGTGGGTGATCCCGGCGGGCTGCTTGAGAATCTCCATGAACATGCGCCGGTTTTCCGGGTCGCGCCGCCAGTGCTGGTCCATCGCATCGCGCGCGTTGTAGATCGCCCGCAGCGTGCGCGCCGACAGGCCCTTCACGCCCGGCGTCTGCTCGTACAGCAGGAAGGCTTCGAGAATCGCGTTCGGCTCGCGTTCGAACACGTCGTCGCCGGCGATTTCCAGCATGCCCTGCTTCTCGACGAAACGATCCGACAGCACCCGCGTGATGCCGCTCGTGTTCGGAAACAGTTGCGCTTCAATGTTCTGGATCAGGATCGTCGCCAGCTGGGTGACCGCCTTGGCGGCCCAGTAATAGCGGCGCATGAGTTGCTCGCTGGCGCGCTTGGTGGCGGTCGGCTTGTAGCCGAAGCTTTCGGCCACGGCCGTCTGCATATCGAACACGAGGATGTCCTGGCGCCGTCCCGCGATCACGTGCAGCCGGGCGCGCAGCGCCTTCAGGAAGCCTTCGTTGCGCTCCAGTTCGCGGGCTTCGCGCTCGGTAATCAGGCCGCGCGCCTCCAGTTCCTCCCAACTGCTGCCGAAACCGGCCGCCTGGGTTACCCACAGGATCAGTTGCAGGTCGCGCAGACCGCCCGGGCTTTCCTTGATGTTCGGCTCGAGCGCGTAGGGCGTGTCCTGGAATTTGGCGTGGCGCTGGCGCATTTCCAGCACTTTTGCCTGGAAAAAGGCGCGCGGATCGAGCGCGTCGCGATAACGCTTCGAGAAGTCCTCGAACAGCGCGGTACTGCCGGTAATGCGGCGCGCCTCCAGCAGCGAGGTGCGCACGGTGATGTCGTTGGCGGCCTCTTCGAGGCATTGCGAGACCGAGCGCACGCTGCTGCCGAGTTCCAGCCCCAGATCCCACGCGAGACTGATGAAGCGCTCGATGCGCGCTTCCAGATGGGCGATCGGATGATCGGGCAGCAGCACCAGAATGTCGATGTCCGAATGCGGCGCCAGTTCGCCGCGCCCGTATCCGCCCACGGCCAGCAGGGCGAGGGAGGGTGGCAGGTCGCAGGCGTTCCACGCGCCGCGCAGCGCCTCGTCGGTGGTGCGCGCGAGCGCGCCCATCAACGATTCGACGATGGTTGCCAGCTTGAAGCGTTCCAGCAACTTGGCTTTGGCCACCTTGTAGTCCGCCTTGAGCGACGTGGCATCGGTAAGGGCGACGGCTGGAACACTGCTCATGGGCGCGCGCGGGTGGGGGCGAGCGGCGCTCAGGCCGCGGTGGCCGCGGCGAGCGGCGGCCGCGCCGGGGTGCCGGCGGAAACGGTCAACACGTCGTAACCGGTTTCGGTGACGAGGATCGTGTGCTCCCACTGCGCGGACAAGCTGCGGTCCTTGGTTTTTACCGTCCATTGATCCGGCATGGTGCGAATATCGCGGCGGCCGGCGTTGATCATCGGTTCGATCGTGAAGATCATGCCCGGCTGCAGTTCGAGGCCCGCGCCCGGACGGCCGTAGTGCAGGATCTGCGGGTCTTCGTGGAACACGGTGCCGATGCCATGGCCGCAATACTCGCGCACCACGCTGTAGCCCTGGGCCTCGGCATGACGCTGGATGGCGTGGCCGATGTCGCCCAGATGGGCGCCGGGGCGGACCTGGTCGATGCCGAGCCACATGCACTCATAGGTGGTCTGCACCAGCCGTTTAGCGAGGATCGAGCCTTCTCCGACGATGAACATGCGGCTCGTGTCGCCGAAATAGCCGTCCTTGATGACGGTGACGTCGATATTCAGGGCGTCGCCGTTCTTCAGCGTCTTGTCGCCCGGAATGCCGTGGCAGATCACGTCATTGACCGAAATGCAGGTGGCCTTCGGATACGGCGGATAGCCGGGCGGCTGGTAGTTCAGCGGCGCCGGGATCGTGCCCTGTTCCTTCAGCATGTATTCGTGGCACAGCCGGTCGAGCTCGCCGGTGGTGATGCCGGCGGTGACGAGGGGGGTGATGTAGTCGAGCACTTCGCTTGCCAGCCGGCAGGCGACGCGCATCTGCGCGATATCGTGTTCGTTTTTGAGCGTAATAGCCATGAGTCGGGCCTGAAAATGCGATTATTTGAAGATTATCGCACCATATTCCGGCTCTCGCAGGGTTTTGAGGGGGCGGTAGGCCGCTCGACCGCCGCGAGGTGCAACCCTGGCGTCGATTCGGGGCTACCGGGCAGGTTGAGTCTGCCGATAGTCACGTGCTATAATCTCTGGCTAAGTCGCTCTACGTTATTCCCGATCGTGAGAAATCCGGCGGAAAATTCGTGGGGCAGACTGGCCTGTAGCGGTAGTTTTTGATTTTGATACTTGCGCTACAGGACTGACTCGCAAGCCGGCAGCACCCAGGGTGTCCGTCGCGTCAGGTCTTCCCGAATATAGGCGAAGACGGCGCGGCCGATACGGCAGCCGGCTTAAGACCCAACCCTAGCGGAGATTTTCATGGCAGTTACCATGCGTCAAATGCTGGAAGCAGGTGTCCACTTCGGTCACCAAACGCGCTTCTGGAACCCGAAGATGGCCCCCTTCATTTTCGGTCATCGCAACAAGATTCACATCATCAACCTCGAAAAGACGCTGCCGATGTACAACGACGCACTGAAGTATGTGCGTCAGCTGGCAGCTAACCGCGGCACGATCCTGTTCGTCGGCACGAAGCGTCAATCGCGCGACACGATCGCCGACGAGGCACAACGCGCTGGCATGCCGTTCGTCAACGCACGCTGGCTCGGCGGCATGCTGACCAACTTCAAGACGCTGAAGGTTTCGATCAAGCGCCTGAAGGACATGGAAGCAGCGCTGGAAGCCGGTGAAACGGAACGCATGAGCAAGAAGGAAGCGCTCCTGTTCGAACGCGAAATCGCCAAGCTGCAAAAGTCGATTGGCGGCGTGAAGGACATGGGCGGCATTCCGGACGCAATTTTCGTGGTTGACGTCGGCTACCACAAGATTGCTGTGACCGAAGCGAACAAGCTCGGTATTCCGGTTATCGCTGTGGTCGACACGAACCACTCGCCGGAAGGCATCGACTACGTGATCCCGGGTAACGACGACGCCAGCAAGGCTGTCGCTCTGTACACGGCTGGCGTGGCTGACGCGATCCTCGAAGGCCGCGCCAATGCGGTCAACGAAGTGGTGCAGGCTGCACGTGGCGGTGACGGCGACGAGTTCGTCGAGGTCAACTCGGAAGCGTAAGGCTACCCTGTGTCCGGCAAAAAAGGGGGCTTTCTACAGGCCCCCTTTTTTTAAGTCACGACACCTGGTTAGAGTGCGAGAAAAATACGCACTGTGCGGAAACGAATTCTTGCCGCCGGCATCGAAGTGCGGGCGGCGTGTGAAAGACAGACTCTAGGAGCGAATGATGGCGGCAATTACCGCAAGCATGGTTGCAGAACTGCGCGCGAAGACCGACGCGCCGATGATGGAATGCAAGAAGGCGCTGACGGAAGCCGACGGCGACATGGCGCGTGCCGAAGAACTGCTGCGCGTGAAGCTCGGCAACAAGGCCAGCAAGGCCGCTTCGCGCGTCACGGCTGAAGGCGTGATCGCCTCGTTCATCGGCGGCAAGGTCGGCGCAATCGTCGAACTGAACTGCGAAACCGACTTCGTTTCGAAGAACGACGACTTCCTCGCTTTCTCGAAGCAGATCGCCGAGCTGGTCGCTACGCAAAACCCGGCTGACGTTGCGGCGCTCGCAGCCCTGCCGCTGGAAGGCTCGACGGTCGACGCAGTGCGCCTCGCGCTGGTCGGCAAGATCGGCGAAAACCTCTCGATCCGCCGTTTCGTGCGTTTCGAAACCGCCAACCAGCTGGCTGCGTACCTGCACGGCACGCGCATCGGCGTGCTGGTCGAGTACACCGGCGCGGACGAGCAGGTCGGCAAGGACGTCGCAATGCACATCGCGGCCATGAAGCCGGTCTCGCTGTCGTCGGACGACGTCCCGGCAGACCTGATCGCCAAGGAACGCAGCATCGCTGAGCAGAAGGCTGCCGAATCGGGCAAGCCGGCTGAAATCGTCGCCAAGATGGTCGACGGCAGCGTGCAGAAGTACCTGAAGGAAGTCTCGCTGCTGAACCAGACGTTCGTTAAGAACGACAAGCAGACGATCGAACAGATGCTCAAGGCCGCAGGCTCGAGCGTGCAGAAGTTCGCGCTGTTCGTGGTCGGCGAAGGCATCGAGAAGAAGCAGGACGACTTTGCCGCTGAAGTGGCGGCTCAAGTGGCTGCTGCAAAGCAACAATAAGCATTGCCCAGCTTCATCGCAGTACCGTTGGACCCGCGGCGGGGCAAGACCCTGCCGCGGCCGGCGGCGCCGCAAGGCTGCATGCGGGTTGACCCTCGCGATGCAGCCGCCTCTGGCGAACCGCGCTTCTGCTTCGCGGTCCGTCAATTTGGCGGTGCTTGCCCGAATCAGCATTTCACCCCTACAGTTAGCTCCTTGTTGTTGCCCTGTTCTGCGCGATCTGGATATCCCTATGCCCACTGCCTATAAACGCGTCCTGCTCAAACTCTCCGGCGAAGCTCTGATGGGCGACGATGCCTTCGGCATCAATCGCGCGACGATCGAAAGAATGGTGGCGGACGTGGCCGAGGTGGTGCGGCTCGGTACGCAGCTCGCCGTGGTGATCGGCGGCGGCAATATTTTCCGCGGTGTGGCGGGCGGCGCGGCCGGTATGGACCGCGCCACGGCCGATTACATGGGTATGCTGGCGACCATGATGAACGCGCTGGCCCTGCAGGACGCCATGCGCCACGCCGGGATCGAGGCACGCGTGCAGTCCGCGCTGCGTATGGACCAGGTGGTCGAGCCGTACATCCGCCCCCGGGCAATCCGCCAGCTTGAAGAAGGCAAGGTCGTGATTTTCGCGGCCGGCACCGGCAACCCGTTCTTCACGACCGACACCGCTGCGGCGCTGCGCGGTTCGGAAGTCGGCGCGGAAGTCGTGCTGAAGGCCACCAAGGTGGACGGCGTCTATTCGGCCGACCCCAAGAAAGACCCGACGGCAACGCGCTACACGACGATCAGCTTCGACGAGGCGATCGGCCGCAATCTGCAGGTGATGGACGCCACGGCGTTTGCGCTGTGCCGCGACCAGAAACTGCCGATCCGCGTGTTTTCGATTGTCAAGCCGGGTGCGCTAAAGCGCATTGTGCAAGGCGAGGACGAGGGTACGCTCGTCCACGTGTAAACTCTCGTTCACATAACGTGGGCTTTAACGCGGGCCCGGGCCGCTGCTACTCGCGCGCTGGCCGGCTCGCACCGTTTTGAAGGTTCGGAGGTTTAAAAATGTCTGTGGCTGATATCAGGAAGGGCGTCGAGCAGAAGATGCAGCGCTCGATCGACGCGTTCAAGAACGATCTGTCGAAGATCCGCACGGGCCGTGCGCACACGGGCCTGCTCGATCACATCCAGGTCGATTATTACGGCTCGCCGGTGCCGATCTCGCAGGTCGCGAACATGACCCTGATCGACGCGCGCACGATTGGCGTGCAGCCGTGGGAAAAGAAGATGGTGCCGGTCGTCGAAAAGGCGATTCGCGACTCCGATCTGGGCCTGAACCCGGCTACCCAAGGCGACGTGATCCGCGTGCCGATGCCCGCGCTGACCGAAGAGCGCCGCCGCGAGCTGACCAAGGTTGCCCGCAGCGAAGCCGAAACGGCCAAGATCGCGGTGCGCAACCTGCGCCGTGACGCCAACGAGCAACTGAAGAAGCTCGTCAAGGATAAGGAAATCTCCGAAGACGACGAGCGTCGTGCCGGTGACGATGTCCAGAAGCTGACGGACAAGTTCGTGGCCGAAATCGACAAGCTCGTGACGACCAAGGAAGCTGAGATCATGACGGTCTGAGGCCGTTAGGCTTCAGCATCTTCAGGTTTCTACTTCTTTTTTGCAGTTATTGTCCCGACGGCCATGACCTATACCAGCTCAACCGTTCGCGTGCCTGATGTCGCGGCGGTGCCGCGACATATCGCGATCATCATGGACGGCAACGGCCGTTGGGCAACGCAGCGCCGCCTGCCGCGCGTGGCAGGCCATACGCGCGGCGTCGACGCGGTGCGTGCCGCCGTCGAAGCGTGCGCGCGTTCCGGCGTCGAATACCTGACGCTGTTTGCCTTCAGCTCCGAAAACTGGCGCCGTCCGAGCGACGAAGTGTCGTTCCTGATGCGCCTGTTCGTGACCGCGCTCGAGCGCGAAATCGGCAAGCTGCACGCCAACGGCATCCGCCTGCGCGTGGTCGGCGACCTGACGATGTTCGACAAGCGCATCCAGGACCTGATCCGCCGCGCCGAAACCAAAACCGCCCGCAATACCCGTCTCACCCTGACCATCGCCGCCAACTACGGCGGGCGCTGGGACATCATGCAGGCTACCCGCAAGCTGGCCGAGCAATCGGCGCGGGCGGGCGAGGCCGTCGAGGTCAACGAGGAATCGTTTGCCGAGCACCTGGCCATGGCCTACGCACCGGAGCCGGACCTCTTTATCCGCACCGGCGGCGAGCAGCGCATCAGCAACTTCCTGCTGTGGCAGCTCGCGTACACCGAGTTCTACTTCACCGACACTTTCTGGCCGGACTTCGACGCGGACGCGCTGCGCCACGCCATCGATTCCTATGCGGAGCGCGAGCGCCGCTTCGGCCGCACCAGCGCTCAGCTCGAGCCGCAATCGCAAAACGTCGATTCGCTTCCATGCTAAAAACCCGTGTTATCACGGCGATCGTCCTGCTGGCGGTGTTCTTGCCGGTCACGCTGTTTGCGCCGGTGGGCGCATTCGGCGCGCTGATCGCGTTCGTGGTCGTCTTTGCCGCCTGGGAATGGGCGCGTCTGCTGAAAGTCGAGGGCGTCGGTCCCATTATCTACGCGCTGGTGGCGGCGCTCGCGCTGGTGGCGAGCACCAAGCTCGGCACCGGCACGCGACTGCCGCGCCCGCTGTTCCAGGCTGCCGCCGTGTTCTGGGTGCTGGCCGGCCCATACGTGCTGGTGCGCAAGCCGGCACTGGCGCAGGGCGCCTGGCGCCTGTTCCTGTTTCTGGCCGGCATTGTCGCGTTCGTCGCCTGCTGGCACGCGCTGGTTGCTGCCCGCATGGCTGGCGTGCCGTTTGTTCTGTCCCTGTTGCTAGTGGTCTGGCTCGCCGATATCGGCGCATACTTTGCGGGTAAGGCGTTCGGGCGGCACAAGCTGGCGCCCGCCATCAGTCCCGGTAAGACATGGGAAGGGGCGATCGGCGGCTGGCTGGCGGTGGTGGTGGTCGCCGGCGCGGCGATCGGGCTTCACGCCTTTGAACCGACCCTGTATTCTGCGCTGCTGGAGCGCCTGGGCGCCGTCCGGACGCTGGCTGCGCTGACCGTCCTGGTGGCCTTCAGCGTGGTCGGCGACCTGTTCGAGTCGATGTTAAAACGCCAGGCCGGCGTGAAGGATTCAAGCGGCCTGCTACCGGGACACGGTGGCGTCCTTGACCGCATCGACGCATTATTGCCGGTGCTGCCGCTCGCAATGCTGTTGCTCGGCTAGAGAAAGAGATATGCAAAAACGTCTGACACTGCTCGGTTCAACGGGCTCGATTGGAGACAGCACGCTCGACGTCGTCGCGCGTCATCCCGAGCGCTTTTCGGTCTACGCGCTGACCGCGCACCGTAACGGCGACAAGCTCGTCGAACAATGCCTGCGCTTTACGCCCGAAGTGGCCGTGGTCGGCGACGCCGACACCGCGGCGCAAGTCGCCGCGAGGCTGCGTGCGGCCGGCTGCAAGACCGAGGTGACGTATGGCCCGCAAGCGCTCGTCGAGGTCTCGAAGAGCGACGCTTGCGATACGGTGGTGGCCGCCATTGTCGGCGCCGCGGGTCTCGCGCCGAGTCTCGCCGCCGCCCGCGCCGGCAAGCGCATCCTGCTTGCCAACAAGGAAGCGCTGGTGATGTCCGGCGCGATCTTCATGGACGCGGTGCGCGATCACGGCGCGGTGCTGTTGCCCGTCGACAGCGAACACAACGCGATTTTCCAGTGCCTGCCGCGTGAAGCCGCGCAGCACGGCGGCGTCTCGAAGATCATTCTCACGGCCTCGGGCGGACCGTTCCGCACCCGCGAGCCCGCGAGCCTCGTCAATGTGACGCCGGACGAAGCCTGCAAGCACCCGAACTGGGTGATGGGCCGCAAGATTTCGGTCGACTCGGCGACCATGATGAACAAGGGCCTCGAAGTCATCGAGGCGCACTGGCTGTTCGCGCTGCCGGGCGAGCGCATCGAAGTGCTGATTCATCCGCAGAGCGTGATTCACTCGATGGTCTCGTACGCCGACGGCTCGGTGCTTGCACAGCTCGGCAATCCCGACATGCGCACGCCGATCGCGCACGCGCTGGCGTTCCCCGACCGGGTCGATTCCGGCGTGGCCCAGCTCGATCTGGTGCAGGTCGCGTCGCTGTCGTTCGAGCGGCCGGACTACGCGCGCTTCCCGTGTCTCGCGCTGGCCATGAAGGCCCTCGCGGAAGGCGGCATCGCCAGCGCCGCGTTGAACGCGGCCAACGAGATTGCAGTCGAAGCATTTCTGTCGCGCAAGATCGGCTTTATGGCCATCGCGCAGGTCGTCGACGCGGTGCTGAACGCGCTGCCCAACCGCAGCGCCCACGCGCTCGACGATGTGATCGAAGCAGACGCGGCCGCGCGCCGTGCGGCTGCCGATTTCATCCAGCGTCTGCCGCACGACGCCCTTCGCGCGGAACGTGCCGTCCAGTGAGGCGAATATGAACCTGCTGATCGAAGTGCTCGCCTTCGTCGTCGCGATAGGCGTGCTCGTGGTGGTCCACGAGTATGGCCACTACAGCGTCGCGCGCTGGTGCGGTGTCAAGGTGCTGCGCTTTTCGATCGGTTTCGGCAAGCCACTGGTTCAGTGGGTCAGCCCCAAGACGGGCACTGAATGGACGATTGCCGCGTTGCCGCTGGGCGGCTACGTGAAGATGCTCGACGAGCGCGAAGCGGGTGCGCCGATTCCCGCTGAGGCGCTGCCTTACGCGTTCAACCGTCAGCATGTCGCGAAGCGTTTTGCGATTGTCGCGGCCGGCCCGCTCGCCAACTTCATCCTTGCCATCGTGCTGTTCGCCGCCGTGTTCGCCACCGGTGTGAGCGAGCCGTCGGCCATCGTGGCCACGCCGGCGCCGAATACGCCGGCAGCGCTCGCGGGCTTCGACGGCGGCGAGACGGTCGTCGCCGTGCGCAATGCGGACGCGGCCGAGAGCGAGCCGGTGCGTTCGTGGTCCGACCTGCGCTGGAAGTTGCTCGGCGCCGCGTTCGATCACAGCCGCATCGTCCTGAGTGCGAAAGACAGCCACGGGGTTTCGGATTTCCAGCTCGATCTGCGCGACGTGTCCGAGAAGGACGTCGACGACGACTTCATGTCGCGTCTGGGCTTCGAGCCGGGCGGCGGCAAACTGATTGTGGCAGGCGTTCAGCCGGGCAGCGCCGCGCAACGCGCCGGCCTCGTCGCGGGCGACCGCCTCATCTCGATCGACGGCGCGCCCACCGATAACGCGACGGCCTTCATCGCCTATGTGAAGACGCATGCGGGCAAGAGCATCACGCTGAAGGTCGAGCGTGGCGACCAGGCCGACGAAGGGCAGCAGACGGGCAAGATCGAGGACATTCACGTCGTGCCGCAGATGCAGCATGACGACGCCAGCGGTCAGGATATCGGCCGCATCGGCGCGGAACTGGCGACCCAGGTGCCGTCCGTCACGGTGCGTTACGGCCCGCTCGAAAGCCTGCAACTGGGTGCGCGCAGGACGTGGGATCTCGCGGCTTACTCGGTGCGGATGTTTGGCCGGATGATTACGGGCGAGGCGTCGCTGAAAAATCTGTCGGGGCCGGTCACGATTGCCGACTACGCGGGTAAGAGTGCGAGGTTGGGTCCCTCAGCATTCCTGTCATTCCTGGCACTGGTCAGCATTAGCCTTGGCGTACTTAACCTGCTCCCGATTCCGGTATTGGACGGGGGGCATCTGTTATATTATTTGGTTGAAGCTGCAACCGGTAAGGCGGTTTCCGACCGCTGGCAGCTCGTTCTGCAGAGAGCTGGACTGGCCTGTATTGTCGCCCTCTCGGCGATTGCGCTTTTCAACGATCTGGCTCGCCTGATCCATTTCTGAAATGTCCGGCGGCGCTCGCGAGGAGTGGCCGCCCGGCATGATTGAGCTTTACATTGGGGAAGTCCGTTGTTGAAACCTCATCGCCTTGTACCTAAATCGTTCGCCGCTACAGCGTTAGCTGCGCATGGCCTCGCGGCCCATGCGACATCGGCGTTCGTGGTGCAGGACATCCGGCTCGAAGGGCTGGAGCGAATCGAGGCGGGCACCGTGCTGGCCTATCTGCCCATCCAGCAAGGCGATATCTTCTCCGACGACAAGGCATCCGAAGCGATCCGCGCGTTGTACGCCACCGGTTTCTTCAGCGACGTGAAGATCCTCACCGAAGGCGCGACCGTGGTCGTGCAGGTGACCGAGCGCCCGGCTATCGGCACGGTCGATTTCTCGGGCCTGCATGAATTCGACAAGGACAATCTGACCAAGGCGCTGCGCCTCGTGGGGCTGTCGCAAGGCCGCTTCTACGACACGGCGCTCGTCCAGAAGGCCGAGCAGGAGCTCAAGCGCCAGTATCTGATGCGCGGCTACTATGCCGCCGAGGTCACAACCACCATCACGCCGATCGACCGCGACCGTGTGGCGTTGCTGTTCTCGGTGGGCGAAGGCCCGAACGCGAAAATCCGCCAGATCAACTTCATCGGCAACCGGGCGTTTAGCGACAGCACGCTGCGTGACGAAATGCAGCAGTCCACGCCGAACTGGTTTTCCTGGTACACGAAGAACGACCTCTACTCGAAAGACACGCTGAACGGCGATCTCGAGAAGATTCGCTCGTATTACCTGAATCACGGCTACCTCGAGTTCTCGTTTGAATCGACCCAGGTGTCGATCTCGCCGGACAAGAAAGACATGTACGTGACGCTCTCGGTGCATGAGGGCGAGCCGTACATGATTTCAGGAATTCATCTGGCGGGCGACCTGCTCGACCGGGAAGACGAACTCGACAAGCTGGTGAAGATCAAGGCCGGCGAGGTGTTCTCGGCTGACAAGCTGCAGGCCGCTACCAAGGCGCTGGTCGACAGGTTCGGTGAATACGGCTATGCCTTCGCCACGGTGAACGCGCAGCCGCTGATCGACCAGCAGCGCCATACGGTCGACCTGACGCTACAGGTGGACCCGAGCCGCCGGGTCTATGTGCGCCGCATCAACATTACCGGCAATACCCGCACGCGTGACGAAGTGGTGCGCCGCGAAATGCGCCAGCTCGAAAACTCGTGGTTCGACTCGAATCGTCTCGCGCTTTCGAAGGACCGCCTGAACCGCCTCGGCTACTTCTCCGACGTGGACGTCACGACGGTGCCGGTCGAAGGCACGGCGGATCAGGTGGACGTGAACGTCACGGTCAAGGAAAAGCCGACCGGTGCGATCACGCTGGGCGTCGGTTACGGCTCGGGCCAGGGGCCGATCCTCTCGGCGGGCGTGTCGCAGGACAACCTGTTCGGCTCCGGCACAAGCCTCGCGGTGAATCTCAACACCGCGAAGACGTACCGCACGCTCACCGTCACGCAGATCGACCCGTACTTCACGGTGGACGGCATCAAGCGCGTTACCGACGTCTACTACCGCACCCAGCAGCCGCTGTACTACTCGTCGGATTCGAGCTTCAAGATCGTGACGGTAGGCGGCGACCTCAAGTTCGGCATTCCGTTCTCGGAAGTCGATACGGTCTATTTTGGCGCCGGTATCGAGCAGAACGCGCTCGACGTGGATGGTGCCACGCCGCAAAGCTATGTCGACTATGTGAACCAGCAAGGCCGCGTGTCGAACAGCGTGCCGGTCACGGCGGCCTGGGCACGCGACGCGCGTGACAGCGCGCTGGTGCCGAGCCGCGGCTACTTCACCCAGGCGAGCGCCGAATATGGCACGCCGGTGGGTGGCACGCAGTATTACAAGGCTGATATCAACGCGCAGTACTATTATTCGTTTGCGCGCGGTTTCGTGGTGGGTGTCAATCTCCAGGGCGGCTACGGCAATGGCCTGGGCGGCAAGCCTTACCCGATCTTCAAGAATTACTACGCGGGCGGTATCGGCACGGTGCGCGGCTATGAGCCGAGCTCGCTCGGGCCGCGCGACGCTTCGACCGGCGACCCGATCGGCGGCTCGAGGCTGCTGGTGGCGAACCTCGAATTAACGTTCCCATTGCCGGGCACAGGCTATGATCGCACCCTGCGGGTGTTTACGTTCCTTGACGCGGGTAACGTCTGGGGCGATGCAGGCGAAAGCGTGGGCGCGAACGGCTTGCGCTATGGCTATGGGGTGGGCCTGGCGTGGATCTCGCCGATCGGTCCGCTCAAGCTGAGCCTGGGTTTCCCGCTCACGAGGCACAGTGGCGACCAGTACCAGAAATTCCAGTTCCAGATTGGAACGGCATTCTGATTGGACGGTCCGGGTCAGTCCCGGACCTCTTTACAGTATCGAGAGGATGACTTTGCGAACCGGTATGTTTTCGAAATGTGTGAGATGCGCCTATGCGACGTGCGCGCTTGCGCTGGCAATGACCTTGGGCATGGGCGCGGCGCACGCGCAGGAAGCCAGGATTGCGGCCGTCAACTCGGATCGTATCCTGCGCGAGTCGGCTGCCGCGAAGGCGGCGCAGACCAAGCTCGAAGCCGAGTTCGCGAAGCGCGACAAGGATCTGCAGGATATGGCGCAGAAGCTGAAGTCGATGTCCGACGCGCTGGACAAGAACGGCGCGTCGATGGCGCCGGCCGATCGCGCCGAGAAGCAGCGCGACCTGTCGCAACTGGACAGCGACTTTCAGCGCAAGCAGCGTGAGTTCCGCGAAGACCTGAACCAGCGCCGCAACGAGGAGCTGGCAGCGGTGCTCGATCGCGCCAACAAGGTGATCAAGCAGATCGCCGAGCAGCAGCACTATGACCTGATCGTTCAGGAAGCGGTGTATGTGAGCCCGCGCATCGACATTACCGACCAGGTGCTCAAGGCGCTTGCGGCGGCGCCCAGCAATGGCGCGTCGTCCACCAGTAGCAGCAACTGAACCGCAGGAGCAGTACACGCATGGCATTTACACTCGAGGACATCGTCCAGCGGTTCGGCGGTGAAGTAGTTGGAGACCGCTCGCACCGGGTCAGCAGCCTGGCTCCGCTCGACCAGGCAGGCCCGGAACAGCTGGCATTCCTCGCCAATCCGAAGTACCTGTCGCAGGTCGAAACCACACGCGCAGGCGCGGTGCTGATCAACGCCGGCGACCTCGCCAGGCTGGGGGCGCCACAAGGGCAAGCTCCCGCAGGCCGTAACTTCATCGTCACGCCCAACCCCTACGCTTACTTCGCGCGCGTTGCGCAGACGTTTATCGAGCTGGCCGCGCCGAAGGCCGTGCCGGGCGTGCACGCCAGCGCCACTATCGATCCGTCCGCCCAGGTGGCGGCCAGCGCGGTGATCGGGCCGCACGTCACGGTGGAAGCCGGTGCGGTGATCGGCGAGCATGTGCGGCTGGACGCGAATGTGGTGATTGGCCGCGGTGTCCGGATTGGCGCGGGTTCGCACCTGTATCCGAACGTCTGCGTGTATTACGGCTGCAAGATCGGCGAGCGCGCCATCATCCATGCCGGCGCTGTGATCGGCTCCGACGGCTTTGGGTTTGCGCCTGATTTCGTCGGTGAAGGCGAGGCCCGCACCGGCAGTTGGGTCAAGATTCCGCAGGTCGGCGCCGTGTCGGTCGGCGCGGATGTCGAAATCGGCGCGAATACGACGATCGACCGCGGCGCAATGGCCGATACGGTGATCGAAGAGTGCGTGAAGATCGACAATCTGGTGCAGATCGGCCATAACTGCCGGATCGGCGCCTACACGGTGATCGCCGGTTGCGCAGGCATCGCCGGCAGCACCAATATTGGCCGGCATTGCATGATCGGCGGCGCGGTCGGCATTGCCGGACACGTTACACTGGCTGATTACGTGATTGTCACGGCGCAGTCGGGCGTGTCGAAGTCGCTCCTGAAGCCCGGCATGTACACGAGTGCGTTCCCGGCCGTCGAGCATCGCGACTGGAACAAGAGTGCGGCGCTGATGCGCAACCTCGACAGGCTGCGCGACCGTATCAAGGCGCTGGAAGCGGCTGCGGCCGCTGCTGCGCCGGGCGGCAAGGCGGCTGGATAGGCGCTGGATGGGCGCTGGATGGGCGCCGGGCAGGCAACGGCCAGATTTCAAGCAGGAAGCGTCGCTTTGGGTGGCGGGGCAGCATCGGCTGCCGCATCACTGAAAGCGACGGCAGCAAGCGTTACCAATCCACCTGAACCGTATTCGCAGTCATCATCGCGCAGTCAATGCGTGAGTAGAAACACCATGAGCACCGAAAAAATCAATCTCGACATACATAAGATTCTCACGCTGCTGCCGCATCGCTATCCGATCCTGCTGGTCGATCGGGTGCTCGAACTCGAACCGCACAAGAGCATCAAAGCGCTGAAGAACGTGTCGATCAACGAGCCGTATTTCATGGGGCACTTCCCGAGCCGTCCGGTGATGCCGGGTGTGCTGATTCTCGAAGCGCTGGCGCAGACCGCAGCGCTGCTGACGTTCTCGGAAGAGCCGCATGATCCGGCCAACACGCTGTACCTGTTCGTCGGCATCGACAACGCGCGCTTCAAGCGCGTGGTGGAGCCGGGCGATCAGCTCATTCTGAACGCAACGTTCGAACGGCACATGCGCGGTATCTGGAAGTTCAAGGCGCGCGCTGAGGTGGATGGTGCGGTTGCGGCGGAAGCCGACCTGATGTGCGCAGTCCGCCACACGGACACGGATGGCCAGTAAGCTGGGCCGGTAATGCTGGCGCGCTGGCGGACGTCCATCGCATGGGCATCCGTCCGGGGGGCGGCCAGCAATGGAGCGCTGACGACGCGGCACACGCGGGCGCGGCATCCAGATAACGCAACAGAATCAGAAGCGAGGTCGCATGAGCAGGATTCATCCCACTGCAATCGTCGAGCCGGGCGCGCAGCTCGACGAAACGGTTGAAATCGGGCCGTATGCCATTATCGGCCCGCACGTCAGCATCGGCGCGGGCACGACGGTCGGCTCGCACAGCGTGATCGAAGGTCACACGACCATTGGCGAAGAAAACCGCATTGGTCACTATGCATCGGTCGGTGGCCGGCCGCAGGACATGAAGTACCGCGACGAGCCTACCCGGCTCGTGATCGGCAACCGCAATACCATCCGCGAGTTCACCACCATCCACACCGGCACGGTGCAGGACGCGGGCGTCACCACGCTCGGCGACGACAACTGGATCATGGCGTACGTGCACATCGGTCACGACTGCCACGTGGGCAGCAACGTGATCCTGTCGAGCAACGCGCAGATGGCCGGCCACGTGACGATCGGCGACTACGCGATCGTCGGCGGCATGTCGGGTGTGCATCAGTACGTGCGCATCGGCGCGCATTCGATGCTGGGCGGCGCGTCGGCACTCGTGCAGGACATCCCGCCGTTCGTGATTGCCGCGGGCAACAAGGCGGAGCCGCACGGCATCAACGTCGAAGGCCTGCGCCGGCGCGGCTTTTCCGCCGACGCGATCTCGGCGCTGCGCGCGGCGTACCGCCTGCTGTACAAGAACGGCCTGTCGCTGGAAGAGGCCAAGGTGCAACTGCGTGAGCTGGCAACGGCCGGCGGCGACGGCGATACGGCGGTGCAGGAGCTGGTCGACTTCGTGGTCGCGTCGCAACGCGGCATCATCCGCTAACCGATGGCCCTGCAACCCAGTCCGCTACGGCTTGCAATGGTGGCCGGCGAGCCGTCCGGCGATCTGCTGGCCGCGTCCCTGCTCGACGGCCTCGCGAGCCGTCTGCCGGCCGGCACCCAGTATTACGGCATCGGTGGCCCGCGCATGATCGCCACCGGTTTCGACGCGCACTGGCCGATGGAAAAGCTGTCCGTGCGCGGCTATGTCGAAGCCCTGCGGCATATTCCCGAGATTCTCGGCATCCGCAATGAGCTGAAACGCCAGTTGCTGGCCGAGCCGCCTGCCGCGTTCATCGGCGTCGACGCGCCTGACTTCAACTTCGGCCTCGAACACTCGCTGCGCAACGCCGACATTCCGACCATCCACTTCGTTTGCCCGTCCATCTGGGCGTGGCGCGGCGGGCGCATCAAGAAGATCGCCAAAGCGGTCGATCACATGCTGTGCGTGTTTCCGTTCGAAACCGCGCTGCTGGAGAAGGCCGGCGTGGCGGCGTCGTACGTGGGCCATCCGCTTGCCGACGAAATTCCGCTCGAACCCGACACGCTGGGCGCACGCCGTACCCTCGGCCTGCCGGAAAGCGGGCCGGTGATCGCCGTGCTGCCCGGCAGCCGGCGCTCGGAAATCAACCTGATCGGCCCGACCTTCTTCGCGGCCATGGAGCTGATGCAGCACCGCGAGCCTGGCGTGCGCTTCGTGATGCCGGTGGCGACGCCGGCGCTGCGCGAACTGCTGCAGCCGCTGGTGGACGCCAGTCCGGGCCTCGCGCTGACGCTGATAGAAGGGCAGTCGCAGGTGGCGATGACCGCCGCCGACGCGATTCTCGTCAAGAGCGGCACGGTGACGCTGGAAGCCGCGCTGCTGAAGAAGCCGATGGTGATTTCCTATAAGGTGCCCTGGCTGACAGGTCAGATCATGCGGCGCCAGGGCTATCTGCCGTATGTGGGGCTGCCGAACATCCTCGCTGGGCGCTTTGTGGTGCCGGAGATCCTGCAGCACTTTGCGACGCCCGAGGCGCTCGCCGATGCCACCCTGAAACAGTTGCGCGACGAAGCCAACCGGCGCACGCTGACGGAAATTTTCACGGAAATGCATCACGTGCTGAAGCAGAACACAGCCCAGCGTGCCGCGGAAGTGGTGGCGAACGTCGTCGAAACGCGCAAGGGGCGTCGATGACCGGCGCCCGCGTGCGTGAGCGCAAGTCCGCTGCGGCAGCGCAGCAACCCGGTTTTGACTTCAACGCCGCCGACGAGATCGTCTGCGGCGTCGACGAAGCCGGGCGCGGGCCGTTGGCCGGCCCGGTGGTGGCTGCGGCGGTGATTTTCGATCCGTCGAAGCCGATGATTCGCGGTCTCGACGATTCGAAAGCGCTCACCGCCAGAAAGCGCGATGAGCTGTACGACAAGATTGTCGATCGCGCGCTGGCGTATTGCATTGCTTCGGCTTCCGTCGAAGAGATCGACACGCTCAATATCCTGCACGCGACCATGCTGGCGATGAAGCGCGCCGTGGAAGGCCTCGCGGTTGTGCCGACTCTCGTGAAGATCGACGGCAATCGTTGCCCGGTGCTGAGCATTCGTAGCGAAGCGATTGTTGGCGGCGATGCGCTGGTCAAGTCGATTTCGGCGGCGTCGATTCTCGCCAAGGTCACGCGCGACCGCATGCTGCTGGAGCTGCATCAGCGCTTCCCGGTGTACGGCTTCGACGCTCATTCCGGCTATGGCACGCCGCAGCATCTGGCGGCGCTGCGCGAGCATGGACCGTGCGAGCATCATCGCCGCTCGTTTGCGCCGGTGCGCGAAGCGCATCTGCGTATGGGCAGGCGCGTGGCGGCGCCGGGCGTCGAACTGACACGGCTGCCGCCCGTGGTGGAGACGGCCTGGGTCGACGACGAGTCGAATTCGCTGGGCGCATCGGCCAGATCGACCGGATCGGTCCGCTAGCCGATAACGCGCTTTTCTGAAGCGCCCGCGCGGGCGCTTCATCCTGCTTTTCTCACATTCTCACTGTCTTCGCTGCCTGTGAAAGCCATCACCTCGCGGGACAATCCGCTCTACAAACGCCTCAAGGCGCTCGCCGGCTCGACGCACCAGCAGCGTCGCAGCGGCCACGCGCTGCTCGAAGGGTTTCACCTCGCAAGCGCCTATCTGGACGTCGCCGGCCAGCCCGAAACCTGTCTTGTCACCGAAGGCGCGCTGCGTCACGACGAGGCGCAGGCCATCGTGTCCCGCATCGACGCGAGCCGTATCGTCACCTTGCCGGATGCCTTGTTCGGACAGTTGTCGAATGTGGTGAACGGGGTGGGGATTCTGCTGCTGGTCGAGAAGCTGGCGCCGCCGCTGCCGGAGCGGGTCGGACAGACTTGCGTGGTGCTCGACGGCGTGCAGGACGCGGGCAATGTCGGCTCGATTCTGCGCAGCGCGGCCGCCGCTGGCATTCAGCAGGTGTTTTGCGCGCCGGGAACGGCTTACGCGTGGTCGTCGAAAGTGCTGCGCTCCGGGATGGGAGCGCACTTCCTGCTGGAGATTCACGAGGATGTGGAGCCGCAGACCTTGATCGAGCGGCTTGCCGTACCGGTGGTGATTACCGATTCGCATGGCGCTCAGGCGCTTTACGATTGCGACCTGTCCGGTCCGCTTGCCTGGGTCATGGGCAACGAGGGGGCAGGGGTGTCGCAGGCGTGGCGCGATGCGGTCACGCTGCGTGTGACGATTCCGCAGCCGGGCGGCATGGAATCGCTCAATGTGGCGGCCGCTGCCGCCGTGTGCCTGTTCGAGCAGTGCCGCCAGCAGCGCGGCGGCCGTTGAAGCCGGCCGCTCGCCTGACTAAAACCCGACTCAATACGACGGCCGGTCCAGCTTGATTTCCTGCAGGATCGTCGTCGCAATCTCTTCGATCGACTTGTGCGTCGACGATAGCCATTTGATCCCCTCGCGCCGCATCATCGCTTCTGCTTCGTTGATCTCGTAACGGCAGTTTTCCGGCGCCGCGTACTTGCTGCCCGGCCGGCGCTCGTTGCGGATCTCGGACAGACGCTGCGGATCGATCGACAGTCCAAACATCTTCGGCCGGTGCGCCAGCAACGGCGTCGGCAGCTTGCCGCGTTCGAAGTCTTCCGGAATCAGCGGATAGTTCGCTGCCTTCACGCCGTACTGCATCGCCAGATACAGGCTCGTCGGCGTCTTGCCGCTGCGCGACACGCCCACCAGGATCACGTCTGCATCGGCCAGATTGCGGTTCGACTGACCGTCGTCGTGGGCGAGCGAGAAATTGATCGCCTCGATACGGTTCTTGTACTCCTCCGTGTCCGCATTCTGGTGGCCGCGGCCCATTGCGTGGCTCGACTTCAGCTCCAGTTCCTGCTCGAGCGGTTCGACGAAGGTCTGGAACATGTCCAGCACCAGCGCATTCGAGCCTTTGACGATCTTGTTCGACGAACTGTCGACCAGCGTCGTGAAGACGATCGGCCGGCGGCCGTCCTGCTGGGTCGCTTCGTTGATTTTCTCGAGCGTCGCGTAGGCTTTTTCGGTCGAATCGACAAACGGGACCCGCACCAGGCGGAATTTCTGGTCGAACTGGGAGAGGATCGAATGCGCGAAGGTTTCGGCAGTGATCCCGGTACCGTCGGAGACGATGAATACGGTGGGCGGCATCAGTGGGGCAGTGGGCAGGGAACGTGAGCGGGAAATTTCGCTCGAATCTAACATCGTCGCGCCGAGGCTCACTGTACGGTGGCTAACCGCAAACTACAGGAGCACCGGCGCGGCGCGCCGTGGGCGCCGCTCGCGCACCCTTGACAGCCGTGGCCTCGCGAAGAGCCCGACGGCAGGTCGGGGGCGCGTTTCGAGGCGCAATTCTCGTCCGACAGTCACATTTCAGGAGTCGGCACGGTAGAATAGCGGCAACCTGTTGGATAAGCAATTGCAGGCGAACCGCGCTTAACTCGCATTTATCGCCCGGTCAACGCCCCGCTTTTTGCTGGTAACCTGCGGCGAATTTGAATAATTTCGTCCAACCGTTGGCTTCGTCGTGCTTTTTGCGCGCTTCGTGGCAGCGCGGTTGTAAAAGCGGGAGGCCGGTTAAGCACGTGCTGATTACGCTTCAGTGCGCACGGCCAGGCGATTGCTTATCTAACAGGTTGTGCAAGACGTGAGATCGTCCAAAAGACGTGCTTCCAAGGAAGAGCCCCCAACCTGGCGCTACGCGCCAGCCCCCCGAGGGGGCCAAGAAAACTTGGAGAGGCCCGGCGTTTTCTTATGAGCACTCGCGTCCAAGCCCACTTGCACAGCCGTGTATTTCTTCCACACTTAGGGGCTTGTATGACTAACGCAGTTAACGTCGCAAAGGACCAGGCGTATGTAGTGCCGTTCGAGCAGTTGCGGATGACCGATGTAGAGATCGTGGGCGGCAAGAACGCGTCCTTGGGCGAGATGATCAGTCAACTCGCCCAGGCAGGCGTTCGGGTGCCCACCGGTTTCGCCACGACGGCATTCGCATTCCGTGATTTCCTCCATCACAACAACCTCACCGAACGCATCGCCCAACGTCTCGAGACGCTCGACGTCGACGACGTGAAGGCGCTCGCCGAAGCGGGCAAGGAAATCCGTCAGTGGATCGTCGACGCACCGTTGCAGCCGCAACTCGAGGCTGACATCCGTGCGGGTTTCGACACGCTCCAGAACAGCTCGCCTGAAGAGCTTTCGTTCGCAGTCCGTTCGTCCGCTACGGCAGAGGATTTGCCGGATGCGTCGTTCGCGGGCCAGCAGGAAAGCTACCTGAACGTGGTCGGCGTCGAGGACGTGCTCGACCGCATGAAGCACGTGTTCGCGTCGCTGTACAACGACCGCGCGATCTCGTATCGCGTCCACAAGGGCTTCACTCACGCTGAAGTCGCGTTGTCGGCGGGCGTGCAGCGCATGGTGCGCTCGGACGTCGGCGCGGCCGGCGTGATGTTCACGCTCGACACGGAATCCGGCTTCAAGGACGCGGTGTTCATTACCTCCAGCTACGGTCTCGGCGAAACCGTCGTGCAGGGCGCCGTCAATCCGGACGAGTTCTACGTCTTCAAGACCACGCTGGCACAGGGCAAGTACCCGATCATCCGCCGCTCGATCGGCTCGAAGCTCATCAAGATGGAATTCACCAAGCCGGGCGAGCCGGGCCGCGTGAAGACCGTCGACGTGGCGCACGAGCAGCGTAACCGCTTCTCGATTACCGACGAAGACGTGATCGAACTGGCGAAGTACGCCGTGATCATCGAGAAGCACTACCAGCGTCCGATGGACATCGAGTGGGGCAAGGACGGCCGCGACGGCAAGATCTTCATCCTGCAGGCGCGCCCGGAAACGGTGAAGAGCCAGGCGACGGGCAAGGCCGAGCAGCGCTTCAAGCTGAAGGGCCAGTCGCAGGTCATCGTTACGGGTCGTGCTATCGGCCAGAAGATCGGCGCGGGTCCGGTGCGCGTGATTCACGATCCGTCGGAGATGGACCGTGTGCAGCCGGGCGACGTGCTGGTGGCCGACATGACCGACCCGAACTGGGAGCCGGTGATGAAGCGCGCCTCGGCGATCGTCACGAACCGCGGCGGGCGTACCTGCCACGCGGCGATCATCGCGCGTGAGCTGGGCGTGCCGGCCGTGGTGGGTTGCGGCGACGCCACCGACCTGCTGAAGGACGGCGCGCTGGTTACCGTGTCGTGCGCGGAAGGCGACGAAGGCAAGATTTACGACGGCCTGCTCGAAACCGAAGTCACCGAAGTCCAGCGCGGCGAACTGCCGCCGATTCCGGTGAAGATCATGATGAACGTGGGCAACCCGCAGCTCGCCTTCGACTTCTCGCAACTGCCGAACGGCGGTGTGGGGCTGGCGCGGCTCGAGTTCATCATCAACAACAACATCGGCGTGCACCCGAAGGCGATTCTGGAGTACCCGAACATCGATCAGGACCTGAAGAAGGCGGTCGAGAGCGTGGCGCGCGGTCATGCATCGCCGCGTGCGTTCTACGTCGACAAGCTGACCGAAGGTATCGCGACGATCGCCGCGGCGTTCTATCCGAAGCCCGTCATCGTGCGTCTGTCGGACTTCAAGTCGAACGAGTACAAGAAACTGATCGGCGGTTCGCGTTACGAGCCGGACGAAGAAAACCCGATGCTCGGTTTCCGTGGCGCCTCGCGCTACATCGCGGACGACTTCGCCGAAGCGTTCCAGATGGAATGCATCGCGCTGAAGAAGGTGCGCGAAGAGATGGGCCTCGACAACGTCGAGATCATGGTGCCGTTCGTGCGCACCTTGAAGCAGGCGGAGCGCGTGGTCGGGCTGCTGGAGAAGTTCGGCCTGAAGCGCGGCGAGAAGGGCCTGCGCCTGATCATGATGTGCGAAGTGCCGTCGAACGCGATCCTTGCCGAGGAATTCCTGCAGTACTTCGACGGCTTCTCGATCGGTTCGAACGATCTCACGCAGCTCACGCTCGGCCTCGACCGCGACTCCGGCATGGAACTGCTGGCAGTCGATTTCGACGAACGCGACCCGGCGGTCAAGTTCATGCTCAAGCGCGCGATTGAAACCTGCCTGCGGCTGAACAAGTACGTCGGCATCTGCGGGCAGGGCCCGTCGGATCACCCGGATTTCGCACAGTGGCTGACCGACGAAGGCATTGCGTCGATCTCCCTGAACCCGGACACGATTGTCGAGACGTGGCAGGCTTTGGCTAAATCGTCGACAAAATAAGCACTACGCATCGCAGGACGGTGCGGTTCATCAAAGTGGACCGTGCCGGACGGTAAAATGCACCGGCTTCGTGCTATAAACACCTCGGTAGATCCGGGGTGTTTTGCTTTGTGGAGGTCGACGTGACGCCTGGTGGACTGTTCTGGTGGATCGGGGCCGGCGTGCTTATCGTGCTGGAGTTGATGAGCGGCACCTTCTATCTGTTGATGATCGCGTTGGGTTTCGTGGCCGCTGCTCTCGCGCGCCTCGCCGGCGCCAATGCCGACGTGCAGTTCGCGCTGGCGGCCGTGGTGGCGCTGGTCGCCGTGTTGCTGCTGCGGCGCTCGCGCTTTGGCCGCAGAAAGCGCGAGGTGGCCGCGCGCAATCCCGACGTGAATCTCGACATCGGTCAGACTTTGACCGTGACCGGCTGGCGCGAGCGGCGGGCGCGGGCCAGCTATCGCGGCGCCGCGTGGGATGTCGAACTCGCGCCGGGTGAGCCGGAGGATGCGCAGGTCTATGAGATCAGCGCGCTGGACGGCAGCCGGCTGGTCGTGGTGGCGAGCAGGCGGCCTGCGAGCGGGGCTGGGAGCGGGACTACGAGCGGGACTACAAACGGACCAGGGGCCGGGCCCGCAACCGGGCCTGCAACGGGCAGCGCGGACGGTTCCGCAAAAAATCCCGCAGATGGCCCGCATTCGCCCGGCCATTCACACCAGGCACCATAACAATTCAAACCAGAGATCGGAGTAGCCATGGATTCGACTATCGTCGCGGTAGTGCTTCTCATCATCGTCATTGTGATTGCCGCGCAGACCATCAAGATCGTGCCGCAGCAGCACGCGTGGGTGATGGAGAGGCTTGGCCGCTATCACGCCACACTTACACCGGGGTTGAGCTTCGTGGTGCCGTTCGTCGACCGCATCGCCTACAAGCACGTGCTCAAGGAAATTCCGCTCGACGTGCCGAGCCAGGTCTGTATCACGCGCGACAACACCCAGTTGCAGGTGGACGGCGTGCTGTATTTTCAGGTCACCGATCCAATGAAGGCCTCATATGGTTCGAGCAACTTCGTGTTTGCGATTACGCAGTTGTCGCAGACCACGCTGCGCTCGGTGATCGGCAAGCTCGAACTCGACAAAACCTTCGAGGAGCGCGACTTCATCAATCACAGCATCGTTTCCTCGCTCGACGAAGCGGCGTCGAACTGGGGCGTGAAAGTGCTGCGCTACGAAATCAAGGATCTCACTCCGCCGAAGGAAATCCTTCATGCGATGCAGGCGCAGATCACGGCGGAGCGTGAGAAGCGCGCGCTGATCGCGGCCTCGGAAGGGCGCAAGCAGGAGCAGATCAATATCGCCTCGGGTGGACGCGAGGCGGCCATCCAGAAGTCCGAGGGCGAGCGCCAGGCGGCCATCAATCAGGCGCAGGGGCAGGCCGCGGCGATTCTGGCGGTGGCCGAAGCCAATTCCCAGGCTATCCAGAAGATCGCCGCGGCGATCCAGTCGGCCGGCGGCATGGAGGCGGTGAACCTCAAGGTGGCCGAACAATACGTGAACGCGTTCGCCAACGTGGCGAAGCAGGGCACCACGCTGATCGTGCCGGGCGATCTGTCCAATATGAGCTCGATGATCGCCTCGGCGCTGACCATCGTGAACAAGGGCAAGGGCGCGACTGAAGTGCGCTGAGCTCACCGTTGGATCCCCGGCGGCGCGGCGATTCGCCGCGCCGAAGCCGTCTACACAAACAAAATGGCCCGCCAATCAGGCGGGCCATTTTTGTCAGCAGGATGCGCCGGAATCCGGCTCAGGCTCCGGTGCGGCTCAGGTCGGGTTGCGCATCAGGCGGGCCTTTTCACGTTCCCAATCCCGTTTCTTCTCGGTCTCGCGCTTGTCGTGCTGCTTCTTACCCTTGGCGAGGCCGATTTCGCATTTGACGCGGCCGCCCTTGTAATGAAAGTTTAGCGGCACGAGCGTATAACCGCGTTGCTCGACCTTGCCGATCAGCTTGCTGATCTCCTCGCTATGCAGGAGCAGCTTGCGGGTGCGTACCGGGTCCGGCGTGATGTGGGTTGACGCTTCGGGCAGCGGGCTGATGTGCGTGCCAATCAGGAACAGCTCATTGTTCTTGATGACCACATAGCCTTCCTTGATCTGGCCGCGGCCGGCGCGCAAGGCTTTGACCTCCCATCCCTCGAGCACGAGCCCTGCTTCGTAGCGCTCTTCGACCGAATAGTCGTAGAAGGCTTTTCTGTTGTCTATGATGCTCATGAATGGAAAGTGCCCAACTCGTTTAAAATCACGATTTTAGCAAAGCGGGGCAAGGAAAGCCCGCAGCGCTTCTCCACCCTTGCCCCGTGCTGTCCAATTTATGGCAGATGTCCAGAAAACCGTGTTGATACGCCATTCGGCGGAACAGATGTTCGACCTCGTTACCGATGTCGCCGATTACCCCAATTTCCTCCCCTGGTGCGGCGGGGTCGAGATCCGTCGCCAGGACGAGGACGGCATGGAGGCGAAGATCGACATCAACTTCAAGGGCATCAAGCAGCACTTCGCCACCCGCAACAGCATGAAGCGGCCCGAGCGCATCGACATGGAGTTCGCGGACGGCCCGTTTCGCAAGTTCACCGGCTACTGGCGCTTTACGGCGCTGCGTGAGGACGCCTGCAAGATCGAATTCGCGCTGCACTACGAATTCACCAACATCATCCTCGAGAAGATCATCGGGCCGGTGTTCAGCCATATTGCCAACACCTTCGTCGAATCGTTCGTGAAGCGCGCCGACACGCGCTACGGCAAGGCATGAGCGCGATGCTTTCGATTGAAGTCTGCTACGCGCTGCCCCACGAGCAGGCGCTGATTCCCGTCGAACTGCCGGAAGGCGCGACGCTGCAGCAGGCGCTCGACGCCAGCGGCATCCTCGAGCGCTATCCGCAGATCGATCTCACGCAGCAGAAGGTTGGCGTGTTCGGCAAGCTCAAGCCGCTCGATACGGTGCTCGCCGACCACGACCGCGTGGAAATATACCGGCCGCTGATTGTCGATCCGAAGGCGGCGCGCCAGCGGCGCGTCGACAAGACCCGCAAGGAAGGCTCCATCGAAGGGCGCAAGTGGCAGAACCGGGACTCGCGCTAGGGCGAGACCGTTTGTACCACCGCCCGCCGGGTTTGTGCGCCACGCTGGTCAGCGGTCAGCGGTCAGCGGTCAGCGGTCAGCGGTCAGCGGCCAGCCCGGCGCTCAATGCGCCGACGCCTGCGCCTTCTCCTCGATCGGCACGCCGGCCGAATCGTCATCCGCGTGCTGCCGCACCGACCAGCTCACGCCCGCCACCAGCAATGCAATGGCCGCCATTTCGAGCGGGCGCGGCAGCCGGTGGTCGTAAATGAACGCATAAAGCAGCGCGAACAGCGTTTCAAACACGATCATCTGGCCTGATAGCGTCAACGGCAAGCGCTTCGAAGCAGCGTTCCACAGCCCGTTGCCGAGCCACGACGCGCCGATTGCCAGCGCCAGATTGAGCACCCAGAAGGTATGCCAGCGCGCGCTGCCGAGCGTCGTCTGCAGGCTGCCCGAAGGCAGCAGCCCAATCACGAGCCACAGCGCCGCGCCCAGCGCGCCGGTCACCACACCCCATAGCACCGACCACTCATTGCCGCTGAAATGGGTCTGCCGCTGCAGATAACGGGCGTTTTCGACCGCAAACCAGGTCCAGCAGGCCAGCGCCCCGACCGCGCAGGCAAGCCCGGCGAGCTTGCTGAGGATGTCGCCCGGCGTGCCCGCCGCCCCGTCGGCGGCGGTGAACACATCCACGTTGATACAGGCGATGCCCGCCAGCACCATCGCCAGCGGCCACACGAGGCGGGCGAGCGGCACGGCGCCGTGGTCGCGCCGGCCGAGCAGCGTGACGGTGACCGGCAGCACGCCGACGATCAGCGACGCCGGCGCGATCCCGATCAGGTGCACAGCGCTGGTCAGAAGAATGTAGTAGAGCAGGTTGCCGGCCAGCGCCAGCTTGATGAGCGCGAGCAGATCCTCGCGGGTAAGGCGGGTGGCGAGCGGGCGCGCCATCGGCAGGGCGGCGGCCAGCGAGACGAGGCCGTACATGGTGTAGCGGCCCGCGCTCAGGAGCAGCGGCGAAAAATCGGGCAGCATCCGCGGCACCAGAAACACCATGCCCCACAAGGCCCCGGCCATGACGCCGTACGCTACACCACGCTGCATCGACTACTCCGACATAAAACTGGACAGGTGCGCAGCTTAACCAGGCCGTTGCCGGGCGTCTTGTTCGATCCTGCACTCGTCTCGGGAAACGAAACCGGATCGAACCCGACCCGAACGGCGAAGCGAAATTCCCCTGCGGAAAGACCTTAAAAAATCGGTGGAAATTCGCTAACCTGCTGTTCGTGCAGTGAAAACCGGGGAGGTATCGCGTATAATTCGCTTTTGCGCCTATAGGATTTGCCATGCGTCTGATCCAAACAGCACTCACGTTCGATGACGTGCTCCTCGTCCCGGCCTTCTCCGATGTTTTGCCGCGCGACACCAGCCTCAAGACCCGGCTGACCCGCAACATTTCCCTGAACATGCCGCTCGTGTCCGCCGCCATGGACACCGTCACCGAAGCCCGCCTCGCCATTGCAATGGCGCAGATGGGTGGCGTGGGCATCATCCACAAGAACCTCACGGCGGCCGAGCAGGCCCGTGAAGTCGCCAAGGTGAAGCGCTTCGAATCGGGTGTGGTGCGCGATCCGATCACTGTGCCGCCGCAAATGAAGGTGCGCGACGTGATCGCCCTGTCGCAACAGCATGGCATTTCGGGTTTCCCGGTGGTGGAAGGCTCGCAACTGATCGGCATCGTCACCAACCGCGACCTGCGTTTCGAAGAGCGCCTGGACGAGCCAGTGCGCAACATCATGACGCCGCGCGAACGCCTCGTCACGGTCAAGGAAGGCACGCCGCTCGCCGAGGCTAAGGCGCTGATGCACAGCCACCGTCTGGAACGCGTGCTGGTCATCAACGACGCGTTCGAACTGCGCGGCCTGATGACGGTGAAGGACATCACCAAGCAGACCGAACACCCGGACGCGTGTAAGGACGAACACGGCAAGCTGCGCGCTGGCGCGGCGGTCGGTGTCGGCGAAGACAATGAAGAGCGCGTGGAACTGCTGGTGCAGGCCGGCGTCGACGTGATCGTCGTGGATACCGCGCACGGCCACAGCAAGGGCGTGCTCGAGCGCGTGCAGTGGGTCAAGAAGAACTTCCCGCATGTCGAGGTGATCGGCGGCAACATCGCTACGGCGGCCGCTGCCAAGGCGCTGGTCGAATACGGCGCGGACGGCGTCAAGGTCGGTATCGGCCCGGGCTCCATCTGCACGACGCGTATCGTCGCAGGTGTCGGCGTGCCGCAGGTCACGGCTATCGCCAACGTCTCGGAAGCGCTCAAGGGCACCGGCGTGCCGGTGATCGCCGACGGCGGCGTGCGTTTCTCGGGTGACATCAGCAAGGCGCTGGCCGCCGGCGCGAACGCCGTGATGATGGGCAGCATGTTCGCCGGCACCGAAGAAGCGCCGGGCGACGTGTTCCTGTATCAAGGCCGCCAGTACAAGTCGTACCGCGGCATGGGCTCGGTCGGCGCGATGAAGGACGGCGCGGCAGACCGCTACTTCCAGGACAACTCCGCGAACATCGACAAGCTGGTGCCGGAAGGTATTGAAGGCCGCGTCGCCTACAAGGGCTCGGTCAACGCCATCCTGTTCCAGCTGATCGGCGGCGTGCGCGCCAGCATGGGCTACTGCGGCTGCCGCACCATCGCCGAGATGAACGACAAGGCGGAGTTCGTGCAGATCACCGGCGCCGGCCTGCGCGAGTCGCACGTGCACGACGTGCAGATCACCAAGGAAGCGCCTAATTACCACGTGGACTAATCGCCCATGAAGCCACTGCTGCGCGCTGTACTGATCATCGATGCCTTGCTGTTGCTGGCGTTCGGCCTGCTGTTCCTGCTGACGCCCTGGACTTCGCTGTACAACGCGCTGCAACTGGTGCAGACCCAGCCCACGCTGGTGGGGCAGGGACTCGGCATCGCGCTGATCGGGCTCGCGTGGCTGGCTTTCCATGCGTCGATAGACGGTGCGCTGACCTCGACGGTCGCCAAGGTCGTCGGGCATGTGAACTGGCTGACGGGCCTCCTGATGCTGGTCTGGCTGATTGGCATGCACCGCCCCGAGTTGACCGGCTTCGGTCAGCTTGTCGCGGTGCTGGCCGGTGTGGTTCTGGTTGTCGTGGGGCTGGGCGGCGTGCGGCTGTCGGGCGCGGTGCGGCGGCGCGAGCGGCTGCGTCTCAGCGAAGCCGCTGCCGCGCAACGTGCTGAAAAGCAGGCTGCGAAAGACGCTGCAAGAGGGCGCGACGCGGTTGCGTACCGGGCCGAACCCGCAGCGGTGGAGCCTGTGCTGGAACCCGTCGTGCCGCCTGCGACGCGTGCTGCCAGCCCGATCAGTCCTGCTACGGGGCATCCGGTCGAACCGGACTTTGCTTCGGCAAACCGGCCGGGCACGCTCTCGGCAAGCGACGTCGAAGCACGCACCGCCGCAGCCGATGCGCCCGGCGCGCCACGGCCGCCGTTTCATGGCTGAGGCCCGGAGCGCCACGCCACCTGCCGAAGCTTCCGGATTCCGTCTGCGCGCGTGCCTGCCAGTGCGCCTGGTGGGCCTGGTGTACCCGCTGCGATTGCACCACGTCAGAACCTGCGCTGCCCGATATGGCCTCACGGCCGGGTCCGTTTTGAATTCAACGCCGCGCTTCGTGCGCGGCTTTCCTTATCCGTTCACTTTTGATTCCGTCCGCTGCCATGCATGACAAGATCCTGATTCTCGACTTCGGTTCGCAAGTCACCCAACTGATTGCACGTCGCGTCCGCGAGGCGAACGTGTACTCGGAAATCCATCCGTACGACGTCGATGCGGCGTTCATCCGCGACTTCGCGCCGAAGGGCGTGATCCTGTCGGGCGGCCCGAGCTCGGTCACCGAAACGGACACGCCGCGCGTGCCGCAAGCGGTGTTCGAACTCGGCGTTCCGGTGCTCGGCATCTGCTACGGCATGCAGGCGATGGCCGAGCAGCTTGGCGGCAAGGTCGAAAACGGCCATGTGCGCGAATTCGGTTACGCCGAAGTGCGGGCACGCAACCATACGAGCCTGCTCGAAGGCATTAGCGACTTCACCACGCCGGAAGGTCACGGCATGCTGAAGGTGTGGATGAGCCACGGCGACAAGGTGCTGGAAATGCCGCAGGGCTTCCAGTTGATGGCGTCGACGGAGTCGTGCCCGATCGCCGCGATGGCCGACGAAGCGCGCCATTTCTACGGCCTGCAATGGCACCCGGAAGTCACGCACACGGTGCAGGGCCGCGCGATGATCGAGCGCTTCGTGCTGAAGATCTGCGGCGCGCGCTCCGATTGGGAAATGGGCCATTACGTCGATGAGGCGGTTGCGAAGATTCGTGAGCAGGTCGGCAACGAGCACGTGATTCTTGGGCTTTCGGGTGGGGTGGATTCGTCGGTGGCGGCGGCGCTGCTGCATCGTGCGATTGGCGATCAACTGACCTGTGTGTTCGTCGACCACGGCCTCTTGCGTCTGAACGAAGCCGAGCAGGTGATGGCGACGTTCGCGGATCATCTGGGCGTGAAGGTGATTCACGTGGACGCGAGTGAAGTGTTCCTGTCGAAGCTCGCCGGCGTGACCGATCCGGAAGCGAAGCGCAAGATCATCGGTGCGGAATTCGTTGAAGTGTTCCAGGCTGAAGCGGCCAAGCTGACGGACGCGAAGTGGCTGGCGCAAGGCACGATTTATCCGGACGTGATCGAATCGGCAGGCAAGGGCAAGAAGGCCACGCAGACGATCAAGAGCCACCACAACGTGGGCGGGCTGCCGGAGACGCTGAATCTGAAGCTGCTGGAGCCGCTGCGCGAGCTGTTCAAGGATGAAGTGCGCGAGCTTGGCGTGAAGCTTGGGTTGCCGCCGGCGATGGTGTATCGCCATCCGTTCCCCGGCCCGGGTCTGGGCGTGCGGATTCTCGGCGAAGTGAAGCGTGACTTTGCGGATCTGCTGCGTCGCGCGGACGCGATTTTCATCGAGACGCTGCGCACTTTCGTTGACAAGGAAACGGGTAAGTCGTGGTACGACCTCACGAGTCAGGCGTTTGCGGTGTTTCTGCCGGTGAAGAGCGTCGGTGTGATGGGCGATGGGCGGACTTATGAGTATGTGGTTGCGCTGCGTGCTGTGCAGACTCAGGACTTCATGACCGCGCATTGGGCGCATCTGCCGCATGAGCTGCTTGGGCATGTGTCGAACCGCATTATCAATGAAGTGCGGGGGATTAACCGGGTTGTTTATGATATTTCGGGGAAGCCGCCGGCGACGATTGAGTGGGAATAATTTAGGATCCTCTGCAGTGGTCTGCAGAGGTCCGTTGATTCCCAAATTTCCCACACAAAAACAAGGGTTTATCGACTATTTAGATCCGCTGCCGTCCGGCGGCAGGGCTACATCGCCGACGGTATGAGCGACGGTATAGCATCTTTCTCTGCAGACGATCCACTTTGATACCGTCACGGCGCGTGACGGTATCAAACACGGTATCAGTTAACGGAGTATTGCATGCTTACGGACCTCGAATTGCGGGCGCTCAAGCCGACCGGCAGGATATACAAGGTTGCTGACCAGCGTGGCCTGTATGTGGCGGTTACCTCGTCCGGCACGGTGAGTTTCCGCTTCGACTATCGTCTGAATGGACGCCGGGAGACCCTGGTCATAGGTCGTTACGATCCCGGGCTACCTGCGCGCGGCGCACGCGCGGACGACGAACTTTCCTTTGGCATGTCGGTGCGTCTTGCGGAAGCAAGGCTGCTCCTTGAGCGGGCGCGTCGGGAAGTTGAACAAGGCGCAAGTCCGTCGAGAAGTAAGGTTGAAAAGCGGGTAGAGGCGGCCGAAGCGATGACGTTCGGGACGTGGGCCGAAAAATACTTCGCAGACGCCACGCTTGCGGAGTCGACCCGAGCGATGAGGAAGTCCGTCTACGACCGGAATCTCGCAGCAGAGTTCGGGCGGCTGAAGCTCGAAGAGATTACACCTTTAAGACTCCTAATGAGATGCGAGAAGATCAAGGAACGAGGTGCGAATGCACCTGCCGTTCAGGCGCGCGACATCGTTCTGCAGATCTACCGTTTTGTGCAGGCACGAGGGCTGAAAGTAGCCAATCCGGCGGAAGACATCCGGCCCTCCGCCATTGCTACTTTCAAGCCACGGGATCGGGCACTGACACCCTCCGAAATCCACGTGTTCTTCAAGGCGTTGGAGCGCACGCCAACGCTCCCTACGCTGCGTCTGGCGGTCAAGTTCATGCTCCTGACAATGGTGCGCAAGTCTGAATTCATTTTGGCAACGTGGGATGAAGTGGACTTCAATGCGGCGATCTGGACAATTCCGAAGGACCGGATGAAGGCTGGTCGCGCGCACAATGTCTATCTGAGTCAGCAGGCCCTGGATATCTTGGTCACCTTCAAGACTTGTTTTGGCGCAAGCTCGTATCTGCATCCGGGTCGTTACGAGTCGGAATTGCCGATAAGTGCTGCCACCCTGAATCGCGTGATCGACAGCGCCGTAAAGCTCGTTCGCGAGAACGGAGTAGAGGACTTCGAATCTTTCTCGGTACACGATCTGCGGCGAACGGCGAGCACGCAACTGCATGAAGCCGGGTTCAACAGCGACTGGATAGAAAAATGTCTGGCACACGAACAACGAGGGGTGCGCGCTGTATACAACAAGGCCGAATATGCCGAGCAGCGAAGGGAGATGCTACAGACATGGGCTGAGATGCTTGACGGGTGGATAGTGAATAACCCGGAAACAGGTAACGGCGTAAGGGTACGGCCGGCCAGAAGTCCGTTAACGTCGACAGGGTAGTCGTTTGCTCCCAATCGCTGACATGGCGGCGAGTTGTGTGTAAGTGCGCGATCTAGCACGCTGGGCACGCGTAGACGCGGGAAGGCGAGCGGGTCCACGAGAGCAAATCGATCGATAGAGGTTTTATGAGGTGGAGACCGATCAAGCTCAACGCGTTGCCGTTTCTGTGGGCTTCGCGTAGTTGAACGGTAAGAGGTCAGTCACGTCGGCACGCGGTTCGCGCTTCGGTAGTTCGGGAAGCAAGTGCACAAGGTAGGCGTAGGATTCGACGTTGCAGGCCCTGCAGGTCAGCATAAGGCTGTCGATCATGGCGCTTGCCTTCGCGCCGGCAACGGTGTCGCTGAGCAGTCCTGAAGCCCTGTTATGAAGTTGCTTCTCTAACCGATCAAACTGGCTCGTCTGTGACACCGTCGACGGCGCAAATGCCGCCGCCAACCGCTATTCGCTCGTGCAGACCTCGAAAACCAACAGCATCGAGCCGTACCGTTACCTCATTGCACTGTTAAAAGTCGCACGCACGCGCGCACCACCGATGACTACGAGGCTTTGCTGCCCTAGCAGTGGAATCCACACGTGGCCTGAAGCATGTTGCATGGCACCGCGTAAGGGACACCGTCTAATGCGCGCCTACTGATGTACACCCCGACCATCGTGTGAGTGGCGAGTGAGATGGTACGAGAGATCGCGTGAGTCTTCGTGGCGGCGGGCGCTGCTTGTGCTTCGAATGGTTTACGCCAGCAGTCACGCAGCTCAGTCCGGCGAAGGATCTAAAGCGGTCGCTCAAGAATGATCCGGTAACGTTTGATTTTTGCGTAAAGCGCGGGCTTGGATATCCCTAGTAGCGATGCGCAGCGCGTCACGTTGTATCGACAGGCCTCGAGGGCTTGACGCACGGCTGCGCCTTCCTGATCACGTAGCGGACGCACATCGGCCGCAACGATGGCACCTCGTTCGGGCTTGGCTGGAGGAGAGGCTGCGCCAATCTCGGGCTCTTCCACGCCAGACTCGAGCCACCGCGTAAAGTCATTTATCATTTCCTCTTGGGTAAGATTCACAATCCGCTCAATGGTATTCTCCAGTTCGCGAATGTTGCCGGGCCAAGGATAGGCGATGGCCTCGTCTATCGCCAACGACGACAGTCGACATGCGGGCTTACCGAGGAGGCGTGCGTATTTCGAAAGAAAGTACTCGGCGAGAACGGGAATGTCGCTTGCGCGCTCGCGCAGTGCTGGAATGCGTATCCCCAGAACGTTGCATCGATAAAAAAGATCGGCACGGAATTCGTTACGTGCTACTAGCGATCTCAGCTCACGATTGCTCGCACAGATGATCCGCACATCAATCGGGATGCCAGTGGTATCGCCGACGCGCACTACTTCCCGCTCCTGAATCACGCGCAGCAGCTTTGCCTGAGCGTTCATAGGTAGCTCGGAAATTTCGTCCAGAAAAATCGTACCGCCGTTTGCGGATTCAAATTTTCCGGGTCGTCCCTCTCGCGCAGCTCCGGTGAAGCTTCCGGACACGTATCCGAATAGCTCGCTCTCTACGAGATCACGGGGCAGCGCCGAGCAGTTGAGTGCCACGAACGGCATGTCTGCGCGTTTGCTCGCGTTATGAATCGCCTGGGCGAACACCTCCTTGCCAACGCCGCTCTCTCCCTCAAGCAGTACGTTAGCGTTGCCCCTGGCCGCGCTGCGTGCGGCGTCGATACAGGACAGAAGCGACTGGCTACGGCCGACGAGACTATCGAAGGTATATCTGGCGAGACTGCCGGCGTACCGGCTTGCAACCTTGCGCACGCGTTCGATCTCGCGGAACGTGTTAACGACGGAGACCACCTCACCTGCGCTGTTCTTGATCGGGATCGCCGTGTCAAAGATGTGGAGATGACGCTTGGGCGAGTCGATAATCATTTCTCGATCGGCGTACCCAACGCCTGATCTGAAGACCGGACTGATGGCCAGTTCGAAATCGAGGAGGTCGGTGAGTGCGTGACCGACGCTCTTTGCAGGCAGCCCCAGCATACGTGTTGCGGATGCGCTCGCGTATCGGATCGTTCCGTCGCGGTTAAGCACGAGAAGACCATCGCCTATGTGATCCACTATCGCGCGCTGCTCCTCAAGGAGGCGATTTTGCTGCTGCGCATCTGAGTAGCTGCGATAGGCGCCCACCAGCGTCGCCGCAAGCAGGCCCACCAGATCATGCTTGGCAGGCCCTGGCGGGTCTCCGTATGTTCCGACTACAACATATCCAACCAGACTGTCGTCGAAGCGAAGTGCAACACCGAGGCAGTGTGATTTGCTGTCCGTTCCACTCTCGAACTTTATTTCGACCGGGATGCGGGATATCCCGAGTGCCGCATCGATTGTAGACAGCACGGCTTGCGATATGCGTCCGGGATCATCGCCGGTGGCTCGCATAACTGCTGGAAGAGCGGACATGGCGGTCATTCGTTTTGCCACCGCCAGGTCCGCGACATTGCCGTCCGCACTTAAAACCAGAACCGACAACTGTTCGTGTTGAACCGCATAGCGCTTCGCCATCTTCCAGGTCGCCTGCGTGACGAGAGCCCGCAGCGGGCAGGTTTCAGCATGCTCGTCGGCCAGGCGTCGGGACACCGGCCGGCCAGCGCGGAGGGGCGGGGCATTTGTCATAGTAGAAATAGTGCTGTGGATCAAGCTGGACAGGATGTCGCGTCAAAAAAACTTAATCTAGTCGTGCCAAACCGGACACAGATCCGGAATTTTGCGAGTCGTCTGTAAAGTTGCAAGATGTTAAAAATCTTTACGGCGCGGGACATATCAAAATCATATAACTGCGCCAAAGCCTTGTCCGGCGGGGAAAACACTAACGTTGGCATCGACTTTGCACTTACATGAGGGCGGTAAATCTGATCTTCCCTACACGCAAAGGACCATTTCCATGAAAGTGTTCTGTCTGACTCTCGCCGGTGTTCTGGCGGCCGGCCCGTTCTCGCTGCCCAACGCCCTTGCGGATACCGTGGTCAAAATCGGTGTCGCAGGGCCGCTCACTGGCAGCCTTGCACAGAGCGGCAAAGACGACGAGCGCGGTGTCCAGCTGGCCATCAACGAACTCAACGCGCAGAAGATAACGATTGCCGGACAACCGGTCACGTTCCAGATGATTTCTCAGGATGATCAGGCCGACCCGAAGGTGGGGGTGACGGTCGCGCAACAACTTGTTGACCAGGGCGTGAGCGCGGTGATTGGACACTACAACTCCGGTGTCACGATCCCGGCCGCGAAAATTTACAATGACGCCCATATTCCGATGATAACGGCGACTGCCTCCAATCCGCAGTTGACCCAGTTGGGGTACACCTACGTGTACCGCCTGGGTGCCAACGACAACACGATGGGCGCGCGCATGGCCGTGTTTGCCGCCCAGACGCTTCATGCAAAACGCGTTGCTGTAGTTGACGATCGGACGGCCTACGGCACCGGGATTGCTGATGTCTTCATCGATTCCGCGAAAAAAGCAGGTCTTGAAGTGGTCGATCGTGAGTACACCAACGACAAGGCTACCGACTTCAAGGCGATTCTAACGAATATGAAGCCGGCAAAGCCTGACGTCATTTTCTATGGCGGTTACTACACGCAGGCTGGTTATCTCGGTCGCCAGATGAAAACGCTTCAGATCGACGCGACTCTCGTTGGCGGCGACGGCATTTGTGCTCCCGATGTTGCAAAGCTGGCGGATGGCGCGCTCGACGGAAAGATGTACTGTGCGCAGGGCGGTGCACCGCTGAAATCCATAGCAGGTGGCGAGACCTTCCGTGAAAAATTCAAGAAGACGTTCGACGCCGACGTGGATGTCTATGCACCGGCCTGCTACACGGCGACGCTTACGCTAGCCAAGGCGATGCAACAGGCCAACTCGACGGATCCACAAAAGTTTGCGCCCCTGCTCAAGACATCTACGTTCTCCAGCATGCTGGGACCTGTGAAGTTCGATCAGACGGGCGAATGGGTCAATCCTCCGGTAACGGTCTACAAATTGACGGGAAATGATCTCGTCCCCCTGGTCGCCAAATAGCAGTCGCCTGGTGTGACTGACTTCACTGGCTTGCGTGACGACGGTCGAGCGGTGCCTCGACGCGAGTGGCGAGCCGGCTCCGCGCCTCAATCCAAGCGAACTACCGTAGTGAAGTACCCGCGAGAGCAACGCGCGGGCTGATAGGCGCCCGGCGCGTTTCTGGGGCGTCGCGGCCCATCATAAAAATTGCTGTACATACCGGTTTGGAGACAAAGAGTATGGAAAAGAAAATTGTTGTCGCGGTCATGTTCTCTGCCTGCGCCATTCCCGCGCTGGCACAGAGTACGGTTACGCTGTACGGCGTCATCGACGAAGGCTTCGACTTCACGAACAATGTCGGCGGTAAGCAGGTCTACGAACTGCAAAGCGGCTATGCTCAAGGTAGTCGTTGGGGACTGAAGGGTGCAGAAGATCTGGGCGGTGGCCTTAAGGCTGTTTTTCAGATCGAGAATGGCTTCAACGTGAACAACGGCAAGCTCGGACAAGGCGGACTTGAGTTTGGTCGACAGGCCTACGTAGGACTGGCCGATGAGAAATTCGGAACCCTCACCTTCGGACGCCAATACGATTCGCTGGTCGACTATCTTGCTCAGACGACGGCAAACGGAAACTGGGCGGGTTACCTGTTCTCTCACCCATACGATAACGACAACACCGACAACTCGTTCCGGGTCAACAATACCGTCAAATACGCAAGTCCTGCGATTGCCGGATTCCAGTTTGGTGGTACGTACAGCTTCAGCAACGCGACCGGCTTTGCGAACAACCGACAAGCGAGTATCGGAGCCCAGTATGCGAACGGCGGGCTCCTGATCGCTGCTGCGTTCCTGAATGCCGATAATCCTTCTTCAACAGCGTCTGGTGCGATCAACAATGGCGGTGACGAAAACTTCCTCGCCAGTCGCTTGCGAATCTTCGGTGCAGGCATTAACTACACGTTCGGTGGTGCAACTGTAGGTTTCGCTTATACAAACACGGATGTTTCGCAACCGACGAGTTCGGGCTACGTGGGCGCGATTACGCCAGCAACTGGTACCACGTTGTCGTCGCTCAAGTACGACAACTACGAAGTCAACGGGAAGTACCAGTTCACACCTGCGTTCTATGTTGGTGCTCAATACGTCTACACGCGCAGCTCGTATGTCGCGTCAAACGGTACATTGCATCCGAACTATCAGTCGGTTGGACTGATGGCCGACTACAACGTTTCCAAACGCACCGATTTCTATGTGCAGGGTGCCTACCAACACGCTGGAGGGGATAAGACCGGTACGGTGCTGGACTATGCGTACGTCCCCGGTGCTGCGGATGTGTCGTCGACAGGAAACCAACTCGTGCTGCGCGCCGCAATTCGCCATAAGTTCTAGGAAGTGATTCTCGTGAGCGTCCTTTGAGGGCGCTCCCTTAGAGAATGTCCGATTCTGCGGAATTCCAGGAAGTCGAGCCGACGACTGTCGAAAATGGCAGGCCTTTTGCAAAACGCAATACTTGAAACATCTATTGACCCGCAGCCGGGCGAAGGGTAGGTCTCTATGATCAGTGAGTCAACATGTGACGGTATCGGTGAGTGGCAGAGTCTGGATGCATGGACACGCGCATGGTATGACACGTCGATCGTGGCCAGATACATCGACTCTCCCTATCATCCCGACGAGGAAATGTTAGATCGTCTCCGAGGCTACTTTCATTGCGGCCTGTCACCTATCGAGGCGGCGCAGGCCTGCTTCGGGCCGAAGCATTAACCGGTAGCTAACTTCAGGGCGTGTTGTGCGTCTTTGTAAATTGCTGCGCGCGGGAGGCGGCATCAGGATCACCAAATGCATCGATGGCAGCCTCTTTTTCCAGCATCAGGCTGCGTGCAAGTTGCTCGCTCAATTCACGATTGAGCAGTCTCTTCAAGCGTCGGACAGAGTTTGTTGACTGTCCGGCAACTGTTCTTGCAATGGCAAGTGCGGCAGGCAGCATGGCGTCGTCAGGCACGACCCTGTTCACGAGACCGAGTTGCAGTAGCCGTTCTGCGGATTGCCGTTCGCCCAGCAGCCAGAGTTCCATCGCACGTTGGTAGCCCACGCTCTGCGTCAGGAGATGTGAGACGCCACCCGTGACAAATTGACCCCATTTCATTTCTGGAAAGAATGCGACAAGGCTCTCAGCAGCAACAACGACGTCGCAGTTGAGCATCCATTCGAAGCCTCCGCCAACGGCATAGCCATGCATCGCACCGATGACAGGCTTGTCACTGAACATCAGGTCGCACGTAATCAACTGGATTCTCTCGACGTGTTCCTCGATGCTTTGGTGGGTCGCCGCCTGGCGGGAGAAATCCTTAAGATCGTCACCGGCACAGAATGCCCGTCCATTACCAGTCAATACGACCGCGTGGATGGCCGAATCGCTCATTGCTTCGTCGAGCACATCGTGCAACGTCGTCAGTAGCTCTCCGTTGATCGCATTGAGGGATTCCGGGCGATTGAGTCGCACAATTCCGATGGTGTGGTCCCGTTCAAACGTTACTGGATTCATGGTGATTTCTGTGAATGGATAGTGTTTTCATCGGCACGTTTGAGCCGTGGCCGTCAGTGATGGGCACGCTTTCGCGCTGTTTGTTCGATCGTCTCGCGGCTTACCAACGCCCTTGCGTGCGACCCGCGACCCACTATGCCGCTGGCGTCGCTTACGGAGACATCGAACCAGAAGAGATGTCTTTCTTGCCTGCTGAACGTAGCGGTCGCTGTAATCGTTTCGCCCAGCGCTGTTGGCGCGAGATGTTCAAATTTCGTCGAAACGCCGACGGATAGGTGATCGGGCGCAGCGTCGCCTTTCAGCAAATCCGCGCAGGCACGTTCCATAAGAGAGAGCATCGCTGGTGAGCAAAGCACCTCAGGATAGCTTTCGCCGGGACTATCGGCAAAGGATGACGCAAGATCACTCACGCTGACTTCACGCGAAAGGGTTGTTGACGCATTTGGTAGTGGCATAAAGTCATCCCAGATATCGTGAATATCTTCTGAAGAGTTGATCAAGAGGCATTACACGCGGGCGTACCCGCTTTTCAAGAAATGCTTTCGGAGCATCGAGGAAATTCCGGGTTCTGCTCAGACGGCGCGTGACCCGTCGCCTTTCGTAATCGGTTCAGGTTCCCACAGAAAACGTCGAAGTTACGCGCCGGAATCTTTCTCGCTACTCCCCCAGATAAGCCGCCCGCACCTTGGGATCATCAAGCATCTGTTTGGCATCACCCGACATCGTGACGATCCCCGAATCCATCACATAACCACGGTCAGCAGCCTGCAAGGCAAGTCGAGCATTCTGCTCAACTAGCATCACCGTAATGCCTTCCTTGGAAATCTCCCGCACCACTTCGAAGATCTTCTCAACCATGATCGGCGAAAGACCCATCGACGGCTCGTCGAGCAGCAGCAGTTTCGGCTTCGAAATGACAGCACGTGCCATCGCGAGCATCTGCTGTTCACCACCCGACAGCGTGCCCGCAAACTGCGACGCCCGTTCCTTCAGGCGCGGGAAGAAGCCGAACATGCGGTCGACGTCCTTCTTGATGCCTTCCTTGTCCTTGCGCAGGTACGCGCCCATCTGCATGTTCTCGATGATCGACATGCGCGCGAAGATGCCGCGGCCTTCCGGCACCATCGCGAGACCGCGCTTGAGCAGTTCGTGCGCCGGGATGCCCTTGATCGACTGGCCCATGTACTCGATGTCGCCACCCGAGTACGGCTTCAGACCGGTGATCGCCTTCATCGTCGTGGTCTTGCCCGCGCCGTTCGCGCCGATCAGCGTAACGAGTTCGCCCTGCTGGATCTCGAGGTCGACGCCCTTGACGGCCTGAATGCCGCCGTAGTTGACCTGAAGGCCCTTGATTTTCAACATTGCCGTAGCCATCAGTGAACCCCCGCGCCCAGATATGCCTCGATCACCTTCGGGTCCTTTTGCACGTCCTGCGGCAGACCTTCAGCGATTACCTTGCCATAGTCGAGCACTGTCATCCGGTTGCACAGGCCCATCACCAGTTTCACGTCGTGCTCGATCAGCAGGATCGTCTTGCCGTCCGCGCGGATCTTGTCGAGCAGCTTCGTCAGTTCGACCTTCTCCGTCGCGTTCATGCCGGCTGCCGGTTCGTCCAGCGCCAGCAGCTTCGGATCGGTCGCCAGCGCGCGTGCGATTTCCAGACGGCGCTGGTGACCGTACGACAGGTTGCGCGACGTGTAGTCCGCGTACTGCGCGATGCCCACGTACTCGAGCAGTTCGATCGCGCGTTCCTTGATCTCGCGCTCTTCCTTGCGTTCGGACGGCGTCTGCAGCACCGCGCCGATCAGGCCGTGCTTCGTGCGCACATGCCGGCCCACCATCACGTTTTCCAGCGCGGTCATGCCGCCGAACAGACGGATGTTCTGGAAGGTACGGGCAATGCCCGCCTGCGCGACCTGGTAGACAGCCGTCGGCGTGTACGGCGTGCCGTCGAGCTTGAATTCGCCCGAGTCCGGCGTGTAGAGATCGGTAATCACGTTGAAGAACGTGGTCTTGCCTGCGCCGTTCGGGCCGATCAGACCGTAGATCGTGCCTTCCTCGATCTGGAGGCCGACGTCCGACAAAGCCTGCAGACCGCCGAAGCGCTTGTTCACGCCCTTAACGGACAGACGGATTTTCTTGTCGCTCATGTTGTGTTTCTCCGTTCGGTTCCGTTACGCGCGCACCGGTTTCTTGCCATTGCGCTTCGACAGCTTCGCGATCTTGTCTTCATGCTTCGGCGACGGCCACAAGCCTTCCGAGCGATACAGCATGATCAGCACCATCGCGAGTGCGTAGACGAGCTGACGGATCACTTCCGTGTCGACGATTTCGTGACCGAAGATCATGTTCTGCAGCGGACCCATCGTCGAGCGCAGGAATTCCGGCAGCACCGCGAGCAGCACCGCGCCGAGAATCACGCCCGGGATGTGGCCCATGCCGCCCAGCACCACGCAGGCCAGCACGACGATCGATTCCGGCAGCGTGAACGATTCCGGCGACACGAAGCCTTGGAACGCACCGAACATCGCGCCCGACAGACCGCCGAACGACGCGCCCATCGCAAACGCGAGCAGCTTCACGTCGCGCGTGTTGATGCCCATCGCCTTCGCGGCGATTTCGTCTTCGCGGATCGCGGCCCATGCGCGGCCGATACGCGAGTGTTGCAGACGCGTACAGACCCAGATCACGAACAGCGCGCACAGCACGAACACGTAGTAGTACGAGTACACCGACGGGAACTGGAAACCGAACAGCGAGTGCGTCTGCGCGAGGCTGAAGTCGCCGACGTGAATCGGATCGATCTCGGTGATGCCCTTCGGGCCGTTCGTGATGTTCACCGGACGGTCGAGGTTGTTCAGGAAAATCCGCACGATTTCCCCGAAGCCCAGCGTCACGATCGCGAGGTAGTCACCACGCAGACGCAGCGTCGGCGCGCCAAGAATCACGCCGCAGAGTGCCGCAATCGCCATCGCGCACGGGATGATGATCAGGAACGCCACGTGCAGGCCGCCCGGCGCGAGATGCGCAATCCATTCGAATTGCGACGACAGGTGCGGCGAGCTCAACAAAGCTGCCGTGTAGGCGCCCACCGCGTAGAACGCGATGTAGCCCAAGTCCAGCAGGCCGGCGAAGCCGACCACCACGTTCAGGCCGAGCGCCAGCATCACGTACAGCATCGCGAAGTCGAGCACGCGGACCCAGTAGTTGCCGCCGGCGGCGCCGATGACGAACGGCGCGGCGATCACGAAGATCGCGGTCAGAATGCCGACCACCGCGGTTTTCGTCGCGTTCTTTTCAGGGACGAGCGTCGTGGACGGCTCGATCGGTTGAATTGAAGTCATTTTCCTAGCTCCTTACCCTTACGCGCGATCCGCAACACGTTCGCCCAAGAGGCCCGACGGACGGAACACCAGCACGATGATCAGCACGATGAACGCGAACACGTCCTGATAGTTACTGCCGAACACGCCGCCCGTGAGGTTGCCGATGTAGCCCGCGCCGAGCTGTTCGATGAGACCGAGCAATACGCCGCCCACCATGGCGCCGCCAAGGTTGCCGATCCCGCCGAGCACCGCCGCCGTAAACGCCTTCATGCCGGGGATGAAGCCCATGTAGAAGTGCGCGTTGCCGTATTCCGACGCGATCATGACGCCTGCCAGCGCGGCGAGGGCCGAGCCGATCATGAAGGTCGCCGAGATCACGAAGTTCGGGTTCACGCCCATCAGGGAGGCGACGCCCGGGTTCTCGGCGATCGCGCGCATGGCGCGGCCAAGCCTGGTCTTGTGCACGAGGAGCAGCAGGCCCGCCATCACGAGGAACGCGACGACGATGATCACGATTTCAGTCATCGAGATCACGGCGCCAGGCGTCGTATCGGTGGCCTTGATCACGTTCAGCGGATCGGTCGGCAGCAGCTGCGGGAACGGCAGCGGGTTGCGCGACCAGATCATCATCGCGAGCGTCTGCAGCAGGATCGACACGCCGATCGCGGTGATCAGCGGCGCGAGACGCGGCGCCTTACGCAACGGCCGGTAGGCTAGGCGCTCGATCGTGTAGCCGACCGCTGCGCACACAATGGCCGCGATGATCAGCGCGATGATGAGCGTCGGCACATTGCCGAGCCCGGGGAAGTGGTTCTGAAGCATGCCTATGGCCGAGAGCGCAACCATTGCGCCCACCATCAACACATCGCCGTGCGCGAAATTGATGATGCCCAGAATGCCGTACACCATCGTATAGCCCAGTGCGATGATGGCGTAAACGCTGCCGAGCACCAGGCCATTGATGACCTGTTGTATAAAAATATCCATGTCTCACTCCAAATTCATTAGTACAACAGCTTATGCAATGATGTCGACCATATGGAAAGTATGTTTTAAAGCCAGCCGTTAGCGTCAACCTCCTGTCTCTATCGTTCCTTGAGCAGAGAATGCTCTATTGGCGCGCATAGGTTATTCACGATGTGTGACATCGCTCGTCATCGTCGGTGCGTGCTCCGCCCTTAGTACTCGCGTTGCATCGGGACAGATGGATTGCGTAGCAGGGGCCCTTGCTCATTGGCCCTATAGGGGCGCATTGGCAAAATACAGGTGAGAAGTTCAAGCATCCGCCGGAATCTCTCGCCCGTCGGGGCGATTGCGTTGAGAATCCTGCGTGGAGTGCACGTTGCGCATCGATTGGCCTGCCCATAGTTATCTTGTCGAAAGCAACGGTGCATGGTTTTGGACGTGCCACGCGAAACGCACCGCCGGCGACGGCCGCGTAACGTCAGGAGGGCACAGCGAGGCAGTGCCGTCTGCAATGGTCACGTAACACGCAAGCACAATCTCAAGTCCACCAGCCAGCGCATGGCCATTGATCGCGGTAATCGAGGATGTCGGGCGCCTTGCGAAACTGGAGTCAGCAAATTTTCCACGCTCCGTCCAGAGCGAGTTGATGTGTCCTGCTGCGATGGCCCTGATATCACCCCCTGCACAGAATCTTCTGTCGCCAGTTCCACTCAGGACGACCGCCCAGACGTCGTCATCGGGTCCGAGTGACTCGACGACCCGGTCAAGCTCGCTCGCGACCCGCGGGTCGTGTTGAACATGGCGTCGGTCCTCACGCCGGCCGGCAGCAGGGCATAGAAATCCGTTTGGCCCGCTGCGTCCGACTGTTGGGAGACGTGCTAGTCACGCTGACGTGTGGTGAATCGCGTCACGCGTTCTGCGGCTTCTGGTCTGAGAAACGCTTCGATGGTGGCGTCTTCCTCCAGTTTCACCGCGCGCCAGAGTTCCTGGCCAAGTTCGCCATAGATGGTGGATTTGAGTTTACGCACTGAGAACGCCGATTTCTCGGCGAGCCGCTGCGCGACGTCCAGGGCTTTCGGGAGCATCTGGTCGACTGGGACAACCCAGTTGACCACTCCGAATTCCTGCAGTCGGGCCGCCGACTGGCGCTCGCCCAACGCGAGCAACTCGATGGCGCGTTGGTAGCCAACAGTGACCGGAAGCAGATGAGTTACCCCTCCGGTCACGAAATTTGCCCAGTCCATTTCCGGGAAAAAGGCCATCAGATTGTCCGCTGCAACGACTAGATCACAGTTCAGTATCCATTCAAATCCACCACCAACCGCATAACCGTGAATTGCGCCAACGACCAGCTTTGGGCCGCCGAGAAGAAGCCTGGTGATTCGCTGTATAGCCTCGATGTGGGCGCGAACGCTTTCTTCGCTCTCGGCTTGCTGTTCAAATTCCTTGAGGTCGTCGCCCGAGCAGAATGCCCGACCTGCTCCAGTTAGCACGATCACATCGGTGCTCTCGTCTTGCTGGGCAGCGCGCAAAGCGCTCTCGAAATCAGCCAGCAATTCGCCGCTAATCGCGTTGAGGCGATCGGGGCGGTTGAGCGTGACGACTGCTACCTTTGCCTGCTTTTCAAACGTTGCTAAATTCATTTCGGATGCCTCTCGATCAGGGTTGTTTTTCCGTCCGTGCGCGGCAAGCTGTCGGGTGGCAATAACGTCACCTCAGCCGATGCTCCAGCGTGCTGTCGCACTGCGAGCTCGAGCTCGCGTACTGCATTTGCCCACTCCTGTTCCGGAAGATTCGGCGCCGCCTCGACCTTGATCTTGATCCGGTCCCAGGGACCCGGGCCGTCGAGCACGATCCTGAATTGACCCGACGCGAGGTCGGGGCGCGACATAACGCCTTTCTGAACTGCGGACGGGAAGACGTTGATGCCGCGGACATTGAACATGTCATCGGTACGACCGGTGACACGGAAGCGCCACGAAGTACGGCCACATCCGCACGTGCCTGTCCCGGTCACCGTGATGACGTCGCGGGTCCGGTAACGGACCAACGGCTGGCACTCTTTCTGAAGGTGTGTGCAAACAAGCTCGCCGCTATTGCCTTCCTTGATTGGAAGGCTACTGCCTTGGGCATCGAGGATTTCAGTGAAGAGCGCGTCGCCACCGTGGAAGTGCAGATCGTTTGTGTGCTCGCACTGGCTCGCGAAGTTGCTGAGAATTTCCGACATGCCGTAATTAGCGTTGCGCACGCCGAATCCCCAAACGCCTTCCATCGCGTCGCGGAACTCAAGGTTGTCGAGGCCGGCTTCACCGCCGAACAGGCCAAGACGCAGGCCAAAATCTCGCGGACTCTGACCTTGCTCCCGCAACACTTTTTCGAGCAATGCCGGATAAGACGGCGTGCACGAAATTGCGTTGATGCCGAGGTCCGTGATCGTATCGAGCAGTTTTTGCGTGTTTCCAACGCCGAACGGGATGACGCATGCGCCCGCAGCCTCCAGCGCCAAGTGATCGGTGACACCGCCCGTCCACATGCAATAGTTCAGACAATGAATCACTCGATCTCCAGGCCGGAGTCCGGATGCGAACATGGCCCGGCCACCGATGCGCGCGACGAGCGCAACATCGCGTTGGCTGTTGGCAAGTTGCAGGGGACGCCCGGTGGTTCCGGATGTCATATGCAGACGGACAGGTTTGTCAGTGCCGCAGGTTATGTAATCGCCAAACGGATATTCCCGCTCCTGGCTTTGTCGCAACTCATCCTTCTCGGTGAAAGGCAATTCCTGCAGACCGTCGAGCGAGGCCGGATGGCTGAGCTGGGCTCCAAATTTTTCAGCGTAGAAACGGGATCCTGCGCGTAGATGAGACCATTGCTCGGTCCAGAGGTCATTTTGAAGCCAACGGACGCGATCGTCCGGAAGGGTCTCGAAATCGGGATGAAGCATTGTCTGGCTCACTGCGCGTTCTCCGTAGGTTGAGCATATTCATGATGCCTTGCTCCGGATTAATGCAGCTTGCGGGCCATGTTTGGCAGACGATCAATATCGCATTGATTTATAAACAATAATTTTGTTAAGTATGCATAGTGTTAATTTTATGGGTATGGTTTATTTCCGTTAAAAATATTTACGGAAAGAAAAAAATTATACGTTGTTGGAGGCTTTGGTTTATGGCGATTGTGGGTGGGCCGATTACACTTTTGGCAAGATTTCATGTCTTGTCTTGGAGGACTCGGCTTCTCCTGCTGATCGCAGGAAGGAAGCGCGATAGTGGTATTTGCCCACGGAACGTAGGCCGCACCCGCATACGTATTGCAACTTTCCTGTCCATTCAAGGATAGCTACCGACTACACATCGGTAGCACCAATTTATTTGCAATTCATGCCAAAAAATTGATAAGTGGGCATGCCTCGGCGAGGGGCGGCGCGAGAAGGTGGTTCGAGTGTGAAAAACGTGCCGCCCGAGGCGAATTTACTTGCATTTAACGGATTGTCTATATTCTCCCGGACTTTGTCCCGTCCATTGACGGAACGCCCGGATGAAGCTCGCCTCATTACGAAATCCTGCCGCCGCGGCGACGAACTTCAGGGGTTTGTTTGTGCGAGCGAGCTGGTGCATCGCTACCTCGCGTCGGACATCGTCCTTCAGTCGCTGAAGCGATGTCCCTTCCTCCGCCAAATGCCGGTACAGACTGCGAGTAGAGAGATTGAGCTCCACCGCGAGCGCGTCGGCGTTCGATAGCTCCAGGCTACGCGTCCGTAGCAGGTCACGCAGGCGCTGCGACAGCAGCCTGTCGCGGCGGTACTGCAGCACGATCAGTGGCAACGGTCGCAGCAACATTTGACGGAGGTCGCGGTCGTCCCTGCGCGCGGGGAGCGTCAGGTATTCCGCATCGAAGCTGAAACTTGCACGCGACTCGTCGAACACGACGGGGCAGCGAAACATCAGTTCATACACTCTGTGGTGCCGCGGCGCGGGGTACGGGAACCGTGCGGCTATCAAGGGAATGCGCGAGTCGACAAGCCAGCACGCGAAGCCAAGGATGTTGCGAAATGTACTGACGAGACAAAATTCGCGTTGCTCTCCGAGATCCCTGCACTCATGGATGCTCAAGCTCGCAATCCTGTTTTCGACTGTCAAATCGATTCGAATATCGTCGACCAGCAAACTGTAATGCCTGCACCAGCGCAAGAGCGCGACTCGTAAATTGTCGGATGGCAGCGACGCCCTGCAGAGCATGCCGTTAGTTCCCCAGCGAAGCTTCCGGTTAAACCAACCGAGGGCTTCGTCGTCGAGTTCCCGCATGGCGAACCCAGAAAAGATCTCCAGCTGTTGGGCTGTCACGCGTCCATTTGGATTGCCGAGCAGGGATGGCGGGATATGTGCCGCCGACAGGGCGTTGAACGGATTCATTCGATACCGTTCATACGCGAGAACGATTGAACGAATGAATGCGACGGGCGTTTCGGCGATGTCGTGTTTCATTCGCCAAATGGTACATCACCTGTTGGCACGATATGCAAATGACTTGGCACGGATTTCGGCGACGCGTGGCCTATTCTCGTCTGTACCTTGGATTGTCGAACGAAGAGAGGACAAAGTGCAGGTTATTCAATCGAAGCTTAATGCGCGTTCGACCGATTTTCAGGCCAACGCCGTCCATATGCGTGGACTGGTCGGTGAGCTGCGGACAGTTGTCGAGCGGGTGGGGTTGGGAG
>NZ_SCNV01000052.1 GCF_005503145.1 Burkholderia sp. 4M9327F10 | reverse complement strand
GAGTGTGGCCGGTGGCGCGACCGGTAGTGCGACCGGTAGTGCGGCGGCTGCGCTTGGCGCGGCGTCGCAGCCTGCTGCCGTGCAGGCGAATGCTGCCAGTGCCGCTGCGCACGCCGCTCCGGCTTTCGCCGCGATGGCAAGCGCGCCGCTGCAGGCGAGTTCGGCGACCGCAGGCGCCGTCGCCAGTGCGCCGGTGTCCGGCAGCGCAAGTGCTACCGCATCTGCCACCGCATCTGCCACGATTGCCACCGGTGCTGTGACGGGCGCGGCCTCTTCGCCCGCCGACGCGGCGGCTGCATCCGGGTCCGCTGCGGTGCCGGCATCGGCAGCAAGCGGCGCGCATGTATGGACGGGGGCGATCCAGTCTTCAGCGAGTGCGCCGGCCGCGGGTGCGTCGGCGTCGCCATCCGCTGCCGCGCCGGTTGCGCAGGCTCCGGCTCAGGTCTCCAGTTTGCAGCAATTGCTGGCCCTCAAAAGCCGCGTGCTGATGGAGTTGCAGAAGCACGGCATCGGCGGCAAGCCCGCACAGCCTTCCCAGGTGGGTGCCGCGGCGCCGGCGGCTGGCCAAAGCGGTGCGTCCGCCGGCTCCGGGTTGCAAGGCAACGCCGCAGCGGCGAACTCACATGCTGCCGCTGGCGGCTTCGAGCTGTCGCCGGTGAATATCGGCTTTGCTGCGGCAATTGGCGCTGCTGCGGTTGCCTTGTTGGCCGCCTTGGGAATGCGCCGGCGGAAGAGTCGCGTAGAGGCGACGGCCGTTACGCCGCAAGCTGAGGAGATGGCGCCCCCTGAAACCGTGATGGCGCGGGATAACGTGGCGCCGCACGAGGATGCGGGTGCTCATGAGCCCCCCGCTGCCGCTCCGTACCCGGCACCAGAGGCGGCTGTGACTGGTGGAGTGGCGTACGAAGTGGCGGCGCGAGAGGCGGCGGAGCGAGAAGCTGCGGAGCATGAAGCGGCGGTACGTGAGGCAGCAGCAAAAGAGGCAGCGGCACACGAGGCAGCGGCACACGAGGCAGCGGCGCACGAGGCAGCGGCGCACGAGGCAGCGGCGCACGAGGCAGCGGCGCACGAGGCAGCGGCGCACGAGGCAGCGGCGCACGAGGCAGCGGCGCACGAGGCAGCGGCACACGAGGCAGCGGCACACGAGGCAGCGGCACACGAGGCAGCGGCACACGAGGCAGCGGCACACGAGGCAGCGGCACACGAGGCAGCGGCACGCGAGGCAGCAGCACGCGAGGCAGCAGCACACGAGGCAGCAGCGCGGGAAGCAGCAGCGCAAGAAGCATCAGCGCAAGAAGCGGCCGCCCGCGAAGCGGCAGCCCAGCAAGCAGCAGAACGTGAAGCAGCAGAATCGGCCGAACGCGAAGCCGCTGCCGGCGAAGCTGCACTCCACGGCTCGTCCGAACTTCCGTCCTTCCCCGCATTCGAGCCGAATTGGGAGACGGAGAGTCGGCATACCTCCGCGCCGCACCCCATCGAGGACGCTGCGACGGCCGCTGGCCACATCGAGTCTGCAGAACCCGGCTCCGATGCGCTGCCGCCGTCGGCAGAGTTCGCTCCAGGGGCCGAACACGAGGCCCATCAAGCCTCTGTCGAGCCGCACCAATGGAGTCATGCCCCGGCCCATCCGTCCGAGGAAGCTCTCCAACCGCTCGAAAGCTACAACCCACCGCAACCGCAGATCAATTTCGGCGGGACCGCATCGAATGACGAGCCGCAAGCCGAGCCGTCTTTCGGACAGGCTCCGGTGGAGCCGTCCTTCGACCACACATGGGATCAGCAACCGGCCCCCACGCCGCCGCACCACGAGGCGCAGTGGGAGCAGCCGACGCTGCCCGAAGCACTCGAGCCCGCGCCGCATATCGATCCGGCCGCGCACGAACCTGCCGCGCAGCACTTCGCCGACCCCGAGCCGTGGCCTGAGCAGCCGGCAGAGCAGCCATCGGAGCCGCCGACCGCCGTCACCCCGGCCGAACCTCTCGCGGCGAGCGGCTTCCCCCGCGACGCCGTCGACGCCTTCGGCAGTCTCGACATGGCCCTGCCGCCGCGCGCCGAGCCCGCCGCTCCGGTGACGCCGCCAGCCTCCCTATCGACGCAGCCGGTCGTCGAGCCCGAAATTACCTCGCGACAAGCCGTCCCGGCGGAGCCCGCCGAACCCCGCCATGCCGCCGAGGAAATCGCCGCCGGTACGGCGGGTGCGGCGGCGGTCGCCGGGCTGGGCGCGGCACGCTTCGGTGCGCTGAACCTGGATTTCGATCTGGAATTGCCGCCGAGCCCCGCACAGCCATTGCCGACCTTTACACCGCAAGACCTGGTCCGGATTGCGCGCAACAAGCTCGATCTGGCGTCCGAGTACATCGAACTGGGCGATCTGGCCGGCGCACGAGCGCTGATCCATGAGGTCATCGAAGCGAACGACGATGCGACGCGCACTCAGGCGCGCGCGCTGCTGTCGACGCTGGCGCCGCTCTCGTAATGCCCGCCGTGACGCGAATTGCGCTAGGAATCCAGTACGACGGCTCGGCCTTTTGCGGCTGGCAGTCGCAGCCGCATGGCAAGACGGTTCAGGACGCGCTCGAACGGGCGCTGCGCGAGTTTGCGCAGACACCGCTTCCGACCGTGGTGGCCGGCCGCACGGATACCGGCGTGCACGGTCTGGGCCAGGTGGTGCATTTCGACACCGAGCTCGACCGCACGGATTTCTCGTGGGTACGCGGCACCAACGCGTTTCTGCCTAAAACGGTTGCGGTCCAGTGGGCCAAGCCGATGCCGGACACTTTCCATGCGCGTTTTTCGGCGTTCGAGCGAACCTATTACTACGCGCTCTATGTCAACCCGGTGCGCTCGCCCATGCTGGCCGCCCGCGCCGGCTGGGTGCATACGCCGCTCGACGTCGAGGCGATGCGCGCCGCTACCGCCTATCTGATCGGCGAACACGATTTCTCGGCGTTCCGCTCCTCGGAATGCCAGGCGAAGACGCCGGTCAAGCACCTGTACCAGATCGACATCCGCCAGCAGGGCGACTTCATTCACTTCCGCTTTCGCGCCAACGCGTTCCTGCATCACATGGTGCGCAATCTGATGGGCTGTCTGGTGGCCATCGGGCGAGGGCGTTACCCGGCGGCGTGGATGGCCGATGTGCTGGTAAGCCGCGACCGCAATCATGCCGCGCCCACTTTCATGCCCGACGGCCTGTATCTCGCACAGGTGGGCTATCCTCAGGAATTCGCGGTGCCCGCTGCGCAGCCGGGCAGCGTGCCGTGGAGTACCGTATGGACCGAGTCACCGCAACCATGAATTCGACCACCTTGAACCAGCCGGGCGCTATCGGCGCACCTCAGCAGCAGGACGCGACCCAGGCCGCGGCGCCTCATCGAACCCGCATCAAGCTGTGCGGCTTGTCGAGACCCGAGGACGTGGTGCATGCCATCGACCTCGGCGCGGACGCGATTGGGCTCGTGTTCTATCCACCTAGCCCGCGTTCGGTCAACGTCGGTCAGGCGCTCGAACTGGTGCGCGACGTGCCGCCCTTCGTTTCGGTGGTGGGCCTGTTCGCGAACGCCACACCCGACTGGATGAGCGAGGTCGTGAGCAATGTCCCGCTCACCATGCTGCAATTCCATGGCGACGAGACGCCCCGGCAGTGCGAGGCGCTCGCCAGCGTTGCGGGTTTGCCTTGGTTGCGCGCTTTACGGGTTGGGGCTGATACTCAGCAGGCCGATTTGGTAAAATCGGCGCTTAACTATGCAGCAGCCAGCGCTTTTCTGTTCGACACCCATGTTGAAGGCTTTGGCGGCGGCGGGAAGGTTTTCGATTGGTCACTTATTCCAGCAGAGCTCGCGCGTCGGGCCGTTTTGAGTGGTGGGTTGAACGCGCAAAACGTCAGTGATGCGATTCATCGCGTGCGCCCGTACGCGGTCGATGTCTCGAGCGGCATCGAAGTAGCGGGCGCCAAGGGCGTCAAAGATCACGCCCGGATGGCGGCGTTCGTACGCGCAGTGCGCGCGGCGGACGCAGAGTGATTCCGCCGGAGCCGGCTTCGTATGAAGCGGCCCGGCACACTGAGAAGAGTGACATCGTCATGTATAACTTGCCCGATGAACGAGGCCATTTCGGCCAATTTGGCGGCGTGTTCGTCGCTGAAACGCTGGTTCACGCACTCGACGAGCTGCGCGAAGCCTACGAAAAATTCCAGAAAGACCCCGAGTTCGTCGCCGAATATGAGCGCGAACTGAAGTATTTCGTTGGCCGTCCGTCCCCCATTTATCACGCCCAACGCTGGAGCGAACTGCTCGGCGGTGCTCAGGTGTTCCTCAAGCGTGAGGACCTGAATCACACGGGTGCCCACAAGATCAACAACGTGATTGGCCAGGCTTTGCTTGCGAAGCGCATGGGCAAGCCGCGCGTGATCGCGGAGACCGGCGCAGGCCAGCACGGCGTGGCTACCGCGACCATCGCCGCGCGCTTCGGCATGGAGTGCGTGGTCTACATGGGCTCGGAAGACGTGCGCCGCCAGGCCGCCAACGTCTACCGCATGAAACTGCTCGGCGCCACCGTCGTGCCGGTCGAGTCCGGTTCCAAGACGCTGAAAGACGCGCTTAACGAAGCGATGCGCGACTGGGTCACCAACGTCGAAAACACCTTCTACATCATCGGCACGGTGGCGGGTCCGCATCCGTATCCGATGATGGTGCGCGATTTCCAGCGCGTGATCGGCGACGAGTGCAAGGTGCAGATGCCTGAACTGGTTGGCCGTCAGCCGGATGCGGTGATCGCGTGCGTGGGCGGTGGATCGAACGCGATGGGCATCTTTTACCCGTATATCGACGACAAAGACGTGCAGTTGATCGGTGTTGAGGCAGCGGGTGACGGCCTCGAGACGGGTCGCCACGCGGCCTCGCTGATCGGCGGCAGTCCCGGCGTGCTGCACGGCAACCGCACCTATCTGCTGCAGGACGAAAACGGTCAGATCATCGAGACGCATTCGGTTTCGGCAGGTCTCGACTATCCGGGCGTCGGCCCCGAGCACGCCTGGCTGCACGAAAGCGGTCGTGCGCAATACGTCGGCATTACCGACGAAGAAGCGCTGAAGGCGTTCCACGACTGCTGCCGGATCGAAGGCATCATTCCGGCGCTCGAATCGAGCCATGCGCTGGCCTACGCGGCCAAACTCGCGCCGACCTTGCCGAAGGACAAGTGCCTTCTGGTGAACCTGTCGGGCCGCGGCGACAAGGACATGCACACGGTCGCTGAGCGATCGGGTATCAAGTTCTGAGCGCCGCGACGATGCGCGACGAGTTCGACGAGCCGCAACCGGCAATCGACGGCACCGAAGCGGAGACGGTCGAGGCCACCATGGCCCCGGCCGAAACAGCTCAGGCCGCGGTGGCTCACGCCGCGACGGCCCAGGCCGAAATGGCCGAGGCGCCTGCATCTGCGTCTTCGGCTGCCGCTGCCGCTGCTTTACCCGTGGTGCCTGCCGGCATCCAGCTCTTGAACCGCGATTTTCTGACCGATGTGGCGAACCTGCCGGATGGTTCGATCGACCTGATTCTTGCCGACCCGCCGTATGGGCTCGGCAAAGACTACGGCAACGACTCCGATATGCGCTCGGGCGACGACTTTGTCGCCTGGACGCGTAGCTGGCTCGAGCTGGCGATCCCGAAGCTCAAGCCGTCCGGTTCGCTGTATATCTTTTGCACGTGGCAGTACGCGCCGGAAATCTTCTGCTTCCTGAAGACGCGTCTGACGATGGTCAACGAGATCATCTGGGACCGGCGCGTGCCGAGCATGGGCGGCACTACCCGCCGCTTCACGTCCGTGCACGACAACATCGGCTTCTTCGCGGTGTCGAAGGATTACTACTTCGATCTCGATCCCGTCCGCATCCCGTACGATGCCGCCACGAAGAAGGCGCGTTCGCGTAAGTTGTTCGAGGGCAGCAAGTGGCTCGAGCTTGGCTATAATCCGAAGGATGTCTGGTCGGTATCGCGACTGCATCGGCAACACGCCGAACGCGTCGACCATCCGACCCAGAAACCTCTGGAAATCGTCGAGCGCATGGTGCTCGCGAGCTGCCCGCCGGGCGGCCGCGTGCTTGACCCGTTCATGGGCAGCGGCACTACCGCAGTCGCTTGCGCACGTCAGAAGCGCGAATTCGTCGGCTATGAAATCAATGAAAGTTACTGCGCGATAGCGCGCGAACGCGTCAGCGCGGCCGCGCAGGCTGCGCCCAACGAAACCGTCGCGCCCGTGGCGTCTGTGGCTGCTGAAACCTGAGTCAGGCGCTTTTCGGTGCCGAATAGCATCGAAATGCGCAAGAACATGGCTCAAATAGCAGCGAACCGCAACAAACGCGCAGCTAACCATTTTCGAGAATATTTCCATGTCCCGTATCAAGAACACGTTTGCAGCATTGGCTGCGCAGGGCAAGAAAGGGCTGATCCCGTTCATGACGGCTGGCGATCCGGACCCGGCTCGCACCGTCGAATTCATGCACGCGCTGGCCGCGGGCGGCGCGGATGTCATCGAACTCGGCGTGCCGTTCTCCGATCCGATGGCCGACGGCCCGGTGATCCAGGCGTCGTCGGAGCGCGCGCTGGCGCATGGCGTTTCACTGCGCCACGTGCTGGCCGATGTGAAGCAGTTCCGCGAGCGCAATGACAAGACGCCGGTGGTGCTGATGGGCTACGCCAACCCGATCGAGCGGATGGGCATTGAAGCATTCGCCGCAGCCGCCAAAGACGCCGGCGTGGACGGTGTGCTGGTGGTGGACTATCCGCCCGAAGAGTCCGTGATTTTCGCGGAAAAGATGCGATCTGCCGGTATCGATCCGATCTTCCTGCTGGCGCCCACTTCGACCGACGAACGCATTGCGGAAGTGGGCAAAATCGCCAGTGGCTACGTCTATTACGTGTCGCTCAAGGGGGTCACCGGAGCGGCAAATCTGGACGTTTCCAGCATCGCGGGTAAAATCCCGGCCATCAAGTCGCGCGTCCCCCTGCCGGTGGGCGTCGGTTTTGGCATCCGGGACGCCCAGACGGCGCGCTCGGTGGCCGAAGTCTCCGATGCCGTCGTGATCGGCAGCCGTATCGTTCAATTGCTCGAAAAAGCCGCGCCGGAGACGGCCGCCGAGACGCTCACGCGTTTCGTCGCGGAAATCCGCGAGGCGCTCGACAGCATTGGTGCGACCGCCCGATAACCGTTACTTTTTGTCTGCTGTAGGCTTGGCGGCGGGGTTTTGTCCCCGCCGTCGTGCGTACTGAGGACCCTGGAAGGAATCAACATGAGCTGGCTCGACAAGCTGCTGCCGCCCAAAATCAAGCAAACCGATCCGAAAAACCGTAAAGGGATTCCGGAAGGCCTGTGGATCAAGTGCCCGTCGTGCGAAGCGGTGCTGTACCGCAACGACGTCGAGGCCAATCTGCACGTGTGCCCGAAGTGCGACCACCACATGCGCATTGGTGCGCGTGAGCGCCTCGACGGCCTGCTCGATCCGGAAGGCCGCTACGAAATCGGCCAGGAAATCGTGCCGGTTGACGCGCTCAAGTTCAAGGACAGCCGCAAGTACCCGGATCGCCTGAAAGAGGCGATGGAAGAAACCGACGAAACCGACGCCATGGTCGTCATGGGCGGCGCGATTCACACGCTGCCGTGCGTGGTCGCCTGCTTCGAGTTCTCGTTCATGGGCGGCTCGATGGGTTCGGTGGTCGGCGAGCGCTTCGCACGCGGCGCGCAGAACGCGCTCGAGCAGCAAGTGCCGTTCATCTGCTTCACCGCTTCGGGCGGCGCACGGATGCAGGAAAGCCTGTTGTCGCTGATGCAGATGGCCAAAACCACCGCCATGCTGACCAAGCTCTCCGACGCCAAGCTGCCGTTCATCTCCGTGCTGACCGACCCGACCATGGGCGGCGTCTCGGCGAGCTTTGCGTTCCTCGGCGACGTGGTGATCGCGGAACCGAAGGCGCTGATCGGCTTTGCCGGCCCGCGCGTGATCGAGCAAACCGTGCGCGAAAAACTGCCGGAAGGATTCCAGCGTGCCGAATTCCTGCTGACAAAGGGCGCGATTGACATGATCATCGACCGTCGTAAGCTGCGTGAAGAGATTGCCCGTTTGATGGCGCTGATGTCGCGCCAGCCGGCTGACGCGGTGGCCTAAGCCTAAGCAGGCGGGCATAAAAGCCAGTCAGCCAGGTCAGCCGGCCTGGCCAGCGCAAGCGCCCAGCGCCGAACAAGCCTTGATGCCGTGCCCTGGAGGCATGGCAGAGGCATGGCAGAAGCGCGGCAGCAGCACAACAGAGTAAAAAGCAGCGCGCCGCGAGAGGTCATCAAGCGGCGCGCTGTCATTTCCAGGATAATCGCGGTCTCCCGCGTAATCTCGCATCACCGCTTAACCGACGTATCCGATGACCACATTCCCCACTCTCGACGCGTGGCTCACGCACCTCGAATCCGCGCATCCGGTCGGTATCGACATGGGGCTCACGCGGATCAGCAAGGTGCGCGACGCGCTGCAACTGTCCTTCGACTGTCCGGTGATCACGGTAGGCGGCACCAACGGCAAGGGCTCGACGTGCGCGATCCTCGAAACGATCCTGCTGCGTGCCGGTTACCGGGTGGGCTGCCACACGTCCCCGCATCTGCTCACGTTCAACGAGCGGGCGCGGGTGAACGGCGAGGTGGCGAGCGACGCAGATCTGCTGCCGCATTTCGCAGCGGTCGAAGCGGCGCGCCTGAGCCTCGCAGAGCCGGTCTCGCTGACCTACTTCGAATTCACGACGCTGGCGATCATGCATCTGTTCGCTTCGCGTGGGCTGGATGCGCTGATTCTAGAGGTGGGCCTCGGTGGGCGCCTCGACGCGGTCAATATCCTCGACGCCGATTGCGCGATCATCACGAGCATCGACATCGATCACACCGAGTACCTCGGCGATACGCGCGAGAAGATCGCGTTTGAGAAAGCCGGCATCTTCCGTGCGGGCAGGCCGGCGATCTGCGCCGACCCCATGCCGCCGCAGACCCTGATTGACCATGCGGAGTCTATCGGCGCCGATCTATGGCTCTTCGGCCGCGATTTCCGCTACGAGGGCCAGGCGGGCAGCGAGCGCCAGCAGTGGAGCTACGTGGGCCGCACGCTGCGCCGCTCGGCGCTTGCGTATCCGGCGCTGCGGGGCGCGAACCAGCTCATCAATACCTCGGCCGCCCTGGCCGGCCTCGAAGCCTTGCGCGACCGTCTGCCGGTCTCTGCGCAGGACATTCGCCTCGGCCTGGCGAATGTCGAACTGGCGGGCCGCTTCCAAGTGCTCCCGGGGAAGCCGTCCGTGGTCCTCGACGTCGGCCACAACCCGCATGCCGCTGCGGTTCTGGCGCAGAATCTCGGCAACATGGGCTATTTTCCGTACACGTACGCGGTTTTTGGCGCGATGCACGACAAGGACATCGCGGGTGTGATCGAGCATCTGAAGGGCGAAGTCGCCCACTGGTGCGTGACCGACCTGCCGAGCCCGCGCGCGGCATCTGCGGAGTTTCTCGAAACGACCCTGCGCGAGTGCGGCGTAACCGATGGCCCGGATAGCAGCGTCACGCGCTTCGCGTCGCCAGCCGAGGCTTTTCAAGACGCGCTAAAACGCGCCTCGGAGAATGATAGAATCGTGGTTTTCGGCAGTTTCTATACGGTAGCCGGCGTAATGGCCTATCGTAAATCGCAGCAACACTGAACGGGCGCCAGCTCGAACCAAGCGATTCATGGGAATTTTCTCGTTCGGCAAGAAAGACGATACGCCTACCCGGCGTGGCGCAAATACCGGTTCCACCCGGGCCGCCCGTGGCGAGCGCGTGGAGCGGCGAACCCGCCGCACGGAACGGCCTGACGCCGATGCGATGTTGCTCGACCCTACGCTGCCGGAAAAGCAGCGTGCGCGCCGCCGCCTGGTTGGCGCCATCGCGATGGTGGTCGCAGCCGTGGTGATCCTGCCCATGGTGCTGGATTCGCATCCCAAGCCGGTTACTGACGATATCTCGATCGATATTCCCAACCGTCCGGCTCCCAAAGCGGCTGCCGACGATGAAGACACCCAGGCAGGTGTCGCACCCGATAATCCGGCCCCAGATAGCGCGAGCAGCGCCCTCGCGGCTTCCGGCGTAGCTCCGGCTCCGGCAGCGCCTGCCACGGCGAATGCGACGACGCAGCAGGGCACCACCGCCGCAGCGGCGCAGGCTGGCAAGAGCAGCAAGTCGCAAGCGCCCGCCGTCGCCGCGAATCCGGCACCCGCTCCGGCCAGGCCTGTGAAAGTGACGCCCGCGCCGACCCAAAGCGCGGCCAACACGACCGCTACCCCGGGCAACACAGATGCAGCCGCCGCAGATGCCGATTCCGGCACACCGGCCTCGCCGCCGGGCAGCCGCTTCGCGGTGCAACTGGGTTCGTTCCCGGACGACGCCAGCGCAAAGACCTGGGCAGCCAAGTTGAAAGCGGCCGGCGTGCCCGCATATACCGAACGTAGGAAGCAGGCCGACGGCACGATGCGTACGCTATTGCGCGCGGGCCCGTTCGCCGACCGCGCCGCCGCATCGGACGCCATCGCGAAGGTCCGCGAAGCCGGCCTGACGTCGGGTTCGAACAACGGCTCGGCGCAGTAAGTCAGCGATGTTCACTGCCTTCGACTACGCTGTAATGGCGGTGATCGGTTTGTCGGCCCTGCGGGGCACCTGGCGCGGGTTCTTGTCTGAGATATTCGGGCTGATCGGCTGGGTGGCGGCGTTTTTCGTGGCCTGCTATTTCGTCGGTTATGTGGTGCCGTATATGCCGGCCAAGTGGCCCGGCGGCGCCCTGACTCAATGGCTGCTGGCGTTTGCCCTGCTGGTGATTGGCGTGATGCTGGTGGTCGGTGTGGCCAACGCGCTGCTGAGCCGGCTCGTGCAGGCATCCGGTTTGAGCGGCGTGGACCGCTCGCTGGGTTTGATGTTTGGCCTCGTCCGCGGGGTCATCCTGGTGCTGATTCTGGTCGCCCTCGCAGGCCTGACCGAACTGCCCCAGCAGGAATTCTGGCGCAACGCCTTGCTGCGGCCCTACGCGGTCCAGGGCGTGCACGAACTGAAACCGCTGCTTCCCGAGACGCTCGCAGCCTACGTCCACGTGTGACGAGGCGGGCGGTCAAGCAGAAGCACGCAGGACACCGGCGTGACCCGGATGCTTCCCCGGCACCGGCCGCCGTTACGAATTTCGTACCTTTGAAGGACATGCCATGTGCGGCATCGTAGGCGTAGTTTCCCAGTCCCCGGTCAATCAGTTGATCTATGACAGCCTGCTGCTTCTGCAGCACCGCGGTCAGGACGCAGCAGGCATTGCGACGGCGAACGGCAGTAATTTCCACATGCATAAGGCTAACGGCATGGTGCGCGACGTGTTCCGCACGCGCAACATGCGTAGCCTCCCTGGCACCAGCGGTATCGGCCAGGTGCGCTATCCGACGGCCGGTTCCGCGTCGAGCGAAGAAGAAGCCCAGCCGTTCTACGTGAACGCGCCGTTCGGCATCATCCTCGCGCACAACGGCAACCTGACCAACTGGCAGCAACTGAAAGACGAGATGTTCCGCGTCGATCGCCGCCACATCAACACCAACTCCGACACCGAAGTGCTGCTCAACGTGCTCGCGCATGAACTGCAGCTCTCCTGCTCCGGCCTGCAACTCGACCCGGCTGCCGTGTTCAAGGCAGTCTCGGGCGTGCATCGCCGCGTGCACGGCTCGTATGCGATCGTTTCGCTGATCGCCGGTTACGGCCTGCTTGCTTTCCGCGACCCGTTCGGCATTCGCCCGCTGTGCATTGGCAAGCAGGAAACGGCGCATGGCGTCGAATGGATGGTGGCGTCGGAATCGGTGGCGATTGAAGGTATCGGCTTCGAGTTCGTGCGCGATGTGGCGCCCGGCGAAGCGGTCTTTATCGACATCGAAGGCAATCTGCATTCGCAGCAATGCGCGCCCAGCGCCAGCCTGAACCCGTGCATCTTCGAACTCGTGTACCTCGCGCGTCCGGACTCGGTGCTCGACGGCGTGCCGGTCTACAACGTGCGTCTGCGCATGGGCGATTACCTGGCCGAGAAGATCCGCCGCGAACTGCCGGATGTGCCGATTGACGTGGTGATGCCGATTCCCGATTCGTCGCGCCCCGCTGCCATGCAGGTCGCCAAGAAGCTGGGCGTCGAGTACCGTGAAGGCTTCTTCAAGAACCGTTACGTGGGCCGCACCTTCATCATGCCGGGCCAGGCGATGCGCAAGAAGTCGGTGCGCCAGAAGCTCAACGCGATGGCCATCGAATTCAAGGGCAAGAACGTGCTGATCGTGGACGACTCGATCGTGCGCGGCACCACCTCGCATGAAATCGTGCAGATGGCGCGCGACGCCGGCGCGAACAAAGTGATCTTCGCTTCGGCAGCGCCGCCGGTGAAATTCCCGAACGTTTACGGTATCGACATGCCGACGCGCGGCGAACTCGTCGCTCACGGCCGCACGGATGACGAAGTCGCGCGCATGATTGGCGCGGATCACCTCGTGTACCAGGACGTCGACGCGCTCAAGCAGGCCGTGCGCGACATCAACCCGGCGCTCAAGGAATTCGAAGCGTCGTGCTTCGACGGCAATTACATCACCGGCGACGTGACGACCGAGTACCTCGACCGCATCGAAACGGCGCGTCTCGCCCCGTCCGCGCAATCGGACCGCGACGCTGCCAGCGAAGCGCTGGAAGGCGGCGCCGCGCGCTCGCAACTGCATCTGCAGTTGTCGGTGGAGTAAAGGCGCATCGAGGAGGGTGGCGCGTGCCGGCCGTGCACGCCGCGCGCCACGCGTGTTAGGATGATGGCTTGCGTCGATTTGATCTCAGCTTGCGGACGCGGGGCAACCCAAAACAGCTAAAGCGAACGGTGGAAATGTCGTAACTGTCCGCCGCCGCTCCAGCTTTCCCCCGCACATGAAGCCCGCTTATGCCGACGCAAAGCGGGCTTTTTTGTTGCCGGCGCGTTCGATGTTCAGCCTGACGGCGAACCTCGAGCGCTTTGCGCCGGTCTGGAAAACGTGCAACACGTGACACACGTGGAAAATGGAACTAGAACCAACATGGACGACTCCCTGAACTTCGACACCCTCGCGGTCCGCTCGGGCACGCTGCGCAGCGACTTCAACGAGCATTCGGAAGCGATCTTCCTGACGTCGAGCTTTGTGTTTGCAAGCGCCGCCGACGCCGCCGAGCGCTTCAAGAATTCCGAAGACTATTACACGTACTCGCGCTTCACGAACCCGACTGTCACGATGTTCCAGGACCGTCTGGCCGCGCTCGAAGGCGGTGAGGCATGCATGGCGACGGCCTCGGGCATGAGCGCGATCATGTCGGTGGTGATGTCGGCACTGCAGGCGGGCGATCACCTCGTGAGCTCGCAGAGTCTGTTCGGTTCGACGCTCGGCATGTTCTCGCAGATCTTCAGCAAGTTCGGCATTACGACCACGTTTGTCGATCCGACCAATCTGGATGCCTGGAAAAACGCCGTGCGGCCCGAGACAAAGATGTTCTTCCTCGAAACGCCGTCGAATCCGTTGACCGAAATCGCGGATATCGAGGCGATCGGCAAGATTGCGAAGGCATCGAATGCACTGTTCGTGGTCGACAACTGTTTCTGCAGCCCGGCGCTGCAACAGCCGCTGAAACTCGGCGCGGATGTCGTCATGCACTCGGCCACCAAGTTCCTCGACGGCCAGGGCCGTGTGCTGGGCGGGGCGCTGGTCGGCTCGAAGCAGTTCATTATGGAGAAGGTGTTTCCGTTCGTGCGCAGCGCCGGGCCGACCTTGTCCGCGTTCAATGCCTGGGTGCTGCTCAAGGGCATGGAAACGTTATCGCTGCGGGTCGAAAAGCAGTCGGACAACGCGCTGGAAATCGCTCGCTGGCTGGAAGCGCATCCCGCTGTGAATCGTGTGTTTTATCCGGGCCTGGAGTCGCACCCGCAGTACGAGATTGCGAAACGTCAGCAGAAAGCGGGCGGCGCGATTGTCTCGTTCGAGCTGAAGGGCGACACACCTGAAGCGCAACGCGCGAACGCATGGCGTGTGATCGATAGCACGAAGATCTGCTCGATCACCGGGAACCTCGGTGATACGCGTACCACGATCACTCATCCGGCCACCACCACGCACGGCCGCATTACGCCGGAAGCGCGCGCCGCGGCGGGCATCACGGAAGGGCTGATTCGTCTGGCGGTTGGGCTGGAGAATGCGGGCGATATCCGCAATGATCTGGCGCGCGGTCTGGCGGGTTAATTCTTGGCTAAGCCCTAAGCGGCCGCCCAAGTCGCAATCGGGTCAGTGGCGCACTGCGCGCCATTGGCCCGGCGCGAGGCCGAAACGCCGCGTAAAGGCGTGCGTATAGGCGCTCTGATCGCCGAAGCCCACTTCAAGCGCAATCTCGGTCAGCGAGCGCCGCGGATCGGCGAGCAACGTGATGGAAATATCGAGCCGTAGACGCTGCAGATAGCGATGCGGCGTCTCACCGAACGCTTCAATGAACAACTGATGAAAACGCCGCATGCCGAAGCCGCAATGCGCGGCAAGATCGGCAATGCGCAGCGGTTCCGACAAATGCGCGCGCAGCCAGCGGTCGATACGCGCGAAGTCGAGACCGGCGCCGGGCGCCCCATCGAAGCGCGCGGATTGCGTCGTACCGGCATCCTCCAGCATGGCCGCGCACAGACGCGCGGCGGCATCCCAGTGAAAGCGCCGCTTGCTGAGGTCGTCCGCGGTCTGTATGCCACCCGTCGCATGGGCGGCGATGCGATGCACAAGCTGCGTCAGCGATGCATCCACCGTTACCGCCCGCGCCCGCTCGAATAAACGTTCCGGCACCGCCAGCGACGCGGCAGGCAAATCGAGCACCAACTGACGGTTTTCGCCGACGCCCGCATAGTCATGCTGCGCGCCGGCGGGAATCAGCCACGCTGAACCGGAATCGATCTGCTGACCGATTCCGTCCACGGTCATCACCATGGCGCCGTCGAGCCCCAGCACGACCTGATGAAAGTCGTGCACGTCCGACGCTTCGACTGCGCCATAACGGCGCAACGAAACGCAGGGGGCGGTGAGGGCCGCGTGGCTCATCTGCAACCTTACAAACTTAGACGTCGAGCAGTTCGACTTCGAACACCAGCGTCGCATTCGGCGGAATCACGCCGCCTGCACCGCGCACGCCGTAGCCGAGTTGCGGCGGAATCGTCAGCTTGCGCACGCCGCCCACCTTCATGCCCTGTACGCCTTCGTCCCAGCCCTTGATCACCATACCGCCGCCCAGTACGAACGCGAACGGATCGTTACGGTCCTTGCTGGAGTCGAACTTCTGGCCGTCGGTCAGCCAGCCGGTGTAGTGGACGCTGACGGTTTGACCGGCTTTCGCTTCGGCGCCGGTGCCTTCGGTCAGGTCTTCGTATTTGAGGCCGGATTCGGTAGTCACGGTCGACATGGGTTGCTCCTTGAGACAGGTCGTAAAAACCGACATTGTAGGCGTGTTGAGGCGGCATCGCCCAGAACACCTGGGTTCTGCCGGGCCTTCCGGCGCGCGAGCCAGGCGGTATCGCGCACGGACGGCGAACCTGCGTCCTGACTCGCGAGAGAGCGTGCCTATAATGACAGTTCCGTTTATTTCCATGCACCGCCTGAGAGGGCCCAGATCGTGACATCGTCTTCCACCGGAGCCGGCAGCGGCCAGCAGGTCGCTTCCGGTGCCTCCATGTCCGAACGCGCCGAGCGAACCGAACGCACCGCGCATCTGTGCGCGGAGGCTGCGCTGTTCATGCGCGATCACGTTTTGTCGCTCGTATCGCACGACTTGCGCGGTCCGCTGAATGCGATCCATAGCTGGGCATACGTGCTCGAGCGCAAGCTCGACGCCAACGACCCCGCCGCGCAGCGCGCCATCGGCGGCATCCGTAGCGGTGTGGATCAACAGGTCAAGCTGCTGGAGACACTTGTCGATTCGACCCGTGCCGGTACCCGCACCCTCGCGCTCGTGCGCGAGCCGTTTGCGTTGCAGGCTTTGTTCTCGGATTCGGTTGACGAAGTGCGTTCGGGACTCGCGAGGGCGCGCGGCGTTTCGGTGGCATTCGAGTCGGGGTTGTCCACCGAGCAGTTCGGCGGCGACCGCGAGCGTCTCGCGGCGGCGCTATGGTTGATGCTCACGTTTGCGGTCGAAGCGAGCGCAGACGCAGCGAAGGTCACGCTCGCCTCGAGCGTCGACGCCAAAGCATGGCACGCAGTTGTCACCTTCAATGCCGTCCCTGCCGCGCTCGACGATCCGTCCGTGCCGCACCTGCTCGAACCGTTCGCACGCAGTCAGGCGCGCGCGCCGCGCGAAGCGGGCCGGATTGCGTGGGTGCTGGCGCTGTGCAAGCGCGTGGCCGAAGCTCATGGCGGCACCTTCGAACAGAGTGAAATGCCCGAGGGTCAGCCAGCAACGCTTGCACTGCATATCCCGCTCGTCGCGCCCTGAACGGCGCGGGTGGGCAATGTGCCGCGCGGTAGCGCCATTTCATTGTCCGTCAAAAACTTTCACTTTGCTTTCGACTCTATACTGACAACTTTTGTTGCCGGAGCCCATTCTCTTGATTCAGGTCGTCGCCCTTATTGGTGCGTTGTTGCTCGTTGCGCTCAACGGGTTCTTTGTTGCGGCCGAATTCGGCCTCGTGAAGCTGCGGCAGACGCGCGTGCAGAGCCTGGCCGCGCAGCACGGTGTGCGCGGCAAGCTGCTGGCGAAAGTGCACGGGCATCTCGACGCGTATCTCTCGGCGTGTCAGCTCGGCATCACGCTCGCATCGCTGGGCCTTGGCTGGATTGGCGAGCCGGCCTTCGCGGACCTGTTGACGCCGGTATTCCGCGTGCTCGGAATCGAATCGGAGAATCTGATCCACGGCATCTCGCTGTTCTTCGCGTTTTCGTGCATCTCGTTCCTGCATATCGTGGTGGGCGAACTGGCGCCGAAGTCGCTGGCTATCCGCCAGTCCGAGAAGGTTTCGCTGTGGGCCGCCACGCCGCTCTATGGCTTTTACTGGGCCATGTATCCGGCGATCTGGGTGCTCAACACCAGCGCGAACGCGGTACTGCGTCTGGCGGGCCTGACGGCGGACCATGGCGGTGAGGCGCATTACTCCACCGAAGAACTGAAGCTGATCCTGCGTGGCCGCCATGCCAACGTGGCAAGCGGGATGAGTGCGGCCGAAGGCGCCGGGGGTGCCTATAGCCAGGACGAATGGAACACCATTGCGCATTCGCTCGATTTCTCGCGCATGACCGTCTCTGATCTGATGCGGCCGGCCTACGAAATGGTGGGGCTGCGGCGCGACCTGCCCTTGCGCGAGAACATGCAGGTGGTGGCGCGGCACCGCTTCAGCCGCTATCCGCTGTTTGAGGACGGCTCGGGCGAGCGCGTGGCCGGCATGATTCACTTGAAGGACCTGCTGCTGGCGCGTCACGCGGGCAGCACGCTCGACGATCTGTCGAAGTACGTCCGGCCGGTTCAGTACGTGAAGCCCGATATGCCGGCGCTCGAACTGTTCCGGCGCTTTCGCAAGGGCGCGCCGCATATGGCGCTGGTGGGTCATAAGAACGCGGCGCCGATCGGCTTTCTGACGCTCGACAATCTGCTCGGCGCGCTGGTCGGGCAGATTCACGACGAGTTCCGCCAGGGCGACGCCGACTGGACCCGGATGGACGACGGCACGCTGATGGGCAAGGGCAGCTTGCCGGTGGTGTCGCTGGAGCGGGCACTGGGGATCGACATTGACGAAGGCCGCGCCGAATCGGTGGGCGGCCTCGTGATTCAGGCGCTCAACGACCTGCCGACCGAAGGCAAGCGTGTCGAGTTCGATCGCTTCGATATTGTGGTGAAGAAGATGAAGGGGCCGCGCATTCTGCTGGTGCGCGTGTATCCGAAGCGCTTCGATGACGAGGGCGGTTGAGCGGCGCGCAAGCAAGCGCATGGCCCGCGTGCCGCGCCTGCGCGCAGATTTTCACGAGATCGCACCTTCCGGTTAAAATTGTCGCCCTACACCGTCTGGGGGCGACATGGGTTATCTGCTTGTACTGTGCGTAGGGCTGTTGGCGGGCATGCTAAGCGGCGTGATCGGCACAGGCTCGTCGATGATGCTGATGCCCGTGCTCGTTATGCTGTTCGGCCCGCAGCAGGCCGTGCCGATCATGGCGATCGCCGCGATCATGGGCAATCTCGGCAAGATCCTGGCGTGGTGGCGCGAAATCGACTGGCGGGCCTGTGCGGCGTACTGCTCGACCGCGGTACCCGGTGCTGCGCTGGGCGTGCGGACGCTGCTGGCCCTGCCGCCTCATGCCGTTGAACTGGCCCTGGGCCTCTTCTTCCTTGCGATGGTGCCGACCCGCCGTTGGCTCGCGCGCCGCTCCATCCAGTTCTCGCTGTTGCATCTGGCGCTGATCGGCGGCGTGGTCGGGTTCCTGACCGGCATCGTCGTTTCGACCGGCCCGATCACCGTGCCGGTTTTCATGTCGTATGGCCTAGTGAAAGGCGCCTTCCTGGCAACGGAAGCAGCCGGCTCGCTGGCGGTCTACGGCACCAAGGTGGCGGTATTCAGGCACTTTGGCGCGTTGCCGCTGCATGTGGTGCTGGATGGCCTGATTACCGGCTCGGCGCTGATGGCGGGCTCGTTTGCCGCACGCTATGTGGTGCTGCGCATGAGCCCGCGCACTTTCAAACTGGTGGTCGACGGTTTGATGCTGTCGTCGGGACTCTCGCTGTTGTGGGCCGCTGGACGGTAACGGCGGGCGTTGCGCTAACGCGCCGTTTCGCCGCCTTTGCTGCTGGCCAATCGCTCGGTTCGTTCGGTTCGTTCCGTTCGCTCCATTCGTTGCCTCCTCAGCCCACGGAAGCCGCAAACACCCTGCGGTAGTTGCCGCCCAGAACCATCCCCACTTCTTCGTTGCTGAAGCCCGCGGTGAGCAGCGCGTCGGCCAACGCCGGCAATTGCTCGTAGCTGCGGAATACCGGCGGCGAGATGAAGCCGAGCATGTCCGAGCCTAGCCCCACATGCTCGACACCCACCACGTCGGCCATGCGTCGCATGCCGTCCGCCATCCCCTGTAAATCGCGGTACGTTCCCGAACTCGGCCAGACACCGATTACACCGCCTGTATCGGCGATTACGCGTGCGTGCTCCGCTGTAATGAGCCGGCTGCGTTCCTTTGGATGTGCCGATAGTGCCGTATGCGAGAGGATCAGCGGCTTGGTTGTCGTGTCGGCGGCGCGCTTGACCAGGTCGTAAGTGCCATGCGCAACGTCCACGACGATCCCCAACTGATTGCAGCGCCGCACCACGTCCGCGCCGAAGTCGGTGAGGCCGCCATGCACGGGCGGCTCGGTCTGGATGTCGCCGAGTTCGTTGACGCGGTAATGGGTGAGCTGCAGATGACGCAATTGATGCTGCGTATACGCTTCGTCGACGCGATCGAGCCGGCCTTCCAGAAAATCCGCTCCTTCGGAGGCGATGATCACGCAGGGGCCTGCTTTGCTGTTCGTGGCGAGCGACGCCATGTTCGTCACCACCTGCATCTGCTCGCGTTCAATCAGCTCATGCGCGCGCTTGAACTCGGCCTGCCCCAGGGCATATAGTTCGCCATCCTCAGGAGTGCGCCAGGCCTCGATGCGCTTCCTGTCTGCCGTCACGTGGGTGACGGTAGTGTCGGTGACGATGGCGAGGCAGATGACGTTCATGCCGCCTGCTTGCATCGGCGCTGCGAGCGGGAGGAAGGGGCGATTTGCGCCGAGCGCAGGATCGCGCGAAACGGTCACGCGCCCGGCGTGGCTGTGCATGTCGATGGTCAGCGTGTCGGCGGTGCGCCAGGCCGGTGTGCCGTCCGACGTTGCAGCCGCCGATGCCTGGCCGTCGGCGGGCTGAGTGCTTGATGCTGCGCTTGCCGTCGTTGCTCCGGCGTCCTGCTTCTCGGTATAACTGGCAAAGCGTCCGGGCGCGCAAGCCGCGAGACCCAGCGCGGCGCCGGACGCGAGAAACGCACGGCGGCTGGCGCTGCGCGGAGCGCTCTGCACGTCCAGGTCGAGCGCACGCGCGTCGATTAGCTGATAGCGCCAGCCGGCAGGGTCGTCGGTCAGGCGCTCGAGGCGCCCTCTGAAGGTGACGGCCTGCTCTTGCGGCGCGCAGGGCGCGGCAGCAAAAACCTCGATGGACGACAACGGATCACGCGGCAGACAACCGCCGCAGCAAGGGGCGTCCGCTGCCAGCAGAAAGTAATCGGCTTGATCCGCTGTGGGATCGAGCGGGATCATCCAGCCGCATAGATCGACAATTTTGCCGTGCAGTGCATCGGCGTCGCCGGTCCGGATACTCGTCCAGTCAAGGGTCATAGGCATTCCCGCAGTCTCGGTTGCAAGGTGGGCCGTCACAGTCTCTGATTGACGTGTGAAGCGCTGATGAACCGAATATCTGGCTACCTGGCCGCGCGGCGCTCAAGATTGGCACTCTACCGTGCGGCCAGGACCGGTTACTTCGTCGCTGAACTTTTGCGCCCTGCTGGCGCACGGCTTAAGCGCGGCTTACCCGCGGTCAACGCGGCCAAGGTCTGCTCGACGATAGCCAGCGCCTCAGCCTTGAGCGCCTCCGGATCGTGCGCATCCTCGAGCAGCAGCGCCGCCTCACACACCATGCGGCCGATCATGCGTGCTGCGAGGTAAGGGTTTGCCAGCTTCGCTTCGCCCTGCTCCGAGCGTTGGGTCAGTGCCGCAATCAGTAGCGCGTAAGTATGCGCTTCTTCGATCTCCCTGCAACGCACGGCGCCGAGCACGGCGGGCGCGGCTTCGATCACCAGCTGCCGGTAAGCGGGCTCGCTGCAAACCTCAAGAAACGCGCGAATCCCCGCGCTCATGCGCTTGGGCTTCGGCGCTGCCTCCGCTGCAGTCCGCACACGCGTGGCCGCAGCGGTCTGCAGCGACACCACCAGCGCATCGAACAGTTCTGCCTTGTCGCCGAAGTGGTGATAAAACGCCCCGCGCGTTACCCGTGCCTTGCGGGCGATGGCCTCGATACCGACCTGCTGATACCCCTCCGACGTAAACAACTCGCCGGCGGCGATGACCAGCGCTTCGCGCGTGGCGTCGGCGTATTCCTCTCGACGTGTTTTGAAGGGACCGACGTTTTCCATGGGGATTGTATTCAGCGCTTGATTTTTCACCTTCACATCGTAGTATACATTCACAGTGTATGTGAAATTCACTGCGTATGTTGTCGTGATTCATCGTGGCAGATGACGCCCGCGTCGCTTGCCGACGCTCTTTCGGGAGATTTGCAATGACTGGTTCAACGAATACCGATGTGAAGTACGTCCCGCCTTCAGCCGAGCAGTTGCGCAACGCTCGCAGCCTGGTCAGCCGTTTCGCCGAGCGCTGGAGCCAGCCCACCGCAGATGATCTGCGCGAGTTGATGCATGCCGACACCCGCAACCTGATCCCGCCCATGACCGTGCCTGCGGATCGGGAAGGCGTGGTCGAACACTTCAGGCAGGTGCTGAATCAACTACCGGATCTGAAAGTGGAGGTACTGCAATGGGCGCCGACCGGCGATGCCGTGCTGGTCGAGTGGCGCGCGTCAGCGAAGGTGGCGGGCGAGGCGCTTGAATGGCAGGGTGTCGACCGCTTCAATATTCGCGGCGATCGCATGTATCAGGGGCAGGTGTACTGGGACACGCGCCGGGTGGCCGAGCAGGTGGCGGATGCGGTCCGGCGCGCGAGCGAACGAGGCGCCGCGGCCTCGTGACCGTAGGAAAATGGGGGCTGCCGGGCGTTCAGGCCCGCGGCACCCCATCCTCGACCAGCACAGCCACCGGCATCGTCGCCAGGACATCGCGCAGATAGAGCACGCCGTGGTCTTCGACCTTGGGCGCGGCGGTGCTCATCCAGTCGAACAGGGCGCGCGATGCCAGTTCCGCGGGTATTTCAACGGCTGTATCGTCCCACTGCGCGGCGTCGACCAGCGGCAAGTCGCTGCCCTCATCGAGCAAACCTGCGGCTAGGCGAGTGGCGATAACGACCGCCCAGGCGTTCGCGTGCCGCCGCGCAAACGCGACCACATGCGCCGCTTGCTTGCCCTTGACGGCGAGCGGTAGATACGCGCCTTCGCTCAACAACGCCGGCAGATGCGCACGCAACGCCAGCAGGCGCTGGACGATGGCGAGCTTGACGCGACCGCTGCGCCAGTCAGGCAGAAAGTCGGACGGCGGCGTCTCGACCAGCCACGCCTGACGCTGCGCGAAATCCAAGGGACGCCGGTTGTCCGGGTCCACCAGACTGAAGTCCCACAGCTCCGTGCCCTGGTACAGATCCGGCACGCCGGGCGAGGCGAGCCGCAGCACGGTCTGCTGCAAGCTGTTGATCGCCCCGGCGCGGCCGATGCGCGCAACCAGGGCCGAGAGTTCGCTCAGGAAGCCGTCACGCCGTTGCGGCGCGAGGATATCGAACAGGAAGTCACGGCATGCGTTCTCATATGCCTCATCGGGCGCGAGCCAGGAGGTGCGCAGCTTCGCTTCGCGCAGCGCCTTCAACTGCCATTGCGCGACCCGCTCGGCGAGTTCCTTGACGCCGGCCTCGTCATCGGGGGAAAGATGCGGCGGCCAGCAGCCCACCAGGGTTTGATACAGCATCGCTTCCGCGGCCGCGCCGGGCGCCCAGTCGTGATCGAGTGTGCTCATACCGCCGTCGGGCGTGCGGCGTTGCGGTGCGTTCAAGGTGGACCATGCGCGCAGCGTCGCGCTCCAGTCGTGAGCGATCTCGCTGAGTACGGCGAGCCGGGCGCGCACATCTTCGCCGCGTTTGTGATCGTGCGTGGCGGTGGCCAGCATCGCATGCGGAAAGCGCTGTGCCCGTTCGAGATTGGCGGCATGAAATTGCTCGACCGAAAGTGCGAATTCACCTGGGTCCGAGCCGACCTCGTTGCGCGACAACAGACGGCCATAGCGATAGCACGCCGTATCCTCGATCGCTTTGGCGGCCACCGGCGCGGTCAGTTGCGAGAACAGCGTCTGCGCGGTGCGCCGCGACGATCCCGCATGATTGAACGGCACGTTACTCGAACCGGGCTGTGCGTTGGCAGGCGGGCGAGCAGGCGCGGCGTCGTCGGCCGCGCTGCCGCCCAGCCACGCGTCGACCTGCTCCAGCACGGCATGATCGGCAGGCGAGAGCGTCTGCCTTGCGCCAGCCAACGCCTGATTGAAGTAGACGTTGTCGGCTTCGCTGCGCAAGCCGTTCTGCGGATAGATGCGATAGACCGGGAAATGCACGACCAGCTCGGTCAGCACGCGGCGCAATGCGGTGAATGTGAAGTCGCGTGTGGTGATCGAATCGCGTGCAATCCGGTGCAACGCGCGTGCGGCGCGGTCGAGTTCCGCCGCGAGGTTTTCCGCCAGAATCTTGCGTCGCGCCAGCAGTGCTTCGTCGGCGAAGCTCGCGCTGCGTCCGCTCAGCTCGGCCCATGTGGCGGCGAGCGGTTCGGCGCCGGCCGGATCGTGCAACAGCGCGCCCACGTCGGCCATGAAGTCGTAGCCGGTCGTGCCATGAATCGGCCAGTCGCCGCGCAACGGTTCGCCGCGGCCGAGGATTTTCTCGACCACCACATACGGTTCGCCTTCGCGCAGATCGTTGAGCCTTTGCCGCAGCCGCTGGCAGTACTCGCGCGGCTCGGAGAGGCCATCCACGTGATCGATGCGCACGCCGTCGATCACGCCTTCCGCGTAGAGGCGAAACGGCAGCGCATGCACGGCGTCGAACACCTCGGGCCGTTCGACCCGTACGCCTGCCAGCGCGCTGATATCGAAGAAACGCCGCCAGTTCACTTCATCCGACGCCGTGCGCCACCAGGCGAGCCGGAAATGCTGGCGTTCGAGCAGGCGATGCAGGCGGTCGCGTGCCACGGACTCGGCGGGCGCATAGTTCGCCAACGCAACTTCGATGGCGGACAGGCCGCTTTGCGCGACGAACTCGCGCAGCAGCTCGCGTGCTTCGGCGGCACGCGGGTGGTCGGTGGGTTGCGTGGTCAAACCCTGGAAACGCTCGGCGAGCGCGCTCAGGTCCGCACGCTCGCCGCTTTGCAGGATCGACGCGTAGTCGATGGGACAGATGGGCCCGACATGAGGCCCATAGCGCACGTAGAAGTGTCCGGTTTGCGCGGCGAAGCGCAGTTCGATCCGGCCGGCCGCGAGTTCATCGCCATACGGAGCCGCGAGGCACGGCATGAGCACCTTGCCGCGCAAGGCCGGATCGGGCGAATGCCAGTCGATGTCGAAATGCCGGGCATACGCGCTATGGCGTCCCCACTCGAGAATATCGAGCCACCACGCGTTGTTCGATCCGCCCACGCCCATGTGATTGGGCACCACGTCCACAATCAGCCCCATGCCGTGTTCGCGCAGCTTCTCGGCCAGACGTTTGAGGCCGGCTTCGCCGCCGCATTCGGCGCTGACCTGGGTGTAGTCGACGGTGTTGTAGCCGTGCATCGAACCCGGCTCGGCGGTCGTCACCGGTGACGCGTAGAGGTGGCTGACGCCGAGCGCGGCGAAGTATTCGACGTGCGCGAGCGCGTCGTCGAACGTAAAGCCCTTGTGGAACTGGAGCCGGAGTGTGGAACGCGGGACGGTCATGGTGTGTCGGGCCCCGAGGAAGCGTGGGTGGAATCGGATGTGGAACGGGCCGCCGCCGCGGCGCTGCGTGCCCGCTCGGCGGCGAGCAGGCGGTCGCAGAAGGCCGGCTCTTCAAACAGCTCGTCGATGGGTAGAGCGACGCGCCGCCGCCAGTTCGGATGCTCGTCGATCGAGCCCGGCAGATTCGGCTGGTCTTCGAGCGCGAGCAGGTCTTCGAGCGGATAGATGACGAGCGGCGCCGGCGTGGCGGCGATGAAGGCAAGCGCTTCATCCACAGGCGCGCTTTCGGGCGGTGGTGCAGGTACGTCCTTCGCGGCGACGCCTGCCTGCTGGAATGCCGCCCACAGCAAGGCGCGATCTTCCGCGCGCTCGGTCTGCGCCAGCTCGACCGGGTCGCGGCCATCGGCGCGCGGCAGGGTCTGGCCGATGCGATTGCGCCAGACGATGTCCGCGCCGCGCCACCAGCCGGTAACGGTCGGCAAGTCGTGCGTGGTCGTCGTCGCCACGGCGTTGCGGTCCCAGCGTTGGGGCGGCTTGAAGCCGCGGCCCGATTCGCTGCCTTCGAACCACAGCACGCGAATGCCCGCAATGCCATGCTCGTCGAGCCGTTCGCGGAAGCCGGGCGGCACCGTGCCAAGATCCTCGCCGATCACAATCGAGCGATGCCGCCACGATTCGAGCGCGATCAGCCGCAGCATGTCTTCGAGCGGATAGCGCAGATAGGCGCCGTTGCGCGCGCTTTCGCCGTCCGGTACGAGCCACAGGCGGCGCAGGCCGAGGATGTGGTCGATGCGCACGCCGCCGGCGTGTGCGAAAGCGGCACGCAGCATGTCGATGAATGCCGAGAAGCCCTGGGTGCGCATGGCGCGTGGCGAAAAGGTGGTGAGCCCCCACGCCTGGCCCGCCTGGTTGAACAGGTCCGGCGGCGCGCCGACCGAGACGCCTTGCAGCATGTCGTCGCGATACGACCATGCATGACTGCCGGCGCTGTCGCAACCCACGGCAAGGTCGGCGATCAGGCCGACCGCCATGCCCGCATCGCGCGCCGCATGCTGGGCGTGCGACAGCCCCTTGGCGGCGAGCCATTGCAGGAACAGATGAAACTCCACTTCGTGCCGATGCTGATTGGCAAACGCTTCGACCTCCACGCTGCGCGGATCGCGCAAGGCCTCGGGCCAGTTGCGCCAGTGGCCGTTGCGCTCCGGCTGGGCAAGCTGCACGGCCTGCAACGCTTCAAAGCGCGCATGGTCTTCCAGCGAGCGGCCACCCTTTGCGCAGAACGCGTTGAATTCGAGGGCGCGAGGGGCGTCCTGGGCCCGGTCGTGCACACAGAACTGTTCGAACAGTGTGCGCAGCACCTTGAGCTTCAGCCGGACCGCACGCGGCCAGTCGATCAGGGTGAGGCGTTCGAGTTGCGGCCACGTTTCGCTACCGTCCGCCGCGTCGATAGCGGCGCGCGTCGCCTCTGCGCCAAACACGGCAGTGGGATCGATATGCGTGACGTTGAGCCACAGGCGTGACGAGGGCGAGTAGGGACTGAAACGCTCCGGTTCGGCGCTGAACATCGCATGCGTGGGACTGACGGCGAGCGCATGCGCGCCATGCCGCGCGCTTTCAACCGCGAAGCGTGAGAGTGCCGAGTAGTCGCCAATGCCGCCATCGCCGGTGCGGCGCAGGCCGTAGAGTTGCGCGGCGATACCCCACATCGGCGGGGTGGGGGCGTCCTGCAGGGCCCGCCACGCATCGGCCACGGTGTAGCAGCGCGACGGCGCCACCGCGAGCGTGATGCGATGGTCGTTGATGAAGAGCGTGTGATAACCGGGCTCGTCGATCGGTGAGAGCAGCGCCGCCTCGCCCTTGGGCGCAGTAAAGCGACCGTCGATCTGCGCGCCGCTTTCGAGTTCGATCCGGTAATGGCTGCCTGACTTGATCGCCGCCGCAGGCAGGGCGATGCCACGCTCGCATTCGGCGGTCATCAGGGGCGGCAGCTTGCGGCCGGACAGTTCAGCTTCGAGCGCGGCGGCGCTCTGGCGCGTCTGGGACGCACTGCCGCACGGCAGGCCCATGCGTTCGAGCAGCACCGCGAGCGTGCTTTCAGGGACGCGCTGGATGGTACGGTGGGCGTCTTCCCATTCGACCTCGAAGCCTGCGCGGGCAGCGAGGCTGTCGATCGTGTCAGGGGGGCGGCGAGCGGTGTTCATGCGTGCCACTCCCGTTCGATTACCTTGCGCGCGTCGTGCGTATGGGCGTACTCGTTGACGTCGCCGGTCAGCCATGCCACGAAGGTGTGGGGCGGTAGCGTCTGGGCGTCCAGCCGGTCGCGGACCCGGGGTGGCGTTTCGAACACGATCATCCCAGCCGGCGTTTGCGCAAACGGCACTTCTGCATCGCCGAGATTGATCGCAATGGACAGTGTCTCGCCATCGTCGAGGCGCCAGCGTGCGACTAGCGCGTTGGCGTCGCTGCCGTCCGGCGCGGCGAGTACGGTTGCGCCCAGCGCTTTCGTATTGGCGAGGCGCGGGGCAATCAGCTTCGCACGCACCGTGAGCGCGGATTTGTAGAAGTGCATCCAGTCGAGCCGCTCGTGGGCATCGGGTTGCGCGGCGATATCCGCAGGCGGCGACGATGCGGCGAAGGTCTGCGATGCGTTCGGATCGGGAATCTGTGCGCGGCGCGTTGCGTCGCCAAAGGCGGAGAAGCGGGCGAATTCGCGGCGCCTTCCTTCGCGCACGGCGTTGGCCAGCTCGCCGGTGTAATCGGTGAAAAACAGGAACGGCTGCTCGGAGCCGAACTCCTCATCCATAAACAGCAGCGGAATTTGCGGCGACAGCAGCAACAGGCCGGTAGCGGCTCGCAGCGCATCCGCTGTGCACAGCTTGCGCAAGCGCTCGCCGAAAGCGCGATTACCGACCTGGTCATGGTTCTGCAGGAACATCACGAACGAGGTAGGCGGCATATGGCTGCTTGGTTCGCCACGCGGTTTGCCGTCGTGGATCGGCGAAGGCTCGCCCTGATAGGCAAAGCCTTCGCTGAGCACGCGCGCCAGTTTGCGGATCGGCTGATCTGCATACGCGTGGTAGTAGCCTTCGGTCTCGCCCGTCAGCAGCACGTGTAGCGCATTGTGCGCGTCGTCGTTCCACTGCGCGTCGAAATGCGTTTCGAGCAGGCTCGCAGAGTTGTGCTCGTTTTCAAGCACCAGATGCACATGGCGTCCATGCCGAACCTTCGCGCGAATATGGTCCGAGAGTTCGCGCAGCCAGTCGTGATTGTCGATAGCGTGCACGGCGTCGAAGCGCAGGCCGTCGAAGCGATATTCATTGATCCAGTAGAGCGCGTTGTCGCAGAAGAAATCGCGCACCTCGGTACGCTCGAAGTCGATGGCCGGGCCCCATGGCGTATGCGTGCCTTCCCGGAAGAACGGCCGCGCGTACTGGTACAGATAATTGCCGTCCGGGCCGAAGTGGTTGTAGACCACGTCGAGGAACACATTCAGGCCCAGGCCATGCGCGGCGTCGATCAGCGCCTTTAATTCATCGGGACGGCCATAGGCCGAATCGGGTGCGTAGGGCAGCACGCCGTCGTAGCCCCAATTGCGCGTGCCGGGGAAGTCGTTCAACGGCATCAGCTCGATGGCCGTCACGCCAAGCTCGGCGAGCGCGGGCAGACGCTTCATGACACCCGCGTAGCCGCCGAGCGCACCGACATGCAATTCGTACAGCACGGTTTCTTCCCACGGCCGGCCATGCCAATGCGCATGCTGCCAGGCGTAGGCGCGTGGATCGATGACCTCGCTCGGACCATGCACGTCCTGCGGCTGGAAGCGTGAAGCGGGGTCAGGCACGGCCGTCGTGCCGTCGAGGCGATAGCGGTACAGGGTGCCCGCGCCGCCCTCGGCTTCGGCCTCGAACCAGCCATTGCCGGTCGGCGTCATCTCGACCGTGAGCGGGGCGCGCGGCCCTTCGATGGCAACCTGCACCGATTTGCACGAGGGTGCCCAAAAGCGGAAGCGCGTGCGCGGCCGCGCGCCCGCTGCGCCGAGCAACTGCGCGCCGAACGGCAGGCAATGCGCATGATGACGCGCATGCGGATCAATCGGACTTTCGGACATGATTCATCACCATTCGGTTTTGCTCTGCCGTTTCGAGGCCCCTGCAACACTACGTATGCGACTCTCCGCCGCTGCCCGGCAGCGCGGCCAGGATGACTATTCCGTGACCCGCCACTTCCACCTCCGGCACCGCGAGCGGGTGGGGCGGCGAATCAGGGTCTGCGCTATCCAGAAGCATCTGCCATTCCAGTTGCGGCGCGGGCGGCGCGAAGCGCAGGGTGTCGCCCGACGCGTTGAGCATCATCAACAATACTTCCGTTTCGCCATCGAGTCCCGGCCCCGCGCGGCGCAAGCTCAGCGCGCGTCCTTCCGGGTCTTGCCAGGCCTCGATGGACAAGGGATTGCCGCGCTCGTCGAACCAGCCGATGTCGTACACGCCCGGCAGCACCTCGCGGTCGCCGAACAGAAAACGCGTCTCGCGCAGCAGCGGATGTTGCTTGCGCAAGGCGATCACGCGCGACACAAACCCACTCATCCTGCGACCTTCCTCCGAGCCGGCGCGTTCCCAGTCGATCCATGATAATTCGTTGTCCTGGCAGTACGCATTATTGTTACCTTGCTGGGTGCGGCAGATTTCGTCTCCGGCCAGCATCATCGGCGTGCCGAGTGCGATAAACAGCGTCGCAATCAGCGAGCGGGCCACCCGGGCACGGGTTTCGCGAATCGCCGGATCGTCGGTGGGCCCTTCGACGCCCCAGTTCGAACTGCAGTTCTCGTTATGGCCGTCGTTGTTGTTCTCGCTGTTTGCTTCGTTGTGCTTCTGCTCGTAGGCGACGATATCGGCGAGCGTGAAGCCGTCATGCGAGGCAACGAAATTCACCGAGGCCCACGGCTTTCTGAAGCGGCGGTTAAAGAGGTCGGCGGAGCCTGTGAGGCGTGCGGCGAGATCGGGCCGCAGCCCGGCGTCGCCGCGCCAGAAGCGGCGCACGCTATCGCGAAAGCGGTCGTTCCATTCGGCGAAGCCCGGCGGGTGATTGCCGAGCTGATAGCCGCCGGGGCCGATATCCCACGGCTCGGAAATCAGCTTGCGCTGCGACAGGATGGGGTCCTGGCGCAAGGCGTCGAAAAAGCCGGAACCGGGATCGAAACCCGCGTGTTCGCGGCCCAAGGTCACGCCGAGATCGAAGCGGAAGCCGTCGATATTGAATTTGGTCGACCAGTAGCGCAGCGAATCCATGACCATCTGCAGCACGCGCGGATGCGGCAGGTTCAGCGTGTTGCCGCAGCCGGTGTCGTTGATATGGTGGCGTTCGTCGCCGGGCACGAGACGGTAGTAGCTGGCGTTGTCCAGCCCGCGCCACGAGACCGTCGGGCCCATCTCACCGCCTTCGCAGGTGTGGTTGTAGACCACGTCGAGAATCACTTCAATACCTGCCGCATGCAATTGCCGTACGGCGATGCGCATTTCGTCGAGCCGGTGGGTGCTCAGGTACGACGGTTCCGGTGCAAAAAAGGCTGCCGTGTTGTAACCCCAGTAGTTGCGCAAACCGCGCTCCACCAGAAAACGATCGTTCAGAAATGCGTGCACCGGCAGCAGTTCGACCGCTGTCACGCCGAGCGTTTGCAGGTGCCCGATAAATTCCGGCGACGACAGCGCCGCAAACGTGCCGCGCTCGTGAGCGCGCAAATCCGGACGCAGCATCGACGTGCCGCGCACGTGCGTTTCGTAGATGACGGTTTCGCCCCACGGCACATTCGGCCGGGTGTCGTGCGACCAGTCGAACGCCTCGTCGATTACCACGCACTTGGGCATGGCCGGCGCCGAATCGCGCCGGTCGATGGACAGGTCGAGCCGGTTCGAATGCATCCGGTAACCGAACAGCGCATCGGACCAGCGAAACTGGCCGACCAGCTTGCGCGCATACGGGTCGAGCAACAGCTTGTGCGGATTGAAGCGGTGCCCGTGCTGCGGCTGATATGGGCCGTGGGCGCGAAAACCGTAAGCCGTGCCGGGGTGCGCGTTGGGCAGATAGCCGTGCCAGATTTCGTCGGTGCACTCGGGTAGCGTGAAGCGCCTCATCTCCTTGCGGCCGGTCGGGTCGAACAGGCACAGCTCGATCTGCTGGGCATTGGCGGAAAAAACCGCGAAATTGACGCCGAGCCCGTCCCAGCTCGCCCCCAGCGGGTAGGGCGAGCCCGGCAACAGCCGGTCGGGTAATGCGTGCGACATGGTTCCCGTCCTTGTTCTGATTGGTCGTCTCTTTGCGGGGCGATTTTTACGTCAATCGTTACCTTGATTCCTGCGTTCCTTCCTTGCGTTGACTCAATGCAGCGGGGTTTGGCCGGCGCGCCTCTCAGGTGTCCGCGCGCAGCACGATGGTCGCGAGCGGCGGCAGGATCAACGAGGCCGATTGTGGCCTGCCATGGCTCGCTATGTCCTCCGTGTAGATCAAACCTGCGTTGCCGAGATTCGATCCGCCGTACACGCTGGCGTCCGTGTTGAGAATCTCGCTCCAGCGCCCGGCGAGCGGCATGCCGAGGCGGTAGCCGAGACGCGGCACCGGCGTGAAGTTGCACACGGTCACCAGTTCGCGGCCGGCGCCGTCGACGCGGCGGAAGGCGAACACGCTGTTTTCGCTATCGTCGCCGATCAGCCACTCGAAGCCGCCGGGCTCGCAGTCGAGCGTGTATAGCGCGGGCTCGTCGCAGTAGAGGTGGTTCAGGTCGCGCACCAGTTTCTGCACGCCGTGATGGAACGGATCGTCGAGCAGATGCCAATGCGGCGAGCCGTCGTGATCGAACTCCGCCATCTGGCCGAACTCTCCGCCCATGAAGAGCAGCTTCTTGCCCGGATGGGTCCACATGAAACCGAAATACGCGCGCAGGTTGGCAAAGCGTTGCCAACGGTCGCCGGGCATCTTGCCGAGCAGCGAGCCTTTGCCGTGCACCACCTCGTCGTGCGAGAGCGGCAGCACAAAGCACTCGGAATACGCGTACACCATCCCGAAGGTCATGTTGTGGTGGTGATAGCGGCGGTGCACGGGGTCTTCGTGCATGTAGTGCAGCGTGTCGTGCATCCAGCCCATGTTCCACTTGAACTCGAAGCCGAGGCCACCGTCCTCGACGCGTGCGGTCACCCCCGGCCACGCGGTCGATTCCTCCGCAATCGTGATGGCGCCGGGTACGCCCGGCACATAGCCGACTTCGTGATTCAGGCGCTTCAGAAACGCAATCGATTCGAGATTTTCGCGCCCGCCGTAGATGTTCGGCACCCATTCACCGGCGGCGCGCGAATAGTCGCGATACAGCATCGAGGCCACTGCATCCACGCGCAGGCCGTCCACGTGATAGCGCTTGAGCCAGGCCAGCGCCGAGGCGATCAGGAACGCGCTCACCTCGTTGCGGCCGAGGTTGTAGATCATCGTGTTCCAGTCCTGGTGATAGCCTTCGCGCGGATCGGCGTGCTCGTAGAGCGGCGTGCCGTCGAAGTCGGTGAGGCCGTGCGCATCGTTGGGAAAATGGGCCGGCACCCAGTCGAGAATCACGCCGAGCCCTGCCTCGTGGGCGCGATTGACGAAGTGCGCGAACTGCTCAGGCGTGCCGAAGCGCGCGGACGGTGCGAACTGCGAGAGTGGCTGGTATCCCCAGGAGCCACCGAACGGGTGCTCGGCAATCGGCATGAATTCGATGTGCGTGAAACCCATACCCTGTGCGTAGGGGATCAGCCGCTCCGCCAGTTCGCTCCAGTCGAGTCCGCGATGGCCGTGCTCGGCGATACGCAGCCACGACTCGGCATGCACCTCGTAGATGGAAATCGGCGAGCGCGGCGTCTGGTTGGCGCCACGTGCCTGAATCCATGCGCTGTCGGTCCATGGGAACTGCTCGATCTCGTCGACGTGCGCGACGACCGACGCCGTAGCCGGCGGCCTTTCGGTTTGCATCGCGCAGGGGTCGGCCTTGAGCGGCAGGGGATGGCCGTCGCGCGACAGCAGTTCGTACTTGTAGCGTGTGCCTGCACCGACACGCGGCACGAACAGCTCCCACACGCCCGCCTGATGGCGCAAGCGCATCGGATGGCGGCGCCCGTCCCAGGCGTTGAAATCGCCGACCACAGAGACACGTCGTGCATTCGGCGCCCACACTGCAAAGCGCACGCCCGGCACGCCGTCGATTTCAACCGGCCGCGAGCCGAGGCATTCGAGCACTGCATAGGGATCGCCGTGGGCCAGCCGCTGCAACGGCTCGTCGCCCAGCACGGGGCCAAACGAATAGGTATCCTCGATTTCCTGCACCGGACCGTGCCAGTCGATACGCAGCCGATACGGCACGGACGCGCTGATGCGTCCGACGAACAGCCCGTTGGGATGGATTTTCTGCAGCTCGCCGAGCGTCGCGCCATCGGTACGCGCAATCACCGTCACGCGTGCGGCGTTCGGCAGCAGCGCGCGCACCAGCGGCCCCGCGTCGCTCTGATGCAGGCCCAGTTGCGAAAACGGGTCGGGGTGCCGTGCTTCGACGAGCGCGTCGAGATCGAGCGGTTGCAGGCCGGAGGCCGGATCGAACTCACTCATAATCGCCCTCGGCCGGGTTAGGCGGTGTGGCGGCTGACGAATCCGCCGGCTCTGGCTCGTGGGGCGTGCCGGTGTCGCCCAGCAAGCGGCTCGCGAGCGCGGCCAGGCCGCGCACCGGGAGACCGAGCCAGGTTGGACGATTGGCGGCCTCATAGCGAATTTCGTAGGCCGCCTTCTCGATCAGGAACAGGTCGAGCAGGGCCTGTTCGGCGGACGGGGCAACCAGCGGTTGCGTGGCAAGGGCCACCGCGGTGCGGTATGCGTCGAGAAAGCTCTCGGCCGCGTAGCCGCGGAAGCGGTCGAACAGCGCGCGCTTGCGGTCCGCGGTTTGTTGCGGCGCGCTTTCCGTGGTGGATTGCGCGGCTGCGCTGGCGTACGAGAACGAGCGCAGCAGGCCGGCGACATCGCGCATCGGGCTCGATTTCTGGCGCCGTTCCTCAAGCGAGCGTGCCGGCTCGCCTTCGAAGTCGATCAGGAACACATCGCCCTGGGCGACCAGCACCTGACCGAGATGGAAATCGCCGTGAATGCGGGTGCGCAGGGCGCCGGCATCGGCAGAGACGAGGTTGGCGACGGCCTCGGTCAGCGCCGCACGCCGATCGAGCAGGCTTTGCGCCAGTTCCTTCGTATCGTCGGTCAGTTGCTCGACACGTTGCGCGAGCAGGTCGAGCGCGGTGGCGAGCATGGTCTGCGTGCCGTCGATCCATGCCCGGACGTCTTCCGGCGTGGCGGGTTCGGGTGAGAACGCGGGATCATCCGTCGGCGCCACGAGCGCGACATGCAGCTCGCCCAGGCGCTTGCCGATAATGGCGGCCATCTCCTGGTAGCCTTCGATGGCTTGCGCTTCCTTTTCGGGGTCCGGCGCGGCGTCGTCGGCATCGACGGCGAGCGCGAGTTCATCGACGGTGCGGCGCAGATAGTCGAGCGCCCAGTTCCACGCATCGCCCTGGTTGTCGATGAAGCCCTGCAGAATGCACAGCGTATGCGGCACGCCGGCCGGATCGATGCGCACCACTTCGCCATACAGCGGCGCGGTGTTCGCATAGCCGATCCTGGTCAGATAGCGGCTGATTTCCGCTTCGGGATGGATGCCGCTCACGAGCCGGCGCACCAGCTTGAGCACCACCGCGTCCTCGATCACCAGCGAACTGTTGCTTTGCTCGGCGGCCAGCCAGCGAATCTCCGGCCGCTCTTCCAGTTGGAGCTCGTCGAATCGCTCGGTGGGGATGAAGCAGATTTCACTCTTCTGCACCGTGGGCACGACTGCGCGCTCACGCAGCTTGCGCAGGACGTTGTGCGCAAAGATCGGCAGCGCGAACGCGTCCGTGAGATGCCCAACGTTGCGGCCGCGGCGCACGCGCGCCAGCGCCAGTTGCATGAACAAAGGCGAGGTGGTTTCGCCACCCCATGTAATCGCAATCGGCAACACATAACGCTCGGTGTGATCGCCGACATCCGCTTCGATTTCGGTGAAGGCGAAGCCGCCGTTCGGAATCGTTGTCAATGCGGCGAGGCGCACCGCGTGCATCTTCTGATCCTTCGAGGCGAACCAGCGGCGCCGGCTCAGCCACGAAGGCAACACTTCGGATTCGAGCAAGCGGACGTTTTCCGGCGTCGGACCCGTCTGGCCCTCGCGGATCACAATGGTGACGAATTCGGGCAACGGCTCGGAGGCCGCCTGGCCCCAGGCTGGACGCTGGGTGCCGGGGCACAGCAGGAACCACAGGAAGCCGTAGGGTGGGAACGTCAGCAGATAGGTAAGCTGGCCGATGGCCGGGAACACCGAGTCGGCGGTCATCTCGATCGGCACGGTGCCGTTGAACTCGGACAGATCGAGTTCGACGGCCTGCGGGGCGCGTGACAGATTCGCGACGCACAGAATCGACGGTTCACCCGGCATCTCGCGCAGATACGCGAGTATCTTGCGATTGGCCGGCTTCAGGAAACGGATCGTGCCGCGCCCAAAGGTCTGCTTTGCGCGGCGTGTGGCGAGCATGCGCCGGGTCCAGTTGAGCAGCGAGTGCGGATCGCGGCTCTGCGCTTCGACGTTGACCGCATCGAAGCCGTAGAGCGAGCCCATTACCGGCGGCAGCACCAGTTGCTCGGGATCGGCACGAGAGAAACCGCCGTTGCGGTCCGACGACCATTGCATCGGCGTGCGCACGCCGTCGCGGTCGCCGAGGTGGATGTTGTCGCCCATGCCGAGTTCGTCGCCGTAATAGATCACGGGTGTGCCGGGCATCGACAGCAGCAGCGAATTGATCAGCTCGATGCGCCGCCTGTCGCGCTCCATCAGCGGCGCAAGACGGCGCCGGATGCCCAGGTTCAGGCGCGCGCGGCGATCGCTCGCGTAGGTATTCCACAAGTAGTCGCGCTCCGAATCGGTGACCATTTCGAGCGTCAGTTCATCGTGATTGCGCAGGAAAATGGCCCACTGGTTCGTCTCGGCCAGGTCCGGCGTTTGCCGCATGATGTCGGTGATCGGAAAGCGGTCTTCGCTCGCAATCGACATGTAGATGCGCGGCATCAGCGGGAAGTGGAACGCCATATGGCATTCGTCCTCCTCGCCGAAATATTCCTTCACGTCCTCCGGCCACTGGTTCGCTTCGGCGAGCAGCATCCGGTTCGGATATTCAGCGTCGATCGTGGCGCGAATCTTCTTCAGGATCGAGTGCGTTTCCGGCAGGTTCTCGTTGTTGGTGCCTTCGCGTTCCACCAGATACGGCACTGCATCGAGACGCAGCCCGTCGATGCCCATATCGAGCCAGAAGCGCATGATTTGCAGCACTTCCTTCAGCACCGCCGGATTGTCGAAATTCAGATCGGGCTGGTGCGCGTAAAAGCGGTGCCAGTAGTAAGCGCCCGCGACCGGATCATGCGTCCAGTTAGACGGCTCGCTGTCGATAAAAATGATCCGTGTCCCTAGATACTTCTGATCCGTATCGGACCACACGTAGAAGTTGCGATGATTCGAGCCGGGCTTCGCCAGCCGGGCGCGCTGGAACCACGGGTGCTGGTCTGACGTATGGTTGATGACCAGTTCGGTAATCACACGAATGCCACGGGCGTGCGCTTCCTGAATGAAGTGCTTCACATCCGAAATCTGTCCGTAGTCCGGGTGCACACTGCGATAGTCGGCAATGTCGTAGCCGTCGTCGCGGCGCGGCGAGGGATAGAACGGCAGCAGCCAGATCGCGTTGACGCCCAGCTCGGCAATGTAGTCGAGCTTGGCGATCAGCCCGGGGAAATCGCCCACGCCGTCGTTGTTCGCGTCGAAGAACGACTTGATGTGCACCTGATAGATGATCGCGTCTTTGTACCAGAGCGGGTCGTCGCTGAGCGTCGATGCCTTGCCGCGCCGCACTGCCTTCGGTTTCGCGGCGCGGCTGCCTGTAGACGCAGCGGCTGCTGCGGCGGTGTGGGCTTGCAACGTGCTCTCGGTTGGGTCGTCACGTTTCATACGCACCTTCAGTCGGGAATGGGTGGCCAGCGTCTGCATGGCTGCCGCTGTCGTCGTCTGCGCTGGGAGGCTCGGGCGGCAGGCCGCCAGCGGGCGCAATGCGCCAGATCGCGTACGGCATGGCGCCGGGGTTGAGGCGTACGTGCTGCCAGCGGCCGTACCACTCGAAGCGCGCCCCGCTTATCTGGTCGACCACTTCGAGCGCTGCCTGATCGTTCAAATGCCAATGGGCAAACGTGGCCCACGAAAGCTCGACATCCGCACCCTGCTCGTTGAACGGATCGAGATTGATGGCAATCACGAGCACGTTGTCGCGCGCTTCGGTGGCCTTCTCGAAGAACAGGATCTGGTCATTGTGCGCCGTTAGGAACGTCACGCCCAGATGCGATTGCAACGCCGGGTTGGCACGGCGAATCCGGTTCAAGGCGCTGATCTCGCCGACGATATTGCCGGGCCGGTTCCAGTCCCACGCACGCAGTTGATACTTCTCGGAGTCGAGATATTCCTCGCTGTTCGGCAGTGCGGCGGCTTCGCACAGTTCGAAGCCGCTATACACGCCCCACAGCCCTGAGAGCGTGGCAGCGAGCGCCGCGCGGATCAGGAAACCGGAACGTCCTGACGACTGCAGATGGCGCGGGTTGATGTCCGGCGTATTGACGAAAAAGTTTGGCCGGTAGTACTCGCGGATGTTGGTCTGGGTGAGTTCGGTCAGATACTCGGTGAAATCGCGCTTCGACTCGCGCCACGTGAAATACGTGTACGACTGCGAGAAACCGATCTTGCCGAGCCGGTACATCATGCGTGGCCTCGTGAAGGCCTCCGCGAAAAAAATCGTCTCGGGATGGCGTGCGCGGACATCGGCAATCATCCATTCCCAGAACGGCAGCGGTTTCGTATGGGGATTGTCGACGCGGAAAATATGCACACCTGCTTCGACCCAGAACAGGATCACGTCGCGCAAGGCGAGCCACAGGTCGGGCTTGGCGTCATGTGCATAGAAGTCCGGGTTGACGATGTCCTGATACTTCTTCGGCGGATTCTCGGCGTAGCGCAGCGTGCCGTCGGGGCGCCAGGCGAACCACGTCGGATGCTCCTTCAGCCACGGATGATCGGGCGAGCACTGGATCGCGAAGTCGAGCGCGATTTCGAGGCCATGCTCGTGCGCAGCGGCGAGCATCCGCTTGAAGTCGTCGAGCGTGCCCAGTTGCGGATGGACGGCCGTGTGGCCGCCTTCGGCGGCGCCGATGGCGTACGGACTGCCTACATCTCCCGGCAGCGCTTCCAGCGAGTTGTTGCGGCCCTTGCGGTTGGCAAGGCCGATGGGGTGGATCGGCGGGAAATACAGCACGTCGAAACCCATATCGCGGATACGCGGCAGCTTCCTCGTGACATCCGCGAAGGTGCCGTGGCGCGCTTCGTCGTCGCTCATCGAGCGCGGGAAGATTTCGTACCAGCTTGCGAAGCGCGCGGCGGTCCGCTCGGCGTCGATCCGGTAGACCACCGGGTCGCGCGTCAGGAACGGCCGGTGACGCGCCGCGGTCATCGCCTTGGCCGTGGTGGGCGCGAGCAGCAGCGCGACGCGCGTGTCGAGGTCCGCCTTGGTGAAGACCTTGACGAAATGTTCGAGCGGCCCGGTCACGGCGCCTTCCACCGTTTCCACTTCGGCCAGCACCCGCGCAAACAGGTGGCTGGCTTCGTCGATTTCAAGCTCGACGGTTTGGCCGGCCTTCAGTTTCTTCTGTACGTGCTCGACCAGCGAGGCAAAGTCGTCGCGCCACGCGGTCACGACGAATTCGTGCCGGCCCAGCCGCTCGAGCGGAATGCGCGCATGCCACAGGTCGTTGCCTGCGGGTGGCGCGGGAAGCATCGGCACTTCATGCCAGGCCGTTTCATCGGCCGCACGCCACATGACGGCGGCCGCGATCTTGTCGTGTCCTTCCGCGAAGATCGCCGCCGTCACGTCAACCCGTTCGCCGACCGTGCGCTTGACGACAAAGCGGCCGTTGTCGACCGCCGGCGTTACGCTTTCGATCGCCACGCGCGGCGCGGTAATGGCCTCGAGCACGGTTTTGTGGCCGCTGCGTTTGCTGTTTGCCTTGTCGATGGGCGGCGCGAGCAGCACGGGTTTGTCCGCCTCCGCGTCGAACAGCAGGCAGGCGCCGGGTGCGAGCGTGAATGGGGCGAGCGGGGCGGACGGCGCAAGCGCCGCGGCTTCGAGCGGCACGAAGCGCGTGAGATTGCCCGGCACGCCGGCCAGAAAGCGCGCAGGATCGACCCGAACCGGTATGCCAAGGTCGGCGTTGATGACGATCAGGACCGCCTGCCGGCTGTCGCGCAGATCGAGGCGGTCGCCGCGCAACAGGACGGCGACAGGCGCGCTCGGACCGCTGAGCGCGCGCAGCTCGCCGACGCTCTGCAAAGCGTCGGTCTCATGCAGTACGCCGTTGGCATGTTTGATCCGCTCGGACAGATCGAAGCGCGCCGCCTTGCATAGCTCGGCATATTGCGCCGCGTTGCCGCGCGAATACGACATGGGCTGGGCGATGCCGTACTCGAAGCCCATCGGCATCAGCCAGCCGGTGCCGGTCGCCACCGCGGTGACCAGCGCGCGGCGGTAGGCGCGCTCGAGCATCGAGGCGTCGTGGGCGTCGCCGAGATCGGCCGCGAGGCGGGTGCCGTAAGGCGCTTCGGGAAACGCGATCGGCCGGCCGACGCGGGTCAGTGCGGCATGTTCGTCGGTCAGCCAGCTGGCGCGGAAGTCCCACCAGCGCACCGACGAGAACACGCTGTCGAAGCCCGCGCCTTCGAGATGCAGCAGATCGGTGCGTGCGAGACCCGGTGTCGCCGCGAGGAAGCGTATCTCGGGATGCTGCGCGCGTACCGCTGCACCAAGCTGGCGCCAGAACTGGACCGGCACGCGGTGCGGCGAATCGAAACGAAAGCCGGCCACCCCCGCTTCAGCGAGCGTGCACAACTCGCGGGTCCACCAGTCGAGCAGCGCGGCGGAGCTGCCTTCGTTGCCGAAATTCACATAGGCGACGTTGTCCTCGCGGTGCGCATGGCGTGGATCGAGCCGCGCTTCTTCCGATTCAAACGGGTGGAACCAGTCCGAATGTTCGGAGAAAACGGCGCTGTCGGCCGCGAAGCGATCGATCACGAGGTCGGCCAGCACGGCGAGGCCATGCTGGCGCGCCGCGGCGCCAAGGCTGCGCAGCGCTTCGGGCGCGTCCTGCTGTGCCCCGAAGACCGGGTGCAAATGACGGTGATCGCTGACGACCTGCGCGTGTCCGGCCCGTCCGGGCTGGAACAGCGCACCGATCAGCACATGATCGAAGCCGAGCGCGGCCGCGTGCGCGAAGTGCGCAGGCCACGCGTCGAGGGGCCCGACGAGGAGAGAGTGGAGAAAATAGATCCGCGGCGCATACCTTTGTGAAGGTTCCATCGGTCGTTTCCAGATTCGTCCTGCCGCGATGTGGATGCGTCGAGATGCGATCACACCGCTCATTGGGGCTTCCAGAGCCGGGGGCCGCGCGCTGTATGAACTCAGCGCGCGTACTGGTCAATGTAGTGCAAAGATCGCCTGCCCGCCGGGCAGTAACGAACACTACGCGCGCGCATGCACCCGCCACGCGGTCCTGGACCAGGTAAATGTACGCTCTTCAGCAAGCGTTGTGCCAACGGAGAAGGCGGCCGCGAAAGTGGAGGAAAGCGTGAGGGCGTGGGAGTAGGGTGGCGGCGTTGGCAGGATGAGGTGCGCCGCTGGTGTGTAATTTGGGTGCCCGTTACGCGGGTTTTACACGAAAAGGGAGAGGCGCCCGGATCGTTAAGTTAACAATCTACGATCCCGGTGCACGAGGTCATGATGCCGCGAGCGCGCTGGCGCTCGCGTTACGAGCCAAGCAACCCGGCTGCGATGTTGACGCACAGGCCCAGCACGGCCACGTTGAAGTAGAACGAGAGAATCGACTGCGCCAGTGCGGCGCGCCGGATCGAGCGCGATCTGAGTACCACGTCCGAAGTTTGAGACGCGACGGCAATCGTGAACGAAAAGTACAGAAAGTCCCAATAGTTCGGTTGCAGCTTGTGATCGGGGAACAGCAGTGCGGTTTCGTGCGGATCCGAGCCGTAGTAGAGGCGCGCGTAGTGCAGCGTGAAAATGGTCGGAATCAGGAACCATGCACCGAACATAGTCAGGCCGGTCACCAGATAGTGCGCGAGGGTCGATGCCGCGCCGAGGTTCTTCGCAGAAGCCAGTTCGAGGACGATGGCCGCGATGCTCGCCAGCGTGGCGGCGCAGATCACGATCAGGACAACGCCCGCGTTTTCGTCGTCGCGCTGCGCAAACTCGCGGACCTTGTTCTCATGCGCACCCGCCATATGCACCCAGATCAGCACGAGGTACGTCCATATTGCGACGTCCCATGCGGCCAGCACCCGCACCATGGGCCTCATGTGCCAGGGCAATGCCAGTGCGGCGGCGATACCGATAACGAGTGCCGCGATCATGCGCGGGCGGTTGCGTAGGACCTGCGGATAGAGGCTCGTTGGCATGGGCAGTCAAGGTGAGGTTGCGACGGGATCGGCACTGCACTGTCAAGCAGAATTGAGCGTCGTTGATTCTACCGCGAGCCTCGGGCGCCAATTGTCGAATGGCCGCGGGGCGGCTATAGTCTTTCGCAACGGCCTTGCGCCGGGTTTTCACGCTGTGTTGCGACACCATGACGAGACCGCTTAAGCGGCAATGACCAGGTTTTGGGGCGGACAACCGGAACAACTTGCAGGGTGCGGCATGCCGCAGCCAGTAAAGTTGGCCGGTTGAATAATGACTCATCATCTGTGGGGCCCCCATGGCAGATGTTCAAGACAACGATGAGAACGATGCGCACCGCGCCGTGACGCACGCCCATTCCGCAGGCCGCCGCACCTGGCTGCTGGGCGCGTGCGCCGCGGCTGCCGGGCTGGCGTTCACTAGCGCTGGCCGCTTCGGCATGCCGCCTGGCTCGTCTTTTGACTTGTCGTTCGGGATTTCTCCCGCCTTTGCGGACGCGCCTGCCGGTGGCGGTCTGGACGCCTTCCTTGCCCTTTCACAGCATCTGACCGGTCGAACCGCCTTCGATCCGGTCCTCAGCAAGCGCGTCTACGACGCCTTGGCCCGCTCCGACAGCCAGTTCACGCAGAATGTCACCAGCCTTAACACCTGGCTGCAAGGTCACGGCGGCGTGCCATCGGACACGGTCACACAAGCCTTGCAGACCGATCAGCCGGTGCTTGCCAGGACCGTGGGCGCCGTCATGCGCGCCTGGTACCTGGGCCTCGTCGGCGAGATGCCGCATGTGCAGGTGGTGGCTTACGAGAGCGCGTTGATGTTCGATCCGGTCAAGGACGTGCTGACAATTCCGTCCTATTGCCGCGACGTGCCGTTTTACTGGACCCAAAAGCCCGTCGGCGCCTGACGCACGGCATGCCTTTCGCGCATGCCGCCGGTCGGGCCGGTCGCCCTGGTTGCGACTGTGGCATGCACAAACAAGCAAGCAGCGATAAATGCAACAAGTTGCATGAGACAGGCGATGGCGCTTTAGCGCGAACCCCTGTCGACACAGCAGAAGAGGGCAACAATGGCAAATTCAAATTCCGCCGACATCGTCGTAGTCGGTTCGGGCGTGGCAGGTGGTCTGGTTGCACATCAGATGGCTCTGGCCGGCGCCTCGGTTATCGTGCTCGAAGCCGGGCCGCGCATTCCGCGCTGGCAGATTGTCGAGAACTTCCGCAATTCTCCCGCCAAGTCCGACTTTGCAACGCCGTATCCTTCCACGCCTTACGCGCCCCATCCCGAGTATGCGCCGGCCAACAACTATTTGATCCAGAAGGGCGACTACCCGTACAACTCGCAGTATGTGCGGCTGGTGGGCGGAACCACCTGGCACTGGGCTGCTGCTGCATGGCGGCTGCTTCCCTCGGACTTCCAGTTGAAAAAGCTTTACGGGGTGGGCCGCGACTGGCCGTATCCGTATGAAACGCTCGAGCCCTGGTATTACGCCGCTGAGGAACAGCTTGGCGTGTCCGGTCCCGATACCAGCATCGACCTCGGCTCGCCGCGATCCAAGCCCTATCCGATGAGCCAGTTGCCGTTGTCGTACATGGATCAGCGCTTTAGCGACGTGCTCAACGCCCAAGGCTTCAAGGTGGTGCCCGAGCCGGTGGCCCGCAACAGCCGTCCCTACGATGCGCGCCCGACCTGCTGCGGCAATAACAATTGCATGCCGATCTGTCCGATCGCGGCAATGTATAACGGCGTGGTGCATGCCGAGAAGGCGGAGCAAGCGGGCGCGAAGCTGATTCCGCAAGCGGTGGTGTATCGCGTCGAAGCCGACAATAAAGGTCTGATTACGGCGGTCCACTACAAGGATCCGAACGGCAACAGCACACGGGTGAGCGGCAAGCTGTTCGTGCTGGCAGCCAACGGCATTGAAACGCCCAAGCTGATGCTGATGTCGACCTCCGACAAGTTCCAGCATGGCATCGGCAACAGCTCCGACCAGGTGGGGCGCAACCTGATGGACCATCCGGGCACGGGCGTGACCTTCCTCGCCAACGAGCCGCTGTGGCCCGGACGTGGGCCGATGGAAATGACCTCGGTAGTGAACTTCCGCGACGGTGCATTTCGCTCTGACTACGCCGCCAAGAAGCTGCATTTGTCCAACGGCGTGCCGACCCTGTCCGTCACTGCCGAGCTCATCAAGCAGGGTCTCACCGGCGCCGAACTGGATCGCCAGATTCGTGACCGTGTGGCGCGCACGCTGAACATCAACAGCTTTCACGAGCATTTGCCCGAGCCGCAGAATCGTGTCGTGCCTTCGGCGGATCACAAGGATTCGCTCGGCATTCCGCAGCCGGAGATCTACTACTCGATCAACGACTATGTGAAGAAGAGCGCGGCGAACACGCACGAACTCTATGCGCAGATCGCGACGCTCTTCGGTGGCGCCGAAGTGTCGTTCGACGACACCTTCGCGCCGAACAATCACATCATGGGCACCACCATCATGGGCAGCGATCCGGCGGATTCCGTCGTCGATGCGGATTGCCGCACGCACGACCACTCGAATCTGTTCATTGCGAGCAGCGGCGTCATGCCCACGGCGGCCTCGGTGAATTGCACGCTGACGATTGCAGCCTTGTCCCTGAAGCTGGCGGACAAGCTCAAGCGTGAAATCTGACCTGCGCCCCGACGGAGAGCCACAATGACGAACAAGACGTCTCGCGTGCAGCCGGCCGGTTCGCCCGCTCAGGTCACGCGCCGCCGCCGGATCCGGGTGGCGACATGTGCCGCTGCTTTCTCGCTGTTTGCCTTGTACGTGGCCTGGCATGCGGCGTATGACCCGCCGGCTCGTCACGAGGACGAATCGCCGATTGCGCAGGCGCTCGCCGACGACGCCTCAGAGGCGGTCCAGACCGGACAACCGGGACCGGCTGTACAAGCGGTTGCAGCCGGCGCTGCCTCCGCCGATCAGGATCTGGTCAAGCGCGGCGAATACCTGGCCCGCGCCGGCGACTGCGTCGCCTGTCACACGGCCGACAAGAGCCGCCCGTTCGCGGGCGGTCTGCCGATCAACACGCCGTTTGGCACGATCTATACGCCGAACATCACGCCTGATCCCGACACCGGCATCGGCCAATGGACCGACGCCGATTTCCAGCGCGCGATGCACGAAGGCATCGGCAAGGGCGGCGAGCGGCTCTATCCCGCGTTCCCTTATGCCGAGTACACCAAGGTCACGGGCCAGGACGTGCAGGCGATTCGCGCCTATCTAAACACGCTGACGCCGATCCATTACGCGCCGCCGCGCAACAACATGCGTTTTCCGTTCAACCTGCGCTGGCTGATGGTGTTCTGGAACCTGTTCAATTTCAACGAAGGCCGCTTCGTACCCGATCCCAAGCAGAGCGCGGAATGGAATCGCGGCGCTTATCTGGTCGAGGGCCTTGCGCACTGCGAGGAATGCCATACACCGCGCAATATCCTGCAAGGCCTGAAGACGAGCGAGCGCTTTTCCGGCGCGACCCAGGCCGGCTGGCATGCGTTCAACATCACGCCGGACAAGAACAGCGGTGTGGGTAACTGGAGCGACGACGAACTGGTCAGCTATCTGTCCACCGGCGTGGTGCCTGGACGCGCAAATGCAGCGGGGCCGATGGGTGAGGTGGTGGCGGACAGCACGCAGTATCTGACGCCGGAAGACCTGACCTCGATCGTCACCTATTTGCGTTCGATCACTCCGGTCAGCGGCGGCGAGACGCATCCACGCGACCAGTGGGGCACGCCTGCGCATGACGTGACCGCGCTGCGCGGCACGGAGATCACGGCCGTCGACGGCGCGCAACTGTTTGTCGCCAACTGCGCCTCGTGTCACGACTGGACCGGGCAGGGCGTCGGCGCGAGTGCGCCGGGCGCGTATCCGTCGTTGATTCACAACAGTACCGCCGGCGCCAGCAGCCCCGACAACCTGGCAATGGTGATCCTGCATGGCGTCAGCCGCACGACGAAACAGGCCGATGTGCTGATGCCGGCGTTCGGCAGCGAACTCACCGACGATCAGGTGGCCGCGATCACCAACTACGTGACCCGGCAGTTCGGCAACCCGCAAGCGACGGTGACGGTGGATCAGGTGGCCAGGCTGCGTGCGCAGCAACAATGACCGCTCACCACCGGGCCCACGCAGCGCGATGCGGCATGGTTTTCCGGTTGCGTTGCGGCTGGCGGCTGAACGGGAGAGTGTCCCGTGCGTTCAACCATCTGAGAAAAGATGGAAACCGCGCATACGCACTTTGCGTTCGCGTTCTATCATGCACGAATGGTCACTGCTCTCGCTAATACTGTCGAACACCACGCTGTCAACCGCACCGGCCGCGACTTTGTCGTCGGCGATCTGCACGGCTGCGTCGATGCGTTGCGCTATCTGCTGCGCGAGGTGGCGTTCGATCCCTCTCGCGACCGGCTGTTCTCAGTCGGCGATCTGATCGACCGCGGCACCCAGTCCGAAGAGGCGCTGGCGCTGCTCGACAAGCCCTGGTTCTACGCTGTGCTCGGCAATCACGAGGACACCTTATGCGCAGTCGCCGAAGGGCGCCTGCGCCGGCAGTGGTGGTACGGCATTGGCGGTTCGTGGGCGGTGCAATTGTCGGACGAGAAACTGCGCCACTATGCACAGCGCTTGAGCCGCTTGCCGCTCGCGCGGGTGATCGGCAGCGGCAACGAGCGCTTTAACGTGCTGCATGCAGAGTACTTCGGCACCGACGCCGAACTCGATCTCGGCGAGTTCACTGCCGACGAGCGCCAGCAATTGCTGTGGGGGCGCCAGCTCGCGATGGGCAACGGCGACCCGGGCCGGCAGCGCAGCCTCTCGTTGACGTACTGCGGCCATACGCCGATGCGCAACATCCAGCAGATCGGCGCTCAGGTGTTTATCGATACCGGCGCGTTTGGACCGGGCGGCAGGCTGACCATGGTCGAAGCCCGCCGCACACACCGCTGGTCCGTGACGGTGGAGATGGCGCGGGCGGAAGGAGCGGCGGCGCTGGCCTTGCCTTGAGCGGTCCCCGCACGGTCCTGCGCTATGTCGTGCCTTGCGCCGTCTATCCCACCTGACTCAGTTCGAACACCATATCGACGGCGTTGCCGTTCCAGTTGTATTCCAGGTAGGCGGCGTGATGGCAGTCACGCAACAGCGAGGTCTTGAACGCCGCGAGACATTCACCGCCTGGATCGCGCACCGACGGATAAGCGATCCCCGGCGCCCCGGCTGCGCGTACCGCCCGCCCGAGCGACTGGCCGGCGAGGTAGTCATGCGGCGAGAGAACGCCGGCGTCGAGCGACGCGTCGTCGCGCAAATCGACCACTACTCCACTCGCCATTACCGTGTATAGCCGCATCTGCTGACGCATCGGCGCCTCGGCCGTGGCCGCGAGGAATTTGCCGGTGTGATAGCGCGTTTCGGCGATGGCGGTGGCCCGCGAACCGGCGCAATAAAACACGCCGTAGCTGCCGTCGGAAAACCGGCTGCCGAGCGGATTCAGATGCGTGAGCGCCGCCATGATCGGCCCATAGCCCGGTCCGAAACGCCGCTCTTCGCGAGGCACCAGATCGATTTCACCGACTTCGGTGCGTAGACGGTCGTTGGTCATGGCTTCGAGCGCGTAGAGCGCGTCGAAGTCTTCGGGCGAGGCCACCCGGTCGTACAGGTTCACCGCCGGAAAGCGCGTCGGAATCACGCGATAGGCGGGCGACCAGTCGAGCGGCGCAGTGCGCCAGCGATCTTGCCAAGTCAGTTCAGTCACGCCCAGCCGCCTCGCATTGCGTCGAGATACTGGCGCACGGCGACGAGGTCGCTGACATTGCCGGCGAGCATGCGGTCGAGCGCGCGGCGCCCGCCGAACGGCGGGGCGCTGTTGGGACGCTTGATCCAGCCATCGGCCGCAGCGGGTTGCGTCAGCAAGATCTGCAGCGCTTTGTAAATGCCGAGCAGCAGCGATAGCCGTTCGAGCGTGTCATGTCCCAGTCGCGCCGTTTGCGGCTCGGCCTTCCACTTGAAGAAGGTCGAGCGGCCCGGCGAGCCCAGCAGGACGATCTGTTCGTCGGTGCTCAAATCCCAGTCGCTCGCAATCCTGAAGAACGCACGCAAGCCCGCCGCCGACATCTCGGTCAGCGAGGGTTCCGTGACGGGCCGGCGCAGCGGCGGATCGTCATGAGAGGCACGGGCGGCGTGAGACATAGGGCTGGTCCTGTTTTGTACTTTGTCTCAATAATAGTCCAAATATGGATTATTGCAAGGGCGGATTGGGTATAATCGCCGCCGACCAGGCGAACGAGACGACGAGGAGCGGCAGGTGATGTGGTTGCGAGCAGTAGTGTTAGCGGCAGGGTGCTGGGCAGTGGGCGCGCAGGCCACGCAGTACGCTGAGGTGTGGAATCCGCCGGAGACGCGGCATCCGGTGAAGAGCGTGAAAAATCACGCGCCTGTGGGTAAGAAGAAGGTAGCGGCCAAGGGTGGTGCTGCGGCGGGGAAGAGCAAGCCGCATAAGCCCGCGGCGAAGAGGGCGGCGCTGCTTGCGGATCACAAGGTTGCGGTTCACGCGGGGCATAAGACGGCAGTGGCGAACGTTGGGTATTCGGGGAAGGCCCACGTCAAGATGGCAGCGGGGAGCGAGTCTAAGAAGCCGTTCAAGATGGCGCAGTCGAAGGGCGTTCATGTGCGTACCGCGACGCATGCGAGCGGGCAGAAAGTGGCGGCGAGACATGCGGCCGGGCATACCGGCCCTGGCGTGGCGAGTGCTTCTGCTAAACCTGCCGTGACGCCCATGGCGGCACACGCAGCGGCTTCCACCGCGCCTGCGCAACCGGCGCCCGTGATGGCGAGCGTGACCACGAAGCCAGCCGCTAGCGGTAGCGATCTGCCGCCGATTTTGCACTGAGCAGCACTGATCTCAAGCGGCGCGTTTGCGTTTGCCCTTGGCGCCCGTAGCGCCTGACGCACCCGGGCCGGCGAGCGCCGCGCGGCCTAGTTCGACAATGCGCGCCGACAGCTTCTCCAGCCGCGGCGACTGCACTTTCCAGGCGTGCCAGTACAGTTCGACATCGGTCGGCTGGCTGGGCGCCAGATCGATCAGCTCGCCGCGCTGCACGGCATCGCCAAACTCGAGTTCCGGCACCATTCCATAGGCAAGGCCGCGCTGGATCGCCATATAACGCGGCACGGGAGCGGGGACGTAGTGGCAGGGATACGCTTCCGGCGGCAAGCCGAAGCGCGTCTCCAGGAAGCGCGCCTGCAAGGCGTCCTTGCGCGACGACAGGATCACCGGCGCCCGGCGCGCGGCTTCCCGGGTCAAGCCGTTCGGAAACCAGCGTTCGACGAAGGCCGCCGATGCCACCAGCCGGTAGCGCATTGCGCCCAGCCGCTCGGCGAAGCAGCCGCGCATGGGAACCGGCTCGGTCGTGATGCAGCCGATTGCAAGGCCCGAGGCGAGCAAAGCATGCGTGTGGTCCTGATCGTCGACGGTCAGGTCGAGCAGCACGTTTTCCTGCAGCAGGATTTCGGAGAGGGCAGGGAAGAACCAGGTGGACAGCGTGTCCGCATTCACCGCTGCGGCAACATTAAGCAGTGCTTCGTTGGCGCCCGCCAGATCGCTGGCGAAGTCGTCTTCCAGCAAGGCGGTTCGGCGCAGGTACTGCAAGAGGCGCTGCCCCATGCCGGTGGCCCGGCATGGGCGTGTGCGAACGATTAACGGATTGCCCAGCCGCGTTTCCAGCGCGCGCACGCGCTGCGAAACGGCGGAGGGAGTGATGTTCAGACGCGCGGCGGCTTGCTCGAAACTGCCGGTTTCGATGACGGCGCGAACAGCGGTGGTTTGGCGCGGGTCGAGGTCCACTTGGTGCCTTGGGATAGTTAGCGTCTAAGCTTAAGTTGAGTTGTCCACTTCCGGTTCAGTGGACGTTGATAACTGGGCGGCTCCCGCGGTGACCTAAGTTCAGCGACGAACGTTCCGGCTAAGTAGGCGCTACACCCCACTCCCCAGCCCCCCCGCCAACAACCTCAACGTCTCCACCGAACGTGGATCGCGCAACCGCGAATGCAGCGTCACCCGTGACTCCGGCAATGGCGGCAAGCCGAGCCGCGTCCCAACGTCGACCAGCCCCCGCGGCGCCACCCGCCGCGCCAGCGGCGACACCGCCAGCCCCGCCGCTGCCGCTGCGCCGACCGCTGCCACTCCACCACCGACGAATGCCTCGCGCCACGCGATACCGGCCTCATCCAGCGTATGAATCGCCACGGCGCGCACGTTACATGGCGCGGTAAGCAGCGCAAGCGGCAGCGGTTCGCCGACCCGCAGCAGCCATTGGGGCGCCGCGAGCCAGCCGAGCGGTTCGGTAAACAGCACGGTGGCGTCTTCGCGCGGCGCGTCTTCCGGTTCGTAGCGCACGATCACGGCATCGAGCCGCCGCTCGTCGAACTGCGCAAGCAGCGCTGCCGACATGCCGAGATGCAATTCGACCACCACCCCAGGATCGTAAGCGTTCACCTTCGCCAGCAAATCCGGCAAGTCCGTACCGGCGACGTGCTCGCTGAGGCCCAGCGAGAGCCTGCGGCGCTCGACCGACAGCGAACCGAGCGCCCGTTCGTGCGCGTTCAGCAGGTCGCGGGCGGCGTTGAGAAAGACATGGCCATCCGCCGACAAACGCACCACACGCGGCGTGCGCTCCACCAACTGCTTGCCAAGGTGCGACTCCAGCCGCTTGAGCTTCAGGCTGACGGCCGATTGGGTGGTATCGAGCGCGTCCGCCGCGCGGGTGAAGCTATGCAGATCGGCGACCAGAACGAAGGCGCGCACGGCATCGAGATCGAGGACTTTCATTTCCACTGGAAATAGATGAAATCACCATGAATGTCTGTCAATTATGAATGATGCGGCCTAAGCTGTGTACTCCATCTACTCCAAAAGAGGTTTCATCATGCCGTTCACCCGTATCGCAGTACGCGCCGGCAAGCCGGCGGCTTACCGGAAGGCTATTACGCAGGGTATCCACCGTTCCCTGATGGAAGTGTTCAACGTGCCGGAAGACGACATATTCATGGTCATCACCGAACACGATGAGGACAACTTCTTTTACGGCAAGCACTACCTGGATATCCACCGCAGCGACGACCTCGTGCTGATCCAGATCACTGCCAACAACACGCGCACGGTCGAGTTGAAGAAGGCGCTGTACAAGCGGATTGCCGAGCGTCTGGCGGAGAGTCCGGGCGTGCGGCCCGAAGACGTGTTCGTGAACCTTGTGGACGTGCCTAAGGAGAACTGGTCGTTCGGCAATGGGATCGGGCAGTACGCGACTTGAGGAGCGGCAGGGGGCGAGTGACCGGTTGTGACCGGGCGTTAAGGGACTCGGCGAGGGTCGCGTTGCGGCGCGAAAGGGCGCAAGCGACCCCGCTAAGCCATTGACCGATTGCGGTCGAAAGACTTGTCTCTGTTAGAAAAGAGACATTGGTTTCAGGCAGATCGAATTATTCTCGCGGTCGCCGTTCTCCCGCTTCCCGATTCTCGGCCACGGCTCGGCGAACGGCTTCCAGGAGGTCAGGGCGCGGTTCAGCGATGGGCACTTCGGTCAACTTGCGCGGAGTCTTGGCGTGGGGTTTCAACGTCAGACCGTAAAGCTTTTGTGGAGCAGTCATATTTCGTCTCCGGCTTCGATAGCAGCCAATTCGGACGGCGGGGTCAGTCTTGCGCCTCGCTTCCGAAAATTACGCTTTCGGATCCTTGCGGGGTGGGGAACTGTGCACGCCGTGCGTGGTGTGCCTCCAGGCTTCGTCGGCTCGTTGCTGGGCCGATTTCACGGTGTATGCAACCCGTTGCCTGTCTTTCGGAGCCGGCGCAAAGGCCGAAGTGAGACCAGAAAGTGTCCGCCGGACGGTCTTGGTGACCATGGCGCGCTCCGCGTTCGTGTCGGGATAAGTAGTCTAGGCCTTTACGTGCAGATCGCGGTACTGTGTGTTTGAACAGTATTTTGACGGATCCGCTCTCTCCGCGAGACAGCGCATCGAGCGAAAGCGTGGCGTATTACCCAAACGGACGATGCTACCGACGACTCTGGAGGAGTTCGCGCCCCGCGTAGACGGCTAAAAAGAGACCAATGAGCACGGCCGCGACAGCCCACGATTGATCTTGTCGCGCATGGGACACCGGCAATGTCGCATAAAGCCAGAGGCCAATGCCGATCGCCGTCATGAAGATTCCAAAGATAAGCCCCCACACGGGGCCCGACGTATCAGAGCTTGCTAATCTGTGAGACATTTTCATTGTGATACTCCCCGATCCTGCACCGACGTTTTCTGGCCGCCGCGTTCTGAGATTTCCACACTCGCGCGGTTGAGCGGCATCGTAGGCGGTCAAAATCAGCCTTTCAACAGGCCAAATTGTTTTTCTTTTGGGGGAGATGCTGGGCTAACGAAATGCCTGCCGGATTCCCAGCGCAATCATGAGCCCTCCACATGTGAGATCGATCCATGCCTTCGCGCGACGATACGCCGTCGCAATCGCCGCATTCGATAGAACGAGCGCGACTGCTCCGTACCAGCACGTCGCTGATGCACCGACAGTGGCAAGCATCGCGACAAATGTTGGCATGGAAACGTGGGTGGGCACCGCTGAGGAAAAAACCGCCGCATAAAACGCAATGGACTTCGGGTTCGCGATATTTGTCGCGATACCTTGTAGGAACGCCGCACGAAACAGCGGCGCCTTCATTGGGTAACGTGCTCCTGAGGGGGTTGCCCGTGCCGACACAATGAGCCGCAGTCCGAACCAGATCAGATAGGCCGCGCCAGCAAGCCTCACGCCGACAGCGAGCCACGGGAAAATAGCGAACACCATTCCGATACCAAGGATGGCGCAAGTCGCCCAGAACAGATTCACCGTCACGATTCCGGCGACAAGCGCGAGCGCATCGGAGCGCGTGCCGGCCACCGCCTTGTGAGTGATTGCGACGAAGTTCGGCCCGGGTATGACGACAGCAGCCGCATACACAGAAAAGACTGTCGCAATAGCAGACCAATCAACCATCTGTAGCCTCAGTGAATTGTGGTTGTACAAAACGTGGAGTTGCTTCATCCGCCAGTATTCTGAAGCAATTCACAACTGACCGCTGTTGGCCGGACTGAGCGAACGCCGCATTCACAACACAGCAGATTGCACAGGCTCAATCCCTGTGCCACCCGCCAGATTCCTCCGAGGCCTTTAGAAACGCATCCGGCGTCAACCGTCGACGGTTTAGCTCGTTGTGTCGAACGTCACTTGATGGCCTCGGTATCCGCCGCAGACGTGGGCAAGCGGGCCGCGCCCAAACGTGCCGAACCCTTGGCTTCAGACAGCAACCACGCACGAAAGGCCGCGACATCCGGCCTTTCCGCAGCAGCGCGTGGAAAGGCCAGCCAGTAGCTGTAGTCGTTCGGAAGCACGATCTCGAACGGTTGAACGAGGCGTCCGGAGGCGAGATCGTCGGCCGCCAGCGTAAGCCTCCCCAGCGCGACACCCTGACCATCCACCGCAGCCTGCAGCGCAAGGCTTGCGTCATTGAACGAGGCGCCCGCGCCCCAATCGATCCCAGCCACACCCGCGTGCTCGCACCAGCGCCGCCAGCCGCTCTTCGGCTCGTCATGCAGCAGTGCCACCCCGCGCAGATCGGACGGCGTCCGCAGCGTGGGCGGCCCAACTGCCACGCTCGGACTGCAGACCGGGCTTAACGTTTCGTGCGCAATCAGATCCGCCTTGAGGCCGGGCCAACGGCCGAGGCCCGAGCGAATGGCGATATCGAAGCGATCAGTCGAAAAATCCCAGAGATCGGCCGAACTGGTGAGCTTGAGGTCCACCTCCGGATGCAGCACGCGGAACGCGTTGAGCCGTGGCACCAGCCAGCGCGAGGCAAACGACGGCAAAACCGTCACACGCAGCGGACCGTCCGCGCGTTCGCGCAGCCGCAGCGTGGCCGCCGACATGCGATCGAAGGCGTCGGTCAGGTCCGGCAGATAGGCGCTGCCCTTGCTGGTCAGCGTCAGGCTATGGCCGCGGCGCTCGAACAGCGCAAATCCGAGCCACCCTTCCAACTGGCGAATCTGATGGCTGATGGCGGCCTGCGTCACGCATAGCTCGTTGGCGGCGGCGGTAAAGCTCAGATTGCGCGCTGCAGCTTCAAAGGCGTGCAGCGCACCGAGCGAGGGGAGACGACGCATTCGGTCAATTAGCTGGGTTTATCGAGAGAATGACAATAACTCGTTTGGCCGCCGCGGAAAAGTCACTTCTAATCGGACCTCTGAAACCGTAGGGGCGTTTGTTTGCGCCGCTTCTTCTTCAATGCGAGGTGACCGATGCTGGGCTGGGATATCTGGGTCTTGTTTTTTGGCTACGCGGTTCCGATGGTGATTAGCCCCGGACCCGGCAATACCCTTCTGGCGAGTTCCGGAGGGCGCTTCGGTGTGCGTGGGTCGCTGTGGTTTTGGGCCGGCTTCGAGGACGGCAATCTGGTGCTATGCCTGCTTTATGGTTTGGGCCTCGGTCGCGGCTTGCAGAGTCATCCGGGGGTGCATGAGGCGCTCAAATGGGCCGGCACCGCTTACCTGCTCTACCTCGCGTGGAGTTTCTTGCGCTCGTCCGCCAAGCCGGCGGCCTCGGGTGAGCGGGTCATGAAGCAACTCACCTTCGTCGATGGGTTTGTCGCGGTGCTGCTGAACCCGAAAATCCATTCGATGATTCTGGTGATGTTCTCGCAGTTTCTCGATCCCGCGAAGCCGATCGCCATGCAGGTGCTCCAGTTGACGGGCGGATTTCTGCTGGTGGGTCTTGCCTGCCACTTTCCGTGGATCTACGGCGGGAAGGTTATCCTGGGGCGGTTTACCTCGGAGCGCGCGGTGCGCATTCAGGGCTGGGTGTTTGGCGCCTGCATGCTGCTGGTGGCCGCGTATGTCGTCTTCGCCTGAGTTTGATGAGGAGAGCGTGCCGCGCGTTGTGCCGTGCATGTAACATGAACAATGGGCTATGCGCTTTCCTTTTGCGCGCAGCCTTGCCCTCTCCCACGTTGAGGCGTTCATGGCCCGGGTCTACGAGCTTGTGCTGGATATCCCAACGCCCGCCGCGCAGGCGTGGCTGCTGCAACGTGAGCGGAGCCGCCGCGCTCATTCCGCGGAGAGGCTCGACGGGGCGCTCATGAAGGGGCTTACCACCCTGCCCGGAACGGTGCGCACGCAATGTGCCGGCTCGCCTGGCGCCGGGTACTCGGACACACGTGTTCAGCTGACAAGCGGCGTTTCGGGTTGCGACGAGACGCTGGCCGCTGCCGGCTTGCAGATCATGCTGGACACCTCGGCGAGCGGGTGCCGCGTCGTGGTTTGCCAGCAGGTGCGTTATTCACCGGGTGTCGCTGCGCACGAGCTTCTCTTTGAAGCGCCGCTTGAAGCCGACGCACCGGTTGGCGCGGCCCTTGCCGCCGCACCTGAAAACGTCCGCAGCATGCTGGGCGAAGCGAGCGAGCTCGCGCCGCTCACGAAGCTTGCCTGTCGGCGCGATCACTGGCACAGCCGGGTGGCGAACGGGATCGTTGTGGATATCGCGTTCGAGCGCCCGATCGCCGCACCGCCCAGCGAGGCGTTACTGCATCGCGAACTGCGCCTGACCACACTGTGCGTGGATGATGCCGCTGGCGAGTCGCTGAGCGCGCTGTTCGCCGTCGCGTACGAACTGGTTGCGGCGCTACCGGCTTTTCCGGCGCTGCATTCGGCGCTCACCGGCTCGCACGACGGTACAAGCGATACCGTGCATGATCCCGCTACACCAGCCCACGCCACGTCAATCGATCTAACCGGCCTCGCCACGCCGCATGCGGCGTTGATCGCTATCGGCGAAAGCCTTGCGGAACACTGGTTCGGCAACGATGCCGGCGTTCGCGATGCGGTCAGCACCGAGTTTGTTCATCAGATGCGCGTCGCGCAGCGGCGTCTGAGGACGGCGCTGCGGATCTTCCCGCATTGGGCCGACGAAACGTGGAAAACGCGCATTGCGCCCGACCTCAAGTGGCTGGGAACGGTCCTCGGCGAGGCGCGCGACTGGGATGTATTCGTCGATACGACGCTACCGGGCCTCGCCGCCGCGGATCTCGACAGCGCCGCCTGGAACACGACTCGCGCGCACGCCGATGCGCAGCGTCTCGAAGCCCGCGAACGCGCCTGCAGCGCCATGGGCTCGGCGCGTTACGCGCGGCTTGCGCTTGCGTGGCTCGAATGGCTGAGCGGCTTGCCATTGAGCGAGCCACCCGCCAAGGCAGCGGGGCATTCGCTGCGCGCGTACGCCCGCAAGCGTGTGAACAAGTACTACAAGCGGCTGGCCGGCGCACCGAAACTCACGACACTCGACGACACCGCCCGCCACAAAGAACGGATCCAGGCAAAGTACTTGCGCTATACGCTGGAGTTCTTCGAATCGATCGCCTCGCGCAAGACCCGTAGCGAGAGCGTGAAGACCGTTTCGCGCATGCAGAGCGTCCTTGGCGAAGGTAACGACGCGGCAGTCGCATTGCGCCACCTTGAGCTGATCGACGCGCCTGCTTATCAGTCTGGTTTCGCTCGTGGGTGGTGCGAGGCGTCGCAACGATACACCGCGCAGGAAGGCGAGCGCCTGCTGCGCAGATTGCGCAAGCCCAAAATTTCAGGCGGCGCAGGCGGCTGATGAGAGGCGATCTGCCTTGTGTACGCTATACGCTGTCCGCGTCCACCTGAATGGGCGCTGCGAGTGTATTTTGCGTTTGAGAGAGTGGCGCCGCGCTCGGCGTGTCGTAGTGGCCCGCCTTCCACTTTGCGCGGATGAACGGGCGTTCGTGGCCGGACACTTTGAGGGCGATATGGGTGACCCAGCGCTGCGTCGGCAGATGAACGCCGTGCAAGCCAACCGTCAGCATCATCAGGCTGACTGCGACGGGCACTGCCGACAGCTTGCCCGGCTCGGCATCCCACGACCAGCGGACGAACATCAGCGCGGTCACCGCGCCGACGATGCATCCGGTAATGGCTTCAGACGGCGAGTGCGCATCGAGCACCACCCGCGACAAGCCGACCGCGATCCCGGCGGCGAGCCCCAGCACCACGCCGACAAGCCGAAACGCCGGCCGTGCGGGCAGGAGCATCAGGAACAGGGCGACCGGATAAACGGCGGTGGAGAGCACCGCATGACCGCTCAGGCCGGTGAAATCCAGTTCGCGCACGCCGACGCCCCAGCCGAGAAAGGCCAGCTTGGTGAGGGTTACGACGCCAATGGCCGCTCCCAGCAACACCAGCCAGCCTGCGGCCATTCGCCACGAGTAGCCGAGCGCCAGCCACAACGCAATCGCGATGGCGAGCGGCAGCGTCAGACCGGCGCCGCCGAGGCTGGTGATCGAATACCAAAGGTGGGAGGGCAAGTCAGGCATGGAAAAACCGCGGCGCATGCCGCGTAAAATCAGGACCGTGGTTATTTAACGCGCCAGCCATCCATCTGGCCGACAAACGAACGAGACACGCCGCGCGTGTTTCATGCATGTGACTGTAAGTATAGACGGGAGTGCCCGACGGAGCTTGCTGCGCGACTGGATGACGCCCGTTCTGGCGCGCCGCGCCAAGGGGCCGCGGATGCCCGAGTGCGTATGAAACACCGGGCAAAAACACTTGGCAACGGCATGGGCCGAAGCAATCGGGCGAGGGCGCAACTCGCGCGCATCAGCAATCCTGGGTGGCCCATGCGCTCGGCATGGTCCCGGGATTGATGTTATTGTGCAATGCACAACAACTTATCTGTTCTAGCAGACAGTATCGGTCCCTTTTTGCGAGGTCACCATCCGATGGCAAAAAGTCTGACGAAAATCTGGCTGGGCGGTCTGAAGCGCCTGATTTCAATTCAGGCCCAGCATGCGCGCGATTCGGTCAAGCGCACTGCCGCACGGCCCGCGCGGCCGACCGGCAAAGTGTCCGCCAAACCCAAGCCGGTCAAGCCGGCCACGACCCTCCGCTCGCCGGGCAAACGTGAAGCGCCGCGTCCAGGCACCCGCGAATCGCGGGTTCGTCCGCGGGCGGCTGCGTGGGCGAGCGGCACGTGGACCCGCTCGTTCCATTCGGCGCCCGCTGCGCCGGGGCGGCTGGTCAATCACCTGCAATACGGCTTGTATGTGCCGGCTGCAGCGACCGCACCCATGCCGCTCGTCGTCATGCTGCACGGCTGCAAGCAATCCATCGACGAGTTCGCCGAAGGCACGCGCATGAACCTGCTGGCCGACCGCTTTGGCTTTGCGGTGGTCTACCCCGAGCAATCGAAGCACGTGCACGCACACCGCTGCTGGCACTGGTACGACAACAGCGACACCGCAGGCGGCGCAGAGGCGCGTGCGGTGGTCTCGCTGGTGGATGCGCTTGTCGCCGAACATGGCTTCGACGGCGAACGGGTCTACGTGGCCGGGTTGTCGGCAGGGGCCGGTTTGGCGACCCTGCTGGCGGCCTATTACCCCGAGCGCTTTGCCGCAGTGGCGTTGCATTCGGGGCCGGCGTTCGGCGAGGCCCATTCAGGGATCGTCGCCATGGATGTGATGCGGCGCGGCGCCCGGCACGACCCGGTTCTACTGGTCGACCAAGCCATTGATACCGTGGCCTACCCCGGCATGCCGGCCGTCATTTTCCACGGTGACGCGGATCATGTTGTCGCACCCGCCAATGCGGAACAGTTGACGACCCAGTTTTTGCGCCTGAACGGATTGATCGATGCCGCGGGCGAGCGCATAGCCGGCGAGGTGCGCGAGGAACGCAAGGCGGGCGTGGTCACACGCGACTATTTACGCGGCGGGCGGCGCGTCGTGCGCCTGTGCCGGGTGCAGGCCCTCGGCCATGCATGGAGCGGCGGTGACGACGCAGTGCCGTTTCATTCGTCCAAAGGGCCGGATGCGAGCGCGCTGATCTGGGAGTTTTTCAAGCACCAGCGGCGCCCCACGAGGGTGCAAGAAACCGAAGGCATCCCTGCGAGAGCCTTGTCGGGCGGGACTTAGCGGAGACCGGGCGAGTCCGGCGAGCGATCGAACAACACTTCAGAAAAGATGTCTTGGCATAGCCTAGGGTTTTCCCTATAATCAGGGTTATGCACTAGGTAGAAACCCTAGAATTTTTTTTGAGGTTGACCATGTATCTCCTGAGCCGCCTGTTCCTGTTCCTCACGAAGTCCGCTGACCAACTGGCTAAAGAGCGTAGCGACGCTTACCTGGCCGAAGCCACGGATCTGTACGACCTCGAGTTCCGTATGCGCAAGCTCGACCGCGAAGCAGCCGTGCGCCACCCGTCGTGGATGATCCAGCATTAAGCTGATGTCGCCAGAGCCGCCGGTCTTGCCGGGGTTCGAATATGTGAGTGGTCACTATCGCGCTCGCATTTGTTGAGCCGTGCTGTGAAGCTCGCACGAAGTGACGTGATGCGTCATTTGCCAAAGCGCGCCAGGGTCCGTTCCCGCGCCTGAGCATGATCTACGATCGGTTCTGGATACTCCTTGCCGAGCGTCACACCGAAATCCGCCAGCCGATCCGCCCCTGCCAGCCACGGTGCGTGAATCCACTTCGGCGGTATGTTTGCCAGTTGCGGTAGGTAGCGCTTGATAAAGCGCCCCTCTGGGTCGAACCGCTCCGATTGCGTGACCGGGTTAAAGATCCGGAAATACGGCTGCGCGTCGCATCCCGTGGATGCTGCCCATTGCCAGCCGCCGTTGTTCGCAGAAAAGTCGAAGTCGTTCAACTGCTCGGCGAAATAGCGCTCGCCGAGCCGCCAGTCGATTCCCAGGTCTTTCACCAGAAAACTTGCCGTCACCATGCGCAGGCGGTTATGCATATAGCCCGTCTGGTTCAACTGCAGCATGGCCGCGTCCACCAGTGGATAGCCTGTGCGCCCGTCGCACCAGGCAGCAAATGCGGCGTCGGCGTCCGGGCCGGTTTCCCAGCGCAGCGTGTCGTACTCGGCTTTGAATGCCGACCCGCTCGCCAGCTTCGGGTGATGCGACAAAATCATGAAGTAGAAATCCCGCCAGATCAGCTCCGACAACCACGTCGCCGAGCCTTGTCCGTCCGGCTGCAACGAGAGTTCGTAAGCAAGCCGCACCAGCGTGCGGATCGACACGGTCCCGAAACGCAGATGCATCGATAGATAACTGGGTCCCTTTACCGCCGGGAAGTCTCGCCGCTCCGCGTAGCCGGCAATCCGAGTCAAGAAATCGTCGAGGAGTTGCTGGGCGCCGCTCATGCCCGTGGGCAGTTTGAGGTCCGCGAGGTTGCTGGGTGCGAAGCCGAGCTGTTCGAGTGTCGGCAGGCCGCGAGCAAGGTTGGTAGGAGGCGCGGCGAGGTTCGGCAGATACGGTTCGACCGGATACGGTTTCAGGTCGAAGGCGTTGAGCTGCTTGAGCCACGCGTTCTTATACGGTGTGAAAACCGTGAACGACTTGCCTTGTCCGGTGAGAATCTCGTCGCGTTCGAAGATCACCTGATCCTTGAATGTCAGGAGTTCTCGATCCTTTTCAGCCAGTTGTGCGCGCACAGCTTCGTCGCGCTCGAGTGCCGCGGGCTCATAGTCGTGGTTCGTGAAAACCGCGTCCACTCCCAGTTGCGCGGCCAGCACGGGAATCGCGTTGCGCGCGTCGTCGTGCAGCACGATGAGGCCACCGCCGCTCTGGCGCAGTGCCTGATCCAGCTCTTCGAGTGCGGCGCGGATGAACTCGATGCGCCGGTCCTCCGGCGCTTGATCCGGCCGACGCGCGCGCCAGGTGTCGCGAATCGGCTCCAGGATGGTCGTGTCGAATACGAAGGCGCACCAGACCTGGCGGCAATGCTTCAGTGCGTAGTAAAGCGCGGCCTGGTCGGTGCTGCGCAGATCGCGGCGGAACCAGACGAGGCCCGCGTCGAATTCGGTGTAAAGGCGTCGGACACGCGTCATAAGTATCGATCGATGAAGTAGGCGCGCCGCATCGGCTAGATGCGGCGACGGCTTGGCTGTCCGACGATACCACTGTCGTATCGGATGCCGGGGGCGCTGCGGGCCCCCGGGCGCAATTCAACCAGCTCAGGCAACCTGAACGCGCACGGCGACGTTGTTGCGCGTGGCGTTCGAGTACGGGCAGACCTGATGCGCGGCGTCCACCAGTTCGCGTGCGGCCGCGGCTTCGAGGCCCGGCAGGGAAACGCGCAGTTCGATATCGAGGGCGAAACCGCCGTTGTCGTTCGGACCCACGCCGACATCCGCGGTGACCGTGGTGTCGGCAGGCACGGCCTGCTTGCGCTGGCCGGCGACGAACTTCATCGCGCTCAGAAAGCACGCGGAATAGCCAGCGGCGAAAAGCTGCTCGGGGTTCGTGCCGACGGCGCCGTTGCCGCCCAGCTCGCGAGGCGCGGCCAGCTTCACGTCCAGCACCTGATCCGACGATACTGCGCGGCCATCGCGTCCACCCGTGCTGGTGGCGGTTGCTTTGTAAAGTACGTTCATTTCGCTGCTCCTATGTCTGGGACGGGGAATTGCCTGGGTCCGCGACGCTTGCTGTCGCCCCGGCATGCTGTAAACATAGCGTACTAATCATTAGTGTGCAAATTAATTTGCAAATCGGACGGATAGCTCCGAACCGGTCGTTTGGGTCAGTGCTCGAGGTAGTCGTTGAGTGTACCGCGCAGACGTGTCAAATCGTCGCGTAGCCGGATCAGGAATTCCGGTGTTTGTTGGGTCGCGCAGAGGATTTCAGCAGGCACTTCACGCGCTGAGCGTTTGAGCGACGCGCCGGTCTTGGTGAGGCGGATATAGACCAGCCGCTCGTCTTCGACGCCGCGTACCCGCTCCAGATAACCCTGCGCCTCAAGCCGTTTGAGCAGCGGCGTGACGGTGGCGGAGTCGAGGTTCAGCCGCGCGGCGATGTCTTTCACGCTCAGGTCGTCGCTTTCCCACAACACCAGCATGGCGAGGTACTGCGGATAGGTCAGGTCGAGCTTTTCCAGCAACGGCTTATAAGCCTTCGTCATGGCGAGCGAAGTCGAGTAGAGCGCGAAGCAGAGTTGCTCGTCGAGCGTCAGCGGGAGGGCGGGGCGTTGGGTCATGA
>NZ_SCNV01000051.1 GCF_005503145.1 Burkholderia sp. 4M9327F10 | reverse complement strand
GGCGATGCGGGCGCAGGGGTTGGCTGGCTCAATCGATTCTCCGGGGCAGGGTCATCAAACGATACGGGTGCGAGATGCCGTCTTGCTGGAAGGCGGGCGGCAAGCCCTGGGTCCAGTCGCAGCAAACCGCTGCAAGACGGTTGTAAACAAGCTACCAGCAGCCTACCAGCATTCCCCCAACAGGGTTGTCGACGGTGGCAGGCTGCGGCACATGTCAACTGGGCAAAGGCGGCAAAAAGAGAAGCGAAAGCGTATGCTCGCGGCTGTGAACTGGATGGCGCTGCGCCTGGCAGGCGTGCGCCGATGCAGATACGGAATCGAAAACGGAAGGAATCGCGATGGCCTGGGAACAATTCGAACACGGCTGGCGCCTTGCGCCGGCAGACAAGCCGGCGCGTGCGCTGGTCGTGCTGTTGCACGGGGTCGGCAGCAATGCGCAGGACCTCTTGCCGCTGGCCGATAGCTGGAGCAAGACGCTGCCGGATGTCGCCTTTGCCTCGCTCGACGGCAGCGAACGTTTCGACGGCGGCTTTGGCGGGCGCCAATGGTTCAGCTTGCGCGACGTGAACGAGGTCAACCGTATTGGCCGCGTCGCCGACGCTTATCCGGCGCTGCGTCGCATGCTCGACGCCGAGCTGGCGCATTGGCGGCTCGCTTTCGATAAGCTTGCATTGGTGGGATTCTCGCAAGGCTCGATGATGGCGCTTCACCACGCCGCCACCAGCAACGACGCGCCCGCCGCGGTCGTAGCCTACTCCGGCCGGCTCGCCTCGCCGATTACCACGACGGCGCGCACGCCGCTGACGCTGGTGCACGGGGTTGAAGATGCGGTGATTCCGGTGCTCGAACTCGAGCGCGCGGCTAACGCTTTCAGCGACGCGGGTTTTGCCGTCGGCGCATTTGCGCTGCCCGGCATTGGTCATACGATTTCGGCCGAAGGCCTGATGCTGGGACGCGATGCGCTCGTACGCGCATTCGGTGCCAGGCCGGTTTGAAATGCACGGAAATAAAATCAAGTCGGCCTAAAGAATTTGATCTGCTTGCCGTTAATGGTTCATTAGCGTGAAAATCACGCGCGCCGCATCGGAAATTCGCCGCGCCCGCCAGGGCGTCAGGCGGATTCCCGCACGGTACGGGGAATCATCGCAGCGTCCCACAAGGGCGATAACGACCAACTCAGAGCCTTTATATGGCCAGATCGAAGCCGCACCATTCGTTGTTCAGGGGACTGTTCCGTCACACCGTAGCGGTCGACCTCGGCACGGCAAATACGCTTATCTATACCGACGACGGCGGCATTGTGCTCAATCAGCCGTCCGTGGTGTGTTTCCAGAAGCGTCTTGACGCGGGGGAGAAGCGGGTCGCGGCGGTCGGCAGCGAGGCCAAGCAGCTCCTCGGCCGCGCGCCGAACAATCTCGAGACCGTGCGGCCGATGCGCCACGGCGTGATCGCCAATTTTTCCGCAGCGGAGCACATGATCCGGCAGTTTGTCGACATGGCTCGGCCGCGTCCGTTCTTCGGCCGCCGGGCGGCTTTTACCATCTGCGTGCCGGCCGGCGCGACCCAGGTCGAGCGGCGCGCCATCAAGGAAGCGGCGGTCGCAGCCGGTGCGTGGAAAGTCAGCCTGATCGGCGAATCGCTCGCTTCGGCGGTTGGCGCGGGCTTGCCCGTGACCTCGGCAACCGGCTCGATGGTGGTGGATATCGGCGGCGGCACGACGGAAGTCGGTGTGATCGCGCTGGGCGGCATGGCCTATAACGGCTCGATTCGCGTGGGCGGCGACCAGTTCGATTCGGCAATCGTCAACTATGTGCGCAACCTGTATGGCGTCGTGCTGGGCGAACAGACCGCGGAACACGTCAAAAAGACTATCGGTTCGGCGATGCGCGATGTGCCGATGGAGCGTATGAACGCTACCGGCCGCAGCGTCGACGACGGCCTGCCGCGCACGGTCGAGCTGAATAACCACGATATCGCCGAGGCTATCGACGGGCCGCTGCGCCAGGTGATCGGCGCCGTGAAGGTGGCGCTCGAAAGTGCGCCGGCCGAGCTGGTGACGGATATCGCCAACACCGGCATTGTGCTGACCGGCGGCGGGGCGCTGCTTGCCAACCTCGGGCGGCGTCTGACGGCCGAACTCGGACTTGGCGCGCGCGTGGCCGACGAGCCGCTCACCTGCGCGGTGCGCGGCGCCGGAGCTGCGGCGGGTGCGGGTTTGCTCGACGAGCTGGTCTACGAGTAAGCGCAACTCGAGCGCAACCCAGGCGCATCTCGAGCGCAAGCAACTCTCCTCAGGCAGAGTCCGGTGGGCGTGAACGGGCCATAAAAGCCGCCGCCAACGCTAGCGAGCGGCTGGGCGCGCCGCCATGACCTGTGTGACAATACCGCTTCGCCCGCTGACCCTGTCGCCCCAACGGGGCTGCATGGCGCACTTCGTTCCACCTCACCTTAGAAGAACCGGCACGCCTGATGGGCGCTCGCCGTGTTGTCCCCGAATCGACCCGTGACTGATCCCACTCCTGTTTTATCCCCGTCGTTTATCGAATTGTCGAGCGGCTTGCGCATGCCTTATGTTGTCGAAGGCGAGGGCGAACTGCTGCTGTTCGTGCATGGTTCGCTGTGCGATTACCGCTACTGGCAGCCGCAACTCGACGGGCTGGCGAAGCATTACCGTTGCGTCTCCGTGAGCCTGACCCACTACTGGCCGGTTACCGATACGCGAACTGACCTGCCGTTTAGCTGGAGCGATCACGCGGATGAACTGGCCGAATTCATCGAGCGCTTCGGCGCAGGGCCGGCGCACGTGGTCGGCCATTCGCGCGGCGGTTGCGTGGCGTTTCATTTTGCCCGGCGCCATGCGCAGCATCTGCGCACCCTGACCCTTGCCGACCCCGGCGGCCCCTTGCAGATCGCCGGGCGTCCTGCCGCTGTTCTGCCGGAAACGGTCAATGCCTTGCGGGCGCGGGCCGCGCAACTGATCGAGGAGGGGAATGTGGACGCGGGTCTGCAACTGTTCGTCGATTCAGTCAGCCGCCCGGGTTTCTGGGCGAAAAGCACACAGACGTTCCGCACCATGGCGACCGACAACGCGCACACGCTGGCGCGTCAGTTTCGCGATCCGCTGCCCGCCTATACGCCGGACGATGCCGCCGAGGTGCGCTGCCCGGTGCTGCTGATCGACGGCGAAAAGAGCCCCGAGATGTTCAGGCGTACCGCGAATGCGCTTGTTTCGTGGTTGCCGGATGCGCGGCGCGAGACCGTGCGCGGTGCGTCGCACGGTATGAATCTGGCGCACCCCGCGGCGTTCAATCGCTATATCGACGAATTTATCCGCAGCGAGGGCGCGGCACACCACGGCTGACGGGCCGGCTGGTTGGCCAACGCCGGTCAGCAGCCTGCAGGAGCGCCGCAGCCCGGGCTTGCGGTGAGCCCTTGTGCTTAGCCCTTGCGATGAGCGTCCGCGTCGAGCGCGACTTCGGCGCTCTCGCCGACGAGGCCGTGGTAGTACAGATGCACGCCGATCGCGAGCGAGTCGTTGCGGATTTCCTGGAAGGCCTTCCATGCCTTCGCCGGATCCTTGAACACGAGGTAGTGCGCTTCATTGGCCACGAGGTTTGCAACCTGATGCAGGCCATGGCTGTGCAGCTTCGCGACGAGCGCGTCGAGGCTGTGGTGCGTGCGAGCATCCGTGCGCGGGTAAAGCATATGGAGCACCGCGACGTTTTGCGTCTTCAGTGCAGCCGACAATGCCACCACGATATCCTGATGGTTCAGTGCGGTGACGATGCTGTCTTCGGTGTGGTTGTGATCCGGAAACAGCGTTTCGAGAGAGGCGTTCATCTGGTAATCCTGTTCTTCTGACTGGATAAAAAGACCCGCCGCGGGCGGCGGGCCAAAAACAGCGGTGTGTGTTGCAGGGGGAGCAAGACACGGCACGAGTATCGCAGACGGCAGGCAGTTATGCTGCGTAACCGTTGCAAAACATTGTTGCGCGAAGCAGGCCGCCTTTCATTTGACTGGCTGATTAACAACGAATGTTGCTTGAGTAGAGATGGATTGTTGCGGCCAATCGCCGCAATCAATGGATGCCGGAGCCGTAAAATGCAAGGCCTGAGCCGGAGCATGGCGAGCAATGACAGCACCCGTAGTCCGGCACGTGTGCGATGTGATAGCAAAAGGAAAGCGTAGATGAACGACTCGAAGACACACGCAACGCTGAAGTTTTCAGACAGCGACCAGACGATTGATTTGCCGATCTACAAGGGCACGCTCGGGCCCGATGTGATCGACATCCGCAAGCTCTACGGCCAGACCGGCAAGTTCACGTACGACCCGGGCTTTATGTCCACGGCGGCGTGCAACTCGGCCATCACCTATATCGACGGCGACAAGGGCGAGCTGCTGTACCGCGGCTACCCGATCGACAACCTCGCGCAGAACGCCGACTTCCTCGAATCCTGCTACTTGCTGCTCAAGGGCGAACTGCCGAACGCCAAGGAAAAGGAAGCCTTCGTTGCCACCGTCAAGCAACACACGATGGTGCACGAACAGATGCACTTCTTCTTCCGCGGTTTCCGCCGCGACGCGCACCCGATGGCGATTCTGGTGGCGGCAGTCGGCGCGCTGTCGGCGTTCTATCACGACTCGCTCGACATCAATAACCCGGAGCACCGCGAAGTCTCCGCGGCACGCATGATCGCAAAGCTGCCGACGCTGGTGGCAATGGCGTACAAGTACAGCATCGGCCAGCCGTTCGTGTATCCGAAGAACGACCTGTCGTACAGTGCGAACTTCATGCACATGATGTTCTCGAACCCGTGCGAAGAGTACAAGGTCAACGACGTGCTGGTGCGCGCACTGGACCGTATCCTGATCCTGCACGCGGACCACGAGCAGAACGCCTCGACCTCGACGGTGCGTCTGGCAGGTTCCTCGGGCGCGAACCCGTTTGCGTGTATCGCAGCCGGTATCGCCTGCCTGTGGGGCCCGGCACACGGCGGCGCGAACGAAGCGGCGCTGAACATGCTGGAAGAGATCGGCTCGGTCGACAACATTCCTGAGTTCATCAAGCAGGTGAAGGACAAGAACTCGGGCGTGAAGCTGATGGGCTTCGGTCACCGCGTGTACAAGAACTACGACCCGCGTGCCAAGCTGATGCGCGAAACCTGCCACGAAGTGCTGGAAGAGCTGGGCCTGCACGACGACCCGCTGTTCAAGCTGGCCATGGCACTGGAAAAGATCGCGCTGGAAGACGAGTACTTCGTGTCGCGCAAGCTGTACCCGAACGTCGACTTCTACTCGGGCATTGTGCAGCGCGCGCTGGGCATCCCGACCTCGATGTTCACGTGTATCTTCGCGATGGCGCGCACGGTGGGCTGGATTGCGCAATGGAACGAAATGATCGCCGATCCGGAACAGAAGATTGGCCGTCCGCGTCAGTTGTTCGTCGGCGATACGCCGCGTGAAGCGAAGCCGATTGCTCAGCGCTGATTGCAGCGTCGATTGCAACGCTGATTGAGCATTGATTGACTAACGGGACGGCTTGAGCACAACTCGAGCGCAGACCGTGAGCGGGCGTTGTCTCCGGATACAGGAGCAACGCCCGCGCTCCGTTTACGGGCGGAGGCATGCCAGAGGGGGCGTCGAAACTTGCGCCAAAACTGCATGACGCGTGCCACCTGCGCGCATACGCTGCCGCAGCGCATCGTTCGTAGCGATTTGTTACGCCTTCTGGAAGTCTGACTGGCTCAAATTCACCACAGTCCTGTGTTAAGTTCGTTCGACAGGTGTAGACCCTCTACAATCGGAACGAAGCCCATAGCACAGGAGCAAGCTGATGCAGCAACCCGAAGCCCTTGGCGGACTGTCTCACTCAGGCGGCGTGGATCACAGCGAACACGAACCGGATGGCGCGTTTATCCCGCCGGAAAACCTCAACGTCGCTAGCGCGAACCAGTACGTGCTGAAGTCGGGCGACACCTTTATCGTCAACGACCCGCTGGGCGACATCACCGGTATCGACGACGGCCTGTTCGTCAACGACACGCGAGTGCTTTCGCAACTGCGGCTGACTTTCGGCGGGCGCGCGCCGTCGCTGCTTTCGGGCAGCGTCAGCAGCGACAACACGGCCTTTACCGCGCATCTGACCAACCGGCCCTTGCCTCCGCTCGGCGGCGACAGCACGCCCGAGGGTGTGATTCACGTGGAGCGGGTGCGCGTGCTGTCCGGCACGGTGCTCAACGAAGCGATTGAACTGACCAACTACGGCACCAAAGACGCAGTTGTGCCGCTTTCCATTTCATTTGCCAGCGACTTCCGCGACATGTTCGAAGTGCGTGGCCTGAAACGCGACAAGCAGGGCAAGGTCGAACCGGCACGCGTCGAGAATGGCGAGGTGCTGCTCGGCTACGTAGGGCTCGATAACGTCGCGCGCAACGTAGGCATTGCGTTCTCGCCGACCCCGGACAAGCTCTTTGCCAATCGGGCCGACTATACGGTGAACCTGCCGGCCCAGGCATGCGTGTCGATCTACCTCGCGGTGGATGTGCAGGTGAAGGCCGAGCAGGCAGTCGCAAGTGCAGGCGTCTCGAAGCCGGCGCATGCGCTGAGCGAGACCCACCTGTCGCAGATCGACACGGTGCGTCCGCGCGTCGGCCGAGCCGCCGTGCGCGCGGCGCTGGTCGACGCCCACCTCGTGATGCGCGAGCGGCGCCGGGCAACGGCGCGGGTGCGTTCGAGCAATCCGCTTTTCAACGCATGGATCGACCGCTCGCTTGCCGATCTCGGCCTGCTCACCACCGATCTGGAAACCGGCCCTTATCCTTATGCCGGCATCCCATGGTTTTCGACCCCGTTTGGCCGCGATGCGCTGATTACGTCGCTGCAGACGCTTTGGCTGCAGCCTGGCCTCGCACGTGGCGTCCTGCGCTTTCTTGCCGAGCATCAGGCGCGCGAGAATTCGGCGTTTCGCGATGCGGCGGTCGGCAAGATCATGCATGAGATGCGCAAGAGCGAAATGGCGGCCACCGGCGAGGTGCCGTTTGCGCTGTATTACGGCGGGGTCGACTCCACGCCGTTGTTTATCGTGCTGGCCGGCGCCTATGTGGCGCGCACCAACGACGTGGCCCTGATCGACGAGTTGTGGCCGGCGCTGGTGCGCGCGGCGCAGTGGGTCGCGGGCGTCTGCGACAAGAACCGCTATGGCCTGCTCGACTATCAGCGCGAATCGGATGGCGGTCTTGCGAATCAGGGCTGGAAAGACAGTCACGATTCAGTCTTTCACGCGGATGGACGCTTTCCTGACGGTCCGATTGCACTCGTCGAAGTGCAGGCCTACGCGAGCGCGGCGTTCGACACGATGGCGCACTTTGCCACGCTGCGTGGTCAGCCAGACGACGCGGCCGGTTACAGCAAGCGGGCGAAAGCTATCCGCGAGTGTGTCGAAGAAAAATACTGGATGGAAGAGTCGGGCTTCTACGGCATCGCGCTCGACGGTCATGGCGAACTATGCCGTGTGATGGCCTCGAACGCCGGCCATCTGCTCGCCTTCGGCCTGCCGTCGCGCGAGCGCGGCGAAGCGGTGGTGCGGGGTCTGGAATCGACGCTGTTCCACACCGGCTGGGGTGTCCGTACGCTTGCGGCAGGGCAGGCGCGCTTCAATCCGATGGCGTATCACAACGGCTCGGTCTGGCCGCACGACAATGCCCTGTGCGCTCGCGGCGTGGCGCGCTACGGCGGCAAGGCGACCGCGGTGAAGCTGCTGCAGGCGCTGTTCCAGGCGGCGGTCAATTTCGACATGCGCCTGCCCGAACTGTTCTGCGGCTTTCCGCGTCGGCGCGGCGAACCGCCTACCGCGTATCCGGTGGCTTGTCTGCCGCAGGCGTGGGCGGCAGGCTCGCCGTTCATGATGCTGGAAGCATGTCTGGGCGTCACCGTGGACGCGGCGCGGCGCGAAGTCCTGATCGAACAGCCGATGCTGCCCGATGGTATCGACTGGCTGGAAATCGGCGATATGCGCGTCGGCGATTCGAGCGTGACCATTACCTTCCGGCGCGTGGCGGGCAAGGTGGTGGCCTCGGCCGAACAGGGGGATGTACGGGTGGTGGCATTGCTGTAAGCCTGACGTAGCTATCGTGGTGCGTGCGGTAGGCCGGGTGGTAACATTTGTTGTCAACTGACTTCCCAACTTACTCCCCGGTCCATCGCATGCCCGACAGTTTCGACCAGCTTGCCGCCCTGATCCGGGCGCGCTTCTCAGAACTGAGTCCGCAATTCCAGATGGGAGCGGCTTTCCTGCTGGATCATCCCGACGAAGTCGCTGTTTCCTCCATGCGCAAGGTGGCTGAACGGGCCCAGGTGCAACCGGCATCGCTCGTGCGGCTCTCGCAGCAACTGGGTTTTCCTGGCTGGAACGAGCTGCGTGACCTGTTCGTGGCGCGCGTGCGCACGCGGCCGGAACCGCTCGCAAGCCGCGCCCGCTCGCTTGTCAAGATCAATGCCAAAGATGCGCTGGCGCATGATCTGCTAATCGCGCAACAACACAATCTGGACGTTACCGCCGCGCAAAGTGCGCGTGTCACGGTCGAGACGGCGCGTCTGCTGCGCCGTGCGCCGCATGTGCACGTGGCCGGGTTTCGCTCGTGCTATGCGGTGGCGTTCAGCCTCGTGTACGGCTACCGGCTGTTTCGCCCTTCGGTGTCGCTGCTGGCAGGCGAAGCGGGCACGCTGGAGATGCAGTTGCGCACCATCGAACGCGATAGTGCGACCGTCGTCATCAGCTTTGCGCCGTATTCGGTGGAGGCTGCAAGGGTGGCCGAAGCGGCGCTCGAAAAAGGCAGCAAGCTGATTGCGATCACCGACAGCGCGGTGTCGCCGATCGCGCTGAATGCCGACAAGGTGCTGATTTTTTCACACGAGAGCCCGTCGTTTTTCCCGTCGCTTGTCGCGGCCACTGCGATCGCCGAGTCGCTGGTCGCGCATCTGCTCGCGCTGGAAGGCGCTGGCGCTGTCGAACAGCTTGAGATTGCCGAACGTTCGATGCACGCAAAGGGCGCGTACGTTCCCTGATTGCGCCAACTGTCGCGCGTGCCGCGCCGCCATGGCGCGCTGCACCATGGCGGGGGCAATGGGCAAGCTCCGCTCGGTCCGCAACCGCATCCCGCCTTAGGTTATTGGGCGTCCCTCACCTATACTCAAAAGCAGCCTTTTCGGCCCGCCAAGGTGGGCAAGACGGGGTATGGGCTCGCCAGTTGAGAGCAAACGGTCGACCGCCTGCTCGACGGCGTCGGGGAGGGTGTCTCATGAGTCCAGTCGAAAGCGTGGTTCAGGCCGTGCTGTATGAGGGATACATGTTGTATCCATACCGGCCGTCTTCCGTGAAGTACCGGCAGCGCTCGACCTTTGGCGGCGTTTATCCGCGTGCTTACTCGCAGGCATCGGGCCGCGATCCGTGGCTGATGCAAAGCGAGTTCCTCGTGCGCGGCGATGCCCGCACCCGCGTCGCGCTGCAAGTGGGCTTTCTGCAGGTGATCGAGCGCATTGTGCTGGATGCGCCAGGCGCGTCGCACGGAGCGCCGGCCTCCGAGGCGCAGGCCTGGCGCCAGGTGCCGATGCTCGAAATCGACGGGCGCCGCTATTATCCCTGGCAGGAAGCCGTCGAGCGGCAGATCCGCATTCCGGAGTGTGTGCTGGGCGAACTGCTTGGCTCACCGCGCCAGATCGCGCTCGCGTTCGAAGCAGGCAACGATCTCGAGACGCTTGCCGACTGTCACCGCGTGGTGCGCGGTGCGTTGCGGCGCACGCGCCGTCAACTGAAAGGCCGGGTCGAAGTGGCAGCCGAACCGGCTGGAGGCGGCGCCTTCCGCGTGATGATCCGTATCCTCAACGAAACCCCGTTAAAGCGCGCAGATACGCTGACACGCGCTGCCGCCTCGCTTTACGCCCTGGTGTCGTGCCATACGATCCTGAGCGTCAGGGGCGGGGAATGCGTGTCGTCGATCGATCCGCCGGCCGGGCTCGAGGCGGCCGCGGCATTGTGCAAGAACATTGGCGCGTGGCCGGTGCTGGTAGGCGACGAGAGCCGGCCCGACACGATGCTGGCCTCGCCGGTCGTCCTCTATGATTTTCCGCAGATTGCGCCGGAAAGCGCCGAGCGGGCGTCGCCGTCGGCTGAACTGGATGGGCAGCCGTATCTCGCATGTGTGCGCGTCGCGGGTGTGGAAATTCAGGTGGGCGATCAGGTCCGCCTGCATCCACGCTGCCGCGCGGATATCTTCGACGCTGCCTTAAGCGGCATGGTCGCGACCATCGAGTCGATCGAGCGCGATTTCGACGATCACGTGCATGTGGCGGTGACGATCGGCGACGAGTCAGGCAAGGATCCTGGCATGGCGCGCATGCCGGGTCATCGCTTCTTTTTTGGGCCGGACGAGATCGAGCCGTTGAGCGATGGCGGGAGGCGGGCATAAACGGTGTCGAGTCGGCACGCTGCTGCGTTTTTATCCAGAGCGCCGGTGTTTCCGCTCCATTCGATGTTGCTGCGAACGCATTGACAACATATGTTGTTAAGAGGTATAAATTCGTATCGAGTGTTGAATCGGTGCCGGCGTGTCCACGAGGGCTAACGGCATCCTTTCAGCGTCGCTGCACGGGCAGAGCGGTTAGCGTTGTCATGCCTTTGCGGCGTCATCGCGAGCAGGACATCAACGAGGCATAACCGTCAATGCAGGAATGGAGTCTTTTCCGGATCACCGGCCAGCCCGATGATATCGGCTACAGGTTGGGTGAGCTGGCGCGGCCGGTCATGTCGGCCTATATGGCGCAAAGCGCCGCGTGGCAGCGGGTCAGCCAGTGGCGTGGCCATCCGTTTGTGGAGAGCTTGCGGCGCGCCGCAGAAGCACATTTTCCCGCGCTTGTAGCAGAGCTCGAAGGCATGGCCGCCGGGCTGGGGTGGTCCGCGCAGGACGTGTTTCTGTGGAACTGCCGCGGCGAGCTGATTCACAACGCGCCGGACGGCTGCACCACGCTCGCGGCGGTTGCGGGCAATGCGCGTTTCATTGCCCACAATGAAGACGGCGATCCGTATCTGCGCGAACGGTGCTTCCTGGTAGACGTCCAGCCAGCCGGTAAACCGGGTTTCGTCAGTTTCTACTACCCGGGTTCGCTGCCCGGTCACACGTTTGCAGTCAACCGCGCCGGTCTCGTGCAGGCGATCAACAACCTGCGCATCCGTGTGCCGGCGGCGGGCGTGCCGCGCATGATCCTCGCTCGTGCGGTCCTCGACACCCGCTCGCTGGACGAGGCCGTCGCGCTGTTGCGCGAGGCGCCGCGCGCCAGCGGCTTTCATCACACGCTCGGCTGTGTCGGCGACGCCCGGCTGTTGAGTGTCGAGGCCACCGTGCAGCGCTGCTCGATCCTGTCTCCGGCTATGGGGGTTGCGCAGCGCTTCGGTCATGCGAATCATCTGATTCACGACGGATGCGATCGCGAAGCGCAGATCGTGACCGATTCGTCGCGCGACCGTCAGGCGCGTGTCGATGCCTTGCTGCCTTCGCTTCGCACCCCGGTGACGGACGACGCGCTGCTGCGCGTGCTGCGAGACGAGGCGCCCGCCGGCCTGCCGATCTTCCGCGACGACCCGCTCGATCCCGACGACGAAAACACCCTGGCTACCGCGCTGTTTCGCCTCGAAGCAGACGGTGTGGCAATGCAGGTTTACCGGCAAGGCCATTGTGCGTTCGACACATTCATCCCCAAGACCGCGGCTGCGCAAGCCACTTTCTGACCGCTATCCTGCCATCCCGCGAAAAGGAATCGTATGTCCGCCGTGTTTCACCGTGCCCCGAAGCAAACCCTGCCAGTCGCCGTCGCGGGCGACGGCATCGAAGTGATCGATTCGACCGGCAAGCGCTATATCGACGCGTCAGGCGGCGCCGCCGTCTCGTGCCTGGGCCATAGCAACCAGCGTGTGATCGATGCGATCCGGCGCCAGTCACAACAGTTGCCGTATGCGCACACGTCGTTCTTCACGACGCAAGTGGCCGAAGAACTCGCGGATCGTCTTGTGGCGGGCGCGCCGCAGGGACTCGAGCATGTGTATTTCGTCTCGGGCGGCTCAGAGGCGATCGAGGCCGCGCTGAAACTGGCGCGGCAGTATTTCGTCGAAAAGGGCGAACCGCAACGCCGCCATTTCATTGCACGCCGCCAGAGCTATCACGGCAATACGCTGGGAGCGCTGGCGATTGGCGGCAATGCGTGGCGGCGTGAACCGTTCCTGCCGATCCTGATCGAAGCGCATCACGTCAGCCCGTGCTACGCGTATCGCGAGCAGCGCGCGGAAGAAAGCGAGGAAGCGTTTGCCCAGCGTCTTGCGGATGAACTGGAGCAGAAGATTCTCGAACTCGGCGCTGGGAGCGTGGCGGCCTTTGTCGCCGAGACGGTGGTGGGGGCGACCGCCGGTGCCGTGCCGCCGGTGCGTGAGTATTTCCGCAAGATTCGCGCGGTCTGCGACCGCTATGGCGTGCTGCTGATTCTGGATGAAATCATGTCCGGCATGGGACGCACCGGCTATCTTTACGCGTGCGAAGAAGACGGCGTGGCGCCGGATCTGCTGACTATCGCGAAGGGGCTAGGCGCAGGCTATCAGCCGATTGGCGCAACACTGGTCAGCAAGCGGATTTACGACACGATTGTCGGCGGTTCGGGTTTTTTCCAGCATGGCCACACGTATATCGGGCACGCAACGGCCTGCGCCGCCGCACTTGAAGTGCAGCGCGTAATTGCCGAAGACAACCTGCTGCAAAACGTACAGGCGCGCGGCGAACAGTTGCGTGCGCAACTTCGCGAACACTACGCGGAGCATCCGTATATCGGCGATGTGCGCGGCCGTGGGCTGTTCGTCGGCGTCGAACTGGTGCGGGAGCGGGCCAGCAAGACGCCGTTCGATGCCAGGCTCAAACTGCATGCCGCGATCAAGCGCGAGGCGTTTGCGCGCGGGCTGATGGTGTATCCGATGGGCGGGACTGTCGACGGCCAGATTGGCGATCACGTTTTACTGGCGCCGCCGTTTATCTGCACTGCACAGGACATCGACAATATTGTCAGCCGCCTTGTTGATTCGATCGATGCTGCGCTTCATGCGGCATCGTGAATGTGAGCCACTGCTTCACTATTGATGAGGGTTTCCATGACTGACCGCTTACCCCGCTTATCCCGCTTACCACGTTTCGACACAGCGCATGCCACCCCCGAGCAGAAGGCCGTTCTCGACGAGATTCTGTCCGGGCCACGCGGGAATCTGAACGGCCCGTTTCTGGGTTGGATTTACAGCCCGGAACTCGCGCAGCAAGCGCAGCGCCTGGGCGCGTTCTGTCGCTACCGCACGGGCTTGCCGCTGCGCTTGTCGGAGCTGGCGATTCTGGTGACGGCGGCGCGCTGGCAGGCCCAGGCGGAGTGGTATATCCACTATCCGATCGCGCTCGAGGCGGGCGTGTCGGCGGCGGACGCGGAGGCGATCCGTTCGGGGCAGCAGCCGGCGTTTGCGGACCCCGACGAGGCCTTGATCTACGCTTTTGCGAACGAACTGTATGACGCGAAGCGCGTGTCCGATGCCACCTATGAGGCGACAGTGGCGCGCTTTGGGCGCGAGGTGACAATCAATCTGGTTGGCTTGCTTGGTTACTATGCGCTTGTCGCGATGACGCTGAATGTGTTCGGCATGCGGGCAGAAGGGCAGGTGACGTTGCCGTTTGCGGAGTGAGGGACCGACGTCGCCATCAAAGCGCTCCCGATGAGGCGGTGGGCTTCTTGCGGCGAATGCGTTTCGGAACGGCTTGATCCATCAGGCTTAGGCCAACATCGTCGGAGGCGGTATCAAGCAGGTTTGTGAAGCGCTCCAACTCGCTCAGCACAAACAGCGCAGTAGCCACTGTGCCCACCGCGACAGTTGGGTCACCTTTTTCAAGCCGCTGCAAGGTTTTCAACGAGACCTGCAGACGTTCCGCCATCGATTGGGTAGAGATACGACGGCGTCTCCGCGCGAGCGCAATGTCTTCGCCGAGCTTTTTTAGTCCGCGACGAACCGGCAACGGTAGGGTATCTACTTTTTCAGCTTTTTGTGACTGATTATCATGGTTTGGCGGTTTCATGTGACCGATTATAGGCTGAGCAAGGAAGTAGTGCTCCAGCACCCCAAGAGCCCCTACATGCAGAGCTCCCTCAGAATATTCTGCAGCACGCTGCAACAGCCAACGCATCAGGGCCAGAGCCCGTTGAGCGGCTAAGGCAAGAAGGGGTCTCATCGCGTCATGCAGTTCCTCGCACTCATCAAATCCCATAACCGCCTATCATGAAATTCGGTCCACGCCCGCGTCTGTCGCGCTGCGTGCCATGCACCCACCTTCGCCGGTACCGCAAGAAACCCGGGCGTGACCGTTGCGGCAGGCGTTCAGGTGGGTAGCACGGCAGCGCCGGCAGGGCACCCTTTGGAGAGAACGATGAAGCGCAAGGCATCAGCGGTCTGGCAAGGCGGCCTGCAGGACGGAAAAGGCACGATTTCGACTGACAGTGGAGTTCTGAAGGACACCCAGTATTCGTTTGCGACCCGTTTCGAAAACGGCATCGGCACCAATCCGGAAGAGTTGATCGCGGCGGCGCATGCCGGCTGCTTCTCCATGGCGCTTTCGGCCGAACTGGGTCAGGCGGGTATCAAGCCCGAGCGCATCGGCACCACAGCCACCCTGACGCTTGACAAGGTCGAGGGCGGCTTCGCCATTACCGCGGTCCACCTGGACGTGAAGGTGAAAATCCCCGGCGGCGACAAGGCTGCGTTCGAGAAAGCCACGGCGAACGCCAAGGCGGGTTGCCCGGTTTCGAAGGTGCTGAACGCCACCATCACGATGGATGCAACCCTCGAAACCTGAGCGTTGAGTGCAGGCAAATCAGCCGGCTATCGCGCCGTCCTTACATCGGCGGCGCGACTCCGTCTTTCTCGACCACTACCCGTTGCGCCACAAACGCCCCTTGCTCGCCGGGCGTGGCGACTACGAACACCTTCTTGCCCGCAGTCAGATCGGTGCGGGCGGCCGGCGTGAAGGTCACCACCGGGACATTCGGCGGCACCGTCACCACGTTATTGCCGCCCTTGTACGACAGCTTCAGATCGCGGCCGTTGGTGCCCTCGACCACCGTGTCGACATTCGCGTTCGTCATCGAACTGTTGGGACCGAGATCCCACGCATAGTGCCCTTCACCGGTGCCGCGCGCCGATTCAGGAAACACCACCACTTCGGTGGCGGTCAGCTTGCCGTCGGTTCCGGTCGTGGCCGCGGTGCCGACGAACGAGCCGGGTTTGATATCGGCCAGTTGCATCGCCTTGACCGCCGAGATGCCGACGTTCGGCGCGACGTTGATGGACACCGTATCGCCGCTGCGGCGATGCACCTGCAGGACGTCGCCGTTGAGCGAGACGATTTCGCCGCGAATCCGCGTCGGTTTGACAGCAGGCGTCTGGGCGAGCGCGGCGCCGGCGAACGCCAGCGTTACAAGCGTCGCGCCAAGTTTCAGTCGAATGGACATGGAACCTCCGTACAGTGTGGTTGAGTTGAAAATCAGAGTGCCGCTCAGGAACCGCCGAACCAGTTGTAGCCCTGGTTCTCCCAGTAACCACCGGGATATTCGTTCGTCACCGTAATCGCGACGATGTGCTTGGGATTCTTGTAGCCGAGCTTGGTGGGCATGCGCAGCTTCATCGGAAAGCCGTATTTCGGCGGCAGCGTCTGGCCGTCGTAGGTCAGTGTGAGAAGCGTCTGCGCATGCAGCGCAGTAGGCATGTCGATGCTGGTCCAGTAGTTGTCCGCGCAATGCAGCGAGACGAAGCGCGCCGTGGTGTCGGCGCCGGCGCGCCTGAGGAAATCGGCGAAGCGCACGCCGCCCCAGCGGCCGATCGCGCTCCATCCTTCAATGCAGATATGCCGGGTAATCTGGTCCTGTTGCGGCAACGCGTGCAGCTCGTCGAGCGTCCATACGCGTTTGCCGTTCGCAAGCCCGCCCACCTGAAGACGGTACGTGCCGGCATCGACGTCCGGCACGTCGTCGATGTCGTAGAACGCGTTGAACGGAAACGGCCGCGTGATCATCGACTCGGGATAGGTCGGCGCCATCCGGTTCGGATCGAACAGCAGCGCCTGCACGTCGTCGTTGAAGAATGAGATCTTGCGCAGCATCGTATTGACCGACTTGTCGGTGCTCAGGTCGCAGCCCGACAGCAGGGCCAGCCCGCCAAGCGAGAGGATCCGCTTGCCGAGCAGGCGGCGCGCCGGGTCCTTCAATGCCTTGTGGGCGTCCTTGAGAATGGAGTCGCCGTGCGACGCCAGCGTCGTGCCCGGTTCGCTGCGAGGTTTGCGAATCGCCATGTCTACCGTCCTCGAATCATCAGAAGCAGCGAGCGCGGCACCAGCGCGACCATCACGACGTGCACGACGAAGAAGGCCACCAGCACGCTCATGCAGATGAAGTGCACGACGCGTGCATTGTCGTAGCCGCCCATCAGCGTGCGCAGCAGCGGAAACTGCACCGACTTCCACACGGCCAGTCCCGAGAGTACGAGCAGCACGATATCGGCGATCACCACGAGGTAGGCGAGCTTCTGGATGGCGTTGTAGCGGGACAGGTCGCCGTGCGTGAGGCGGCCGCGCAGGGCCGCGAGCGTATCGGCGGCGAGCGCGCGAAAACTGAGCGGCAGCAGCTTGTTGCGCAGCCGTCCTGATACCAGATTGAGGCCCAGATAGACGAGGAAATTTGCTACCAGCAGCCACATCACCGCGAAGTGCCAAAGCAGCGCGCCGCCGAGCCAGCCGCCCAGGGTGATCGCCGCCGGAAACCGCAAGGCCGGAAAGATCGGCGAGGCGTTATAAACCTGCCAGCCGCTCATCACCATCAGGATGACGGCCAGCGCATTGATCCAGTGCGTAATGCGGACCCAGACAGGTTGAATCGTGCGGTGACTCAAGGTGCTCTCGCGGTTGGTGGCAATGCACGTGTAGCAGGGCGCCCACGCGGGCCGGCCATGCGTCGACTGCCGCGTAGGGGTATCGCAGCTACTGGCGCGGCTTCAGGGTGGCAAACACCACCTAGCCGGCCTTATTCCGTCGAAATAAAAAGAATTTTTCTTACAGGAAGATAACGACGAGGCAGCTCAGAGCCCTTGCGCAGGACGCAAGGGCTGCAAGGGACGCAGGCAGGGGAATGCAGGGTAGCGCTTCAGGGGCAGGGTTACGGACGCGCGTCTTGCTGAGCCATGCGAATCAGCGTGGAGCGGTTGCCGACCCCAAGCTTTTGAAACGCGCGGTCCACGTGCGTGCGCACGGTGGTGTACGAAATGCCGAGCCGCTCCGCGATCTGCTTGTCGAGCAGGCCCTCGATGATGAGGCTAACCACTTCCTGCTCACGCGCGGTCAGTGCCTTGAGAACCCGCTCTGAAATCATACGGGTGTGCGCCGGCATGGCTTCAGCCAAACCGGCCGACGCGCGAGCACGGGCGAGTGCGGTAGTGAAGGCGGGACGAATCAGTTCGGCCAGTGCGAGATCGTGATCCGAGAAATTGTCGCGTTGCTTGCCGCGCCAGATGCGCAGGTCGCCGATATTCGTGTCGCCCGACCACGCAAAAATGTCCATGCCCCAATGCAGCCCGTCGCGGCGCAGGAAGTCGTTGAACAACTCGGTGCGCACGAGTTCCTGCTGGGGAATCACATCGGTGACGCGCACCGCTTGCCGGCAATTGTGCAACAAGGGGGTGACGGTGTCGTGGTACTGATAGTAGCGCTCGTAATCGGAGAGGTTGTCATCCGACATATTGAGTGCGACGCGATTCACATACTCTTGCTTCGTAGCATCCCATACATACGAGCCGAGATAATCCGCGCGCAGCAGATCGAGCATTCTGACGCCGACTTCCCGGCGCATTAAATCTTCCGGCAAGGCGTCAGCAAGAACGGCAAAAATGTCTGAGACCACGGCGGTCTCACGGCTTGTCAGATACATGGCGTTCCGGACTGCTCGAAAATCGACGTGAGGCCTGCGCCGTCTGGCGTCCGGCCGATAGGGGATAAACCAGGAAACCACTCCCGGCCAGCTTACACGGCCAAAGTTAATGATTCAAGCAAACAGTAAAAATGCCGTTAAGCCGTGAGCGTGATAGCTTCCTGGTGGCCGGGTAAGTGCGTAAATGTCCGTAAATGCGCGGCACCGGCCGCCACCTTATGCATGATTATCTTTCGCCAACGAGGAGCAGCATGCCGTTCATTCCGAATCTTCGCCGCCGCACACGTCCCGCCGCCGACATCACCGGCGCGGTGCCCGAGAGTCCCAGTTTTGGCTATATCGACACATTATTCGATTACGGCGCTTACCTGAGCGCGGTGCCTGATGCCCTCGGCCGGGTGCCGCCGGCAGCGGCGAACGGCACGATCGCGATTATCGGCGCGGGTATTGCCGGACTCGTCTGCGCGTATGAGCTGCTACGTGCCGGTGCGGCGAATGTCATGCTGTTCGAGGCCTCGGAGCGCATTGGCGGCCGCGCGTGGAGTTCAGTCTTTACGGAAGCCGCGCCCGAGTACCTCGCCGAACTGGGCGCGATGCGCTTTCCGCCCAGCGAGTACAGCCTGTTCCACTACCTCGACCGCTTCGGCATCCAGGCCACTTCGAGCTTTCCCGACCCCGGCGCGGTTCTGACCAACCTCGGCTATCAGGGTAAGACCTATACGTGGCCTGCACACGGCAATCCGCCCGATATGTTCACGACGGTCAACGCCGGCTGGAATGCCTTCATCAGCGAGGGTTTTACGCCGGAGAGCGGCCCCGCGCTGATTGCACCGGTGGCGATTACCGCCTTGCTGCGCAACGGGCAGGGCGCCGCGGCCCGCGACGCGTGGCAGGCCTATATCGATGCGTTCGGCAACGAGAGCTTCTACAGCGCGCTGTGCCGGATGTTCGGCAGTGCCAACCCGCCAGGCGGCACGCGCTGGCGCTTTCCCGACGACTACGAGCTGTTCGGTGCCCTCGGGGTGGGGTCGGGCGGCCTGGGGCCGATGTACCCGGTCGCCTTCCTCGAGATCGTCCGTTTGATGGTGGACGAACTGGAAACAGACCAGTTGTTTATCCCCGCGGGCATTGAATCGCTTGCACGCGCGTTTTCGACGCAGGTCTTTGCGCGGCGCTCGATCGCACAGCGCGTGGTCAAGACGCCGGTCTCGCGGGTCAGCCGCGACGCGGGAAAGGTCAAGCTGTGGCTCGCGGACGGCACCACACAGTTTGCCGACCGGGTGATTGTGACCGCGAGCACGCGCGCCATGCAGATCGACATGGGGCTCAACTCGGTGGGCTCAGCGCTTTCACCGCAACAGTGCACGGCAATCAGCGATGTGCATCTGACGAGTTCCTCCAAGGTCTTCGTCATGACCCAGCGCAAGTTCTGGCTGGACGAGAATCTGCCGGCCAACATTCAGACCGACACGCTGGTGCGCGGCGTTTATTGCCTCGACTATGCGCCGCAGAATCCCAATTCAGCGGGTGTCGTGCTGCTCAGCTATGCCTGGGAGGACGACGCAATCAAGCAACTGGCATTGGGCGACAACGTCCAGCGCGTGCAACGGCTGGTGACGGATCTCGCCCAGACCAACGCGGCATTCGCGCGCCATGTGGTGCCGATCAACAACGACTACGACACCTATGTGCGGGTGGTGGACTGGGATCTGGAGCGCGGCTACTACGGCGCCTTCAAGCTGAATTTTGCCGGTGGCGATGGCTATAGCCAGCAACTCTTCTTCCAGTTCCAGTCCAGCCGCGACGCGTCGACCGATCCCTACATCTACCTTGCGGGCGATAGCTGTTCGTTCACGGGAGGGTGGGTGGAAGGCGCTTTGCAGACCGGGGTCAACGCGGTTTGCGCGGTGATTCGGAGCCTCGGCGGTGAACTATACGGTGCGTCCAACCCGCTCGATGACATGGCGCCGCAATACAACTACGGCGGACGGGCGGCAGGGCTGGCCACCGGGTTTTAACCGCGCCAATCGTTTGCGCGGGCCATTTCAGGCAAAAAAAGACCCGCGCAAGGCGGGTCTTATCTCTCAGGTTCAGCGGCGCCCTTTGTATCAGGTGCTGTACGTGCAGTCTTCGCCGGGTCCGGCATCTGCGTTGGATCCGGTACTTCAAATAAATATACCTGATGCATATTCCCACTCCATCCTCATTTCTGAGGACAAAAAAAACGCCAGCTTACGCTGGCGTGAAAAGTTCTGGCAATTCCGAGGGCCGCCAGAACCTGAGAGACGGTAGGGCGCGACGAACGCGCCGATGCGAGTGTCGCAGCAGCAGATGAACATGTTGCGACGCGCATCAACTTCGCAATCTTACTGCTAAATCGTCCTCAGGAAATCAAAAACCGCAAGCTGTTAGATTTCACAGCTATTCTGCATCGACTTCAATGCCCTATAAATATCGTGCCGGCACGGTCCGCGGTATGCCGCTGTACTCTCAAGTGGCTTGCAGTCGAACGTGCCAGGCGGAGCACTAGATCAACCCGGTGGCAACGGCTTTGACGACGGCTTGCACCTTGTTGGTCGCAGCGAGTTTCAGCAGTACGTTGTTGACGTGGAAATTGACCGTCCGTTCGGTAATGCTGAGTATTTTGCCAATTTCATATGACGTTTTGCCTTCACCCGTCCAGCGCAGGACCTCGCGCTCGCGGGCGGTGAGCGTTGTGCTCACCTCAGGCAGGAGTTTGCTTTCGAGGAATTGACCCATCCGCATGTGGCAGAGATTGGATAGCCAGCTGGCCGGCAATTGAAGTTTCTCCAGCTCGGTGGGGGATAACGGCTCGGCGTGACGCGACATGGTTAGCAGTCCGAATGCACCATGTGCTGTCCAGCTGGATTGGGCGACGCCGAACCTGATGCCGAAATCCCAGGCGTCGGACCACAGGCGTGGCGCCTCGTCGTACATGGCATCGGGCCAGACGATCAGATTGGTGTTGCGCATGCCGGCGCGCACGGTTGGGTCGATGGCAAGAAAATTGTTGGTTTGATAGTGCTCCATCCAGCCGGGCGGGTAGGAGTCGAAAATCCTGACCGCCGGCTTCGAGACCGGCAGAGGCATGCGAATTCCGTAACAGCAATATTCGAAACCAAGCGCGCTGGCGAAAGACGTGATTTCCTCAAATAACTCATATTCGTCTCTTGCAGCATAAAACGACTGGTAAGCATCCTGGAAGTAAGATTCCATTTCGGCCCCCTCTCTCTCATATAACAGCTTTTTATCGAACCAAGCCCGTTCAGATCCAGCCACAGATAACAGGCCCGATGAAACTTCCTGCACTACGCTTCCATTTCCCGTCATCAGACGGCTATATCCGGGTTCCCGAACTCATGCTGAACCGCGTGACGCTGGCGCATGTGTCGTCAGGGATCGACACAGAGTTGCTGGCTCATTTGCGTGCGGACGCGATTGAAGCATTTAATGCCGGTTACACGGAGTGGCGGGGCGCAATCCACCCGTTCACGTCCCACATCTCGGTTGGTTGGGATTGGTATATCGAACGTACATCAGGCGCGTTCCTGATCGCCTGGGGCGATGTGAGAAGCAACCTGATGGGCGTCGATCGCTCAGGTACAGATATGGGAATGGCATGCACCGCGCAAGCGCTCATACGCCGGCTCATCCGGTTGAACTGGTCGCATACGGTGGCCGCCACCGTTGCTTCGCACGCATGTGAACAGCAGGGTCTTTTTCCCCCTGTTTACCGGCATTGAGCATTGCGGCAGCCATGTATCGATTACGAAATTCCTGCCGTTTATTTATAAGCAAAAGCCCCGCGCTTTGCAATCGTAAATTCGTTTTTCGGCAAAGCATTTTCACCAGTGAAAATTTTTTGTCATAAGCCCCTGTCAACTCTGTCAGTTACCACGGGCTTTTCCCCGGGCTCTAATGCGCTCGATTAAAACAGACCACGGGGCGCACAATGCGGACTGACATTCACGACGATGGACGCTTGCCCGAGGCTGTGGGCGATGCGCTCGCTCAATATCGGCACGAGATTTTTGTCAAGCAGCTCGGATGGCGGCTGCCGATGGCGGACAACGGCTTCGAGCGCGACCAGTACGACCGTGACGATACGGTCTACGTGGTCGGACGTGACGAAGCCGGTTCGATTTGCGGCTGTGCGAGGCTGCTGCCCACCACGCGGCCTTATCTTCTCAAAGACCTGTTTCCCTCTCTGCTTGCGCAGGGAATGGACGCGCCCGAATCGCCGGCGGTCTGGGAGCTGTCGCGCTTCGCGGCGAGTCCGCTGGCGATGGGGCAGTCCGAGAGCGGGGCGCTTAGCTGGGTGTTCCGGCCGATGCTGGCCTCGGTCGTGCGTTGCGCCGCGCAGCTCGGCGCGCGGCAAATCATCGGCGTCACCTACCTGAGCATGGAACGACTGTTTCGCCGCATTGGCGTACATGCGCACCGGGCAGGACCGGCCCAATGCATCGATGGCCGGATGGTGGTCGCCTGCTGGATCGACATCGACAGTCAGACGCTAGCGGCGCTCGATATCGAACTCACGCCCGATGAAGCCAGCCCACTGGCGGGATTCGCTCAAGCCCGGCGCGATCCGCTCTACGCAGCGTAAGCGTGCGGCTTTTGTACAGCGGCCGTATGGTCCACCTCAATTGACGATGCGGCCGGCATGATAAAGAATCGTAAGCATCGAATTCGATAATTTTGAAAAGTCTTGAATTCTTCTGGATCGACATATTAGTATCACACCGTAACGCGACACTATGCTCCACTGTGCATTACGGATGACGTAGTTTCTGCACTTTCTGGGTGCATACATATAAAGAGAATAAACGAGGCATCGAATACCCGATTGACGTCGCGTGTCGTATTGACGTGGCGTGCAAGCGGGGGTTCGCATCATATACATAGTGTGTGGTGCGGGCTGCGATGGCGCGGTAGCCGGCTTGGATCGCACCTTCCCCGGGGGGCAGGTGGCATGGGCCCGATCCATTGGCTGTACGGCTCCCAAAGCGTCCGCTCAGGCGGGCGCGGTATCAGTGCGCATTTGCTCAGGCAAGTGTACGGGATACGCCCATGCCCATCGAAAAACTGGTTGTTCCACTCCCGACAGGCCGGAAAGTCTACGTCGAGCGGCACGTATTCAATCCGGATTTCGAAAGTGTCATTCTGATCAACGGCGCATTAGCAACTACCGCGTCGTTTGGACAGACAATCAAATATCTAGGCGAGCGCTATAACGCGATCTGTTTCGATTTACCTTATGCGGGGCAATCGAAAGCCTATAACGCCGGCGAATTCGTTCTGACCAAGGACGATGAAGTCGATATTCTGCTGCATCTGATCGGCGTATTCGAACCGGCTTTCCTGCTTTCCGTGTCCTGGGGCGGCGTGGCCTCGCTGCTGGCGCTTTCGCGCAGGCAAACCAGCGTGCGGCGGGCGGTGATTGCCTCGTTCTCGCCCCTGCTCAACGCGGCCATGACCGACTACGTGAGCTGTGCGCGCGATTACATCGCCGCGGGCGAAAACCTCAGGGCCGCGCAACTGCTCAACGACACCGTGGGCCGTCATCTGCCCAGGATCATGAAGCTCTACAACTACCGGTATCTGACCGCACTGCCGCGCCAGGAACAGGAGCAGGTGGCGTTTCACGTCGAGCAGATCCTGGCGATTCGTCCCGAACAGTACCTGCACGAATTCCGTAATATCCGCTGCGAGCTCAAGTTCATCAACGGCGAGCTGGATGAATACACCACGCCCGACGATGTGCGGACGCTGGCAGTGCATCTTGCCCGCGCCGAATTCACCACCATCGAGCAGGCCGGTCACTTTCTCGATCTGGAAGGGCGTCATCAGTTGCGTCAGGTGCGCACGGCGATTTTCGATTTCCTGGGCGAAGCGGCCTGCGGGATTGCGGACGAAGGGTTCGCGCCGTTCGTTGTCACTCATTCAGAACAGGTTGCGCTACCGTGAATATCGTTCAAAGCCTTGCCATTGTGATTCCCTGGACGGTGTGGCTGATCTACTGGATTGCCACGTCAAAACAGGTCAAGCAGACCGCGCAACGGGAGACCTCGAATTCGCGCACCCTGCAGTCGATTCCGCTGATCGTGGGCGGTGCGCTGATCATCGTGCCGGACCTGAGCGCGGGCGCATGGATACCCGGCTGGCAGCACCTGCAGGTGGCGCAGTTCGCCGGTTTGGCCGTTCTGCTTGCGGGACTCGCGTTCTCGGTCTGGGCACGCTTGCACCTGGGCACCAACTGGAGCGTCTCGGTCACGCTCAAGGAAGGGCACGAACTGGTGCGCAGCGGCCCGTACCGGCTAGTACGGCATCCTATCTATACGGGTTGCCTGGTGGCGCTTGCCGGTGCCGTGCTGATCGGCGAGCAGTGGCGTTGTGCGGCCGGCCTGTTGCTGGTCTTCGCCTCGCTTGCCTACAAGGTGCGTGTCGAGGAAAGCTGGCTGACGCGCTACTTCGGGCCGGCCTATACGCAGTACCGCCAGGAAGTGGCCGCGCTGATTCCCGGTCTCTATTGACGCGCTCATGGCCAAGCTCATCATTACCGCCATCGGCTCCGCGGGCGACGTCCATCCGCTGATCGGCATAGGTCTGGCGCTGGCGGCGCGCGGGCACCGGATCGTATTCTGCACGCATGTGCCGTTTGCGGACCTGGTCGAGCGGCGCGGCTTCGAGTTCGTGCCGATCGGCACGCACGAAGAGTATGCGACGGCAATGGCCGATCCTGCGCTATGGAATCCGCGCACCTCGTTTCGAACCTTGTGGAATGTGATTGCTCCGACGCTGCGTCCGCATTTCGACACACTCGCTTCGCTCACTGACGCCGATACGGTGCTGGTGGGCACGCTATGGGCGTTCTCGGCGCGGCTGATGCAGGAGGTGCACGGGGTTCCGCTGGTGTCGGTACAGGTGTCGCCGTCGACCTTGCTTTCGGCCCACGCGCCGCCTACCCATAAGCGTCTGACCATCCCGCGGCGCCTGCCTCTTGGCCTGAAGGCCGGCTTGCTGGGCCTGGTGGAGCGACACGTGCTCGACAGGGTGTGCGGCCCCGCGTTGAACGCATTGCGCCGCGAACTCGGCCTTGGACCGGCGCGACGCATCATGGGCGACTGGCTGCATTCGACCGATGGCATCCTGTGCCTCTTTCCCGACTGGTTTGCGCAGCCGCAGCCCGACTGGCCGCAACCGCATCTGTTAAGCGGTTTTCCGCTGTTCAACGATCTCGGCTGGCCGGCGCCTGACCCTGGACTCGAGGCTTTTCTCGCAGCGGGCGAGCGTCCGCTGGTCTTCACGGCGGGCTCGACGCTGATCGATCAGGCGGGCTACGCGCATGCGGTGCAAGAGGCGCTGCAACTGAACGGGCTGCGCGGGATTCTGCTCACACCGGATGCGGCGAGGCTGGAAACGACCGCAGGCGATAGCGATGCCGCTCCTGCTCCCACGCCCGCTGTCCACGGCGCATTGCTCAAACGCCGCTATGTGCCGATGGGCACGTTGTTGCCGCGCTGCCGTGCGCTGGTGCATCACGGTGGCATTGGCACGGCCGCGCTTGCGTATGCCGCAGGGATTGCGCAGATTGTCACGCCGTTTGCCCACGACCAGTTCGACAACGCACAGCGCGTCGCCGACAGCGGCTGCGGCATCCGTATCGACGCACCCGTCAATGGCCGGACACTGGCGCGTGCCATCGACAAGGTGCTTGGCAACCCGTCGGTCGCACTTCAGTGCGGCCGCATCCAGGAGCGTCTGGCGGTTGCCGCAGACGGTTGCGAGGTGGCAGCGGCATATATCGAGCGTTTCGTTGGGCGGTCTGCGGCGCCTGCCAGCATGCCGGGGCAGGTAGAGCGCGCGTGGCCGGGCGCGCAACAGGTGCAACGCGCATGAGCGCGTCGTCCACCCCGGCGCGAGCCGTTGCCGCCGCAACGGGAGGGCCCGGTGCATTGCCTGCCATGCGCGGCGCGAGGCTTGCGTTGCTGACCTTCGCGTTATCGCTGGCGACCTTTATCGAGGTGCTGGATTCGACCGTCACCAACGTCGCGGTCCCGGCGATTTCAGGCGGCCTCGGCGTCTCGAACAGCCAGGGCACATGGGTCATCAGCTGCTATTCGGTCGCGGCGGCCATTGCCGTGCCGCTGACCGGCTGGTTGTCGAGGCGGGTAGGCGAGACGCGCCTGTTCGTCACGGCCGTGATCCTGTTTACGCTGACCTCGCTGTTGTGCGGCGTGGCGGGCGACTTCCATCTGCTGGTCGTGTGCCGCACGCTCCAGGGCCTGTTCTCCGGGCCGATGGTGCCGCTCTCGCAGACGATCCTGCTGCGCACTTTTCCGCCTGAAAAGCGCGTCGTGGCGCTCGCGTTATGGGCGATGACGGTACTGCTGGCGCCGATCTTCGGGCCGGTGGTCGGCGGCTGGATCATCGACAATTTTTCGTGGCCGTGGATTTTCCTGATCAACCTGCCGATCGGCCTGTTCTCGTTTGCGGTCTGCACTGCGCTGCTGCGCCCAGGCGCAGGCGAGGAGAAGCCGAAGCCGGAACCGGTCGATCTGGTCGGCATCTTGCTGCTGGTGGCCGGCGTCGGCTCGTTGCAGGCCATGCTCGATCTGGGCCACGATGCAGGCTGGTTCGATTCGCCGCTGATCCTTACGCTTGCCATCGTCGCAGCGCTCGCGATTGGCTCGCTGCTGATCTGGGAGGCAGGGGAGCTGCATCCGGTCGTCGATCTGAGCCTGTTCAAAGACCGAACCTTTTCGTTCTGTGTACTGATTATCTCGCTCGGCATGATGAGCTTCTCGGTGGTCGGCGTGATCTTTCCGCTCTGGCTGCAGGCCGTGATGGGCTACACCGCCTATCACGCGGGGCTCGCCACCGCGCCGCTGGGCATCCTTGCGCTGGTCTTCTCGATCTTGGTGGGACTGTTCTCGGCGCGCTTCGACGCGCGGGTGCTCGCGACCTTCGGCTTTCTCGTGTTTGCCGGCGTGCTCTGGTGGGACGCGCACTTTACGCTGACGATGACCTTCACGCAGATCATTACGCCGGGCCTGATTCAGGGCATCGGCCTGCCATGCTTTTTTATTCCGCTGACAGCCGCCACGCTCTCGCGCGTGCCGGACGAGAAGCTCGCAGCCGCCTCCAGCCTGTCGAACTTTCTGCGCACGCTCTCGGCGGCGTTCGGCACCGCGATGAGCGTGACCCTGTGGGACAACCGCGCCAGCTATCACTACGACATCGTCGCGCAGTCGGTGACGCATGCGTCGGCCAATACCCAGCGCTTCGTGCAAAGCCTGCACGGCATGGGTATCCAGGGCACACGCGAACTGACGACGCTGCATCAGATCGTGCAGCAGCAAGCCTACATGATGGCAACCGGCGACATGTTCTTTATGGCCAGCATGACCTGTCTCGTGCTGGCCGCGATGATGTGGCTGACACGCCCGAGACGTGGCGCCGCCATGAGTTTGGGCCACTGAGCTTTGGGCCATTGAGCCGATGAGGGAGGGAACTGCGATGACTATCCTTGGCGCCCTGGTGATTCTGTTTCATCCGACGGCCGAAGAACTTTCGCGCGTGCTCAGCGTGCATGAGCGTTGCGATGCGCTGACGGTGGTCGACAACTCGCCGCAAGCGGATCTCGCCGCAGCCGAGCGTCTTCGGGGCAGCGGGATTACGCTGTTGCATAACGGCAACCGCAACGGCATTGCCGGCGCGCTCAACTGCGGACTAGCCAGCCTGTTCGAGCAGGGCGTGGACGCGGTCGCGCTGTTCGATCAGGACTCCGTGGTGCCTGGCGGGTATTTTCCGGTCATGCGGGCCGCATGCGCGGCGCTCGGTTCGGGGTCGTTTCTTGCCGGTCCGCGTATCTTCGACGAAAACGATCAGCGCTTCCTGCCCGAACTGAGCACGGACGGCCTGACGGTGCAGCGCCTGAAGCTGAACGAGGGCGCCGTGCCGCAACGCTGCGCGTTTCTGATCTCGTCCGGATGCGTGATTTCTCGGCACGCATTCGAGACGCTCGGCCGCTTCGACGAACCGCTCTTCATCGATCACGTGGATACGGAATACTGCCTGCGGGCGCTGGCCCGCAACGTGCCGCTGTATGTCATCCCGTCCTTGATTCTCTCGCACAAGATCGGCGAGCGGCGGCGCCACCACCTGGGGCCGTTCCATATGACGGCAAGCAATCATCCGTGGTACCGCCGCTACTACAGCGCGCGCAATGCCATGCAGATCGGGCTGCAGTACGGCATGCGCTTTCCGGTTGCCATTGTGCCGAATCTGCTGACGCTGTGGCAGATCGTGCAGGTGCTATTGCTTGAAAAGGACAAACTCGCCAAGCTCAACGGTATTCTGCTTGGCATGTCGGATGGCCTGTTCGGCCGTCTCGGTCCATTGGAACGCACGCGCCCGGCGCTCGCCGCGCGTTTCGCACATAGGACGCAGTACGAATGAAGCACGCTCGTTTCGAACGTTGGCTGGGTCCGGCGTCGGCATCGGCGTTACCGCTTGCGCTGCTTTTTGCACTGACGCTCGCCGGCTGCGTCGACGATGCGGGCTTGCACGCCAACATCAAACCGTTGATGCCGGCGGCCGATGCGCTTGCGAAGACAGCCGGCACCCAGACCAACGGCGCATGGCCCACGCCCGACTGGGTGCAGCAATACCGCGACCCGCAGCTCAACGAACTGGTGGGCGAAGCGCTGCAGCAGAATCCGGACATGCAGATTGCGAAATCACGCATCGGCGTCGCGCAGTCGCAACTCGAACAGTTCGCCTCGCTGACCGGACTCACGGGCACCGCTGGGGCAAGCGTCACCAAGGCGCGCTTGCCGCAGCCGTCGGACGTGGCGAATGTGTCGGTGGCGGGAGAGACGATTCCGGTGCAGCTCTTCGGCGAACCCACGGCGTCACCCTCGGCGCTGTTCGCGGGGTTGAGCTATCAGTTCGACCTGTGGGGCAAGAATGCCGCCATGACGCGTGGACTCCTATCCGAGCGGGATGCTGCACGCGTGGATGCGGAGCAGGCGCGGCTCTCGTTGAGCGTGGCTGTCGTCACGCTGTATTTCGAACTGGATCGGGCCTACGCGTTGCAGGACAACCTGCAGGAAAAGCAGCACGCGAGCGAGTATGTCAACGACGTCTTGCGTGAACGCTTCGCACGTGGCCTCGATAACGCCTACGATGCAGCCGACGCGCTGCTCAAGCAAAACCGCCTCGTCGCGCAGATGGAACTCAACGACGAACAGATCAAGCTCACGCAGTTGCAGCTTGGCGTACTGAGCGGCCGTGGCGCGGAACGCGGCCTCGCGATTCACCGGCCGCAACTGGCCGACCTCGCGGACCTCGATCCGGCGGGCTTGCCGGCGCGCCTGCCCGTCGATCTGCTGGGGCGGCGTCCCGATATCGTCGCCGCCCGCTTGCGCGCCGAGGCCGCGGTGGCGAACGTCGATGCGACACGCGCGCAGTTCTATCCGGACGTGAATCTGGTGGCTTTCGCGGGCTTGACGGCGCTCACACCGGCCTCGCTGTTCACGCACGAAGCGCTGACCGGCTCCATCGGCCCGGCAATCTCGCTGCCGATCTTCGACCGCAGCCGCCTGCGTGCCAAGCTGGGCGGCGATTTTGCGAGCGTCGATGCGGCCGTCAGCCTCTACAACAAGACCATCGAGCAGGCGCTGGGAGAAGTGGCGCAGCGGCTGACTTCGTTGCGCACCGTCGATAAACTGGTGCAGCAGCAGGCGCAGGCGGTGGATGCCGCCACGCACATCGTTTCGATTGCCGACCAGCGTCACGAGCGCGGCCTCGTCATGCAAAAGGACGTAATGCTGGCCGACCTCACGCTGCTTGACGAGCGCGCCCAGCAGGTCGATCTGCAGACGCAGCGCCGCATGTTGCAGGTCCAACTGGTCGCCGCGCTGGGCGGGGGCTTTGACGAGCAAAAAATTGCCGGGCCGCCGCTTTCCCATTTTCAGGCTGCCTTTCCTTCACACGGCCGGATCACGGATACGCACTTCGACTGAATGTACAACGACAAGAACGATATCGACCGGGCCGCCCAGTCCCAGGCAGCCGCACTGCAGCAGGATGCCCGGCGGGCCACGCGGCGCCTGCGGCTCGCTCTCTTTCTGGGCATCGCTGCCCTGGCGGGGCTGGTTGCGCTCGGCTGGTGGGCGTTCAACGCACGCTTTTACGAGGAAACGGATGACGCCTATGTCGCCGGCAATATCGTGCAGATTGCCGCGCAGATTCCCGGCACCGTCACGGACATCCTCGCCGGCAACACGCAACGCGTGAAGGCCGGGCAAACGCTGGTGCAGCTCGACGATACCGAGGCGAGCGTCGCTTACACCCAGGCGCAGGCGCAACTCGCGCTGGCGGTGCGGCAGGTGGCCAATGCGAACCTCTCGCGCGGCTCATACGTGGAGGCGATCAAGGCGCGCCGCGCGGAACTGGCGTTGGCGCAGCAGGCGCTGGCGGCGCGCGATCATTCTCCAATCGAGATCGTCGCCCCGGAGGAGCTGGCGCACGCCCGTGAAACGGTGGCGGTGGCCGAGGCCAATCTCGCTTCGGCCCAGTCGCAACTGGATGCGGCGCGTGCGCTTGGCGGGGGCGGGCAGGCGCTCGAGGCGAATCCTGCGGTGCAGCAGGCCGCGGCGCAACTACGGCTGGCGTATCGCAATCTGCAGCGCTCGACGATCGTCTCGCCTGTCGACGGCACAGTGGGGCAGCGTTCCGTGCAGATCGGGCAGCAGGTTGGGCCGGGCGTGCCGTTGATGTCGATTATTCCGCTCGAACGGCTTTGGGTTGAGGCCAATTTCAAGGAAGGGCAGATCCGCCATATGCGGGTCGGTCAGCCGGTTCGCATCGTCTCGGATGTGTATGGCTCGCAGGTGGTGTATCGCGGCCGTGTAGAGGGCTTCTCAGCGGGGACGGGCAGCGCCTTTTCGATGCTGCCGTCGCAGAATGCGGCCGGCAACTGGATCAAGGTGGTGCAGCGCGTGCCGATCGTGATCTCGCTCGACCCGGACGAGTTGAATGCGCACCCGCTGCGTTTGGGGCTATCGATGCAGGTGTCGGTGGATACGCATGTGCGCACCGGGCAACTGATCGGCAACGATACGCCCGCGCCGCAGCAGAGCACGCGGGTGTACGACCAGGGCGCCGCGGAGGCGGAGAAGGTGGTTGCGAAGATCATTCGCGAGAACGCGGGGTTGTGAGGGATCTACCGCCGGAGGAAGCGTGGTGCGATTCAGTACCTCAAAAACCCCACTTCCAGCAGGCTTGATTTATTGAATGGATAGTCATAATATCCACCTCCATGAGCCAAGCTGCCTCTGCCAGGAAAACCCGCACCACGAGCGCCCGAGGGCGTCCGCGTGAATTCGACACGGCCACCGTGCTGGCGCACGCGAGCGAAGTGTTCTGGCGCCACGGCTACCACGCCACCTCGATCGACGACCTGTGCAAGGCCACCGGCCTGTTGCGCGGCAGTCTTTACGGCGTATTCGGCGACAAGCACGGCATTATGCTGGCCGCGCTCGATCATTACGCGGACGGCTCGATCGCACGCCTCGCCGGGCGGCTGAACGCGGCGGTATCGCCACAGGAGGCGTTGCGCAATGCGCTGATGCATTACGCCAAGACGTCGTCGGCACTCGCGCCGCAGCGCAGTTGCCTGATTACCAACACCACGCTGGAAATGCAGATTGACGATGAGGCGATGCGCACCCGCATCGCCTCGATCCAGCGCCGTATGGCCACGCTGCTTGCCGCCGCCGTGATTCGCGGCCAGGCAAGCGGCGACTTCAGCTCGACACTCGACGAAAAGGCAGTCAGCAATTTTCTGCTGTGCATCATGCAAGGGCTGCGTGTACTGGGCCGGGTCGCGCATGAAGAGCACGAGCTGACGGCGATTGTCGATGTCGCCATGCGCGCCCTCGTGTAAATTTTTTTGGCAAATTATTGAACGATCGGTCATGAATAGCGAATGCATCAAATCTACGCCGGCGGCGTTTGCAGTGCCGGGCACAGGTGCTGCAAGCGCTGCACCCGCCACCGGCCGTGCGGCCGAAGCGGCTCCGCATTTCGAGCGCCAGGGGCTCGCGCTCGCCGTGCTGTTCGTGGGCGCATTTCTCGCGCCGCTCGATTACTTCATTGTCAACCTTGCGCTGCCGGCGATCCATACCGGCCTGGGCGCCACCGACGCGCAGTTGCAACTGATCGTCTCGGCATATGCGTCCGCGTATGCCGTGCTCCTGATTACCGGCGGGCGCCTGGGCGACCTGTTCGGGCGGCGCCGCATGTTTATGACCGGCATGGCGGGGTTCGTAGTGGCATCGGCCTTGTGCGGCTTTGCGCCGAGCGGACATGTGCTGGTGCTCGCGCGGATCGTGCAGGGCATGGCGGCCTCCGTCATGGCGCCACAAGTGCTGGCCACGATCCGTGCGGTGGTGCCGCTCGCCCAGCAAACCCGCGTGATGAGCTTTTACGGTTTCGTGTTCGGCCTGGCCTCTATCGTCGGGCAACTCGGCGGCGGTGCGCTGATTACGTACCGGCCGTTCGGTCTCGACTGGCGCGTCATCTTTTTGATCAACATTCCGGTGGGCATCCTTGCGTTTATCGGCACCTGGAAATTCGTGCCGGAAAACCAGCCTGCCGTGCGCACGGGTGTGGACCTGAAGGGCGTCGGTTTGCTGTCGCTGTTGCTGCTGCTGGTGATCTATCCGATGACGCACGGCCGCGAGGCCGGTTGGCCCGCCTGGACGTTTGTGATGTTTGCGCTGAGCGTGCCGGTGTTCGCGCTGTTCGTCGCCACAGAACGGCGCGTGGAGCGCGGCGGCGGTCACCCGCTGGTCGACCTGCAATTGTTCCGTAATCCGGCATTTGCGCTCGGCCTCGTGCTGGCGTTCCTGTTTTACTGCAACAGCGCGTTCTTTCTGACTTACGGCATCTACTTGCAGACCGGTCTGCACTGGACGCCGCTTGCCTCCGGTGTCGCCATCATGCCGTTTGCAATCGGCTTCGTGGTCGGACCGCTGACCTCGCCGGCAGTGGTGCGGCACATCGGCGGCCATGTGCTGACGCTCGGCTTTTCGATGATGACCGTGGGTTTTACCGCAACGGGTTGGTCGGCCACGCATGCCGCCGCACCGGATCTGCTGTTCTACTGCGGTCTCGTCTGTGCGGGTGTCGGCCACGGCCTGCTGTTGCCGTCGATCATGCGCACGGTGCTCACGGAAGTGGCGCCGCAAAAGGCCGGGCTGGCTTCGGGCGTGGTGACGTCGACCCTGCAGATCGGCTCGGCGTTCGGTACGGCGGCAATCAGCGGTGCGTTTTTTGGCGTGCTGGGGGGCCGGGCAACGGCGGATGCTTACGCGCATGCGTTTCAGTACAGCCTCGGCATCAACGCGCTGTTGATGCTGACCTGTATCGGCTTGAGTGCGCTACTGGTGCGCCATCAGCGAACCTCGATTCACCATTGAAGTGACAAAACCGGCCAGATGGCAGTGACCGGGCATTTCACTGCACCGACTTAATGCGGCGGGCCCTCAATTGGTGATATTCATGGATGAGCGGCTGGTTTATGGGTGGTTTTCAAAATAATGAATTTCGTAAAATTGTTTCATCGCTGTAACTGAAATTGAAATGCTAGGTCTGATGAAAGCCGTTCAGTATCTTTTACGGTGCGGGCGTTCGATTCGCGTAATTTGTTCCCGCGCTGAGGCCCGTGGGGCGGGGCGGAGAGGATTTGCTGAATAGGTTTTAGCGAGCCGATCATTGTTTCATCCGTTGAGCCGATGATCGAAATGTAATTCCCGTCCGCGTGAAAACGGTATCAATAAAAATCACTTGCGAGCCGGAATTTCAATTGTTAATCTTGGCAAACTTTATAAATCTTTCGCCAGCCATCCGGCTGAGACCATGTGTTTGCGTTAAAACATCTCACGGCCTTCGTCTTCGGGGATTGATATGCTGACTGCCACTCTCGATGCATTCGATACACCGTCAATCGCGCCGCTCAATGTCGGCGACGTCGTCACGCTCAAATCGGGCGGCCCGCGCATGACCGTAACCTATAGCGGTCCTGTCGCGCTCACGTCGGGTGACTGGGTAATTTGCCAGTGGTTCGACGAACAGGGCGAACTGCGCCAGGAGATGTTCGAGCAGGGCCAGGTCCGGCTCGAACCGCGCTCCATCCCGGCAGGCTCGGTGAAACTGCGCACGTTCACACGTGTCGCGCACTCAGGCTGATCTGACCTGATCTCGCCTGCTCCTGCGCGGTCCTGCCCGATTCGCCCCGAAGCTCAGATGGCTGGGGGCTTGCCCACGGCCTTGGCCATTTCGGTGGTCGGCGCCCAGCCGAGTCCTTCGTAAAGCGGGCGCCCCATCTGGGTGGCGTGCAGAATCGCGTAGGGCAAACCTCGCTCGCTAAACGCCGCCTCCGCGCGGTCCATCAAGGCACGTGCGATGCCGCGTTGACGGTGGCTGGGTTCCACATAGACATTCAACACGTAGCCGCGCCGGTCCTGTTCCGGATGGAGCGGGTGTGGCGGCCAGTCGAGTTCCATCAGGCCGATGCCCGCCACCGGCGCGTCGCCATCCAGCGTAATAAAGCCAAAGTATGAGCCGTCCGCGAGGCGCGGTTGCAGCCACGTGCGAAAGGCTGGCGTCATCTGTTCGAGCACAGCGGCGTCGCGCCCTGCCTCACGGAACATTTCATGGCGGTGGCGGCAGATCAGCTCCAGATCGCCAGCCTGTAGAGGGCGCGTGTGCAGCATCTCAGCGCCGCGCTTCAGTGGCCATGCGCACCGCGAGGCCCGCGAGCACGGTGCCCATCAACCAGCGCTGCACCAGGATCCACCCTGGGCGTCGCGCGAGAAACACGGCGATCGAGCCGGCCATTGTCGCCACCAGTGCATTGATCGTCAGGCTAAGGGCGATCTGCATCGACCCCAGCACCAGCGATTGCTCCAGCACGTGACCCTGTTGCGGATCGATAAACTGCGGCAGCAGCGAGAGATACAACACCGCGATTTTGGGGTTCAGCAGGTTGGTGACGAAACCCATCGCAAACAGTTTGCGCGGGCTGTCAGCCGGCAGATCGCGCACCTGAAACGGCGAGCGCCCGCCCGGTTTGACGGCTTGCCACGCGAGCCACAGCATATACAGGGCGCCGCCGAAGCGCAGCGCGTCATAGGCGAACGGCACGGCCAGCAGCAAGGCAGTGATGCCGAGCGCGGCGCTGAACATATAAAACACAAAACCGAGCGCCACACCGCCAAGCGAGATCAGGCCAGCGGTACGCCCCTGACAGATCGAGCGCGAGACGAGGTACAGCATGTTCGGACCAGGCGTAAGCGCCATGCCGAACGCGACGAGACCAAAGGTCAGCAGCTTGCTGAGTTCGGGCATTGCAGGACTCCAGAGAGAGTGGTGCGCGAGGTGAAGGGACCGGCCGATTATTTCATGCATGGAGAAAACGCGGCAATCGGCCGAACGGCCGAGTGGTCAGCGCACGAGAACGCGCTGCGGCGGGCCGCCGTCTTGCCGTGGGCTGCGGCTGGCAACGCGGGAACGGGCAGGAAGGCGTAATGAGCAAGCGCAAGCGAGCAAGGAAGCGCCTAGCGCCCGTCCTTGCTCCGGTTCGTGCGGCTCTGCACGCGCTGGATCAGCATGGTCGAAAAGGTTTTCATCCTGACGACGCGCCGTGTCTCGGCCACTTCGGTGGCGACGTTTTTTGGCGGGTTCGGCTGCAGCGCCCAGTACAAGGCGGCCAGCCAGCCGAAACCGGTCCAGCCTAGACAGGCGTTGAATAGCGCGAGCGTCAGCAGGTCGTGACGCTTGCGCCGGTCGGCGAGAATCGCCGGCAGGAAATACGCCCCTAGTGCGACGACCGCAGCCACCGCTTGAACTACCGTGCTGCCCATCGCGGGACTCCCGGCGTAGTGCCAATTTCACAATTGTCGCGCGATTGGGCAATTTGCGCAGAGGCTTGCTGCTCCACCGCCGGTTCGCGCTCCCGGCCTGAGTTTCGGCCATCTTGCGCAACGGCGCTGGAAGCGTTCTGCGCTGCCCTGGCCGGATGGGGGACTTCAGGCCGGCCCGCTAGAGGACTATCATGTGCGTTTTGACCGACCGACCGGACAGCCATCATGATTTCCGACGACACCACCCAGCAGACCAGGAAAATCAACCACGACACGCTACGCGAGTTCGTGGATCGCAAGTGGAACGACGAGATCGTACCGGCGCTCACCGACTATATCGCCGTACCGGCCAAGAGCCCCGGTTTTGACGCGGACTGGGCGAGGCACGGTTTTATCGACCGGGTGGTGACGGATGCGGCGCAATGGGCCGAGCAACAGCCCGTCAAAGGCCTGAAGCTGGAAGTAATCCGCCTGCCGGGCCGCACGCCGGTGATTTTCTTCGAAACGGCGGCCACCCGTTCGGGCAGTACCGAAACCATCGTGCTGTATGGCCACCTCGACAAGCAGCCTGAGTTCGACGGCTGGCGTAACGACCTCGGTCCGTGGACTCCCAAGCTGGAAGACGGCAAGCTTTACGGCCGCGGCGGCGCGGACGACGGCTACGCGATCTACGCCAGCCTGACGGCGCTCGCCGCGCTGGACGCCCAAGGCATCGAGCGGCCGCGCTGCGTCGGCCTGATCGAAACCTGCGAGGAGTCGGGCAGCTACGACCTGCTGCCGTACGTCGACGCGTTGCGCGAGCGGCTCGGCACGGTGAGCCTCGTCGTATGTCTCGATTCCGGCGCCGGCAACTACGACCAGCTATGGCTGACCACCTCGTTGCGCGGCCTCGTGTCGGGCGACCTCGAAGTCCATGTCCTCGATGAGGGCATTCACTCGGGCGGCTATGGTGGCATCACGCCGTCGAGCTTCCGCATCATGCGGCAACTGTTCGACCGCCTCGAAGACGCCTCGAACGGCAACCTGCTGCCGAAGGGTTTCCATGCGCCGATTCCCGCGGATCGTCTGCGCGAAGCCGAGGCCACTGCGCAGATTCTGGGCGACGACGTCTGGAAGAAGATTCCGTGGGCGTGCGGCCAGGACGGCCGGCAGGTGCTGCCCACCACGACCGATCCGAAAGAGGCGCTGCTCAACTCCACCTGGCGGCCGTCGCTCTCGGTGACGGGAGCAGCCGGCTTGCCGGCTATCGCCGACGCCGGCAATGTGCTGCGTCCCCGTACGGCCTTCAAGCTGTCGCTGCGCCTGCCGCCGCTTCTCGATGCAGTCAAGGCGGTTGCGGAGCTGAAGGCGCTGCTCGAGGTCGACCCGCCGTATAACGCCAAGGTCACGTTCAAGCCGGACGCCGGTGCGGCGACCGGCTGGAGCGCGCCCGATCTGACGCCGTGGCTCGCTGCGGCGCTTAACGAGGCGTCGCGTGAGCATTACGGCGCGGACTGTGCCTATATGGGGCAGGGCGGCACGATCCCGCTGATGAACGTGCTGAAGGAAGGCTTCCCGCACGCGCAGTTCATGGTGTGTGGCGTGCTCGGACCGAAGTCGAACGCCCATGGGCCGAATGAGTTCCTGCATGTGCCGTATGGCAAGAAGCTGACGGCGGCGGTGGCCGATGTGATCGCGGCGGCGCCGTGACATGAGCGCTCCGCGTGCAGCCTCAGTGGCAACGGCAGTGACAACGGCGGTGACAACTGCAGCGGCCCCGCTCAGGATCGCGTCGTCGTCTCTGCACGCGTTCGTCCGGGCCATCTGGGAGCAGGCGGGCAGCGCGCCACGCGAGGCCGAACTGGTGGCCGACCACCTGCTCGCCGCCAATCTGGCCGGGCACGACTCGCACGGCGTCGGCATGATCCCGCGCTATGCGGCGTCGCTGCGCGACAACGAGCTCAAGCTCAATCTGCATGCGCAAGTGGTGCGCGACGCTGGCGCGGTGCTCACCATCGAAGGCGGCAAAGGCTTTGGCCAGGTGATCGCGTACGAGGCGATGGAGCGCGGCATCGAGCGTGCACGGCAGCTCGGCATCTGCGCGGTCGGCCTGCGCGGCGCGCATCATATTGGCCGCATCGGTCATTGGGCCGAGCAGTGTGCGCGTGCCGGGCTCGTTTCGTTTCACTTTGTCAATGTGGCGGGCGACCCGCTCGTTGCGCCGTTCGGCGGAACGGACCGCCGCATCGGCACCAATCCGTTTTGCGCTGCTTTTCCGCGCAGCGGCAAGCCGCCGCTCGTGCTCGATTTCGCTACCAGCGCGGTCGCATTCGGCAAGGTGCGGGTGGCGTATAACCAGGGCAAGCAGGTGCCTCCCGGCGCACTGATCGATCACGACGGGCATGCCACACTCGATCCGGCTGTGATGATGGAAGCGCCGCTCGGATCGCTGCAGCCGTTCGGCGGCTACAAGGGTTTCGGGCTCGCGGCGATGTGTGAGATTTTTGCCGGCGCTCTGTCAGGCGGCTACACCACCCACGCGGACACGCTTGGCACGAACCACGCCGTCATCAACTGCATGCTGTCGGTGATTCTCGATCCGGCCGCCTTCGATGCCCCGAACGCCGAGGCCGAAGCGCAAGCGTTTGTCGAATGGCTGAAGGCCTCGCCGCTGGCTGCGGGCAGCGAGAACATCCTCGTGCCCGGTGAGCCGGAGCGCGCCACGCGCGCCGAACGCGAGGCGCACGGCGTGCCGGTCGACCCCGCTACCTGGCAACAGATCTGCGCCGCTGCCCTGGCGCTTGGCATGCCGGCGCAGCAACTCGAGCACTGGTCCGCAGCAGTGCAGTGATGCCCCAGCCGCTCGGCGTCCCGAGTGCGCCGCCGTATCGCCAATCGACTTCGCTTGAATATTACCTCGCGCCGTATTTCGCATTACATTTCCTGACGGCAAAGAATTGCCGTCCTTCTCTAATCCGGCAATAAATTCCGTATTCGGGCGCGCATTCGGCCGTCTGCCGATTTTCCTGTCAGTTTGACGCAATGATTACCACGCCGCTTCACGCAGGCAATCGTTTGCGCCCATGCCTCTCAGTCCCCGTTTGAAACCTCCTTCACAGCCCTTTCGTCAAGGGGCCACAAGGGTGACTTGCGTTCGTCCGTTAGCTAACCCGCTCCCGTCATATTGAGGTCTGCTTTAGGCTCGACTTGCGTTACCGCCGTTTAACCTTAAAGGACCATTCAAAATGAACCTTCACAACCATCACGCCTGCCGTCCGTTCCTCGAAGCGGGTAATTTGTCGCAAATTTCCGCCTACTACGAAGAGGGACGCAACATCATGTGGATGATGTTGCGTGCGCAGCCGCGTCCGTGTTTTAACCTTGAACTGGTGCACGATATTCTGGGTCTGGCTCAGGCCGCGCGTGAGTCCGGCTTGCCGATCGATTTCTGGGTGACGGGCTCACTGATTCCGGCGATGTACAACGTCGGCGGCGATCTGGACTTCTTTGCCGAGACGATCCGGGCCGGCAAGCGCCAGGCCCTGATGTCGTATGCGCGCGCGTGCGTCGATTGTGTGCACGCCGCGGCGCGCGGCTTCGATACCGGCGCAATCTCGATTGCGATGGTGGAGGGGACGGCGCTCGGCGGCGGCTTCGAAGCCGCGCTTGCGCATCACTTTCTGCTCGCGCAGAACGATGCGCGCATGGGTTTCCCCGAGATCGCCTTCAATCTGTTCCCGGGTATGGGCGGATACTCGCTCGTCGCCCGCAAGGCCGGGATGCGCCTCGCGGAAGAACTGATCGGCATTGGCGAGTCGCATACCGCGGAATGGTATGCGGGCAAGGGACTGGTCGACCAGTTGTTCGAGCCGGGAGAGGCCTATGTGGCGACGCGTACCTTCGTCGACACCTTGCGCCCCAAGATGAATGGCATCCGCGCCATGCTGCGAGCCCGCCAGCGGGTGCTGCAGCTCTCGCGCGCCGAACTGATGGAGATTACGGAAGACTGGGTGGAGGCCGCGTTCACGATTGAAGAAAAGGATCTGGCCTTCATGGAGCGGCTCGTGATGTTGCAGAACCGCCGCACCTCCAGTCTGCGCCAGACTAGCGCGAGCATTGCCTAGACCGACTGAGGCTCAGGCAATCAGCCTGAGCTTCTGCCGCTCGCGCAGCCACTGCTCGAACTCGACGGCCGGCATGGGCTGGCCGTACAGGAAGCCTTGCACGTATTCCACCCCGAGCCCCTTCATAAACGCTTCTTCCGCCTCCGTCTCGATTCCTTCGGCGACCACCTTGAAATTCAGCTCCTGGGCCACCGCCACCATTGAGCGCACCAGCGCCTGGGCCTTGGTGTTCTCGTTGATCGAGCGCACGAAGCTGCGATCGAGCTTGATGACATCGAGCGGAATCCGCCCGAGTTGCGAGAGCGAAGAATAACCGGTGCCGAAGTCGTCGAGATGCACCTGCGCGCCGAGTTGGCGGAACTGCGTAATCAGCTGGATCGCGGCGGCTTCATCTTCGATCAGGCAGCTTTCGGTGAGTTCGAGATCGACCAGGCAAGGATCGAGCGCGGCCTGCTGAAGCGCTTCGGCGAAATGCCGGACCACCGCGGTATCCACCAGTTGCCGCGCCGACACGTTGATCGCCACGCGCAGGTTCAGGCCCGCGGCCTTCCAGCGCGCAGCTTGTGCAGCGGCTGTCTGCATCACCCAGCGGCCGAGGTGGCCGATCAGGCCCGATTCTTCGGCATAGCGAATGAATTCGGTGGGCATGATCTGGCCGCGTTCGGGGGAATTCCAGCGTATCAGCGCCTCGGCGCCAGTCACCGCACCGGTCGAAATCGACAGTTTGGGCTGGTAGTAGAGCGTGAACTGGCCTTCGTCGATGCCGCGCCGCAGGTTGGTGTCGAGCCACATGTACTCGGCCACCTTGCGGTCCATCTCCTGCGAAAACACCCGGTAGGTGCGCTTGCCCTCGTCCTTGGCGACGTACATCGCGGTATCCGCCGAACGGATCAGCGATTCGAGGCTGTCGCCATGCTCCGGGCACAGCGCGATACCGATCGAGCAGCCGGTGTAGACCTCGACGAGACCCAGGCTAAACGGCGTGCGCAGGCGGTCGAGAATCCGTTGCGCGGTGGCTTCGAGCGAAGCCACGGTGCCGGTTGCGGCCAGCACGATGAATTCGTCGCCGCCCAGCCGCGCCAGCGTGTCGCCTTCGTTCAGGCAGGTGCCGACGGCGGCGGAAACGTCCTTGATCAGCCGGTCGCCGAACACATGGCCGTAGTGGTCGTTGACCTTCTTGAAGTTGTCGAGATCGAGGAACAGGATGCCGACCGAAACCCCATCCGGCGCGCTGGAGATCGCCGCGCGGATCTTGTCCTGAATCGCGTTGCGATTGGCGAGGCCGGTGAGCGAATCGGTGTTGGCCAACTCGGTCAGGCGCTCCTGCGCGCGGCGCTCTTCGGTGATGTCGGTGCCCGAACAGATCAGGAACTGCTCGTCGACGCCACTGCCGCTCTGCACGAACTTGTTGCGAAACAGGAAGAGCCGCTCGCCATGCACGGTCTTCACGAGCCGCTCCACTTCATAGGAGACGCCGCGGTTAAAGAAACCGGCAATGTTCTGGCTCGACGCCGCGCCCGCTTCGGACGACATGAACAGCGCCCAGACACTGCGGCCGACAATGTCTTCCTCTTTCATGCCGGTGAGCTCTTCGGCGAGGCGGTTAAAGCGCTGGATGCGGCCGTTGCGGTCGACGATCACCACGACCGAGTTGACCTCCGACACCACCTGCTCGGCGAACGACAGTCCGTGGACCAGATCGCGCGCCACCGATTCGGTGTCTTCATAGGCCGAGGCCGTGCCTGCCCAGAGATTGCTGGTGAGTTTCTTGCCGACCAGATGCAGCCGCAACGGCTGGCCGAACAGGCGCACGTCGAGAATCAGGTGCGAGGTAATGCCCGTCAGGCAGCGAATCTGCGCGGCCTGTTGCGGGTTCAGGGGAATGGCGGCATTGGCCGGCATGTCGCCCGTGACCGGCGTCAGCTCCAGCGCGTTGCTGTCTTTGGACAGACGCCAGCAAGGGCTGCTTGTGCCGAACTGGGCATAGAGCACCTGGTCGTGTTGGTCGTCGTTCATGTCGTTTCCCGGGCAAGGTGTGCCTGCGGGCCGCCAGCACGGAGCGCCGGGCGGGCGGGTGGCAAATAGTCTACATCAGATGTAATGCTGGCTTTCATTTCATTGTATCCAGGCGGCAGCCAGCACGCGGGATCGTAAACTACTAACGGCAAGGTACTATGAACCTTTAGACAAATGTTAAATATTAATACCTCCGCGCCAGTCTGACGCGCATTTGTTCCTTTGCTTCACCCTCCACGTCGGCCAGATAAACAAACTCATCCGCCACCAGCGCGGCGACCGCCACGCCGTCCCGGTACAGCACGCGATTGCCGGCCACGGCCGGGACCTTGTCGCCGGGCAGCAACGTGCCGACCAGATTCAACGGATCGGTTGCGGCAACGCAGACGAGGGCGCCGTCGTCGGCATGGCGGCGCACTTCGCGCAACAGCGGAATCGCTTCCGGCAACGCGAACTGTTCGCCGGCCAGGCCATTGACGAAGCGCCCGCCGCGCACCTGGCCGCGCGCTTCGAGCCGTTGCAGCACCCGTAGCAGATCGCGCCACGGCGGCAGCCATTCGGCTTCGCGGGCGAGCAGGCGCCAGAACACGACGCCATAGCGGCGCAACAAGGTCATCGCCAGATGTTCCAGCACCTCAGGCGCGAGCAGCGGGGCGCGGCTTGTGACGGGAGCGGCGGATGAGGCGGATGAGGCGGATGAGGCGGATGAGGCGGGAGCAGGGTTCTCCGCGACGGCAAGCGTGCCGCGCGGCCGTACCAGCGCCCAGCGGCCGGCGTCGTCCATGCCGCCGATCAGCGCGCCGCCGCGCGGCCTGCGGTTGTGATGATGGGCCTGGCGTTTCGCGGCTGGCCGGAGCAGCGCACGCAGGCCGGCGAAACTGTCGGAGTTCACGAGTCCCGCTGCGACCAGTTCGCCTAACGCGTTTTCCAGTTCGATGCCGAGCAGGCGTGTGTTGCGCAGCAACTCGTCGAAGAACATCGCGCCGTGCTTGATCAGCGTTTCATAAACGCCCTGGGCCCGCGGCGACAGCTCGGCCGGCTTGCCCTGATCGATCAGCGTGCTCCACAGGCCGATATCGCGGCGTGGCAGCAACACGATCGGCGTACTGCGCACGGGCGAAGCCGCCGTGCGCGTGCGTTCGGTCAGGCGTGTCCAGACCAGCTTGCCGGAGCGGCACAGTTCGTCGAGCGAGGTGCCCGAGTAGTCCTTGAGACGGGCAGGCAGAATGTCTTCCTCCCAGGCGCCAGCGGCGGCCTCGAAGCCTGTTAGCTGGTCCAGCACGGCCGCGAGCGCGTCGCGTCCTTCACCGCGCGTGGAGGGCGTCAGATGGTGCCATTCGAACAGGAAGCGCATGAAGTCGTGCCGTTCGACCGGCTCGATTTCCCGCCGCAAGCGCCGCACGGTATAGCGGTGAATCCGCGCGAGCAGATGGCGCTCGCACCATTCTTCTGTGTTTGCGCCTGGCGTGAAGCGGCCGCGCATGACATAGCCTTGCGCTTCGAGTGCGCTCAGGGCGCGCTCCACGGCGTTTGTGGGCAGGGCCAGTGCGTCGGCGATCCATGCCACCGGCAGCGGTCCGAAACCGGTGAGCCGGGCACGCATCACGTCGACCAGCGCTTCATCCTCGCTCCACGGTTCCGTGAAGCCTTTAGGGGCGGCGATGGAGGGTTCGCATTTTGCGTCCGGGTAGATGGCCAGCAGGCAGGTCAGCCGTTCCGCCGGCAGCCAGAGCGCCGCGCCGGCTGGGGTGCGCAAACGGGTTGCACGGCCTGCATCGGCGAGTGCTGCAAGCCATGCCTGCCAGTCCGGATTGGCGTGCGCTTCGGCGTCGCCGATGCACGCAAGGCCGGTCAGCGTCTCGTGCATTTCATCGGCATTGCGCGGCTGCGGCCAGGCTTCCTCGCGCACGCCGGCAATGGCGTCGGCGTCCAGTGCGCCAAGGTCGTCCGCGGAAGCGGGATCGGACCAGCGCCGGTTGAGCACGGCCTGAGTGCGGCGCTCTTCGATCGGCGCGTCGTCGAGATAGGCGTAGGGTTTGGCGGTGAGGATTTCGGCTGCAAGCGGTGAGGGTGCCGGCAACTCGCGCGTGACCAGCTTGACCTCCGCCTGCTCGATCCGGCGCAGCAGGCCTAGCCAGCCTTCGGTGTCCATGGCTTCGTGCAGGCAGTCGTCGATAGTCTGGTCCACTAAGGGATGATGCGGCAGTTCGCGCTCGCCGACGATGTTCTCCAGGCACGCGACCTGGTCGGGGAACACGGCCGCCAGCAGGTCTTCGCTGCGCATGCGTTGCAGTTGCGGCGCCGTTTTGCGGCCGCCGCTATAGCGCGGCAGGGCGAGCGAGGTGGTGGCGTTCCAGCGCCAGCGCACGCCGAACAGCGGCGCGTCGAGCAGCGCCTGGATCAGCAGATGCTCGGCCGTGTTCGAGTGCAGGTAGCGCCAGACTTCATCGAGCGCGAAGCTGTGGCTGCCGGTCAGCGAGAGGATGATGGCGTCTTCGGTGGCAGCGGCCTGCAGTTCGAAATTGAAGGTGCGGCAAAAGCGCTTGCGCAGCGCGAGGCCCCAGGCGCGATTCAGGCGGCTGCCGAAGGGCGCATGGATCACCAGTTGCGTGCCGCCCGATTCGTCGAAGAAGCGCTCCATCACCAGTGTGTTTTGCGTCGGCAGTGCACCGAGCGCGGCGCGCGTACGCGCGAGGTAGTCGACGATCTGGCGCGCGGCGGGCTCGTCGAGACCGAGCGTGCCGGTGAGCCAGTCGACCGCGCGTTCGAGCCGGGAGGTGTACAAGGGCTGCGTAGCGGCGAGTGCGCCGGCGGCACGTTCGCCACGTTCGCCACGTTCGTCATGCGCGCCATCGAAAGCCGCGGACGAATCGACGACGGCGAGTTCGCGTTGGCGCCGCACAGCACGGCGTGGCGCAGCGACGGCAGCGGACACGGTTGCGTCTGCAACGTCGCGTGCCGCGGCCGCGTTTTTCGGCGGCGGCCCCTCGTCACTCAACAACTGCTCGATCTGCGTTCGCAGGCGCGCCACGCCGAACGACAGTTCATCACTGCGCCCCGGCGCCTCGCCGAGCCAGAACGGGATATTGGGCGGCTGCCCCTGTGCGTCCTCCACCCGCACGCGGCCGGCCTCCACCCGCAGGATCCGGTATGAGGCGTTGCCAAGCTGAAACACGTCGCCCGCCAGACTCTCGACGGCAAAATCCTCGTTCACCGTGCCGATATTTACCGCTTGCGGTTCGAGGATCACCGCGTAGTCGGCGTTCTCGGGAATCGTGCCGCCCGACGTCACCGCGACCAGCTTGCCGCCGCGCCGGCCGCGCAGCGTGCCGCTCACCGCGTCGCGATGCAGATACGCGCCGCGCGGACCGTGACGGCTGGTATAGCCTTCCGCGAGCATCCGCAGCACGGCGTCGTATTGCTCGCGGGGCAGCTCGGCGTAGGGAGCCGCTTGCCGCATCAGATCGAACAGCGCATCTTCGCTCCATTCGGCGCTCGAGACTTCCGCGACAATCTGCTGGGCCAGCACGTCGAGCGGCGCACGCGGAATCTGCAGCGCGTCGAGTTCGCCGCGTCGCACGCAATCGAGCAGGGCGGCGCATTCGATCAGGTCGTCGCGCGAGGCGGGGAAGAGGCGCCCCTTCGGCATGCCTCCCACGTGGTGCCCGGAGCGTCCGACACGTTGCAGGAATGGCGCGATTGCGCGTGGCGAACCCATCTGGCAGACCAGATCGACATCGCCGATATCGATACCGAGCTCCAGCGAGGCCGTCGCAATCAGCACGCGCAATTCGCCGCGTTTGAGCCGCTGCTCGGCATCGAAGCGATGCTCTTTGGCGAGACTGCCGTGATGCGCCGCGACCGCTTCCTTGCCCAGGCGCTCGGTCAGATGACGCGCCGCGCGCTCTGCCATGCGGCGCGTGTTGACGAAGATCAGCGTGGTGCGGTGCTGCGCAATCAGTTCGGCGAGCCGGTTATAGACCAGTTCCCAGACTTCATTGGCCATCACCGCTTCGAGCGGCACCGGCGGAATCTCCAGCGCGAGATCGCGGGCGCGTACATGACCCACATCGACGATCGCGCAGTCCGCGGGTTCCGCACTACTGACGCTTGCGCCACCCACCAGAAAACGCGCGACCGCGCCAATCGGCTTTTGCGTCGCCGACAGGCCGATCCGCGGCAGGCGCCGGCCGCATAGCGCGTCGAGCCGTTCGAGACTGAGTGCCAGATGGCTGCCGCGCTTGCTGCCGGCCAGCGCATGGATTTCGTCGACGATCACCGTGCGGGTGGTCGCCAGCATGCGGCGGCCCGAGTCCGAGCCGAGCAGCACATAAAGCGACTCGGGCGTGGTCACGAGAATATGCGGCGCCTGCTTGCGCAGCGCATTGCGCTCCTGCTGGGTGGTGTCGCCGGTTCGCACGGCTGTGCGGATTTCGAGCGGCGCGAGGCCGCGTTGCGCCAGTTCGGCTGCGATGCCTTCGAGCGGCCGTTGCAGGTTCAGACGGATATCGTTCGACAGCGCCTTGAGCGGCGAGACGTAGACCACCAGCGTTTCGTCCGGCAGCACACCGTTATTGGCGAGGCCTTGCTGGACGAGTTCGTCGAGCGCCGAGAGAAACGCCGTGAGCGTTTTGCCGGAGCCGGTGGGCGCGGCGACCAGCGTCGGGTGGCCGCTGCGGATAAACGGCCACGCGGCTAGCTGGGCTTCGGTCGGAGCGGGAAACGTTTTCAGGAACCAGCCGGCGACCGCCGGGTGAAAACTGTCCAGCACGCCTGTCGTGGAAGAGGCAGAGGCGGGAGTCATGCTGGCGTAGATGGGGGCGCGACGGGCCATATCCAGAGGGGCGGCAGGCGCCGCGCCGGTGAGTAGCCAAAGAGCAAGTCTCGCAGGTTTTTGTAGCGCGCGCCACGCTTCGCACCGTGGCGCCGCGTCTGCTCGATTTTGCCCCGTGCAGTATCCTGATTGGATTCCTCACCCAGCCGGAGTCTCAACGATGCGCTATAACCAGCTAGGCCGCACCGGCCTGTTTGTTTCCGAACTCTGTCTTGGCACGATGACCTTCGGCGGCGGCGAAGGCATCTGGCGGCAGATCGGCGATCTGCAGCAGGCCGACGCCGAACGGCTCGTCGGCCGGGCGCTCGACGCCGGCATCAACTTCATCGATACCGCCGATGTCTACGCGCAAGGTCTGTCCGAGCAGATCACCGGCGCTGCGCTGAGAAACCTGAAGGTGCCGCGCGACCAGGTGGTGGTGGCCACCAAGGTCTTCGGCGCCACGGCGGAATCGGCCAATACGCGCGGCGCCTCGCGCTACCACATCATGGACGGCATCAAGGCGAGCCTCAAGCGCCTGCAACTCGATCACATCGACCTGTACCAGATCCACGGCTTCGATCCGGCCACGCCGATCGAAGAGACGGTGCGTGCACTCGACACGCTGGTGCAGCACGGACACGTACGCTATGTCGGCGTGTCGAACTGGGCCGCCTGGCAGATCGTCAAGGCGCTCGGGATTGCAGACCGGCTTGGCCGCGCGCGCTTCGAGTCGCTGCAGGCGTATTACACGCTGGCGGGCCGCGACCTGGAGCGCGAACTGGTGCCGATGCTGCACAGCGAAGGACTCGGGCTGATGGTCTGGAGTCCGCTGGCTGGCGGCCTGCTAAGCGGCAAGTATGGCCGCGAGCAGCAGGGCGAGGCCGGCAGCCGCCGCAACACGTTCGATTTTCCGCCTGTGGATCGCGACCGCGCCTACGATTGCATCGATGCAATGCGCGGCATCGCCGAGGCAAAAGGCGTATCGGTGGCGCAGATCGCGCTCGCGTGGCTGCTGCATCAGCGGGCGGTGACGACGGTGATTGTCGGCGCGAAGAAAGTCGAGCAGCTTGACGACAATATCGCGGCGACCAAGGTGGAATTGAGCGCCGACGAACTGGCCAGGCTCGATGCCGTCAGCACCTTGCCGTCCGAGTATCCGGGGTGGATGCTGGAGCGTCAGGGCGAGCCGCGCCGGACGCAGGTCAGGGAGTGCCGCCACAGCCTGTTGAAGTAAACGGGCATTTTGTTTGCGGCACGGGGCGGGAGCAGGAAGCTGCTGGGTAACTTGCCCCCCCCCCCGCACCGCACCCGCGCCCTGCGCCGTTCAGGTTTTGCGGAACCAGCGCTTCTCGATAGCGCTAATGATCCAGCACACCAGCAACGCGCTGATAGTGCCGAGCGTCACTTCGCCGAGGCGGATCAGCGCGACTTCCCACGCCGGTCCAATGCGCGGCACCAGCAACATGATCGTCGCGGTGATGCCGCCCAGCCGCGCCGCGCTGCCGATATTCGCGCACCAGCACAGGATGATCGCCGCGCCGACCGTCACCATATACGCCACGAAATATCCGTCGCCCAGCACCGCGCCGGCGAGACCGCACACACCGCCGACCATCGCGCCTATGAACTGGTCGCGCGACAGGTTGCGCGTATCGACATAGCTATGCTGGCTCACCGCAATCGCGGTGATAGCCGCCCAGAACGGCTGCTCGGCGTGCAGTTCGCGGGCGAGCGTAAAAGCGATGCTCGCGCCCATGACCGCCTGCAGGGCCATGATGCAACCCTCGATTAACCGGTCGGAGAACGGCAGTGTCTTGAGGAACGCGAATAGCGAGTTCGCGGCACTTACCCGCTCGGCTCGCCGGGTCTGAGAGGATTCCGTCATAGGCTTGGGGTGTATTCCACGGGGACGTTCTGCGAAGCTGCCTATTCTATAGACTCGCTATCAGTTCGCTGCCGGCTCGCTGCCGGTTAGGCCGCTGTGACGCCTTGGCGCCGGGAGTGCGCCGCAGGCCTTGCGGTGCCGGGCGAGCATGACGCGAGGCGCGTAAAAAACGTCCCGGCGATTGCAATTCTTGCGCGCGGGTTGCCTCGTGCGTCGGCGAACGGCACCGCGCGGCCTTGCGCCAGCGCGTTTTTCCATCTTTTGCGAATTCGGCCCGTTTCTTGCTGCACCGCACAGCAAGAACGACCGGCCGCTGCTTTCGATCGCAATTTAGCCCGCTTCGAACGCACCGCGGCCGCGGCGTCACGGGGTCCGCTCACGGCCACGCTGGTGTGAGCGATGCCACTGAACACCCAGGATTTTTATCGGAATCAGCATGACCGCGGATCGCATCAATTCGCGCGCCCACCCGCGCCACGACTCCGGTGCCGGCACTCGGAGCCCGGCCAGTCATGACCTCGCGCGCGAGCCGGCAGCCGCGCCGCAGGAGCGTCAACAGCTCATGAGCCTGGAGCAGGCTGCGGCCGGGACAATCGGCGCGCCGCAGCTCCTGATCGCATTGCTGGTGGCGCCGCTTGCCTGGCTGGCTCAGGTGGCCATCGCGGAGATGATGTTGAGCGAGCGTTGCGTGGTGGGCGCTCCGCTATTCGTCGTCCATGCCATGCCGTGGACCCCGCTGACCGTGGCGCTTGCCAGTCTGCTCTGTCTGCTCTTCGGCGCTTTCGGCACGCTCATGGCATGGCGCAATCTGTGGCGTACCGCGCGCATTCCATGGAGGTTTCCGTCGGCGCTCAGGGGCACGCGCGCCGAGCGCGACTGGTTTCTTGCGCGCATCTGCGCGCTGTCCAGCTCGATGTTCATCCTCGGGCTGATCGCCACCGAGATCGCAATCGTCGTCATCGCTCCGTGTAGCCCGTGGTAGAAAGGGCGTGTGAGTTGCCGGGGGCGCCCGGCGCGAAGGCTGCACGCGCCGCCTGGGCGATTCGGCCGGATGCGCCCGTTACAGCGCGAGGCTCATTGTCAAGGTCAGGACCAGGTTCAGGGCCAGGTTCAGGGCCGTGCGGCCACCTCATCGAGATGCAGCAGCAAATCGTCCGGGTCTTCATACACGCGCAGCGCGCCTGCGCGCTCGAGCTCATCCTGACCGTAGCCGCCCGATAGCAAACCCACCCCCAGCGCGCGGCAGCGCTGCGCAGCGAGCATGTCCCAGATGCTGTCGCCGACCACCACGCTCTGCTCGATCGGCACCCCCAGCCGGTGGGCCGCCGCGATGAACAGATCGGGGTCGGGCTTGGCATATTTGACGGCGTCGCGTGTGACGACCACCGTTTTCTCGGGATCGACACCGAGCGCGGCCAGATTCACGGCGGCTGTCTCCATCCGGCCACTCGTCGCAATGGCCCAGCGCGTGCCGCTTTCGGTCAGCGCCGCGAGCAGTTCGCGCGCACCGGGCAAAGGCCGCACCTGGCCGCCGAGGCCGCGATACGCTTCGGCATGGGCTTGCCGTAAACGCTCGATACGCTCGGCGCTCATCTCGCTGCGCGTTTCGCGCAGCAACTGGTGAGTAAACAGGCCGCCGCTCATGCCGATCTTGCGATGGATGCGCCATACCGACAGTTCGATTCCCTCCTGATCGAGAGCCTGCTTCCAGGCGAGGACGTGCTGATAGACGCTGTCGACCAGCGTGCCGTCGAGGTCGAACAGAAAGGCGGTTTCAATGCGCATGGTGTTCCTCCGGAAGCGGGTGGCGATGCTGCGAAAGGGTAGCACGCGCAGACCGAAACGCATGACGGCGTTGAACCAGCAGGGTGCTTCGCGCAACCTCCATGGCATGTCATCTGCGCATTGGCCCATTGGCTCATTGGCCGCGCTCAAGCCGACGCCGGGCACGCGGCATGCGGGACCGGAAGGCGCCCGCTGCCGCTCCAGGCAGCGGACTGGATGGACCATGAAAACCGGAGGAATGCAATGTCTACCAACGTGACCGCTGTATTGAACGATCTGGTTGAAACGTCGAAAGATGGTGAGCGTGGCTTTCGCAAGGCCGCCGAAGACTCGCACGACGCACAGCTCAAGTCGCTGTTCGTGTCGCGGGCCGACGACTGCTCGCGTGGCGCGCGTGAACTGCAGGACCTGGTGCAGCGACTGGGCGGCAAGCCTGAGAGAGGGGGCACGGTAGCGGGCGCGCTGCATCGCGGCTGGACCGACGTGAAGTCGGCTGTGGCGGGGCGCACCGAGTACGACATCCTCGCCGATTGCGAAAAAGGTGAGGACGTCGCCAAGAAGCGCTATCACGACGCGCTGGAGAAGGACCTGCCGGCCGATGTACGTATCGTGGTCGAGCAGCAATTTCAAGGCGTCTTGCAGAACCACGATCGGATTCGCGACCTGCGCGATCAGTTCGCGGTGGCGAAGCGCTAACCCGCGCGCTAACCAGACGCGCTAACCCGGCCCGACCGGCACTCACGCCCAAACACAAGGGGCCGTCCCGCGATGCGGACGGCCCCTTGTTCATGCGGAGACCGGCAAACCGCCGATGTCCGCGCTGCGCGAGGCGCGAGGCTGGCCGCTGTACTGCGGCGCTGCAGTTCGCGCCGTAGCTCGCGGCTTACTCGGCCACCACCTTCAGGCGGTTCTTGACGCTTTGCACGCCGTCCACGTTTTGTGTGACCTGCTCGGCGGCTGCCTTGTCATCGGCGCTCGGCACAGTGCCGGTGAGCCACACCACGCCCTTGCGGGTCTTCACGTGAATATGGGTGGACTTCACATTATTCGCGCCGAGCAGACCGGCTTTCACCTTGGTCGTGATCGTGCCGTCGTCGATGTGCTGGCCTACTGTTTCCGAGCTGGCCGAGGGGGCGGAGCTACTGGTTTGGGCGGTCGCGTTCAGGGCGAAAGCGACACAAGCGATAGCACCGGCTGCCTTGAGAATAGGGAGGGTCTTCATCAATGCTCCTTCGTGTTGTTGAGAGGGGGATGTGGTTTTGTCACCTCGATCCATCCACAACGCCTGTTCGCAAGCGGCGTTCCCGACTTCGCAGGACGCTGAATCGAATCGCGCCAGCCCTCATGTAGCGCGGGAATTCGCCCCTTGGCGCATGGCCTTCGGCGTGACCCGGCCGATACCACAAAGCACCTGCGCATTTTTCCTGCCTGTTGTAAAAAATGGCCCGCGATCAGCCTCGCCAGGTGCACGCGGAAAAACTAAAACTCAGAAAAAACAGCACGTTGCGAGAACTGGTACGGCAGTTGCTCTGGATAGGCAACACGTCTTTTCGAACTATTCACAGGACCTCACGACAATGCCGCCATCAATCGAACTACGCACAAGGCAGTCACTCGCACTGACACCGCGTCTGCAGCAGTCGGTGCGGCTATTGCAATTGTCTTCGCTCGAGTTCCAGCAGGAGTTGCGTACTGCGCTCGACACCAATCCGTTCCTCGAATACGACTCGACGGATACTGAAGACGTTGCGCTCGCAACTTCTTCCAGCGGCGACGAGATGGCCGCCACGATGGGCGGCGACACCGTCACACTTGCTGCTGCCGAACCTGACACGATGGCGGAGCGCGGCGCTGCCGATACGGTTGAGAGCGTCGCCGCGGAAGATGCGCCTGCCGATTTCGCCGGCGAGTTTTCCGGAGAATCGTTTAGCCGCGGCGCGACGCGCCACAACGGCGATTCCGAGGGCAGCGATCCGGCCGACTGGGCCCGCGCCCAACCCACGCTGCGTGAACAGTTGCACGATGCATTGCGGCTTTACCGGCTCGATGATCGCGACCGCGAGGTGGCGCGCTTCGTGGTTGAGGCGCTCGATGACGACGGTTATCTGCGGCAGGATCTGGCCGACCTCGCTGCGATCGTCGATCTCGAACCCGCACTGACGGAAGAGGAATTGCTGGTGGCGCTGCGCCTCGTGCAGTCGCTGGACCGGCCGGGTCTCGGCGCGCGCTCGCTGTCCGAGTGTCTCGCGCTGCAACTGCATGCGATGCCCGACGACATACCGGGCCGCGACGTCGCACTGCAGATCGTCGAACATCACCTCGAACGCCTCGCGCGCCGCGAGCAGGCGGAACTGCAAAAGCAGATTGGGTGCTCAGTGGAAGAGCTGCGCGTGGCCTGCGCGCTGGTGCGCAAGCTCGACCCTAAACCGGGCAACGCCTATGGCCGTACCGAAGACAACTACGTGGTGCCGGACGTGATCGTGCGCCAGGTACGCAACAAATGGACCGTCAATATCAACCCGGCCGTGCAACCGCGCGCCCGCATCCATCGCATGTACGCAGAGCTGTTTGCGCAGTCGGTGGGCACGAGCCGCTCGCCGCTCGCGCAGCAACTGCAGGAGGCACGCTGGCTGATCCGCAACGCACAACAGCGTTTCGATACCATCCAGCGCGTAGCCGAGTGCATCGTCGCGCATCAGAAGGCGTTCTTCCAATACGGCGAGATCGCGCTCAAGCCGATGGTGTTGCGCGATGTCGCCGAGGAACTGGGCCTGCACGAATCCACCATCTCCCGTGCAACGGGCAACAAGTACATGGCCACGCCGCGCGGCATTTTCGAATTCAAACACTTCTTCCCGCGCGAGCTCGGCACCGAAAGCGGCGGCACCTGTTCGGCGGCGGCCGTGCGCGCGTTGCTCAAGGAAATGATTGCGGCGGAAAACACCAGCGATCCGCTATCCGACGTGACGCTCGCCCGCATGCTGGCCGAGCAGGGCGTGCTGGTGGCGCGGCGCACGGTGGCGAAGTACCGCCATCTCATGAAGGTGCCGCCCGCCGAGTTGCGCCGCCAGATCTGATTTCCCCGCTGATTTCTCCCTCGCGCAGCCAGCGCGAGGGTGGACGTTTTTGCCGCTCCCCATTACATTGTTGACCGGACCGCGCGTCATTGGCGTGCGGCAACGGCGCGCCTGCGCGGGCGGCGCCTGGTCCGTTCCTGCCTGCACGGCAAGAACCAATGAAACATATCTCGAACATGACATGCCGGCAGAGTCCTGCATGTTGCAACGGCGGAGCTGGACACGGCGGGCTGACCGTGCTGTCCGACCCGCGAGGAGTGGGGATGAAGTATTCAAGCCTGGTCGAGCGCCTGCAGGGCAAGCGCACGTCAGCGTGGGAGATTCACCATGCCGCACAGCAGGCGCGGGCACGAGGCGAGGATGTGATCGTGCTGAGCGTCGGCGATCCGGACTTCGCAACGCCCGAGGCGATCGTCGAGCGGGCGGTCGAAGCGTTGCGCGGCGGTGACACGCACTACACCGCGGTGGTGGGACGCGAGCCGCTGCGTGCGGCGATTGCGCGCGAGCATACCCGCACCACCGGCCGTCCCGTCGGCGTGGAGAACGTGATGCTGTGCGCGGGTGCGCAGAACGGCATCTTCGCTGCCTCGCTCTGCCTGTGCGAAGCGGGCGACGAAGTGATCGTGCCGGAGCCGCTCTACCTCACCTACGAAGCCTGCGTGCGCGCCTCGGGTGCGACGCTCGTGCCCGTGCCGGTCGACCCGGCGCGCGGCTTCCACGTGGATTGCGACGCGCTCGAAGCGGCCGTTACCCCGCGCACCAAAGCGATTTTCTTTGCCACACCGTGTAACCCGACCGGCGTCGTGATGCCGCGCGCCGATCTGGAACGCATCGCTCAGCTCGCGCGTCAGCATGACCTGTGGGTGCTGTCCGATGAGGTCTATGCCGACCTGACCTTCGAACGCGAGCATGTCAGCATCGTTTCGCTCGAGGGCATGGCCGAGCGTACGGTGACGGTCGCGAGCCTGTCGAAATCGCACGCCATGGCGGGCTGGCGGGTGGGTTGGGCGATTGGGCCGGCCGAGTTGATCGGGCATCTGGGCCGGCTTGCGCTGTGCATGCTCTATGGTTTGCCCGGCTTCATCCAGGAGGCGGCGTTGACGGCATTCGAGCATAAGGCGCAGATCGTCGCCGAGATGCGCGAGGTCTACCGGCGCCGCCGCGATGTGGTGTATGAGCGCCTGAGCCGGGTGGCCGGACTGCGATGCCTGCTGCCCGAAGCAGGCATGTTCATGATGGTCGACGTGAGCGGCTGCGGCCTCGATACCGTTGATTTCACCTGGCAACTGTTTCGCGCGCAAGGTGTTTCGCTGCTCGATGCGAGTGCGTTCGGCGAGACTGCCACGGGCTTCGTGCGGCTAGGCTTTGTGGTCGACGAGGCGCGTCTGGCCGAGGCGTGCGACCGGATCGCGGCGTTTGTCGCCAGCCTGAACATTGGGGCGCCGGCGCTGAAGGCCGGCTAGGGCGGTTGCGTTCCGGCTTCGCTGCCATGGCATGGCGAGGCTGTCATCTTGATGCGGTGTTTACATCGGGCGGACAGGTTTTTGTTCGTCCGATACATCATTCCCGGTACTGTTGATCGCACGCTAATAACCAGCGGGCGATATGCAAAACAAACAGACAAACAGGGGAAACGAAAGCCGCGCCACGCGGGCCGCACGACTGGTGGGCCTGACTTTGGGCGCGTTGGCATTGTCATTTGCGAGCGCGATGCAGGCGGCCGAGATGCCGCTTATTACGGATGCGCCGGGTCTTGAGGCGCCCGGCTTCGCTGCGTCTGGCGCCTCCGCGCCGGCCTTCGACGCAGCAGGCATGGCGCCGCCGGTGGTCGCCAGCCAGACAACAGGCACACCTGGCGCGGCGGCTCTGGTTGAAATTTCAACCATCTTGTCGGGGCAATTTCGCCTCGCGCGCAGCGAGTCCAATGCGATTGCCCGCGCGGTGCTCGATGCCGCGAACCGCTTCGCCATGTCACCGGTCCTGCTGCTCGGCGTGATCGCCACCGAATCGGGCTTCAACCGCCGCGCGGTCAGTCCCGCCGGCGCCAAAGGGCTGATGCAGGTGCTGCCTTCCGCACATCCGCAACTGGTCTCAGGCGGCAAGGATCTGTCCGACCCGGTCATCAACGTGACCATCGGCTCGTCGATCCTGCGCGGCTATCTGGATGACGCGGGCGGCGACATGAACTCCGCCTTGTCGCGCTATAGCGGTGGCGGCAAGGGCTACGCGCGGCGCGTCGCGCTGCATATGCAGCAGTTTTCCGAGCGGCTGCATACGCAGCCCGATCCGTTCGTGAAGGTCTCGCTGGTCGAACCGCGCTGAAGGGCATCGCGGTGAGCCAGTGCTGCTACGGTTGAATCGCCCGCAGAGTGAGACGTGCCCAGGCGCACGGTTCAGCCCAGACGCCATGCGGGGCACGGACGCTATAATTGCGCCATCCAGTTGCGGCCGCTGCGTCCAGAGCAAGCGTCACGCGCCTTGGCGAGGTTGCGGCTATTCTCGCAGCCCGTCGCGCCCTCTACCGCTACGCCACTCTCGCCCATGCAATTTCACCCGATACAGTCCTTCACGCGCAAACGCCTGTCCGACGTGGTGTCCGACCAGATCAAACGCCTGATCTCGGATGGCGCCTTGATGCCGGGCGACCGTTTGCCCGCGGAACGCGACCTGGCGACGCAGTTGGGCGTGTCGCGTCCGTCGTTGCGGGAGGCGCTGATCCGGCTGGAAGCGGACGGCTACATTGAGACCTCGGGGCGGGGCGGCTTCACCGTGGTCGACGTGACCGCGCCGATCATCTCGAAGCCGCTGGCCGAGCTGCTGCTGCAAAATCCGCGCACCAGCGCCGATATCCTGGAGTTGCGCCAGGGGCTGGAGTCGATCTCGACGGTGTACGCCGCCGAGCGCGCGACTGCCGCGGACCTGCAGAAGATCGAGACCGCATTTGAAGCACTCAAGGCCTGTGCACTTTCCGAGGATCGTGCGAATCTGCCGGAACTGGATGCCGCCTTTCACCTGGCGATTGCCGATTCGACCCATAACATCGCGCTGGCGCATGTCATGCATGGCATCCATACACTGATTCGCGAGGGGATGCGGCAATACCACCGGCTGATCGACTATGACGACGCCAAAGAGCAGCAACTGCTGACCCAGCATCAGGCGATTTTCGATGCCGTGATGGCGCGCGACGCGCAAAAGGCCCGCAAGGCGGCCGAACGTCATTTGACGTACGTGCGCGAATTGTATGAAGAGGAGGCGGCGAAGCCGTCTTAGCCGCTGAGCGGCGCCGGCGGCGCTTTAGCCTTCGCCTGCTGCCTGCTGCCTGCTGCCTGCTGCCTGCTGCCTGCTGCCTGCTGCCCGCTGCCCGCTGCTCTCTGCTCTCTGCTCTCTGGCCGGGCCAGTCAACACCGGCTATCCTCCGCCTCGCTCCATCCCCCTTTTCTTCGATTGACACGCGTTTTCCACTTCCTTATATTCTTGGTCAGACCAACAAGACCAGTCATACTGGTCGAGCAAATGCATGCAGCAGGCATCGGCGGCGCGCAATTCGCAGTAGAGTAGGCATAGGCGTGCGCGTGCGCCGGGATTGCTTCGTCTCCTCGCTTCGTCTCCTCAATACGCAGGCCTTGGAAACCATGAAAGTCGCACTTTTCATCCCTTGCTTTATCGACGCGTTCTATCCGGAAGTGGGTATCGCGACGCTCGAACTGCTCGAACGCTTCGGCATTGAAGTCGACTATCCGCAGGAGCAGACCTGCTGCGGACAGCCAATGGGCAACAGCGGCGCCCAGGCCGAAGCGGCCGGCGCGGAAACGGTGTTCGCGCGTAACTTTGCCGGTTACGACTACATCGTCGGGCCGTCGGCAAGCTGCATTCACCACGTCCGCGAGCACTTGACCGCTATCGAGCAGACGGACGAGGTGAAAAAAGTGCGGGCGAGTGCCTACGAGCTGGTTGAGTTCCTGCACGACGTGCTGGGTGTGCGCGAGTTTCCGTGGGCCGAGTTTCCGCATCGGGTAGGACTCCACAATAGCTGCAGCGCGTTGCGGCACCTGAAAGAAGCGTCGATTTCCGAAGTGGCCGGCGTGCCGTTCTCGAAGCCCTTGACCTTGCTGAAGGGCGTCAAGGGCATCGAGTTCGTCAAGCCCGCGCGTCCGGACGAGTGCTGCGGTTTCGGCGGCACGTTTTCGGTCACTGAAGAGCCGGTGTCGGTTCGCATGGGGCAGGACAAGGTCCGCGACCATCTGAACGCCGGGGCGCAGTACATCGTCTCGGGCGACATGTCGTGCCTCATGCACCAGCAGGGCTGCGCAGAACGGATGAAAGCCGAGGCGCGCTTTATCCATATCGCGCAGGTCTTGAATGGAGCACGCGAATGAGCCGCATCGACCACGCGAAAGCCGCAGGCGCTTTCATTGCGAAAACCGAGCACGTGGCGTTTCACGACAGGCGCCTCTGGGATCTGCGCGAAAAGCGCGACGCGCAGGCGCACAACATCGCCGAATGGGAAACGCTGCGGGAACTGGCATCCGGCATCAAGGAACATACGCTCTCGCATCTGTCGGAGTACCTGGAGCAGTTTGCTTCTGCGGCCGAGGCCAACGGTGTGATCGTCCACTGGGCGGCGACGGCCGAAGAGCATAACCAGCTCGTCCACAAGATCATGTCGGAGCGCGGCATGACGACGCTCGTCAAGAGCAAGTCCATGCTCACCGACGAGTGCGCGATGCGCGACTATCTCGAACCGCGCGGCATTACCGTGATGGAGACGGACCTCGGCGAGCGTATCCAGCAGCTCGACCACCAGGACCCGAGCCATATGGTGGTGCCGGCCGTGCACAAGCTGCGCGGCGACGTCGCGCAACTGTTTGGCCGCACGATCGGCACGGACCCGCAGAACAGCGACATCCATTACCTCGCCGAAAGCCAGCGGATGAACACGCGGCCGTATTTCGTGCGCGAGAAAACCGCCGGCATGACGGGCTGCAATTTCGCCGTGGCGGAAACGGGCACCGTGGTGGTATGCACCAACGAAGGCAACGCGGATCTGTCGGCCAATGTGCCGCCGCTGCATATTGCGTCCATTGGCATCGAGAAGCTGATTCCCCAGATTGCGGACCTGGGCGTATTTATCCGCATGTTGTCGCGCAGCGCGCTTGGCTCGCCGATTACGCAATACACTTCGCATTTTCGTGCACCGCGTCCGGGTACCGAGATGCACTTTATCCTCGTCGATCACGGCCGTTCCGAACGGCTCGCGATGCAGGACTTCTGGTACTCGCTCAAATGCATTCGCTGCGGCGCGTGCATGAACACCTGCCCGGTGTACCGGCGCAGCGGCGGGCTGTCGTATGGCGGCACGTATTCCGGTCCGATTGGCGCGATCATCAATCCCACCTTCGATCTGAAACGCTATAGCGCGCTACCGTTCGCCTCGACGCTCAACGGCAGTTGCACGAATGTGTGTCCGGTGAAGATCAATATTCACGAGCAGATTTACAAGTGGCGCGAAGTGATTACCGAGCGCCACGAAGTGCCGTTCGTCAAACAAGAAGTGTTGAAGATGGCCGGCCGTCTGCTGGCAAGCCCGACGCTCTACCGGGCGACGGTGGCGTCGATGGGTGGCGCGTTGCGCCGCTTGCCGAATTTTGTGCTGTATAACCCGCTCAATATCTGGGGCCGGCAGCGCGAACTGCCGGAAGCGCCCAAGCTGACGTTTCACGCGTGGTACCGAAAGAATCGTGGAGGTGGTGATGACAACGCGTGAAGCATTTCTCGCCAAAGTTCGCGCGGCCCAGCCCGAGGCGCGGCAGCGGCCCGTCGTACCGCTGTTTGCGACGCCTGGCGGCGATCTGCGCGGGCGCTTTGCCACCGCGCTGGCAGGCATGGGCGGCACCTGTGCCGACGCTGAATCGGCCGCGCAGGTGCTGGCGCTGATCCATGAGCGCTTCGGCGCGCAGGCCTCGGTCTGTTCGGCGACGCCCGAGGTGCCGGGCACCCGCGTGCTGAGCGCCGATACGCCGCCGGCCTCGTTGCAGGACGTCGATGTGGGCGTGGTGCGGGCCCGCTTTGGTGTCGCGGAGACCGGCTCGGTATGGTTCAGCGAAGAGGAGTATCGCGTCAATGCAATCGGCTATCTGGTCCAGCATCTGATCGTGCTGCTGGACCCGGCTCAGATTGTCGACGGCTTGCAGGACGTCTACCGCCGGCCGGACTTTCGCGAGGCGCGTTACGCAGCGCTGGTGACGGGGCCGTCGGCGACCGCGGATATCGAGGGCGTGCTGATTCGCGGCGCGCAGGGTGTGCGCTCGCTGACCGTGGTGTGGCTCGCGCCGCGGTGATCGCAGGAGCGGCGCGGTTTCACCGACTCACGTCAGCGACTCACCTCAGTGAATCACCCCAGCGACTCACCTCAGCGAATCACCCGCGGCGTCATGCGCAGGCTGCCTAGCGTGAGTACCGCCAGCGTACAGGTGACAAGCGTCGTGAACAGATACAGTCCACCCGGCCCCGCCAGCGCCATCAACGCCGACGCGAGCGTAGGGCCGGCGCTCGCGCCGAGCGAAAAGATCAGCAGCAGGCCCGCGCTCACGGCGATGCGCTGGTCGGCCGGAATGCAATCGTTGACATACGAGGTCACCACGCCGTACAGCGAGAACACCACGCTGACGTACACATAGCCGAGCGCTTCGACCAGCGTGCCGCCGGGCAGCACGAACAGCAGCAGGCTGCAGGCCGCCGCAAGCGAGGTGATGGCCACGATGACGATGCGCCGGTCGAACAGGTCGGCAAGCCGCGCGACAGGCCATTGCGGCAGCAGCGCCGCCAGCAGGGCGAAGCCCATGAAGTGCGAGACATCGGTTACGGAATAGCCGAGGCGACGCATGAACACGGGCTGCAAGGTATAGAAGCCGCTATTCAGCAGGCCGGCGGCGAGACAACCGTACACACCGAGCGGCGCCCATTTGTAGACTGTGCTCAAACCCGAGAGTCCGCGCGCGAGGCGCGAACCGCTGCCGCCCGGCGACTCCGCGCGCGGCGGCGCTACCGGCGGTGCTGGCGCATTGCCAGCCAGCGCGACCGGTATCAACGAGGCCGAAAATAGCGCGCTGACCACGCTGAAGAGGGCGAAGCCGGCCGGATCGGCCAGGCTGATCAGGAACTGTCCGGTGCCGACACCCAGATAATTGGTGATCAGGTACGCGGAAAACACGCGCCCCCGCTGGGCATTGCTGGCTACCTGATGCAGCCAGCTTTCGACCACCGTGAAAATGCCGACGAGGCAAAAGCCCATCACAAAGCGCAACGCAACCCACGTCGCGGCCGAGCTCCACGCGGCATAACCGAGCGCGCAGCAGGCCGAAACTGCTGCAAACGTCACGAAGGCGCGATGATGTCCAACCCGTCCGATCAGGCCGCCGCCCCACAGCGCGCCGACCATGAAGCCGATGTAATACGCCGATTGCACCACCCCGACCACCAGCGACGGCGTTTGCTGCTGAATCAGCCGCAGCGAGATCAGGGTGCCGAGCAGCCCGTTTCCGGTGATGAGAATCGCATAGCCGAGCAGCAGGATGCCAGTCGCTTGCAGGCTGCTGACGGGCGTCGGGACGCCGGCGGGTTGGGCAGGGTGGACCGGCTGGGACGGCTCGGCTGCCGGTGCGGGCGGCTGCAGCGTGCCGCCAATCAGCGGTGCGACGGGCCGATTGACTGATTCGTTAAGCGTGAGCGTGCGCGCTTCGTCGAGCGCCGGGCCGTCGGGTCCGGCTGACGGCGCGGACGATAGACCGGCTGCCGTGTCGCGGGCCCAGGATTCGTTGGCCGGTTTCATGATGTGCGTCGGGTGCCGTGCATGGGGGGCAGTCTCTGGACTGTAGTTGCCGCGCGTCGCCAGCGCCCGGCAGCAATACGACACGGCCTTGCGAAGAAGCGACTTCCGGTTGCGGGGCCGGGGACGGCGGCGCAACCGGCGCGCAACACATGTTGGCTCAACTCGGGTGCGCGATGCAATTGCTGCAATTTACACAATTGATGCGGTCGTGGGGCGGGAA
>NZ_SCNV01000050.1 GCF_005503145.1 Burkholderia sp. 4M9327F10 | reverse complement strand
CGCGGGGGCGGGGGAGCTGGCTGCTGGCGCGGCGGAGGCGGCACTGCAATCGAGGCCGTGCAGTATCTCAGTGCGTTCTTGGTTCGAATCGTTGCCCGCCACGCCCGACGCAGCGCGCGGACTGGACGGCGGAGCCTCTCTCGCCCAGCCGAGAACCTCCGTGCTCTTCATCACCACCTGAACCTTCGATTGGTCCGGTTGAAGCACGACTTCCGAGCCAATCCGCGAAACGATCTTCACCTTACGGACGACACCCAGTGCATCCGGTGTCGCGTACTGACACGTCATAGCGCCGCAGCTGGACGCCTCCGCAATCTTGCATCCTTGCTTCGACAGAGTGACCACGGCGTCCGGTATTCCACCTAGGGCGAACCTGCGTGCAATGCCGCCGCTAATCTGCGAACTAGCGCCCGTCATCGCGAGGAAGATCACCAGGAGCGCTCCTGCCATCAGACCCAGATCCTTCCACCAGCGTTTTTCATCGGCGCGATGGATACTCAGCAGGCCGATGTTTGCAACGAAGCAGATAGCCGGCCACACGGCAAGCCAGAGGTTTTGATCGCGCGAAGCTGGCGAGTGGTACAAGAGGATGCCGTAATACGTCGCGATGAGTTGCCCAACGAAGAACGTAGAAGCTACCCCCAGCACTTCCATGAGCGGGCCGCCAAACTGATCCAGCTTCGTGCCTACGCGCAAGACGCTCTGGCCGCCCGGCGCCGCACCGTCATTCCCGGCCACATCGACACTGGCCAGCTTGCGCTTTTCCGAAAGATAATTCCGATACGCGATAGTGGCGAATACCAGAGCAAGCGACAGGCAGAGGCCGCCGCCCGCGACCCCTGGGGCACCCCACAGGAATAGCCACAGGCAAAGCGTCCATGCAGGCACGGCCCCCGCGAGAGCCGACATCCACACAACGAGCGGCGTTTTATTGAGCCGCGCAAATGAGCCGTGCGCCATCAGCGCCGGGGCAACGAACGAGCCAGCGAAGATAACCAGCATCAACAGGCCGGTAAGCGATACAGCCGCTAGCGTCGCGGTTAGATCCGTCAGCTTGAGGGTGGGAAAGAATCCCACATCCGCAAAAAAGATCAGCAGGAAGATACCTCCAAGGAACAGCAGCCCCTTCCACGCGAGGCTCACGAGGTCCTCGAGTTTCTTCCCCTCCTTCTTCTTTTCGTTTCCCGCCCCGTCGCCTTCTTTCTTCACATCGCTTTGCGTACCTTCGCCCGCTGGTTGGGAGCTGGGCGTCGCACTCTGCGGGGAAACGGCTGCTGTGCCGCTCTGCGGCGTGTCGACCACTTGCTGCTCATCACTCATCATGTTCTTCTTTATTTATTTATTCGGACAAATACTTCCCGAGCGCTATAACGGCCACCGTCCCGCAATCTTGAGTCCCCGATGTATCCAGTGAACGGCGCAAGCCAAAAAATCTCGACTCGTACGAAAAGGGGGTTAGTGACTTGCCCAATACCTGCTTGACGCACTGCACCGCCTGGTTAATCTTCTGCCATCTTTCTTGAGTGCGGAGGTGCGAAACTGAGCCGAGTCTTTTGCTACCGCCGGGTCTCGACCGTCAAACGGACGACTGTGAGCTAACCTCACGAAATCCGTTAGGCAGGGTTCAGCGTCGAGCCGCGCCATGTGGTGTCGGAGTGCGTGTCCATCTCCGTTGCGGCGGGGCAGCGAGCCGGCTTTTGGAAGCTACTCAAGCGACTGGAAACTGGCGATGTGCTGGTCGTCACGAAACTTGACGGGCACGGCCTCAACGCGATTGATGTGCGTGCGACCGTCGACGAACGGACGACAATGGGCGTCCACGTTCATTGCCTCGCGTTGGGCGGAGCAGACCTCGCGAGCGCGGCCGGAAAGGTGACCACGTCGGTGCTGTCTGTGGTCGCCGAGTTCGAACGCGAGTTGTTGTTTGAGTGTACCGCCGCCGGACTCGCGCGTGCGCGGGTTGGCAAAAAAGCATTGAGATGCCCCAAAGGCGTCGAGCGACAAGGAGCAATCCGAGGCATTGGGGAGCCCACGCCAGGACTGACGGTCGCCGTTGTCGTTCGCGAACTGAATGGGAACCGAATTGACGGTGACACCCGTTCCGCCGACCACCTCGGCCAAGCCCCTCGCAATGGCGAGCTGAGCGGTCTTGGTCGTGGCGTAGTCGATCATGTCCTTAGGGATCGCAAGCGCGGACTCGCTGCTGATGAAGACGACGCGCCCCCACCCGCGCTTCGTCATGTTCGGCACATAGTGGCGGGAGGCGCGAATGCCGCTCATGACGTTAAGTTCGAAGAGATCGATCCACTCGCTGTCCTCAATTTCGAAGAAGGACTTCGGACGCCCAGTACCCACATTGTTGACGAGAATGTCCGCATCCGGCGCCTGAGCGAACAACTCCGCCGCGCCTTCCGGGGTCGCAAGATCTGCGATGACGCCGGTAAATTTGGTCTTTGGCAAGAGTTCTCGAAGCTCCCGAAGCGCCGTAGAGACGCGCTTCTCTGTGCGGCCGTTGATGACGACCGCGGCGCCTGCGCGCCCCAACCCTTCAGCAATGGCTCGGCCGATACCCGCCGTTGACCCGGTAACGACGGCCTTGCGGCCAGTGAGATCGATATTCATGACACCAGTCCTTCAATATGTGGAGACAGCTGGATTGTGGGTGATGTCTGAATCAATGATAATAAGTTAATTTGTCATAGTATTAATTCCCGGGGGGAATTAATATGTGCGCTCGCGGCACAATTCGCGAATGCTGAAATCGGTGACTGTTTAGCCGATGGGCCAGTGTTGCGTCCTCAAGGAAACGTTGCCGTTATCTGACGAGATTTCCTGTTGACACACGGAATCCCTGTATAGCAGCCCGCTTGCAGCATGCCGAACCACCCAGCCCTGCAAACTGAAGTTTTCCCCATCCCCTGCCGTTAATTTCCTTGATAGACACAACCAGCCTGCACGCACAGACCGTGCAGACGCTCGTCAATCTAAAAAGGGGACGCAGATGGAACGGTTTCGGCTCAACGTGCGGCTATGGCTGGCGCTCGCTGTCATGTGCCTGGGCATTCTGGCGATCGGACTCTGGGGCGCCTTCAAGGCGCGCGACACCATGATCGCCGGTCGCGAGGCCGAACTGAAAAGTGTGGTGAGCGTGGCCAACGGCGTGCTGGACCGCTATAACGGTCTCGTGGCGGCCGGCACCATGCCGCTCGCCGACGCGCAGCGCAACGCGCTGGCCGATCTCCGGGTGATGCACTACGACGGCGCAGGCGGCTATCTGGTGATCGAGGACGCGCATGCGAAAGTGTTGATGCATGGCGTGCGTGCCGACCTGGAAGGCAAAGACATGAGCGGATTCAAGGACCCGACGGGCCACCTCGTGTTCCAGGAAGGCATCGATCTCGCGGAGCGCGACGGCGAAGGCTTTATCCATCTGCAGTTCATGAAACCCGTGACGAACAAGATGGCGCCGAAGATCAACTACGTGCGCCTGTTCAAGCCGTGGGACTGGACCATCGTCACCGGCGTATTCACCGATGACATCGACGCCGCGTTTTATACCACGCTCTTACAGTATGTCGTCGCCGCGCTGTTCCTGTGCAGTGCGGTGTCGATCGTGATCGGCCTGATTGCCCGCAGCATCTTGCGCCAACTCGGCGGCGAACCGGCTTATGCCGCGCAGATTGCCGGCCGCATCGCCGATGGCGAACTCGACGTCGTCGTCCTGACGCGCAGTGGCGATACGCACAGCCTGCTCGCGGCCATGCAGCGCATGCAACTGCGTCTCGCGGAAGCGATCACGCAGATCCGCAGCGGTGCGACGCTGATTTCCACGGTGTCGAGCGAGATTGCCGCCGGCAATGCCGACCTGTCCCGCCGCACCGAACAGCAGGCCACGGCGCTGGGCGAAACGGCCTCCAGCATGGAGCAGATCACGGCGACCGTGAAGCAGAACGCCGACAACGCCAAGCAGGCCAGCCAGTTGGCCCACAACGCATCGGAGACGGCGGTGCGCGGCGGCGAAGTGGTCGGCAAGGTAGTGGACACGATGCAAGGTATTTCGCAGTCCTCTCATCGGATTGGCGACATCATCGGGGTGATCGAAGGCATCGCGTTTCAGACCAATATCCTTGCGCTGAACGCGGCGGTCGAAGCTGCGCGCGCCGGCGAGGAAGGACGCGGTTTTGCGGTCGTGGCGGGTGAGGTCCGCAATCTGGCACAACGCAGCGCGGCCGCGGCGAAGGAAATCAAGGCCTTGATCGAGGAGTCGGCGGCGCAGATCGCGGGCGGCTCGCAGTTTGTCGACCGCGCGGGTGCGACCATGCAGGAGGTCGTGCAAGCCGTGCGGCGCGTGACGGACATCATGGGTGAAATCAGTGCCGCCTCGATCGAACAGAGTTCGGGCATCGAGCAGGTGAATATCGCTGTCGCCAGCATGGATCAGACCACGCAGCAAAACGCGGCACTGGTGGAACAGGCCAGCGCGTCCGCCGACGTGCTGAAAGCGCAGACCGGACAACTCGAAGCAGCTATCGCGGTGTTTACGCTGCCGCAGCGCGTTGCGTGAACGCTCTGAGGTGCGCTTGACCGATCAGGCGCATTGATTGCGTTGCGTTGTCCGCAAGACACCATTAGTAACGGTCCTTGCGGTCGCGATAGCCGTCTTTCGCAAGTTAAAACTTACGAAATCTCAATCTCGATTCAGGATATTGAAAGCTCGAATTAACCGAATAAAAAGCTGCGCAGGCATATTTAAATATTCCTTTCGCATTTCTTCTCCTACAATAATGACCGGCTTTCGAGCTGCCGATACTACAGCCATAAGAAGAAGTTAACGCCGCAATCGATCGGAACGGGGTATGAGGCATGACGCTTAGCAAGAACAATCCGCTGAAATTAAACGTCTTGTCACTTGCATTGGCAGGGGCCATTGCGGTCATGTCCCAGAAGACGGCGGCCCAGACAGTTATCAGCACGCCCTACAACGAGACCTACTCTTGGAATACGGGCAATCTGACCGTCACCTCGACCATTTCTGGGCAGTCCGACGGTATAGTCAGCTCTAGCACTGTCGGTACGCTAACGAACAGCGGCACCATCGTCTCCAGCAACAACAACGGGATCAACAACCTGGGCAGCATCGGCGCCCTGATCAACAACGGGGGGGACATCAGGGGCCCCAGCGCCGGTCTTCTCAACGGCGGATTAATCACCACGCTTTCGAATAATAGTGGCGGCACGATCACAGGCAATCGTGGCATCTGGAATACCGCGAACGGCGGTGAACTCGGCACGATAGGTACGCTCACCAACAGCGGCGTCATCAGCGGCACGCAGACAGGCATTTATAATCCCGCCGGCGGCACGATAGGCACGCTAAACAACAGTGGCATCATCAGCGGCCAGGATTACGCGCTTTATAACGCCTCCTCCGCTTCGCTTGGAACGATCACAAACTCCGGCACCATCGAAGGCAATATCAAGAACCTGTCGAGCCAGGACCTGAACCTCGACGGCGGTACGGGTACGATATTCGGCACCCTGACCGGTTACGGCAATACGATCGGCTCAATCACCAACACGCTCTCGAACGTCGCGTTCGGTACTGGCAACGTGCTGCTCAACGACAATATCAACGTCGGCAGCAACGCGGTGAACAACATGGGCAGCGCGGTGCTGCAGGTCAACCGGCCGATTACGATAAGCGGCAATTACAACCAGGGGGCGAACGCGACGCTGCAGATCGGCGTTTCCAGCGGCGCCGTCACGCAAGGCTCGATCGGGTCGGACAGCGGCTATGGCCGGCTTGTTGTAACGGGCAACTCGACGATTGCATCGGGCTCATCGGTGAGCCTGACGTCGAACGGCTATGGATTCGCTGCGGGACAGCGTTATGTGATCGTCGATACCGCGGGTGCGGCGACCTACAATCCCAACGGCTTACACTATTCGATTGCCGGTTATAACTCAACCGTAACCGGCTCGGTCGTGGCGAACGGCAGCAACAGCGATCTGGTGCTGGACGTGGTGAGCGCAACCATCGTATCGACGCCGACACCCACACCGACGCCGACACCAACACCCACACCCACACCCACACCGACGCCCACGCCAACACCGACGCCAACACCCACACCGGCATTCTCGATTCCGGCGACCGAGCCGAACGCCTATTCGGCATTGCTGGGTTTGTCCCGCTACACGGGGATCAGCAATGCCGGGCTGCTGAATTTATACGATGCGTCGCTGTCTCTCGATGAAGGCGGCAGTGGCCCGGCCAATCGCGGCGGTAATACACTGAACCCGATCTCGGGTGAAATCAGCCAAGCCGCGGTCGCGCCAACCTTCGATGCGCTGAACGTGGTGTCCTCGCACGTCGACTCTCTGCGCCTCGCACAGGCAAGCGGCGAAACCGGTGTGGCAACCGGCGAAGTGGCGCCCCAGTGGAACGTGTGGGGCCAGGCGTACGGCGGCCATGCGAGCCAGGACGAGCGCGATGAGGTGGATGGCTACAGCGCGAACTACGGCGGCCTGCTGCTCGGCGTGGACCGGGCGATCAACGACCGCTGGCGTGCCGGTGGCGTGTTCAGCTACAGCAATACCGCGATCAACAGCACGGGCGATACCGCCGGCGACACGACTCGCGTGAACGCCTATGGCCTGATCGGCTACGCAAGCTACACGGGCAGCCCGTGGTACGTGAACCTCTCGGGCGCGGTGGTGCAGCAGCAGTACGACACGACCCGCGTGGTCAGCATGCAGGGATTCTCGGGTACGGCCGACGGCCACTTCAGCGGCCAGCAGTACGTGGCGCGGGCTGAGGCCGGCTACCCGCTGGCGCTGTATGGCGCGACGCTCACGCCGCTGACGAGCCTCACGTACAGCTACCTGAACCAGGGCAGCTATACGGAGAGCGGCGGCAGCGGTGCGGCGCTGTCGGTCGATTCAAGCCACGCGAGTTCGGTGAAGAGCAGCCTCGGTGCGAGGCTGGAGAAGGGCTTCACGACGGGCTACGGCGAGATCGTGCCGGATCTGCAGGTGCAGTGGATTCACGAGTACGACCACACGAGGCAGGTGACGGGGGCGGGCTTTGCGGGGGCCCCGGGCGAGACTGCATTTACGACCGTGGGGGCCACGCCGGTGGCAGACCTCGCGGATGTCTCGCTGGGCGTGACGCTGCTGCGCGCGAACAACCTCAGCCTGACGGTTCGTTACGAACTGCAGGCCGCACCGGGCTTCCTTTCGCAGACGGGGATACTGCGCCTGCAGCAGAAGTTCTGATTGTCGACGCACCGGGTGAGGCCGGCAATGCCAGCACGAGCCGATTGGCCACCGTAAAAAATCAGCGCCTCATCTCGGCAACCGGTGGTACGGTGTCTGCGCATCGAAATCGACCACTCGTATGGAGTCAAGCATGTCCAGTGTGCCGGGTTCTTCCGACGTCATGAGTATTGCGGAAGCGCTTGGCCGCGCCCATGCCCACTGGAACGCCGGCCAGGCCGATCAGGCCGAACAGCTTTGTCAGCGGGTGCTGGCCGCCTGGCCGGGCCACGCCGACGCGCTGCACCTGCTGGGCCTGATGGCGCATGCGTACGGCAATCTCGATCTCGCCCTTTCCCATCTGCGCCAGGCCTGCATGGCGCCGCGCGCCCCGGCCGTCTATTCCAGCAACCTCGCCGAGATGTGCCGCCAGAAAGGGCTGCTGGCCGAGGGTGAGGAAGCCGCCCGGCGGGCCGTGGCGATGGACCCGGCGCTGGTGTCGGGCTGGAACAACCTGGGCATTGTGCTGCAGGAAGCCGGCAAGTTCGCGGAAAGCCTCGCCTGTCTCGAACGGGTGATCGCGCTCAAGCCGGACTGGGCCGAAGCGCATAACAACCTGGCCAACACCTCGCGGCGTCTTGGCCGCATGGACCGTGCCGAACAGCATTACCGCCAGGCGCTGGCCCTGAATCCGGTTTACGCCGAGGCGCACAGCAACCTGGCGTTCCTGCTCTCCACCCAGGGCTGCTATGACGAGGCCGCCGCAGCGGCGCAGCGGGCCATTGAACTGAGCCCGCGCCTCGTCGACGCGTATCTGAACCTGGCGGAGGTGGAAGTCTCCCGCCATCGCCATGCAGCCGCGCTACATGCGCTCGACATGCTCGCCGCCTTCGCCCCGCAACATCCGGCCGCGCTGGTGGCACGGGCGAAGGCGCTCAAACTGATTGAACGTCTCGACGAGGCACTCGGCTTCGCCCGCCAGGCCGTAGCGATTGCGCCGAAGAGCGCCGAGGCGCACAACACGCTCGCCGTGGTGCTCCAGGTACTCGGGCAAACCGACGAGGCGCTTGCGCAGTTCGAGCAGGCGGCCCAACTGCCTGGCGCGGTCGCCGAGGAAGCAATGGTCGGACGCGCCACCTTGCTGATGGAAGCCGGCCGCAAGGACGAGGCAATGGCCGCGTTCGAGCAGGCGCTGGAAGCCTTTCCGGGTTCGGTGACGGCGCTGGCCGGCCGGGCCGACGCGCATACGTTCAGCGCGGGCGACCCCGATATCGCGGCGCTCGAGGCATGTCTCGCCGAAGGCGAGCGCCGTTCGCTGAGCGACCGGATCACGGCCCATTTCGCGCTCGGCAAGGCGTACCTCGACATCAAGGATGCGCAGCAGGCGTTCCAGCACTTCAATGCGGGCAACCGTCAGAAGCGCGCGAGCCTCGGCTACGATTCCGTCGCGACCGGCCAGTGGATGGAGCGTGTTGCCGAAACGTTCACGCCGGAACTGTATGCCCGGCTGCAGGGGGCGGGCGCGCCGTCGGAGCTGCCGGTGTTCATCGTCGGCATGCCTCGCTCAGGCACCACGCTCATCGAGCAGATCGTGTCGTCGCACCCGCAGGTGACGGGCGCGGGCGAGCTGTCTGCCTTGCGCCTGGTGGTCGAAGGCAGCGGCGTTTTTCCGGAGCGGCTCGAGGCGCTGGCGGAAGGGGAGGCCGCAGACCTGTTGCGGCAGCTCGGCCAGGCCTATCTGGCCCGCGTCGCGCCGCTGGCCCAGGGGCGAGTGCGCCTCGTCGACAAGATGCCGGGCAATTTCCTGTACGCCGGGATGATCCCTCTGATCCTGCCGGGCGCGCGCATCATTCACACCCGGCGCGACGCGGTGGATACCTGCCTGTCCTGCTATACCAAGCTCTTCGGCGGCGAGCAGTCCTTCGCCTACGATCAGGCCGAACTGGGCGCGTTCTACCGCCGCTATGAACGCCTGATGGCGCACTGGCGCGAGATATTGCCGTCAGAGCGTTTCATCGAGGTCGACTATGAATCGGTAGTGGACAATCTCGAGGACGAGGCGCGGCGTCTGACCGGTTTTCTCGGTCTTCCGTGGGACGACGCCTGCCTGAACTTTCACGACAACCGCCGCGTGGTGCGCACGGCCAGCGTCAACCAGGTGCGCCAGCCCATCTATAAGACCTCGAAGGGCCGCTGGCAGGCTTACGCCGACTATCTCGGCCCGCTGCTTGCTGCACTCGGAAGCGGCGCGGCATGACGCCTGGCAGCACACCGGACATCGCGGCGATCGAGCGGACAGTTCGCCCCCTGCTCGCCGCAGGACGTTTCGACGAAGCCGAGGCGCAGCTGCGTCCGTACCTTGCATCGGGTAGCGGGCCTCTCGTGCTGTGGAAGCTGCTCGCGGCGGCGCTTCGTCCGCAGGGGCGTATCGCGGAAACACGGGCCATCCAGGAGATGCTGGTAGCGCATGCGCCGGGCGATTTTCCAACGCGCTTCGATCTCTCGGAAACACTACTGCTGCTGGGCGAGTTTGAGCGCGGCTGGCGTGAATATCACCATCGCTACAGTCTCGCGCATACGGCTGCCATCGAGCGCAAGGTGCAGCGCCCGCGCTGGAGCGGCCAGCCGATTCCCGGCAAGACCCTGCTGATCCATGACGAGCAGGGCTACGGAGATACGTTCCAGTTCATGCGGCTGGTGCCGTGGGCCAAGCAGAGAAGCGGTGCGCGCGTAGTTCTCGAAGTGAACGCGGAAACCCTGTCGCTGGCGCAGCGCAGCGAAGGATTCGACGAGATCGTGGCGCGCGGCACCCTGCCGCCCGCATTCGATCTGCACTGCGAGATGATGAGCCTGCCAATGGCGATGGGCCTGACGCTGGCTGATCTGCCTGGCCAGGTCCCCTATCTGTCGGCTGACGCGCGGCGCCTCGCGAAGTGGCGGCAACGCCTTGCCGGCCTGCCGCGTCCGCTGGTCGCGCTGGTGTGGGCCGGGCGGCCAAGCCATTTCAATGACGCGAACCGCTCGCTGACGCTTGAACAGCTTGCGCCGCTGGCGCGGCCCGACGTGACATTCCTGTCGATCCAGAAGGGGTCGGCCGAAGTTCAGGCGCAGAACCCGCCCGCGGGCATGCCGGTCGTGCCGCTCTCGGATGAGATCGGCGACTTCGAGGATACGGCGGCGATCCTGAGCATCGCCGATCTGCTCATTTCGGTGGATTCGTCACCGGTGCATCTGGCAGGGGCGCTCGGGCGTCCGGTATGGGTGATGCTGCCTTTTGTGCCGGACTGGCGCTGGTTGCTGGAGCGCACCGACACGCCGTGGTATCCGCGCATGCGTCTGTTCCGCCAGCCGTCGCGAGGCGACTGGGGCGCTGTGATGGCCACGCTGGCGTCGGAACTCGCGCAGCTCGTGGCGTGAGGGAAGAGACGCATGCTGAAGCCGGTACCGACATCGCCAGGACGATTGATTGCGGCGCTGCCAGGCCTACTGCTGCTGGTCAGCCTGATCACCGGTTGCGTGACGCTCGACCGGGGTGCTCACGCCGACGCGCTGGCGAAACCGGCTGGCCTGAAGCGCGAACTGATCGATACGGACAGCTTCGTGCTGACCGCCTTTGCGCGGATAACCCGCGCCGATGAACCGCTCGACGTGTACATCGAGGGCGACGGCCTTGCGTGGATTTCACGCAGCGAGCCCTCGCTGGACCCGACGCCGCGGGAAGCTACCGGCCTTGCGCTGGCGGCAGCGGACCGCGCACCGAACGTCGTGTATCTGGCGCGCCCGTGCCAGTTCACGCCGATGGCCGTCAACCCGCGCTGTGGCATTCCTTACTGGACCGGCAAACGCTTTGCGCCCGAGGTCGTGGAATCGGTCAATGAAGCCGTGACGCGGTTCGCTGCGCGCGTGCCGGGGCAGCCCATCAACCTGGTGGGCTATTCAGGTGGTGGCGCACTGGCGGTGCTGATCGCGGCGCGCCGCACGGATATCGCGTCGATTCGCACGGTGGCGGGCAATCTCGATGATGAGTTCGTCAACCGGCTGCATCAGGTGTCACCGATGCCGCAGTCGGAGAATCCGATCGATTTCGCAACGCGTGTCGCGGCAATTCCACAGGTTCACTTCAGCGGAGCCAGCGATACGGTAGTGCCACCCGTGGTGGCGCAGCGTTTTGTCCACGCGACCGGCGACCGCTGCGCGCAGGCGCGCACAGTGCCGGAGGTGACTCACGACGGTGACTGGAGCCGGCTGTGGCCGGCGTTGCTCGAAATCAGACCGGAGTGCTCTCCGAGCCAGTGATGTTCAAGAAAAGACGAGTCGAACCATGCCACGGACGCCACCGCTAGAGGCATAGCCCAACCGCCACGCCGCACCGCACTGCACTGCACTGCACCATCGCCCCATGGCAAACACGCTCACCCCAATTGAGCGCGTTAAACATCGAACCCCATTCGCACATTGCCTAAACTCTTAAGAGACCGGCGCGTGCCACAGCACGCGCCGACATGGCGTTCGTCCGGCTACCCCCGGCGAGCCGCCTATCAGCGTGAGACACAATCAAGCGTGGAGACAAACCAATGAGCTTGCCTGAGCCGTTGCGTCTGCATGTGCCGGAGCCGACCGGGCGCCCTGGCTGCAGAACCGACTTTTCCTACCTGCATCTGTCCCCCGCCGGGGCGGTGCGCAAACCTCCCATCGACGTCAGCCCCATCGATACCAGCGATATCGCGTACAGCCTCGTGCGCGTCCTCGACGATGACGGCCGCGCGGTCGGCCCCTGGGCCCCGGACCTCACAGACGAGCAACTGCTGGCCGGCATGCGCGCCATGCTCAAGACGCGCATCTTCGATGCCCGCATGCTGATCGCGCAGCGCCAGAAAAAGATCTCGTTCTACATGCAAAGCCTCGGTGAAGAGGCAATCGGTGCGGCCCAGGCCATGGCCCTGCGGCGCGACGACATGTGCTTTCCGACTTACCGGCAGCAAAGCATTCTGATGGCGCGCGAAGTGCCGCTGGTGGGCATGATGTGCCAGTTGATGTCGAACGAAGCCGACCCGCTCAAGGGCCGTCAGTTGCCGGTGATGTATTCGGACCGCGAAGCGGGTTTCTTCTCGATCTCCGGCAACCTCGCCACGCAGTTCATCCAGGCGGTGGGCTGGGCGATGGCGTCGGCCATCAAGGGCGACACGAAGATCGCCTCGGCGTGGATCGGCGACGGCGCAACCGCCGAGTCCGATTTCCACACGGCGCTCACCTTCGCGCACGTCTATCGCGCGCCGGTGATCCTCAATGTGGTCAACAACCAGTGGGCTATCTCGACCTTCCAGGCCATCGCCGGTGGGGAAGGCTCGACGTTTGCCGGGCGGGGTGTCGGCTGCGGCATCGCCTCGCTGCGCGTCGACGGCAACGACTATCTCGCGGTCTACGCGGCCTCGTGCTGGGCGGCGCAGCGCGCACGCCGCAATCTCGGGCCGACGCTGATCGAATGGGTCACCTATCGCGCCGGCGCGCACTCGACCTCCGATGATCCCTCGAAATACCGCCCCGGCGACGACTGGAGCGATTTCCCGCTGGGCGACCCGATCGCGCGTTTCAGGAAGCACCTCAACGCAAAGGGCATCTGGTCGGATCAGTCGCACGACGAGCTGGTGGCCTCGCTCGAAGCCGAGGTCATCGCGGCGCAGAAGGAAGCGGAGCAATTCGGCACGCTGAACGACGAGCGCTTTTCGAGTCCCGCCACCATGTTCGAGGATGTCTACAAGGACATGCCGGAACACCTGCGCCGTCAGCGCCAAGAACTGGGAGTATGAGCATGGCGGAATTCGACACGATCAAGGAAACAAGCTCGGCTACCCGGCCGATGACGATGATCCAGGCGCTGCGCTCGGCGATGGATGTGATGCTCGGACGCGACGACAACGTCGTGGTGTTCGGCCAGGACGTGGGCTACTTCGGCGGCGTGTTTCGCTGCACCGAGGGCCTGCAGGCGAAGTACGGCACCTCGCGCGTGTTCGACGCGCCGATCTCCGAGGGCGGCATTGTCGGCGCGGCGGTCGGCATGGGGGCGTATGGCCTGCGGCCGGTGTGCGAGATCCAGTTCGCTGATTACTTCTATCCGGCGTCGGACCAGATCGTCTCCGAGGGGGCGCGCTTGCGTTATCGCTCTGCCGGGCAATTCATTGCGCCGATGACCATCCGCATGCCCTGCGGCGGCGGCATCTACGGCGGCCAGACGCACAGCCAGAGTCCGGAGGCGATGTTCACCCAGGTTTGCGGATTGCGCACGGTGATGCCGTCGAACCCGTACGACGCCAAAGGACTCCTGATCGCCTCCATCGAAAACGACGATCCGGTGATCTTCCTCGAACCCAAGCGGCTCTACAACGGGCCGTTCGACGGCCACCACGAACGGCCGGTCACGTCGTGGGCGAAGCATCCGTCGAATGCGGTGCCGGAAGGCTACTACACGGTGCCGCTCGATTCGGCAGCGGTTGTGCGTCCCGGTAACGCGGTGACGGTGCTGACCTATGGCACCACGGTCCATGTATCGCTTGCGGCCGCGGAAGAAACCGGCATCGACGCGGAAGTGATCGATCTGCGCAGCCTGTGGCCGCTCGATCTCGAGACCATCGTCAAGTCGGTGCGCAAGACCCGGCGTTGCGTGGTGGTCCACGAAGCGACGCGCACCTGTGGTTACGGCGCGGAACTGGTGTCGCTGGTGCAGGAGCACTGCTTTTATCACCTGGAAGCGCCAATCGAACGGGTCACCGGCTGGGACACGCCGTATCCGCATGCGCAGGAATGGGCCTATTTCCCCGGCCCGCGCCGGGTTGGGGAAGCACTACGTCGTGTGATGGAGGCCTGAAATGGGTGTGCATATCATCAAGATGCCGGATATCGGTGAAGGCATTGCGGAAGTGGAACTCGGGGCCTGGCACGTGGAAGTGGGCCAGCTCGTCAAGGAAGACGGACCGATTGCAGATGTGATGACGGACAAGGCGGCGGTCGAGATTCCGTCGCCGGTCGCGGGCAAGGTGATTGCGCTCGGCGGCAAGGTGGGGGAAGTGCTGGCGGTCGGTAGCGAGTTGATTCGCCTGGAGGTGGAAGGTGAGGGCAATCTGAAGGCGGGTAGCGCAGCGTCAGGGGCGGGTGGAGCGAAAGGCGCCAACGGGGCGCATGGAACCCATGGAACCAACGGGACGCAGCACGGCGCGCAACCCGCTGCTGCGGCGGTGAGTAGCGCGGCTGTCCAGCACACCGCTGCGGAGGCGAGCGCGGCGGCGTTGGCATCTGCGCTTTCCAGCGGCGTTTCCCCTCAATCAGCGGCGCGAGCAACAACGGCGTCTCCACGGCTGCATGAATCACACACCGCTTCGACTGCAACCGCACCGGCCACGTCGTCCGCATCCCGTGCGCCAGCCGCAAATCAACCCACGCTCGTACGTCAGCCCGACGAGCGCCCGCTTGCTTCACCGGCGGTCCGCCAGCGCGCATGGGACATGGGCATTGAACTGCGTTTCGTGCACGGCACAGGGGAAGCAGGCCGCATCCTGCATGCGGACTTAGACGCCTACGCCCAGACCCGTGGCACACCGTCCTCCACGATTCAGGCACGCTCGGGCTACGCCGAACGTCTCGACGAGACCGCGGTGCCGGTGATCGGCATGCGTCGCGCCATCGCCCGCAAGATGCAGGAGGCCAAGCGGCGTATTCCGCATTTCAGCTACGTCGAGGAGATCGACGTCACCGAAGTCGAAGACCTGCGTGCGCAACTGAACAAGCGCTGGAGCGAAACGCGCGGCCGCCTCACCATGCTGCCGCTGCTGATTCGCGCCATGGTGATCGCGCTGCGCGATTTTCCGCAGATCAACGCGCGCTTTGACGACGAGGCCGGCGTTGTGACGCGTTATGGCGCGGTGCATATCGGCGTTGCCACGCAGACCGAGGCGGGTCTGACTGTGCCGGTGCTGCGTCACGCCGAGGCGCGCGACGTCTGGTCGATTGCCGCCGAGATCGTGCGGCTCGCCGAAGCCGTACGCAGTGGCAAGGCCAGCCGCGATGAGCTGACGGGTTCGACCATCACGATTTCCAGCCTGGGCGCGCTCGGCGGGATCGTTTCGACACCGGTCATCAACCATCCTGAAGTCGGCATCGTCGGCGTCAATCGCATGGTGGAACGCCCGATGATCCGCAATGGCGCAGTGGTGGCGCGCAAGATGATGAATCTGTCGTCGTCGTTCGATCATCGGGTCGTCGACGGCATGGACGCAGCCGAGTTTATCCAGTCGGTTCGAGCGCTGCTGGAGCAGCCCGCCCTGCTGTTCGTGGAGTAAGCATGAGTCAGATTGAGAACACAACCCTGCTGGTCATTGGCGGCGGGCCGGGTGGCTACGTCGCGGCAATCCGCGCCGGACAACTCGGCATCCCGACCATGCTGGTCGAGCGCGAGCAGCTTGGCGGCACCTGCCTGAACATCGGCTGCATTCCGTCCAAAGCGCTGATTCACGCAGCCGAAGAATTCGACAAGACCTTGCAGTACGCGGAAAGCTCGCCGCTCGGCATTCGTGTCAGCGCGCCGCAGATCGATATCGAGCGCACCGTGGCGTGGAAAGACGGCATCGTGCAGAAACTGACGCGCGGTGTCGGAGCGCTTCTGAAGAAGCATGGCGTCAAGGTCGTGCACGGCGAGGCGCGCGTGATCGATGGCAAGACGGTGGACGTCACCACGAGCGGCCAAGGCGAGGGTGAGGGTGAGCGTGTGCAGATCCACTGCGAGCATCTTCTCCTCGCAGCCGGGTCTGAGCCCACCGCACTGCCGTCGATGCCGTTCGGCGGCAAGGTGGTGTCGTCGACGGAAGCCTTGTCGCCGAAGACGCTGCCAAAGCGCCTCGTGGTGGTCGGCGCGGGCTATATCGGCCTTGAACTGGGCACGGTGTACCGCAAGCTGGGTGTCGAGGTGACCGTGGTCGAGGCGCTGGACCGCATTCTGCCCGCGTACGACGCCGAACTCGTCAAGCCGGTGGCCGATGCGCTCGCACGCAAAGGCGTCTCGGTTCTGCTGGGACACAAGGTATTGGGTCTCACCGCCGACGGCGAGGCAGTGCGTGTACAGGACCGCGAAGGCAGCGAAAGGGCGTTGCCGGCCGATCAGGTACTGGTCGCCGTAGGCCGCCGTCCCCGCACGCAAGGCTGGGGGTTGGAAAGCCTGCAGCTTGATCGCAACGGCGCGGGGCTGCGCATCGACGATCAGTGCCGCACTTCAATGCGTGACGTATGGGCAATCGGCGACCTGGCCGGTGAGCCGATGCTCGCGCATCGTGCGATGGCGCAAGGCGAGATGGTGGCGGAGTTGATTGCCGGCAAGGTGCGCCGCTTCGTACCGGCAGCGATTCCGGCGGTGTGCTTCACCGATCCGGAAATTGTCACCGCCGGCATGTCGCCGGCCGAAGCGCAAGCAGCCGATCTCGACTGCGTGAGCGCGTCGTTTCCATTCGCCGCGAACGGCCGGGCGATGACGCTTGAAGCGACGGACGGTTTCGTGCGTGTCGTGGCCCGTCGCGACAACCATTTGATCGTCGGTTGGCAAGCGGTGGGACGCGGGGTGTCCGAGCTAGCCGCGGCGTTCTCGCAGTCCATGGAGATGGGCGCGCGTCTGGAGGATATTGGCGGGACGATACACGCGCATCCGACGCTGGGCGAAGCGGTCCAGGAAGCCGCGTTGCGTGCGCTGGGGCATGCGTTGCACATCTGATCGCGCGCTTGAGTACGAAGTAGCTGGGCGCCGGTGTAAAGCCGGCGCCTTGCCCCAACGGTTCACTCTGCGACGCAGTGTCTGGACCGCGCTACCAAGCAACTCGTGGCAACCTTGCCTTACTTCGCAGCCGCTGTCCCCGCAGCCTCGCCCTTGAACACCGTCTGCCAGTCGTCCTTCATATCGACGATCAGCCAGCCCTTCACATTCGCCTCTTCAAGCCCCTTGTCCAGCTTGCCGGTTCGCGCCGCCCGGTCATATGCATACTCGCGCTGCGCATCGGTGTGATGCACGAGCGCCGCAAAGCGCGGCCCGTCGCCTGAGGTTGTCCACTCGAGCATCGGCAGATCGGCGTCCGAATTGCCGAACGCCATCAACGGCCGCCGTCCGACCACAGCCTGGATGGTCTGCGGTTTCGTCGCGCCGTCGTTGAGCGTTTCGACCTGTGCGAGCCGCGTCATCGTCGCCGCGCCGTTCGACATGCCGTACTGATAGCGAACCGTGCTGCCGATCACCTCATCGGGCGGCACGCCGTACATGCTCTGCGAGATTGCACGAATGAACTCGACGCTGTCTGCCGAGACGATATACGTCTTGAAGCCATTGGCGCGCAGGAAGGCCAGTACCTCGACCATCGGCTGATAAGCAAGGCCGCTATACGGACGGTTGAAGCGCGGATCGCTGGCGTTATCGAACCAGTCATGCACGATCGACGAAAAACTGTCCGGCGTCATGCCGGCATGGGTAGCCGCGAGCAGTTTCATCGAACCTGCGTCGCCGCTGTTGGCCACGTTCTTCAGATTGCCGCGCAGGATCGACCGGTACGGCTCCTGGCGCTTCCATTCAGGATGCCTTGGCGCGAGCGTCTTCACCCGTTGCAGCGTAAAGACAAGTTGCACGGGGGCCGGCTGTTCGGGCCACAGCGTTCCGTCCAGATCGAACACGGCGATGCGCTCGGCGCGCGGCACGAAGTCCTTCGATTCCGGCGTGGTGACGCGCGTCACGAAGTCGACAATCGAGCGCTCCGCTGGCGTGTCGTTCCACGCGGCGAGCGTGGCAGTGCCGGACATTGCACGGGCCGGCCGCGCGGCCTGGCTGGTGCCCGGCGAATGCGGCGTGGTGGTACAGGCGCACAGAACGACGACGGTCAAACCGATCCAGCATCGGCGCATCGAGCCAGTCATGAAAACCTCTTTGGTATGTGATTCAGTGCAGCGCTTCATGCGCCGCCAGCTATTTCGCGCTTATTAGATATCACATCCAGCGTGTTTGTTTAACGGTTTGCGGCGCATTTTGTCGGCGGCAAGTGGCATGGACGGAGCGCCCGTGCCGCATAATGGCCGCTTGAACAGGCGCTTTACAGGGGTGGTGCGAATGGCCAGGCCAGATATCGTGTTGTGGGGTGGAACCGGGCAAGCCAAGGTGCTGCGCGAATTGATCCATGACGATTTCGCCCTGCAGGCCGTGTTCGATAACAGCCCCACTGTGGCGCCGCCGTTTGCGGATATTCCGCTGATTCGCGGCTGGGACGGCTTCCTCGAATGGCATGCGGCGCGCCAGCAGCGGCCTTGCCATTTCCTTGTGGCAATTGGCGGTGATCGCGGCCAGGTGCGCGTGGAGATTCACGAGCAGCTCGAGCGCGCCGGACTGGTCGCGGCGCTTGCCGTGCATCGGAGTGCCTTCGTTGCCGGCAATGCACGTCTCGCCCCCGGCTGCCAGATTCTCGCGCAGGCGGCCGTATGCGCCGAAGCCGAACTCGGCACGGCGTGTATCGTCAACACCAGCGCCAGTGTCGATCACGAGTGCCGGCTCGGCCACGGCGTGCATGTGGCGCCCGGCGCCCATCTTGCCGGCGAGGTGCAGGTGGGCGATTTCAGCATGATTGGGGCAGGCGCGACGGTCTTGCCGCGCATCAGGATCGGCCGTCACTGTATCGTCGGTGCTGGCGCGGTCGTGACGCGCAATCTGCCCGACGGCGCGGTGGCCTATGGCAATCCAGCCCGCATCGTCCGTTATGCGAGCGACATGCCGGCCGGTCCGGCCTGACGCCGTCAGAACAGAAAACTCAGGCTTCGCAGAACCGTCGCACGATGGCGGCGACCCGCTCGATTTCCGCCGGCCCCATGTCGTGATAGCTGGGCAGGTTCACGGCGCGCCGGTAAATGCCGTGCGCTACCGGCGTTTCCACGGGGCGCTGCAGACCTTCCAGACCTAGCTCGCTGAGCGGCCAGAAAAACACCCGGCCGTCGATCTGGTCCGCCTTGAACGCGGCCAGCAAGGCGTCGCGATCGAATTTCACGTGCTCGTGGAACACGACGGTCGGCATCCAGTAGCCGTTCACCGTGCCCGGATGCTCGACGTTCAGGCTCAGGTGCGAGGCGAGCGGTGCGAGCGCCTCGGCGTACATGCGGAAGATCGCGCGTTTTTGCGCGATCAGGTCGTCGATCCGCTCCAGTTGCGCACAACCGATCGCCGCCTGCAGGTTCGACATCTTGTACTTGAAGCCGATTGCCGAGGGCCAGAACTGGCGCGTTTCGCCCTTGGCGCGGCCGTGATTGCTGAGCGTCAGCACGCGCTCGTAGAGCGCGCGGTCGTGGGTGACGAACATGCCGCCTTCGCCGGTCGTCAGGGTCTTGGTGCCGTGAAACGAGAAGGTGCCGAACGCGCCGAGCGCACCAGCACGCTTGCCGGCATAGGCTGAGCCGATTGCCTCGGCGGCGTCTTCGATCACGGCAATGCCATGCCGGCGGCCGATTTCGAGCAAGGCGTCCATGTCGCAGACGCTGCCGTACAGATGCGTGGCAATGATGGCCTTGGTGCGCGGCGTGATGGCGGCCTCGACCTTGACCGGGTCGAGACACCAGGTGTCGGCCAGGATGTCGACCAGCACGGGTGTGGCGCCCACATGCACGATCGGTGCGGCGGTGGCGATCCAGTTGATGTCGGCGAGAATGACCTAATCGCCGGCGCCGATGCCCAGCGCGGCGAGGCCCAGATGCATCGCACCCGTGCAGCTCGACGTGGAAATCGCGTACGGCAGATCCATGAACGCGGCAAAGCTCTTTTCGAAGCGCTCGATGTATTCGTAGCATCGTTCGCCCCAGCCGTTGGCGGCGGCGTCCGTTGCATAGCGGACTTCGAGCTCGCCAATCGAGGGTTTGGTGTAATGGATACGGGACACGCGGCTTCTCCAGTGTGGTGTGTATTTTTAACACCGCCGTCCGTTGCTTCAAGGGCCAAAATGCGCCCAAATCTGCCGTCAGTTTGGCGGCTTGCGCCGCGCCGGTTTCGGCCATACTCGGTCACTATGCAGATTGGCATGGTGCGGCCCGCGAATTCAGGTCCGCGCCGGCCAGTTGGGATAGAGGGATCACCGGGACATTTGGCCGAACCAGGCGGGCAGCGATGAGCGCGAATATTTTCCAGATTTTCAATGAAGGATCGACCGGCCAGGCGCTCGACGACGGTTTTACCGCCTTGACGCCTGCCGCCGGCGCGAAATCCGGCTGGGGGGGCTACAGCGCGATCCGCGAGTTTTTCCTGACCCGGTCGGTCAACCAGGATGAGCTGTACGGCTTCCTGACGTCCGACTTTCAGGCGCGGACCACGCTCGGCGCAGCCGAAGTTCACGCCTTCATCGCGCACAATCCGGGCCATGAGGTCTACACGTTCTCGCCGTCGATTGAAGACAGTGCATGCTATCTGAACGTGTTCGAGCAAGCCAACCAGCTCTACCCCGGCTTTATCGAAGCGGCCGAGCTGTTTCTGCGCGCTATCGGCCTCGACGCCGGCCGCCTGCGCACGCTGCCGATGGATTTTCGCTCGACCGTCTATGGCAATTACTTCGTCGCGAAGCCCTCGTTCTGGGAGACGTGGTTCGCGCTGACCGAAAAGCTGTTCGATCTGTTCGAAGGTGAGAACCCGGCGTTTCGCCAGCAACTCGCAGCGACGGTGGCGTGCAATCCGCCGATCGGTATGCGCGTGCTGCTGGTCGAACGGATTGCCTCGCTGATTCTCGCGCTGTGCCCGGAGATATCCGTCTGCGCTTATTCCGCCGGCGCGGCGGCGGCGCCGCAGACGAGCGCGTCGAACGACGAAGCACAGTTGGCATTGCTGAACGAACTCAAGGCCGGATACGGCGAATCGGACGACAACGAGTCGCTGCGCAATTTTTATACGCTGCGCGGGGCGGCGCTGCAGGCGCGCCACGGGCAGCGCCTCGAGCGCGCCAAGGACGGCTTTCTTTCGACGCAGCTCCCGGCCTCGCGAGACCTGCTCTATGTCTGCATGACGCATGTGCCGCTGCCGTTCGACTTTCCGTCGTTCGTCTCGCCGCTTTACCTCGGTGAGGCACAAGGTCCGGGCAAGGCCAATCTGCGCGACATCGCGCCGGAATGGGTGCCGTACCATCCGCAACTGGGTGCGGTTGCCGGTAGCTTCGCGCTCAAGAACTACATCGTCCAGAATCAGTTGCAGGTGAAGCAGGTCGGTATCTGCCAGTACCGCAAGTTCCTCTCGACCCGACGCCTGACCGAGACGGTCGCAGCCAACTATCCGGTGATGGACATGGTGACCCCCGAGGCGCTGGGGCGTTTCGACCTGGCCGAGATCATGGCGCCGGCGGGGCGCGATTTCCTGTTCGCCCAACTGTGCCGGTTGCAAGGCGGCTACTTCAATCAGTACCGCGAATCGCACGTCGCGGAAGACTTCCTGCTCTTCACCGCGGTGGCGACCGAACTGGGCGTGCTGGGTCGCCACGAGGTGATGCCGTTTTTCAACGAGCAGATATTCGTGCCTGGCGGCATCGAGCTGGGCGTGTACCCGGCCGATTTCTGGGTGAACGCGATTTCATCGGTTGAGGCCGTGGTGCGGACCTGTTTCGAGCGCCATCCGGTCAAGCGTGAAGGCTATCAGGCGCGGGTCTGGGCTTTTTGTGCGGAACGTCTTGGCAGCTACCTGTTGCTGCGCCATCTGGTGAGCAAATACGCCGGCGTCAACTGGCAGCAACAGTTCGTCGGTCAGTTGAACCTGTACACGGAAGATACGCAGGCGGCTTATGTCGGCGGGCGCTGACGCAGCGCGCCGCCCAGCCCGCGTCTGAGACGTTGCCTGAATCCGAATCCCGCTCGACAGACACCATGAGTCAGAATCTCTTGCACGCGTTGCCGATCGCGGGCGCCTTTGTAGCTCAAAGTACCCCGCGCGGCGACGCTCGCGGCAGCTTCATGCGCCTGTTCTGCGCCGATGATTTCGCCGAGGCGCACGGCGCGCGGCAGATCGTGCAGATCAACTGGTCGCATACGGTATTGCCCGGCACGGTGCGGGGGCTGCATTTCCAGCAAGGCGATGCTGCTGACGCGAAGTGGGTGCGCTGCCTGGAAGGCCGCGTATGGGATGTGATCGTGGACCTGCGGCCCGCGTCGGCTACCTTCATGCAGTGGCAGGCGGTGGAACTGGCGGCGGATAACGGCAAGGCGGTGTTTATTCCGGAGGGCTGCGCGCACGGCTTCCAGTGTCTCGAACCCGACAGCCGTTTGCTGTATCTGCACACCGCTTTCTATAACCCGGCCGCCGAGCGAGGCGTCGCCTACAACGATCCGCAACTGGCGATTGCCTGGCCGCGTGAGGTGAGCTTGTTGTCCGAGAGGGATCGGGCGTTGCCGAGCGTGCAGACATGGCTCGGTGAGCCGGAACGCTGAGCCGGGGCTTCGGCGCTGCGCGGTGTGCGCCAGCGGCAAGACTGGCGAAACCTGCTTAAGTGGCCGCACCGGGTGACTACACCGGTGACGGCCTCGAACGCCGCTTCAGGCGCTCAAACTAACGCGCCACCGTCGTCTGTCACAGATACCGGACCGTCGGCATTGCCACCACAAAGCGCACATCGGGACCGAGCACCGGACGCTGCTGCGCCACCACTTCCTCCGAGATATTCCACGGCAGGATCAGCACGACATCGGGCTTGGCGGTGGCCAGTTGAGCCGGCGAGATGATCGGAATATGGCTGCCCGGCATGAATTTGCCCTGCTTGGACGGCGCGGCGTCGCACACATACGGCAGCAGGTCCGGCTTCACGCCCGCGTAGTTCAGCAGCGTGTTGCCCTTTGCCGCCGCACCGTAGGCGCCGACCTTCACGCCCTTGTCCTTGCAGTCCAGCAGGAAGCGCAGCAGGCCGTTTTTCGCGGCATCGGCGCGTTGCTGGAAATCACGGTACGTATCAAGGGTGGTGATGCCGTGTGCCTGTTCAAGCGCCCGGATGCGCGCCACCGAAGCGTCGTCGCTGCGGGCGTCGCCGGCATGGCAGCCGTACACGCGCAGGCTGCCGCCGTGCGTCTTTAGTTCTTCGACGCGCCACACGCGCAGTCCGGCCGCGCGGAAAATATGTTCGACCGCCTGCAGCGAGAAATACGAAAAATGCTCGTGATAGACCGTATCGAACTGCACTTCGTCGAGGAGCTTGACCAGATGCGGAAACTCCAGCGTGATCGTGCCGCCGGGTTTGAGCGCTGTCTTCAAACCTTGGGTGAAATCATTCACATCCGGCACGTGTGCGAACACGTTGTTGCCGATAATCAGGTCTGCTTGCGAGCCGCTTGCCGTAAGTGAACGAGCCAGCGATTCGCCGAAGAATTCGCGCCGCACCGGAATGCCGAGCGCTTCGGCGCATGCCGCGGTGCTCGCGGTGGGTTCGATACCAAGACACGGAATCTCTGCGGCGACGAAATTGCGCAACAGATAGCCGTCGTTGGAAGCCACCTCGATCACGAACGACTCGCGGGTGAGCGACAGCTCGTCGATGATAGTCGACGCATAGTGCCGCGCGTGCGCGAGCCAGCTTTCCGACGTGGACGAGAAGTATGCGTAGTCCGCGTCGAAGAGCGTTTCGCGGGCCGCGTAGTCTTCGGTCTGCACCAGCCAGCAGGCGTCGCAGACAAACAGCTTGAGCGGGTAATAACGTTCCGGCTGCACCAGATCGCCCTGCGTCAGATACGCATTCGAGGGCGGCGCAAAGCCGAGATCCAGAAACGGAAACGTCAGTGGGTGATTACAGTGTCGGCAGTTCAAGACGTCATTCCTCGCAATCATTCGACAGCCGACGCCGCCGCGCGAGCGGCCGTCCTGCCGAGTCGGGCTTCATAGCGGCCGATCTGTTCGAGCGTGATGTCACGCACGTTGCGGCCGGCCCGGTGCGCCTGATGCCATTCGGCGATCCAGCGCAGCGCTTCCTCCAGTTCCAGCGCCGAGTCCCAGTCGAGTTCGCGGCGCGCCTTGGCTGCATCGAGCAGCAGCAGGCCGGCTTCGTGCGGCGCGCCGGCTTCGGCCTGCACCACAAACGAAGCATGCTCGCCGAGCGCGCTCGTCAGCGCCGCGGCGATTGCATCCACGGGGCGCATGTCGCCGGGACGTGGCCCAAAATTCCAGGCGCCGGAGTACTGCAGTGGTTGTGCGCAAAGACGCTCGGCGAGCGTCAGATAACCGGCAAGCGGTTCCAGTACATGCTGCCAGGGGCGCACCGCATGCGGCCGGCGCACGATGGCAGGCTCGGCCCGGTCGAAGGCGCGCAGCAGGTCGGGCACCAGACGGTCCACTGCCCAGTCGCCGCCGCCGATCACGTTACCGGCCCGCGCGGTAGCGACGCCGGTTGACGCAGCGCCGTTCGTACCCGGCACAAAGAACGACTGGCGGTATGCCTGCGTCACCAGCTCCGAGCAGGCCTTGCTGTTGCTATACGGGTCGCGGCCGCCGAGCGCGTCGCTTTCGCGGTAGGCGCGTTCGGTTTCCAGATTCTCGTAGCACTTGTCGGTCGTCACGTTGACGATGGCACGCACGCTGTCGGTCCGGCGTGCGGCATCGAGTACGTGCACCGTGCCCATTACATTGGTGGCGTAAGTCTCGACTGGCTCGGCATACGAATGCCGCACGAGCGACTGTGCGGCAAGGTGAAACACCACTTCGGGCTGTGCCCGCTGCATGGCGGCGCTCACAGCGTTGGCATCGCGCACGTCGCCAAGGATGTGTTCGAGTCCGCCCGCAACCTCAGCCTCGTCGAATAGCGACGGTTGGGTCGGCGCTTCAAGCGCGTAACCGGTCACCTGAGCGCCGAGACGTTGCAGCCATAGCGCCAGCCAGCTTCCCTTGAAGCCGGTGTGGCCGGTGAGAAACACCCGGCGGCCCCGCCAGAAACCCGTTTGCGTCATCGCCGCGTTCACCAGGTCTTCCACGGCGCGTTGCCGCTTGCCCAGATAGCGTCGAGCTGCTGCTTGTCGCGCAACGTGTCCATCGGCTGCCAGAAGCCGTCGTGACGGAAGGTTTGCAGCTCGCCCGAAGCGGCGAGCTTTTCCATCGGCGCGGCTTCCCATGGGGTTGCGTCGTCGGCAATGAAATCGAGTACGCGCGGCGACACCACAAAATAGCCGCCGTTGATCCACGCGTTGCCGTCCTGCGGCTTTTCCGTGAAGCCGACCACCGCGTCCTGGTCTTCCCCAAACTGCAGGACACCATAGCGTCCGGGCGGCTGCACGCCGGTTACGGTCGCAAGGCGGCCGTGACGCTTGTGAAAGCGCACCAGTTCCGTGATGTTGACGTTGCCCACGCCGTCGCCGTAGGTGAAGCAGAACGCTTCTTCGTCGCGCAGCAGATGTCCCGCGCGCTTCAGACGGCCGCCCGTCATCGAGAACTCACCCGTGTCGATCAGCGTGACGCGCCAGGGTTCGGCGTAGCGCTGATGCACTTCCATGGAATTGTTCGCGAGGTCGAACGTGACATCGGACGAGTGCAGGAAGTAGTTGGCGAAATATTCCTTGATGACATAGCCCTTGTACCCGCAGCAGATGACGAAGTCCGTCATCCCGTGGGACGCGTAGATCTTCATGATGTGCCACAGGATGGGCCGGTCGCCGACGGTCACCATCGGCTTGGGCCGCGACTGGGTCTCTTCGGACAAACGCGAGCCGAGCCCGCCAGCAAGAATGACGACTTTCATTTCGATTTTGCTTCGTGCAGATGAAACTGCGGTGAGCGAAGCCCGGGTAGGCGCCCGGGCGCCGGCGTACCTAAGTACCTGACTGACTGCTTGACTGCTTAACGGACGCGCTTCAGGTAGCCTTCCGGCGCGACCGAAATCAACAGCTTGTGATCGATTGCCCGGTCGATTTCGAACTCGGGGTGCTTCGCGACGTACTCGTGCACCGCCGTCTTCGGGCTATTCCCAATATCCCACGGACGGTCCGGGAAGCTGCCTGCAGGCATGTCTTCGATAACGGTATCGAACGCCACGCAGTAGCTGCCTACGGTGGTGAGCGGGGCGTAGGCTTCGAGTTCGGCGAGCACGTGGTCGTGCGTGTGATTCGAGTCGAGGCACACCAGCACGGTCTTTTTGCCTTCGGCATGGCGGCGCACCTGTTCGACGATCGCGGGGTCGATCGAGGAGCCCTGGATCATGTCGATGCGGTTGGCCATCGGATGCGCCTCAATCGCCACGCGGTTGTGCGCGCGGATATCGATATCCACGCCCACCACGCGGCGCTTCGGCTTGGCCGGGTCGAGCAGTTGCTGGCTTTCCAGCGCGTCGCAGTAGTCGAGCAGCGCCAGCATCGAGGCGCTCAGGATCAGCGAGCCGCCGTGCGCGATGCCGGTTTCGATAATCAGGTCGGGGCGCACGTTCCAGATCAGTTCCTGCATCGCCACCATATCCTGGGGATACTGAATGATCGGGCGCCCGAGCCACGCGAAGTTGTACGAGTAGCGGTATTCCGCGCTGGTGCACAGGAACGATAGGCCGGCGTCGAGCAAACCCTGCTCGCGTCCGTTGGCGGCGATGCGTTCGCGCACTTCCTGCTGAAAGTCACTCATGATGGATATGAACCGGATTGAACTTGATCGTGGAGTCGGTCGGTGCAACAGACCTTTTAAGAGGTGATATCAGGCAGTGTACGGACCGCGGGCGGCGACATTCGGCGGAACAGAGCCCAAAATCCGTCCCAATTCACGCCTGAACGGGGCCGCTACCGGCCGTGCGGCCACAAGCGTGCCCAGGCAGACGACGAGCGCAGGCTTGAAACCGCGCACCGCCCCTAAGCCCAGGCCTTTCATTCGCCGTACTTCTGCAGATAACGCTGGTAACCGTCGCGCCAGCCGGGCGAGTTGAAAGCGCCGCCGCTTTCGTGCACCACGGCAAGCGGCCAGGTGCCCATGCTCAGGCCTTTCAGCTCAGCCTGGCGGCAAAAATCCATGTCGTAGAAATGGAACGTGAACTGTTCGTCGAAGCGCAGGCCGCTTTCGATCAGCTTCGCGCTGTCGGCAATCAGCATCAGGCCGTCGAGCAGCTTGCAGGCCTGGCCGGCCGGGCCGAACGACGACACGATTTCACACGGAAAGCCCTTGCCGTGTCCCACTGTGCCGCTCAGGAACTGCTTGTCGTCCCACTTGAAGTCGGGTGTCGCGAAGGCCCAGGCGGGCTGACGCGGCAAACGGCGCGTGTTGCCGGCGAGCCCTACCACGTCGAAACGCTCGATCGCTTCGTAGATCCGCTCGGTCCAGAAAAAGTCCTGCAGCCAGACGTCGTCGTGCACGAACACGAGAATCGCCGGGTTTTGCTCCGCGTACTGGATCGCGTTGTTGTAGATGGTCGACAGGCCGCGGGCGTTGTTGTCGAACAGATGCAGTTGCGCGTGCTTGAAGTGGTTGTAGAGCTTCAGCGACCGCCCGAGCGCGGTCTCGTTGGAGAACTGCTCGGGGGTGCGCCGCGTGCCGCAGACGAATCGGATAGGTTTCATTGGATCACGGGTGTTCGATCGGAGCGGGTGTCATCCGCGCACCAGGCTCAGATTGAGCGGTTCCGCGGCGGCAGGAGCAGCCGCCGCGACGGCCAGGGCCGGGGCCGGCTGCTGGCTCGATGCGGGGGCGGGGGCGTGCGGCGTTGCGGCCGCTGCGACGTCAACCGCCGGCACCTCGAACGACTCCGCCGGCAGGCCCTCGCACCAGCGCCGCCACATGGTGCGCAGCGCGCTTGTCACGCTCACGGCGATCACTTCCGGGCGGAACACCGGCGACTGCTGGCAACGCTCGCGCATGCCGGCGCGCAGTACAGCGAGCGCCGTCAGATCCTGCGAAAGCTCGACACCCTTGCGCACGAAATCGTCCTTGTCGTGCGCCACGAACGACTCCAGGCCGACGTGCGACATCGCGGTCAGGCCGCTGCGCCCCGGCACCGTCTCGCCCGGCAGTGTCAGGGTGGGTACGCCCATCCACAGCGAATGCAGAGCGGTGGTGAGGCCGGAGAACGGGAAGCTGTCGAGACAGAAGTCCACCCGGTGATGCTGCTGCAGATAAACCGGCACGCTCGAGCGCTGCATGAAGTCGAGCCGCTCGCGGGCGATACCTTCCTCGCTGAACCACTCGACCAGCTTGCCGAGACCGCCGTCGCGCGGCATTGCGCCGATCACCATGCGCGAGTTCGGCACCTCGCGCAGCAGGCGCGACCACAGGGCGATCACGTCGCGGCGCAGTTTGTCCATCCGGTTGAAGCTGCCGAAGGTGATATGGCCGTTGTGCAGCGCAGGCAGCCCGTTGACCGGCGGGCACAGCTTGTCGGCGAGGAACGGGGCGACCGCCGGCAGATAGGCGATCTTCTCGCTGAACTGGTTGCGGAACTGCTCGGACGGCACCCAGAACTGATCGGCGAGGAAGTAGTCGACGGAGTCGAGACCGGTCGTGCCGGGATAGCCGATCCATGTCGCCTGCACCGGCGCCGGTTTGCGCGCGAGCGTGAGCAGCCGGTTGTGAGCGGTGTGGCCGGCCAGATCGATCAGGATGTCGATGCCGTCGGCGCGCACCTTCTCGGCGGCCTGCTCGTCGGAGAGGCCCACGACGCTGGTCCAGTGACCGAACAGCTCGCGCAGGCGCTCGCTCATCGTATCGTCGAGATAGGTGTTCGAATACGCATGCAACGACAGCTTCGGGTCGAGCGACAGATGCATCAGCACCGGTTCGAGGAAGCTCGCTACCGCGTGACGGCAGAAGTCCCCGGAAATGAAGCCGATCCGCAGTTTGCGCTCGGGGTCGCGGCTGTTGGTGTGCTGCGGCCAGTTGGGCTTGAGCGGCGCTTCGAAGCGCTCGGCAAAGCGGCGATGCTCGGCGAACAGCTCGTCGGGTGCGATTTCCTCGTTGTGCGTCATGCAGAACACGAGGTTGTTGTACGCCATCTCGAAGTTCGGATCGAGTTCGAGCGCGTGCCGGAACATCACGTTGGCTTCGCCCAGCCGGCCTTGCTGCATCAGCGTGACGCCGAGCGAGCAGGGCGTAAAGGGGGCCTTGGGGTCGAGCTCGATCGAGCGGCGCGCACTTTGTTCGGCCTCGTCGAGCCGGCCGGTGGCCTGCAGGATGATGCTGAGAATCCGCAGGCCTTCCGGGCGATCGGGAGACAATTCGAGCATGCGCCGGCAGGCGGTTTCCGCCGCCTCGTGGCGTCCCTTGGACTCAAGGATGCTGGCCGCGATCTGCAGGATATCGACGTCGTCCGGCCAGATGCCATGTGCCGTCGGCAGATGCTCGAAGGCCTCGTCATAGCGGGCGAGGCGATGCAGTGCCACGACCAGCACCTTCCAGCCGAAGCCGTGCTCCGGGTAGCGGCGGATCATTTCTCGGGCGCTGGCGACCGCTTCTTCGACACGGCCGGTGTTGAACAGACCGCCGAGCTCGTTGATCTCCTTCTGGTCCGGCGTCTTTTTGGCGGCCGGCGCGGCAGACTTGCCGGATTTGGCGGCCGTGGCCGGCGGGGCGGCATGGGCCGGTTCAGCCGGTTTGTTCTGCTGGGCCGGCGTGCTTGCCGGTGCGGCCACGGGGGCGGCTGCCGGGGCCGCCGTGCCCGTAGAAACCGCCGCCGATGCGTCCGCCGCGGCCAGTTCGGCGCGTGACACCTTGTTGGTCGGCTGGGTGGAGACCACCGTCATGATGCCGATCAGCTTGTCGATGGCCGGGCCGGCGAGGCCGCGTTGCTGCGCCATTTCCAGCGCGATCCACGCCGCCTTCAACTGATTGGCCTGCAACAGCCCGTCGATGTAATTGGCCCAGTACTGCAGCTGGTTCGGATCGCCGCCGATCGCGCGTTCGAGGTACGGAATCGCCGCCTCGGGCTGCAGCAGCCGGATACCGATCACGCCCAGCTTATGGTTGGCAGCCGGATGGTCCGGATACACGTTGAGCACCGCTTGATAGCGCTTGCCGGCCTCCTGGAATTCGCCGCGCTCGTCCAGTTGGAGCCCTTCCTGCATGGCGCGGGCGGCGCCCAGATGGTGGCCCAGTTCCGCATCGCGCGGCGCCAGCGCGGCTGCTTTTTCAAGCGGCGCCAGCGCGCCGGCGAGATCGCCACGCCGCAGGTAGGCGTAGGCGAGCGTCTTCCACGCGTAGCCGTTGTCGGGGAAGGTCGCGAGCATCTGCCGTGCGAGTGCTTCGGCGCTGTCGTGCAGGCCTTTGTCCGAAAGCGTTTCGAGGGTGGCGACGAATTCCCTGGCGAGATTCTCCATTTCGCCGGGGGTGGGCGCTTGTTCCTGCACCGGCGCGGCGTCGCCTGCCACTAGCGGAGGCAAGCTGAGGCCCTGTTGCCCGGCCTGCTCGCGCACCCGCTGCGCTTCGTCCGGCTGGCCGCTCATGACGAGCGCCTCGGCGTACACCGACCAGTATTGCACCCGCTCCGGCGCCGCCGCCACGGCGGTCTTGAGAAACGGCAGGCCGGCGGCCGGTTGCTTCATCTGCAGCGAGAGAATCCCGAGGTTGTGATTGGCGTCGGGGTGATCCGGATCGGCCAGCAGGATGTTGCGGTAAAGCTGCTCCGCTTCCGGAAAACGCTGCGCCTGATGATGGCTGACAGCCTGTTGCAGGTCGGCGTCGGTAGTCATGAATTCCCTTGTGTGCTTGGACGAACAGCGGTAAGGCGAACTGCTCGTCATCAACGACAGCACGTGCGTCGTCGGCGAGGCCGAGTTCCAGGCGCAGTGCGGCGCGGCGGCTGCCACGGGGCGGGTTCAGGCCGTGCCCGGCTGCGCTCGCGGCCAAAACCGGGCCGCGCGCCTGCCGGGCGCACCGGGCCGAGCGAGGCCGAAGCGCGGACGCACTGTGCTTCGAATAGTCTAGCGAGTCGTGCTATGGGCGATTCGGCGAGTAAAGGCCTGATTCCCTTGCTGTTCGGCCCTCGGGAGGGGCGGGCGCGCGGCCCGGACAAGAAAACGCGGGCAAAAAAAAGCCCGCAAAAGCGGGCGGAGTCGAACGAGCACGCCTGTACTTCGGCGTGTTATTTTTGTGTGAAACGGTAAGCGGCTTGCCGGCGCGGCAAGCCGGGGACGTCTAGAGCAGCGCGACGCGGTGGTATTGGCCGGCCGCCCGGGTGCGGTCCATCGCGGCGCGATATTCCGTTTCCAGCTCGGCCTGCGAGCGCTGCGCGTTGGCGAGCGTTTCGCTGTCGACGGACTGAATGTAGCGAATCATCTCGAGCGCGGCGGGTTCCTGCTCCGCCGCAATCGACATCAGAAGCGGCGAGCGCTCCTCGACGAGCTCAGCGGTGCGCTGCCAGTCGGCGAGGCTGGCAGCATGTTCGATCGCCTTCGTCAGCTCGAATACGCGCGTGACGAGTTCAGTCTGATTGATTGCGCCGCGTTCTTCAGTCATGTTCAGCCTTCCCATCAGGATGAGTTCTTGGCCAGCGCGCCCGCGCTATTGGCGCCGCCGAACAGCTGCGTCAGATACTGCGAGTTGCTGTTGGTCGTCGCCATCAGGTTGTTCAGCGCCGTGAACTCTGCGTTGTACTGCGAGGTCAGTTGCTGCGTGTACGTGGTCAGCGCGTTCGACTGGGTTGTCACGCTTTGCAGGTCCGCCGTCAACTGATTGGTGCGGATATCGATGATACCGCCCGTCTGCGTGAACGTCGTGATGTTGTTGTTCAGTTGCGCCGCAATGCCGTTGGTCGAATTGAACAGGGCGGCGACCTGGGTCGGGTTGCTCTGCACCGCGCTGGTGAGCGTGGTCGAATCCACCGACAACTGGCCATTCGATTCCAGCGTAATACCAAGCGAAGAGAGGGCTGCCGTCACGCCGGAGTTGCTGACGCTGCCGCTCACGATGTTGCCGAGCGTGCTCTGGATCTGGTTGAGCATCGAGTCGCCAAGCAGCGGGCCGCCTTGCGAACCGGCTGCGGCGCTCGAGTTGAACGACGACAGGCTGCTCATCGTGCTGACGACAGCGTTGTAATCGGACACGAAGGTCTCGATGTCGCTGACCTGGGTCGCGGTGTTCGGCGCGATCGTCAGCGTTTGCGCTGAGGAGCTGCTGCTCGAACTGGAGACAGCGGCCGCGGTCAGGTTCAGCGTCACACCAGGCAGCACCGACGTCACCGTATTGCTGGCACTGTCTGCGCTCGTACCGTTCAGCGTGAACTGCGCATCCTGGGCTGCCGTGGTCTGGGTCCACGCAATGCTGCCCGACGACGCGATGGTCGAAGCGCCGCTCGAGGTGGTGCCTTGCGTCGAGGTCACGCCGAGGCTCGAGAGCCCGTTGTCGTTCGCGACGTTGCTGACGTTTACCGTGATCGTGTTGGCCGCGCCCGTGGTGGTCGAGCTGAGCACCAAATGCTGCCCGTCGGAGCCGTTGACGACGGTGGCGGAGATGCCGGGGTTGCTGCTCGAACTGTTGATGGCCGAGGCGATATCGCTCAGCGTGTCGTTCGTCGAGGTGACGGCGAGCTGCATCGATTTGCTGCCCACCGAGATCGTCAGGTTGCCGGTGCCGAGCGAGCTTGACTGCGCACTCGTGAAGGCGCCCGAGGAAATGCTCTGCGCCTGTGCGATCTGGCTGACGTTGATCGAATACGAACCGGCCACGGCGCCGCTCGCGGCGCTGGCGGTGATGCCCGTCCCGCTCAGGGTGGCGCTGAAGGTGGACTGCAGCGTGCCGTTGAAAAGCGGCGCGAGTCCGACCTGCAGCGACGACAGCGCAGCCGAGAGCGAGCCGATGGCGGAAATCTGGGTGTTGTCGTTGGTCGCTTCAGTGGTCAGCGCGGCAGTTTGACCCGCGACCTTGGAGTTGACGAGCGCCGTCACGATGGATTGAACATCCAGCGACGAGTTGCCTGTCGAACCCGCGATCAGTGACTGTCCTGCCTCCTGCAACGCAGACTGCGCTGCCGCTTCGGCGGCCGCTGCGGCTGCCGACGACGAGAGGGACGACGTGCTACTGGAAATCGTTGACATGAAAAACTCCACACGGGGTCGCGACCGCGCGACAGGTGTCTTCGTTAGGGGCTGGTCTGCAATGCACTAAGGGAGGACGAGCCTCCCGGTCATTCTTTAAGACGCGGATGAGCTGTTCGCGCTGCCTGGGGCTCATCCGCGCTTACTGCCGAACTCTACCTTATTGCAGCAGCTTCAGAACTTGCTGCGGGTTCGAGTTAGCTTGTGCCAGCACCGAGATACCAGCTTGTTGCAGCACTTGCGCCTTGCTCAGGTTAGCGGTTTCCTGTGCGAAGTCCGCGTCCGTGATTTGCGATTGTGCGCTCGACAGGTCGGTCGACTCAGCTTGCTGCGACGTTGCGATACCCGTCAGACGGTTTTGCGCGGCGCCGAGCGTTGCCTGGATGTTGCTGATGGTTGCGAGTGCGTTGTCGACCGTTTCCATCGCCAGGTTTGCACCAGCCGTCGTGCTCACGTTCACGTTCGCCACCGAAGTCGGAACGTTGTTCGTGTTGACGCTTGCCAGCACCGAACCCGAAGCCTGAGCTGCCGTCGTCGAACCGATCGTCGTTTGTGCGCCGTTGAACGCGGTGATACCAGCCGTCGTGCTCGTGAACAGGTTGGTTGCAGCCGTCGTCGACAGCTGGTTGCCGTTCTGGTCGACGTATTCGAAGCCGCCCGTGCCGTTCGATTCAACCGTGATCGACGTGATCGCGTTCGGCGTACCTGCCGTTGCTGCCGAACCGTTGGTCGAGTTCAGGTCGAGGCCCGAGATAACGCCGAGGACCGTGCCAGCCGATGCAGCCGAACCGCCACCCGTGCTGAACTGCGTGTTGATTGCGGACAGTTCGTTCGGTTCCAGCAGGCCGTTGTTTGCGCCCGTTGCCAGCGAGATCGTCGAGATGCCGCTTGCGGAGCCGGCAACCGAGAACAGGTTGGCAGTAGCCGTCGTCGACAGCGTCTGGTTGTTCTGGTCGGTGAAGATGAAGCCGCCCGTGCCGTTCGACAGGATGTTGATCTGGGTGATCGCGCCCGTGCCGCCCGAGGTGTTTGCCGTGCCGTTCGAGTTCAGGTCGAGACCCGTGATCGAACCGAGCGTGTTGCCTGCCTGCACCGGGCCGCTGCCCAGCGATGCTGCCGACACGCCTTGGCTCAGGTTCAGGCTGATCGTCTGACCGACGTTCGCGCCAACTTGAACCGTGACCAGGCCAGCCGAACCGTTCAGCAGGTTGATACCGTTGTACGTGGTTTGCGAAGCAAGACGGTTCACTTCAGCGACTTGCTGGGCAACTTCCTGTTGCAGCGCTGCCTGGTTGCTTGCGGACAGCGAACCGCCCGCGGCTTCGTTCGCGAGCGAACGGATGGTTTGCAGCGATTGCGTGATTTGCGACAGGCCCGTGCTGGCCGTTTGCACCATCGACACGCCGTCGTTTGCGTTCGACACGCCTTGGTTCAGGCCGTTGATGGCCGTTTGCAGCGTCGTCGAAATTGCCAGGCCGGCTGCGTCGTCAGCTGCGCTGTTGATACGCTTGCCCGAGGACAGACGGGTAATAGCTTGCGAGAGTGCGTTGCCGGAGCTGTTCAGGTTTTCCTGAGCGGTCAGCGACGAGATATTACTGTTGATGCTGAGCATGAAAATCTCCCAAGAGGCTGTTGCCCTAAAGTTACTGCCACGTTGACATGGGCGGTGCACTCGTTCTTTGCTGGCCGCCTCTGAGCAGGATGTCGGCGCAGGAAAAAAAAACTTGAGGGACTTTGTTCAATTCGGACCCAATTGTTTTACTTCGAATTACCGGCCTGGCTATCCGAAAGGTGGCTTAAGGCGCCTGTTGGCCAAGCGCCGGGGGCGAGCGCAGAGCTTGAAAAGTCGGCGTATTCTTTTTGTCTCCAGAGACGAATTTCTTGGAGAAATCATGCAAAGACGCAGAATTGGCAATTCCGAATTGCAGGTCGCGCCGCTTATGTTCGGCGGCAATGTGTTTGGCTGGACCGCCGACGAGGCGACCTCGTTTTCGATCCTCGATGCGTTCGTCGACGCGGGCCTCAACTTCATCGATACGGCGGACGTGTATTCGGTCTGGGTGCCCGGCAACCACGGCGGGGAGTCGGAAACCATTCTCGGCAAGTGGCTTCGGGCGAGCGGCAAGCGCGAGCAGATCGTGCTGGCGACCAAGGTGGCCAAGCACCCGCAGCGCAAGGGACTGTCCGCCGGCAATATCCAGGCGGCGGTGGAGGATTCGCTGCGTCGCTTGCAAACCGACTATATCGACGTGTATTTCTCGCACGAAGATGCACTCGACACGCCGCTCGCCGAAACCTTGGGCGCCTATCAGCGCCTGATCGAGACAGGCAAGGTGCGGGTGATCGGCGCGTCGAACTATAGCGGCGCGCGTATCCGCGAGGCGCTGGCCGTGTCGCGCCAGCATGGCCTGCCCGAGTACCAGATCGTTCAACCCGAATACAATCTTTACGACCGCGAGGACTATGAAACCGATCTCGAGCCGGTGCTGCAGGCCGAGCATTTGAGTGCGGTGGTGTATTACAGTCTTGCAAGCGGCTTTCTGTCAGGCAAGTACCGCTCGGCAGCGGATCTGGCCAAAAGCGCGCGCGGCAGCCGCGTCGAAAAATACCTGAACGAGCGCGGCACGCGGATTCTGGCGGCGCTCGACACGGTCGCCGACCAGCACGGCAGCACGCCTGCCACCGTGGCGCTGGCATGGCTGATTGCGCGGCCGAGCGTGACGGCGCCGATTGCCAGTGCGACCTCGGTGGCGCAACTCGAGAGCCTGGCTGCGTCGGTCCACCTGATGCTGACCGGGGCCGATCTGCGTCTGCTGGGTGACGCAAGTGCCTGGCGGAATGGCTAAAATGGTGGTAGGCACGTTATTTTCCTGATATCATCGGGAGTGAATTGAGATCTTTGCCTGTTTCGTCCGCTCTTGGGCGGGCGAAATGGCAACAGACGCGGCGCTTGCGATGTGCGTCTGGCCGCGTTCAGCGGTGAACTCCCCACCTCTCTTTTCCGGCCTCCGTGGCCGCTTTGCCTTTCGTTTCGTTCATGGTTTCGTTTGCCTGTTATTGTCCATGACGCGAAACGACCGGAGGGCCGGCGCGTGAGTGGCGTATCTGGTTACGCCGCCGCGCAATTACCCGTATCCAGCGATTTAGTTAGGAATTACATGACGACGATTCTTCTGAAGGAAAACGAGCCGTTCGAAGTGGCGATCCGCCGCTTTCGTCGCGCAATCGAAAAGAACGGCCTGATCGCAGAACTGCGTGAACGCCAATCGTACGAAAAGCCGACGACGGCTCGCAAGCGTAAGAAGGCTGCTGCTGTGAAGCGCCTGCACAAGCGCCTGCGCAGCCAGCAACTGCCGAAAAAGCTGCACTAAGCACGCTTTTCAAGCACAGCCGAACGGCGGTGTGAGCTTCGTAAGAAGCCACACCGCCGTTTTGCATTCTGTGGGAAAAATTGGGGCGCTTTCAGGTGACGCTTTAGTGGGCGTTTTAATGGGCGCTTCAGTCGGCGTTTTTAGACGCCGCTGCCTGATGCCGCTGCCTGATTCCGATGAAAGGGCGCGATCACGCCGCGTTCTTGACCTGCGCCGTGGATAGCCCAAACTGACGGGCGATCGACACCAGCCGCTCTTGCCATTCCCACGTGCCGAATACGTCGTGCACGTTTTGCAGGCAGCTAAGCAGATCGACCGTGACAGGGTCGTAAATATTGATGCGGGCGCGTAGCAGGGCTTTTTTCAGGGCGGCAATGCCAACGTCCATATAGGCCGGCACTTCGATCGGCGCCTTGCCTATGTAACGCACCGGAACGCCTTCCATCGCCGTCATGTAGTCGCGCGGCTTGATGAAGCTGCCGACCGGGCAGCCGCCGCAGTAACCCCGGTAGGCGCCGCCGCCGCGTGGCAGCAGGACAGTGCGCCCCTGGCTGTCGAGGTGGCTGACGGCCCGATTGAATATCTCCTGATGCGTCAGGAAGTTTTGATTTTTCATGGTGTTTCTCCCCTGCGCCGTGCGTGCAGCGGTTCCTTCATGGGTTATTCGAGTGCATCGGCTGTCCCTTCAATTGTTATAACGACTGAAGGCGGTAAAAACGTAGCAGTGCTTTTCCGTAGCACGCAATTTTGACACCTCAAGGCGCTCCCTGGAACCGGCAGGCCTTCCGCAAAGCCATGCTGGGCAAGGCTCTCACGTGCCCGTGCCGGCTCGCTCGGGACTTTCCCGCAGACGTTGAATTTCGCTCGAGAAGTGTGGGGAAAACCACACGGGCAGAGGCGGTGTTCTGCCGTATGGTTTCTCCGTTCGATCTTGCCGCCTGATTTCCGCTTGCCAGCTCACCTGCCCGCCCGTCCCTCCGTCCGTCAGCTCACTTTCCGGTTGCGGCCTTTTTTGCCAAGGGCGGCGCAGCGTGCGCGGCAGTCACAGTCGGCCTGGTGGTCGTTGACCATGCCTACCGCTTGCATGAACGCATAGCAGATGGTGGTGCCGACAAACTTGCAGCCGTAGCGCTTAAGCCCTTTGCTGAGCGCGTCTGAGATTTCGGTTGAGGCGGGCGCGTGCTGATAGGACGCCCAGTCGTTCTGGATCGGTGTCTGATCCACGAACGACCAGATGAAATTGGCGAGCGACCCGTGTTCCGCCTGGATCTGCTGCACGGCGCGCGCATTGGTGATGGCCGCTTCAATCTTGCCGCGGTGACGCACGATGGACTCGTCGAGCACGAGTGTGTCCACATGCTTCGGCGTGAAACGGGCGACCTTGTCGATCTCGAACCCAGCGAACGCCCGGCGGTAGCCCGCGCGTTTGTTCAGGATGGTGGACCACGACAAGCCCGCCTGGGCGCCTTCCAGCACGAGCATTTCGAAGAGGTGCTGGTCGTCGCGCGAGGGCACGCCCCACTCGGTGTCGTGATAGTGTGCGAGCGCTTCGCCCGATGCCCAACTGCATCTCTGTGTCACGTTCCGGCTCCTGCATGGTCATGTGTGTGGAGGGCCCGGTCGGTCCGGGCTTTGCCAGCATATCGGAACGCCGATACGCCGCAACTAGGCCGTTCGGCCAGTTGCCGGATTGAAACGGACCTGCCACGCTATGCGGCAATCCCTGTGCGGCAACTCTCTACTTGCTCTTCCCTGATGAATACAGACCTTTTTCTGATCGGTATAGACGGCGGCGGCAGCGGCACCCGTGTCGTGCTTGGCGACGCGCATGGCCGCGAACTCGCTCAGGCATCTGGCGGTCCGTCCGGGCTGGGCCTCGGTATCGAGCGCGCCTGGCAGGCCATTCAGGCGGGCTGCAGCGAAGCGTTCAAGCTGGCCGGCCTGGGCAACGCTGCGCCGCAATGGGAACGTTGCGTACTCGGCTGCGGACTGGCCGGGGTCAATAATCGCGACTGGCTCGCTGCGTTCCGGGCGCAGGCGCCGCGGCTGGCGGGGCTGGCTGTGGAAAGCGACGCTTACACGACGCTGCTCGGCGCGCATGGCGGCGCCCACGGGGTGATCGTAGCGCTCGGCACGGGCAGCATCGCGGCGGCGGCAGACGGTGACGGGGAGTGCCGGATCGCCGGGGGTTTTGGCTTCCCGTCAGGTGACGAGGCGAGCGGCGCCTGGCTCGGCTTGCGCGCGATCGTGCATGCGCAGCAAGCGCTCGACGGCCGTGCAACGCTCGATGCGTTCGCCAAAGCCTTGCTTGAGCGGGTGGGCGCGCAGGACCGCGACAGCCTGATCGTGTGGCTGTGCTCGGCCAATCAGACGGCCTACGCGAGCCTCGCGCCCATCGTCCTCGCGCACGCCAGTCATCCGTTCGCCGCGCACCTGCTCACCAAAGCAGGTGTGGAAATCGGCAAGATCATCGAAGCTCTCGACCCCTCGGCGCAGTTGCCGGTCGCCCTGTGCGGGGGGCTCGGCGGGCCATTGCGCGACTATGTGCCGCAACGCTTCCAGGCGCGGTTACGCGCACCGCTGGCCGATTCCGCGCATGGGGCGCTGCAACTCGCGCAGCAGGAAGCGGCGCGGCTTGGGGCGTAGGCAATGTGAGGCCAGCGCCGGACCGGAGTGAAATCTTGCGTGGATCCGACGCGCGGGAACCCGCGGCGCGTTGACGGTACCGAAATGGAAGCACTGCAGCAAAAGCGCTGAAGCGAAAGCTTCCGGCAAGGCTAAAATACGGCCTTTGACGTTGCCGGGCTGCTCCCACCATGTACAAAGTCATCGCCACCGATCTCGACGGCACCTTGCTCAACGGCGACCATCAGGTCGATCCGTTCACCGTTGCTACGGTGCGCCGGCTGGAAGCAGCAGGGCTGCAGTTTGTCATTGCGACCGGTCGGCACTATCGTGACGTGGCGGGCATTCGCGACCTGCTGGGCGTGCGCGCCTATCTGATCACGTCGAACGGCGCGCGCGTGCACGCGCCCGACGACACCATGATCTACGCCGACGATCTGCCACCCGCGGCCGTGCATCGCCTCGTGCGGCCGGAAATTGCCGGCGCGCATGGCCGGGTGATCGTCAACCTGTTTGCCGATCAGGAATGGCTGATTGACCGCGACGCGCCGGAACTGCTGCGCCTGCATCAGGATTCGGGCTTTAGCTATGAGGTGACGGACTTGCAGCAGCACGACGGTGCGGGCATCGCAAAGGCTTTATATATTGGCGAACCTGCGGACCTCGCACCGGTCGCGGCGAACCTGCAACGCGAGTTCGGCGACGCGCTGTACGTCACCTACTCGCTGCCGGACTGCCTGGAGGTCATGACCTCGAACGTCTCGAAGGGTCGCGCACTGAAGTTCGTGCTCGACCGGCTGGGCGTGGAAACCGCCCGTTGCGTCGCGTTTGGCGACAACATGAACGATATCGACCTGCTCGAAACCGCCGGCCATCCGTTCATGATGAACAACGCCAATCCCGATCTGATCAAGCGTTTGCCGAATGTGCCGCGCATCGGCAACAACTTCGAAGCGGGCGTTGCGCATCATCTGCGCAAGCTGTTCGCGCTGGGTGACGAACTCGCGTCGTGATGGGCCGCTGGCGCCAATAGCGCTCAAGTCCGGGTAGCGCGCGCAGCGCTCTTGGCGTCCTTGGCGGTATGAGCACCGCCTACTGCGCCGCGCCCGAAGCCGCAGCCGGCGGCAGTGCCGCGCATGGGCAGTCCGTCGAGCGGCCGTTCAGGCCTTCCTCACTGTGCTCGAAGGTCGCGCGTGGCGCTCCGCTGCGCCAGTCGAGCTTGACGATATAAATGCTGTCGAAATCGTCGCTATGCCATTTGGGTACCTCACCGGCGTTGCCGCCGTGGCTGCTCACGATCTGCCGCACGAGCTTTTCGATCAGCTTGTGCTCCCATGCCACCACGACCAGCTTGTCGCGATACGCCGGATCGAGCAGGGCACTGCCGAGCTTGTCGATCTGCGCATAGCCGTATGGCGTTTGCACAGGCATCTGGAACTGGATGGCAGTCGGCTCGATGGTCGCCAGTGGCCGCACGTAGTAATAGGGACGGCCGCCGTCGTTCTTCTGCTGGCCGGGATCGGGCGCGAAGATCGCATCAGGCTTGCCGAACTTGGCGGCGATTACCGCGGGTAGCGCCAGCGAGCGGTTGAGCCCCTGGCAATCGAGTTGGCCGAAACCCTGAGCCGGCTTCTCGCCATGACGGACGAACACCAGCGTCTCGACCGGGTTGCCGGCCGCTTGCGCCGGGGCGGACAGCATGGCGCCGCCGCATGAAGCGGCGAGCCAGAGCGCAACGCCGTGCAGGAACTGGCGGGAACGGATCATCGGGAGCCTCTTTGCGAGCCGTGTGAAAGTCGGACGATTCTAGCAGTGGCCTCACGTCCCGCGGCTGACCGGCCGCACCGCGTGCCAAGGGGAATGCAGAATCAAACGTGGAATCAGGCGCAGGACAAACCCACAGCCATTGACGCAGCCAAACGCAAAGCGGGCGCCGAAGCGCCCGCTTTGTCATGCTGTCTGCGCAGCCGGTCAGTCAGCCAGTGCAGCGCGCGCGTCGAGCGGCTCGCGGCTTGCCGCGATAGCGGGATAGACGAGTCCGGCGATGACGGCGCCGAGGATAGGCGCAACCCAGAACAGCCAGAGCTGGTCGACTGCCGCACCGCCCACGAACAGCGCCGGACCGGTGGAGCGTGCCGGATTGACCGAGGTGTTCGTCACCGGGATCGAGATCAGGTGGATCAGCGTCAGGCACAGGCCGATGGCGATCGGTGCGAAGCCGGCCGGCGCGCGCTTGTCGGTCGAGCCGAGAATGACGAACAGGAAGAATGCCGTCATCACCACTTCGCAGATGAACGCGGCCATCAGCGAGTAGTGGCCGGGCGAGCGGTCGCCGTAGCCGTTGCTGGCGAAGCCGCTCGACACCAGGTCGAAGCCCGGCTTGCCGCTTGCGATCAGTGACAGCACGAAGGCGCCGAGCACGGCGCCAATCACCTGGGCGACGATGTACGGCGCCAGGTCGCGCGCCGGAAAGCGGCCCGCCACGGTCAGCCCTACGCTCACGGCCGGATTCAGGTGGCAGCCCGAGATATGGCCGATGGCATACGCCATGGTCAGCACGGTGAGGCCGAACGCGAACGCAACACCCACGAAGCCGATGCCCAGCCCATGCACCGGACCGGCGAAGTTGGCGGCGAGGACGGCGCTGCCGCAACCCCCGAGGACAAGCCAGAAGGTGCCGAACAGCTCGGCCACGAGGCGCTTGGACAACTGCATGATGTGGAATCCTAAAAAGTTTTATCTGCTGGAGGCGGCGCTAGGGGAATTCAAGAACCTGCCTTCGAGCGCAAAATTCTAAGGAAATATTGACAGCCTGGGTGTCAAGAATTGTCAATCATGCACTTTGCGGATTGGATTATTTCGCGATAAAGGACGGATACATTTAACAATTCATCAATCGATAATAAATTTATCAGACGATATCTTGAATTGTGAGTATTACTGTCCATTGCGAAATCTGCTAATTACGGCTAGTCTCCGTGACAATGCGTTCTACAAAAAGGGAGAACTGAAATGTCGCAATATGCTGAACTTAAGGCGCAGATCGCCAAATTGCAGGCTCAGGCGGACGAAGCGCGACGTACCGAACTCGACAATGTCATCGAGGAGATCCGCGGCAAGATCTCGGAGTATGGCTTGACGGCCCAGGATCTGGGTTTTGCAGTGGCCGCCCGGCGCGGACGCCCGCCCAAGAAGGCGCCGCTGCCGCCGAAGTATCAGGATCCGAAGTCGGGCAATACGTGGAGCGGCCGCGGCAAGCCGCCCAAATGGATTGCCGGCAAGAACCGCGAGCGCTTTTTGATCGAGCAGGTTTAGCCGCAGCGGACGTTTTTCGTCATGAAAGCTTTCTGAAGGTCAGTGCGATTCAGGCGGCTTAATCGTGCCGAATACGTATCGAAATTGTGGCGGAATTTGTCGGTAAAAAAGCCACCCTTGAGGGGTGGCTTTTTAGAAGGTGGCCGCTTTATCTGCGCGGTTGCGCACGCGCAAACGATTCACATGGCGTTTTTAGGCGCAATTAGCCAAAGGCAGTGCGGAAGAATGCTAGCCCACCGCTACGCGGCGCAACAGCGGGCGGCGCTCTGCTTCAATCAGGGCGGTATAGCCGTCCAGATAGTTCTGCGCCATGGTTTTCGCGCTAAAGCGGCGCTCGAACTGGGCGCGGATTTCCGTGCGCGACAGTTCGTCCAGCCGTTGCAGCGCGGCGACGGCCCCTTGCACGTCTTCGACCACGAAGCCGGTCACGCCGTGGTCGATCACCTCCGGCACTGAGCCGCGGTTGAACGCAATCACCGGCGTGCCGCAGGCCATCGATTCGATCATTACCAGCCCAAACGGCTCCGACCAGTCGATCGGGAACAGTAGCGCCTTGGCTCGCGAGAGGAATTCCGGCTTCTGCGCTTCGTTGATTTCGCCGACGAACTCGACGTGCGCCTGCGACAGCAGCGGCTCGATCTCGGTCTTGAAGTATTCCTGGTCGACCTTGTCCACCTTGGCGGCGATCTTCAGCGGCAGACCGCTTTGTGCAGCGATCTTGATAGCTGTATCGACGCGCTTCTCCGGACAGATACGGCCGAGGAACGCCAGATATTCGGGTTTCTTGTGCGGCTGCGGCGTGAGCAACTGCTCGGGCAGGCCGTGGTAGATCGTGTTGAGCCAGTTGGCCTGCTGGAGCGGCAGGCGCTGCGAATCGGAAATCGACACCACCGGCACTTGCGTGAACGTATCGAACACCGGCTGCAGCTCGGGCAGGTCGAGACGCCCGTGCAGGGTGGTCACGAACGGCGTGCCGAGCGTGGAGAACAGCGGGAACGGCAGGTAGTCGAGGTGAAAGTGCAGCACGTCGAACTCGTGAGCGACGCTGCGCACCTTTTCCAGCAGCAGGATGTGCGGCGCCATCGCGTCGCGCACCGTCGGGTCGAGACGCAGCGCGCGCGGCCAGGACGCCTCGAGTCTGGCTGAGGTGACGGAGTCGCCGCTGGCGAACAGCGTCACGTCATGGCCGAGCTCGACCAGCGCCTCCGTCAGGTAGGACACCACCCGCTCGGTGCCGCCGTAAAATTTCGGCGGTACGGCTTCGTATAAAGGCGCAATTTGTGCGATTCGCATGCGTACTCTCCTTGTTCATAGGGGCCTCGCACAACGGCGCTCGGGTCGAGCGGGGGCGAATGCCTTGCGGACGGTCGGGCGCGGTAGGCCGCCGCCCAGCGGTAACCCGACACTGCATCGGGTTATCCCTTAAGGCCATTATCTGGATCGGCCGGCGCAATTCGAGTTATTTTTCAAACGCTTAATGTTGTTACAGCGCGATACACCATGCGTAACAGGTCGCGCCGGACCACACCGCAGCCGGCAGAGGACCCCTCAGCAAACACCGTGCCGCGGCCCAAGGGTTCAGGCGATAGAGAATTCGATGCGTCGCGCATAGCCAGGGTTTGTTGCAGTGGCGTGAAAAACATCTATAATCGGCCGCACCGCTCAAAGGTGCGTAAAATAGTTCAGGATCGCGCACCGATCGATCCCCCAAAAAGCCCCTCCTGCCTTTCATTCCCATTCCAGTGCGAGTTTTGTAGGAAAAATTCCTACAGAATATATGGAGCATTCCGTCAGCCAAGCGGGGTGTCTGTCCGATTTCCGTCCGGTTTCCCTTTCGACACAATGCTGGCAAGACCATAAACGGGCCGTTCGTGCGTGTGTAGCGCGCGCGTTCGAGCAAACGTTTCCGTAACGGCCTGACCAGCCAGATCGACTCGGGGGAATCATGAGCACCACTAGTGAAATGCTCAACGAGATAAGAGAAGTGAACCTTTCTTATCTTCTGCTCGCTCAGCGTCTGCTGCGTGAAGATAAGCCTATGGGCATGTTCCGCATGGGCATTTCGGATCAGCTGGCCGATGTCATTGCCAATCTGTCGCTGGCGCAGACCGTCAAGCTGGCCGCGTCCAGCCAGGTGCTATGCCGCTTCCGCTTCGACGACCATGCTGTCCTTTCGGCGCTTGCCGACAAGGGCAAGACCAGCGCCATTGCTCAGGCGCATTCCGCGATCCTGATGGCTAGCCAGCCCGTCGAGCAGGTCGGCTGATGCCGGCACTCGAACTCCACGGCAGCAAAACCGACCAGTAACACCAGGACGCGGGAAGCCGAGCGGATGGCCACTAAAAGTGTAGTACTCGAAGTCAGGGAAATTACCCTGGCGATCGAACTGATCGAACTCGGCGCGCGTTTGCAGCTGCTCGAGGCCGAGACCAGCCTGTCACGCGACCGGCTCATCAAGCTGTACAAGGAATTGAAAGGGGTGTCGCCGCCCAAGGGCATGCTGCCGTTCTCGACAGACTGGTTCATGACCTGGCAGCCGAACTTTCATTCGTCGCTGTTCTATAACATTTACCGCTTCATGGCGGACCACGGCGGCTGCGAGACGATCCAGTCGATCGTCAAGAGCTACCGGCTGTACCAGGAACACGTCCAGATGCACGACGACGAACCGGTGCTCAGCCTGACCCGCGCGTGGACGCTGGTGCGTTTTTTCGACTCCGGCATGTTGCAGATGACGGCATGCACCCGCTGCGGCGGCCATTTCGTCGCCCATGCGCATGATCCGCAGCACGGATTTGTCTGTGGATTGTGCCAGCCGCCGTCCCGTGCAGGTAAGACAAAGAAAGTTGCCGAAGCCAAGGTGCGTGCGAGCCAGCTCGCCGAACTGGAAGTTTGAGCGTTCACGCGGGCAGCCCCGCCCCGCTTGCATCGCAGCCCGGGCACCCCGCCCGGGTCCCGCCCACCCCGCCTGTGGTTTACACCGCCTCTCCAACTCGCTTTTGCACCAAAGTTTTCCGCCCGCTTGCCGTAAACCAGATTAACGACGGACTCCGTCGCTTCCTTGTGAGGGCTCGGCTGTGCTGATTTTCGTGGGAACACTCGTGACGCTGTTGTCCGTTTTCGGCGGTTATGCGCTGGAAGGCGGTCATTTGGGCGCGCTGCTTCAGCCAGTCGAACTGCTGATGATCGGGGGCGCAGGCGTCGGCGCATTCGTCCTCGGCAACGGGATGAAAACGATCAAGGCGACAGTTGGCGTGATTCCGACCCTTTTTAAGGGGTCCAAGTACAACAAGGACGTGTACATGGAGCTGATGGCGCTCCTCTACGTCCTGCTGGCCAAGGCGCGCAAAGAAGGCACGCTGACGCTCGAAGCCGATATCGACGATCCGTCGAAGAGCCCGATCTTCACGCAATACCCGAAGATCCTCGCCGACAAGCACATCATCGAGTTCCTGACCGACTACCTGCGTCTGATGGTGGGCGGCAACATGAACGCGTTTGAAATCGAAAGCCTGATGGACGAGGAAATCGAAACCCATCACACCGAAGGCGAAGCGCCGGCGCATGCGCTGGCCAAGGTCGGCGACGCCATGCCGGCATTCGGGATTGTCGCGGCGGTGATGGGCGTGGTGCACACCATGGCCTCGGCCGACAAGCCGCCCGCTGTGCTCGGCGAGATGATCGCCCAGGCGCTGGTCGGCACCTTCCTCGGCATTCTGCTTTCGTACGGTCTGATCGGGCCGCTCTCGAGCGTCGCGGAACAGCGCGTCGCCGAGTCGACCAAGATGTTCCAGTGCATCAAGGTGACGATCCTCGCGAGCCTGAATGGCTATGCGCCGGCGATCGCCGTCGAATTCGGCCGCAAGGTGCTCTTCTCGACTGAACGCCCGTCGTTCAGCGAGCTGGAAGAGCACGTGCGCCGCGTGAAAGCCAAGTAACCGCGCGGGCCAGGAACTGATTCGATGAGCAAGGACAAAGACCGCGCAATCGTCGTCAAGCGCTCCGCACCGAAGAAGGCGGGCCATCACGGCGGCGCCTGGAAGCTCGCGTATGCGGACTTCATGACGGCGATGATGGCGTTCTTCCTGCTGATGTGGCTGCTCAGTTCAGCCTCGACCGTGCAGCTGAAGGGCATTGCCGATTACTTCAACCAGCCGCTCAAGATCACGCTGTGGGGCGGTGACCGGAGCGCGGAAGACTCGAGCATCCTGAAGGGCGGCGGCCGCGATATTTCGACTGACCAGCAAGGCATCACGCGTCAGAGCGACGGTTCGATGAGCCGCTCCGACCACACGGTGGCGCATAACGACGACGAGTCGATGGATCAGTCGAAGGGGCAGCTCGAACGGCAGGAGCAGGTGCGTCTGCACGATCTGCAGGTCAAGCTGATGGCCGCGATCGAGGCCAACCCGGTGTTGCGCCAGTTCAAGCAGCAGATCCGTATTGATTCGACGCTCACAGGGTTGCGCATCGAAATTGTGGACTCGCAGAAGCGGCCGATGTTCGACACCGCCCGCGACGAGGTCGAGCCGTATATGCGCGACATTCTGCGTGCCATCGGCAACACGCTGAACGACGTGCCGAACCGCATCATCGTGCAGGGGCACACCGACGCCGTGCAGTACGCCGGCGGCGAGAAGGGATACAGCAACTGGGAACTGTCGGCGGACCGCGCGAACGCATCGCGCCGCGAGCTGATTGCGGGCGGGATGGACGAATCGAAGGTGATGCGTGTGATCGGCATGGCGTCGACGCAGAACCTGAACAAGGCCGATCCGCTCGATCCCGAAAACCGCCGTATCAGCATCCTGGTGCTGAACAAGAAGTCGGAAGAGGCGATGATGCACGACGACTCGACCACGACCACCTTGTCCGACGATGCGGCCGGTTCGGGGCAGGCGCCCTTGCTGCAACAGATTGCGCAACCGCCGACGGTTGCACCAAAGGCGCCCGGCGTGGCGTCGCATTGAAGGACACGATGGCCTGAGCCGGCGTTGCCGCCCATGCGGCGCGCGAGCCCAGGCGATCCATAGTGAGCGCAGCGAGGTTTTAATGATCAGGCACATTCTGGCAATCGACGACTCGGCAGCGATGCGGCAGATTCTTGCCGCCACACTGACGACGGCCGGCTATGAGGTGACGCTCGCGGCCGACGGCAATGAGGGCCTGGAGAATGCGCTCGCCATGTCGTTCGACCTCGTGCTGACCGACCAGCACATGCCGGGCAAGACCGGCCTCGATCTGATCGCCGCGTTGCGCGGCAACCCGGCCTACCAGGTAACGCCGATCCTCGTCCTCACGACGGAATCCGGCGAGCCTTTCAAGGAAGCGGCGCGGGCGGTGGGGGCGACTGGCTGGATCGAAAAGCCGCTCGACCCCGACATGCTGACCGAACTGGTCGCGGCGCTATCCGAGTCGGGCAACTGAGCTCACGAACGTTTACATAAGCGCCTTTACACAAGCGGCACGGCTGCCAAAGCCCAGACAGGAACTCTCGCGGTGACCCAGGCATGACACTCGACATCACTCAGTTCTATCAGACGTTCTTCGACGAAGCGGACGAACTGCTCGCGCAGATGGAGCAGTTGCTGCTCAATCTGGACATCGGCCATCCCGATCCGGAAGACCTCGCGGCAATTTTCCGCGCAGCTCACTCGATCAAGGGCGGCGCGGCGACGTTCGGCTTCACCGCCCTCACCGAAACGACTCACATCCTCGAATCGCTGCTCGACCGCGCGCGCAATAACGAACTCGTGCTGCGCAAGGACATGATCGACACGTTCCTCGAAACCAAGGACGTGTTGTCCGGCCAGCTCGCGGACTACCGCGCGAGCGCCGAGCCGGACGCAGCCGTGGCTCGCGCGATTCAGGCCAAGCTCGAACAGCTCTACGCGGAAAGCCGCTTCGGCGAGACGCAGGCGGCAGCAGCGCCCGCACCGGCGGCGGCACCCGCTGCGCCGGCGCCCACGCCGGTGCCGGCAGCGGGCGGCGACGGCCATCCGCCCGAGCACGTGGTCGAACAGGCGGTTCAGGCAGCAGGCGAATTATCGGGTAACGCACCGGCGCAGACCGGCGCGGCAGCTACAACAGACACAGGCGGGGCGGCAGGCGAAGACGGCGGCCCCCATCTGAAAATCACGCTACGGGGTGTAGGTGAGAAGGACCAGGAACTGCTGGCCGAAGAGCTCGGCAACCTGGGGCATATCGTCGGGCAGGTCAAGGCGGGCGGCGATCTGACGCTGTGGCTGCAGACCGATGTCACGTCCGACGACATTATCGCCGTGTGCTGCTTCGTGATCGACGACAGTCAGATCTCGATTGGCCGCGGCACGGCGCCGGTAGACGAAGCGCAGCAAGGCGAACCTGGAACGCCTGCCGCTGCGCAACCCGCACCGGCGCCTGCGGCTGCGCCCGCACCGCAGGCCAGCGCGGCCGCGCCGACGCATGGGCTGTTCCAGGCGCCGGCGCAGCCCGCGGCAGCGGCTGCGGCGCCTACGCCGGCGGCTCCGCCTGCACCGGCTGCGGTCGCGCCCGCGCCTGCAGCGGCGCCGGCCGCACCGGCTGCGGCAGCACCGGCCGGAGGAGAAACCGACCGCAAGGCGCGTCCGGCAGCCGCCGCCGCAGCCGAAGGCAGTTCGATCCGGGTGGGCGTCGAGAAGGTCGACCAGTTGATCAACCTGGTCGGCGAGCTGGTGATCACGCAGGCAATGCTGGCCGAGACCACCAGCACCTTCGATCCGGCGCTGCACGACCGCCTCTTCAACGGCATGGCGCAACTGGAGCGCAATGCCCGCGATCTGCAGGAAGCGGTGATGTCGATCCGCATGATGCCGATGGATTACGTCTTCAGCCGCTTCCCGCGTCTGGTGCGCGATCTGGCGGCGAAGCTCGGCAAGGAGGTCGAACTCGTCACCTTCGGTCAGGCGACCGAGCTCGACAAGAGCCTGATCGAGCGGATCATCGACCCGTTGACCCACCTCGTGCGCAACAGTCTCGATCACGGTATCGAAACGGTGGAAGCGCGCCGTGCGGCGGGTAAGGATTCGACCGGCCAACTGGTGCTGTCGGCCGCGCACCACGGCGGCAACATCGTCATCGAAGTGAGCGACGACGGCGCCGGCCTGCGCCGCGACAAGATTCTCGCCAAGGCTGCCAAGCAGGGTATGCAGGTCAGCGAAAGCATGACCGACGACGAAGTCTGGAACCTGATCTTCCTGCCGGGCTTCTCGACCGCGGAGCAGGTGACCGACGTGTCGGGCCGTGGCGTCGGCATGGATGTGGTGAAGCGCAACATCCAGTCGATGGGCGGTCATGTCGAAATCAGTTCGCAGGCAGGCAAGGGCAGCACCACGCGCATTGTCTTGCCGCTCACGCTGGCCATTCTCGACGGCATGTCGGTGAAGGTCGGCAACGAGATCTTCATTCTGCCGCTGAACTTCGTCATGGAGTCGCTGCAGCCGCAGGCCGAGGACATCTACACGGTGGCCAACGGCGAGCGGGTGGTGCGGGTGCGCGGCGAATACCTGCCGCTCGTCGCGTTGCATGAAGTGTTCTCGGTGGCCGATGCGAAGTCGGAGCCGACCCAGGGCATCGTCACGATCATGCAGACCGAAGGACGGCGCTTCGCCATGCTGATCGACGAACTGGTCGGCCAGCAGCAGGTGGTCGTGAAGAATCTGGAAACGAATTACCGCAAGGTGCACGGCATTTCCGCCGCGACCATTCTCGGCGACGGCAGTGTCGCGCTGATCGTGGACGTGGCGGCACTGAACCGCGAGACGCGCAACGCGCATGGCGCAATGAGCCTCGCGTAACTTTTATTACTTAACTTGTTTCATCCCAACCGTTTTGGGGGCTAACGTGGCAGAAGTCCAATCCATCAATTCGAGCGTCGCCAATGGCGGTACGAATGGCCGCCGCGACGCGCTGCAGGCCGATGCCGGCGGTCAGGAGTTTCTGGTCTTTACGCTCGGCGCCGAAGAGTACGGCATCGACATTCTCAAGGTGCAGGAAATCCGCGGCTACGACAGCGTGACGCGCATCGCGAACGCGCCCGATTTCATCAAGGGTGTGATCAATCTGCGCGGCATCATCGTGCCGATCGTCGACATGCGCATCAAGTTCCATCTGGGCCGCGTCGAGTACGACCACCAGACCGTCGTGATCATCCTGAACGTCGCGCACCGCGTGGTCGGGATGGTGGTGGACGGCGTGTCGGACGTGCTGACGCTGCAGATGGACCAGATCATGCCGGCGCCGGAATTCGGCGCGACGCTCACGACCGAGTACCTGACGGGTCTCGGCACCGTCGACGGCCGCATGCTGATCCTGATGGACATCGAAAAGCTGATGACCAGCCGCGAAATGGCATTGATCGAGTCGCTCGGCGGCTAAGTGCAGCAGGCAGGCACATGACTGGACAACAGGGAGCATCAACATGCTGAGCAGGTGGTCGATTCGTACGTCGTTGACCGTGGTTGGGATCGTTCTGGCTGCGCTGACGATCGTGGTCGGCGCACTCGGCCTGACTGCGCTGAACCGCGCCAGCCAGTCGCTCGACAGCATTGCGCGGGGCGATCTGGTGGCCATTCATGCGCTCGACGACGCATCGGCCTATCTGTTGCGCTCACGTATCGCAGTCGACCGCTACAACACGCTGACCGCGGCCGGCAAGGCCGACGAGGCGAAGACGGTGCTCGACCGCGCGCAGGAGCTGCTCGCCAAGGGCAACGAGAGCTGGCAGACGTTTGTGGATGCGCCCAAGACCGGCGTCGACCAGGCGCAGCTTGACGACCTGTTAGCGCGCCACGCGACCGTGATGCACGACGGCGTGGAGCCGGAGTTCGCGGCACTGCGCGCCGGTGACCAGGCAGGTTATCACGCGATTGCGGATACGAAGATCAGCCCGCTTTTTATCGCCTACGACAATGCCGCCTCGGCGGTCGTGAAGGCCTTGCAGAAGCTGGCGGCCGATCAGCAGGCGGCGGCCCAGTCGAACGTCACGCTGATGACCACGTTGATCATCGCAGTCGGCCTGTTCGCCCTGGTGCTGGTGGTGTTGATCCGCTTCGCGCTGCGCGGCCTGATCGTGCAGCCGCTCAATGACGCAACGGCCTGCTTCGAGCGGATCGCTTCCGGCGACCTGACGCAACCGGTGGACGTGTTCAGCACCAACGAGATCGGACGCCTGTTCGGCGGCATCAAGCAGATGCAGGACAGCCTCACGAAGATGGTCAAGTCGGTGCACACCAGTACCGAATCGATCGACACCGGCGCGCGCGAGATCGCCATGGGCAACACCGATCTGTCGCAACGCACCGAACAGCAGGCCGCCTCGCTGCAGCAGACCGCATCGAGCATGGAGCAACTGACCGGCACCGTGCGGCAGAACGCGGAGAATGCCCGCCAGGCGAGCCAGCTCGCGGTCAACGCCTCGGACATCGCCACCCGCGGTGGCGACGTGGTGAGCCAGGTGGTGCACACGATGCAGGACATTGCCACCAGCTCGAACAAGGTGGTGGACATCATCGGCGTGATCGAGGGCATTGCCTTCCAGACCAACATCCTCGCGCTCAACGCGGCGGTCGAAGCCGCCCGCGCGGGTGAGCAGGGCCGCGGCTTCGCGGTGGTGGCCGGTGAAGTGCGCAGCCTCGCGCAGCGTAGCGCGAGCGCCGCCAAGGAAATCAAGGAACTGATCGGCGACTCGGTCGACAAGGTGCAAAGCGGCTCGGAACTGGTGGGCCGGGCAGGCACGACGATGGAAGAGATCGTTCAGGCCGTGCGCCGCGTGACCGACATCATGGGCGAGATCAGCGCGGCGTCGGAGGAACAGTCCACCGGCATCGAGCAGGTCAACCGCGCCGTGGTGCAGATGGACGAAGTCACGCAGCAGAATGCCGCGCTCGTCGAAGAGGCGGCCGCTGCGGCGGCGTCGCTCGAAGAGCAGACGCGCCAGTTGCAGACGGTGGTCGGCGGCTGGCGGGTGGAGGGCGGCCAGCGTGCGGCGCCTGCTACGCGCAGCAGTGCACCGGCAGCTCGCAGCAAGACTGTGCCGCGCGCCCAGTCTGCCGCGTCCGTGCCTAAAGCAGCGGTTGCCGCTCCGGCGCATGTGCAGGCCCACGCACCGGCTGCCGCTGCGCCCGCAACGAAACACGAAGCACCGCGCGCTGCTGCTCCGGCACGGGCCGAACCGGCGCTCAGGCCGAAGTCTGCGGCAGGCGCCGCCGAACCCGCGGCACGGCCGGCCACAACGGGCGCCGCCTCGGCAGGGTCGGACGCGGACTGGGAAACGTTTTAAGGAATGGCATTCGGTTATGCAGGCTTTCGGCTCCGCGCCGCAGTATGGGCGACTCATTGAAGCACGCTCACAAGGCGTGTTTCGGGCCGCCGGCAGGTTGGAAACACTCGCGGGCGGGCGCGACCCCGCGGTGCAAGTCCCGAGAGGGGACGCTTCGTATCGCAGGCAGGAAACATCATGATGGCAACGCGCGCACAGAATCGTCCCGACAAGGCGGAACCTGCGAAAGCGGGTGACCAGGGGCGTGATTTCGAATTCACCTCGGCGGATTTCGCTCGCATTCGCGAACTGATCCACCGCGGCGCCGGCATCTCGTTGTCGGACCATAAGCGCGACATGGCATATAGCCGCCTTGCGCGGCGTTTGCGCGCACGTGGCCTCGACAGCTTCCGCGAATACCTCGACCTGCTCGAATCCGAGAACGATCCGGCCGAGTGGGAGGCGTTCACCAATGCGCTGACCACCAACCTGACCGCGTTCTTCCGCGAGGCGCATCATTTTCCGATTCTGGCGGAGTTCGTCCCCAAGCGTCAGCAGCCGGTATCGGTATGGTGCTCGGCGGCTTCGACGGGCGAAGAGCCGTATTCGATCGCGATGACGCTGATCGAAGCGCTCGGCGACAGCGCCGCGCGCCAGGCCACGGTGCTTGCTACGGACATCGACACCCAGGTGCTCGCCAAGGGCGAAGCGGGCATGTACCAGTTCGACCAGGTCAAGCACCTCTCGCCCGAACGGCTCAAGCGCTTTTTCCTGAAGGGCACCGGCGCGCATGCCGGCCTGGTGAAAGTGCGGCCCGAGGTGCGCGCGATGATCCGCTTCCAGCAACTGAACCTGACGGACCGCGATTACGGCCTGCGCTCGCAGTTCGACGCGATCTTCTGCCGCAACGTGATGATCTACTTCGACAAGCCGACCCAGGCGCAGGTGCTCTCGCGCTTCGATCCGCTGATGAAGCCGGGCGGCCTGCTGTTCGCCGGCCACTCGGAGAACTTCACCTACGTCACACAGTCGTTCCGCCTGCGCGGCCAGACCGTCTACGAACTGACCCGCGACGCTGGCGCCGCGCGCCCTGCGAACCGCAGCCCGGCCCCGGCGGGTCAGACCTCGACTAGCGGGGTGAGCGTATGAGTAGCGCCCTGCCCATTGCCACCAATCTGTATTTCGACAACCACTTCCAGCGCCCCGGCGTGAAGCTGTTGCCGAACGAGTTCTATACGACGCACGAAGACATGGTGCTGGTCACCGTGCTCGGTTCGTGCGTGGCGGCCTGCATTCAGGATCGCACCGCCGGCATCGGCGGCATGAACCACTTCATGCTGCCCGACGACGGCGCCGATGTCGGCCAGGCCGCTTCGGACTCGATGCGCTACGGCGCCTACGCCATGGAAGTGCTCATCAACGAGCTGATCAAGGCCGGTGGCCGGCGCGAGCGTTTCGAGGCCAAGGTGTTCGGCGGCGCCGCCGTGCTGGCCGGCATGACGACGATGAATATCGGCGACCGCAATTCCGAGTTCGTGCGCCGCTATCTGGCGCTCGAAAAAATCCGCATCACCGCCGAGGACCTGCAAGGCGGCCACCCGCGCAAGGTGGCCTTCATGCCGCGTACCGGCCAGGTGATGGTGAAAAAGCTTCGCCTGCAGCAGGAAGCGGGGGTGGCCGAACGCGAGCAGGCGCTCGCCCGGCAGACCTCCGAGCAGCGCGCCGAGCGGCTCGCGAAGGCCCGCGAGCGGGTCGAGCTGTTCGCCGCGCCGGCCGGCCAGAACGCGCGGCCACGGGTCGAACTGTTTGGCGCAGGTTCGGCCGCGGGTGCGGGATCAGGGTCGAGCCCCGCGGCTGGCAAGCCGCGCATCGAGCTATTTGGCGCAACCCCGCGCCCGATTAATTCAAACAACGCCAGAACTGCCGAGGAGGCGTGAGAGCTGTGCAAAAGATCAAGGTATTGTGCGTCGACGATTCGGCGCTGATCCGCAGCCTGATGACGGAAATCATCAATGGCCAGCCGGACATGACCGTCGTAGCCACCGCGCCCGACCCGCTGGTCGCGCGTGAACTCATCAAGCAGCACAACCCGGACGTGCTGACGCTCGACGTCGAAATGCCGCGCATGGACGGTCTCGACTTCCTCGAGAAGCTGATGCGCCTGCGCCCGATGCCGGTGGTGATGGTGTCGTCGCTGACCGAGCGCGGTAACGAAATCACGCTGCGCGCGCTGGAACTGGGTGCGGTCGATTTCGTCACCAAGCCGAAGGTCGGGATTCGCGACGGCATGCTCGACTACGCGGAAAAGCTAGCCGACAAGGTGCGCGCCGCTGCCCGTGCGCGCGTGCGCCAGGCTGCCCCGGTGCAGCACGCCGGCACGCCGGCTGCCGCGGGCGCCCAGGCGGCTGCTCCGGCGCCGAACTTCAACAATCCGCTGCTCAGTACGGAAAAGCTGATCATCGTGGGCGCCTCGACGGGCGGCACCGAAGCGATCCGCGAGGTGCTGGTGCCGCTGCCGCCGGATGCGCCCGCGGTGCTGATCGCGCAGCACATGCCGCCGGGTTTCACAAAATCTTTCGCGCAACGCCTTAATGGCTTGTGCAGAATTACCGTTAAAGAGGCAGAGCACGGCGAACGCGTGTTGCCGGGACATGCTTATATTGCCCCTGGCCACGCCCACCTGTTGCTAGCACGTAGCGGCGCGAACTATATTGCACACCTGTCCGACGACCCGCCGGTCAACCGGCACCGTCCGTCTGTCGACGTGTTGTTCCGTTCCGCCGCGCAGCACGCCGGCAAGAACGCCGTCGGCGTGATCCTCACGGGGATGGGCCGCGACGGTGCGGCCGGACTGCTGGAAATGAAGAAAGCAGGCGCGTATACGCTTGCGCAGGACGAAGCGAGCTGTATCGTGTTCGGCATGCCGCGCGAAGCCATTGCGCTAGGCGCCGCCGACGAGATTGCCTCGTTGCCCGAGATGAGCCGGCGCGTCATGGTGCGCCTCTCGTCGATGGGCGACCGCGTACAGCGGGTATGATGCGGCCGGACGGCAAGCATCTGGCATGGGACCGGGGTAACGTGCTCGCGCACGAACCCGGGTCGACACGGGCCTGATCGAACTGGCGCTCACCCGCCGCACCATCTGGGATAAGGGAAAGGGAATTGAAATGGATAAGGGAATGAAGATTCTGGTCGTAGATGACTTTCCGACGATGCGCCGGATCGTGCGCAATCTGTTGAAAGAACTGGGCTATTCGAACGTCGACGAGGCGGAAGACGGCGCAGCGGGCCTGGCCCGTCTGCGCAGCGGCGCTTATGACTTCGTGATTTCCGACTGGAACATGCCGAATCTCGACGGTCTGGCGATGCTCAAGGAAATCCGCGCCGACGCGAGCCTCACGCACCTGCCGGTGCTGATGGTGACGGCCGAGTCGAAGAAGGAAAACATCATCGCGGCGGCCCAGGCCGGCGCGAGCGGCTACGTGGTCAAACCGTTCACGGCGGCGACCCTCGACGAGAAGCTCAACAAGATTCTCGAGAAGATGGCGAAAGCCGGGAGCTGACGTGAACCAGCCGACCAACACGGCAGCCGTCGAGACGCACGACGGCGGCGGGGATATTACAAGCGACCGCATTCTTGCCCGCATCGGGCAGCTGACGCGCACCTTGCGCGACTCGATGCGCGAACTCGGGATCGACAAGCACGTCGAGCGGGCGGCGGAAGCCGTGCCCGACGCGCGCGACCGTCTCAAGTACATCGCCAACATGACCGAGCAGGCCGCCGAGAAGGTGCTGAGCTCGATCGAAGTGGCGAAGCCGATGCAGGAGCAGTTGCAGCAGGACGCAGCCGTGCTGGATGCGCGCTGGGAACAATGGTATGCAGCGCCGATCGAACGCGAGGAAGTGCGCGCGTTGATGAACGACACGCGCACCTTCCTGCGCGGCGTGCCCGAAGTGACCACGGCGACCAACGCCCAGTTGCTCGAAATCATGCTGGCACAGGACTTTCAGGATCTGACCGGTCAGGTGATCAAGAAGATTACCGAGGTCGTGTACCTGATCGAGCAGCAACTGCTCGGCGTGCTGATCGAGAACATCGCGCTCGAACGGCGCGAGCAGTTCGCGGCCACCGCTGCGACGCTGGCGGCCCAGCCGTCGCCGACCGGCAGCCCGGAAGGCTTGCTGAACGGGCCGCAGATCAACCCGGAAGGCAAGGCCGACGTGATGCAGGATCAATCGCAGGTCGACGACCTGCTGGCGAGCCTCGGCTTCTAGGCCGGCGGGCGGGCACGGCGGGGTACGTCCCCCGGGAAGAATCCTTCCTGCGATTGAGCGCTGCCGTGCCGTATCATCTTGGATAAATGCGGGCGCCCATGCGATGCTTGGGCCGTTGCGCAGTCGACCGGGAGGAGCTTCGCCATGCCGAGCCGTGTACGCCGCGCCGTCTTCACGACGGCGCTTGGATTGTCGTGTGTAATTCCCGCCGTTCAGTCTGCCCATGCGGCGCTGGGCGGCAGCCCAATGACGCCGCCTGCCGGCGCCTCAGTCACCACCCAGACCGTTTCTCCTACTGCCGTTCTGCACGCCGCCTCCGGCGCAGCGTCCGCGGCCAGCACCAGCTCTTCCTACACCGTGCGGGCGACGACGCTTGGCAATGGCACCGTCGTGCACGAGTATCTGGCAGCGGACGGCAGCGTGTTCGGCCTCGCCTGGCGCGGGCCGCAAATGCCCAACCTGAACGATCTGCTCGGCACCTATTTCCCGCAGTACCTCGCCGGCGTCGAAGCCGTGCGGGCGGCGCGCGGTGGACACGGGCCGGTGGCGGTCGACCAGAGCAGCCTCGTGGTCCACTCCGGTGGCCATATGGGCGCATTCGTGGGGCAAGCGTGGCTGCCGCAGGCGTTGCCTGCCGGCGTCAGCGGTTCCGACATCCAGTGACAGACACGTGCGGGAGACGAGCCATGCAAGGTGCAGCAAAGCTCAAGGGATGGTTGCAGATCACGGCCACGGTCGCGCTGGTGTCGCTGCTGGCGGCATGCGGCGGCGGAGGCGGCAGCAGTAACAACAGCAGCAGTAGCAGCTCCTCGAGTTCCTCGAGCGAGACCGCCGGCTTGCCGGCGAGCCCGACGGCGCAGCCGATTGCCGCAACCGCCTCGAATACGGTGGCCGTGACGGTTGGCCAGGGTGTGGCGAGCGTTATCAATATTCCGACCGTGACGGTGACGGTTTGCGCGCCGAACTCGAGCAATTGCCAGACCATCAGCAATGTTCAGGTGGATACCGGCTCTTACGGGCTGCGGATCGCCAGTGGCGTGTTGAGCGTTGCGCTGCCGAACGCCGCCGTCCCCAATGGGTCCGGCACGCTGGTGGAATGTACGAATTTCGCGGACGGTTACTCGTGGGGCTCGGTGCGCACGGCAACGGTACAGATTTCCGGCGAGACCGCCACGAGCATTCCGGTTCAGGTACTCGGCGACGTGAACTTTTCTGTACCAACCAGCTGCGCCAGCGGCACCGAAGAGAACTCCCCCAGCGCGCTTGGCGCCAACGGGATTCTCGGTATCGGCGTGGCGCCGGTTGACTGCGGCTCCACCTGCGCGAGCGCGTCCACGGCTGCCCAGTACAGCAATTACTACGCGTGCAGCGGCTCGAGTTGCTCGCAGACGCAGGTGCCGGACTCCGACCAGGTGACGAACCCGGTTTCGAAGTTCGCCACCGACAATAACGGCGTCATCGTGCAGATGCCGCCGATTTCGAGCACCGGCGCCGGGTCGGCCACCGGTACCTTGGTGTTCGGTATCGGCACGCAGTCGAACAACACGCTCGCGGCGGCGAAGACCTTTACGACCGATGACTACGGCGATCTGAACAACAGTACGTTCAATGGCACCACGCTGGCGGCGTTCTTCGATTCAGGCTCGAACTCGTATTTCTTCACCGATAGTGCGCTGGCCTTGTGCGGCAGCACGTACAGCGGGTTCTACTGCCCGAGCACCGGGCAGACCCTGTCGGTCAATCTGGTGGGGCTGAACGGCGCGTCCGCCACGGCCAGTATCGGTGTCCTGAGCGCGGCGACCCTGTTCAGCAACAGCAGCAACTACGCATTCAACGACCTGGCGGGCCAGATCGGCGGATCTGACAGCTTCGATATCGGTTTGCCGTTCTTCTACGGCCGTTACATGTACTTCGGCATCAGCAGTAGCAGCCAGTCGCCGTACGTCGGTTACTGAGCCACGGCTGTGCGCTGACGCGGGCTTGGGGGACTGAAACCAGCACCGAAGCCCGCGCGTACGACCCAACCACCCGTTCCGCATATCACCGCGCCGCAACGGGTGGATCCGCCTTCCCGCCCAGGCGCCGCCGGAGCCCGCTGCGGCAGCGCGCCGCCCGGCTGCCGCGCTTCTTGCGTCCCCATCTCTCGAAATACCGCCGTTTCCCCGCCCTTATCAGCCGATCATGGCTTGAGTTCAGCAGGAATAATCGCTCTCACTGGAAAAAGGCATGGTGCCGTTACCGTTTGGAGAGCTGCGTGGCAGGGGATAGCGACCTCGAAAAAACCGAATCAGCCACTCCCAGGCGCCTCGAAAAGGCGCGGGAAGAGGGGCAGATCGTACGTTCGCGGGAGCTGGTCTCGTTTGCGCTGCTGTCGGCCGGCTTTTACGGCGCGTGGGCGTTCTCCGGGATGATCGGCGATCGCCTGGAGTCGATGCTGCGCGGCGCCTTCACGTTCAATCACGAGAGCGTCTTCGAGACCCGGCGCATGCTGATCGGCGCGGGCGCCGCCAGCATCGAGGCGCTGCATGCGCTGGTGCCGATCCTCGCCATGACCGGCCTTGCCGCCTTGCTGTCGCCGCTCGCGCTGGGCGGCTGGCATGTGTCGTCCAAGTCGCTCGAACCCAAATTCAGCCGGCTCGACCCGATCGCCGGGCTTGGCCGGATGTTTTCGATCAACGGGCCGATCCAGCTCGGCATGTCGCTCGCCAAGACCCTGGTGGTGGGCGGGATCGGCGGACTGTCGATCTGGAACCGCCACGACGAAATTCTCGCGCTGGCCACCCAGCCGCTTACCGTGGCGTTTGCCAACGCGGGACACCTGATTGCGGTCTGCTGCGGCATGACGGTGGCGGGCATGTTCCTCGTGGCGGCGCTCGATGTCCCGTATCAGATCTGGAATTACCACAAGAAGCTCCGCATGACGAAGGAAGAAGTGAAGCAGGAGCACAAGGAAAGCGAAGGCGATCCGAAGCTGAAGGGGCGCATCCGAGCCCAGCAGCGCGCCATTGCGCGGCGCCGGATGATGAGCAAGGTGCCGAAAGCCGATGTGGTGGTGACCAACCCGACGCACTTCGCCGTGGCGCTGAGCTACAGCGACGGCGAGATGCGCGCGCCGAAGGTGGTCGCCAAGGGCGTGAACCTGGTGGCCGCGCGGATTCGCGAGCTGGCTGTGGAGAACAACGTGCCGCTGCTGGAAGCGCCGCCGCTCGCGCGAGCGCTGTATCACAACGTCGAGCTCGACCGCGAAATTCCCGGCGCACTGTACGGCGCGGTCGCGGAAGTGCTGGCGTGGGTCTATCAACTGCGCCGCTTCAAGAGCGAAGGCGGCGTGGCGCCGGTCGCGCCGACCGAGTTCGATGTGCCTGCCGAACTCGACAAGGGGCCGGTATCCGACGAAGAGGCGAACGACGAAGCCGCCGAAGCCCTTAACGATGACAAGGCACCTGGAGCCTCCGCATGAACGCACGCGCCGGTTTCCTGGCCCGACGGCCCGACGCACTGAACAGCACCAACCTGCGCGCACTCGCAGGTCCGGTGCTGATCGTGATGATCCTCGGCATGATGATTCTGCCGTTGCCGCCGTTTCTGCTCGATCTGCTGTTCACCTTCAATATCGCGCTGTCCGTGATGGTGCTGCTCGTCAGCATGTACACGATGAAGCCGCTCGACTTCGCGGCCTTCCCGAGCGTGCTGCTGTTCTCGACGCTGCTGCGCCTCTCGCTGAACGTCGCGTCGACCCGGGTGGTGCTGCTCGAAGGCCACACCGGCCCCGATGCGGCCGGTCAGGTGATCGAATCGTTCGGCCACTTCCTCGTGGGCGGCAACTTCGCAGTCGGCATTGTGGTGTTCATCATCCTGATGGTGATCAACTTCATGGTGATCACCAAGGGTGCGGGCCGGATTGCCGAAGTGTCCGCGCGCTTCACGCTCGATGCGATGCCCGGCAAGCAGATGGCGATCGACGCCGACCTGAACGCCGGCATCATCAACGAAGACCAGGCCCGCAAGCGCCGTCTGGAAGTGGGCCAGGAAGCCGAGTTCTACGGCTCGATGGACGGTGCGAGCAAGTTCGTGCGCGGCGATGCGATTGCCGGCCTGCTGATCATGGTGATCAACATCATCGGCGGCCTGATTGTCGGCGTGGTCCAGCACAACATGGACTTCGCGTCGGCCGCCAAGAACTACACGCTGCTCACCATCGGTGACGGCCTCGTCGCGCAGATTCCCTCGCTGGTGATCTCGACGGCCGCCGGTGTGATCGTCTCGCGCGTGGCGACCAACGAAGACATCGGCACGCAGTTGACCGGGCAGTTGTTCACCAACCCGCGAGTGCTGGTCATCACGGGCTGCATTCTGGTGCTGATGGGCCTGATCCCCGGCATGCCGCACTTCGCCTTCCTGCTGCTGGGCGGCGGCCTGATCCAGCTTGGCCGGATGATGACGAAGCGCGCCGCCGAGCGCAAGAATACGGCCGCCCTCGTCGAGGTGGCGCCGACCGCGCTCGCGCCGACCGAGAACACCGAGGCAAGCTGGGAAGACGTGACGATGATCGACACGTTGGGCCTCGAAGTCGGCTACCGGCTGATCCCGCTCGTCGACAAGAACTCCGACGGCGAACTGCTCAAGCGGATCAAGAGCATCCGCAAGAAGTTCGCTCAGGAAATCGGCTTCCTGCCGCCGGTGATCCACATCCGCGACAACCTCGAACTGCGGCCCAATGGCTACCGGATCGCGCTGAAGGGCGTCGAAGTGGGTGTCGGCGAAGCCTATCCGGGCCAGTGGCTGGCCATCAACCCGGGTCAGGTGAGCGCGGCGCTGCCGGGCACGCCGACCCAGGATCCGGCCTTCGGCCTGCCGGCCATCTGGATCGACACCAACCTGCGCGAGCAGGCTCAGGTGTACGGCTACACGGTGGTCGATTCGAGTACGGTGGTCGCTACTCACCTGAACCACCTGGTGGTTACGCACGCCTCCGAACTGCTCGGCCGCCGCGAAATCCAGGCGCTGATCGAACGGATGCAGAAGGACACCCCGTCGCTCGTCGACGATCTGATTCCGAAGTCGCTCTCGCTCACCACGCTGCAGAAGGTGTTGCAGAACCTGCTGGAAGAAGGCGTGCCGATCCGCGACATGCGCACGATTCTGGAAGCGCTGGCCGAGCACACGCCGAAGGTCAGCGACCCGCACGAACTGACCGCCGCCGTGCGTCTCGCACTGGGCCGCGCGATTACCCAGCAGTGGTTCCCCGGCACCGGCGACATGCAGGTGATGGGCCTCGATTCGAATCTCGAACGCGTGCTGTCGCAGGCGCTGTCGACCGGTCCGAATCCGGGCCTGGAACCAGGCCTTGCTCATACGCTGCTGACCGAGACGCAGAAGGCGATGACGCGTCAGCAGAACCTCGGACTCGCGCCGGTGCTGCTGGTGCAGCACTCGTTGCGGCCGATGCTCGCGCGCTTTCTGCGCCGCAGCCTGCCGCAGTTGAAGGTGCTGTCGTATGCGGAAGTGCCCGACACCCGCAACGTGAAGGTGGTGAAT
>NZ_SCNV01000004.1 GCF_005503145.1 Burkholderia sp. 4M9327F10 | reverse complement strand
TTTGTGTAGCATACAGCGAACATCTGAATCTACACGGAAGGTGTCGTCGGCAGCTTCAAATGTGGATAAGAGACAGGATCCCCATCCCGCGAACTATCCAAAATCAAAGTCCTGGCATTAGTAACAAGCGAATCAAACATCTTGACATCACCAGACTCAATCCAGACATAGCTGCGCCCAGCCCCAGCAGGCGGCCTGGCAACCACAGCCCCGCTCTCGCGCCGAAACTTCAGCACCAGCCCGTCATCCGTCACAGTCGCGCTCGCCAGATGCCCCTGCAAAACCGGTGGCGGAAACACTGTGTACTGATCGAACACAAGTTCATTGCCCTGCAACGCAACCCCTTTCCGCACGAAGGGCGTCAGCGACGCCAACGGTATGTTCAGCGCCCTCAACATCCCCGCCTGCGGCACACCCAACACCTTGACAGACGTCGGCGCATACACCAGGTGCCGCTCATCCCGCGCGACGATCGTTCCGCTCATCGTCGTCGGCAACCATACGCCCGGGAAATGATTCCACAGCTTGATCCCGCCCGTCACCTGCAGCGCGCCGTTCTCCGGCGTCAACGTCAGGTCGTTCAGCGAACGCGGCTCGTAGTCCAGCAGATAATCGTTGAACAACGCCGCCATCGCAGGCCACGGTTCCACCACCTCGCCGCCAATGATGTGAATGTCGTACTGGTCCGGGTCGTCCAGATCGACGGGCTGGCCCGGCTTCTTCGGCACCATCTGCGCATCGAGCGAACGCACGTGAAAACCGATCCGCCCCGAAACGAAGAAATCCACGTTCTGCATATGGATCAGCGGCGCCGGTCCCGATGAGTGTCGTTCGTCCGTGATCGCCGAGCCCGGCGTCAACGCGTTTGCACCGGAAAATGCGGTTCGCGTGCCGACTGGAATCGCCCGCGCTTCCTGCGTACGGAGTTCGGGCGGAACACTCTGCCATTGCGTTCGCGCCGCTGCGAGCGAAGCCTGCTGGGCGCGAATAAAGCTGTCGTTAAAGCGCACGCTCGCGCTGCCGGTCTCCTGCGTGGGGTCGTGCGCTGGGTCGTGCCATCCGCTCGCCAGCTTGTCGAAGGACGGCAGATGCACATCGAGTGCACCGGCTTCGTCGAACGTGAGATAGCCCGCGGCCATCTGCTCGCGGTAGTGGTACAGGTCCAGCACGAACGGCGCGTTGGCATCCAGCGGTGTTATCGCCATATCGATGTTCATCGGCATCGAGCGCATGAACTTCACGTCGCCGCCTTCCACCAGCATGCCGCGCGGCGGCATCGTCGCGGGCCACGCGATGGCCGGCAATGTCTGGTCGTCAAGCGTAAAGCGCACGCCCGCAGCCGATGTGTCGATGTGCGTAATCGTCATGCGTAGCGCCGGCGGCGGTGTCAGTTTCGCAACCTGCATGACCACGTCGTCACCCTCGAGGCGCGCAATCGGTGTATCCACTTTCAGCAGGTCGGCCATCCTCACATGTGCGGCCTGCATCAGTCTGTCGGCGGCGACGCCGGCCACCTCCACGTGGTCCGCGTGGAACACGAGTTCCTTCGGGTTGCGCATCGACAGCGTGCCGTTCAGTACGATCGGCACCCAGCCGTCGCGGTGCATTTCGCCGGTAATGCGCAGCGTGCCGCCGTCCTGCGGCACCACTCGCATGTCCCGCAGCGGCGAGCCTTCATACTGGAACAGATAGCGGTTGAAAATCGCCGTGAGCCTGGCGCTGTCGAGCGTGACATCGCCACGGTGCACGGCGATCACGACGCTGGTCGGATCGTCGAACACGATCGGGGCGCCGGGATGCGTCGGTGTCAGCGTCGCCGCCATGTTGTGGATCATGAAGCCGATGTCGCCGGTCACGCGGAAATCCACGTCGCGCGCAAACATCATCGACCCGTCGATGCCGGAATCGCGCAGCGTCAGCGGCCGCACGCGCTGTTCCGCGAGACCGCCAGCCGTAGGCACGCGTGCGGCAATGCTTTGCTCTTGGGCAAGCTGGCGTTGCTTGGCGAGTTCGAGCGCCGGACGTGCAGCGGCGGCGTTGCCGGAGGCCAGCGTTGAGGAGGTGTTCGCGGCGGAAGCCGCTTTCGCCTCAGGCGGCGCGATGACGGGTGCACCAGACTGCTGTGCCTGCTGTGCCTGCTGCGCCTGCTGCGCCTGCTGCGCTTGCTGCGCTTGCGTCGCGCGCGGCTGCACGGGCAACCCGTCTGTGTCCGTCGCGGCAACGTTGGGGGCAGCGCTGCCCGACCCCGACGTCCTCGCGGCGTCGTTGGCCGACGAGCTCGCATCCGCGCAGGCCGAAACAAGCAACGTCATCGTCACCAACACAGCGCCTGGTCCAAACCGCGTGGACCTCGCTCGCCGCGAACGCCGCCCGGATAACGCGTCCAAGGCGGCGTACCAGCCGCCCCGCCTATCCACGCCCGTCGCCCACGCATCGATTGCCGCGACCGGCCTGACCAGTCGCTGAAACAGGCGTGGCAAGCAGCCCCTTAACATCACGGGCACACTGCACTGGCCCCTGGCTTCAGTCTTTGCTAATCGCATGATGTCTCCTCCCTCCTGAGGCCGCGGCTCGTCTTCGCGAGCGCGGCGCGGGGTCGTATATGGCGTGACGGGAACCGCTTGTAAAGCATTGCGGCCCGCTCGCGCCTATCACCCGATTGTCTGCATTTGAAGCCTCCTTGCCGACAAGATTTCTGGAGGACGCTCACCAAACGATCAAGCGTTTGAATCGCTCGTCCACTTTCCCGCTGGGCCTTGCTCAGACTGGCGCTGCGCGATTTTCAGAATCGGGATTCAAACAGGAATAAAACAGGAAGAAGTGCGCCGGCGACCGCCGCACAGGCATCAAGACCGGGCGTGCGCCTGAAGCAGAGCAGAAATGACACAAAGAAAGCACACAGAGGCGACACAGCGATAGCGGGTAAGCCCTGCAGAAAAAACAGCAAAACGACCTATGCCGCGATGCAATACGCCGAAAGCCGGGGGCGCACGCCACGCTACCCGACGCCCAGCCATTCCTGCATCACGTCGTGCCGTTCATAAAACGCCTCAGGCGAGCCGTCGAATACGATTTCGCCGTGCCCCATTACCGCAATCCGGTTTGCCAGTTGATGGGCGATAGCAAGCCGCTGCTCGATCAGCAGCATCGCCACGCCGCGCTCGCGCAGCAGGTGCAGGCATTGCGCAACCTGGGCGACGACCTGTCCCGCGAGCCCTTCGGCAGGTTCGTCGATCACCAGCAGATCCGGATCACCCAGCAGCGCCCGCGCCAGCGACAGCATCTGCTGTTCGCCCCCGGACAGGGCGCCGGCCCGGGTGCGGCGGCGCTCACGCAGCACCGGAAACAGCGTGTAGGCATCATCGAACGTGAAGTGCGGCGCCCGTCCTCGCGTTTGCGGCGCAAGTCCCAGTTGCAGATTCTCGTCCACGCTCAACGCCGCGAAGATGTCGCGATGCTCGGGCACATAGCCGATTCCAAGGCGGGCAATAGCGAAGGTCGGCAGATCGATCAGCGAGCGGCCCGCGAAACGCAGCGTGCCCTCGGCACGCACCATGCCCATGATCGTGCGCGCCAGCGTCGAGCGCCCGGAACCGTTGCGTCCCGCGAGCGCCACCACCTCCCCTGCTTCCACGCGCAGGTCGACGCCGTGCAGCGCCTTGCTCGCGCCATGCCATGCGCACAACCCCGCGATCTCCAGCAGCGCGCTCATCGGGGCACTCCGTCGCCGAGGTAGGCCGCAAGCACTGCTTCGTCGGCGCGGATCGCGGCGGGCGTCCCGGTCGCGATCACGCGCCCCTGCACCAGCACGGAGATGCGGTCAGCAAGGCTGAAGACCGCGTCCATATCGTGCTCGACCATCAGCAAGGTGCGCCCCGCCGTAGTCTCGCGAATCAGTTCGATCGCACGTGCGGCTTCGGCGCGGTTCATGCCGGCAGTCGGCTCGTCGAGCAGCAAGGTGTGCGCACCGCTCGCCAGCGCAATGCCGAGATCGAGCGCACGCTGCTCCGCGTAGCTGAGCGTGCCGGCCTGCACGGCGCGGCGCGCGCTCAGGCCAACGGCTTCCAGCACCGCATCGGCGCGCGCATCGGCTTCGCGCGAGCCGCTCCAGCGATGCCACCAGCGCGAGCGGTCGCGCTCGGCGATCGACGCCGCGCAGCGCAGGTTGTCGAGCACGCTCAGGCGGGCAAACACGCTGGTCGTCTGGAAGCTGCGCGCCAGCCCGCGCCGGCTGATCGCCGGTGGCGTCATGCGGCTCAAGTCGACTCCATAGAGCTCGATGCGGCCGGCGTCGGCTCGCGCGTTGCCTGCGATCAGATTGAAGAGCGTCGATTTGCCCGCGCCGTTCGGACCGATCAGCGCGTGCCGCTCTCCCGGCTCCACCACCAGATCGACACCGCGCAGAATCTGCGTGGCGCCGTAGCGTTTTTCGACGCCGCGCAGCGAAAGCGCCAAGGTCATCGCGCGTCTCCGTGACGGATGGTCTCGCCGCTCAGGCTCGTCCATGCCTGGCGGGCGCGGCGCGCGGCCAGCCAGCCGAGTCCCGCGAGCAGGCAAAGCGCCGGCAAGAGCCACTTGCCGGTCCGCATCGCATCGATCTGGACTCCTGTTGATTCCATCCACGGCAACCACTGCAAACTCTCGCCATTGTCCGCGCCGAACTGGACCGCATATGCCCACTGCACCGCCAGCACGCCCGCGAGCGTCCACAGCAGGAGCGCAAACGCGCCCAACAGATAAGGCCGCACGCAGCGCCTCCAGCCATGCGCTGCGAGCCGTGCCGCCTGGGCCCGCCCCCAGCCGCTCAGGCCATCAGGCGAGGCAATCACCACGACAATGAAGAACAGCCCCAGATACAGTAACCAGGCGCGCGTCGCGCTGGCGACCACCACGCTGAAGAACGTCAGCACGATGGCTCCCGCCACCGGTCCGAAAAACGATGCGGTGCCGCCGATCACCGTGGCAATCAGCACCGAACCCGAGCGCAGCATGCCGACGCTTTCAGTCGAAACGAGCTCGAGATTGATGAGCCCGAGCGTCCCCGCGACACCCGCAAAAAACGCCGCCAGCACGACGACGCCGTAGCGGATACGCCACGGGTAGCAGCCGATCGCCGCCGCCCGCACCGGGTTGTCGCGCACTGCGTTGGCAAGCCGCATGAACGGCGTGCGCGACAACGCGAATAGCGCCGCACAGGCGAGCAGGCACCAGAGCGCAATCAGGCCATACGCCGCGCGCGCCGGGCCGAAATTCCACGCGGAGAACCACCAACCGCTCGCACGATCGATCGGCACGCCGGCCTCGCCGCCGAACCAGTCGGGCAGAGTCCATGCCGCCGCAGCCACCAGTTCGCCGATGCCGAGCGTGATCATCGCGAATGTGGTTCCGGCGCGCCGCGTCGAGATAGCCCCGAGCAGCACGCCACAGAACGCGCCCCCAAGGCCCCCGACGAGCGGCAGCAACGGCAACGGCACGCCAAACTGGTTGAAGACCCGCGCCGCGATGAGCGCGCCAAGCCCCGCATAGGCGGCGTGGCCGAACGACAGCAGCCCGGTTTCGCCAAGCAGCAGGTTATAGGAGAGCGCGAAGACGATCATGGTTGCGGTCTGCGCCAGATACGCCAGCAGCCAGCTTTGCGACCCGGCGAAGACGGGGATCGCCAGAAATGCAATCAATGCAAGCCAGGGCAGCCGGTTGCGTAAGGCGTGCGGGCGCTGCGCTTTGCCTAGCTCATGCAGATCACGCAGATCATGCATTGCTGTCACGCTGTCCGAAGAGGCCGCGCGGGCGCAGCGCCAGCATCGCGACCAGCAGCAGGTACGGCAACAGGGGCGCGAGTTGCGCCAGCGTGAGACCGTCCCAGGCGGGCGGCAGCGACTGTCCGAAGGTGGATGTGATCTCGCCCAGCGACAGGTCGCTGGCGACCGCGAAGGTTTGCACGCAGCCGACCATCAGCGACGCCACCAGCGCCCCACCCAGCGACCCGAGACCGCCGATCACCACGACCACGAAAACGATCGAGCCGACCGACTCCGCCATCGCCGGCTCAATCACGAAGAGCGGCGCGCCGATCACGCCGGCCAGCGCGGCGAGCGCCGTGCCCACGGCAAATACCGCGGTAAATACACGCGGCACGTTATGCCCGAGCGCCTCGACGGCCTGCGCATGCGTCAACGCCGCTCGCACGATCAGGCCGGCTTTCGATACGCGCAGCACCGCGTACAACACAGCGAGCATGGCGACGGACACCACCATCATGAACGCGCGGTAACGCGGAAACGCCGCGCCATACAACTTGAAGAGCGGCCCGTCGAGCACCGCCGGCACGTTCGCGGTAAGTGCGGGCAGACCCCAGGCGAGCTTGACCGCCTCGCCGATCAGATAGGCGGCGCCGAAGGTCAGCAACAGTTCGGCGAGGTGTCCGTGCGGCCGCACCCGGCGCAACAGCCAGCGCTCCATGGCCGCGCCGGCCAGCCCGACGACTAGCGGCGCGATCACCAGCGCACTCCAGAAACCGGTGCGCGCCGCCACCGAAAAACCGACATACGCCCCGAGCATATAGAAACTGGCGTGCGCGAAGTTCAGCACACCAAGCATGCTGAAAATCAGCGTCAGGCCTGCCGACAGCATGAACAGCAGCAGCCCGTAGCTGACGCCGTTGAGCAGATTGATGACGAATGACTGCACGCGCCTGCCGTCCGTTACTGCGGCTGGACGACGAGCGGTTCGAGCGCGGCCCGCAACGCATCGGGCAGCGCGACGGGCCGGCGCGTCGCGCGGTCGACGTAGACGTGCACGAAATGGCCTTGCGCCGCCGGTTGTGCCTCGCCCTCCTTGAATAGGCCCACCTCATAGCGCACGCTAGTCGAGCCGAGCCGCACCACCCGCAGACCAGCGTCGACCCGCTCCGGAAACACCAGCGGCGCGAAGTAGTTGCACTGCGTTTCGACGACGAGGCCAATGGTCGTACCGTGCTCGAAATCCAGCACGCCGGTGCGGATCAGATACTCGTTCACGACCGTGTCGAAATAGCTGTAGTACACGACGTTGTTCACGTGGCCGTAGACATCGTTGTCCATCCAGCGGGTCGTGATCGGCAGGAAGTGCGCGTAGGCGCTACGCGGCGCGGGTGCGGGTTTGCTCATGCCGTTACTGCCCAGGCCGCTCGACAAACTCGAACGGCAGGCCGCGCCGCCGCATGAACTCACCCAGCGCCTGGCCTGTGCCCGCGCGCCACGGCCGCAGCTTGGCCGGCTCGACCAGCCGGTATTCGAGCAGTTCCGGCGACAAGGCGATCGTGCCGTAAGCCCGCACGTGATACGCGATGATCAGCTCGTTCTTGCGAATGAACTCATAGACGCCAACCAGTTCAACCGTTTCGGTGTGCAGCGAAGTCTCTTCCCGGACTTCGCGCGCAATGCCCTCCTCCGGTGTCTCGCCATTCTCCAGAAAACCGGTGATCAGCGCGAACATGCCTTCGGGCCAGGCGGCGTTGCGCGCCAGCAGAATCTTGCCTTCGTACTCGACAATCGCGGCAACCACCGGCAGCGGATTGTTCCAGTGGACGTAGCCGCAGGTTTCGTCAGGGCAGGCCTGGCGGATACGGCCGCCTTCGTGTTCAGGGTCGCTGCGCTCGACGAGAGGCGTAGCGCAGCGGGGACAGAATCGGTAATCGCTCATGGTGGGCGGGGAATCGTCTCTTGGTGTGTCGTTGTATTGGGATGTGCGGGGTTGCGTGTCATCACGGCTCAGGCCGCGCACAGCTCTCGCACCTGGGCGGCAAAGCGCTCGACTGTCTCGGGCTGGGTGTCCCACGCGCACATCAGCCGGCAACCGCCCGCGCCGATAAATTCGTAGAATTTCCAGCCATGCGAGCGCATCGCCTTGGCCACGTGAGCGGGCAACTGTGCGAACACCGCATTCGACTCGGTCGGGAACATGATGCTGACGCCGGGAATCTCTGCGAGACGCGATTCGAGCAGTTTCGCCATCGCGTTGGCGTGGCGCGCGTTGCGCAGCCATACGTCGCCGTCGAGCAGGCCGAGCCACGGCGCGGAAATGAAGCGCATCTTCGATGCGAGCTGCCCGGCTTGCTTGAGGCGATAGGCGAAGTCGTCCGCCAGCGCGCGGTCGAAGAACACCACCACCTCGCCAACCGGCAAGCCGTTCTTGGTGCCGCCGAAGCACAGCACGTCGACGCCCGCGCGCCAGGTGATCTCGGAAGATGCACGTCGAGTGCAGCCACGGCGTTGGCGAAGCGTGCGCCGTCCATGTGGACTTTCAGGTGGCGGCGCTTCGCAATGGCGGCAATCGCGCGCACTTCTTCGACGCTATAGACAGTGCCCACTTCGGTGGACTGCGTGAGCGTCACAACCTTGGGCTTTGGGTAGTGGATGTCGGCGCGGCGGGTGACGACGGCTTCGATCGCATCGGGTGTCAGCTTGCCGGCGACGCCCGGCGCGGTCAGCAGTTTCGAACCGTTCGAGAAGAACTCCGGGCCGCCGCACTCGTCGGTTTCGATATGGGCCAGCTCGTGGCAGATCACCGAATGGTACGACTGACACAGCGACGCGAGGGCTAGCGAATTGGCCGCGGTGCCGTTGAACACGAAAAAGACTTCGCAGTCGGTCTGGAACAGGTCACGCAAGCGGTCGCAGACCTGCTGGGTCCAGGAGTCGTCGCCATACGCGGGTTCGTGGCCACTGTTGTTGGCGGCGATCAGCGCATTGAGCGCTTCGGGACAGATGCCCGCGTAGTTATCGGACGCGAAATGTTGCATGGCTGGCAAAGCGCCCGGCGACGGGCACTGAAGAAATGACCGGAAAGCGGTCATTTTAGTGCGCTAGCCGATAAATTGTTTTTGCCCGGTGGGATTTAAGGCGGCCGGATCGAGGCGAGCGACGCCAGCGACGCGACCGATGCGATCAACGCTGCCGATGAGCAACCCACGTCAGCCCAAGCGCGCCGAGCAGCAAGGCGCCCGCAGCCAGCCACAGCGCCGGCGAGAACGAACCGGTGTGGACCGCAATTGGCGCGGCCACCAGCGGCCCCACGATCTGCCCCACGCCGTAGGCCGCGGTCGCATAGCCCATCAGCCCGGCCGCGTGATCGCCGCGCAGGCGGCGCGCCTCGCGCATCGCGAACAGGGTGATGGCGGTGAACGGCAGTCCGATCAGCATGCTGCCGAGCGCGAAGCCGCCGGTTGTCGGCCACACGATGCCCAACGCCACACCCGCTGCCTGCAGGACGTAGCAGGCTGCCAGCAGGGTGCGGTTGTCCCAATGATGCGGCAACCGCGCCGCCCCAAGCGCGCCGGCGATCAGCGCGAGGCCGAACATCGGCCAGAACAGGTCCGGCCACGCGGAACCCGGCAGCGCATGGCGCGCGATCACCGGGAGGAAAGTCGCCGTGATGATGTAGCCGAAGCCCGGCACGCCGTACAGCACGACGAGCCAGAAGGCATCGGCGCGGTGCGGGCTGCTCTCGTGGGAAGCCTTTGCAGGAGCGGCAATCGAGGTTGGCTGAGTTGAGCTACCGGTTGCGCGGCCAGTTGCGTTATCGCCGCCTGCAGATACCGCCGCGGACAGTCCTGCGGGCGCGGCGGCAAACGCCCGCCAGACCAGTGCGGACAGCACCGCCGAGGCCAGCGCGAAGCCCAGCCAGCCCGCCGCCGCACCGAGACGCCCCGCGACGCTCACGAACAGCCCGGTCGCGACGATCCCCACACCCGGTCCGGTGTAGATCACCCCGCCCCACTCGTGCGAGCCCAGTTCGGCGAGCCGCCGCAAGCCCCATTGCGAGGCGAACACGAAGGTCCACGCGCTGACCACACCGGCGACGAAACGCACGCTTGCCCAGATCCAGAAGTGGCTGGTCAGGCCCATCGCGAGGGTCAGCAGCACGGTCAGCACCAGCCCCACGCGCACCATCCGCGCCGCTTCAACGCGCAAGGCCGCGCAGCTCACCGCGCCGGCAAAGTAGCCGGCGTAGTTGCACGACGCCAGCCAGCCGCCATGCCGGATGTCGAGCCCGCCGCCGTGCAGCATCAACGGCAGGAGCGGCGTGAACGCGAAGCGGCCGACTCCAAGCACCACCGCCAGCACGATCATGCAGGCAAGCGCCGCCTGGCGCGCGGGATGAGGTCCGGCGGGCGCGGCGAAGGAGCCAGTTGGGGCGAGATTGTTCATACGGCTTTGAGAGAGTCGAATGCGGCGGGAAGCCGGCACGGGCGTGGCGGGCGCGGCATGCGGAGCGGGCGCAGCCATCCTTTCAACTCATCATAGCTTGACGGTTAAATCACGAAAAATGAATAATATAGATACAAAGGATCACGTGGAGAGAATCATGGATCTGGCTGCACTGACGATTTTTCGCGCCGTGGTACGCGAGAACGGCGTCACGCGCGCCGCCGCCAAGCTCAACCGGGTGCAGTCGAACGTCACGACGCGCATCAAGCAGCTCGAAGAGCAGCTCGGCACCGAGCTGTTCATCCGCGACGGCCGCCGGCTGGTGCTCACCCCTGCCGGCGAAACCTTGCTCCCTTACGCCGAACGGCTGCTCGCGCTCGCCGACGAGGCGCGCCATGCGCTGCGCGAAGACCGTCCGAGCGGCCGGCTACGCCTGGGCACCATGGAAAGCGCGGCGGCGAGCCGCCTGCCGGGGTTGCTCGCGCAGTATCACCAGAGTTGGCCCGAGGTCGGGCTCGAACTGGAAACCGGCACGACCGGCCGCCTGATCGAACGGGTGCGGGCGTTCGAAGCGGATGCGGCGCTGATCGCCACCCCACTCGACCCGGACTGGGCTGGCGATCTGTTCGAAGCCGTGCCTGTGTTTCGCGAAGAACTGGTGATGCTGACGCCGCGCGGCCATCGGCCGATTCGCGAGGGGCGCGACATCGCACTGTCGACGCTGATTGCGTTCGAGCGCGGCTGCACGTATCGCGCCTACATCGAGAAGTGGTACATGGAAAACGGCATCCGCCCGGCGCGGGTGCTGGAGCTCGGCTCGTATCACGCGATCGTCGCGTGCGTGGCCGCGGGGGCGGGCGTGGCGGTCGCGCCGCGCTCGGTGCTCGATTTGCAGCACGATATGAACAACATCGCAGTTCACTCGCTCGGCGATGCGGGGATGATCGACACGCTGCTGATCTGGCGGCGCGGGCATTTTTCGTCGGCGCTCAAGGCGCTGCGCGAGACTCTGCTGGCCAACAGCAATTTAACGCCGGCGGTGAGCGGGCGAGCCGAAGCGGGATTGCAGACGGCCTGAAGCTTGATGCGCCGCTGAAGGCGCAACGGCCGCGAGTCGAGCGCGTGTGGCAGTTACCGGCGCCGCCGCGCCGACGCAAATGCAAATGCAAATGCAAATGCAAACGCAAACGCGAGCGGCCGGTCCTGCACCTCGCCGAAAACAAAAGAGCCGCGAGTTTTTACGCTCGCGGCTCTTTTGCTTCCGGCGTCCCGCTACCTGAACGGGACACCACGCATGGCTCGAAACTGTGCGCTTACAGCAGCCCTTCGACCCAGCCCTTCACACCAGCCAGCGCCGCCGGCAGATTGGCGGGTTCGGTGCCGCCGGCCTGAGCCATATCGGGACGGCCGCCGCCCTTGCCGCCTACCTGCTGCGCGACAAAGTTGACCAGTTCGCCAGCCTTCACCTTCTTGCTCGCATCCGGCGTCACGCCGGCAATCAGGCTGACCTTGCCGCCTTCAACCGAAGCCAGCACGATGGCGGCGTTCTTCAGCTTGTCCTTCAGCTTGTCGACCGTTTCGCGCAGCGTCTTCACGTCCGCACCGTCGAGCGTAGCCGCGAGCACATGCACGCCGGCCACTTCGATGGCCTGGCCGGCCAGTTCGTCGCCCTGGCTCGAAGCCAGCTTCGACTTGAGTGCGCCGAGTTCCTTCTCGAGCGCCTTCACCTGGTCCTGCACCTGGACGATGCGCTGCGTCAGCTCCGCCGGCTGTGCCTTCAGGGCCGCAGCGGCCGCGTTGATGCGGCTGTCGAGGTCCTGCACATAGCGCACGGCCGTGTCGCCCGTGATCGCTTCCACGCGGCGGATACCGGCTGCAACGCCGCCTTCCATCACAATCTTGAAGAAGCCGATATCACCGGTGCGGCGCACGTGCGTCCCGCCGCACAGTTCGCGCGAAAAGCCCAGGTCGAGCACGCGCACTTCGTCGCCGTACTTTTCGCCGAACAGCGCCATGGCGCCGCCCTTCACCGCTTCGTCGAACGGCATCACGCGCACGATGCCCGGCGCGTTCGCCAGCACTTCCGCGTTCACGATGGCTTCGACCTGACGGATCTGCTCGTCGGTCATCGGCGCGTTGTGCGCGAAGTCGAAGCGGGTCTTCTCCGGATCGACGAGCGAGCCCTTCTGCTGCACGTGCGAGCCGAGAACTTCACGCAACGCCTTGTGCATCAGGTGGGTAGCCGAGTGGTTGCGCTCGGTGCGGGCACGGCGCACCGCGTCGATTTCCGCCTTCACGACGTCGCCCACTTTCAGCGTGCCCTGTTCGAGCGTGCCGTGATGGCCGACCACGTCCGCCTGCACCTTCAGTGTGTCCGCCACCGCAAAGCGCACGCTCGCGTTGGCGAGCACGCCGGCGTCGCCGACCTGGCCGCCGGATTCCGCATAGAACGGCGTGTGATCGAGCACGACCACGGCCTGCTGGCCATGCGTCGCTTCCTTGACCGAGGCGCCGTCCACATATAGCGCGATCACCTTCGCGTCGTCGAAGACGATTTCTTCGTAGCCGTGGAACGTGGTCTTCGCGCCCGAGTACTCGAGGCCCTGCGCCATCTTGAACTTGCCGGCGGCGCGCGCCTGTTCGCGCTGGCGCGCCATGGCCTCGTCGAACGCGGCTTCGTCGACGGTCACTTCGCGCTCACGGCACACGTCCGCCGTCAGGTCCAGCGGGAACCCGTAGGTGTCGTGCAGCTTGAATGCCAGCTCGCCGTCGAGCGTCTTGCCGCCCTTTGCTTCCAGGTCGGCCAGTGCGCCTTCGAGAATCGACATGCCATGCTCGATGGTCTCGAAGAAGCGCTCTTCTTCCTGACGCAGCACGTCGGTCACGCGTTGTTCCGCATCCTTCAGTTCCGGGTAAGCCTCGCCCATCTGTGCGACCAGATCGGCCACCAGACGGTGAAAGAACGAGCCCTTCTTGCCCAGCTTGTAGCCGTGGCGGATCGCCCGGCGCACGATGCGGCGCAGCACATAGCCGCGGCCCTCGTTGCCCGGAATCACGCCGTCGACGATCAGGAACGAGCAGGCGCGGATGTGGTCGGCAATCACCTTCAGCGAGTTGTTGCCCAGGTCCGTCACACCGGTTTCGCGGCCCGCGGCCTTGATCAGCGCCTGGAACAGGTCGATCTCGTAGTTGCTGTGCACGTGCTGCAGCACGGCGGCAATGCGCTCCAGACCCATGCCGGTATCCACGCACTGCTTGGGCAGCGGCGTCAGGTTGCCCTGCGCGTCGCGGCTGAACTGCATGAACACGAGATTCCAGATCTCGATGTAGCGGTCGCCGTCTTCCTCAGGCGACCCCGGGGGGCCACCCCAGACTTCCGGACCGTGGTCGTAGAAAATTTCCGAGCACGGGCCGCACGGGCCGACATCGGCCATCTGCCAGAAGTTGTCCGAGGCGTAGCGCGCGCCCTTGTTGTCGCCAATGCGGATGATGCGCTCGACCGGCACGCCGACTTCCTTCGCCCAGATGTCGTACGCTTCGTCGTCTTCCTGGTAGACCGTGACCCACAGCTTGTCTTTGGGCAACTGGTAGACGCCCGTCAGCAGTTCCCACGCGTAGTGGATCGCGTCGCGCTTGAAGTAGTCGCCAAACGAGAAGTTGCCGAGCATCTCGAAGAACGTGTGGTGACGTGCGGTGTAGCCGACGTTTTCGAGGTCGTTGTGCTTGCCGCCCGCGCGCACGCTGCGCTGCGCAGTGGTGGCGCGCGCGTACGGACGCGATTCCGCGCCGAGGAACACATCTTTGAACTGCACCATCCCCGAATTGGTGAAGAGCAGCGTCGGGTCGTTGCCGGGCACAAGGCTCGACGAGCGAACGATCGTATGGCCCTTCGATTCGAAGAACTTGAGGAATTTCTCGCGGATTTCGGCGGCTTTCATAGCGTACTGGGGGACGGTCCTGGCTGGATCTGGCGACAGCCGCGGGTGACTTGCGGGATGCGCCAACCGGAGGTTGCTTAAACGACTGATTATACGGGATCGGCGCTCTTGCGAGGCGGCGCGGAACGCCGTGCACACAGGATTAGCCATCCGGCCGGGTTTTCGCTTCATTTGCCGGTTGGCGGACGCGTCATTCGTCCTATGCGGTTCAGCCGAATATGGTCGGGCGCAGGAATCGCTTAAGATTCTGCACATCGGCGCCACCACGGCGTCCGCACCCCGACCCGCGCGCGCCCGAGCCGGCGCACCGGCCTCGCGCCCGGGGCAACAAGGAGACATCGAAAGACTATGGGCGCTCTCAGTCATATCCGCGTGCTGGACCTTACCCGCGTGCTCGCCGGCCCCTGGTGCGCACAGACGCTCGCCGACTTCGGCGCGGACGTCATCAAGATCGAACGCCCGGAGGTCGGCGACGACACGCGCCACTGGGGGCCCCCGTACCTGAAGACACCGGACGGCGCGGATACCCATGAGGCCGCCTACTACCTCGCCGCGAACCGCAACAAACGTTCGGTCACCGTGGATATCGCCACGCCCGAGGGGCAGCGCATCATCCGCGAGCTGGCCGCCCAGAGCGACGTGGTGCTGGAGAACTACAAGGTCGGCCAGTTGCGCAAATACGGCCTCGACTACGCCTCGCTGAAAGAAATCAAGCCGGATCTCGTCTACTGCTCGGTGACCGGCTTCGGCCAGACCGGGCCGTACGCGCAGCGCGCCGGCTACGACTTTATCGTGCAGGGCATCGGCGGCTTCATGAGCATTACCGGCGAACGCGACGGCCTGCCCGGCGGCGGCCCGCAAAAGGCCGGCGTGGCGATCGCGGACCTGATGACCGGCATGTATTCGACCATTGCCGTGCTCACCGCCCTCACGCACCGCGACCGCACGGGCGAAGGCCAGTACATCGACATGGCGCTGCTCGACGTGCAGGTGGCCATGCTGGCGAACATGAACTCGAACTTCCTTGCGAGCGGCCAGCCGCCGGTACGCTGGGGCAACGCCCACCCGAACATCGTGCCCTACCAGACCTTCCAGACCCGCGACGGCTGGATCATCGTCGCGGTCGGCAACGACGGCCAGTTCCGCAAGTTCGTCGAGGCCGGCAGCCGGCCGGAGCTGGCCGACGACGAGCGCTTCGCCACCAATCCGGCGCGGGTGCGCAATCGCGACACGCTGGTGCCGATCCTCGCGGAAATGGTCCGCACGCTCGGCAAGCAGCAGTGGATTGCCGCGCTCGAAGCGGCCGGCGTGCCTTGCGGGCCAATCAACGATCTGGCCGAGGTGTTCGAGAACGAGCAGGTGGTGGCGCGCGGCATGCAGGTGGATCTGCCGCATCCGTCCGGCGGCACCGTCAAGCTGGTGCGCAATCCGATCAATATGACCGGCACGCCGCCACAGGCTCTCGCGCACCCGCCCACCCTCGGCGAGCATACGGACAGCATTCTGCGCGAGGTGCTGGGCTACGACGAGGCGCGCATTGCGGCGCTGCGCGCGCAAGCGGTGATCTGAAGCCCTCGCTCATTCGCCCTGCAGCGCCTGCGCCAGCCAGCGCCGCCCCTCGTCCCAGTCGCCGAGGCCGCTGTCGGCATTGATATGGCCGCGTGCGCCGATGCCGCGCCAGCGGCTGCCCCACGCGGCCGCGCATGCCTGCGAAAACGGCACGCCGCCATACGGATCATCGGTGCTCGCCACCACCACGGCCGGAAACGGCAGCGGCTCGAGCGGCACCGGCGCGAAGCCAATGGCATCCTGCGGAAACTCTTTGCCCGCCGGGTCCGGCACCGCCACCAGCAACGCGCCGGCCACCTTCGCCCGGCTCGCGGCGCTCGCGTACTGCGACGCCCAGAAGGCCACCGTGAGACATCCGAGGCTATGCGCGGCCAGCGCCACCGGCCCATCCGACGCAGCCACCGCCGCCTCCAGCGCCCGGCACCAGGCATCGCGCACCGGATGATCCCAATCCGGCATGCGGACGCGCTCAAACCCCGCGTGCAAGCTTTCCCAGCGCGTTTGCCAATGCCCTTCGCCCGAGTTCATATAACCCGGCAACACCAACACTTTCTGGCTGATCTGCTCGATCATCGCCCCTCCTCCTGGCCATGTGGTTCCCGTTAAACCCGCAATTTACCCCCGCGGACGGCATGCAAGCGTGTGCAAAAGCCCCCAACCGTTGGCTGGAAGCCGCACTCGGTCTGCCGGAAGAGTGGTCGTCAGGTAGAATCGACAGATAAGCGAGCGCACTGCGCGCCCACGACCGACCTTCTCCATCTCGCATGAATACCGAACGCAACGACGCGCCAGCGGCATCCAATTTCATCCGCAACATCATTGACGAAGACAACCGCTCAGGAAAGTGGGGCCAGCGCGTGGAAACGCGCTTCCCGCCCGAACCGAACGGTTATCTGCACATCGGTCACGCCAAGAGCATCTGCCTGAACTTCGGTGTGGCGGGCAGCTACGGCGGCATCTGCCACCTGCGTTTCGACGATACCAATCCGGAAAAGGAAAGCTTCGAGTACGTCGAATCGATTATCGACGCGGTGCAATGGCTCGGCTTCGAGTGGAAGAAGGACGGCAACGAGCACCTCTACTTCGCCAGCGACTATTACGACAAGCTTTATGAGTTCGCCGAACTGCTGATCCAGCGCGGCAAGGCCTACGTGGACAGCCAGTCGGCCGAGGAAATGCGCGCCAATCGCGGCTCGGCTACCGAGGTGGGCACGCCCTCGCCGTTCCGCGAGCGCTCGGTCGCGGAGAACCTCGACCTGTTCCGCCGCATGAAGGCGGGCGAGTTCAAGGAAGGCGAGCACGTCCTGCGCGCGAAGATCGACATGGCGTCGCCGAACTTCAACATGCGCGACCCGGTCATCTACCGGATCCGTTTCGCCCATCACTACCGCACCGGCGACACATGGTGCGTGTACCCGATGTACGACTACACGCACTGCATCTCGGACGCGCTGGAAAACATCACGCATTCGCTGTGCACGCTGGAGTTCGAAGACCACCGGCCGCTCTACGACTGGATCCTGAACGAGCTGGCCGAAGCCGGCATCTTTACCCGCCCGCTGCCGCAGCAAATCGAGTTTTCGCGCCTGAACCTGACGTATGCGATCACCAGCAAGCGCAAGCTGCTGCAGCTCGTCAACGAAGGCCACGTGGACGGCTGGGACGACCCGCGCATGCCGACCATCGTCGGCGTGCGCCGCCGCGGCTTCACGCCGGAAGCGATCCAGTTGTTCTGCGAGCGCATCGGCGTGACCAAGGTCGACTCGTGGATCGACATGAGCGTGTTCGAAGGCGCGCTGCGCGACGATCTCGACGCCAAAGCGCCGCGCACGGCGGCCGTGCTCGACCCGCTCAAGCTGATCATCGACAACTTCCCGGAAGGCGTCACCGAAGAATGCAATGCGCCGGTGCATCCGCATCATCCGGAACACGGCACGCGCCTCTTCCCGATCTCGCGCGAGCTGTGGATCGAGCGTGACGACTACAACGAAACGCCACCCAAGGGCTACTTCCGCCTGTTCCCGGGCAACAAGGTGCGCCTGCGTTACGGCTACGTGATCGAATGCACCGGTGCGGACAAGGACGAGAACGGCAACGTGATCGCCGTCCACTGCAATTACTTCCCGGACAGCAAGTCGGGCACCGAAGGCGCGAACAACTACAAGGTCAAGGGCAACATCCACTGGGTCAGCGCCGTGGGCGCCTGCCCGGCCGAAGTGCGTATTTACGACCGTCTGTTCAAGGAACCGCAGCCGGACGCGGGCGGGCGCGACTACCTCGAAGCGCTCAACCCCGATTCGAAGCGGGTCGTCCAGGCCTACCTGGAACCGGGCGCGCGCGACGCGCTGCCGGAGCAGCGCTATCAGTTCGAGCGGCACGGCTACTTCGTCGCCGATCGCGTCGATTCGAAGCCGGGCAAGCCTGTCTTCAACCGCATCGTGAGTCTGCGCGACAGTTGGGGCAAGCCGGCCTAAGCATGTCGACCGGACACCTCGGGCATTGAGCATGCCTGAGGTGTCCTGCCTGTTCGTTTGCATCGCGGTAAATCGTGTGTGACGGTGTGCGCACCGTTTCCGGAGGAACGATGAGGTTTGCAGCCCGCTATTCGTCATGCAGACGCACGTCACGCAGACGCACTTTGCTGGCCGCGCTGGCCGCTGCGTGCTTCGCGTTCTCCGCGCAAGCTCAGGAGCAGGAATTCACCGGCACGCTCAAGAAGATCCAGGACGACGGCGTAGTCGTGCTCGGCGTGCGCGCAGCATCCACGCCCTTCTCCTACTTCGACGGCCAGGGCACGGTGGGCTATTCGCAGGCCATCGCCCTTGCCATCGTCGAACAGATCAAAAAAACACTCGCGCGACCCGAGCTCAAGGTGCGCGAAGTCACCATCACCTCGTCGAACCGCATCCTGATGCTGCAGAACAACCAGATCGATCTGGAATGCAGCTCGACCGCGCACACGCACGAACGCGAAAGCGAAGCGGCCTTCTCTGACAGCTTCTTCCAGTATTCGGTGCGCATGATCGTGCGTCGCGGCAGCGGCATCGCGGATTTTCCGGATCTGGCCGGCAAAACCGTAGTGACGACCGCGGGCACCACGGACGAGCGCCTGCTGCGGCAGATGAATAGCGAGAAACACCTCAACATGCGCATCGTCAGCGTGCGCGATCATCCAGATGCCTTTTCCGCGCTCAAGGACGGCCGCGCCGCGGCCTTCGTGATGGACGAGCCGATCATGTATGGCCTCAAGGCAGCCGACCCGCACCCCGATGACTTCGTGGTGACGGGTACACCGCTTGCCTACGAGGTCTATGCCTGCATGTTCCGCAAAGGCGACCCGCAGCTGGTCGAGCTGGCGAACGGCGTGATCGAACGGATGCAGACCTCCGGGGAGGCGGAGCGTCTCTATAACGTGTGGTTTACGCAGCCGATTCCGCCCCACGGGATCAATCTGAATTTCCCGCTGTCGGCGGCAATGCGTGCGTTGTTCGCCCATCCGAACGATCACATGCTCGACTGAATCACACCCGGCCACACGGCGCGCCGTATTGCGCGCCCGCCCGACGCGGCTGCGTGCACGCTCACAAGCTGCGATGCAACTCCGCCAGCGACAAGGTCGTCTCGAACAGACGTGTCAGGCTGCGGCTCGCGTAGTGTTCGACGTCCTGTGGCGCGGTCCAGCGGTAAGCGTCCATTTCGGGAATCAGCTTGCCGTCCGAGCGGCGCGGGAACATCGACGCGCAAACGCATTGCGACAAGTCGAGTTCACCCGCATGGGCCCGCGCGGCGAACAGGTGCAGGTCCTTGTCGCGCCGGTACACGAACAGGCCCAGATCCTTCAGACGCCCGGCGGCAATCACAAGGCCGGTCTCTTCGACCATCTCGCGCAACGCCGTGACGTGCGGGGACTCGCCCTCCTCGCCGTGCCCCTTTGGAATATCCCAGTGGGATGTCTCGGTGGCATGCGCAAGCAACACGCGCCCGTCCGGGTCGAGCAGCACGACACCGCAGGACACGACGCGCGCGCTGGCCGCGGCACTCATCGCGCGCCTCGTGTGGCTGCTCAATGCTTCTTCTGGAGTTGCCATGGGCCGCTGGCGTCGCGGCAGAACTGCGGGCGCAGTGACATGGACTGCCCCTTCGCGTTGAGGACCACGGCGACGTCGCGGCAGGTGCGATCGCCGTCCTTCGCCGTGCCCTGCGGCGTGATGCTGGCCTCGATGCGCACTGAATTGCCGGTGCCTTCGTTCACCCAGCTGGCGGACTCGCCGTCCTGTTTGGCGTCGAGCGCGCTGAGTACGGCCGTCTTCACCGAGTCGATGTCGCGCTGCTTCATGTAGCTGATCGGCGTATCGCCGAGGAAGCCGAGATTCGCTGCATAAGCGCCAACGGAGGCCGTCAGCAGCAGTCCGCCCACGGTCGCGTGAAACAGGGCACGGGTTCGCGTCGACATTGAGTATTCTCCTCGGTAGATCGTTCGGGCGATCACAGAGCGGTCGAGGCTCATGATCTGGACCTGAAAAGCATAGCATGAGGTCCTTGCGCGAGTGAGTCAGGACATCGCCAGGGGGTCGTTTTCATGCAGCGGCGCCGGTCCGCTCCGCTAGCCACAACCCGGCGCTTCAGCACATGCCGCCCCTCTCAGGGCGGTTTTCGGACTCGTCCGATAGTCTCAGCAGCGGCGAATTCATAAGATCGGCTGTTCAGCGCGAAACCTCCTCGCGCGCCATACTTCGCTGCTGTCATGGAATTCTCATTCGCTCTCAAGGCATTTTCTATTGTGCTCGCGCTGTTCTGCATCGCACTGGTGCCTTTCTTCATCCGCCGCGACCCGGCGCCGGTGCACAGCATCGTCCAGATCGAGGCGCTGCCCCGGCCGGCATGGCCGAGCCTGCTGACGCGCATGGGCAGCGCCACGCTGGTCGCGTCGTTTGTGCTGCTGGCGGGCGGTTGTTATCTGTTGATCAAAGGCTGATCGACACGCTCTCCCGGGCCGTTCCGCCCTCCCGCCAGCCAACTGTATCTGTTGGCCCTCGCCTCGCCCCTTTAGAATGACGCAGCCCGCCACGACCCGGAGTGTGCATGCTGCAAATACTTGGCAAGATCACGTCGATCAACGTTCGCAAGGTGCTTTGGACTTGCGCCGAATTGCAATTGCCGTTCGAACAGGAAGACTGGGGCGCCGGCTTCAGGTCAACCGCAACTGACGAATTTCTCGCGCTCAATCCCAATGCCACCGTGCCGGTCATCAAGGACGGCGGCTTCGTGCTGTGGGAATCCAACTCGATCATCCGTTATCTGGCCTCGCGCTATGGCGGCGCGCACCTCTATCCAGCCGAGCCGCTCGCGCGAGCGCGCATCGATCAGTGGATCGACTGGCAGATCGCCGAACTGAACCGCGCATGGAGCTACGCGTTCCTGGCGCTCGTGAGGCATTCGCCCGCCCATCAGGATGCCGAAGCGATCGAAGCGTCCTCGGCGAATTGGGCGCGCCACATCGGCATTCTGAACCGGCAGCTCGAAGCCACGGGGGCATTCGTCGCGGGGCCTGAGTTCACGCTTGCCGATATCCCGATTGGCCTGTCGGTCAACCGCTGGTTCAGCACGCCGCTGGCCCATCCATCCTTTCCCGCGGTTTCCGGCTATTTCGAGCGGCTCGCCGCGCGCCCCGGCTTTCTGGCCTATTGCCGCAACGGCACGCCGTAAGCGCGCGGGATGACAGAGCCGGCAGAAGCTGCGCCCCGGGCGTGTGGATTGCTATGCTCCGCAGTTGTATCCTCGAAGTCTTGAGGGAGCGCTCACGCGTCCCGCCAACCGGAATGCCGCCATCATGAAAGTTTCGCTGCCGCCGCACGGGCGGCCCAACCGCGTGTATCCGCCCGTCGCGCCCAGCCTGCATGGCCTCGCGTCGGTGATCACCGGGGTCGTCGTGGTCTGCGGATTGTATTTCGGCCGCGCGGTCCTGATTCCAATCACGCTGTCCGTACTGCTGAGTTTCCTGCTCGCGCCTTTGGTGGCGGCGCTGCGGCGCTTGCGGATGGGCCAGTTGCCGTCCATTTTCATCGCCGTGTTCTTCGCGTTGGCCATCGTGCTGGGCGCCGGTGCGCTGATCGCGGCGCAAATCGTCCAGCTCGCGGCCGATCTGCCGCAATACCAGGTCGCGATTGAACGCAAGATCGAAACCGTGCAGGAAAAAACGGTCGGCCGCGCCGATATCCTGCTCGGCAGGGCCGCGCTCACGCTGCAACGGGTCGCGCCGTCACGCCCAGCGCCGCCGCACAGCTTCAGCAGGGCGAACCGCAACGCGCCGCCGGCGCCGCTGCCGGTCGAGGTCCACGAACCGGCTCTCACTCCGATGCAACTGGCGCAACGGGCGTTTTCACCGGCCGTCGCACCGCTGGAGACGACCTTCATCGTGCTGGTCGTCACCATCTTTATCCTGTTGCAGCGCGAGGATTTGCGCGACCGGCTGATCAGCCTGTTCGGCTCGCGCGATCTGCATCGCACCACCACCGCCATTAACGACGCGGCGAGCCGTCTGAGCCGCTACTTTGTCGCGCAGCTCGGGCTGAACCTGAGCGTGGGAGCCGTGCTGGCGATCGGCCTCGCCGGCATCGGTGTGCCGGGCGCCCTGCTGTTCGGCGTGGTAGCCGCGCTGTTGCGCTTCGTGCCGTATATCGGCATCTGGATCGCCGCGTTGCTGGCCGTGTGTCTGGCCGCCGCCATTCAGCCGCAATGGACCATGGCGGTGTGGACCCTGGTGCTGTTTGTGGTAGTCGATCTGGTGGCGGGCCAGGTGGCCGAGCCGCTCCTGTACGGCCGCCGCTCGGGCCTCTCGCCGCTCGCAGTGGTGGTCGCGGCGATCTTCTGGAGCTGGCTGTGGGGCCCGGTCGGCCTCGTACTGTCCACGCCGCTGACGCTCTGCGTCGTGACGCTGGGCCGCTATGCGGACCGCCTCAACTTTCTCACGATCCTGCTCGGCGACCAGCCGGCGCTCACGCCCGCGCAGACCTTCTATCAGCGGCTGCTGGCAGACGATCCACACGAGGCGATCGTGCAGGCGGACCGCCTGCTCGGCGAGATGTCCGTGCTCGACTACTATGATCACGTCGCCCTCGAAGGGCTGCGGCTCGCGCGTAACGACGCGCTGCGCGGTGTGCTGACCGCGGAACAGCTTGCGCGCTTCAACGAGGCGGTGGTCGACATCATCGAGAATCTCGAAACGGTGGAAGGCGTTCCGGACAGTCTCGCCACGCCGGAGTCCGCCGACGCGGCTCACGCTCACGGCCGTACCGAACCGCATTACGGCGGCACGGCTACGAACGCCGACAGATCGCAAGCCGCGGGCGTGCTCTGCATCTCGGGACGCGGCGCGTTCGACGCGGTAGCCGCGGCAATTGCGGTGCAATTGCTCGGGCGGCAGAAGATTGCCACCGTCGCGACCACCTATGAACAGTTCCGCAACGCCCACAGCGAAGCACGTGAGGCCCATGTGGGGCAGCAAAGCCCGGGCGAGAGCTCGCCGGTCATCTGCATCGTTTCGCTCGACGCGGCCGAATCGCCACCGTATTTGCGCAACCTGTTGCGCCGGATCGACGGCCGGGCGGGCGCGCCGACCGTGATCGTCGGCTTTGGCGCACCGTCGGGAAGCCCCTCTGAGACGGCGACGGGCAGCGTGCGCAACGCTACCACGTTCCGTGGCCTGATCGAGGAATGCCGGGCGGCTACGCAAGTAACCGTGCGTCAGGAGCAGGCCCAAGGCGCGGCTTGAGACCGCCGCCTGAAGCCGGGAGCCACAGCGGCACACGCCTGAGGTCAGCGGGCCTGCTCGCGCCTCGCATGCCGCAGCCTTTACAATCACCTGAGCAACCAGCCAGAACCACATCGAACCACACCGGACAACAAGGCCGAACGCCCATCGAAGCCGCACGACATTCATGCAGCATCTGAAATACCTTAGTGCCTATCCGGCAGCGCTCCAGGACAAGGTTCGCCGGCTGATCGCCGAACAGCAACTGGGCGCGTACCTCGCCGACAAATACCCGCACCGGCATGCGGTGCAGACCGACCGCGCGCTCTACGATTACGTCGCCGAGCTGAAGCGCGAATATGTGCGCAGCGCTCCGTCAATCGACAAGGTTCTCTACGACAGCAAGCTCGATGTGCTGCGGCACGCGCTAGGCTTGCACACGACCATCTCGCGAGTCCAGGGCGGCAGGCTGAAGTCGAAGAAAGAGATTCGCATCGCTTCGCTGTTCAAGGAAGGGGCCCCCGAGTTCCTGCGCATGATCGTCGTGCACGAACTCGCGCATCTGAAAGAGAGCGATCACAACAAGGCGTTTTACCGGCTGTGCGAATTCATGCAGCCCGGCTATCATCAGACCGAGTTCGACTTGCGGCTCTATCTGACGCATCGCGATCTGATCCGTGAGCAGTCCATCTGAATTCCCACCCCAGGAAACGCCATGCCGTCGACGAATCTTCGACTCTATGCCGATGCGCAATACGCAAGCCCTTACGCCATGTCGGTATTCGTGGCCTTGCAGGAAAAGGGTGTGCCCTTCGAGCTTTCGACGGTCGATCTGGGCCGCAACGCGAACCGCGCGCGCGAGTTCGCCGCGCCCTCGCTGACGCAACGCGTGCCGATGCTGGTGCATGACGGCTTCGCGTTGTCGGAGTCATCGGCAATCAGCGAATATCTCGACGAGTTTTTTCCGGGCACGCGCTTGTATCCGGCCGAGCCGCAACGCCGCGCGCGGGCGCGCCAGGTCCAGGCATGGCTGCGCAGCGATCTGATGCCCATCCGCCAGGAACGCTCCACCGAGGTCCTGTTTTACGGGCCATGCAGCAAGCCCCTCTCAGAGGCGGCACACGCCGCGGCCAGCAAGCTGTTCGCCGCCGCCGAAGCGCTGCTCGAACACGGCGAGGCGAATCTGCTCGGCGAGTGGTGCATTGCCGATGTGGACCTGGCGCTCATGCTCAACCGCCTCGTGCTCAATGGCGACGAGGTGCCGCAACGGCTTGCCGGGTATGCACGGCATCAGTGGCAAAGGCCGTCCGTGCAGCGCTGGATCAAGCTCGAGCGGCCACCGCTGTAATGGCTCGCATACGCGCAGAGCTGCTCACCTGGGTCCGTGCGCCTGGAGTCCAGGACACAGGCCGGCCACGCGAGGCGCCGTCCGCGCAATGACCGGCTGGCCCCATCCAGCCGGCCTCCCCGGCATTCAATGCAGATTGCAGAACGCGCCGGTCTGGACATCGATCCACAGCATCTCCCCATTGATCCTGTGGCTATAAACGAGCGCGCGGGACTCGCGCTGGCTGCGCAGAAAACCCAGCACGGCGTGGACGGTATGCTTGCCGCGGTATCGCAGGGACCGCGCCGTATCGCCGCTGCCAATCACAATCACGATCGGGTTGATGCGCACCTTCTGTGCAATCAGATCGAGGGTTGCTGCCGACATATGAGCCTCCGGGTGTGGGATGACTCTCGGGATAACGTCGATGCCATTGCAAGCTTGAGCTTACGGAAGGCACCGTAAGGCAAACACGCTACGCGGCTCACGCCCCGCCATGCGGCGCCGCCGCTTGCCTGGGCCGCCGCTTGCCCGGCTGCGCCGAACACACGCACAGAGGTTTCCCTGGCCTACCTGTTGCGGGTGGTTCCCACGGCACCCTTGCCCTTTACCGTGACACCAGCAACCGGACTTCGCAACGATGCGAGGCGCCGGTTACGCAAAAGAGTGTCAAGGAGACGCAATGAGAAAGTGGAGCCCGTGTTGGCAAGCGCTTATCAATGAGACCGCCCATGACTGATTCGTCCGGATTCCAACCGAAGTCAGCCTGGACCCTGGCCCTGTTGCTCACGGGCCTCGCCACCATCAACTTCCTCGACAAGGTGGTATTCGGCATGGTGGCCGTGCCGTTGATGGCCGAGATGCATCTGTCCGCCGCCCAGTTCGGATTTGTGGCCGGCAGCTTTTTCTGGCTGTTCTCCACTTCGACCATTGTCATTGGCTTTCTCTCGAACCGCGTCCCCACACGGGTCCTGCTGCTTGCGATGAGTGTCTGCTGGGCGGCGGTGCAGGTGCCGCAGGCGCTCGCCACGAATGTGATGGCGCTGCTCGTGTGCCGCGTCATCCTCGGGGCGGCCGAGGGGCCGTCTTTTCCAGTTTCGGTGCACGCGCTCTACAAGTGGTTCCCCAACCACAAACGCAGCCTGCCTGTTGCAATCATCAACCAGGGGGCGGTGCTCGGTCTACTGCTCGCCGGCCTGCTGATTCCGCTAATCACCCACAAGTGGGGCTGGCGGATGAATTTCTTCATACTGGGCGCGGTAGGCACGGTATGGAGCGGGATCTGGCTGTACTTCGGACGCGAAGGCAACCTTGGCGCACAGCAAAGCCGCTACGCTGCGTGCCATGCCGGCGCTGCGAGCGGCTTCCCCACTCGGCCCGAGCGGCTGCCTTACCGCAAGATTCTCACCGACCGCTCCGTGCTGTCCGTGTTCCTGCTGGGTTTCGCGGCCTACTGGATGCTGGGGCAAAACCTCGCCTGGCTGCCCACTTATCTTGAGAAGGGACTCGGCTTCAGCAACATCGACGCCGGCCGCGGGTTCGCGGCGGTGATCGGGGTTGCGGCGCCTGTCAACGTCGGGTTGAGCTGGGTGTCCCAGCGGATGCTCGAACGCGGTGCGTCGACCCGGCAAGCGCGTGCCCAACTGGTATGCGTCACCGTGCTCGTGGGCGGCGCGATGCTGCTGGCGCTGCCGATGCTTCATCTGGCTGCGATCCATAAGGCGGCGCTATTCGCCATCGCCTGCGCGCTGCCCACGCTGTGCTTCACGCTCGCCCCGGCGATGCTTGGCGAAGTCGTGCCGGACGGTCAGCGCGGCGCGATTGTCGGAATTCATACGGCGCTCGCCAGTCTCGGCGCGGCGATCGCACCAACCGTGATGGGCCGCATCGTGCAGGCCAATGGAAGCGGCATAGGCCATGTCTACGAACTCGGATTCGCCACCGGTGCTGTGCTGTTGCTCGTCGCCGCGCTCGTCGGACTACGCTGGCTGCATCCCGAACGCTCACACCGAACCCTGAACCGTCCGGCGGCTGCGGCCGCGGCGTGAGCGATTGCCGGCACGCTCTCGCGTGCCACCCCTATGCAGTTGCCGCGACGACGGTGCGCCGCGCCGGCCGGCGGCCCCCGATACTGGAGACACGACATGCAAGCTGCTGTTACTGCCTTTGACCCCAACCGAACCATGGCTGCGGACACCGAAAGCTGGCCATTCAAGGTGACGCGGTGCACGCCAAGCATCGGCGCGCAGATTAGCGGCATCGATCTGCGCGATCCGCTGGACAACGCTACCTATCTCGCGCTGCGCCGCGCACTCCTGAAGTTCAAGGTGCTCTTCTTTCGCGACCAGGACATCACACCGGCCCAGCATGTCGCGGTGGCGCAGCGCTTCGGCAAGCTGGAGGTGCATCCCACCTTCCCGCATCATCCAGATCATCCCGAGCTGGTGATCCTCGGGCGCAACGACGCCAAACGGGGTCGCGAAAATCTTTACCACTCCGACGTATCGTGGCGCCAGATTCCCTCGATGGGATCGATGCTGCGCTGCGTGCAGTGCCCCGAAGTGGGCGGCGACACGATCTGGATCAATATGGTGGAGGCTTATGCCAATCTGCCCGACGAGATGAAAGCGAGGCTCGAAGGTCTCAAGGCGGTCCACGATTTCCTGCCGCTCTTCGGCATCGTCATTCCGGAAGACCAGCACGATGCGATGCGCGAGAAATTCCCGCCTGCCGTTCATCCGGTTGTGCGCACTCATCCTGAGACGGGCGAAAAGATCCTTTACGTCAATGAGGCATTCACCACGTATCTGGCGAACTACGGGCACAAGACCGTGCAGCAATACCGCATCGGCTTCGACTACAAGCTGGCGGAAATGGAACTGCTGCAATACCTGTTCCGTCAGGCTCAGGCGCCGGAGTACCAGGTGCGGCTGAAATGGGAACCGAACACGATCGCCTTCTGGGATAACCGTTCGTGCCAGCACTACGCTGTACAGGACTACTTCCCGGCCGCGCGCCATATGATGCGCGCCACCGTGATCGGCGATCGTCCGGTCTGAGTCCGCAATCCATACGCGGGGCAAACCCGGGAGGAACACCATGAAAATGCTGAACGCTTTTTATATCAACGGCCAATGGGTCGAACCGTGCTCCGGCAGCACGCTGATGGACAGGATCGATCCCGTCACCGAGACGCCCGCCGGCAAACTGGCCATGGGCACGGCGGCCGATGTAGACCGCGCGGTCGGCGCCGCGCGGGCCGCTTTTCCGGCATGGTCAGAGTCGAGCCGCGAAGAGCGCATCGCGCTGCTCGAACGCGTGATCGAACGATACCGCGCACGGCTCGACGAACTCGCCGAGGCGGTGCGTGACGAGATCGGTGCACCCGTCTCGCTGTGCAAGGCGCTGCAGGCGCCAATCGGGCTGGCGCAACTGCAGGCCTCACTCGAAACCTTGCGCCATTTCGAATTCGAGAGCACGCACGGCAAGAGCTATGTGCGGCGCGAAGCGATCGGTGTAGCCGCTTTGATCACGCCGTGGAACTGGCCGTTGAACCAGATTGCCGCCAAGGTGGCGCCCGCGCTCGCGGCGGGCTGTACGGTGGTGCTCAAGCCATCGGAGATTGCCCCGCTGGACGCTTATATCTTTGCTGAAATCATGCACGAGGCGGGTACCCCAGCCGGCGTGTTCAACATGATCTATGGCGAAGGACAGATCGTCGGCGAAGCGCTCGCCTCGCATCGCGGCGTGGACATGGTGTCGATCACCGGTTCGACGCGCGCCGGCGTGGCCGTGGCCACAGCCGCCGCACCCACCGTCAAGCGGGTCGCTCAGGAACTGGGTGGCAAATCGCCGTTGCTGATTCTCGATGACACCGATCTGCAAGCAGCAGTGGCGAGCGGCGTGGCGCAGTGCATGGCCAACTCGGGGCAGACCTGCGTAGCGCCCACGCGGATGCTGGTGCCAAGGAGTTGCTACGAGGAGGCGGTGGCCATTGCCGCACAGGTTGCCAATGCGGTAGTCGTAGGCGACCCGGCCGATCCGGCGACCAGGATGGGGCCTATCTCCAACCGCAATCAGTATGAGAAGGTACAGCGCATGATCCGCCTCGGCATCGAGGAGGGCGCGCGCGTGGTGGCCGGTGGCCCGGGCCGCCCCGCGGGACTCGAACGTGGTTTCTATGCAAGACCGACGATCTTCGCCGACGTGAGCAACAACATGGCGATTGCCCGTGAGGAAATTTTCGGGCCGGTGCTGGTCATGATCGCGTACGACAGCGAAGAACACGCCATCGCGATCGCTAACGACACCGAATACGGTCTAGCCGGCTATATCGCTTCGAGCAACCCCGAGCGGGCCCGCAGGATAGCGGCACGCTTGCGGGTTGGCTCGGTGCGAATCAATGGCGCGATGCTCGATATCACCGTGCCCTTTGGTGGCTATAAGGCCTCGGGCAATGGGCGGGAGTATGGTGTCGAAGGTCTCGCTGAATTTCTGGAATGCAAATCGGTGACCGGTTGATGCAAGGCGAAGGCCCGCGACGCCCGTCGCGGGCCACCCCGTTCGCAAACCCACCGCCACATGCAAATGAGGCTTTATGCTGTAGCAGCTGGCCTCAGATAGCCTTCACCAGTTCCGGGACGGCGGTAAAGAGATCAGCCTCGAGCCCGTAGTCAGCAATACTGAAGATAGGCGCCTCCGGATCCTTGTTGATTGCCACGATCACCTTGGAATCCTTCATGCCGGCCAGATGTTGAATCGCGCCCGAAATACCGCAGGCGACGTACAGTTGTGGCGCAACGATCTTGCCCGTCTGCCCGACCTGCCAGTCGTTGGGAGCGAAGCCTGCATCCACTGCCGCGCGGCTCGCGCCCAATGCTGCACCGAGCTTGTCGGCGAGCGGAGTGAGCACCTCGGAGAACCTGTCGCTGCTGCCAAGCGCCCGTCCACCGCTGACCACGATCCGGGCGTCGCCGAGCTCGGGCCGCTCGCTCTTCGCAATCACGCGCTCGACGAACGTCGACAAGCCGCTATCCGCAACAGTGGCCACCTTTTCGATGTCCGCCGCCCCGCCCTCGGCCAATGCGCTCTCGAACCCGGTGACACGCACCGTCAGCACTTTCACAGGGTCTTGGCTCCGCACCGTGACGACGGCATTGCCCGCATAGATGGGCCGCTCGAACGTGTCCGCAGCGACGACCCGAACGAGATCCGAGACCTGTGCCACATCCAGCATTGCGGCTACGCGCGGCGCGACGTTCTTGCCCATGCTGGTTGCCGGGAACACGATATGAGTGTACCCCCGTGTGAGCGCCAGTACCTGCGCGGCAAGATTCTCCGCGAGACCATGGGCAAGTTGTGCCGCATCCGCGAGCAGCACGCGCGAGACGCCGGCGACTCGCGCAGCGGCCTGCGCCGCACCGCCGGCGTTGTGCCCGGCGATCAGGACATGCACGTCGCCGCCACATTGCCGTGCCGCGGTGACAGCGGCGAGGGTCGCGCTCCTGATGGAGACATGGTCGTGCTCCGCCACCACCAATGCATGAACAGGTGTAGTCATTGCTGTCTCCTCAGATCACTTTGGCTTCGTTCTTCAGCCTGGCGACGAGTGTCGCCACATCGGGCACTTTCACGCCGCTGTCGCGTCTGGCGGGCTCGGCGGTACCGAGTGTAATGAGGCGCGGCGCGACGTCCACACCCAGTTGTTCGGGCGTGAACGTATCAAGCGGCTTTTTCTTCGCTTTCATGATGTTGGGCAACGTCGCATAGCGCGGCTCGTTCAGGCGCAGATCCGTGGTGACGATTGCGGGTAGTACCAGCCGGATCGTCTCGAGGCCACCGTCAATCTCGCGTGTAACCTCCAGAGTGCCGTCACCGGGTTCGAGCTTGCTGGCGAAGGTTGCCTGCGGGCGACCCACCAGCGCGGCCAGCATCTGCCCAGTCTGGTTGCAGTCGTTGTCGATCGCCTGCTTGCCGAGAATGACGAGTTGCGGCGCTTCCCTGTCCATCAGCGCCTTGAGGAGTTTTGCCACTGCGAGCGGTTGCAGTTCGGCTTCGGTTTGAACCAGGATAGCGCGGTCCGCGCCGATTGCCAGTGCGGCGCGCAACGTCTCCTGACATGCCGCAGTGCCACAGGACACCGCGATCACTTCGCTCGCCGCGCCCTTCTCCTTCAGACGCACCGCTTCCTCAACGGCGATTTCGTCGAACGGGTTAATGCTCATCTTGACGTTCGCGAGATCCATGCCGGTGCCGTCAGACTTGACGCGAACCTTCACGTTAAAGTCAACCACGCGTTTGACCGCAACCATTATCTTCACGTCCTGTCTCCTGTCGTTTTGCCGTGGTTTGGCTGTAGCTGATTTTGTCAGATCCCGCTAGATCGGGTCTGCAGTCGAAGGCAGGTAACCTAGACCACGCTCACGCAGCTTCGCAACGGCTGCCTCGTCAAAGCCCCAGTCCCGCAGCGCGGCCAGGCCGTGCTCGCCACGCTGCGGCGCGGCACTCCGAACTGACGATGGAGTTGCCGAGAAGCGCGGCGCCGGCGCGGGTTGCACGACACCGGACACCTCGACAAAGCTGCCGCGTGCGCGATGATGCGGATGACGAGGCGCTTCGGAAAAACCGAGCACGGGCGCCACGCAGGCGTCGCTGCCTTCGAAAACCGCACACCACTCGTCGCGTGTACGAGTCAGGAAAACGGCAGCAAAGCGTTCGCGAATAACAGGCCAGCCGCTGCGGTCGTGCTGCTTCGGCAAACCCGCACTCGTGAGGCCGAGTTTCTCGAGCAATTCCGCGTAAAAGCGCCCCTCGACCGCGGCCACTGCCATGTATTGACCGTCGCGGGTACGGTAGCTGTCGTACCAGGGTGTACCGCCGTCGAGCAGGTTGCTCTCGCGCTGTTCGCGCCAGTTGCCTGAGGCGAGCAGACCCCACACCACCGCCCCCAGTTGCGCCGCGCCCTCGATCATCGCCGCGTCGACGACCTGGCCGGGTCCACCGCGCTGCACGTTCAGCAAGGCCGCGAGCACGCCTAGCGCGAGGAGCATGCCGCCCCCGCCATAATCGCCGACCAGATTCAACGGTGGCACCGGCGCCGCGCCGGCCCGGCCAATACCGGAAAGGACACCCGACAAGGCCACGTAATTCAGATCGTGCCCGGCACATGCGGCGAGCGGCCCCGTCTGCCCCCAGCCAGTCATACGACCGTAGACGAGGCGAGGGTTGCGTGCGAAGGCGGCCTCCGGTGCGAGGCCAAGCCGCTCCATCGTGCCGGGCCGAAAGCCTTCGATTACGACGTCGGCGCGCGCCATCAACTCCAGCGCGGCTTCAGCTGCTCCAGGATGCTTTAGATCAAGCGTCACGGAGCGCCTTCCACGCCCCGTCACATCCACGCGCTGCCCGTTCGTCTTCGGGCCAAGATCGTCCGCTGCCAGCGGGCGATCGACCCGCATGACGTCAGCGCCCATATCCGCCAGCAACATGGCGCCGAACGGTCCCGGCCCGATTGCTTCGAATTCCAGCACGCGTATGCCGCTCAGAACCCCCATGTCCGACCTCTCCAATGGTTCGGCGCTGGCGCAACGGGCAGCGCGTCGTATTTTCCGGCGCCGCCTTGCGCGAACGCCGTCGCCTTGTATTGAGCCAAAGCCGGCTGGAAAGGAGACCACCCACAGCGGGGGGCAAGTGAGTCAGCGCGCTCGGTTGTCGGGCGCGAGATGCCAACTGATTGACTGCGCCATGACATGGGCGATGCTATCGAGCCTCTCGATCAACCCCTCCCCTGCCTGCTGAACGGCTGGCCTTTGGTCCTCCGTGAGCACCGTCCTGAACTCAGACAGAGCCGAGAGAAGCGGCTCGTATTGCAACGCCAGCGCCGAGCCTGTCATCTTGTGGGTCCAGCGCCGCAGCGCCTCCGTGTTCCCAGCGTCAAGCAGAACACGTAGCTCACCGATTTCACCAGCAACGCTTTCTGTGAAAGCCGTGAGCATGTTATGAAGGGCTTCTTCCGAACCGGCCATGCCTCTGAGCGTCGCCACATCGAGCCGCGGCAATTCGCCAGCAGTGGCGTGGGCCCGCTCTGGCGCATGATCGCGGCGCGGGTCGGCTCCGGCTCCCGCGCCAAGCGCGGCAGCCCTCGTATCAACTGGCAGGCAACCAGGCGCCCACTTCTTCAGGCACGACCCCAACGTTTCCAGTTGCACGGGCTTGCGTAGCCAGTCGTCCATGCCCGCATCAAGTCCGCGGCGATACTCCGCCTCTTGCGTGCCGGCGGTGACTCCGACAATCGGCAAGTGGCCCCGGCCAGCGTCCGTACGTTCGATGCCGCGGATTGCCTGCGCCAGACCGTATCCGTCCATTCCCGGCATATTGAAATCAGTAATCAGGATTGCGTATTGATTTTTTCTGTACGCCGCCAAAGCCTGCATGCCGTCTGCGACTGCGACACATGTACAGCCCAATGCCTGCAACTGCCCCTCGATCAGGGTCCGGTTGATCAAATTGTCTTCGGCTACGAGAACGAGCGCTTGATCGGCCTCTGCCTGCTCAGGTGTGCGCAGCGCTCCGGCGGATTGGCCTTGCACCGCATCGCCGGTGCGGCCATCATGCGCCGGATGGCCCAACGCAGCCCGGCAGGCGAAGCGTAGTGCGCGTACGGAAAGCGGATTGATGCTAACGGACACGTGCTCGTTCCTTAGCTCGTAGCCGGTGGCGATTGGCCGTTCCGTAACGCAAACAGATGGGACGTTGCGCAACAAAGGTGGCCAGAACGCGCCTTCCTCAAGCAGCGCGATGTCGCACGCATTGGCGAGCTCGCGCTCGTTCGCCGGATCTGCCATCAGTGGATGAATACCCAATGCCAGTAGTCCATCGCGCACATCTCGAACCGGCGACGCTTCGGGCATCAGCACGGCCGCACGCACACCCGCGAGGAGACGATCTTCCGGTTCGCGGCTCTCAACCGCCAGGGTCAGGCAAAGAGTCACCGTCGTACCTTGACCCGGTTCGCTGGCCAGCTCGAGCGTGCCGCCCATCCGGGTCGCCAGGGCACGGCAAATCGCAAGGCCCAGTCCCGTTCCGCCAAAACGGCTGGCGGTCGACGTATCGGCCTGGACGAATGGCGAGAAGAGCGTGCGCGCGGCGTCTGCATCGATTCCGATGCCCGTATCGCGGATCGAAATGGCGACGCTCTGGCGATCGCCGAAATCCGCCTCGACACGCGCAGCCAGGGACACCGATCCGCGCTGCGTGAACTTGATCGCGTTACCGACAATGTTGAGCAGTATCTGGCGCAGACGCGCGCCATCTCCCCGCAACCGGGCCGCAACATCCGCCCCAATCGCGCAGCGCAACACGAGCCCCTTGCCGTGTGCCTTGTTGGCCAGAAGCCCCAAGGTCAGATCGCAGACGTCGCGGAGATCGAACGGCTCGTCTTCGATGTGCAGCTTGCCGGCCTGAATCTTTGAATAATCGAGAATATCGTCAAGAATCTGCAGGAGCGCTTTCGCCGAGTCGTGGATCATGCCGACCGTCGCCATCTGCCTGCCATGCAGGTCATCCTGCGCGAGAATCTCTATCAGGCCTAGCACACCGCTCATCGGCGTTCGAATTTCGTGGCTCATCAAGGCAAGAAAACGCTCCTTGGCAAGGCCGGCTGCCTCGGCCTCGTCGCGCGCCGCGGCAAGTTCGTCCCGTCTTCTCCGTTCGTCCGTGACGTCGATCCAGTAGCCATTCCACAGGACACTACCGTCCGTCTCATGGCGCGGCACCGCGTGGACCCGCAGCCAGTGCCCATCCGAATTGCTCAGGCGAAATTCTGCTGCAAGCGGCTGCAGGGTACGCGCGGACTCGGCGATTGCAGAGGTCACCGCATGGACATCATCTTTGCAGATGTACTCATCGATCCGCGTATGTTCCGGTCCGAGCAATGCCAACGTGGCGTCCGGCAACATTCCAAGGTTCCCGCCCAGATAGGGGTAATGCAGTGTCCCGTCTGCAGCCTGATGCATCTGAAAGACAATCGCGGGGAGACTGCGGGTGACCTCGTCGAGCCTGCTTCTCGCCTCCTGTGCCTGCCGCTGCGCCTCGATTGCATCGGTGATATCGATGACGGCGCCAATCACCCCACCGTTGCGGCCCGGCCGCCCTGCGAACGGCTGGTGCCAGTGCAATCCGTTGTGCACGACCCCGTCCGAGCCAGTGAAGTCAATGCGAATCCCGCCGTACTGCGCGTTGCGCTGGCGCAGGCTCCCAGTATCAGGGACCAGAGAGCCTTTGCTCGCTGAGATGCTCAGGCACTCCTGCTGCGTCCTGCCTAGCATCTGCTCCGGAGCAAGGCCGAACAAGCGCCCCATGGCCGCGTTGACGTGAATGTAGCGGTCCTGCTCATCGCCGAGACTGACCGGAAACGGCAGCATATCCAGCAAGCTTGCGTGGAAATCCCGTTCAAGGGCCCGTTCCTGTTCAGCCCGAACCCGGCGACGCCGCTCGCGGCTCAGCATCATCAGCAAACAGGCGATAAGCAGACACAGAGCTAATGGAAAACCGACGCCAGCCGTCATCTCCGTCACTCCATTCGCCGTTGTTCATATTTCGTCGAAGACAGGATAACCGCTTGCCGGCGCGGGTGCATATCAGTGAAGTTTGCGAACGCAAAGGGTGCACGCAAGTCCGCTGCTTTGTTGCGCAATCCGGCACGCCAGGCTTCATTATTTCTCAAACCGATACGGCGTATCGGTAGCACGAAATTTACTGAAATTGACAATCGGGCAACCGACGCCTGGCAGGCCGCGAAAGGTGTGCCCTCGCGACCGCGAACAGCCTTGGTGGTCCATTGCGATTCGCAAGCGCGGCGCGAAAAGATTTTTCTGGTTGCCGGCACATTCTCGAATTTCTTCGATATCCGCGCTCAACTCATTGTCTTAAATTTAAGCCTCGCCGAGATTTGCCGCGAAGCGTCCTTCGGTTTCGACTCGATGGATTCCGGATGCTGATGCGGCACGCTCCCGAACCGGTTCGTGTACCGAATTTACAACTGGTTCGCCGCGCGCCCTGCCATGAGCCGGCGCTCGTTGTTGAGAAGACCGACAAGGTTGGTTCTTCGCTCCAGATGTAACCAATAAGGCACCCACCATGTTCGCTTTACCCCCCCGACACAGCCAATGCTTCGCTGAGGACAGGGCAGGCATCGTATGTCGCAAGGGGAGCCGGGCAGCACTTCTTGCTGTGCCCGCTTTCTTCACCTTGTTCTTTTCGCTGCTTTTCAGTCTTTGGTATCTGGAAAGTGTCAGCGCGTGGCTCGCTTTGGCGGGCGCGACACTCGTCCTTTCGATGTCGGCCGCCACTGCAATGTTCTGGCTCGCCAGCGGTCGCAGCGGCCGCCCCGACCCGAGCCGGAGCCAGCGGCAAACCGCCAGCCCGCCATTGCCGACAGGCGCGGCGGCCGAGGCACGAACCCAACCCGTACCCCTCCGCATGAACGAGATGCGCACCGTCGATTGCAGCGCCTGCCAGCACAGCGACAACCTGTTCAAGGTGGACTGCTTCAAAACGGACTGTGGGGCAAACGGCTTCCTGCGGGAACTCGCCTTGCGCGAGAAGTCAGCCCCCGAGACGGGGGCACCACCGGCGACGCCAGAGCAATAAAACGCGGGATTGCGCCACGGACGGCTCACGCCGCGCACCACGCGCCCTGTAGGCGAGCCCAAAGGTTTGCGCCTACAATATTTGCGTCAAGGCGGTCCGGCCGGTGTCCTGGCCACCGCCACCGGTATGCCGCGTTGTCCTGTCTCGCACGTATATTCGCTCATGGAACTACACGACTGGGACTGGTCCTAAACATGAGAAATTCAGCGCGCAATATCCGGATTGTTATTGCGGACGATCACCCTGTAGTTCTCCTTGCCATTGCGGAAGTCATCGAGGCAGTGCCGGGCTTCAGCATCCACGCCACCGCCCACTCGGGCGCGGAACTTCTCGACATTCTCGCCAAGGATGCCTTTGACCTGATCATCACCGACTTCGTGATGCATCAAAGCGAGGCCGACGAAGACGGCCTGCGCCTCATTCAGCGCCTGAAGCGCTTGCACCCCGGTGTTCCCGTCATCGTATTCACGATGCTGACCAATGGCGGCATTCTCCACCAGATGTGCAGGCTCGGAGTAAGCGGGCTGGTGGGCAAGGACGAAAAGGCGAGCATACTGGGAGAAATCTGTCTGCGCGCGCTAGAAGAGAAGCATATCAGTGACAGGCAGACCATCCTGTCCCCCGGAATCAAGGTACGCCTCGCCAATACCGGCACGACAAGCGCAGATTTCCGGCGCACCCAGCCGCTCTCTCCACGGGAACTCGAAGTTGTCCGCCTCTTCTCCCTTGGCCTGTCGTTGACCGAGATTGCGAAAGGGCTCAACCGATCGGTTCCGACCGTGGCCACCCAAAAGCGCGCCGCCATGCGCAAACTCCACATAGAGACCAATGCGGATTTGCTGCGGTACGCTACCGAGCAAGGATTGTCCTGATGGCTCACAAGCCTCACGCGCCCAACGAACCACCGTTGCAAGTACTGCTGACGCTGGAAACGAATCTGAAGCGCGAACGACGTGTTTTCGCCATGGTCATCGCACTGCTGATTTTCACGGCGGTGTGCGCGGCCGCCGTGACTGCTGTGAGTCTCCTTGCCAGCACGTTGCGGCACGAACAACGCGTGGCGCCTTCGCTCGACACGCATGTCAACGCCGCCTTGGTTCAAAGTCAGAACGTGTTGACAACGGCCCATCTGCTCCTTGAAATGAGCGCTCAAGGTGGGCCACTCGCGTCGTCCTCCTTGCCTCTTGCACCCGTTCCACCCGCTTCGCAGGCATGCAATCCGGCCTATCCGTCGTCGCCCGCGCAGGCGTCACTACGTGCCGTCTGCAACGAAACCGTGCGACTTCTCGCGCGGGCCGGCGACCCGCCGCCCGTCCAGTTCGTGCTCGCCGACGGCAGCGCAGCGTACGGCTATCGGCTTCTTGCGCACTCAAAGGCTGGCGAGGCGCCCATTCCGTCTGACGCAGCTGCCCGCCTCGCGCAAGCCACGCTGGGCCGTATGGCCGCACTCGGGCTAGACCCGCTGGTCGCCGCGAGGACACGCCAGGCAATCTGGCTTCAGCCCCCTCCTGGCATAGGGTTCGATTCGGAGCTCGTGCTCGAAGCTTCGCTTGTCACCAGCAACGGCCAGCCGTACGCAATCGCCTTCACGAGCGTAAGCCCGAACGAGTTGCTGCAGCAGGCTGCAGTCAGTGAACTCGCATCCACACCGGCGCTGCTGGACGAACAAGGCGATCTCGTGGCAGGAGAGCTCTCGCCCGCCGAGGCGTATCGCGTGAATGCGCGTCTCGCCGAAACGCAGGACGGACGCTTTGTGTGGATTCAGGGCTACGGCTGGGGTTTGCGCCTGCCCCCGCTGGTGCTTGGCTTTGGCCACATTATCGTTGCGCTCCCGTTGGACAAGCAGTTGTACATGATGCGCGGCGAGCTGATTCTGATCGCCGCAGCCACGTTATCGCTGATTGTCATGCTGCTGGCCATGTACCGCTACTGGAACCGTCAGTTTCTCACTCGCACCTACGCGCAGGCTTCCCGTGCCGTAGAAGGAGAAATGCTGAACCATTTAATGGTTCACGCGACCCCGGTGGGCTTGTGTATCGTGCGCAGAAAAAGCTTCGACATTGTGGTCGCCAATCAGATCGTACGCGCCATGCTGGGACTTGACGAAAGCGCCACCCAGCTGCCTGCGGCCCTTCGCGCCGAGTTCGCGGCGCTCAACGTCGGTAACGAAGCGCGAGACGGCCAGGAGAGGATCGCCCAATTGCAATTTTCACTGAAACGCGAAGACTCCCCGCCCCTGCATCTCGAGATCACTTGCGCGCCCGCCGTGCTTAACCGCGAAGAGGTGCTGTTTTGCGCAATTGCCGATGTCACCGACCGTCGTGAAGCAGAACGTTTGTTGCGCGAAGCCCAGCAAACCAGCGAAGCATCCGCGAGAGCCAAGGTCGGCTTCTTCGCGTCGATGAGCCATGAGTTGCGCACGCCACTCGCCTCGCTCGTCGGCAATCTCGAACTCGTCGCGTTGGGACCCTTGGCCCCTGAGCAGGAAGCACGCGTTCATGCAATGCAGGTCTCGGCAACGGGCCTGCTGCAAGTGGTCAATGACGTGCTCGATTTCTCGAAGATCGATATTGGCGAAATGCGACTCGACGAGGAATGGCATTCCGTTCCTGAGCTTCTGGTTCGCATTGTTGCCGGCTATGCACCGCTCGCCAACCGGCAGGCGCTGCGGCTTTACCTCGTCATAGAGCCGGGGTGTCCGTCGACCATGCTGTTCGATCCAATCAGGGTCTCGCAGATTCTCAACAATTTGCTCGGCAATGCCTTCAAATTTACGCACTCGGGCAAGATCATCGTACGTGCCCGGTGGAGCGGCTCCCACCTGGAGCTCAGCGTGACCGACTCTGGCGTAGGTATCTCCGATGACCTCAAAAGACGCCTGTTTCAGCCTTTCACACAAGGAGCCGATCACCGGCTGACCGATACCCGTGGCACCGGACTTGGACTTTCGATCTGCCTCAGGCTCTGCACGCTGATGAACGGACGCATCGAAGTAGAAAGCACGCGCGGGGTCGGCACGCGCATTACCGTCACCTTGCCGTTGCGCGCAAGCGAGGGGCTGCATACCTGGGCTATGCCCGGCGCTCATCCGGCCATTCTTTGCAGGGCAAGTGCATACCGCGAATGGCTCACCGGCCTGTTCGATCCGCAGGACAGCACTGCAAGCCTGCTGACAGACATTCGTGAGCCGATCCGCCCCGAGCAATACGATTACCTGCTCGTGACAGACGAATTTTCATCTCAGGAAGTCAGCTCCCTTTGGCCCGGGCACAACCAGAAAATATGGGTCAGGCAAGACGGGCCGCTTCTTCCGGTCATGCGCCAAAACGGCGACATCGAAGTGAGCGTATTCAGCCCCTCCGGGATCAGGTCAGCCATCCAGATGCTCCGCTCCCAACCCGGCCAGATAACGCCCCCTCAGCCAATACGGTCATCGGCGTCGGGCAAAACCTTCGGCCAGCTAAACGTACTCATTGCGGAAGACAATCTGCTCAATCGCGGTTTGTTACGCGATCAGTTGCGCACGCTCGGCGCCGGAGTCGTCGAAGCAGCGCACGGGGAAGAAGCCCTCAGGATGCTGGAAAAAGATCAGGTCGACGTTGTTTTGACAGATATCGACATGCCGGTCATGAATGGCAGTGAATTACTACAGGCCATTCGCGTTTCCTATCCATCAATGCCTGTGTATGCGGTCAGTGCAAGCGCCAGCGCGGAGGATATCGCCAAGGGCCGCGCGCAAGGCTTTACCGACTACCTTAGCAAGCCGGTCCCGCTCGTCACGCTTGCCGGCGTTCTGGACGCCGCTGCAAACCGCGACAATACATCTAACGAGCCGGCGGAGTCCGAGGTCGAAATTCCGTGCTTTCCCGCGTTGCCGGCGAGTTTTGCGCAAATCTTCGTTCAGCAGGCCGATCGTGACCTGGCGGGCTTGCGTGATGTGCTGGAGGCCCGGGACATGGAAGGACTGAGGAAATGGGCGCACGGTGTATCCGGCGGACTGTCTGTGCTGGGCCCCTCCATGCTCTTCGAAGAATGCCAGGAATTGCGTTCGCTGATCGTCGCCTCTCCCGGTTGGTGCGAAGACATTGAAGAACTCGCCCTCTCAATTGGAGACGGTCTGACGAAAATGCGCGAAATGCATGCGCAGTCGATCGAAAGACGCCGCGGCACGGTATAGTCCGTCGAGCGTGGCACAAACCTCATGCGGAATTGCCGGCGCATTGGCGCCGCAAACGCGCGCCTCGGACACCGCGACGAAACCCGGAGATTCCGGCAGTGCAATCCAGCAGAATTGATCGATCGCGGAACGACAACCCGCCATGGATAGCCCGGTCGCTCACGTTAATCAACTGTTAATTTCAGAAAAGAATATCAAATCTATTTGACGAAATGAATTCTCACCACAGAGCCAGGCACATCAGGATATGAAAACGAAACAAACCGGCTCATTATTTTGAATTCGAGAACTCCCACGCCAAATCTTGAATTTTCTTCAGTCGTTTGCTAGCATTCAATCGTGCTAAAGAACGGACATATGGATTAACGTCGCGCTCATTACACCCTGTTTCGTGCCCACCGCACGATTATATGGAGTGTTATATAGCCACGCACCCGGCTGCCCGAACTGCAAAGTCCAAGGAAACATTGCTGCATCAAGATATCACGGAAAGCGATTGCCTTTACGGGTTCCCCAAAGCACCACCGGGGAGTGATGATACAAGCCATGCATTTCATATGGATATCGAATCCATATGGAGAGAGTTTTCTTTATTTTTCTATCAGGACACCCAGAAATCCATCAAATTATGTCCAGCATGGTGTCGGTTATTTTCAATTAAAAATCCAGGCACAAGCCAAAAGCACGAGAATCGAGAATTTTTGACCCGGACGAGGCCATTTGAAAGTCCGGGCAACTGATACGGGAGAGCAGCATCTTGCCCGGCAGGAAGCGCCGTCCCGTCGAATGGTCGCCGCGCAGTACGTCAAGCTAATCACTCACCACACAGGAGATATCTGCCATGGTCGCAAAGATGCATTCTGTTGCTGTGGTCGCACTATTACTGCTGCAAACGGCAGTCTACGCCCAGGACAATGCGGGCGGTCCTCCCCGCAATCCCTTCCTCGCCGCCGACAAGTACGCGATTACGCACTTCGACTCTTCGCAGAGCGACTCCTTCCCCTACGACGTCCCGCGCGGCATGTTTCGTGTCGATCTGCGCAAGGAACCGAGAATTGTGCGCGGCCCGGTCAACATCATGACGCTGGCGTCGACCTCGCCGAATTACATGTGGGCCGCCTCAAGCGAAGGCCTGACCTACGTGGACGTCTCGAACAACGGCTTCCGGGAAGTGGCGCGCATCACCGCGCCGGGTCAGAAAACCATTCCGAACGAGTTACAGGACAAAATACTCGCGCAACGCTTCACGTCCGCCGAGCAGGTGCAGAAGCTGGTTTCGGATGACTATGGCCTGAACTGGACCCGCGCGGTCAACGGCGTCTATGCGGTCGTCGACAAGGACAATCACGTCTTCTACAACACCGCCGATGGTTCGGTAAGCGTGTTCGGTCTGGTTGATGAAAGCAATCCGGCCGCCGGCATCAAGCTCATCAGAACCGTCGATATGAAGCCGACCATTGGCCGGAATCTCCTCGTCGGAACGGGTATCACCTATGACGGAAAGTTCGTGGTCGCATCGAATCAGACCATCAGTGTGTTCGACCGCAGTCTCGAAGGGGAACCACAGACCGTCCATTTCGGCGAAGATGAGCACGTCACCAATTCGTTTGCCATTGATGAGCACAACGGAATTTATATCGCATCCGACAAATACATGCACAAGCTGGTCTGGACCGGCACCCGGCTCTCGGAAGATGAAGCGGACGGTGCATGGAAAGCGCCATACGACTCCGGGCGTCAGCCCCCCACCGTCAAGATCGGCACGGGAACCGGTTCTACGCCTACGCTCATGGGCTTCGGCGACGCCCCAGACAAGCTGGTCGTGATCACCGACGGCGCCGATCACATGAAGCTGGTCGCGTTCTGGCGCGATCAGCTTCCTGCCGGCTGGAAAACTCTGCCCGATGCGAAATCTGAGCGCATAGCGGGCCAGGTTCACGTTACTGCCGGCCTGAATCCATTGCCCGAATTTGTGCAGAGTGAGCAGTCGGTCGTGGTGAATGGCTATGGTGCGTTTGTCGTCAACAACATCGCCCGGAGCGGGGAGAAAGACAAACTGGTAGACGTGCTCGCACTCGGGCCTGTCAATCAGCCCGGCAGCGGATGCCAGCGCTTTGAATGGGACCCTCAGGTCCATCGCTGGCATTCGGTCTGGGCGCGCGGTGACGTCGTTTCCACCAGCATGGTGCCTAGCGTCAGCGCAGCGTCCGGAATCGTGTTTGTGAATGGCTACTACAAGAAAACAGGGTGGGAAGTAACCGGCCTCGACTGGAAAACCGGCAAGACAGTCCAGCGAGTGTCGTTCGGCCACGACAACCTGGGAAACGGGGCGTACGCCATTATCCAGTTCGCTCCCAATGGAGATCTTATCTTTAACAGCGTGGGTGGCCCGGTTCGGGCGGCACTCAGGAACGAGGCAGGATCCTGAGCGCTTGCAGTAGCGATCTGCGGACGGAGGACCGGGTTTCGGCAGCCGTCCTTTCCGGGAAGATGCGACGACGCGGTCAATCGTTTGATGAACATCTACTGACGATCCTCCGGAGCCTGCGTGCAGGAACGAGGCTACACCTTGCAATAGAGGCTGGTTGGCGTAACGACATTCGTTGGGGAGAGCAATGATTGAGCGCGACAGGATTGCAAAGCCACTCGCCGCACTGATGCTAAGCATTGCAAGCGCCGGCGCACTTGCAACGGAAGGCGGGGTCGGCCGCCCCATTACTGGCCAGCAGGTAACGCCATACGGCGGCATTATTCCGCCCACCGACGACTGGATCATCACGCTCGCGACCATCTATTACCAGGGTTCGCTTGGCGCAAGCAAAACCATCCCCGTGGCCGGAACGATCACCGCCGGGCTCAACTACCAGGTCATGTACACAATTGTGAACGCTGTGCACACCTGGGGCATCACCGAGGCCGGCTGGAACTTCGCCTCCTCGTTTGGCGTGCCGCTGCAATACACAAACGCCTCGTCGTTCCACGGTTTGCTTCCATCCGACCACGGCACCCAGTTCGCCGATCTCTTCTTCACGCCTATTGCCGCCGGCTACCATTTTACGAAAACCGATCACATCGCCCTGAGCGTGCAGATATACGCGCCAACCGGCGCCTATAACCCTGACCGCCTCGCCAACGCGGGGCAGAATACGTGGACTTTCACGCCCACGGTTGCCTACACGAAACTGTTGCCGGCAGAGAACATCGAACTTACCGCCAACTACGGCGTCGAGTTTTACACGCCCAATGACAAGACCGGGTATCACAACGCGCCGGTCAGCGTGCTTGATCTGCTCGCGCTCAAACGCTTCAGCAACGGCTGGGGCGTAGGTATCGTCGGCGGGTGGATCCAGCAGCTTGGCAGCGACAGCGGCAACCTGGCCAATCTGCTCGATGGCGCGGAGGGGAATTCGGTGGGGCTGGGTCCTATGGTGACCTGGTCGGGCAAGGCATTCAGCACGCCCGTTTCCGCCACCCTGCGCTGGGTGAATGAGTTCTCCGCGACCAACCGTCCAAAGGGCAACGTGGTACAACTCTCGCTCACCGCGACGTTTCAATGATGCGGGTGGCGCAGCGTGAGAACCCATAACCGCACGTGCCGGCTCAAGCGCGTCGAAGCCTGATGCAGGCCGTCCGCCATGAATAGCCCTCCAGGCCCGATCGTCCCCCCGGAGATTCCCGAGCCGGAGATCAAACCCAGCCGCCGCTGGTTGCCTTCGCTGGTGTGGCTGATTCCGTTGCTCGCCGCATTGATAGGCATTGCGCTCGCCGTCAGGTCGGTCAGTGGCAAAGGGCCGGAAATCACCATCAGTTTCAACACCGCGGAAGGCCTCGAGTCCGGCAAAACGCAGGTCAAGTACAAGGACGTCGACATCGGCTACGTAAAGGCTATCGCCTTATCGGATGACCTCTCGCACGTGGAAATTCATGTCCAGCTAAGCAAGCAGGGCGCGAAGTTTGCCGTCAAGGACACGCGCTTCTGGGTGGTCCGGCCACGCGTAGGCGTGAGCGGCGTAAGCGGCCTCGGCACCCTGCTCTCAGGCGCCTACATTGGGGCGGATGCGGGCCATTCAAAGGAAACGCAAGCTGGCTTCACCGGTCTCGAAACGCCACCCGCGGTGACAGGCGACCAGAAGGGCCACCGCTACACGCTGCATGGCGATTCGCTCGGCTCGGTAGACATCGGCTCGCCTATCTTTTACCGGCGCGTTCAGGTCGGCCAGGTAGTCGGCTTCTCGCTCGACAAGGACGGCACGGGCGTCACGATTCAGGTGTTCGTCAATGCGCCATACGATCAGTACGTCGGCACCAACTCGCGCTGGTGGCATGCAAGCGGTGTCGACCTGCGGCTCGATTCGAGTGGCTTTGTCGTCAATACACAGTCGCTCGCGTCGATCGTGGTCGGCGGTCTCGCGTTCGAGTCGCCGCCCGGCCAACCGGTTGGCGAACAGGCCCAGGAAGGCATGAGCTTCCGCCTGGGCGCCGATCAGGCCGACGCCATGCGCACGCCCGATGGAATCGCCGTGCGCATGGTGATGAACTTCAATCAGTCGCTGCGCGGCTTGTCGGTGGGCGCGCCGATCGACTTCCGCGGCATCGTGCTCGGCCAGGTAACCGACATCGGGGTCGACTACGATCCGCAGACGCATACGTTCACGATGCCAGTGACGGTCGAGGTGTATCCCGACCGGCTGAGAAGACGAATTCACAACGCAGCGGTTCCGCAGCCCCAGACCGAGGCCAGCCACGCGATCCTGCAACGCCTCGTTGCGCGTGGCTTGCGTGGCCAGTTGCGCACCGGCAACCTGCTCACGGGGCAGTTGTACATCGCGCTGGATATCTTCCCGAATGCGGCCCCCGCCTCTCTCGACCTCACGCGCGATCCGGTAGAACTACCAACCATTCCGAACACGCTCGATGCATTGCAGGTTCAGGTGGCCGACATCGCGAGGAAGCTCGATCAGATCCCGTTCGATCAGCTCGGCCAGAACCTCAACAACTCGCTGAAGAACGCAGACAAGCTGTTTGCGCAACTCAATACCGAGGTCCTCCCGCAGGCGCGCGATACGCTGGCAAGCGCACAGCAGACCTTCAGCTCGGCTCAGGCGACACTGCAGCAGGACTCGCCAATGCAATCCGATGTACATGAGGCGTTACAGGAACTCACGCGCACACTACAATCGCTCAATGCATTATCAGACTATCTGGAGCGCCATCCTGAGTCGCTGCTGCGCGGCAAGCCGGGAGACAGGCCTTGAGATCCATCAGGCATTCTCCGCTGCCTACCAGAAGAGCGTTATGACGCTCTCTTCGGAACACGCTTCCTAAAGCGTCGACAAGGTCAACATATTTTTTACCGAAACCACGCCCGGTACGGCTTCAGCAGCATGCGTGGCCAGTTCCATCTGCGACTCCTCCGGCACCGTGCCTTCCAGCGTCACCGCACCGCCGTTGGCCCGCACTGTAATTGCGCTGCTGCGCAGGCCTTTGGTCCGGCTCAACGCACGCACCACATCCCTCTGCAATGCACGATTGGCAGCCTTTGCCGCTTTCGGGCCGGATACGGCGGCGGCCGCCGCCGACGATGTATCGCCTCCCTGCGCGAATGCGCTAAAGGTAACCAGCGCGATAAAGACACTACCAAAAAGCCGGATACACAGACTCGTTTTCATTCGATCATCCACCCATAGTAATTTTTGCCATGAAACGGCTTGCCGGCACCGCGACGCCAGCTTGAACCGCCCAACTGGATCGCGAAACAATGCGCTCTAGAAGCGATGCGTCATCCCGAGCACCGCAAGCACCTGTTTCGAGCCGGCCGTTACACCCGTCACGCCCGGCCAGCTCATGGTGGCGCTGCCGTTGTTCTTGAAGTAGCCCGCGCGCATGTAAAAGCTGGTGCGCTTCGAGATGTTGTGATCGACGCCCACCTGGACACCCGGCGTGTTGTCGTGGACACCACGTACATCACGTTCGATCGCGGCGATCTCCACGGTATCCACAGCCGTTGCCTGAATCGTCGCTCCCAGTTGCATGATGCTGAACGCGTGTACGAACGTCGACAGCGGCACCTTGGTAGCGGGCGTGATCGCGACCACTGCATCAGCCGGTACATCGTTCGGCTTGTTATACGTATAGTTGAACTGGAAGTTCACGATGCCCCAGCGATAAGCGAGTGCGCTCGTGAAATGCTCCGTGGCCACCAGACTGAAGGTCGTCAAAAGGTTCGGCATGGCGGGTACGAGAGGCGCCGTTTCCTTCGCACCATGCTGGAACTGATAGCCAAGGCCCGCGTAGAAGCCATAGCCCGAGTAGTTGGCGGCGAGATCGAGCATATTGCCGCTTGTGACCGGTAGCGGCTGCGTCACCGTGGCGGGCAGTGCATACATCGCGTACACGTGCACGCCCCGCATATCCGGCGAGGTGTAGACGATCGCATTGCTGGTGCGCCCGGAGATGTATTGGGTCGCAAGCGTGGCTTTGTCGGTGATCCCCGCCAGGTCAGCCGCCGCGAGCGGTGACAGGACTTCGTTGCCACGGAACGGATCGCTGAAATACACGGCCCAGAAACTGGGCTGATATTGACGCCCGAAAGTCAGCGCGCCATAGGTATCGTCTTTCAGGCCAACCCAGGACTGGCGGTAGAACAGTGTTGTGGTGTCCGCGAATAACGTGCCGTTGTTGACGTTAAAGCCGCTCTCGACATCGAACACCGCTTTGAGCCCATTCCCCAGATCCTCATTTCCCTTCAGACCAAACTGCGAACCTGTCGAACCACCGCTTCTTTCGGAAAACGAATGATTTCCACCATTATGGAGATATTGGACGAACGTGTCGGCTACGCCGTATAGCGTCACGCTCGACTGTGCAGCGGCCCCGCCAGCGGCAAGAATCAAGCTAGTTCCGCAGATACCCTTACAGATCAACCGCATGCATGTCTCCTGTTTATGTTTTGCTGATCCCACGGACCGCGGTGGCGCAAGTTCGGACAGACGCGGGCCTCGCAACTCGCACTTTGAAATGGTTGCGTTGCATGGCCATATTGCAGGGAGGGGATTGCCGCTCACCTACCCTTACGGAGGGGGGACGGGAATACCCGGACGCTCGCAGCAGGATCGGCGGCAGCGTGCGGCACCGCGTCGAGGGGCTGCACATGCGGTGCGGCGGGGGCCGCGCCTGGCACGAAGGCGCTCGTGCCGTCTGCCTCGTGCGGTCTGACAGGCATTTGCCTGTGCGAGCGCGATAACCGCTGATCGGGAATCGCACTGACTCCGGGAAGGGTATCGTGCCGGTTAAAATGGATCGATCATCACGGACGCTGCCCACGCAGCGCAGCGTCATTGGCGTAAGGCGCAAGTCACCATGCCGCAAAAGATCCTTTCCGTCGACGCAGGCCAGCCGCAGCAGGACGCTCCCGGTAAAGCGGAGTCCAGACTGAACCCGCCGCGCAGCGCAACCCGCATCGTTGCGCGCGAGCGCCTGCTGACCCAGCTACTGGAGGCGCGGCGCAAGCGTTGCATCGTCATGCAGGGGCCGGCTGGCTGCGGCAAGACCTCCACACTCGCAGCATGGCGCGAAGCATTGCTGCCGCTCGGTTTTGAGATAGCGTGGCTGACGCTGGCGCCAGACGACAACGACCTCACGCTCTGTCTTGACCATGTGATCGCCAGTCTCGCGCAGGTGGCGCCGGCAATCTGCCAGGAAGCCGCGCTGCTTGGCGGCCGCGGCACAGACGACGAAGTCGTCGAACGTACGGTAATCGCGCTGGTACGCGGCATTGCCAGCCATGGTGCCGACATCGTGCTGGTACTCGACGATCTGCATCACATCAGCAACGCGCGTTGCCATGAGGCGCTGCAGTGGCTGCTTGACTACGCGCCGGCCAACCTGCACATCGCACTGGTGTCGCGCGCGGCCATGCCGCTGTCGCTCGGCCGGCTGCGTGACCAGGGGCTCGTACTTGAACTCGACATGCGCGATTTGCGTTTTACCGCAGCCGAATCGGAAGCGTTCCTCAAGGCCCAGCTTGGCAGCATCAGCGCACGCGACGCCCGCCAGATGCATGAGATGACCGACGGCTGGGTCGCGGGTCTGCAACTGTTTGCGATGCGCCTGAAACGGCGCAAGCCGGGCGTCGCCGGGAGCACGCCTGCCGAGTCGCTGGCGCACACGCAAATCTACCTGCAGGACGCGCGCGCCTTCGCCGAATATTTTGAGCGCGAGGTGCTGTCACGCCTCTCGCCGTCCGAAGTCGAACTGTTGATCCGCATGGCGACCTGCGCGCGCGTGTGCGCGCCTCTGTGCGTGGCGCTCGTCGGCGATGCGCAGCGGGCCGAAGAAGTGCTGGCGCTACTGGTGCGGCTCGAAAGCGAAAATCTCTTCATTGCGCCCGCCGGGCGTTCCGGCAGCGAAACGTGGTACCGCCTCAATCCCCTGTTCCGCGAGACGCTGCTGGAGCGATTTCGCGCGCGCAGCGAATTGCACCAGCGCGAAGTGCATCACACCGCATGGCTCTGGTTTCGCGATCACGGCCACCCCGATGAGGCGGTGCGCCATGCGCTGCTCGCCGGAGAAGCGGCTGCCGCCGCCGATCTCGTCGAACGCATCGCCCGCACCATGCAGATCCGCGGTGACCTGCGCGAGCTGGTGCGCCTGATCCGCCTGCTGCCCGTCGCCGAAATTCAGGCGCGCATTGCCCTTCGTCTGTGGATGCTGCACCTGCATCTGTACGCCCGCGAATTCGACGCGTGTGCCGCCGGCATTACGCGTCTTGAAGCTGAAACGCCAGATGCGGACAGCGCGTCGCACTATCGCCTCGCCTTGTTAAAGGCGGCGCTTGCCGTGCAGCGGGACGATCCCGATGCCGCGCTGGCGGTGCTGCCGGACTTGCTGCATGCGCCGGATGGAGTGGACGGATACGCCATAGGCAGCCGCAACAACCTGCTTTCGTGGATCTACATGCGGCGCAGCGAGTACGAGCATGCCCGGCGCATTCAGCTCGACGCGCCGGCAATCCTGATGGATGGAGCGCCGCTCGTCGGCACCTCGGGCGGCACACTCAACGGACGCTGCATGACAGGTTTCAGTTACGCGCTGGAGGGAAAATTCGTGCAGGTCGAGCGCATCAGCCGCGACGTGCTGTTCCAGGCCGACCCGCGCGGCAGTGCAGCAGCCGAAGCCGCGTGCTTTGCCGCGGCACTGCTTGGCGAAGTGCTGTACGAATTCAACGATCTGGACGCCGCGCGCAAGCTCCTCGAAGATCGCGTAGACGTGCTGGAGCGCGTCTCCATACCCGACTCCGTGCTGCGTGTGCTCACGGTGCTGTCCTCTGTCCACTGGCTGGCAGGTCACCGGCTCGATGCATTCGCTTACCTGGAACGTCTCGAAGAGTACGCAACCCATCACGGTCTGCAACGGCTCGTCGCCAACAGCCTCGCCGAGCAGGTTCACCGGCACCTGCTCGGCGGCCAGTTCGATGCGGCAGAGGCCTGTCTCGCGCGGCTCGATGCGATGAGCGTTCGCATTCCGGCTACACGGCCCAGCACGCTCGCCGAAGTCGGGATGCTGGCAAAGCACGCGCAGATCGACTGGTGCATCGCGCATGAGGACTTCGAAGGCGCAGCCGCGCGCCTGCCTCCGCTGATCGCGCTTTGCGAGGAGCGCGGCTGGCAGCGGCAGGTCGCTACCCTGCGCATACAGAGCGCGCTGGCCGACCTGCGCCGCGGCCGCGGCGACGCAGCACGCCTGAACGTGCTCGCGGCGCTGCGCAGCGGCCACAAGCTCGGCCTTGTACGCAGCCTGCTCGACGCCGCCCCGGGCGCGCTCGGCCTGATCAACCGGGTGGCGGAAAATGAACCGCCTGATCCGGTGCTCTCCTTTTACGTGAGCCGCCTTCAATCGGCCCAGCAACGCACCGCTGGGGATGCGCTTGCGGCCGCCGGACAGGCTGCGCCGCGCAGCGCTGCGACCGGCGCCGAGGCGCTCAGTGAGCGCGAAGCCCGGGTGGTCGGGCTGCTCGCGCAGGCGCTGCCGAACAAGAAGATCGCGCGCACGCTCGGCATCTCGCCTGAAACGGTGAAGTGGCATCTGAAAAATATCTACGGCAAGCTCGGCGTGTCGAGCCGCGACGAGGCCGTGGCGCGCGTGCGCGATCTCGAACTCGGCGCTCCCACCTCGACGGACGACGCGTCCGGCAATCGCTAGCCCTGCGGAAAGATTCCACGGCTGACAGCAGCGCACGCCCCGTTGCCGGCAACCGCAACGGGGCCGCTTTCCACTCTACTCGCACCCGCGCCACCCACCTTGGGTGGTTTCGGCGCGCCGGCAAACGACTATTCTTGATCTCAACGTATGGCGAGTCCGTCTGGGCGCGGTTCCTTTTGCGCAGACGAACACGCCCACAAAACCAGACGCGGCTGCGCGGCATCGCGCTCACCAAAGCCCAGGAGACACAGCGCAATGACTTCGCTCACCACGAGTGAACCTACCGCCGCACCGTATCGTCCAGTGCGGTTTCCGGAGCCGGCTACGCTCGTCGAAAGGCGCGCCGACGGCTCGGTGATTCTGCGCTCCGCCAAACCGCCCCCCGCGATCAGCCAGCAGAGCTTTGCTGATTTCATCCCCATCTGGGCGGAACGCCGTGGCGAAACTTTCGCGTTCCGCGAGCGTGACGCACAGGGCGCGTGGCGTTCGCTCACATGGGCCGCGCTATGGCAGCAGGTGCAGTCCGTTGCCGCGGGCTTGCTCGAGCTAGGTCTGGGCCCGAACCAGCCACTCATGCTGCTCTCGGGCAACTCCATCGAACAGGCTGTGCTGTTACTGGCGGCGGAGTATGTCGGGATTCCCACCGCCCCGGTTTCGCCCGCTTATTCCCTGCTGAGCAAAGACCTCCTCCGCCTCAAAGGCGTGCGTGAACTGGTACCGCCGGCTGCTGTCTTCGTCCAGACAACCGCAGCCTTTGAGCGCGCCCTTGCCGCGCTTGGCCTTCGCGATGCGCCCATCATTGCGGTGCACGGGGCAGCCGCTGGCCACGTGGCATGGCGTAGCCTGGCAGAAACCGTTCTGACGCCAGAGAGGCGCGCTGCGACTGCATCGGCGCACGCGGCACGCCGCGAGGCAGACACGGTGCGGGCACTCTTCACCTCCGGCTCGACCGGCTTGCCCAAAGGGGTCAGCCTCACCTATGGGAACTTCCAGGCGGTCGCCTCCTATTACGCGGACAACCTCGGCTGGCTTGAAGACCCTCAGCCTGTGTTTCTGGACTGGCTGCCGTGGCATCACGGTCTCGGTGGCGTGCTGAACCTCGGGCGCTCGGTACAGTTCGGCGCGACGCACTACATCGACGATGGCCGGCCGGTGCCCGGCCAGATCGAACGCACCGTGCGCAACCTGCGTGAAGTCGCGCCCACTGTCTTCACCAGCGTGCCGTCGGCATGGGCCATACTCGCAGGCGAACTCGAACGCGACCCGGTGCTTGCGCGCAATCTCTTTTCGAATGCACGCTTCTTCGGCTACGGCGGCGCGAGCATGCCTCGCGATATCTGGCAACGCATCCAGAACGTGGCCCAACAAACCGTTGGCGAGCGCATCGCCTTCTGTACAGGCCTCGCCTGCACCGAAACGACGGGAATGGGCACCTACTGCGGGCGCGCCGGCGACCATCTCGGCAACCTCGGCACACCGGTGCCGGGCGCAGAAGTCAAGCTGGTTCCCGCCGAGGGCGACGACGGACGCTACGAGATCCGCATGCGCGGCGCCCACATCTTTGCCGGCTATATCAAGCATCCTGAGCTCACGACCGCCGCATTCGACAAAGAAGGCTATTTCTGCCTGGGTGACGCGGTGCGCCTTGCCGATCCGCAGGACCCCGCGAAAGGCATGCTTTTCGCCGGCCGCGTAGTCGAGGATTTCAAGCTGACCAACGGCACCTGGGTGCGGACCGGGGCGGTACGTCTCGCACTGGTCGAGCAATGCGCCCCGCTTATCAGCGACGCGGTGATCTGCGGCCACGACCGCGGCTATCTCGCCGCGCTCGCGTGGCCCAACGTGGCCGCCTGCCAGCGCCTCGCGCCCGGGCTCGCGGGCCTCACGGCGGCAGAGCTGGTGCGGCATCCGCTCGTCGTTGCCGCGCTGGGCGCACGTCTGCGCGCCCAGCAAGCCGCAGGCGCGAGCGTCGCAGTCGAACGCCTGATGCTGATGGCCGAGCCGCCATCCATCGACGCCAACGAGATCGCCGACAAAGGCTACGTGAACCAGGCCGTCACCCGAGCGCGGCGCGCACATCTGATCGATGAGTTGTACCAGCCCGAACCTGCGGCGCATATCGCCTGCGCACGATGAACCGTGGTCGGGACTGAAGCCCCATTCATACCCAGGACAATCGCAATGCACATTACCCGTACCGTCTTTCGCGACGATCATGAAATGCTCCGCACCACGGCGCGCCGCTTCCTCGAACGCGAATGTGCGCCGAAGCAGGCCGAGTGGGACAAAGCCGGCTGCGTCGATCGCGAGACCTGGCTGAAAGCCGGCCGCGAAGGGCTGCTGTGCCTTACCCTGCCCACCGAATACGGCGGAGGCGGCGGCGACTTCGGTCATGCCGCGGTACTCAACGAAGAAATCAATGCCATCGGCATTAGCGGCCTCGGCTTCGCCGTTCACTCCGACATCATCGCCCCGTACATCGCACGCATCGGCAACGAGGAGCAGAAGCAACGCTGGCTGCCTAAGGTCTGCTCCGGCGAATACATCCTTGCCATCGGCATGACCGAGCCGGGCACCGGCAGTGACCTGAAGGCGGTGCGCACGACCGCTGTGCGCGACGGCGACGAATACGTGATCAATGGCAGCAAGACCTTCATCAGCAACGGCCTGAACGCCGATCTGATCGTCATGGTCTGCAAGACCGATCCGAACGCCGGTTCGCGTGGCGTGAGCCTGATCGTGGTCGAAGCGACGCGCGAGGGCTTTCGCCGCGGCCGCAAGCTCGATAAGGTCGGCCAGCATGCACAGGACACCGCGGAACTCTTCTTCGACAACGTGCGGGTGCCGGTCGCAAACCTGCTCGGCGAAGAGGGCAAGGGTTTTGCCTACCTGATGGCCGAACTGCCGCAGGAGCGCCTGTCGATTGCGCTCGGGGCCGCCGCCAAGCTCGAAGCCTGTCTCGAACACACGATCAATTACGTGAAGGAGCGCCAGGCATTCAACCAGACCGTGTGGGACTTCCAGAACACCAAATTCAAGCTCGCCGACATCAAGGCGCAGACGATCGCGGTGCGTTTGATGGTCGACCATTATCTGTCCGAGCACGTGCGCCGGCGCCTCACACTGGAAGAAGCCGCGATTGCCAAGCTGTTCGCGACTGAGACGCTCGGCAAGGCGCTCGACGAGATGGTGCAGCTACACGGCGGCTACGGCTACATGCTCGAATATCCAGTGGCTCGCGCCTTCGCGGATGCACGCGTCACGCGTATCTACGGCGGCACCAGCGAGGTCATGCGCGACCTCATTTCCCGCAAGTTGTGAAATCCGACTATCTATCAGGAAGGAGCAACATCATGAGTCGCAAGGTCTTCGTCGCCGGTGTCGGCATGATTGCGTTCAGGAAACCTGGCACTAGCGAGCCCTATGACGTAATGGGTGCGAGCGCGGTGCGCGAGGCGCTCGCCGATGCGGGGGTCGACTATGCCGACGTGCAGCAGGCTTACGCCGGCTATGTGTATGGCGATTCGACGTGCGGCCAGAAAGCGCTGTATCGCGTTGGAATGACCGGCATTCCGGTTATCAACGTCAATAACAACTGCGCGACGGGTTCGTCGGCCCTGTTTCTGGCGCGCCAGGCTGTGCAAAGCGGCGCGGTGGACTGCGCGCTCGCGGTGGGCTTCGAATTCATGGGACCGGGTGCGCTGAGGTCAGTGTGGACGGACCGCGCCAGCGCTCTCGAACGTGCGCTCGACATGACAGACGAACTGGTCGGGCGTCCTGAAGGCTTGAGCAACGCGATTCGCCAGTTCGCCGGCGCGGGAATGGCGCATATGAAGAAATACGGCACGAAGCTCGAGACGTTCGCGAAGATTCGCGCCAAGGCGAGCCGGCATGCTGCGCACAACCCGCTTGCTGTGTTCCGCAACGTTGTCTCGACAGACGACGTGATGGCCGCACCGATGCTGTGGGACGGCGTGCTGACCCGTCTGATGGCCTGCCCGCCGACCTGCGGCGCGGCGGCGGCCGTTGTCGTGTCGGAAGCGTTCGCCCGCAAGCACGGCCTGCGCACCGACGTGCTGATCGCCGGCCAGGCATTGACCACCGATCAGCCCAGCACCTACGACACAAAAGACATGATCCGCGTAGTCGGCTTCGACATGACGCGCTCGGCTGCGAAATTCGCCTATGAGCAGGCAGGCGTGGGCCCCGAAGATATCGACGTCATCGAGTTGCACGACTGCTTCGCACAAAACGAGTTGCTGACCTACGAAGGGCTTGGCCTGTGCGGCGAAGGCGAAGGCGAACGGCTCGTCCAGGACGGACATAACACGTACGGTGGCAAGTGGGTGGTCAATCCATCGGGCGGCTTGCTATCCAAAGGTCATCCGCTCGGCGCGACCGGTCTCGCTCAATGTTATGAGATGACCCGGCAGTTGCGCGGCACGGCGGAACAGCGCCAGGTGGAAGGCGCAAAAGTGGCGCTCGCGCACAACGTTGGTCTCGGAGGCGCTTGTGTCGTGACCGTGTACAAGGCAGCGCAACGCGCCACGCTCTGACGGAGGGTTTGAGATGATCGACAAGAAATTCATCGGCAAGAAGCTGCCACCGTTTCACGCCAAAGCCGAGGCGGGACAGTTACGCTTCTTTGCGAAGGCAACGGCCGAAACCAATCCGGTCTATTTCGACGAAGCGGCAGCACGCGACGCAGGCCACCCCGCCCTGCCCTTGCCCCCCACGTTTCTCTTCTCGCTCGAATTCGAACAGCCGGACAAGAGCTGGCGCGATGAGATGGGCATCCAGGTGGCGCGCATCCTGCACGGCGAGCAATCGTTCACGTATCACCGGCTCGCCTATGCGGGCGATACGCTGAGCTTTGAGAGCCATGTTGCCGACATCTACGACAAAAAGGGGGGTGCGCTCAGTTTTGTGGTGCGCGAAACCCGTGTGACCAACCAGAACCGCGAGCATGTGGCGGATCTGCGAAGCGTGCTGGTGCACCGCAACGGCTGAACCGGAGAGCCCCTATGAGCAGACTGAACTTCGCGCACATTCAGGTGGGCGACGCACTTCCCGAACTGACACTCGCCCCGATCAACCGCACGACGCTGGCCCTCTTCGCCGGTGCTTCAGGCGACCATAACGCAGTCCATATCGACCTGGACTTCGCGCGCCGCGCAGGCATGCCCGATGTGTTTGCGCACGGCATGCTGTCAATGGCGTACCTGGGCCGTCTGCTGACGCTTTGGGTTGACCAGCGGCAATTGCGCCAGTTCGGCGTGCGCTTTGTCGGCATCACTCACCTGGGTCACCAGATTACCTGTAGCGGGCGCGTGGTCGAAAAATTCGAGGCGGATGGTGAACCACGCGTCAGACTGGAAATTCGGACCATCAATCAATACGGCGAACCACGCGTCCTTGGCGATGCGGTCATCGCTCTGTAGTGCAAATCAATCAAGGAGAGAGAAACATGGGAAAGCTGGACGGGAAAGTCGCGCTGGTCACAGGCTCAGGACGAGGGATTGGCCGTGCAATCGCCGAGAAGTTCGCTAGCGAGGGCGCGCGCCTGGTGATCAACGATCTGGACGCCGAGCCTGCCCACGAGACGGTTGAAGCCTTGCAGAAGATGGGCGTCGACGCCGTGGCATGCGTCGGCAACGTCAGCGCACCGGACTTCGCCGAGCGCTTTATCAATACGGCAATGAGCACGTATCGAGGCATTGACATCATCGTCAACAATGCGGGCTACACGTGGGACGACGTGGTGCAGAAGATGACCGACGAGCAGTGGTACGCAATCATCGACTGTCATATGACGGCACCGTTTCGCATCCTGCGCGCGGCCTACCCACACGTCAAGGCGCTTCATGCCGCCGACAAGGAAGCCGGCCGCGAGATTTATCGCAAGATCGTCAATATCTCGTCGGTCTCGGCGTTGAACGGCAACGCCGGCCAGATCAACTACTCGTCGGCGAAGGCTGGTGTGATCGGCATGACGCGCGCCATGGCCCGCGAATGGGGGCGCTTGAACGTCAACGTGAACTGCGTGGCGTTCGGCCTGATTCATACGCGTATGACTTCGGCAGACGCCAATGCGGGTGCGACGGTGAAGATCGAGGGGCGTGATATTCGTGTGGGTCTGAACCCTGAAATGCTAAAGACACACGCGCAGCGCAATCCGCTTGGGCGAGGCGGCACACCGGAAGAGGCAGCCGGTGGCGTGTATCTGTTCTGTTCGCCCGAGTCGAACTACATTACCGGTCAAACCATTGCTGTGGCCGGGAATCTGCAATAAACCGGGGACACCGGCAGACCTCGTGGAATGCCATCCGGTCAAGGCCGCGGATTACTAAGGAATGCCAATGAACCAGATCCTTGCAATACGCGTGTTTGTCAGTGTGGCTGAACTTGGCAGCTTCCGCGGCGCAGCACGGCAACTCAATGTATCCAACGCGCTAATCACCCGGCTAATCGCTGCGCTCGAGGACCACCTGCACACTCGGCTTCTCGATCGCAACACCCGCAATGTGGCGCTCACCAAGGTGGGATCGCACTATCTGGCTAGCTGCCGCTATCTGCTCGGGGAACTTGACCGTCTGGACCGCTCAGTTGTAGACGCAAGCGCGGAACCGGGCGGAACACTCAGGCTTATCGCATCCAGCACTCTTGCCTTGACATCGTTGACGCCCCTGCTGGACGGCTTCCGGCGGCTTCATCCGCGCGTCAACATCATTCTGACGCTGATCGAGGACCCTGTGGAGCGGTTCGAGGTCGGCTACGACGTCGGGCTCATTAGCGGCTTGGCGAACCCGGGCAACGAAATGGTTGCGCAATCGCTTGCCACCCATTCCATGGTGCTGTGCGCGGCCCCCGGATACCTCGCCGATCATGAAGCGCCCGTCAACCTGGAGCAACTCGCTCAACATGCGCTCATTGGCCTGTCGCGCGAACAACATGGTTCGAGGTGGCATTTCACGGGCCCTGCGGGTTCCGAAGTGGTAAGGCTCCAACCCGTCTACGTGGTCAACAGCGCCATGATGGTGCGGTTTGCCGCGCTTGCGGGCATGGGCATCGCCATGCTGCCGTCGGTTATGGCGGCCGGCGATCTCGAAGACGGTACGCTGAAACGGGTCCTGCCGGCCTATTCCATTGAAGGCGACGAATTCAAGGTTTCGCTTGTCTATCCGAACCGTCAATATCTGCCAACGAAGACGCGCTCGTTTATCGATTACGCTGTTGAACATCTGTCAAACTGGCGCGGCAGGAGGGACTCGAACCCCCGCCCCTCGGCTTAGAAGGCCGATGCTCTATCCAGCTGAGCTACTGCCGCCATGATGCGCAGTGATGTTAGCTTAACGTGCGGCTCACATCACCTGTGGTGAACACCCTGATTTCAGGTTTTTAGCGGACCCGTGTTCCATCTGTCGAACTATCGGGAGGCGAAACTGGAATTTTAACCGACCGGCCCGATCACGCCCGCGCAACGAACGTTACAGGCAAGGCAGGGGCCGGATTATAACCGAACCTGGCGTGCCGCCAGGCGCGGACTGACATGATGCCGCCCCTGGCGCGGCGCGCTCAGACGGGCTGTGCGTGCAGCATGAACCAGCCGAGACACACGATCCCGGCGATCACGCAGTACACGCCGAAACTCGCGAGGCGCCCGCGGCCTTCAAAATAGCGCATCAGGAAACGCACGCTCAGATAAGCCGCGATAGCCGTCAACACGCCGCCCAGCAACGCGTCGCCAAGCTGACCCGGTGCGTGAAACAGCTTCGGCAGCTCAAGCACGCCTGCAGCGAAAATGATCGGCGTGCCGAGCAGAAACGAGAATTCCGCCGCCTTCTCCGCCGTCAGCCCCGCGGCATTGCCGGCGATCATCGTCAGACCGCTGCGCGAAAAGCCTGGAATCAGCGCGCCGATCTGCGCCAGGCCGACAAAAAACGCCTGACGGAACGTCAGCTTTTCCGGCTGCTGATGCGCGCGTGAACGCTGCAGACGGTCGCCGAGCCACAGCAGCACCCCATTGACGATCAGTGCGAGCGCCACGATGCGCAGATCGTGGAACAACCGCTCGAGGCGCTTTTCGAGCACGAGGCCGACTAGCCCGGCCGGAATCGTGCCGATGATCAACGCCCACATCATGTGTCCATCGTCGTTACGGCGCCCGCCGAGCGAGGCGAAAAAGCCGCTGATCAGCGCGACCCAGCGAGCGCGGAAGTACCACAGCAGCGCAAGCGCGGTGCCCAGGTGCAGCGCGACGAGGAACGGCAGTAGTTGCGGCGCATGGGCGTCGATATGCATGCCGAACAGCGCCGGCACGAGCAGCGTATGACCCAGGCTGCTGACCGGAAACAGTTCCGTGACGCCCTGCAGCACGCTCAGAAAAATCAGAAACGACAAGCTCACGCGGCGGTCCTTTTTATGAATAAGCAATCGAGGAGGAGCACGCCGGACCACAGGAACCGGCGCCTGGAAGCGCACCGATTATGCCTGGCCGCTATGTCAGCGCCAAGCTTTTGAACCGCATTTGGGAAAATTTTGACGCGTTGCGTCACAACTCGAAACGGTTGTTACGCCACTGCAATCCATTCGATGCGTCGTTTGCGGGCTGCCCATGCAGGGGCCGCTGGAAGCCGCCCGGGCGGCCAGCCGGTGCGAGGAGAGAAAACGGGGTGCGTCCGGTTTGCCGCGAGCCGTGCGGCACGGTATCCAGACGTGAGCAGACGTGAGCGCTCAGCGGTCGAGCTTGTAGAAGAAATACACCGTGCTGCCGGCAAACATGCCGAACAGGGCCATGCCCATTGCCATTGCGAGATCCATTGCGCCTCCGGAATCCAGTCGCGCCCGGCGGCTGGATTGACCGGGCAGTTCGGCGATTATCGTCAAGCTTACCGGTCGCGCGAACCCGTAATTGCCCGGGAAGGGTTTCCCCGTAGGCCAAAGCAGCGCAAAATCGGCCTCGCGCCACCGCTGCGCGGAGCGCGAAACCCTTTGACTGAACCGCTACCCACCAGACGTCCACCATGGCCCAATTCCAGCATCAGGACATCATCGAAATTACTCACGGCGCTTCGCTGCTGCGCTTCGCCCCGCAAGCCGGCGGGCGTCTGCTGTCGTGGCATATCGACGGCCAGCCGGTCATCTACTGGCCCGAGGTCGCCGACTGGAGCCATCCGGCAAAAATCCGCGGCGGCAATCCGCTGCTGTTTCCGTTTCTCGGGCGCCACCGCGTCGACGGCCAGATTGGCCGCTGGCGCGACGCCGCCGGCACCGTGCGCGACCTGCCAATGCACGGCTTTGCCCGCGACCTGGCGTTTGCGGCCAGCGTCGAGCCCGCTGCAGGTGGCCCGACGGTCCGCATGACGCTTACCGATAGCGAGGCCACCCGTAGCCTCTACCCGTTCGGTTTTCGCTTCGAGGCCGTCTACCGGCTCGTAGACGACCACACGCTCGACGTAGAACTCACCACCGCCAACACCGGGACGGCGGCGCTGCCCTACTACGCCGGCCATCACTTCTACTTCTCGCTGCCGCACACACAGCGCGGCCAAACCGTGCTGGAGTTGCCGCCCACCGAGGGCCGGTATCAGCAGGCCGACGGCTCGATCAGCGCCGCCGAGCCTAGCGCGGCGCGCTACACGCTCGATGAGGCACGCATTCTCGATTGCTTCCACTGCTTAACCGATAGCGCGGATGCGCAGAACAGTCCGGTCCGCCTGATCGCGCCCGGTCTGAACCGCTCGATCACACTCGACCTGGATCGGCCCGGCTCGGTGCCCTGGTACGCCGTGACGACATGGACCGAGGCGCCTGAGTCGGATTTCTACTGCGTCGAACCCTGGCTCGGGCTGCCCGACGCGATCCACAACGGCCTTGGCCTGCGCTGGCTCGAACCGGGCCGGACCGAGACCGCTGCGTTGCGCATCGCCGTCGCCGCGCTGCGCTGATCCGTCGCCGCCACGAGCCGCCCGCGCAAGCCGCGGCGCGACGCGGCTCGTGGCGCGTGGCGCGCCCCGTGCAGTTCACGCGGCGCGGTCCTGTTTCGAGTGCTGCGCTGCAAAACCGTTAGAATCGGACGTTTTTTTGCCAATCTGCTGCGTGATCAGGATCGGCGCGCAGCAGTGCTTTGCGAGGTCCAATGTTGGGAACAAGAAGAATGAAACGGCTCGTGTGCGTGTCGTTGTTGGTAGTGCTCGCCGCATGCGGGTCTGCGCCTGTGGGTCCGGGGTTCTATCGCGTCGAACGGGGCGACACCTTGTCGAAGATTGCCCGCAGCAACCGGCAGTCGGTCCAGAACATCGTGCGCTGGAACAACCTGTCGAATCCGAACAGCATCGAGGTCGGTCAGGTGCTGCGCGTCGCGCCGCCCGGCAATTCGGCCCCCGTGACAGCGTCGGCAGGCGGCGCCGAGCGCAGCAGCCGCGGCGGCGGCCCGGCCGTCGCGCCGGTGCCGCGCAGCACGCCGGACGACTCGGCGCCGAGTGCTGCGCCGGCATCATCGATCTCACTCGTCTGGCCCGCCGACGGCACGGTGATCCGCCGCTTCGACGGCTCGAATTCAAAAGGCATCGATATCGCCGCGAGCGCAGGCACGCCCGTGGTGGCCGCCGCAGCCGGCACGGTGGTGTATGCCGGCAATGGCCTGCGCGGCTACGGCAATCTGCTGATCCTCAAGCACAACGCCGACTATCTGACTGCGTACGCGCACAACCGGGTGCTGCTGGTTAAAGAAGGCCAGACTGTCACCCAAGGCATGAAGATCGCCGAAATGGGTGACACCGATACGGACCGCGTCATGCTTCACTTCGAGTTGCGCTACCAGGGCCGCTCGATCGATCCGTCGCGCGCGCTACCGGCACGTTAATTGCGGGTGATGGCAGTCTGTGCGAAAACTCCGGTTTCGCGCGACGCTCCATCTGAAACCGGACACGGCGCCGCCTGGCCGTGTCCGCCCCCAATCCGTGAGGAGCCTCCGATGAAATGTGGACGGACCCCAGACGCCGCTGCCATGGCAATAGCGGCGGGCCTCGCCGCAGTGGCGCTCGCGAGCCTCGGCGGCTGCGCCAGCTCGACCAAAATGACCTACCTGCCTAACGGCGATACCGGCTTTGCGATCAATTGCAGCGGTAGCGACGCCAGCGAAAGCTGGGCCGAATGTTACAAGCGCGCCGGTGAAGTCTGCGGTGCATACGGCTACGAGGTGATCACGAAGGACGTCGACAACGGCGCCACCTCCGGCGGTTCGATCGGCGGTGTGTTCGGCGCCAACGTGAAGAACCGCTCAATGGTGGTTCGCTGCAAGCAGTAAGGGCAATGCGGCAGGCGGCCTGGCTTGCGGCGCCGCCTGCTCTAACCATCAAACGCATTGCGCGAAAGTTTGCATTCGATCTCAATTGAAGCGCAATAAACTTCACCGCATGCAAATTCCGGGCTTGCCTGAACAAAAAAAGCCCGGCTCCAAGGCCGGGCTAACGGGGGTTCGGCGCATATCGGTAAAGGACCGGTTCACCATGCGCCAAAACGGAATCTATCACGCCACCCCGCGTTCACCATCAGTTAATTACACAAAAACTGTGATGCGGCGCACGGAGTACGCATCCCGTGAACCGAAGATAATGAGATAAAGGTCAATAGAAAATGGCGAATGAAACACGCGGCGCTCTCGCCAGATTCCCTTGAAGCGCTAATCGAAGCGCGCCACATCCTTGCCGGACAGCGCTCCGACGCTGGCTTCGCGCGATTCGCCAAGAACCTTCCTCAAATCGATCTGAGATTAGACTGTTAAATTTAAAACGCCACCCTCTCCATTCGGAACAATCTGACGGGCTTGGTGCGAAAACGCACCTTCAGCGACGTCGATCTCAAAATGCGAATCGGCATCGGGATTCAATTCATCAGTTGATTCTGATTAATTCGCGTTGTGCGGATCATTTTATCTGTTAAATATGTTGAAATAAATCGGGTTTTGAGTCGCGCTGCACATTGCCGATGGATTCAAAACGCAATTGCACGCAGTGGCAAATGATGCGCCCTTGCGGGCGCCGTTTGCCCGCTCGTGCCATCTCGCTCACAGCACGCGCAAGCCCAGTTCCATCACCAGCACGGCGGCCTGCTGATGCGAAATCGTTGCGCCGCGAAACAAACCCGCATCCACGAGACGCACGCCGCTCAGGTCGGCAAGACGCAGGTCCGCGCCATCGAAACGGGCGCCCTTCAGATTGGCGTCCTTGAGGCTGCCGCCTTCGAATACCGCCTCGCGGAAGTCGGCGCCGGCCAGATCGGCATCGGAGAAGTCGAGCGCCTGCAGCGTGGCCTTGCGAAACGACAGACCGCGCAGATGCGCGCCAATCAGCAATGTTTCGACAAACGTCAGGCCCAGGGTGCTGCAATCCTCGAAGTGTGCGCCCGTCAGCTTGCACCCCTGGTAGGTCACCGAAGCAAGTTTGGCGCGGCGCCAGCTTGTGTTGTTGAGATCGCTCGACTGAAAGGCGGCATCGACCAGATCCGCCGACGCGAAATCGGCCTGGCGCGCGCGACACCGCAGCCAGCGTGTGTGCGTCAGGTTGGCGCCAAAGAACGACGTCTCGACGATATTGCAGCGCTGGAATTCGGCGCCGCGCAAATCGAGCCGCGAAAGATCCGCGCCCTCGAAGTCGCAGTCCTCGAAACGCAGCGCTTGCCTGGGGGCGCCGAGCAACTGCTGCACGTCTTCCCGTGCGAGCGCGGCGTCGGCGACGACCTGGACGCCGGGAGCCGGCGTCGTAGAATTGAGCGACATGAAATATTCCTGTGTTGCGCCGGAGCGCGCCGCCGTGGCGGGCCAACTGCGATGGTTTATAGTAACGCCCGCCCTTTCGCAATCCCAGCTAGCCGATGACCTCGAACGACGCCGCCCATAGTCCGCTTTATCTCTCGCTGCTCGCGGAAACCGCGAAAATCGGTTGGCCGGAACTCGAGCGTTTCTTCGCCCGCGGCGTCCTGCTGCACGTCGCACGCGACCTCGATCTGGTCAGCGTCGCAGAAGCCATCGCCAGCGACGATACCGCGCAGGTCACGCAATGGTTGTCGGCAGGCCTCGTCGAGCGCATTCAGGCCGAGACCGCCGCCGATTTCGCCGCGCGCGACCCGGACCTGTGGGCAGTGGTCGTATCGCCGTGGGTATGCGTGCAGGAACGCGGTTGAGCCACGCCCCGGTCGCGCCATGCATTCCGGTTACTGCTTGAAACAAGCGCATACATATCACGCGGCATGTGCACCCTAGAATGGCTGCAGCCCGCGCTCTCCGCGCGAACAGTCTGCGCGGGTCAGAAGTGCCGGCGTGCCCGCGCCGGCGCTTCGCCTTTGCGTTCAGGCGCGCAGATGGACGGCAGCGCAACCGCCTCGCCGCCACACCACACATGATTGCGGCCGCCTGCTGACGGCTTATTGCGGAGCAGCCTGTGACGGCGCCGCCTGCGATGCATCAGGCGTGTCGAGCATCGAGGGCGGCCGGTCGTCGGTCGGCACGCCGTGATAGTCGGGTGGATCTTTAGGGGGCGGACCGTGATGGCCCGCAGCGGGATCGTTCGAGCAGCCGGCAAGGGCCGCCACAGCAAATGCAATCAGAAAAGCGCGATTCATAGACTCTCTAAAGTGAAGACAACAACCTGGGCGCGCCGAGAGTCTACCTGCAAAGACTTGCCATGCGCTGCCGCGCGAGCAGCCGCACATTTCCCCACAGCGCGCAGGTGCCGGTTTTTCGCCGCCTGACCTACTATGTACGCATGGCTGCAATCATCGAAGGAGGCTGCCATGGACGCTGAATCGATTGCGGGTTTCATCGGGCTCGGGGTCGGCCTGCTGGTCCTGATAGGACTGTCGATTTTCGAATCGCGGACTTACCGGCGCGAGCACGGCGGCGAAGGAATGATGCACCACTGGCTATCCGAGCATCACGTCCTCGACTGGACCCGGCGCAAACACTAATTCGCACGGCCGTCGCGGCTGCCTATTGAGCGGGCCGCGCGACGTGCGCTCCGGGCTTGCCGGCATGCATCACGCCGCGTGGCGCCACAGCCATGCGGCGTGGAGGAGCGTGACTGTCCGCACGAGGCCGCATCCCCTAAACGCCAGCCTTCGCCAGCACCACAATCGACACGCCCAGCGCCTCGTGCTGCGCGTCCTCGTTGCGATAAGAATGGGGCACATGGCCGGGAAACGCGAGCACGTCGCCCGTTTCCAGGCCGTGCCGTTCGCCGGCTACAAAAATCGCCACGCGCCCTTCCATGCAGGTGAAATACTCGCGCGTACCGGGCAGATGCGGCGTGCCGCGCATATACGCGCCGGGCGCGAACGCCATGGTCTCCAGAATGCCGTCAGGCATCGGCTCGGGGACCAGAGGCCGGATCGTCAAACCATTGCCGCGGTTCTGCGCGGAGATGTCGTCGACCGCCCATTTGCGGACCTTGGCGCGCGGCGACGCCAGTAATTCATCGAGCGGCGCGCCCAGCGCGCCCGCTACTTTCATCAACACCGCCAGCGAGGGATTGCCCTCGCCCGACTCCAGATTGGCTACCGTCGAGCGCGGCACGCCCGACGCCTTCGCCAGCCCCTCCTGCGTCAGCGCGCGTGCATGCCGCAATGCCACCAGATTGCGTGCCAGGTGCTGGGCCGCGTGCGCCGCGTCGGGCGTGCTGTCGCGCGTGGATGGGTAAGCGGTCTCGTCCATCGTATCGACTTTCTGACAAGGGGTTGGACATCGCACTCGGCCGTGCGGCGTGGGGTTCCTATTATCGGGCCATCGAGACGACGCTGGTAATGCGATCGCCTCTCCTCAATCACCCGGCATAGGACCGGGGCAAGCATCGAAGCACGAGCCCCGGTCGATACAGGAGAACCCACATGACCCGAAACAATAAAAACCTGCATGGCGTGCGCGTCGCTCTCACCGGCGGCACGTCGGGACTCGGCCTTGCCTTGCTGGACGAACTGCTGGCGCGCGGCGCGCACGTCGCGTTCGTCGCACGCCATGAACGACGCGTGGCTGAGGTAGCCGCGGCGCGCGTCAACGCAGCCGGCATTGTCGGCGATGTGTCGGACAAGAACGACATCTATCCGCTCGCGATGCAGATCAGCGGCCTGCTCGGCGGCCTCGACGTGCTGGTGAACAATGCGTCGGCGCTGGGACCGGTGCCGCTCGCGCTACTCGCCGACACCGAATGCGAAGACTTCGAATCCGCGCTCGCCACCAACCTGCTCGCGCCGTTCCGGCTGACGCGGGCATTGCTCGGTTCGCTCACCGCGGCCGCCCGCGAGCGCGGCGGTGCGGTGGTGCTGAACGTGTCCAGCGATGCCGCCGTCGAACCGTATCCGAGCTGGGGTGCGTACGGCGTCAGCAAGGCCGGTTTGCGACATCTGAGCCGTGTCTGGGACAAGGAACTCGCCACTCAGAACGTGCGTGTGCTGTCGCTCGATCCGGGCGATATGGATACGCCGCTGCATGCGCTCGCCGCGCCTGCGGACGACCCCGCCAGCCTGAAGCGTCCCGCCGACGCGGCCCGTGAATTTGCCGATGCGATCGAAGCGGCCTTGCACGCGCTGCGCAACCCGTCCCATGAAGGAGCACAAGCATGACGATGCGCGCTGCCACCTTGCCGGTTCAACGGCCCCACGATGCCCGCCTGCTCGTAATCGACTCGCATGGGCATATCGAGCACCGTCCACGCACGGCCTTTCCACAATTGCTGCGCAACGGGGACTGCGTCATCGCCAACGATGCGGCAACCATGCCGGCGAGCCTGCATGGCATCCATCGGCCCAGCCGCGCCGCGATCGAAGTCCGGCTCGCGGGCCGGGCGTCGCTCGATGCCGCGGACGTCAGGCGCTTCACTGCCGTCGTGTTCGGTGCGGGCGATTTCCACACGCCAACCGAGGCGCGCACCGCCCCGCCTGTATTGCAGCCCGGCGACCGTCTGGGGTTCGGCAAGCTCGGTGCGACCATCGTGCGCACACTCGATCATCCGCGCCTTGTCGAACTGCAATTCGAAGCGGACGCGGCCCGCATCTGGCGCGCGCTGGCGGAACAGGGCCGGCCGGTTCAGTACGCGCATCTTCGCGATGCGCTCGACCTGTGGGACGTGTGGACGCCGATCGCCGCGCAGCCGGTGGCGTTCGAAGCGCCATCGGCCGGATTCGTGCTCGACTGGCGCACCGTCGCACAAGTGCAGGCGCGCGGCGTCGGCTTTGCCACGCTGACGCATGCCGCGGGGTTGTCGTCGACGGGCGACCCGGCGCTCGATGCACGCCTGCCGCTCGACGAGCCATACCGTATTCCGGCCGCCACCGCGGCGCTTATCGCCGCCACGCATGCGCGGCGAGGACGGGTGGTGGCAATCGGCACGACGGTCGTGCGCGCGCTGGAACATGCGGCGAGCGGCGATGGCATCGTGCGGGCAGGCGATGGCATCGCCAATCAGCGCATCGGGCCGCAGACGAAGCTGCGGGTTGCCGACGTGATCGTCTCCGGCACCCACGAACCGGACACGAGCCACTACGCGCTATTGCGCGCCTTCACCGATACGCTGACCTTGCTGGGGGCCACCGGGGAACTCGAGGCACATGGCTATCGCACGCATGAGTTCGGCGATTCGGTATGGATCGAGCGACGCGCCTGTGTGCTGCGCGGCATGCGTGAGCAGCCGGTGGATCCACGGGAGCGGGAGCGTTGCGTCACGTGTTGACCATGCACGCGATGCGCGCAGACATCTGCGTGCATCGCGAAGCAGGCGTTAACTATTTCCGCATCTGCGGATTGACGCGTATAGGTCAGACCAGATAGAATCTCTGATTCGTCGGAGCGTAGCGCAGCCTGGTAGCGCATCTGATTTGGGATCAGAGGGTCGAAGGTTCGAATCCTTTCGCTCCGACCAATAGAATCAAAGGGTTACACGCTTTCGCGTGTAACCCTTTTTCTTTTCTGCCATTGAAGGATCGATCCGTGCGCAAATTCGTATCGCTCATTCTGCTCGCGGCCAGCGCCGTAGCATTCGCACCCGTTACCGCCGAAGCGCATCCGCGCGTGGTCTGCAAACGGGAGTGGTACCGAGGCCACCTCGTGCGCCGTTGCCGCCAGGTGCCGCCGCCGCATCATCACCGCCACCATCACCGGCCGCCCCGGCATCGCAAGCCGAACTACGTCTGACCCACGGGTCGACGCTCGGCCCGCCTGCGCACTGTGCATGCGGAGCACTCGCGCTCCGCATCAGTGCCTAGGTCTGCTCAGATCGTACTGCCGGCGGCGCTGCATCTCACAGATCACGCGCTTGCGCATCATCTCGCGCCGGTAATGCCCGACCGCGAAAATCAACGCGAACAATAAAACCGAAAACCCAATCGCGGTGGCCAAGACAGTTTCGTCCATGGCGGCCTCCTCTCAGATGCTGCGCTCATCCGCAGCGATGTTCGCCTCACCACGCGCAATTCAAGGTCGGCGTAGCGCCTCCTGACCCCAGCGGGTCATGAGGCGCTGTACATGCTCACCGCCGCGCCTATCAGCGCTGACTTGCCTGCGACGTGCCGTTGCTGCCTGCGCCATAGCCGCTTGTATCGCCCTTTGCGGCGGCGACACGAGCTTCGGCAGCCTGAATGTTTTGCGGGTAATGCATCCAGTCGCTCGGGTTGTAACCGGCCTTCTCGACCTGAACCAGATCGGCCCGCACCTGCGCACGGGTCAGCCCTTGATCCGCCTCAGCAAATGCGGCCAGCGGCGCAGTAATCAGAGCGGCAATGACAACGGCTTCGATCAACGACTTCATCACAACAACCTCCAGAAATTGTTTTGTCCGGCGCCACAACCAACTGGGTGTGCGGCCGATGATGAGAGTCTATGGCCGCGAGAACCTAGGGTAAATACCTAGAAAATGAATACACTGTTGTCAAAAACATCACAATTACGAAATCGCGCCTGACCATTGTTAACAGTTTGCTTTCCACAGTCGCTCTAGCATGTAAACGTCAGATTAATAAGGCCTCGTCGGCAACCGGCCAAGGCCAGGACCGACCGGGGAAAGAAGGCTTCAGATGTTAGAAAACCGTTCAAAGACCACTGGCAAAATCGGGGGCGCGCACATGCTTATGTTTCTTGACCAGGACATCGCACACATCGCCTGCGTCATGCCGGCCGCCCTCGCCGAGGGTCGCGGCGGGCCAATGCTGTCGTCCGATTACTGGCGCCGGCGGCTCCACAAGCTCCTCGACGGCAGCCATCTGACGCGCGCACAACTGTGTGCGCTCGACCGTCTGCTGCTTCAGCTCGATGCTTTCGATGCACGCCACCACCGCGCCCACGCAGCCAATCAATCGCCGGTCACGCTCGATATTTCCACGACTCGAACGCTAGGCCGGCAAGCCTCCTGACGGCCGCACACCGTTGCGCACGGTTGCCCTTTAGCCTCCCGGCAGCCGGCCCGGCACATCTTCAAATGAATTGTTGGCTTGCCAACGTTGCTTCGCAAAACGTCTAACTAAGATGACTGCTGGCAAAATTCCGACGAGTCACACCATGCGCTATCCGTTCGATATCGCCGTTGTCTATGCCTTGCTCCTGCTAGTGATGTGCTGTCTCGTGAACCTGACGCTGTCCTGATCCGCCTATGCTCCGAACCCGCTTCGCAACGCCCGAAGCGGGTTCGTGACACCCTCCCGTCGCTGCCGCTCACACTCGGCTTCCTTCGTTGCCTCGGGAATCCGCCTCTTTCTTGCCGCTCGTGACGCATCGCCTTGCTGTCATGCGCACACCCGTGCGACAGTGGTACAACACTGCGGCGCTTCCGTTCGCGCAGTTCACGAAGCGCCCCTGTCTCGCACGGACCTGGCCAGGCACTTTGCATGGGTCCGGAGTCAGGCGCTGAAGCGCTCACCCAGATCGACCAAGGAGACATCCATGAATCTGATCCTCTGGCGCCATGCCGAAGCCGAGGATATCGCTGCGAGCGATCTCGCCCGCCAGTTGACCGTCCGCGGCCGCAAGCAGGCGCAAGCTGTGGCGAAATGGCTACGCGCCCGCCTCGACGAAGACGCGATGATCCTCGCGAGTCCGGCGGTGCGCACCATCCAGACCGTCGAAAGCCTCACTGATCAATACCGCGTGGTGCGCGAGCTCGCTCCCGGTGCGAGCGCCGCCGACGTACTGAGCGCAGCCGGCTGGCCGGACGGCATCGCGCCGACGGTCGTGATCGTCGGCCACCAGCCCACCCTAGGCCATGTCGCGGCGCAGTTGCTCGCCAACAGCGAATCGAGCTGGCCCCTCAAGAAAGCCGGCCTATGGTGGCTCGCCAACCGCGAACGCGACGGCGACGAGCAGGTGGTCCTGCGCGCCGCTATCGGCCCCGATCTGCTGTAAACCAGCCGCGTGCCAAAACGATTTAGCTTACGGACCGTCATCTAAAGGTCACGGCATTGCCATGCGAACGTCATCGGGCGTTACTACATTGGCGAAAAAGCAAAATCCTCCTTTTTCGACCTGGAACGCCACATGCAAGATTTGCCGACGTCCTCCCTGCCACTTGCCGAAGAGACCGTCACCGCGCAACACAGGCTGCAGGTGGCCTGGGCGCGCACCGACGAGGAACTACGCGAAGCACAGCGTCTGCGTTACCGCGTCTTCGCCGAGGAAATGGGCGCACGTCTGACCGGTCCGGCTGGCCTTGACGTCGATGCTTTCGACCACTACTGCGACCATCTGCTGGTGCGCGATCTGGATACGCTCAAAGTGGTCGGCACCTATCGTGCGCTGCCGCCGCACCAGGCAGCGCGTATCGGCCGCCTGTACGCCGAGAGCGAGTTCGACGTTTCGCGTCTCACCCACCTGCGCTCGAAGATGGTCGAAGTGGGCCGCTCGTGCGTGCACCCGGATTACCGCAGCGGTGCTGTGATCATGTCGCTGTGGGGCGGCCTCGGCTCGTACATGTTGCATAACGGCTACGAAACGATGCTCGGCTGCGCGAGCGTGGCGATGGCCGACGGCGGCCACTACGCGGCCAACCTCTACTGCGCGCTGCGCGACAACGCGATGACGGCGCAGGAATACCGCGCGTTCCCGCACACGCCGCTGCCGGTCGACGAACTGCAAACCGGCGCGAAGGTCGCGCCGCCGCCGCTCGTCAAAGGCTATCTGCGGCTCGGCGCAAAAATCTGCGGCGCACCGGCCTGGGATCCCGACTTCAATACGGCAGACTTTCTGACGCTGCTGCGCCTGTCGGAAATCAACGCGCGCTATGCACGCCACTTCCTTGGCGATGCGCTGCCGGGTTAATCTGCACGCTCGGCGCAGCCATGCGCCGGCACCGTAAACAACAACAGCCCGGCAAGGATCGCTTGCCGGGCTGTTGTTGTTCAGACGTCAAATACTGCCATATGCGCGCGCCAGCAACGCTATTGCGCCGCGCATCGCTTCCCGCAGATCGTCAGTCGTCCGTATAAACGACCCGATACGGGATACCGACCTTTTCCCACTCCGCCGCTTCCTGAATCAGGCTGTAATCGCTGAGCGGGTTATTCGCCACCCACTCCTTCGGCAGGCGCACTTCGTAGCCGTTGTTGACGCGGCTCACGACGATGCCCGGCAAGCCCACATCGGCACGGCGCCTGCACAGCAGCGCGGCGAGGCGCAGGCAGAACAGCAGCGGCCATTCCACCTCACGTGTCTGCGAGAGCTTGCCCAGCTTGCCGGCATGTCCCAGCACCAGCGCGGCAAGGCGCGCCTGGTCGGTGCGCGAAAAACCAGGCATGTCCGCGTTGCTGGCGATATATGCCGAGTGCTTGTGGTACGCGCTGTGCGAGATCGACAGGCCGATCTCATGCAGCGAAGCCGCCCAACTCAGGAACATGCGGTTCTCGCTGCGGCGCTCGGCATCCGGCTCTTCAAACTGGTCGTAAAAGCTCACCGCCAGCTCGCCGATGCGCCCTGCCTGAGCGCGGTCCACGCCATAGCGGCGCATGAACCCCTCCACCGTGACCGTGCGCATGTCTTCGTGCTGTGAACGCCCCAGCAGGTCGTACAACACGCCCAGACGCAAAGCGCCGTCGGTGGTGTCCACATAGTCGACGCCCAGTTCATCGAACACCGCCAGCATGATCGACAGACCGCCCGCCAGCACCGGAATCCGGTCGGCCTTCAGCGCCACCAGTTTCAGGCGGTTGACGTTCTCTGCCTTGATCAGTGCGCGCTTGAGGCGCTCGAGGCCGCCGCGCGAGATGCCGTGCGTGACGCCCGGATCGTTGAAACCATTCGCTTCGACCAGCTCCGCGAGCGCGCGGGCCGTGCCCGACGAGCCGATCGCCTGTTCCCAGCCAGTCTTCTTGTACTCGTTGGAAATGATCTGGATTTCGCGGCCGGCCGCGAGTTCGGCCTGGCGCATCGTGTATTCGTCGACATTGCCGGCCGGGAAAAAGGCCCGGCTATGGCTCACGCAGCCGATATACAGGCTTTCCATCTTGATCGGCGTGTAATGCGAGCCGATGATGAATTCAGTCGAGCCGCCGCCGATATCCACCACCAGCCGCTTGCCGGGACTGGCGGGCACCGAGTGTGCGGCACCTGCATAGATCAGACGCGCTTCTTCGCGCCCGGCAATCACTTCGATCGGAAAACCCAGTGCTGCCTGCGCCTCGCCGAGAAACTCGCCGGCGTTCTTCGCGATACGCAGCGTGTTGGTGGCGACAGCGCGCACGTGATCGGGATGAAAGTCACGCAGCCGTTCGCCGAAGCGTTTGAGCGCATCCCAGCCGCGCACCTGCGAAGCGCGGTCGAGCATCTTGTCGCTCGACAGGCCGGCCGCGAGCCGCACAGGCTCGCGCAATGCATCGACCTGGTAGATCTGGCTGCCGGCATCGGTTTCCTCGACCCGGCCGACGATCAGCCGGAAGCTGTTCGAGCCTAGATCGACCGCAGCGAGAAGTTGTGGCGTGTGGACCATCGATTGTGCGGACTCCATGCGCGCAAGCACGGCCTGCTTGTTTCTGGCCGCGCTGTTCAAAGTCGACATTTTAAGCGTACCGGACTTCACGATGTAACCTTCACGCGTAATTGCATGCGATATGGTCCCATTTGACTGCGTCATATTTACGACACAGCACGAAGACGGCGTAAAATTGATGACAACTCCAATGTCATAAGAGCTTCATCATACTGTGAGAATTTCCGAGCGTCTTTCGCCGTCCCTCCCTGACCTTACATTCTCGCCATCGATGTCCACCCGCTACCCTCTGCTGAATCGCGAACTGGGCATCCTGGGTTTTAACGAGCGCGTTCTGGCGCAAGCCGCCGATCCCGCCGTGCCCTTGCTCGAGCGCCTGCGCTTTATCTGCATCACCAGCAGCAATCTCGACGAGTTCTTCGAAGTCCGTATGGCCGGGCTGCAGGAGCAGATGCGCGACAATCCGGGCGCCCTGTCGCCCGACGGCATGTCGCTGCAACACGTCTACGATCTCGTGGTTGAGCGCGCGCAGAAACTCGTGCATCGCCAATACCGCATGCTGCACGACACCGTGCTTTCCGCACTTGAACAGGAAGGCATTTATTTTCACGGTACTGAAGCGTGGAATGAAGCGCAGACCGAATGGGCGCGCAATTACTTCTTCGATGAATTACTGCCGGTTCTAACGCCGATTGGACTCGATCCCGCGCATCCATTCCCGCGCGTGCTCAATAAAAGTCTGAACTTTGTGGTCGAACTGGAAGGCAAGGATGCATTCGGCCGCCAGGCACTGATGGGCATCGTGCAGGCGCCACGCGCGCTGCCGCGGCTCGTGCGCATGCCGCAGGAGCTGTCGGGCTATCCGCATGGCTTTGTGCTGCTCAGCTCGCTGCTGCAGCGCTTCGTGGGCGAGCTGTTCCCCAATCTGGTGGTGCGCAGTTGCAACCAGTTCCGCATTACGCGCAACAGTGAGCTGTTCGTCGACGAAGACGAAATCACCAACCTGCGCGTCGCGCTGCAAGGCGAACTGCCGGCGCGCCACCTGGGCAACGCAGTGCGTCTCGAAGTGTCGGCGGAAACGCCGGCGCATCTGGTGCGGCGCCTGCTCGACGAAAGCGGCCTGTCGGAAAAGGACTGCTACTTCGTCGACGGCCCGGTGAACCTGGTCCGGCTGATGCAATTGCCGGAGATGGTCGACCGGCCGGATCTGAAATTCGTTCCGCATATTCCGTCGATCCCGCCGCAGATCGCCAACAGCGCGAGCCTGTTCGACGTAATCGACAATGGCGACGTGCTGCTGCACCACCCGTATGAGAGCTTCCAGCCGGTGCTCGAACTGCTGCTGCAGGCCGCCAAAGACCCGAACGTGATGGCGATCAAGCAGACCATCTATCGCACGGGCACGGATTCGCCGCTGATGGACGCGTTGATGCAGGCCGCGCGCAACGGCAAGGAAGTCACGGTGGTGGTGGAGCTGCTGGCGCGCTTCGACGAAGAAACCAATATCAACTGGGCGGCCCAGCTCGAGGCGGTGGGCGCGCACGTCGTCTACGGCGTGGTGGGCCACAAATGCCACGCGAAGATGATGCTGATCGTGCGGCGCGTGTCGCACAACGGCAAGATGACGCTCAAGCGCTATGCCCACCTGGGCACCGGCAACTACCATCCGCGCACGGCACGTCTTTATACCGACTTCGGCCTGATGACGGCCGACCAGAAGATCTGCGAGGACGTACACCACGTGTTCCAGCAGCTCACCGGCATTGGCGGTGAGCTCACGCTGCATGAGCTGTGGCAATCGCCTTTCACGCTGCATCCGAAGCTCGTCGAGGCGATCCGCGCCGAGGCCGACCACGCCCGTGCCGGCAAGAAGGCCCGCATCGTCGCCAAGATGAACGCGCTGCTCGAGCCGACCGTGATTGCCGAGCTATACGAAGCGTCGAAGGCCGGCGTGAAAATCGACCTGATCGTGCGTGGCGTGTGCTCGTTGCAGCCCGGCGTGCCGGGGCTGTCGGAAAACATCACGGTACGTTCGATTGTCGGGCGCTTCCTTGAGCACCACCGGATCTTCTACTTCTACGACGGCGGCAAGGAACAGGTGTACCTGTCGAGCGCCGACTGGATGGACCGCAATTTCTTCCGCCGTGTCGAAGTGGCGTTTCCGATCAACAACCGGCGCCTGAAGCGCCGCGTGATCGCCGAAGGCCTGTCGGCTTTCCTCGGCGACAACCAGTCGGCGTGGCTCATGCAAAGCGACGGGCACTATCGCCGGCGCCGCCCCGGCAAGTCCTCGCGCAATGCGCAGATGAGCCTGCTGGGGAAATTCTGCTCCTGAGCGCGTGCCGTCAGCACTTCAGCACAGCGCAACGCAGCCGCGCAAACACCGCGGCTAACTGCACCGGCTGTAAAAAAACCGCCTGAAAGGGCGGTTTTTTATTGGGTCACGAGGAAGATCCAGCCATCAAAATCAAGCCGGTGCAGGGTGCAGCCGCGCCGTGCGGAATACCGGAAAGCGCACGGTGAACGTACTGCCGCGCCCTTCTTCGCTCTTCACTTCCAGTTGAGCGTCGTGCCGTTGCAGCACGTGCTTGACGATCGCCAGGCCGAGGCCGGTGCCGCCGGTGTCGCGCGAGCGGCTGCGGTCGACCCGGTAGAACCGTTCGGTGAGCCTGGGAATATCTGCTGCGGGAATACCCAGGCCGCTATCGGCCACGGAGAAAGTCGCGCAACCGCTGTTCGCCTGCCACGTCACATGAATCTTGCCGCCGTCCGGCGTATAGCGGATCGCATTGGTCACGAGGTTGCCGAGCGCGCTCAGAATCTCCGTTTCGACGCCGGTGACGGTCAGGCCCTCGTCGGCATCGAAGGTGATCTGATGATGATCGCTCGAGAGGTTTTCCGCGTCGTCGCGCAGATGCCGCAGCACCGCGCGCATATCGATCATGTGGTCGCTCGGCGGCTTGTTGTCGCCTTCGAGCTTGGCAAGCACCAGCAGGTCATTGACGATATGCCGCATGCGCGCCGCCTGCTGCTCCATCAGTTCGAGGTAGCGCGCGCGTTCGGCTTCGCCCAGCGGCAGCTCGCGCATCGTCTCCAGGAAACCCGACAGCACGGTAAGCGGCGTCTTCAGTTCATGTGAGACATTGGCCACGAAGTCGCGCCGCATCGCATCGGTGCGTTCGAGCTCGGTGATGTCCTGCGACAGCACCAGCTTGCGGTTCTCGCCATACGGGAACACCTGCACCGACAGCACGTTCTGGCGCTTCTCGCCCATCCCGCGCATGATCAGCATCTCTTCGTAATGATGCGAATTCAGGTAGCGGACGAAGTCGGGCTGGCGCACGAGATGGGTGATGTGCTGACGCAGATCGCGCTTTGCGTCGAGGCCGAAATGCAGCTCGGAGATGGCGTTGCACCACTCGATCTGGTCGTGATCGTCGAGCATCGCCACGCCGTTCGGCGAAGCCTGGATGGCCTGGATGAAGCGCGAGTGCTGCTGCTCGACCTGGCGCACCTGGGCATGCCAGCGCTTCGCGAGCTTGTGCAAGCGGTAATAGATTTCGCCCCAGATACCCGGTGCACTCGGCACCTCGCCGTACACCGGCGCATCGAGCAGACGCCACAGACGCTGTTTATGGAAAGTGCTGAAAACGCTCTGCGCGAGCAGCACCACGATCGCGAAGATCAGTGCTGTCTTGACATTGACGAACACGCCAAGCAACGCGCACAGAACAGCAAGCAGCACGACCGACACAATGGAACGCGCCCAGATGATGTTCATGTTCTAGCGATCGAAGAGAGATCCATGCGCCGCGACCGGTCTCGCAGCGCTGTGATTCATGCTGTTATTGACGCGGCGATACGCCCGGCCCGGCGCATCGTGCGAATCCTGCGGCAGTTATCAAGCTTGTTAAGCGCTTTTCGCGAGCCGGTAACCGCTGCCCCGGACCGTTTCAATCATAGCATCGCACCCGGCCGGCTTCAGCGCGGCGCGCAGGCGCTTGATATGCACGTCCACCGTGCGCTCTTCGACGAACACGTGGTCGCCCCACACCTGATCGAGCAGTTGCGTACGGCTATGCACGCGCTCCGGATGGGTCATGAAGAAATGCAGCAGACGGAACTCGGTCGGACCGAGATCGAGCTTGATCTCGCTGCCTTCCGCGTGCGCCGCGACGCGATGCGTGGCCGGATCGAGCTTGAGCCCGTTGATCGCGACCACGTCCTCGGTCAACTGCGGCGCGCGGCGGCGCAACACCGCCTTGATGCGCGCCATCAGTTCCTTCGGCGAGAACGGCTTGGTGACGTAGTCGTCCGCGCCGATCTCGAGGCCCAGCACCTTGTCCTGTTCATCGCCACGTGCGGTCAGCATGATGATCGGAATGTGCTTGGTCCGTTCGTTGTTGCGCAGATCGCGCGCGAACGCGATGCCCGATTTACCTGGCAGCATCCAGTCGAGCAGGACGAGGTCGGGCAGTACGTCGCTGATCAGGTTCTGCGCCTGTTCCGCGTTATAGGCGCGGATCGGGCAATGGCCCGCGTGCTGAAGATTGACCGAAATCAGTTCGGAAATAGCGGGCTCATCTTCGATGACGAGAATGCTGCTAGGCATCGGCACCTCTTGACCTTTATGCAGGGGTTAACTAAGCGCTTCGCGTTCGAGCGCGTCGCGCGACTTGTGCCGCACGTCGGTGCCCTTGACGATGTAGATGATGAATTCCGCAATGTTCTTCGCGTGGTCGCCGATCCGCTCGATCGCCTTGGCGATGAACAGGAAATCGAGGCCCACCGAAATCGAACGCGGATCTTCGGTCATGTACGAAATCAGCTTGCGCACGAAGGCACGGAATTCCTCGTCGATCGCCTTGTCGTCACGCACGATCTGCGCGGCGGCCACCGTGTCCAGACGCGCAAACGCGTCGAGTGCGCGGCGCAGGATCGACACGGCCATCTCGCCCGACAGCTTGATCTCGGCGATATTGATCTGGCGCGAAGCACCGTCTTCCATCAGGCGCTTGGTGCGCTTGGCAATCTTCTCCGCTTCGTCGCCGGCGCGCTCGAGATTGGTGATGGTCTTCGAAATCGCGATCAGGAGGCGCAGGTCGCGTGCGGCCGGCTGGCGGCGCGCGATGATGTTGCTGCACTCTTCGTCGATCTCGACTTCCATCTGGTTCAGGCGATCTTCGGCAGCGATCACCTGCTCGCACATGTCGAGGTCGAAATTGTTAAGCGCGATCATCGCATTGACGATCTGCGACTCGACGAGTCCGCCCATTTCGAGAACCTTCGAGGAAGCGAGGTTCAGATCGGCGTCGAACTGACTGGAGAGGTGTTTGTCGGACATGTCGTGCTCCCTGTTGGTGCAGCTCGGGGTTAGCCGAAGCGGCCGGTAATGTAGTCCTCGGTTTCCTTGCGGACCGGCTTGATGAAGATCTTTTCGGTGTCACCGAACTCGATCAGCTCGCCGAGGTACATGTACGCAGTGTAGTCCGAACAGCGTGCTGCCTGCTGCATGTTGTGGGTGACGATCACCACGGTGTAGTCGCTCTTCAGCTCCGCGATCAGTTCTTCGATACGGCCCGTGGAGATCGGGTCGAGCGCCGAGCACGGCTCGTCGAGCAGCAGCACTTCCGGACGGATCGCAATGCCGCGCGCAATGCACAGACGCTGCTGCTGGCCACCCGAGAGGCCGTAGCCGCTCTGGCCGAGCTTGTCCTTCACTTCGTTCCACAGCGCCGCCTTGGTGAGTGCCCATTCGACCCGGTCGTCCATCTCCGAGCGCGGCAGCGTTTCGAACATCTTCACGCCGAACGCGATGTTGTCGTAGATCGACATCGGGAACGGCGTCGGCTTCTGGAACACCATGCCGATCCGCGCGCGCAGCAGCGAAATATCGCGCTTGGTGGTCAGCAGGTTTTCGCCGTCCATCAGGATTTCGCCTTCGGCGCGCTGCTCCGGATAGAGCGCGTACATCTTGTTGAAGGTGCGCAGCAGCGTGGACTTGCCGCAGCCCGACGGACCGATGAACGCGGTCACCTTGCCTTCGGGAATCTGCAGGTTGATGTTCTTCAGCGCGTGGTACTTGCCGTAGAAGAAGTTCAGATCGTTGACCTGGATTTTCGGCTGCGCCGACGCTTGGGCACTGTCGCCCTGGGCGGGGTCGAAACCGGCGGGCGCGGTAGGACGCGCGGTCGGATTGAGTTGAGTTTCTGCCATGTTCATCGGATTACTCCGCCCTTACTTTTTCGAAAAGATCGTACGCGCGAGGATGTTCAGGCCCAGCACCCCAAGCGTGATCAGGAAGACGCCGGCCCATGCAAGCGATTGCCACTGCGGGAAGGCGCTCATCGCAAACTGATAGATCGTAACCGGCAAGTTTGCGACCGGCTGATTCATGTTCCATGAGAAGAACTGATTCGACATTGCCGTGAACAGCAGCGGCGCGGTTTCACCGGCAATCCGGGCGACGCCGAGCAGCACGCCGGTGATAATGCCGGCAATCGACGCCTTCAAGGTGATCGACAGCACCATCTTCCACTTCGGCGTGCCGAGCGCGAAGGCAGCCTCGCGCAGCGCGTTCGGCACCAGCTTCAGCATGTTTTCGGTCGTGCGGATCACGATTGGAATCTGCAGCAGCGCGAGCGCGAACACACCGGCCCAGCCGCTGAAGTGACCGAGCTTGGCGACCACCAGCGCGTAGACGAACAGGCCCACAACGATCGACGGCGCCGACAGCAGAATGTCGTTGATAAAGCGCGTCACATTGGCCAGCCAGCCCTTCTGGCCGTATTCGGCCAGATAGACGCCGGCGAGAATGCCGATCGGCGTGCCGACGAAGGTAGCCAGCACGATCAGCATCAGGCTGCCGACGATCGCGTTCTGCAGACCGCCGCCATCGGTATTCGGCGGCGGGGTCGACTGCGTGAACAGCTCGATCGACATGCCGCCGATGCCCAGACGCAGCGTCGTATAAAGAATCCAGATCAGCCAGATCAGGCCGAAGGCCATGGCCGCCAGCGAGAGCGTGAGCGCGATGGCGTTGGTGACGCGGCGGCGGCCTTGCAGCTTGACGCGCATCGCCTCCAGCGCGGCGGGATCCGCCGAACCCGGCATATTCATGGTGGGCTGGCTCATTTTGCGCCCTCCCCTTTCTCGAGGCGAAGCAGCATGATCTTCGAGATCGCGAGGACGATAAAGGTAATCACAAACAGGATCAGGCCCAGTTCCATCAGCGCCGACGTGTGCAGGCCCGGCTCCGCTTCCGCGAATTCGTTGGCAAGCGCCGAGGTAATGCTGTTACCCGGCGAGAACAGCGAGACGTTGTCGAGCAGATTGGTGTTGCCGATCACGAAGGTGACCGCCATCGTCTCGCCCAGCGCGCGGCCCAGACCCAGCATCACGCCGCCGATCACGCCGCTCTTGGTGAACGGCAGGACGATCTTCCACATGACTTCCCACGTCGTGCAGCCGATGCCGTACGCCGATTCCTTCAGCAGGACCGGCGTGACTTCGAACACGTCGCGCATCACCGAGGCGATATACGGAATGATCATGATGGCGAGGATCACGCCCGCACACAGAATGCCGATGCCGATGGGCGGGCCCTGAAAGAACATGCCGACGAACGGTATGCTGCCGAGCACGGTGCCCAGCGGCTTTTCGAACCAGGTCGCGAAGATCGGCGCGAACACCAGCAGGCCCCACATGCCGTAGACGATCGACGGGATCGCCGCCAGCAGCTCGATGGCAATACCGAGCGGGCGACGCAGCCATGCGGGCGACAGCTCGGTAAGGAACAGTGCGATGCCGAAACTGACCGGCACGGCGATCACCAGCGCAATGATCGACGTGGCGATCGTGCCGTAGATCGGCACCAGCGCGCCGAACTTCTGGCTGGGTGGATCCCAGTCGGCAGTCCAGAGAAAGCTCAGGCCGAATTGCTTGATCGACGGCAGCGAAGCGACGATCAGCGAAACGATGATGCCGCCGAGCAGCAAGAGGGTGACGATCGCAGAGATGCGCGCGAGACCGCCGAAAATAACGTCGCCGGCGCGACTGGGCGCTTTCTGCTGCGCCGCGCTGCCGGGAGTGGTCGACACGAGAGGGATGTCGGACATGGGAACCTGTGTATCTGTGACCAGATGCTGCATGACACAACGTCACGCAACCAGCACTACAGCCGCCCAGCCTCACATGAGGCTGGGCGGCTTGTTACTACGCGTTGACGCTTACTCGGCGACCGGCTTGCCCGATGCGTCCTTCACCTTCTCTTTCCATTGCGACTTGATTTCCGTCACAACCGATTCCGGCAGCGAGATGTAGTCAAGATCGCTCGCAGCCTGACCGCCGTTCTTGAACGCCCAGTCGAAGAACTTCAGCGTTTCGGCGCCTTGCGCCGGCTTGTCCTGCGCCGTGTGCAGCAGCACGAACGTTGCGCCGACGATCGGCCATGCGTTCTTGCCCGGCTCGTTCGTCAGGATCTGATAGAACGACTTCGACCAGTCAGCGCCCGCTGCCGCTGCCTTGAACGTTTCCGTTTCCGGCTGAACGACTGTGCCCGACGAGTTCTTCAAATCGACGTAGACCATCTTGTTTTGCTTGGCGTACGCCCATTCGACGTAACCGATTGCGCCCGGCAGACGTTGCACGAAGGCTGCCACGCCGTCATTGCCCTTGCCGCCCGTGCCCGTCGGCCAGCTGACCGTTGCGCCTTCACCGACCTTCGACTTCCAGTCTGCGTTGACCTTCGACAGGTAGTTCGTCCAGATGAAGCTGGTGCCCGAACCGTCAGCACGGCGCACCACAGCGATATCCGTATCCGGCAGCTTTGCCTTCGGGTTCAGTGCAGCGATCGCCGGATCGTTCCACTTCTTGATCTTGCCCAGGTAGATGTCGCCGAGCACTTCGCCCGACAGCACCAGTTGGCCCGGCGTCACGCCCGGCAGGTTCACAACCGGCACCACGCCGCCGACCACCGTCGGGAACTGGAACAGGCCGTCCTTGGCCAGCTCGTCGTCCTTCAGCGGAGCGTCCGAACCAGCGAAATCAACCGTCTTGGCGATGATCTGCTTGATACCGCCCGACGAACCGATGCCTTGATAGTTGACCTTACCGCCACCCGACTTCTGGTAAGCGTCAGCCCACTTCGTATAGATGGGTGCTGCAAAGGTGCTGCCCGCGCCGGTAATGTCAGTGGCTTGCGCTGCGATCGCGAAGAGCGCGCTAGCCAGGCCAGCGAACGCGGTTTGCATCAATTTCATGAGACCTCCAGTGGTGTGAGCGGATTACACGACACCGCGAAGAATAGGGTCTCTTTGTGACAGTAACGTGACGAATCGTGAAAAGCACGTGACAGTACGATTACTGTCGTGAAAGTAAGATTCCGCTTATGAAAGGTATTGGAGCAGCGTTTTCGCCATGTCTGTAGAGATTAGGCGAAAAATGCGCAGCGGGAACGTTTGCGCTCAGCTGAAGGGTTTCTGGAAGGAGGATCGGCCGGAACGGAAGCCGCAAGTAAGGGTGGGAACCGCTGGCGCGATGGCAGCGGATTGCCCGTTCGCAGCTGGAGCGTGCGGCGCCGCGACAATTGGCCGCGGCGCCGCATACGCTACCCTGACCAGGCGGTCTTTGGGATCAGGCAGTCGCCTGCTTGACCACGCCGGCAATCGTTTCGGCGTGGTGGACCGCGTCGTCCACGCCCTGGGCTTCGACCATCACGCGCAATACCGGCTCGGTGCCGGAAGCGCGGATCAGCACCCGGCCGTGCCCTTCCAGAGCCGCCTCGGCCGCGCTGATGGCGTGGCGGATTGCGTCGCTGCCCTTCCAGTCGGCCCCTGCCTGCATGCGCACATTGATCAGCTTCTGCGGGAACAGCGTGACGCCTTCCAGCAGTTGGCCCAGCGTCTTGCCGCTGCGCTTCATGGCCGCCAGCACCAGCAGCGACGACACGATTCCGTCACCGGTCGAATGGCGGTCCAGCGAGAGGATGTGACCCGAGCCCTCGGCGCCCAGTTGCCAGCCGTGTTCGCGCAACTGTTCGAGCACGTAACGGTCGCCGACCGCTGCGCGCACGAACTGCACGCCGGCACGTTGCAACGCCACTTCGACCGCCATATTGGTCATCAGCGTGCCGACCGCGCCTTCCACCTTGCCGTCGGTCGCAATGCGGTCCTTGACCAGCACGTACAGCAACTCGTCGCCGTTATAGAGGCGGCCAGCGGCGTCGACCACCTGCAGGCGGTCGGCGTCGCCGTCGAGCGCGATGCCGAGGTCGGCGTGATTCGCCCGTACCGCGCGCACCAGCGCGTCCGGCGCGGTGGCGCCCACACCGTCGTTGATGTTGAAGCCGTTCGGCGCTACGCCGATCGGGATCACGTCGGCCCCGAGTTCGTGGAACACGTGCGGCGCGATGTGATAAGCGGCGCCGTGCGCGCAATCGACCACCAGCTTCATGCCCCGCAGATCGAACGCGGCCGGAAAGGTGCTCTTGCAGAACTCGATGTAGCGGCCGGCGGCGTCATCCAGGCGCCGCGCCTTGCCGAGCTGCTCCGACGCGGCGCAATCCAGCGGCTGCTCCAGCTGTTCCTCGATCTTCAGCTCGACTTCATCGGGCAGCTTGTCGCCGTGGGCCGAGAAGAACTTGATGCCGTTGTCATAGTAGGGATTGTGGGAGGCGCTGATGACCACCCCGGCCGCGAGGCGCAAGGCCCGCGTGAGATAGGCGATGCCCGGCGTAGGCATCGGGCCGGCCAGCATGACGTCGACGCCTGCCGCCGAAAATCCCGCCTCCAGTGCGGCCTCGAGCATGTAGCCCGAGACCCGTGTGTCCTTGCCGATCAGGACGGTCGGACGCTGGCCGCTATTGACCCAGCGATCCCCGCCCGCCAGCACCTTGCCGGCGGCATAACCCAGCCGCAATACAAAATCCGGCGTGATCGGCGCCTCGCCGACCTTGCCCCGAATGCCATCGGTACCGAAAAAGCGACGTGCCATCTTGGTGTTTTCCTCTTTCTACTAAGGGTCAGCCGCGACGCGCTGCGTCGCGCATGGCTGCCCAGACTTTCAATGCATCAACTGTCTGCGCCACGTCATGCACGCGCAGTATCGCGGCGCCGCGCCCGGCGGCGCAAACCGCCGCAGCGATACTCGCGGCGCCCCGCTCCGCTGCGGCCCGGCCCGTGACCGCGCCGAGCATCGACTTGCGGGACATGCCGGCTAGGACAGGAAACGGCGCGGCGGATAGTGGCTCAACGCGCGGCGCCGTTTCAGGCAAGTGGGCGAGCAACGCATAGTTATGTTCGATCACTGCCTTGCCGAAGCCAAAGCCAGGGTCCACGCTGATGCGCCGTTTGGCGATACCCGCTTGCATCAGCGCTGCGACCCGCTGTTCCAGAAACGCCCGCACCTCGCCGACCACATCCTGATAGGCCGGTTCGCCTAGCTGCATGGTCTGCGGCTCGCCCAGCATATGCATCACGCACAGGCCGCATGGGCTGTCGCGCACGGCATCGATGGCTCCGGGCATCCGAAAGCCCCAGATGTCGTTGACCAGATCCGCGCCCGCGGCCAGCGCGTGGCGCATCACTTCCGGTTTATAGGTGTCGACGGACAGCGGCACGTTGGCGCCGTGCAACTGTTCGATGAGCGGAATCACCCGCTCCAGCTCCTCTTCGAGCGGCACCGGCGGCGCGCCGGGACGGGTCGACTCGCCGCCGATATCGATGATATCCGCGCCATCGAGCATCATTCTTTCGGCCTGGCGCAGCGCGTCGCCACGCATCGCGAACTTGCCGCCGTCGGAGAACGAATCGGGCGTGACGTTGAGAATGCCCATCACCAACGGGCGTTCGAAGCTCAGCGTAAAGCGGCCGCACTGCAGCGGTTCAGGGGACGGGAGAGACGGTGGTGCGGTGTTCGACACGTAACGGGCCATACAGACAAGCAAATGATGACGAATGCAAAACGGGCCGGTGTGAAATCACACCGGCCCGTGCTTCGGACGTGGCTCCGATCAGGCCGGCGCAGTCGCGCTGCCCGGCTTCACCTCGGTCCCCGTGCTGCCACCCGACGACGCGTCGCTTGCCGACGGCGGCGAGCTCTTCGGTGCGCGCGGCGGACGGCCCGCCATGATGTCATTGATCTGATCGGCGTCGATCGTTTCCCACTCCATCAGGGCCGCGGTCATCGCTTCAACCTTGTCGCGGTTCTCGTCCAGCAGGCGCTTGGCCAACGTGTATTGCTCGTCCAGCACGCGGCGAATCTCCGCGTCGACCTTCTGCTGCGTCGCTTCCGAAATGGTGCGCGTGAAGCCGCGGCCGAACGGCGTAGCGTCGTTCTCGTCGTCCACGTAGACCATCGGTCCGAGCGCATCGGTCATGCCGAAGCGTGCAACCATTGCGCGGGCCGTCTGGGTTGCCTTGTTGAAGTCGTCCGAGGCGCCCGTGCTGATCAGGTTCAGGAACAGCTCTTCCGCCACCCGGCCACCGAACAGGATCGCGAGGCGATCGAGCAGGTAGTCCTTCGAATACGTTTCGTTGTCGTGCTCCGGCAACTGCCACGTCACACCCAGGGCGCGACCGCGCGGGATGATGGTGACCTTGTGCACCGGATCGGCCTTCGGCAACAGCTTGGCGATCACCGCATGGCCCGACTCGTGGTACGCCGTGGCGCGCTTCGATTCTTCGCGGATCACAGCCGACTTGCGCTCCGGACCCATGAAGATCTTGTCCTTCGCGTCTTCGAAGTCGATCATCTCGACGATGCGCTTGCCGCGGCGTGCCGCGAACAGCGCCGCTTCGTTCACGAGGTTCGCGAGGTCAGCACCCGAGAAGCCCGGCGTGCCGCGTGCGATCACCGCCGCGTCGACGTCGTTCGAGATCGGCACCTTGCGCAGGTGCACCTTCATGATGTGCTCGCGGCCGCGGATGTCCGGCAGACCGACGTAGACCTGGCGGTCGAAACGGCCCGGGCGCAGCAGCGCCTTGTCCAGCACGTCCGAACGGTTCGTGGCAGCGATCACGATCACGCCCGAGTTCGCCTCGAAGCCGTCCATCTCGACCAGCATCTGGTTCAGCGTCTGTTCGCGCTCGTCGTTGCCGCCGCCCATGCCGGCGCCACGATGGCGGCCGACCGCGTCGATTTCGTCGATGAACACGATGCAGGGAGCATGCTTCTTGGCCTGCTCGAACATGTCGCGCACACGCGCCGCGCCCACGCCAACAAACATTTCCACGAAGTCCGAACCGGAAATGCTGAAGAACGGCACTTTCGCTTCGCCGGCAATAGCACGGGCGAGCAGCGTCTTACCGGTTCCCGGCGGCCCGACCAGCAGTACGCCGCGCGGGATGCGCCCGCCGAGCTTCTGGAATTTTTGCGGATCGCGCAGGAAGTCGACCAGTTCCGAGACTTCTTCCTTGGCTTCGTCGCAACCGGCGACGTCGGTGAAATTGATGGCGTTGTTGTTCTCGTCGATCAGACGTGCGCGGGACTTGCCGAAGGAGAATGCTCCGCCCTTTCCGCCCCCCTGCATCTGTCTCATCATGTAGAACCAGAACCCGATAATCAGGATTGTGGGTCCAAGGTAATACAGTGCGGACATCAGCGCGCTCGGTTCGTCATCGGCCTTGCCGCTCACCTGAACGCCGTACTTCATCAGGTCGCCGACCATCCAGATGTCGCCGGGCGACACGATCTGGTACTTCTGGCCGTCTGCTGGAGTGACCGTGAGGTTACGCCCCTGAACGATGACGTTCTTGACCTTGCCGTTCTTTGCGTCGTCCATGAACTGCGAATAGGAAACGCCTTCCTGGATACGGGGCTTATCGAACTGCTTGAACACCGTAAACAGCACCAGTGCGATAACCAGCCACACTGCTGCCTTCGAAAACATATTGTTGTTCAAAGCACCACTCCTTCACTCATAGACGGGCGCCTACATTTGCCTTGCGGCACCACTAAAGCATTCTAATCCAGTCCGCAGACCCCTGCCATAACGTTTCGCTACCACACAAATAGCGCAGGACGCCGTCCCAGTGCCGCTTTTCCGGCAAATCCGGGACTCAAAAAGGTCGAGGGACACCCGCCGGGGTACCCATTTAAACGGGCCGTTTCAGATGCTTACCCAAAATAAAAGTTTCAGACGATTTGTCGCGCGATGCTTTCGGCTTGCGCGCGGCCACCGTCTTAAACTGCCGCTTGAATTTCTCGACAATCTGGCTGTAACCGCTGCCGTGAAAGCATTTCACTAAAAGGGCACCATCCGGCTTCAGATGATTCTGCGAGAATTCCAGCGCGAGATCGCACACATGCTCGATCCGTGCGGCGTCCGCGAGCGCCACTCCCGACAGGTTGGGCGCCATATCCGAAATTACAAGGTCAACCTGACGCTCTCCGACCAATTCTTCCAACTGGTGCAAAACAGTGTCCTCGCGGAAGTCGCCCTGGATAAAGGTGACGTCGGCAATCGGCTCCATGGGCAGCAGGTCGAGCGCGATGATCGTGCCGTCGATGCCGCCCTCACGCGTCGCATCGCGCTTCGCGCCCTGCGCCAGCTTGTTGCGGGCGTACTGGCTCCAGCTGCCGGGCGCCGAACCGAGGTCGACAATCACCTGACCAGGACGGATCAGCTTGTCCTGCTCGTCGATTTCCTTCAGTTTGTAGGCTGCGCGGGCGCGATAACCCTCCCGCTGCGCCAGTTTCACGTACGGGTCGTTGATGTGATCGTGCAGCCACGACGTGTTGAACTTGTTTTTTGCCATTAAACGTTGAACTCTTGCTGCGTGATGCCGCGCTTTTAGCGGATAATACGCGTTTTATTCGCGCGGCTACCGGCGACCGGGTCATCAACCCGCGTGCCATCAACCGCGTTCTCTGTTGTTCTGACGCGCCGCCCTGCGCGATCGACCCAAGCGATCGAAACTGCAGGCGCCGCCATTTTAGTCGAGTCTCACACTTTCCATGCCAGCCCTCAAAGTCTCTTCCGATCAACGCGCCGAGTTGCGCTCCCAGGCACATGCGCTCAAACCGGTCGTGCTCATCGGCGCCGAGGGCTTGACTGACGCCGTCCTGGCCGAAATCAAGGTCCATCTGGGCGCGCATCAGCTAATCAAGATCCGCGTGTTCGGCGACGAACGCGAAGAGCGGATCGCCATCTACGAACAGATCTGCGACACGCTGAACGCCGCGCCCATCCAGCATATCGGCAAGCTGCTGGTAATCTGGAAGCCGGAAGCGACGGCCAAGCCTGCCAGCCGGGCCAAGCGAGGCGAGCTGCCGAGCGCCCGCGAAGCGGCATCCGAAGACGCCAAGCCCTCCAAGGGCCGCGCTCCGCGCGTGGTCACGGTGGTCAAGCCTTCCGAAATCCCGATGCGCAAGCCCAAGCCCAAGCAGGTCGTGGTGCGCGGCAACGAACGCGTCACCGCGGGCGGCAATATCAAGCGCGCCAAGAAGCGCCAGACCAGCGCCAAGCGTCCGCATCAATCGGTAAAGTAAGCGGCCCGAGAGGCCGAGGAAGCTGCGGGCGGCTTGCCCGCGGCGTAAAACATGGCTCTCGCCGTTGCATCACCCCGTAGGACATCTCCCGCGGGACATTCGCTGCTATCCGGCAACGCCCTTACCCGCTGAGCCCTGGACCCCGGCCTGGTTTCCCGCTTGAGCCCCATCTGCGGCACCCGCGGCGTGCGCACTCGTGGGCAACTTCCACACCAGTGCAATCGCGAGCAAGCTCTCGACCAGATAAAACAGGCTGGACACCCCGTGCAGCACGCCGAAGCGCATCGCATCAGGCGAATGGGCGACATCCGTACCCGCCTCGAGCGCGGCCATGCGGATTGCATTCATAAACGGCTGCAGCGCAAAGTAGCCGAGCAGCACGCACACCAGCATCCCGGCAATCAGCCAGCGCAGACGGCGATAAGCGTCATTGCCGCGGCGGATCAGCACGTTGGCGAGCACCAGCAGCAACACGCCGCATACCACGCCCAGCCAGCCTTCGATGCGAAACAGTTGTGCCGCGACCGCGCCTGCGTCGATCCGGTCGAGCAAGGCAAACAGCACGGGCGCAACTGCATAACCGATGGTGAGCAGACTGCCGACCCAAACCACGGTCAGCAGCCGGAACACCCGATGCGGCACGAGGGACACCTGAGTAGACACCTGGACGGCCTTTAGACGTAGCTGACAGCGATGATCTCGTACTCGCGCACGCCGCCCGGCGCCTGCACCGAGGCCACGTCGCCTTCCGACTTGCCGATCAGGGCGCGCGCGATCGGCGAGCTGATCGAGATCAGGCCGTGCTCGAGGTCCGCTTCGTCGTCGCCGACGATCTGGTATTTCACCGAAGCGCCCGAATCGAGGTCTTCCAGCTCCACGGTCGCACCAAACACGATGCGGCCGTCCGCGTCCACTGCGGCGGGATCGATAATTTGCGCGCCAGCCAGCTTCGACTCGATTTCCGCAATGCGGCCCTCGATAAAGCCCTGCTTTTCCTTCGCAGCGTCGTATTCGGCGTTTTCCGAGAGGTCGCCCTGCGCGCGCGCTTCGGCAATCGAGTTGACGACCGCCGGACGTTCAACGGCTTTCAGATGCTGCAGTTCATCGCGCAGCTTCTTGGCGCCGCGCGTCGTCAATGGAATCGTGCTCATAAACAGCTCTAGTGGCAAAAAAACGGCCGTAAAAAAAATCACCGCGGTTAAGTGCATCCCCGCAGGCGCCTGAGCCCGGGCAAAGCCCATGCCGGTACCTTGAGGGACGCCGCTTAACCGCGGCACTTACATCTTGGACAGGTATTCGAAGCCTTAGTTTAGGCGAGCGTGGAGTCCTTGTAAATCATAGACTTCCAGGTTCTTCAAATAGCGCAAACCTTCGACCGCAGCCCGTGCACCCGACATCGTGGTGTAGTAGGTGACCTTGTTCGCCTGGGCGCTCATGCGGATTGAACGCGAATCGGCAATGGCAGCGCGGGTTTCGTCGACGGTGGTGAAGACCAGCGCGATTTCGCCGTTCTTGATCATGTCGACAATGTGCGGACGGCCGTCCTTCACCTTGTTGACGACCTTCACCGGCACGCCCGCCGCTTCGATGGCGGCGGCCGTACCCTTGGTCGCGACGATCGGATAACCCAGTTCGTGCAGCATGCGGGCGACTTCGACAGCCTTCGGCTTGTCGGCGTCCATCACGGTCAGCAGCACCGTGCCCGACTCCGGCAGACGCGAGCCCGCGGCGAGCTGCGACTTGAAGAGCGCTTCGCCGAAGGTCTGGCCCACGCCCATCACTTCGCCGGTCGAACGCATTTCCGGTCCGAGCACCGGATCGACGGCCGGGAACTTGACGAACGGGAACACCGCTTCCTTCACGCTGAAGTACGGCGGATCGATTTCCTTCGTCACGCCCTGCTCCGCCAGCTTCTGGCCGACCATCGCGCGCGCCGCGATCTTCGCGAGCGGCAGGCTGGTTGCCTTCGACACATACGGCACCGTGCGCGAAGCGCGCGGGTTCACTTCGAGCACGTAGATTACGTCCTCTTTCGAGCCGTCCGCCTGGGGCACCTGCTGGATTGCGAACTGCACGTTCATCAGGCCGATTACGTTCAGCGCGCGGGCCATCGCACCGGTCTGGCGCTTCAGCTCAGCCACGGTTTCCTTCGACAGCGAATACGGCGGCAGCGAGCAAGCCGAGTCGCCCGAGTGCACGCCCGCCTGTTCGATGTGCTCCATCACGCCGCCGATAAACACGGCTTCGCCATCGGAGATGCAATCCACGTCGCACTCGATCGCGTCGTTCAGGAAGCGGTCGAGCAGCACCGGCGAATCGTTCGACACCTTCACGGCTTCACGCATGTAGCGCTCGAGGTCACGCGGCTCGTGGACGATTTCCATGGCGCGGCCGCCCAGCACGTACGACGGACGCACCACCAGCGGGTAGCCGATTTCCTCGGCGAGCTTGAGCGCTTCGTCTTCGGCGCGTGCGGTGCGGTTCGGCGGCTGGCGCAGACCGAGGTCCTGCAGCAGCTTCTGGAAGCGCTCGCGGTCTTCGGCTGCGTCGATCATGTCGGGCGAGGTGCCGATGATCGGCACACCGTTCGCTTCGAGATCGAGCGCGAGCTTCAGCGGCGTCTGGCCGCCGTACTGCACGATCACGCCAACCGGCTTTTCCTTGTCGACGATTTCGAGCACGTCTTCGAGCGTCAGCGATTCGAAGTACAGACGGTCGGAGGTGTCGTAGTCGGTCGAAACAGTCTCAGGGTTGCAGTTGACCATGATGGTTTCGTAGCCGTCTTCGCGCATGGCGAGCGCGGCGTGCACGCAGCAGTAGTCGAACTCGATGCCCTGGCCGATCCGGTTCGGGCCACCGCCCAGCACCATGATCTTCTTGTTGTTCGTCGGATTCGCTTCGCACTCTTCCTCGTAGGTCGAGTACATGTAGGCTGTCTTGGTGGCGAACTCGGCCGCGCAGGTGTCCACGCGCTTGTAGACCGGGCGCACGTTCAGCTCGATGCGGCGTTGACGCACTTCGGCCGGCTTCGCGCCGAGCAGCTTGGCAAGACGCCGATCCGAGAAGCCGCTTTGCTTCAGATACTTCAGTTCTTCCTTCGACAGGCTCGCCAGCGTACGGCCGTTCAGCGCCTTTTCCTTCAGGATGATCTGTTCGATCTGCGCGAGGAACCACGGATCGATGGCGGTCTCTTCGAAGATTTCCGCGGCGCTCATGCCGATACGGAACGCATCGCCCACGTACCAGATGCGGTCCGGACCGGCTTCGCCGATCTCGCGGATGATCTCGTCGTGGCTGGTGGTCTTTTCATCCAGACCGTCCACGCCGACTTCGAGACCGCGCAGCGCCTTCTGGAACGACTCCTGGAAGGTCCGGCCGATCGCCATCACTTCGCCGACCGACTTCATCTGCGTGGTCAGGCGCGGATCGGCCTCGCGGAACTTCTCGAACGCGAAACGCGGAATCTTGGTGACGACATAGTCGATCGTCGGCTCGAACGACGCCGGGGTCTGGCCGCCGGTGATTTCGTTCTTGAGTTCATCGAGCGTGTAGCCGCAGGCGAGCTTCGCCGCGACCTTGGCGATCGGGAAGCCGGTCGCTTTCGAAGCCAGCGCCGACGAACGCGACACACGCGGGTTCATTTCGATCACGATCATCCGGCCGTCTTTCGGATTGATCGAGAACTGCACGTTGGAGCCACCCGTGTCCACGCCGATCTCGCGCAGCACCGCGAGCGATGCGTTACGCAGGATCTGGTATTCCTTGTCGGTGAGCGTCTGCGCCGGTGCGACGGTGATCGAGTCGCCGGTGTGGATGCCCATCGGGTCCAGGTTTTCGATCGAGCAGACGATGATGCAGTTGTCCTTCTTGTCGCGGACCACTTCCATCTCGTACTCTTTCCAGCCAAGCAGCGATTCTTCGATCAGCAGCTCGCGCGTCGGCGACAGGTCCAGACCACGCTTGCAGATCTCTTCGAATTCTTCGCGGTTGTACGCAATACCGCCGCCCGAACCGCCGAGCGTGAACGACGGACGGATCACCACCGGATAGCCGCCGCTGCCGGTTTCGGTTGCGATCTGCGCCTGCACGGCGAGCGCTTCTTCCATCGAATGTGCGGTGCCCGACTTGGCCGAACCGAGACCGATCTTGGTCATCGCGTCCTTGAACTTCTGACGGTCTTCCGCCTTGTCGATAGCTTCCGGCGAGGCGCCGATCAGCTCGACCTTGTACTTTTCCAGCACGCCGTGTGCGTGCAGGTCGAGCGCGCAGTTCAGCGCGGTCTGGCCGCCCATGGTGGGCAGGATCGCGTCCGGACGCTCCTTGGCGATGATGCGCTCCACCACTTCCCACGTGATCGGCTCGATGTAGGTCACGTCGGCCGTGTTCGGGTCGGTCATGATCGTCGCCGGATTGCTGTTGACGAGAATGACCTTGTAGCCTTCCTCACGCAGCGCCTTGCAAGCCTGTGCGCCCGAGTAGTCGAACTCGCACGCCTGGCCGATGATGATCGGACCCGCGCCGATGATGAGGATGCTTTTAATGTCTGTCCGCTTGGGCATAACGCTCTCGCTAATGTATTCCTGAATTCTTTCCGTTGGCGCGCTGCACCGCTGCTGCCGGGGCCGTTGCTGCTGCTGGCTTCCTGGCGCTGCGGCGGCGCGCTCTGTTCTGTCCGCTTGCGCGGGCGTCCGGTTCTGCAACCACCGGTGCTCCGCCTTGCGAGGGCGTCTGGTGCAGACGCCTCACGTGGCCGCTTTATCCGGCCATCTTGTTTGCGGACCTTATTGGCGTCACTTAAGCAGCCGCTGCGGCTGCCGTGACGCCGGCCTTCTTCTGATCCATCAAACCGGTGAAGCGATCGAACAGATAGGCAATGTCATGCGGGCCAGGCGACGCTTCCGGGTGGCCCTGGAAGCAGAAAGCCGGCTTGTCGGTCAGCGCAAAACCTTGCAGCGTGCCGTCGAACAGCGACACGTGCGTGGCGCGTGCGTTAGCGGGCAACGTGGCTGCGTCCACTGCGAAACCGTGGTTTTGCGACGTGATCACCACACGGCCGTCGTCAAGATCCTTCACCGGGTGATTCGCGCCGTGGTGGCCGGTCTTCATCTTGATGGTCTTCGCGCCAACCGCGAGGCCCATGATCTGGTGACCGAGGCAAATGCCGAAGGTCGGGACGCCGCGCTCGATCAGCTCCCTGGTAGCCGCAATCGCGTAGTCGCACGGTTCCGGGTCGCCGGGGCCGTTCGACAGGAACACACCGTCCGGATTGAGCGCCAGCGCATCGGCTGCAGTGGCTTGCGCCGGCAGCACGGTGACGTGGCAGCCGCGCTCGGCCAGCATGCGCAGGATGTTGTACTTGACGCCATAGTCGAACGCGACCACGCGGTACTTCGGCGCGTTCTGCTTGCCGTAGCCCTCGCCCAGGCGCCATTCGGTCTGCGTCCACTCGAACGATTCCTTCGTGGACACGACCTTCGCGAGATCCATACCGGCCAGACCCGGGAACGAGCGCGCCAGTTCGATGGCCTTGGCTTCGTCATCCGAGCCCGCCAGAATCGCGCCGTTCTGCGCACCCTTGTCGCGCAGCACGCGTGTCAGCTTGCGGGTGTCGAGGCCGGCAATGGCCACCACGCCTTCGTCCTGCAGGTACTGCGAAAGCGTGCGCTCCATGCGGAAGTTCGAGGCCAGCACCGGCAGGTCGCGGATGATGAGGCCGGCGGCATGGACTTTCGTGGCTTCGACATCTTCGGCGTTCACGCCGACATTGCCGATGTGCGGATACGTGAGGGTCACGATCTGACGCGCGTAGCTCGGGTCAGTCAGGATTTCCTGGTAACCGGTGATAGCGGTGTTGAAAACGACTTCGCCAATCGTATGGCCGGGGGCGCCGATCGAGTAGCCACGAAAGACCGTGCCGTCGGCGAGCGCGAGCAGAGCGGGAGAAAAAGACGGCAACACGGGAGACTCCTTGGGGGAACACCCTGTGCCGACCTGTCTATCCGAGCCGTGCGAGCCGCAGCGAGGCGCATCAGCGTGATGCGCGCGCAGGCTCGCTCGCGTACCGCAGCGGACGTCGCAAGGGCGCGATGGATCCATGATGTGGACTGATCGGCTGGGTGCGGTGCGTCAGCCGCGCGCGGCGGATGAACGGTATGGGAGAGGTAGGCGCTAGGGTGCGGGTTGATAAGCTCAAACCTTGGAATTATAGCTCTAAAGTGCCCCTCTCTCCAAATGCGAGATGACTCCAGGACCGGGCGCGAGGCCCCTATCGGGAAGCTGGAGCCTTTATCGGCAAGGCTTTCAGGCTATCCGGCTCCGTTTTAGTGGGCCGAATCGGGATATGCAGCCAGCCTGACGGGAGAGACGCCCGCGATCCACTAGCCAGACGGCTTGCGAGCATTTCCATTAGCCTTATGGCGCGCGCAAAAACCGCCTCACGAATGATGCTCCGCCTGCAACTGAGCGGGTTGAGCCAGCACACGGCTTGGCAACACGTACCAAATCGCACTGGCAATCTGCAGCGCGACGAGGATGCCCCAGGCGCTCAGGTGTGCGGCCGCCGGGTAATGGCCGGAGCTGGCCGGCCACAGCGAGAGCACCGCGCCAACGCCAATCTGAAAACCGAAGATCAACAGAAAAATAATCAGCGTAAGCGTGGTGTTGCCCCGGCCAATCAGATGCGGCGGGAAATGCCGCGCCAGCACTGCATAGCTGAGAATTCCGGTACCGCCGAAGATGCCGTAGCCCGCCCACAGCAGCGCGGCCGGCAGCGGCGCGCCGAACATGATAAGCACCTGGGTCACCACGAAGAGCGTCATGCCGATGCCGCAAAAGGTGTACAGCGAGACGCCGCGCTTCTCCAGACTGCGCGCCGCTGCGCCGAAACCGACGCAGCCGGCCATCATGGCGAAGCCGAGAATCGACACCTGGGCGGCCGCCTCCCGGGGCGCGAGACCCATGACATCACGCATCCAGGCGCCGACCCACAGCGACTGCATGGCATAGAAGACGCCTTGCGTCACCACCGAAAACGAGGCGATTTTCCAGAACGCCGGGGCTTTGAGGATGTGCCACGTGCCCTTGAACTGCGTGCCGAGGCTTGCCTGCCGGTGTCCGTCCTGCTTGTCCGGTGCGAGCGTCCACAAGGCGAGCGCCACGGCAATGGTCAGCACGCCCAGCGCGCCGCAGACAGCACGCCAGCTCGCGAACGTCAGCACCCACGTGAGCGGCGAGCCCACGGCCACGCCGCCCAGACCGCCGACGGCCATTACCAGGCCGTTCATCAGCGGCAGCCGCGCGGCTTCGAAATGCTGCGCCAGCGCCTTGAACGCCGCGCCCAGGCACACGGAGACACCGACGCCGATCAGCAAACGCCCCAGCATCATCATGCCGATGCTGTGCCCCGCCCCGAACACCCAGATCCCCGCCGCCGCAAACAGCAGCGTGCCAGCCGTGACGCGGCGCGAGCCGTAGTGATCGAGCAGCACACCCGCCGGGAGCTGCGCGCCCGCGAAACCGAGGAAATACAGACTCGTCAGCAGGCCGAGATCGGCAGCCGACAGACCCAGATCATGTGTGATGAGCGGCGCAAAGCCGAGGTTGACGCCACGGAACACATAGGAAACAAAGTAGCCGGCGGAAAACAGCAGGAACACGCGAAGCTGGGTGGACGACATGGGCAGGACGCAGGCTCAGGGGGTTCATGTCAGACGAATGCACGCACAATAAAGGAAAACGCGGTGCACGGGCGCAAAGACCCTGAAATGAAAACGCCGTCACCATAGGTGACGGCGTCGAAAAACGAGAAGTGATCGGAGCGCAATTCATGCGCTGCCCCCGCAACGCATGTGGCCACTTCCGTGGGAGCCGCTTTGGTCTAATTGCCCTTCTTCGCCTTGGCTGCGGTCTTCGGGCGGCTTGTTACCGTAGCCTTCGACGCCTTGCTGGACGTGCCCGGGGCAGCCGCTTTCGACGTCTTGCCTTTGGCGGCGCTGGTGGGCGCGGACGATTTGCTGGTCTTGCCCGCCGGATCCGACACCTTGACAACGGCGGTGCGGCCACGACCTGACTTCTTATCGTAGCGCGAATCGCTCTTCGTGTCTGCGATCTGGGTGCCGATGCGCTCGACGCCACCGCCCTGCATGTTCGTTGCGATACGCTCGGGACCCGGCTCGCTCGGCATTGCCTTACCCACCGGCACGTGCAGCACAATTACCTGACCCGGATTCACCTGGTCGCGATGTGTGCGGTTCCACGCCTTCAGTTGACCGATCGAGACGCCATAGCGAACCGCCAGCGCCGCCATGGTCTGCTTGCGGCGCACGCGAATCAGCATCTTGCGCGTGTCCGGGACATCCGGCTCCATGGCGAGGACGGCGCTTTCGGCGACGTCGGCGCTGATGTCTTCGTCGGCGTCGTCGTCACTGCGCGGAACGACGATTGTCGAACCCGGTTTCAGGCGCATGCCGACTGGAATCTTGTTGACCTCCATCAGCGTGTCCGCGTCCACCCCGATTTTCTGCGCAATCGCCGCCGGCGCCGCGCGCTCGGTCACCGTGTAGGTGGTCCAGGACGACAGGTTGCCGGAGTAGGTCTTCAGATTGTGCTCGAAGGCGCTGGCGTTATCGAACGGCAGCAGGATCTGCGGCTGCGTGGCGCCGAGGATGACCGGCTTCTTGAACGACGGATTCAGCGAACGGAACTCGTCAGGTGTCATGTTGGCGAGCTTGGCTGCCACATCGACGTCGATATCGTGCGCGGTGGTGACCGTCACAAAATACGGGTGGTTCGGGATGGACGGCAACGTCAGGCCATAAGCTTGCGCGTTCATCACGATGTTCTTCACCGCCTGCAGCTTCGGGAAATAGTTGCGCGTCTCGTTGGGCATGCGCAGGTCTTGATAGTCCGTCGGCAAGCCCGCCGCTTCGTTGCGGGCGATCGCGCGCTGCACATTGCCTTCACCCCAGTTGTACGCGGCGAGCGCAAGCTGCCAGTCGCCGAACATGTCGTGCAGACGCGAGAGGTAGTCGAGCGCGGCACTGGTGGAGGCGAGCACGTCACGCCGCTCGTCCTGCCACATGTTCTGCTTGAGGTTGTAGGTACGGCCCGTATCCGGCACGAACTGCCACATGCCGGCCGCCTTCGCGACCGACAGCGCCTGCGGGTTGTAGGCGGATTCGATGAACGGCAGCAACGCCAGCTCGGTCGGCATATGACGCTCTTCGAGCTCTTCGACGATGTGGTACAGATACTTCTGCGAGCGCTCGGTCATGCGGGCGACGTAGTCCGGGCGCTGCGCGTACCAGTTGGCCTGCATGTCGACGAGGTCGCTTTGCATGTCAGGAATCTGGAAACCACGGCGAATCCGCGCCCACAGATCGGCGTCCGGGCTCGTCAACTGATCGACAGAGCCTTGATCGACATTGATCGTTTCTTTGGCAGAGGCGGTATTGCGAAGGGCGTCGGCTACGGCTTGCTGGCTGGCAGGATTGGAAGCAGTGTTATTGCTACTCGTCGTTGGCCCCTGGCTCGCGCACGCGGCGAGCATGAGGACCAGCAACGCACTAAAGATAAATCTCATGAACGTCTCGGCTTCCACAGGACTGGAATTTGCAGCCGATAGTACGAAAGCGAAACGTTTACGTCAATCGGAAATATACGAAAAACCTAGGCAAATCTTGGGCTTGGCAGATTTTTCCGAAATTCAAGGTGAACATGGCCCCATACACCAATGGGTTAGCGGAACCTATTCTTCCATTCACGCATCAATGTGAACGCGGCCAGACGATCCGGCACCGTTTCATGCAACTGTTCCGCAAGCGTGGCGTGGATCGCCGGACTATCGGCCCTTAAAAACGGGTTCACCGCCCGCTCGTGGGCGATAGTCGTAGGCAGAGTGGGGACGCCGCGCCCGCGCAGCGCGCTCGCGTCGTCGCGCCACGCCTGCAGTTGCGCATTGCCCGGCTCGCAGGCAAGCGCAAAACGGATGTTCGACAGCGTGTATTCGTGCGCGCAGTGCACCTGGGTCTCGCCCGGCAGAGCGGCGAGTTCGTCCAGCGACTTGAGCATCTGCGCCGGCGTGCCTTCGAAGAGCCGGCCGCAGCCGCATGCAAACAGCGTATCGCCGCAAAATACGTGTGGGGTGCCGGCCGGATCGGCTGCCTGGAAATAGGCAATATGGCCGCGCGTATGGCCGGGTACGTCGAGCACGCCCAGATCGAGCGCCGGCTCGGCAATGCTCACCCGGTCGCCGCTTTTCAGGCGATAAGTCAGATGCTCGATCGCCTCGCCAGCCGGCCCATATACAGGCACATCCTGGCCATTCAGCAGATCGGCCACCCCGCCGACGTGGTCTTGGTGATGGTGCGTGAGTAAAATAGCGCTCAACCGCCAGCCCCGTTTCGCCAGATAGGCGCGAACCGGAGCGGCCTCACCCGGATCGACGGCCACCGCATGGCGGCCGTCCGACACGAGCCAGATGTAATTGTCTTCAAACGCCGGGACGGGGACGTACTCGAGCGCATTCATAGGCGACGCAATCTTCAATATGTCTGACCGAACGATTATAGACTGGCCCGCCTGGACCGATTCGCCACCCGGACGTTACGTGCTGGAATGGGAACAGGCGCAGCTCGACCGGGTGGTGTCGGACGTGTTCGGCTACCACGCGCTGCAGCTCGGTCTGCCGCAGCTCGATGCGCTGCGCGAGAACCGCATGCCGTGCCGGGGCCTCGTGCTGGATGCCGCCAGCGGCGCCAGCGCACCCTATGAATTTCCACGCGCGGCAGGCGCCGCCGCACCCGAAAGACATGCGCCGCCGGGCCGCAGCGCGGTCTGGTGCGACCTGCTGGACCTGCCTTTCGAGGCGCAGAGCGTCGACCTGATCGTGATGCCGCATACGCTCGAGTTCACGCGCGACCCGCACCGGCTGCTGCGCGAAGCCGAGCGCGTGCTGATGCCGGAAGGCCAGTTGATCATCCTCGGCTTCAATTCGCTCTCGCTGTGGGGCGCCCGGCAGTCGGTCGGCAAGGTGACGGGGCGGCCGTTCGTCCCGGCTGCGCACGACCTGATTGCATTCACCCGCCTGAAGGACTGGATTAAACTCCTCGGCTTCGACCTTGAACGCGGACGCTTCGGCTGCTATCGTCCGCCCCTCGTCAGCGATCAGTGGCTCGCGCGCTACAGCTTCATGGAAGCTGCCGGCGACCGCTGGTGGCCGATCTTCGGCGCCACCTACATGGTGAAGGCGATCAAGCGCGTGCCCGGCATGCGCCTCATCGGCCCCGTGAAGGTGAAAAAGCCCGTGCTTGCCGCGGGCCTCGCCCCCGCCGCCACCCCGAACACACGCAATCAGAGAAAATGACTTCCGACCTCATCGACATTTATACCGACGGCGCCTGCAAAGGCAATCCAGGCCCCGGCGGCTGGGGCGCCTTGCTGCGCTTCGGCGCACAGGAAAAGGAAATGTTCGGCGGCGAAGCGAACACCACCAACAACCGCATGGAGCTGATGGCCGTAATCGCCGCGCTCGAAGCGTTGAAGCGGCCTTGCAAGGCTGTGGTGCATACCGATTCGCAATATGTCCAGAAAGGCATCAGCGAGTGGATCCACGGCTGGAAGAAGAAAAACTGGATGACTGCGGCGAAGACGCCGGTGAAGAATGCCGATCTGTGGAAGCGGCTCGATACGGCCGTTCAGCAGCATGAGATCGAGTGGCGCTGGGTGAAGGGGCACGCGGGACATCCGGAGAACGAGCGCGCCGACGCGCTGGCGAATCGCGGGGTCGCTTCGCTGGCGGAGATTTGAGGCGCGGGATGGTTCGGGCGCGCGCTGCGCGCGTTTGCCTGCATCCCGGCTTGCTTCACTCCTCTGCCGTCAAGTTTTTCTCAGCCAATTTTTAGAGCGGGCTAATCCGACATGCGTCAACTCATCCTCGATACTGAAACCACCGGCCTGAATGCGCGCACCGGCGACCGCATTATCGAAATCGGCTGCGTCGAACTGGTGAACCGCCGGCTCACCGGCAACAACCTGCACTTCTACATCAACCCGGAACGCGACAGCGATCCGGGCGCACTGGCGGTCCACGGCCTGACCACCGAATTTTTGAGCGACAAGCCGAAGTTCGCGGAGATCGCCAACGAGTTGCGCGACTTCATCCAGGGCGCGGATCTGATCATTCACAACGCGCCGTTCGATATCGGCTTTCTCGACGCTGAATTTTCCTTGCTCGGCTTGCCGTCGTTTAGCTCGCAGTGCGGCGAGGTGATCGACACGCTGGTGCGGGCCAAGGCGATGTTCCCCGGCAAGCGCAATTCGCTGGATGCGCTGTGTGATCGCTTTGGCATCAGCAATGCGCACCGTACGCTGCACGGCGCGCTGCTCGACTCGGAACTGTTGGCCGAAGTGTATCTGGCGATGACGCGTGGCCAGGAAAGCCTTGTTATCGACATGCTGGGTGAAGCGTCGACAGGGGGTGGCGAGCACGCGCCGCGAGTCGCGCTTAACTCGATCGAGCTGCCGGTGATCGTTGCCAGCGAAGAGGAAATTGCTGCGCATCAGGCTGTGCTCGATGGCCTCGACAAGGCGGTCAAGGGGACGAGCGTGTGGCGTCTTCAACCTGTCGCGGCCGCCGATGAGCAAACTGCTTAAAAAATACTTTACGAGCCGAAGATCCTCTGACATAATCTCAATCTCTTCGGGTGGTTAGCTCAGCGGTAGAGCACTGCCTTCACACGGCAGGGGTCACAGGTTCAATCCCTGTACCACCCACCAGATTCCTCCGAAGCCTCTGGAAACGCATCAAGCGTTGGTTCGGTCGGTTACTACGGCCCATAGAGAGCTTCTGTTAAAGCGACATGAAAAAGCCCCGTACTCACGGGGCTTTTTTCTTCCGGCTTCCCAACCGGAAGAGCAGCTCAACACAACCACTAGCCTACCGATCTTCGCGCTCAGGTATGCGGATAGCATTCGGTGCAGCCGCCATACTTCCCATCAGTATCCTCGCCCGCAGGTTCAGGCACGCATCACCCAGATCGAGTCCCTTGAATTCCGCCTGTGGCCAGCTTGTCGATCTGTTTGCCAATTGCGCCACGCAAAAGGCAAGAGTAAACGCAATTTCACGATGGTTTACAAGGGCAACGCTAACCAACTGAATGTAAACAGAATTTTGGCACTGTCAGGTCGGCAGTCCGGACTTGTGTACGACGAGGTGGATTTATCGCCCTCGCCCCGCATCTCGCAGCGGATTACTATAGGCACATGGTGCGAGCGAGGATGTTCTATTTGTAATAAGACGACTGGCCAGCTTTATATTCATCAAGCAGAACCCGCGCTTCCGGCGGCATGACTCCACCGTCGCTTTTATCTATAAAATCATCGTCCGACATATCACCATCATCCTCACTATCCCTGCCTGCTTCGAAATCGTGAGATGCATTTGCCGTTGGACCCTCAAGTCTGAGATTATCCAGGTCGTTGTATGCGTTAGTCGCTTCACGTACCGTTGCAGGCTCAGCATCGCGTACGTAATTTCGCCAATTTTGAATATGGCCTATCTGCATGTCATTTATGTTGTGCCAACTTCCGGCCGATTCGCATTGGACTATCGTGATATTAGTTCCAGGAACAACTTCAACAGTCCTTGACCTGCCCTCGTCAACTGCTCTCGCGAATAGCCGGTCAAGCGTATTATCGTACCAGCCCCCAGGTCGGCGGAAAGTGCCATAGTTATACGCACCCTCTCCCCCGTCCGGAACAATCAGGCCTTCCAAATTAGGGGCGTAGCCGTCTCTGTATAATTGTGCGACCGAAGACATTGAAGCGGCCTGCGGAGCGGCCTGCGCTTTACCTTCTAATTGCGCCGCACTAGCCCCCAGCGCTTTTGCTCCCATTGCATCCGCCTCCGCCTCCAGCCCCACATCAGCATTCACTGGCACCCCGCCTTTCGCTTGTAGCGTCGGCTTCACTCGCCCCTGCGCCTGCTGCACGATGTGCCAAGCCTCGTGTGGCAAGTGCTGCTCCTGGCCAGGTGCCACATGAATCTCACTGCCCTGTGCATAGGCATGGGCATTTAATTGCGCCGGTTTGCCGGAGTTATAGTGCACCTTCACATGATCCATGCTCATGCCGGAAAGCGATTCAATACCTGACTTAAGACTGTCGGGCAGACCCGTATTATTGGGCTTGACAGCCTCGGCATTAACTTCGCGCTGTGCCGCTTTGCCTTCAAACTTGGCTTGCATGGCCAGGAACTGTTGTTGCTGCGGGCTATTTCTCATCATAGCCTGCAGGACTCCGAGCTGTTGCTGTCGCGGGCTATTTCTCATCACAGCCTGCAGGACTTCGAGCTGTTGCTGCCGCGGGCTATTTCTCATCATAGCCTGCAGGACTTCGAGCTGTTGTTGCCGCGGGCTATTCCTCATCACGGTTTGCTGATGTTTTAGCTGCGCAGCATCCGCACGAGTATCGTCAAATTCCACCTGAGATTGCGCTAACCTTTGTATTGGCTGTTGCAGTGCCTGGCTTTGCTGCTTGGCTTTCTCATTAGCAGTCTGTGCATAGGTTTGCATGTTCACCAAATCCCTTAACGATAGTGGATCCCGAGCCTGCAGATCGAATGCTCATTGTGAGCATCGCGAATGACAGCGCGCCCGCCCTCTTGGCAATGGACGCGGCAGTCGGATCGATCAGCCAGTGCAACGATTTTGCAAGTGTATCAATTGGTGCCGCGTAAGCAAGTCATTAGTAGCAGGAGCGTCAAGTCAAGCGCTGCGCCTATTGCTCATTGCAGAACTTATACTTGCCTGGTTCAGGCGCGCATCGTCCAGATCGAGTCCCTTGAATTCCGCCTGTGGCCAGCTTGTCGATCTGTTTGCCAATTGCACCACGCAAAAGGCAAGGGTAAACGCGATTTCACGATGGTTTACAAGGGCACCCCTAACGCACCCGACACGACCGAAAGTGCAGCGGAAAGGCCAACTGCGAAGACGGCGACCTTCGAGGAGCCAGTTGACGATCTCCCGCCCCCGGCTACTCGCCCTGCACTGCAACGCTGAGACTGACTGAAATCAAACGACATGGACAAGTCGATGCCACCAAACGATGGAAGCACGGGCGAAATACATCTGTGCCTGCCAATGCATACGGGGCGGTTCCACACAGACGCCGACAACCTTTCCGTCGCCGGCCTCACGCCGACGCGCACGCTCAGCCAAAGTAACGAAAAACGTACCAAGAAAAGTACAGGCAACCGGTGACCAGCAGCAGAGCCGAAAAAGTCACTGCCCGCCTCGTGAACGACCATCGCTTCCCGATACCCACATAGGCAATGCCGCCATAGACGACTGCCGGACCCAAAAACCACCAAATGAAGATTGCCATCACCCACCAAGGCACATCGCAATGGTCGATCTCATAGCATCCGTGGATCGGGGGTTTCGGAAGCGGCCAATCGATCTGGCTCGTCACATAGCCAAAGAACCATGCCACCAGGAGTCCGACGCCCATCGCTGAAATGACGCCCGGCAGTCGTTTCATTTCACTGGCCAGAAGAGAATTTGCTTCGACTCACCCAAATCTGAATAGCCCGGTCCAGTTCGCATATTTAAGGTAAAGCACGCAAAGGTTTCCAACGTGCCAAGAGCACCATTGTTCGTCAATCGCGAACCCGTTCGTCAAAGACTACCGAAGCCGACGAGGAACTCTCTCTGTATGCGGGACTAGAGCTGCCCGCGCTTGCTGTATCGCCAGTTGTTTCGAGAAAAATTCTGGGATTCGCGCCGACCATGACGCGGTTCTTGCCGCACGGACACAGCACCCTGTCGCCATCCCCTACAATATCGCGGCCCCTTTCCGACATCCCCCGGCCAGTGCCGAATATCTTGAATACGCCCTTGCAGTTGCCGCAGGTTGCCTCATCGCCGCTCAGAGCAACCTTTTTACCGTTGTCGTGAATCGTGGACGAATAGGCAAGTACAAAACCTCGCGCTGTCGTCGGGTCTCCGTGCCGAACCGCTGCCTTACGCATAAGCCCTCCCTTCGCGGGTGACTGCGCTCCCGGGTAACGTTTTGGCCGGATCAAACATACCGAAAACCTGCTCGCCAACGCCCGCAAACGCAGGCTCTCGCGCTTCAGCCAGCATGCTTACACGACCGCCACGCTCGGTGCTTGCATTAACGATCGCACACAGGTACGTCGTTTCTTGCTTCTGCTTATCTGTCATTTCCGTTTTCCGTCTCCGGTGAATCGTCGCAGGTAATTCCTCGCGCGAGCGAGCGCCTCCTGCGCCCACGGGTTCGTACAGCGCAACTGGATACGCAAACCCAATTTCAATCGTCTGCGAAACGCCGCGTGACGTGATATCAGAGGAGTCCGAAACGAGGTCCATCAGAAATGCAAAAACCGCCCTTGGGGCGGCGCAACCCGACGACGCTGCTAGTGACCTCATCGCCAGAGGACGAACAACGGGAATCCCGGCGAAGCAGACCCGGCGCTGCCGAGCAGGTTGGATGACCCTCGATGCATACCGACCGCTTCGAAGATAAGCGCTTATTCGTTGATCGGTCCGAACGTGTTCACCACTGCTTTTCAAGCGATCTCACTTGAGCTCGACAGGTCTCCCACGCTGAAACATTCAAGCCATCAGGCGAATTTCCTGGGGTGTTCGGCGTAGCCTCGGGTTTTTGCCTGCATACACCACTTCCTGCGATACCCCGGCTACGGGACGTGTGCAAAACACCCCAAAAATGCCGACTGCATTTTTCGCTCACAGGTAACACCCTCTCCCCCCAATTCCTCGTACCAAATCAACCACACCCCACATCTCCCGCTTGCCACCGCGATAAACCCGCTATATATTCAAACCTCGGACATCAGCTCCGAAAACATCTTCTTCACTTCACTCAACACTAAAGGGAGGCATCACATGTTGTTCAGCGTGCACATTGCCACTCTTTACGTGGCCTCGCGACCGTAACCAGTCGCCAACGTAGGTCCGCCATTTCGGCAAGCCTGCGCATTTTCCAGACGGTCTAATACTCGCTCGCCAGACGGTTCTGGCCCGCGTCGGCTGTCTATTCCTGTTGCTCCTGAATGGAATCCCGGGGTCTCTGCGTCCCCAGGCCGTGACCAATGACTACAAAAAAACTCGACTTTAGCGGACAAGCCTTTAAGGACGTCCTCGGCTTCACCTTCCGGCACTGGCGCGAACAGCCTTGGCGCATCTTCGCGGTCACCGGCCTCGTGCTGCTCGCGGCATTGGCCGACGTGCTCACTCCGATGTTTGCGGGACATCTCGTGGACGCCATTGCTTCCGGCGCCACGGGGAACCCGGAGGCACGGCATGCGGCCATCACTGCGTTCGCCACGCTGGTCGGACTCGGTCTGGGCGCCACCTTGCTGAATCAGGGCGTCTACCGGAACATCATCGTCTTCACGCTCAAGATGATGAGCCGGGTCGCCGGCAATGCCTTTCACCGGGTGCAGCGTTTCTCGACCGACTGGCATGCCAACAGCTTTGCCGGCTCCACGGTGCGCAAGATCACGCGCGGCATGTGGGCGCTCGACATACTCAACGACACGCTGCTGATCGCGCTGTTTCCATCGGTCGTCATGCTGGTGGGCTCCACCGTTCTGCTCGGCGCTCGCTGGCCGTTGATGGGCGCGGTCGTGGGCCTCGGCTCGGTGCTCTATATCACGGTGACGGCCATGCTGTCGCTCGGCTTCGTCGCGCCTGCCGCGCGTCTCGCCAACACGTGGGACACCAAAATGGGTGGCGCGCTGGCCGATGCGGTGAGCTGCAACGCGGTCGTCAAGGCGTTCGGCGCCGAAGCACGCGAAGAAGTTCTGCTCGCTCGCATCGTCGAGAAGTGGCGCCACCGCACCAAACGCACCTGGGTGCGCGGCACGCTCAATGGCGGCGCGCAAGGCGGCATGCTGGTGTTGATCCAGGCGTCGATCCTCGGTGCTGCGCTGTTCCTGTGGACGCGTGGCGAAGCCAGCGTGGGCGACATCACGTTCGCGTTGACGATGTTCTTCATGTTGCAGGGCTATCTGCGTGAAGTGGGCATGCACATCCGCAACCTGCAGCGCTCGGTCAACGATATGGAAGAACTGGTGGAGCTCGAAAAGCAGCATCTGGGTATCGAGGACATGCCCGGCGCGCGTCCGATCGCAATCGAAAAAGGCGAGATCCGTTTCGAGCGCGTCACGTTCCACTATGGCTCGCTCGCTGCACCGCTCTACGACAACTTCTCGGTACGCATTGCGCCGGGTGAGCGCGTGGGGCTGGTGGGACATTCGGGTTCAGGCAAGACGACGTTCATCAAGCTGATCCAGCGGCTCTATGACGTCAACGGCGGGCGCATCACCATTGACGGGCAGGACATCGCCCGGGTCAGCCAGGCGTCGCTGCGCAGCCAGATCGCCATCGTCCAGCAGGAGCCGGTGCTGTTTCACCGCACGCTGGCCGAGAACATCGCCTACGCCCGTCCTGGCGCGACGCACGCCGAGATCGAGCGGGCCGCGAAGCTCGCCAGCGCCCATGACTTCATCATGGCGCTGCCTAACGGCTACGACACGCTGGTAGGCGAGCGCGGCGTCAAGCTCTCGGGCGGCGAGCGCCAGCGCGTGGCGATTGCGCGCGCCTTCCTCGCGGACGCGCCGATCCTGATTCTGGACGAGGCCACCTCGAGCCTCGACAGCGAAAGTGAGGTGCTGATCCAGCAGGCGATGGAACGGCTGATGGTGGGACGCACGACGCTCGTCGTCGCGCACCGGCTGTCGACCGTGCGGGCGCTGGACCGGCTGCTGGTGCTCGATAAGGGCAAGATCATCGAGGAAGGCAGTCACGATGCGCTGATCCAGATCGAGAAAGGCTTGTACCGCAGGCTGTTCGAGCGTCAGGCGCTGGAGTTGATCAAGGGTCTGTCCGACCCCGGCGTGCGGCGTGCCGCGCTTGGCGCCGGCGTAAAGCAGATCGACGACTCGGAACTGCTGGTGGACGAGTAAGCGCGTCCGAAAGACGCGGGGGTCGCATGCCCCTCGCGTCCGAAGCCAGCGGCAGCCGGGTAATGGCTGAGCAGCTCAACCGCAGCCACCTCTGCACTAGCAACAACTCAGGCCGGCGTATGCCAATACGCCGGCTTTTTTTATCCCGGCGAACCGCTCCGCAAATAAATTTTCATCTTCCGCTTGACAGTCTATCTATGAGTAGATAAAGTTCAGTCCATGGAAACGGTAACGACAGTTCGCGAACAGATTCTGGACCACGCAGTCACGCTGATCATGCTGCGCGGGTACAACGGTTTTAGCTACCGTGATCTGTCCGGCCTGGTCGGCGTAAAGACCTCGAGCATCCACTACTACTTTCCGTCGAAAGACGATCTGGTGCTGGAAGCAGTCAACGAGTACAGCAAAGAGGTATTGAACGCCCTCCATGGCATTGAGGCTTCGTTGCCGGCCGACGCAAAGCTCAGCAAGTACGCGAAGCTGTTCGGCAGAACCCTCGGGGACGGCAATCAGATCTGCCTGTGTGGCATGCTGGCTGCGGACATCGAGTCACTGCCCGAGAACATCCGGCAAGCGGTGCAGGCGTTTTTCAAGGCCAATGAAAACTGGCTGGCGAAGGTTCTGACGCAAGGCGCTCAGGAGAAAACGCTGGCGGTGAACGGCAAGCCGGAAAACGCGGCGCGCGCGCTCTACGCGGCCTTTCAGGGCAGCGTGTTGGCGAGCAGGTTGTTCCACACCAAGGCCCGGCTCGAAGATGTCGAAGCTTCGGTGAGAATTGCGCGGTAACGCAGTCGAACGAGAGGTGGTACGCCACCTTTTTATTTAGCCCGGTTATCTATCTTTGAGTAGATAGATAACCGGGAGATATGAAGCAGAAGTCCTTGTCGTTGTACCCGTAAATCTATCTGGTAGTAGATAGAAAACTTGAGCAACCCAACCTCTTTAAAGGAGTTTCACCATGTCCCTCGAAAAAGTTCTCTACCGCGCTCATGCCCACGCAACCGGCGGCCGTGATGGCCGCGCTGTGGTGCCCGCAGGCAACCTCGACTTCAAGCTGACCACGCCCAAAGAACTGGGCGGTGCCGGCGGCGAAGGCGCCAACCCGGAACAACTGTTCGCTGCCGGCTACAGCGCGTGTTTCCTCGGCGCGATGAAGTTCGTCGCCGCACGCGAAAAGATCGCCATCCCCGCGGACGTCGCGATTGACGGCAGCGTCGGCATCGGCGTGATCCCTAACGGCTTCGGCATTGAAGTCGAACTGAAGATTTCGCTGCCCGGCATGACGCGTGAAGCGGCGCAAACGCTGGTCGACAAGGCACACGTGGTCTGCCCGTACTCGAACGCGACGCGCGGCAACATCGACGTCACGCTGACGATCGTCTAACCCACCCCACCAATCGCATAGACCGGAAGCCAACATGAAAACCTTCAAGCCCCTGCTGCTCGTCACTGCACTCGCCACTGCGCTCGCCGTCAGCACCACCTTCGCAGCCGCTGCCACGCCGGCAGCGTCCGCTACGCCTGACCAGGTAACAAGCCAGTTTCTCCACGCGCTTAACAGCGGCACGGGACCGGCGATCAACACGTTGCCTCCTGCGCAGGCGCGTCAGGTGTTGGTGGGGGCACAGAACAGCGTCAAGGTGGATCTGTCGGGTATCGATGTGTCGAACAGGACCATCGAGCAGGACGGCATCAGCGTGCCGATCACCATCGTGCGCCCGCAGGGCGTGACGGGTACGCCACCGGTCTTCATGTTCTTCCACGGCGGCGGCTGGATTCTCGGCGATTTCCCGACCCACGAGCGTCTGGTGCGCGACCTCGTCGTGCAATCCGGTGCGGTGGCGGTGTTCGTCAACTACACGCCCTCGCCCGAAGCGCGCTATCCGGTGGCCATCAACCAGGCCTACGCGGCAACGAAGTGGGTCGCGGCGCATGGCAATGAAATTGGTGTAGACGGCAGCCGTCTGGCGGTGGTCGGCAATAGTGTGGGCGGCAACATGGCAGCGGTCGTGTCGTTGATGGCAAAAGACAAGCAAGGCCCGGCGATCCGCCTTCAAGGTCTGATGTGGCCGGTAACGGACAACGACTTCAACGATGGCTCGTACAACGCCTATCCGGAAGGCCACTTCCTGACCCGTCCGATGATGAAGTGGTTCTGGGACGCCTACACGAAGGATCCGAAGCAGCGTAACGAGATTTATGCATCGCCGTTGCGTGCTTCGCTGGATCAGTTGAAGGGCCTGCCGCCGGCGCTGATTCAGGTTGCCCAGTTCGATGTGCTGCGCGACGAAGGCGAGGCCTACGGCCGCAAGCTCGACGCAGCCGGCGATGAAGCGACCACGGTGCGCTACAACGGCACGATCCACGACTTCGGCTTGCTCAATGCGCTCGCAGAGGATGCGCCGACGAAGGCTGCGATCAGGCAACTCGCCAACGAACTGCAGTCTCGCCTGAAGTAAGAGGCTGGAAAGCAAGGGCCCGAAAAAGCCCTTGGCAACAGCCTGGCAAAACCCTGTTAGTCCGGCCGCGGCGCAGTCGTCGAACCACGCTGCGCCGCCGCCCTCGCCCGCTGAAGGTGCGCCGGACCCACAAGACTTTTAACGCACATTGGAGTGAATATCATGAACCGCAATCTCATCGCAGCCCTTTTGATCGCCGCTACCTCGGCAGTGGCAGCACCCGCGTTCGCCAGCAGCGGCTACGGCCCGGCGCCGTCATATAACCCGCTCGCGGGTGCCCCGGCGTCGCAACGTGGCCAGAGCGCACAGACCGTCGCTGCCGAGCAGGCCGTCTACAACGCCAACGCCTACGGTGGTGTCGTGAGTGTGGGTTCCGATTCAGGCAGCCGCACTCAGCGTGTGAGCGGGCAATCGCTGTTCGCTCATCGCTAAGCAGCCCGGATGATCGGGTCACCTACGATGTCCGGGAGTCAGGGCGTACGGGTGCGACGCGTCGTCCCCCTGACCTCGCCCCTTCACTGCGGCGCGTTTGCGCTCAGGACTTCGGCTCCATCGGACCTGCCAGCACGAACGGGCCGCCCTGGAAGCGCTGGGTCGGATCGTCGAGATCCGCATCGGGCGCTGTGAGCGGAAACAGATGCTCGAACTGCTCCGAGCTGTCCTGCGGCCGGAAGCCGAGAAAGGCCGCCTTGGTGTTGTCCACCCACTTGCGGCGGTTATCCGACACGCCATACACAATCGCGTGCCCCACCCGGTTGGTGAACAGCGAGCAGCGCACCAGTTCGATGAAGTCACGATAGCTCAGATACGTCACCAGCATGCGCGGGTTCTTCGGCTGCTCGAACGACGAGCCGATCCGCAGACACACCGTCTCCAGTCCGAAGCGGTCGAAGTAGTAGCGCGACAGCGATTCGCCGAAGCACTTGCTGACGCCGTACAGGCTGTCGGGACGCAACGGCGCGTCGATATCGACCACCGAATTGACCGGATGAAACCCCACCGCATGATTCGAGCTGGCGTAGACGATGCGCTTCACGCCCTGCTTCTGCGCGGCCGAATACAGGTTGTACAGGCCGCGGATATTCGCTTCGAGCAAATCCTCGAACGGCGCTTCGACCGAAATGCCGCCCAGGTGGATCACCGCGTCGACACCTTCGAGCAGGGCATGCACCGCCTGCTGGTCGGCGAGGTCTACCACCGCCGCCTCTTCGTGCCCGGCCAGTTCGCCAAGGGGCGCGATATCGCTCACGCGCACGATCTCGGCCCACGCAGCGAGCGCGCCGCGCAGCTGCTTGCCGAGATTGCCGGCGGCGCCCGTCAGCAACAGACGCCGGAATGGTTTGCGGGTTGCGTCCTGGCCGGATGCAATGTGCGTGTCGGAAGTCGTCTTATCGGTCATGAGGTTTCCAGAGATCAGGCCTGGCGCAACGAGGTATCGAGAGCTCGTGCAGCGACCCGGTCACCTTCCGTGGCGAGCGCCGCACGAAACACTGTCTGACGGTTATGTCCTGCAGCCGCGGGCGAGTCCCATAACAACTCGACCTTGGGGCGCCGATGCAGCCAGCCGGTCTGCGCAGCGGCGCGCGGCATGGCCGAAGCGGAGCTTGAAGTTGCCGCCACAGGTGCCGGCGCCCCGCCGCCCGCGTCGAGCACGTCGGCCGGCGCCGCTACCGGTGCGGCAGACCCGTCGCCCTGACCATCCGGCCAGCGCACCGAGAGTTCGCGCGCATCGTACTGACCGAGCTTGCGGCTTTCCACCCAGACGATCACCGTGCGCGTCGTCGCATCGACGGAAATCGCATAACGGCCAATCGCAAACCGGCGCGCCGCGACATTGGTACGCCACAGCGCGCGTGGACGGCAGATCCACAGCACCGCCGCGTACAAGGCGGGCGCCGCCACCAGCCAGCCGTTGGTGGCGGCCACCGCATGCAGCGCGCGCCTTCCGCCGGCGCTCCAGACGAAGGCGCCCACGGAGAAAACCGCGAACAGGAATCCGAGGAAAGCGAACAGACGCAGCGCCTGGCGCAACCATTGCGGCAGCGGGTGAAAAGGACGCTCGGCCTGGGCGCGCGCACCCGGCAGAAAGATCAGCAGAAACAGAAAGACGAGATTGATACAGGCCCACGGCGACGAAGCCATGGCGGCCAGCGACGAGACGATGTCCATTTGCGACATCGAAAACAGCCACCGAGCCAGAATCACGAGACCGATGGCCCGCAGCGCGAAAATCGTTCCGGCGCCGGGCGCCGCATTCGCACGCGTCTCTTTCGTTCTCGCCAAGGCATCCTCCTGTCGGTGACGACGCCGCAGCCAAATTTGCGGCAGGGCCATTATAGGGATATTACCGAGACGGCTCACGGTTCCCTCCCCCAAAACGCCACTTTCAGCGCATTCCCAGCCAAATGCGCGGCGCGCATGCAACAACGCCCCGCGTGCTTGACACACGCGAGGCGTTGCAGGTGCTCACAGGACCGTCCAGCGGACAGTCCAGGAGCAGTACGACTTTCTGACTATTAGCTTGCGTTGACTTCGCGCAGCACCGTGCGGCGCTTCTGGCGCAGCAGTTCTTCGTACGAAGCGACGTAGTTCTGCGCCATGACCTTCGACGAGAAACGTGCTTCAAAGGCCTTGCGCACCGTTTCACGCGGCAGCGTGTTCAGGCGCTTGACGGCGGCCACTGCGCTGATTTCGTCTTCGACGACGAAGCCCGACACGCCGTGCTCGATCACTTCAGGCACCGAGCCGCGCTTAAAGGCGATGACCGGCGTACCGCAGGCCATGGCTTCGATCATCACCAGACCGAAAGGCTCCGGCCAGTCGATCGGGAACAGCAGCGCGTGGGCGTTGCCGAGGAATTCGGTCTTCTCGGCTTCGCTGATTTCGCCGATATATTCGACGTGCGGCAGCGACATCAGCGGCTTGATGACTTCGTCGTAGTACGCGCGGTCAGCCTTGTCGAGCTTGGCGGCAACCTTGATCTTCATGCCCGACTGCTCGGCGATGCGGATTGCCGTGTCGAGGCGCTTTTCCGGCGAGATGCGGCCGAGGAACGCGAGATAGCTCGGCTTGACGTCGGGAATCGGCTTGAGCAGGTTTTCCGGCAGGCCGTGATAAACCGTGGACAGCCAGTTCGCCTGCTGCAGCGGCAGACGCTGGTTGTCCGAGATGGACACGACCGGCACGTCGCTGAACGCATTGAAAACCGGCTGCAGTTCCGGCAGATCCAGACGACCGTGCATGGTGGTCAGGAACGGCACCGGCTGACGGGCGAACAGCGAGAACGGGTAATAGTCGATGTGGAAGTGCAGCACATCGAATTCGTCCGCGCGGCGGCGCACTTCTTCGAGCAGCAGCATGTGCGGCGCCATCACGTCGCGAATCGTCGGGTCGAGGCGCAGCGCCTGCGGCCAGAACGCTTCGAGTTTCGCCGAGGTCTGCGAATCGCCGCTCGCGAAGAGCGTCACATCGTGTCCCTGTTCGACCAGTGCCTCGGTCAGGTAGGACACTACCCGTTCCGTTCCACCGTACAGCTTGGGGGGAACCGCCTCGTGCAACGGAGCGATTTGAGCGATTCGCATAGAGAGAACTCCTCGTAAAAAATCAGGCAAAAGTACTGCGGTTTGTTAAAAGCGACTCGCTTTGCTCGCCTGGCCAGTCAGGCCGGCTGATGCCGGCTCAGGCCTGTTTCGTTCGAGAAATCCTGCGATGGATCGCTTGGTAAGGATGCCCAGACTGTTCATCATCACCAGGCTGTACATGTGCCGTAAACGCACAAGCGTCAGACTCGTTGACAAACTGCCACGTATTTCATGGGCCGACCGAGCACGCATTATGGGTGCCGGACGTCCCGTGCGGCGCGGGACATTTCAAACACTTTACGTTGTTACAAAGCGGAAACATTTTGCAAACCCTTGTTTTATAAGCCAGTTCTACAGTAAGGGCTGGCTTTGGCGCATGGCCCCCAAGCTGGATTTTGCAAATTCTTCCGTCAATGTTTCCTGTGCGCCGCCCGTCGGCGCGCCGCCGCGCGTTGAATGGCTTTTGTAATTATATCTCGAAATTATTCCGCAATCTGCATGAACCACGGCCGCCACACGGGGTCGAGCAAACAGGTGTTGCGGATGCCTATCGCGAAATCAGTCGCGTCCCGTTGCCGTTCGAACACGGCGGAATGCCTTTTGCGTGTTTACAATGCGAGCATCTGCCTTTTGTGGCGATGCGTCCCGTGGCCCATGCCGTTGCATGACATAACCTGAAACACACCGACCACACGATCAATTGGAACATCTCACCATCGCCCAGCGTAATGCCCACAACGCAAAGCTTTCGAGCTATGCGCACAGGCCGCTTGCGTTTCTTTTTCGCTATATCCGCCGCCACCCGCTCGCCCATGCGATCGTCCTGTGCAGCGTGTTCGCGGCTGTGGGTTGTGCGCTCGCCTCTCAATACGCCATCAAGCATCTGATCGACGTGCTCGGCGAAGGCCGGCACCATCCGGGCCCGCTGTGGGGGGCGTTCGCCATCCTGGTCGGCCTGATCGCCGCTGATAACCTGCTGTGGCGGGTGGCCGGCTGGGTCGCCGCCCATACCTTCGTCGCCGTCACCGGCGATCTGCGCCGCGATCTGTTCCAGTACCTGAGCGGCCACTCTCCGACCTACTACTCCGAAAAGCAGCCCGGCATGCTGGCGAGCCGTATCACCGCCACCTCGAACGCGGTCTACACGGCGGAGAACACCACCTCGTGGAACGTGCTGCCGCCGTGCATCGCCGTGCTCGGTGCGATTGTCATGATCATTGCCGTGAACCCGCTGATGGCGGCCGGCCTGATGGTCTGCTCGGCGATCCTCTCGGTGGTGCTCTACAAGCTCGCCGGACGCGGTTCGGCGCGCCACCATCACTTCGCCACCAAGGCCGCGTCGGTCGACGGCGAACTGGTCGACGTGATCAGCAACATGGGCCTCGTGCGTGCCTTCGGTATGACCTTTCGCGAGCAGTCGCGCTTCGGCGCGACCGTCAAGGCCGAAATGGACGCGCGCCAGCAAAGCCTGCTTTACCTCGAAAAGCTGCGTCTGCTGCACGCCGTCATCACGGCCATGCTGTCGGCCGGGCTGCTCGGCTGGGCGCTGTGGCTGTGGGATCACGGCAAGGCAACCTCCGGCGACATCGTGCTGGTCAGCTCGCTCGGCTTCACGATCCTGCACGGCACCCGCGATCTCGCCGTCGCGCTGGTCGACGTCACGCAGCACGTCGCGCGGCTCGCCGAAGCAGTGCGCACCCTGCTTGAGCCGCACGGCATGCCGGACCGCTCGGACGCCGTGGAACTGGTGCCGCAAGGCGGGCGCATCGACTTCGAAAGCGTGACATTCGCCTACCCGCGCCGCCGGCCGATTCTCGACCACTTCGATCTGCACATTGCGGCCGGCCAGCGAGTCGGGCTGATCGGCAAGTCGGGCGCGGGCAAATCCACCGTGCTGTCGCTGCTGCAGCGTTTCTACGAGACACAGGGCGGCCAGATCAAGATCGACGGACAAGACGTTGCCTCGATCACGCAGGACAGCCTGCGCCACGCGATCGCCGTCGTGCCGCAGGACATCGCACTGTTTCACCGCAGCGTCTACGAGAACATCGCCTACGGACGCCCCGAGGCGAGCCGCGACGAAGTGCTGGCAGCGGCGCGCGAAGCGCGTTGCGCGGACTTTATCGAAGCGATGCCGGAAGGCTACGACACGATCGTCGGCGACCGCGGCGTGAAACTTTCGGGCGGCCAGCGCCAGCGCATCGCAATTGCACGCGCCATCCTGAAGAATGCGCCGATCCTGCTGCTCGACGAAGCCACTTCGGCGCTCGACAGCGCCTCCGAAGAAGCGATCCAGAAAGCGCTCGACCGCTTGATGGTGGGCCGCACGGTGGTGGCGATTGCCCACCGTCTGTCGACGCTGAACAGTTTCGACCGCATCATCGTGATGAGCGCGGGCAAGGTGGTCGACGACGGCTCGCCCGAGGAACTGCGCAACCGGCCGGGGCTGTACCGCGACCTGCTGTCGAAGCAGTACGGCAAAGGCACCACCCTGCACGCCGGGGGCAAGAAGGTCGACGAGCAGCACGTGGTTTGACGCTGAGGGTGGCCCCTCCCTTGAGGCCACCGTGAGCAGTGAGCCGTACAGTGCGCCGCGAGCGCCAGCTTCAATGAAGCGGCTTTTTCGCTTTTGCGGCTACATGCTTTTACGGTTACGTGCCGCGGGTGAACCCAGCCACCTCAGGCTGAAGCGCTTGCGCCCTCAGCCCGCCAGCGGCTCACTGGCCGCGAGCGTCGCGCCGCCACCCTGGGTAAGCGCACCCGCCGCCTGCAGATCGCGCATGAAGTTATCGCGCCACACCGACACATTGTTCTCGCGCAGCCGCGCCATCATGTCCCGGTAGCGTGACTGACGCTCGGCGAGCGGCATCGACAGGCCCTGCGCCAACGCCTCGGCCATGCCGTCGATATCCACCGGGTTGACGATCAGCGCACCGTCCAGCTCCTGTGCCGCGCCCGCGAAGCGCGACAGCACCAGCACGCCCGGATCTTCGGGGTCCTGCGCCGACACGTACTCCTTGGCAACCAGGTTCATGCCGTCGCGCAACGGCGTGACGAAGCCGACGTGCGCCGTGCGAAACAGCGCCGCCAGCACCGGCCGCTCGTATTGACGGTGGATGTAGAGAATCGGCGCCCAGTCGAGTTCGGCAAACCGGCCGTTGATGCGCCCCGACTCGCCTTCGAGCTGCAGACGGATGTCCTGATAGGCATTCAGGTCGGCGCGCGTTGGCGGCGCGATCTGCAGGAACGACACCTTGTTGCGCTGTGCGGGCGCGTGTTCGAGCAGCCGCTCGAAGGCCCGGAACCGTTCCACCAGCCCCTTCGAATAGTCGAGCCGGTCGACGCTCATGATCAGCTTGCGCGAATGCAGCGTGGCCTTCATCGTGCGCACCGGCTTGCCGCGCTCGCCCGCTTTGGCGAGTTCGGCGATCTCATCCGGATAGACGCCGATCGGATATGCCGCCGCCTTCAAGGTACGGCCAAACGCCCGCACCAGCGTCGGCCCTTCAGCGGGCGCCTCGACCGTGCCGTTCGCTTCGTTGACGATGTAGTCGCAAAACGCCCGCAGATCAGGCGCGGTCTGAAAGCCGAGCAGGTCGAACGAGCACAATGCTTCGACCAGTTCGCGATGCGGCGGCACCGCCAGCAGCACCTGCGAGGCCGGAAACGGAATATGCAGAAAGAAGCCGATACGGTTCTTCACCCCGGCCGCGCGCAAGGCTTGCGCGAACGGGATCAGGTGATAGTCGTGCACCCAGATCACGTCGTCATCGCGTAGCAAGGGCACGAGCTGCTGGGCCAGCCAGGTATTGACGCGGCAATAGCCGCCGAAGTCATGCCGGTCGTATTGCAGCAGGTCCGCGCGGTAGTGGAACGCGGGCCACAAGGTGGCGTTCGAAAAGCCGCGGTAGTACTGGTCGTAGTCGCGCCGCATCAGAGGGATGGTCGCGAACGTCACCGGGCCGCGCTCCTCCACGCTGATCTGCGGCTGCCCGGAAGCGAGCACCTCGCCGCTCCAGCCGAACCACATGCCACCGGTTTCCTTCAGCGCATCGTAGACGCCGACTGCCAGACCGCCTGCCGCCGGGCCCCCTTCCGAGATCGGCGCGACCCGGTTCGATACGATAATCAGTCGGCTCATGAAGCGCGGTTTCCGTCCAAAAGAACAATCGGAATAAAGCGGGATGCGGCGCGCATCATGCGCCGCGCGCCGCGCTGACGATGCCGTCGAGCCATGCAAGCAAGGCGCCGACCGATTCGAGCCGCGAGCGCGCAATGGTATCGCCGGGGCCGACCTTGATCGACACGCCACCGCGCTCGTTGACGACCGCGAAGCCCTTCTCGTCGGTCAGGTCGTCGCCGGCGAACACCGGCCGGCGTCCGGTGAACGGCGGTTCGTCCAGAAAGGCCCGCACGGCGCGCCCCTTGTCGACATCTTTCGGTTTGATCTCGTAGACCATCTTGCCGGGCTGCAGCACATACGCGCCGGGATAGTCGGCCACCAGCCGCTCCGTGACGGTCCGTGCCACCGGCTCGCGGTCCGGGGCGTTGCGGTAGTGCAGCGCCAGCGCCGCGCCCTTGATTTCGAGCAGCATGCCTGCGTTTGCGTTGACCACCTGGGCCAGCACCTGCTCCATGCGCAACAGGCGCTCGTCATGAAAGCCGATCCGTTGCGTATCGCCGTTCGCATCGCGCCGCTCCGCGCCGTGCAGTCCGGCGATGGGCAGATCGGGCATGCCGAGGAAGGCGTCGATACTGTCGATGCCGCGGCCCGAAACGATCGCCACCGCCCCATTGGTCAGGCGGCGCAGCTCGGTCAACAGCGTGATGACCTCGGGTTGCACCAGCACGCCGTCTGGTGTGGGAGCCAGCTCGACGAGCGTGCCGTCGAAATCGAAGAAAAATGCCGTCTCACTGGGAGACAGAACAGCCGGAAGTGCTTGCATCGGTTTATCTTGCCTTTCAGCCGCTCGCAGCCGCAAAAGTGTGCGCATCTTACCGCGCATCCCGCTATTTTTCGGGAAAGTAAGCCTGAGTGCAACGCCAGCATGGGAAGCCGCCCGCGCCGCACAAAAATTCCGTTCAAAATCCACACGATAGGGTTTAGGACCGCGCTTACAGCCATGCGTCAAATTGCCCTGTCATGCCGGCCTTCAGGGGTGGCATATGACGGTGCGCGGCAATTTGCGATACAGTCCCAGCCACACTGACGGGTTCGCGCGCGGGCCGGCAAGCGCCATTGCCAGCCAGCATGCGGTGCTCGCGCCGTCGCCCACACGCCCTCTTAAATCGAGTCATGGATGTCTGCTTTGTTCCCCAGAATTTCACGTCAAAGGGTGCAACCGGATAGCACGCCGCCCGGCGCGCGGAGCCCAAAACGCATGGCGCAGCGTCTGCAACAGGCCGCGCTGCCGCGATTATTCGCGCTCTCCACCGCGCTGGCGCTGGGCCTGCTCGCCGGGTGTACGCACAACGAAGAACCGTGGCACCTGACGAACGTGACCGGCCATCTGCCCGATCTCGACTTCTCGCTCACCGGCGATGACGGCAAGCCGCTCACCGGCGAGTCGTTCAAGGGCGACACCGCGCTCGTCTACTTTGGCTACACGCACTGCCCGGATGTCTGCCCCGAGACCATGGCGCGCCTGATGCAGGTGCTCGCCAAGCTCGGCCCGCAGGCGCAAAAGGTGCGCATCCTGTTCATTACGGTCGACCCGGCACGCGACACACCCAAGGCACTGCACGATTACGTAGGCGCGTTCGACGCCGAGCATGCGGTCGGGCTGACCGGCAGCGACCGGCAGATCGAGACGCTCGCGCGCCACTATCGCGTCGCCTATCAGATGGAGAAGCGCGACCCGAACGGCAACTACGAGGTGACACACAGCTCGGCCGTCTACGTATTCGATGCGCAAGGCCACGCGCGCCTGCTCGCCACCGACCACGATTCGCCCGACGTCATTGCCGCCGATCTGCGCCGTATCATGAACGACCAATCCTGACGTTTCGCGCCTTCGGGCTGCGCTTTTTGCCAGTTTTCTTGCCAGTTTCCCCTCTTCCCTGCCCTCCATGACCTTGCATTCATGAACCTCAAAACCAAAACGCTCGCTACGCTGGGCTGCGCGCTCACCCTCTCCTTCGGCCTCGCCGCCACCGCCCAGGCGGCCGGCACAGCGGCCATCAGCGCCCAGAACGCGTGGGTCCGCTGGCTGCCGAACAACCTGCCCGCCGCCGGCTACGTCACGCTCGTCAACGCGAGCGACAAGCCGATCGACCTCACCGACATTTCGAGCGACGACTACCAGGGCGCGATGCTGCACCAGACGGTGTCGAACGGCTCGACGCAGAAGATGGTGATGGTCGACAAGCTGACGGTGCCCGCGCACGGCCAGGTCGCGATCGCGCCGGGCGGCTATCACATCATGCTGGAGCACGCACAGCACAAGGTTGCGCCCGGCGACACCGTGCATCTGAAGCTGCAGTTCTCGGACGGCGAAACGCTGGACACGCCGTTCGCCGTCAAATCGCCCGCGCAGGCCAACTGACGCCGCCCGATGAACCTGCTTGACTGGCTCGACCCTTGGGAGCCCTCGCCGAGCGTCGTGATCGCCATGCTGGTCACGGCGATCCTCTTTGTGCGCGGTGCGCGCAAGGCAAAGGTATCGCTGCGGCGCAAGCTTTCCTTCTGGTTCGGGCTGGGCGCGCTGTATGTCGCATTGCACACGAGGCTCGACTACTTTTTCGAGCATGAGTTTTTCATGCACCGTGCGCAGCATCTGGTGCTGCATCACCTCGGGCCGTTCTTCATCGCGCTGTCGTATCCGGGCGCGGCGCTGCGCGCGGGCCTGCCGTTCGCGTGGCGGCAGCGCTTCGTGCGGCCGGCCTTACAGGCAGCGCCTGTGCGCAAGCTGCTGGACGTGCTGCTGCATCCGGTGGTGGCAGTTGGCCTGTTCGTCGGCCTGATCTATTTCTGGCTGCTCTCGCCGGTTCATTTTGTCGCCATGCTCGACTCGCGGCTGTATCGCGTGATGAACTGGAGCATGGTGCTCGACGGCCTGATGTTCTGGTGGCTCGTGCTCGATTCGCGCCCGGCACCGCCGGCAAGGCTCTCGCCAGGGCGCCGTGTGTTGATCGTGATCGCGGCAATCCCCCCGCAGATCGTACTCGGCGCCTATATCTTCTTTACGCCGCACGAGTTGTATCCGATCTATTCGATCTGCGGACGCGCGTTCACCTGGCTGAGCCCCATGCGCGACCAGCAGATTGGCGGCTTGCTGCTATGGATTCCGGGTTCGATGATGAGCGTGATCGGCGCGCTGATCGCCTTGCGCCACTGGATGCGGCTTTCCGCGCGCGGGCGGTTGCGTGACAAGCGGACTCAGGCCGCGCGCATCCAGACATGCGGAATGCCGTCTTCATCGTGGACGTCCGAAATCGGCAAGAAGCCAAACGCGCCATAGAAGCCTTGCAGATGCGCCTGGGCATGCAGGCGTATCGGTACGCCCGGCCACTGCCCGGCGATATGCGCCACCGCGCGTTCCAGCATCTTGTTGCCGAGTCCCATGCCGCGAAAAGGCGCGGTCGTCAGCACGCGGCCAATGCGGATGTCGGGATCGGCGCCGTCAGGCAGCAGCACGCGCAGGTAACCTGCCAGCTTTGGCTGGCCCTCGCCGGGGCCGAACGCGAACAGATGCCACGCCTCTGTATCGAGGCCGTCGATATCGCCGTACACGCAATTCTGCTCGACCACGAATACCTCGTTGCGTGCGGCGAGCATCGCATAGACCTCGGTGGTGGTCAGGTCATCGAAGAATTTCCAGCGCCAGTCAAAAGACGGCACTTGCGGGTTTGTGGACGGCTGCGGCTGGTTCATGAGAAAACACGTCAATAGAGAAGCGCCCAGGCGGGCGGCGGTTGCTGAATTATGCCGCGAATGCCGCGCGCGAGCATAGCGCGCCGGGCCAGCGATGCGGCTGTTCCGGCGCAGTCGCAGTCGCAGTCGCAGTCGCAATAGACAAGATATCGGCGCTTACGTTTAACCGCGCAGCGAACTCGACAGCCCTCACCACCCAGCTTAAAGAAGCGGCTCCACAGCGTGCTGCAGCCGCTCGATCAGATTGCCTGCGCCATGCAAATGCAGCGCGCCAACCACCACGAGGGTGCGCGTCGGCGTATCGAGCGCTTGCCGAACGCGCGGCGCCCATGCGGCATTGCGCGCATCGAGAATCGCGTTGCGCATCCCCGGCAGACTGAACATCGGCGATTCGGCCGCTACCGTATAGACCGCCTGAAGATCGCGCTGCAGCCAGGCCGACTGCATCCGGTCGAGCGTGCGTTGAGGCTCGCCTAGATCCGCGAGCAGCATTTCCAGCCCGCGGCAGATCGTCGGCAACGGAATCGATTCGAGCGAGGCGACTACCTCCTGTGCAGTCTCCAGAAACCGGTACGGTTTTGCTTGCGCAGCGCACTCTCTCAGCAAGCGTGGCTCGACGCCTTCCACGACCCGCTGGCACAGAGTCGGTGCGGCCATCATGACAGCCCAGGGCCGCAGCTCGGCGAGCGGGGCCAGCGCGCCGGCGGAAGGCCAGGACGCGTCGAGCCGGCGCCACACCTCTGGCGTCAAGGCATGCTCGATCGACTCGCCGCCGTCCCGCTTCAGGAACGGCAAGATGGCCTGGGCATCCGATTCAAACACGAGTGTCTGCGCCCACTCGAACGCTTGCGATATCCAGTCGGGCATGCGCGGACTGGTAGCAGAAAACAGGTGCATCGAACCCAGCACCCGAACCTGGGTGCCAGTGAGCTGAAAGTACATGGGAAGAGGATGGTTGACCTGGTAGATGACTGACAGTATTTCATAGGCGCACGGGAACGGGCGAGGCTTGCCCCGTTTGCCGCCATCCTCACCTGCGCGCCTTCCGAGTCCCGGCGCGCGACCTGTCTAGCCGCTCGCGCATAAGGTGCATTCCGGCAACAGCGGAAAGCATGCAAATTCCTACGGCGCGCGAAACGCGCGCACTATAGCGCCAGTAGCGTAAACGACGGCCGCTCGTCCCGGCTGCGAAAGCGGCTTGCAAGGAAACGGACGTCAAGATGCGTGCCGCATTGCCGATATCCCGTGTATGCGCAGGCGATTTCCGCACTTCTCCCTGCAAAACGCCGATGTTCGCGCAGCGCCGCGAAGCTGTCCCCGGAGACCCGTTTGAGTTCGAATCGACCGCCCATCATCTGGCGCGCGATAGCTTTCGTGACGATCGTCTGTCTGTCGCTACTCGTGCTCGACGGCTGGCGAAGCTGGAACGCCCGCGCGGTCAAGCTTGGCGAGATGGACGTTGCCACCGCGAATCTCTCGCGCGCAATGGCGCAGCAGGCCGACGATACCTTCAAGGAAGCCGATACGGCGCTGCTCGCTCTGGCCGAGCGCGTAGAGGTGGACGGAACGAGTCCCGCCGCCATGAAGCGCTTGCGCGGGATTCTGTTGATGAGTCGCCAGCAGTTGCCGCAGCTCGACGGGCTATTCGTCTACGACGCAAACGGCAACTGGCTCGCCAACACCACCTCCACCCCGCTAAACCGCTTCAACAATGCGGATCGCGAATACTTCATCTTTCATAAGCAGCACCGTGACGCGCGGGTGCATATTGGCGCACCGATCATCAGCCGGTCGAGCGGGAACTGGGTGATCCCGGTTTCGCGACGGATCGATAACGGCGACGGCAGTTTCGGCGGCGTGGTACTGGCTACCGTCAAGATCGACTTTTTCAGGCAGTTCTACGATACGCTGCAGATCGGCAATGCCGGAGCGGTCGCGCTCGTCCTCAATAACGGCACCATGCTGGTTCGGCGGCCGTTCGATACGAAACTGGTCGGCGCCAGCATGCAAGGAACCGAGCTATACCGGCACTATGTCGCACTCGGCCCGGTAGGCACGGCCTTTATCAAATCCGCGCAGGACGGCGTCACCCGCTTGAACAGCTATCGCAATCTGCAGGACTACCCTGTCTTCGTCGCCGCGGCATTGTCGAAGAACGAGATCCTGCACGAGTGGTGGCGCGACACCGTCTGGCATTCGGCGGGCGTGCTGTGCCTGGTCGTCGTCGTGGCGTTGTCCGGCTGGCATCTGGTTCGGCAAATCGAGCTGCGCACCCGGACCGAGGCGGAGTTGATCAAGACACACGATTCGCTCGAGAGGCTCAACCGGACCCTCGAAATGCTGGCAATGCAGGATGGCTTGACGGGCCTGGCAAACCGCCGGCAATTCGACGTCACCTTGCACGACGAATTCAGCCACGCTATGGGTCAGGGAAGCGGTCTGGCGCTGATCATGATCGACGTCGACTGCTTCAAGCAATACAACGATACTTACGGACATGCCGCCGGCGATGAGTGCCTGAGCACGATCAGCCGGCTGATCCGCGACCTGGCCGCACGCCGGCCGCGCGACCTCGTCGCCCGCTACGGCGGCGAAGAGATTGCCGTGCTGCTGCCGGAGACAGGCATCGAGGATGCGGTCGCGGTGGCGGAAACGGTTCGTCACGCCATTCGCGAGTTGGGAATCGAGCATCGGGGCAGCCCGGCTGGCGTCGTCACGATCAGCGCAGGAGTTGAGGCGCGGGTTCCGGCCCGAGGCATGGATGACCCGACCCGGCTGATCCACGCGGCCGACATCGCCTTGTATGAGGCGAAGCGCGAAGGACGGAATCGGGTGGTCGCGGCAAGAAAGGATGCGGTTCACTAGCTTCAGAAGGCGAAACCCCGTGACAGACTTCTCGCTCCAGGATTTCTATCTTTTTGTCCGACTCGCTGAATCGCTGTCTGTCGCCGCGGTAGCGAGAGAGCGCAATGAACACCCTAGCCAGGTATCGCGCGCGTTGTCGAGAATGGAGACGGCATGTGGTCTGCGCCTGTTTCATCGCAGCACCCATGGCCTGTCGCTCACTGACGATGGCTGCATTTTTCTTGAGCATGCCAAAACAATCTCACAGAATGCCGCCGCCCTCTCCGATGATCTGGCATCGCGCAGCAACCGGGTCTCTGGACAGGTGAGGATTAGCGTTGCATGCATCCTTGCCGAATACGTGCTGATCCCGAATTTGCGCGAGCTGGTGGATCGCCACCCTGATCTCGACGTGAGTTTGCATATCTCCGATAGACCGGTTGATATGTCGACAGAAGGCATCGATATTGCCGTTCGGGCAGGCATCCCACCGCGAGACACGCATGTGGCGCGTAAGCTTGGATCACACCGGCGGGCACTGTATGCCTCGCCCGTCTATCTGGCCGCTCGTGGATTTCCCCGCACGCCGGACGATCTGCTGCACCACGACCTGATCGCCAATGCGGCGGTTAACGCCCACAATCAATGGCCATTTGACGGCGGCGACGAACTGTCCACCTTCCCCGTTGCAGGGCGGGTTCTCGCAGACAATACGTCCGCGATCGTATCGCTCATGCAAGCGAATCTGGGGATTGGCCGCATCAATAAGGTTATCGGCGCGGAACTCGTGGCGCGAGGGGCGTTGAAGCAGGTTCTGGAAGACTACGAGGACACGACCGAATTCGACATTTCGGCCGTGACGCTCGCGCCGAGAAATCGTGTCCCCAAGATTCGTGTTTGCCTGGAGTTTCTGTCTGAATGCTTCCGGAAATTCAGAGAAAGCAGCTAAGTTAAATTGCAGACGGCACGGCCGGAACACGCTGCTTCAGTTCGGGCTAACGTCTGCGAGGCGAGTCTTGATCTTGTCGGCGCCGGCTTGCGCGCAAGCCTCATCGTCGAGACTCTTCGGGGCGCCGCTCACGCCGATGGCAGCAATAGCTTGCCCGTTTTGCTTCACCAGCACCGAACCGGGCAGGAAAAGAAGACTCGACGTGCCACTGCTCGCGGTTGCCGGAAGCCCAGGGGAAAAACCGGTAATCTTGTTGATGAGCGCGCTATTCGTGTCTGCACCGATCATTGGCCCCATGCTCATGATGGTGTAGGCCTTGCGAAACGAAAAACCTTGCGAATGAATCGGGCTGCCGTCACCGCGCGCCTGCACCTTGATCACGCCGTCCGGGTCCACGATCGCGACCGCAACTTTAAAGCCCCGCGCCTCGCACACCTGGATCGTTTCCGTGGCGGCATCCATTGCCAGCGAGAGTGGAAGTGCGCCGCCAGCCGACGGAATTTGCCCGCTCGCCGAGATCGACAAAGCCGCACATGTGCCTAGCAATGCCAGTTTCGTCGCTAATGTGACTACTGTGTTCAGGAGACTGCATCTCGTTGCGCTATCGTCGTCAATCTTCATCGGTCGCACTCTCACGTTAACGTCCGCCTGGAAATGCCCGGGTTCGCGTTGATCCTGAAGCGGGTGCCCGGGAGATGGCAGGACTATCGCAGGGTCTGCTTCCTGCAGAAACAGAGTGAGGTGCAATTCGGTATTGCAGAACCAGCACGGGCTGACGTACCGCTTCGCGCACGGAGCGTTTCTTTCCGACGCTATGCCGGTAAGAGGCCAGCCTCGCGATAGCTCTCAATCAACGAGTCATAGAGCGAAATATCCGCGCGGCTCCTCGCAATGAGCTGCGCACCGGCGATGGCGGCAAAGATGGCGCGAGCCCGCTGTTCGCTCTCCCCCGCACTGACCACGGCCGCGGCGGACAGCACCTTGCTCAGCCATGCGACATTCACGTCGGTAAAGATCTGGACTTCTTTCTTCACTTCATCCGGCAAATCGTCGTATTCGGCGGCCATGAAGCTGCAAAGGCACATGCGATTGCCACTCTCGAGCGCCAGCCGAAACGTATCGGGATACTGGCGCAGGCAGCCAGCCAGATCCGGAGATTCGGCCAGCAATGCATCCAGGCCCGCCGCCGTGTCCTCCCAATAGCGCCTTGCTACCGCTGCGCCGAGATCGGCCTTGCTGGTGAAGTGATGGTAAATGCTCGGGGCCCTGATACCGACGTCTTCCGCGAGATCACGAAAATTCAGTCCACCATAGCCATGCGCCTGCGCGATCCTTTTGGCGGCCTCCAGGATTTTCTCCCTGGAGTTTGAACTCACTTCACTCCTCATTGCCCCTGCCCCGGTAAGCGAAAAATGGATGTTGACAAGCCAGATTATAGTCCTTATGTTTACCCTACCAAACGTTAGGTAGGTTTCCGTTCAACGGGTCCCTACATCGCGTGTTCCGGCCGCATCGCCCCACACCAACCCGCATCAACCTGTAAAGAGGCAATCAATGAGTTCCGACCCCATCAGTTTCGACGCAACCAGACTGGCCATGATGAAGATTCACGACTGGCCCACCGGCCCTTATCCGGCGCGCGTCCGCATTGCTTTAGCCGAAAAGAACCTGCAGTCACGCGTCCAGTTTGTGACGGTCAATCTGTGGAAGGGCGAACACAAGAAACCCGAGTTTCTCGCCAAAAACTACTCAGGCACGCTGCCGGTGCTCGAACTCGACGACGGCACTTTTATTGCCGAGTGCACCGCCATTACCGAGTACCTTGATGCGCTCGACGGCACTCCCGTACTCACCGGCAAAACACCGCGCGAAAAGGGTTTGATCCACATGATGAGCAAGCGCGCCGAGCTGGAATTGCTCGATGCCGTCAGCGTTTATTTCCACCACGCCACGCCGGGGCTCGGGCCCGACGTCGAGATTTACCAAAACGCCGAGTGGGGACTGCGCCAGCGCGACAAAGCCGTAAAAGGTATGCGCTATTTCGATGCCGTTCTAAAAGGGCAGCCGTTCGTCGCGGGTGAGAGGTTCTCGATGGCCGACATCACGGTCATAGGCGGTTTGATCTTTGCCGGGCTCGTCAACCTCCCGGTGCCCGCGGAATGCGAAGCGCTTCAAGCCTGGTACGCAAGGATGCAGGAGCGGCCCAGCGTGAAGAATCAGTTGTCGGTGTCGGCACCGGTCGAGGCGTGCGTTTGAAATAGTCATCGACGGGCTGCTGCGCCACAGGCAGTAGCCCGGCGCACGTAAGCAGATCGCGCTAACCTGCACCAGGTGCACGAATGTACTGCATCCGGCCCGCATTGCTTCCGCCACAGAAAGATCTCACAATCGTCGTCGACACTCATTGAAAGTGATGCACATCGAAAGGAGTACGTATGGTTTCCGCAATCCGCCTCAGCCAGGTCGGCGGGCCCGATGTTCTTGAGATCGAGGAAGTTGCTGAATCTCCGCTAGGCCCAGGTGAGGTATGGCTGGAGCAGCACGCCATTGGAATCAACTATCTGGATGTGTCGCAGCGCAAGGGCGCCGTACAGATTCCTCTGCCATCGGGTCTCGGACTAGAGGCGGCTGGACGTGTTGCGGCCATAGGTCCGGGCGTGGGCAATGTACAGGTGGGCGACCGGGTGGCGTATGCGACCGGCCCTATCGGCGCGTACGCAAGCGCTCGCCGTTATCCTGCCGACCGGCTGGTTGCGATCCCGGACTCCTTGTCCTACGACGATGCGGCTGCAGTGATGTTCAAGGGGATCACCGCCCAGTATCTGCTCAAAGCGACCTATCCGGTCGGGCCGGGAACGGTCATGGTGCTTTATGGCGTCGGCGGTGCGGTCGGCCAGATCATGGCGCCGTGGGCGAAGCATCTTGGGGCTTTTGTTATCGGCGTAGTGTCCAAACCGGCCAGCGTGCAAAAAGCGAAAGAACTGGGATGCGACGAAGTGCTGGTATTCGACGCGCAAACTCTGGCAAACGAAGTCGCACGCATCACAGACGGCAGAAAAGCCGATGTGGTCTACGACCCGATCGGTCGTCTCTCATTCAACGCATCGTTAGACTGCCTGCGGCCACGCGGCCTGATGGTGTCGTTTGGCGCCTCGAGCGGCGCCCCTGCGGCCGTAGAAATCGCGACCCTGAACGCGAAAGGCTCGCTGTTTCTGACGCGCCCCTCGCTGGCGGCGCACACTGCAACACATGCGGAGTATCAGGAACGCGCCCGCGACGTACTGGCGAGCGTCGAAGCCGGCGCCATCAAACCACGTATCTGGGGAAGCTATTCGCTGGCCGATGCAGCCGCAGCCCATGCGGACCTAGAGTCCGGAAAGTCCTCTGGGGCCATTATTCTGAAACCATGATGGGCCACTCGATCCCCGCCACACGGATGAGATCGCGGCGCTCCTGGCTGTGGCCTCGGAGGGATCGTTCGTGGCCGCAGGGCGGCTGCTGCAGCGCCATCCCACGGTCATTTCAAAGCGTGTGCTGGCGATGGAAAAGCGGCTCGGGGTTCGCCTGCTGGAACGCTCGACGCGGCAGCTCAGAATGACCGTTGCAGGCATGCAGTTGGCCGAACGTCTGAGATCCGCCATGGGTTCGATCACCGAGGCGGAACAGGAAGCATCGTTAGGCGCAGCAGAAATCCGCGGTGTGTTGCGCGTGGCCTTTCCGGCCGCGATGGGACGGCTGTGGCTCGGTCCCATGCTGCCGGAATTTCTCGACAGCCATCCGCACGTGTCCATCGTCGCGGACTATAGCGAACGCTTTGTCGACATCATCGCGGAGGGATTCGATGCCGCCGTTCGGATCGGGGAGTTGAACGACAACCGGCTGATTGCAAAGAGGCTCTGCGACCACCGTCGCATCCTGTGCGCTGCGCCCGCCTACATTGAAAAACACGGGCTTCCAGAGACGCCGCGAGATCTCGCCAACCACAATTGCCTGCGCTTCAGCGGCTTTGCATCGTTCCCGGAATGGCGCCTGTCTAACGGCAACCGACACGAAACGATCGTGCCGACAGGGTCTCTGACAGCCAACGACAGCGAATCGCTTCTCGCCGCGGCCAATCATGGAGTGGGGATTCTGGGTGCGGGCGAATGGCTCATGAGCCGCGACATCGCCGCGGGCCGGCTGGTGCATGTTCTTCCGGACTGGCTGCTTGATGCTCAGGCCGGGGTCTTTCTGGTCCGACCTTCCGCCAGGTTTTCCCCAGCCGCAACGAACGCCTTCAAGGAATGGATCGAATCGAAGTTCGCCGATGGTCCACCCTGGCGAGTGCGCTTGCGATGAGTTTGTGCGTGTGACAAGCGCCGAAAAAAGAAAAGCCCCGACAAGTCGGGGCTTTTCTTTGACTTCTGGAGGCGCGAGCCGGAGTCGAACCGGCCTACACGGCTTTGCAGGCCGCTGCATAACCGCTTTGCTATCGCGCCATAAGCGGACTGCTGAAACCGTAGCAACAGGTTGTGCGTACAACGGGTTCGCAGATTTGTTCGATGGCCGGTCGGTCCACCAAACAAAAAGGGAAGCTTGGCTTCCCCGAATGTCTGGAGCGGGAGACGAGTCTCGAACTCGCGACCTCAACCTTGGCAAGGTTGCGCTCTACCAACTGAGCTACTCCCGCATGGTCCTGCTAACAACGTTTTGCTACTGCTCTACGACTTGCTTCCACACCACACAAAACGCTGCTTCAAAAATCTGGAGCGGGAGACGAGTCTCGAACTCGCGACCTCAACCTTGGCAAGGTTGCGCTCTACCAACTGAGCTACTCCCGCGTTTTGCTGCTTCTACTGCTAACTTGCTGCCTTTACTACTACATCTACTACGCTCCGGCATTCAGAACTGCTCGCATCGGAGAAACGAGATTATGTATAAAGCGCTGAAACGTGTCAACCCCTTTCATGCAGGTCTTTTTACGAGACAGTTTTCGCTCACACGATCCCGCCCCGTTCACGAATCTGCGGCCACGCGAGCTTCATGTAGTAGAGCATCGACCAGATCGTCAGGAACGCGGCCAGCAGGACCAGCCACATGCCCCACACGCGCGTGTCGATCGCCACACCCGGCGCGAGCGGCAACGGGCCATAGAACAGCAGCATCGGAATCGCGATCATCTGGCACGCCGTCTTGAACTTGCCCAGCGAATTCACGGCGACGCTCTTCGAGGCGCCAATCTGCGCCATCCATTCGCGCAGCGCCGAGATTGCGATCTCGCGGCCCACGATCACCAGCGCGATCGCCGAGTCGAGCCGCGTCAGTTGCACCAGCACCAGCAGGGCGGCAGTCACCATCAGCTTGTCGGCCACCGGATCGAGAAACGCACCGAAGGCCGAGGTCTGGTTCCAGCGGCGGGCCAGGTAGCCATCAAACCAGTCTGTCAGTGCAGCCAGGATGAAAATTGTCGCGGCCGCCAGATTGCGGTGCGCGGGGCTCATCATCATGTCGGGCAAATAGAACACACCGACGACGAGCGGAATCAGAACAATCCGCAGCCACGTCAGGAAAATCGGAAAATTAAACGGCATGGGCAGGCGCAGCGTCTGACAAGGGAGTTGCAATTGTGCCGTGTCACAAGGCCTGCCACAAGCAAACACGCGGCAAACGGGCGGCAAAGCGCCCGTAAACAGGCGTCAAACCGGCACTCCGGGGTTTAAGAGCATACGACGCGCCCGAGATGGGTCGCGCCGCATTTCACGCAATCAGTGCAATTGCCGATAGATCTGCTCCGCAAGCGACTGGGAAATCCCTTCGACGCTGGCCAGATCTTCGATGCTCGCCGCCACCACCCCACGCAACCCGCCAAAACGTGCGAGCAGGCGCTGACGGCGTTTCGCGCCGACACCTTCGAGCTCTTCGAGGCGCGAGGTCTGGCGCGTCTTGCCGCGTTTGGCGCGCATGCCCGTAATCGCGAAGCGGTGTGCCTCGTCGCGAATCTGCGCAACCAGCATCAGGGCCGCGCTTTCCTTGCCGAGTTCGAGCGGCGCGCGGCCATCGGCGAAGATCAGCGTTTCGAGGCCGACCTTGCGCCCCTCGCCCTTCGCGACACCAACCAGCATCCCGCAATCCAGACCCACTTCGGTGAATACCTGACGCGCAATCTCCACCTGGCCCTTGCCGCCGTCGATCAGCACGATGTTAGGCAGGATGCCGCCGGTCGCCGGCTCGGCCGGGTCAGCAGGATCGGCTGCGAGTGCGGGATCGGCCGCCGGATCGCTGGACTGCGCGAGCGCGTCATCGGCGGCACCTGCGGCAGCGCTTGCCGCGGCCTGCGCCACCATCTTCTCGTAGCGGCGTGTGAGCACCTGGCGCATGGCGGCGTAATCGTCGCCCGGCGTGATGCCGGTGATGTTGTAGCGCCGGTACTCCGAGGACTGCATCTTGTGATGGTGATACACCACGCACGACGCCTGGGTCGCTTCGCCCATCGTGTGGCTGATATCGAAGCATTCGATCCGCAGATGTGCGAGGTCCTCGCATTCGAGACTGAGCGTATCGGCGAGCGCGCGCGTGCGCGATTGCTGCGAGCCCTGTTCGGAGAGGAGGCGCGCCAGCGCGAGCCGCGCATTTTGCTCGGCCATTGCCAGCCAGGCGCGCTTCTGGCCTTGAGGTTGACGCAGCAGCGTGACCTTGTGGCCCGCCTGCTCGATCAGCAGATCGACCAGTTCGCGGTTCGACGGCGCATGGCTGACGACCAGCACCGGCGGGACGCGGTTGCCCAGGTAGTGCTGCGCGATGAAGGCTTCAAGCACTTCGGATTCGATGCCTGTCTGGCGTCGGCGCGAAGGCTTGCCGGAGGGGGCTGCAGCGGCATCGTCGGCGCTACCGGCAGCGTCGTCGGACGCGGCAGCGTCGGTAAGCTCAACGGCTTCATCACCGGCGTCATCGGACTCATCCTGCAGAACGTCTTCCTCGGCTTCATCGGTCGCGTCATCCATCTCAGGCGGCAGCGCCTGCGCGAACGCCAACGCGTCGGACGTCCCGTTGTCGGCATCTGCAACGCCTGTGGCGCCGCTCGCATCCACCGCCCGCTTCGCCTTCACGCTCGCGAGCGATGCCTCCTCCGCCGCCCGCAACCCTTGCGCGACCGCCGTCTTCAGGGCGCCCTGCGCATCGGCATCGCCATCATCCAGACCGCCCTCGTCGATCGTCAGTGCACTTTCCACATGCGCCGGGAAGTAAGCCTTGTCCCCTAGATGCCGTCCGCCGCGCACCATCGCCAGGTTCACGCACACGCGCCCGCCGAGGGCCACCACGGCGAGAATGTCGACGTCGCTGTCGCTACCCACTTCAATCGCCTGCTGGTGCAGCACTGTGGAAAGCGAACTCATCTGGTTGCGCACCGCGGCGGCCTGCTCGAACTTCAGCTCGCCGGCAAACGCATGCATTTTCTCCTCGAGCTCCTTCATCACTTCGCTCTGCCGCCCAAGCAGGAAGCGCGAGGCGTTGGAAACATCGCGCGCGTAGTCTTCCTCGCTGATCGCCCCCACGCACGGCGCCGTGCAGCGCCCGATCTGATGCAGCAGGCAAGGCCGCGTGCGGTTGTTGAACACCGAGTCTTCGCAGGTGCGCAACTGGAACACGCGCTGCAGGATCTGGATGCTCTCGCGCACCGCCCACGCGCTCGGGAACGGTCCGAAGTACTGGTTCTTGCGGTCCACCGAGCCACGGTAGTAAGCCATGCGCGGAAACTTGTGGCCGGTCAGCTTCAGGTAGGGGTACGACTTGTCGTCGCGAAACAGGATGTTGTAACGCGGCGCGAGCGCCTTGATCAGGTTGTTTTCGAGCAGCAGCGCCTCGGCCTCGGAACGCGTGACCGTGGTTTCGATGCGGGCAATCCGCGTCACCATCATCGCAATGCGCGGCGACAGCAGCGTCTTGGTGAAGTAGCTCGACACGCGCTTTTTCAGGTCACGCGCCTTGCCCACGTACAGCACCGCGCCATGCGCATCGTAATAGCGATAGACGCCGGGCAGATGCGGCAACTGGGCGAGCACCTTTTTGGGCTCGAATGCCTCGGGAGTTTCGGAAGCTTCTGGAGCGTCTGAATAGGTCATGCAGAATCGGGCTGAGCACCGCGCCGGGATTCACGCGGAGAGTGGGGTGAGTGCTTTAGAATCGCCAGTTTAGAACATTCCGCACGCGTCCGAGACCCGGATGCCGGCCACCATGTCCTCCGCGCGCCCGCCCGCCTCGTCCGCCCCTGCCTCGCAAGCCGCCCAGTCAGTCCCCACGCAGACGCCGCCAGACGGCGCCATTGCCTGCGACCTGTTCTGCGCGGTAATCGATAACTTCGGCGATATCGGCGTGTGCTGGCGCCTCGCGCGCCAGCTGACCAGCGAACACGGCTGGCAAGTGCGCGTTTTCGTCGACGACCTGCACGCGTTCAAGAAGCTCTGCCCCGCGCTGGAGGTCGAGCGCAGCCGCCAGGCGGTGAGCGGCATTGTCATCGAGCATTGGCACGAACCGGCGCATGCGGGCGACATACTGGAAGTGGCGGACGTGGTCATCGAGGCGTTCGGCTGCGAGCTGCCGCACGTCTACGTGGCCGGGATGGCGCGCCGCGAGCGCGCGCCGGTGTGGCTGAACCTCGAATACCTGAGCGCCGAAGACTGGGTGGCCGACTTCCATCTGCGTCAATCGCCGCACCCGCGCTATCCGCTGACCAAGACATTCTTTTTCCCGGGACTCGGCACCGGCACAGGCGGCGTGCTCAAGGAGCGCCATCTGGATGCCGCGCGGGCTGCCTTCGAAGCCTCGCCGCCGGCGCGCGAGGCATGGTGGCGCCAGGCCACTGGCCTCGCCGCTCCCCACCCCGGCGCCACGGTAATCTCACTCTTTGCCTACGAAAATCCCGCCGTCGAAAGCCTGCTCGAACAATGGCGCGATAGTCCGGCGCCCATCGAGCTGCTGGTACCCGAAGGGCGGATTTCGGGCGCGATCGCGCGCTTTTTCGGCCTGCCGGCATTCGCGGCCGGCTCGCACGCCGAGCGCGGCAGCCTGCGCGCCCATGCGCTCGCCTTCACGGATCAACCCGGCTACGACGCCTTGCTGTGGGCGAGCGACCTCAATTTCGTGCGCGGCGAAGACTCGTTCGTGCGCGCCCAGTGGGCGGCACGTCCATTCGTCTGGCATATCTACCCGCAAGCCGACGACGCCCATCTGCCCAAGCTCGACGCCGCCCTCGCGCACTACACAGCCCCCCCCCTGCCGAGCGCGGCGCGCGCCGCGCTGGCGCGCTTCTGGCACGCGTGGAACGGCGTCGGCGAGCCGGATTGGGCGGATTTCCAGCGTCACCGCGCCGCTTTCGAGCAGCGCGCGGCCGGATGGGCGCAGGAACTGGCGGCGCTCGGCGACCTCGCCGGAAATCTGGCCGAATTTGCAAAAAGTCAGTTAAAATAAGCGGTTATCCAACGGCCGACGACGCAAGCGCGGCACGATGGCGGCGGCGAATCTCGCGCAAACGGTGTGTCACTGTGCACCGTCAATCGAAGCAGATCGCCCTCGCGCATCGGCGCCACTCGTGTACGCGCCCGCTTTCGGGTAAACACAGTTATCGGAAGGTAACGGGCAGCGGGCACCCAGGCGCCGAGGTGTGCGAAGTTTGACAGGGCGCCGAGCCCGCTTGCGCCGTATGCCGTTGAGCACAGTTGAAGCTACTTATTTCGTACAGGACAGTTTTATGAAGACCGCACAGGAACTCCGCACCGGCAACGTCGTGATGATCGGCAGCGACGCGATGGTCGTGCAAAAGGCCGAATACAACAAATCGGGCCGCAACTCCGCCGTCGTCAAGATGAAGTTCAAGAACCTGCTGACCGGCGCGGGCATGGAAACCGTGTACAAGGCCGACGACAAGTTCGACGTCGTCCTGCTGGATCGCAAGGAAGTGACCTACTCGTACTTCGCTGACCCGATGTACGTGTTCATGGACGCCGACTACAACCAGTTCGAAGTCGAAGCGGAAATGATGGGCGACGCCCTGCACTACCTCGAAGACGGCATGGCTTGCGAAGTCGTGTTCTACAACGAGAAGGCCATTTCGGTCGAACTGCCCACCACGCTGGTCCGCGAAATCATTTACACGGAACCGGCAGTCAAGGGCGATACGTCGTCGGGCAAGGTGCTGAAGAACGCCAAGCTGAACACCGGCTTCGAACTGCAAGTGCCGCTCTTCTGCAATATCGGCGACAAGATCGAAATCGACACGCGTACCCACGAGTACCGCAGCCGCGCGTAAGCGTCGACGCTGCCCGGTCCCGGCCCCGCGGCAAGCCGCGGGAATGGCGGCCAGATTAAAAAAGCGCCCTGTTGGGCGCTTTTTCTTTTTTCCATGACCGTGTATGGTTGAGGAAAACTTTACCGGTACGGTTTTCGATTTTGCCAATCAGAACGCATCGCGAGAACCATTACGCGCGACAAACCATTGATAAGCTTAAGTAGTTGTCAATGGCACGCTCCCTGCTTCAAGAGGCACAAGCCCGTTGAGGCTTTACCTTTTTCTCACCAGGGAGATGCGTGATGAACAATGACATTGCTAAAGGCAAGTGGAAGCAGATCATTGGCAAGGCAAAAACCGCGTGGGGCGAACTGACAGACGACGAGTTGACGAAGGCCGAAGGGCACGCCGAGAAACTCGCCGGTCTGATTCAGGAGCGCTACGGCAAAACTCGCGAGGAAGCCGTCCGTGAAGTACATCGCTTCTTCGATGCGAACCGCGACTGACCGCGCGCCACGCTGTATTGCGCGAGGAATAGCGGCCAACCATCGCACCTCGGCCCGTTGCCGTCATCCGGCGGCGGGGCCGAGGCTCCTTCAACCTGGAAAATAGCGCTAGCCATGCCACACGCCCTGATTGTCGAAGATGATCCCAATAGCCTGTCTGGCTTGTCCGCGATCCTCGCCGCCGACGGCTTTTCCGTCGACACCGCGACGACGCTCGCCGAAGCGCGGGCTGCGCTGACGCGTTTCATCCCCGACGTCGTGCTGGTCGATCTGAACCTGCCCGACGGCAGCGGACTCGACCTGCTTCAGCATTTGCCGGCCCAACCGCCCGGCGGCGCACTGCCTGTCATCGTGATGACGGGCAATGCCACCGTCGAAAGCGCGATAGAAGGGCTGCGCCACGGCATCTGGGATTACCTGCTCAAGCCCGTCAACATTCCGCGCCTGCGCAGCCTGCTCGCGCGCATTCCGCGCCCCTACGAGCTGACCGAAGAGGTCCAGACGCTGCGCGCCGCGCTGCGCCAGCTCGGCCGGTTTGGCCCGATGCTCGGCCGGAGCGGCGCCATCCAGCATGTGTACGACATGATCGAACACAACGCGCCGACCGAAGCGGCCGTGCTGATCTCCGGCGAAGCCGGCGCCGGCAAGGAAGTCACCGCACGCACACTGCATGAGATGAGCCGCCGCCGCAAAGGCCCTTTCGTCACCTTCGACTGCCGCACGGCGGCGAGCCTCGCCGCGCAACGCTCGCTCGATAGCGTGCTGTTCGGCCACGAACGCGGCGCCTTCGCGGGCGCCGAGCAACGCGAGCAGGGGTTGTTCGAACAGGCGAGCGGCGGCACGCTGTTTATCGACGAAATCGCCGAACTGCCGCGCCCGCAGCAGGAAGCGCTGTTGCGCGCGCTCGATTCGCAGACCTTCATGCGCGTCGGCGGCACGCATCCGGTGGTCACCGATTTCCGGCTGATCGCGTCGACCCGCAAATCGCCACGCGCGGCGGTAGCGGACGGCAGCCTGGATCACGATCTCGCGCTGCGCCTCGAAGCGGCAGCGGTCTCCCTGCCGCCGCTGCGCGAGCGTGGCGACGACGCCGCGCTCCTCGCGCAAGCGATGGTCGACGAGCTGAATCGCGAAGCCAATGCACGCGGCGTCGCCGATGCGACCAAGCAGATCGGGCCGAATTTCCTGCGCGAGTGCCTGGCCTACGAGTGGCCCGGCAACGTGCGCGAACTGCAGGACCGTGTCAGGCGTGCCTATCAGGCATCCGGCGACGTGCTCGAAACGCTGCGCGCCGACGAAACCGGTTCGGCCGGGGTACGCGATCTGAACGGCAGCCGGGTGCAGGTGACCGTCGGCACACCGCTCGCGGATGTGGAGGAAATGCTGATCCGCGCCACGCTCGACGCGGTCGGCGGGACGCGGCATCGCGCCGCGTCACTGCTGGGGATCAGTCCGAAGACGCTCTACAACAAGCTGCAGCGGATGCGTCTGAACTGATCCGCAGCGTTCAGGCAAATGCGCTGCGCAACAGGGTTTGCGCCTGCAGGTATTCCGGCTCGGCGATCAGCTTGCTCCACTTGAGCGCCTTGCCGCGCGGGCGCATCCGCCTGATGCGCGCCTGCGATTCCTTCGACGGCGTGAAGCGCAGCGCATCGAGCACCTTCTCCGCTTCCTCCGGCTGATTGCAGATCAGCACCATGTCGCAGCCTGCCTGCAAGGCTGCGGTGGCTGCTTCGGTGAGCGTGCCGCCCTGGCGCGCGGCCTCCATCGAGAGGTCATCGCTGAAGATCGCGCCGGGGAAACGCAGCTTGCCGCGCAACACCTCTTGCAGCCACACGCGCGAAAAGCCCGCCGGTTTCGTATCGACCTGCGGATAAATCACGTGTGCCGGAATCACCGAGGCGAGCGTCAAGCCGAGCCAGTCGTACGGCGCCACATCGTCGCGCAGAATTGCCTCGAGCGGACGGTCGTCCACCGGGACAGCCACGTGCGAGTCCGCGTGCGCGTAGCCGTGCCCGGGGAAATGCTTGCCGCAGTTCGCCATGCCCGCCAGCGCGAGGCCGTGATTCAGGCTCTTCGCCAGCATGGCGACGACGCGCGGATCGCGATGGAACGCGCGGTCGCCGATCACCTGCGACTGGCCGTAATTCAGGTCGAGCACCGGCGTGAAGCTCATGTCGACGCCGCAGGCCCGCAACTCGGTGGCGAGGATATAGCCTACCGCGGTGGTAACCTTGGTCGCATGCAGCACGTCCGAATCCCAGAGCGCGCCCAGTTTGCCCATTGCCGGCAGCACCGTGAAGCCGTCGGTACGGAAGCGCTGGACGCGGCCGCCTTCGTGATCGACCGCGATCAGCAGATCGTCGCGCACGGCGCGGATCGCGTCGGTCAGCGCCACCAGTTGGGCGCGGCTCTCGTAGTGACGGGCGAACAGGATCACGCCACCGGTCATCGGATGGGCGAGGCGGCGCTTGTCGTCGTCGGTCAGCGTCTTGCCGACCACGTCGAGCATCACCGGTCCGGGATTGGTTTTCATCGAATTCCGCTAGAAAAAAGAGAAGGCGCGGCTTGCTGGCGCCGCGCCAGGAGAAGTCAGAGGGTTGCAGGGGATGTGGGAGCGGCGGGTTCCGCCGTCTCGGCGATCACGAACGAAACCGCGTAATCGCGCTCGTCGCTGATCGTCACGCGGGCCGTGATGCCGCGTGCTTCGAGCCATTCGGCCAGTTCGCCGGAGGCCACCACCATCGGCTTGCCGCTCGCCTCGTTGAGCGTCTGCAGCGCGCGCCAAGTCATCGGCCAGTGCATGCCCAGGCCGATCGCTTTGGAGAACGCTTCTTTCGCCGAAAAACGGGTGGCGAGAAACGCGAGACCGCGCGCCGCCGAGCGGGCGTGGCGCGCGTGATAGACGCGCAGCTCGTCGGGCCCGAGCACTTTCTCCGCGAAGCGCCCGTTGGTGCGCTCCATCACTGCCGCCACGCGGCTGACCTGAACGATGTCGGTGCCGATGCCGTAGATTGCCATGCGCGGGAAGCCGTTATGCGCGTGCGGCGAGACGCGCGGCGACCATGATCGCCTTCATCTCGCGGACCGCGTTATCCCAGCCGGCGAAAATCGCATGCGCGACGATCGCGTGGCCGATGTTCAGCTCGACGATGCCGTCGATCGCCGCGATCTGCTGCACGTTGGTGTAATGCAGGCCATGACCGGCATTTACCTTGATGCCGAGCGAGCGGCCGAATTCGACGCTGCGCACGACGCGCTCGTATTCGCGCTGCTGCTCCGCAGGATCATGCGCTTCAGCGTAACGCCCGGTATGCAGCTCGATCACCGGCGCACCCGCTTCGTGGGCGGCGCGGATCTGCGTTTCGTCCGGATCGATGAAGAGCGAGACGCGCGAGTTCGCTTCAGCCAGTTGCTGGCAGGCGGCGCGCACGGCTTCGAACTGGCCGGCCACGTCGAGCCCGCCTTCCGTGGTCAGCTCCGCGCGCTTTTCCGGCACGAGGCAAACATCATGCGGCTGCACTTCACAAGCGATGTCGAGCATCTCCTGGGTCACCGCGCATTCGAGATTCATGCGCGTCTTCAGCAACGGACGCAGCTTGCGCACGTCGGCGTCGACGATATGGCGGCGGTCCTCGCGCAGATGCAGCGTGATTGCATCGGCGCCGGCCGCTTCGGCATCGAGCGCCGCGCGGATCAGGTCTGGATAGGACGTGCCGCGCGCGTTGCGCAGCGTAGCGACGTGATCGATATTCACGCCCAGGTCGATGACAGTCGGCGACGTAAGAAAGAAGCTCATAAGTTCTGCAGGTCGATCAGGATCTGGCGTGTCGCGAGCGGCGTGCCGCCAAGATAGGTGTTGAGCAAAAAGCGCATCAGCGTCTTGCTTTGCGCCACAGTCTGCGCACGATGGTAATCGTCCGCTTCCATATCGAGCAAGGTCTGGCCGGAGATCACCGGCCATTGCGCGGGCAAGTCGTCGGAGGCTTCGCGCACGCCGCGCTCGGGATCGAACACGTAGCGGCCCTCCGCCACCACCGTCTTGCGCGCCACCGTGCGGTTGAGCGCCATCGCATAGCCGGTCTCGCGCAGCAGCACGCGCTCGAACGAGCGCAGCACCTGCACGGCGGGCTCGTCATGCGCGAGGCGCGCGAGCGTCACCACATAGTGCTGGAACAGTTGCGGATGCGGATCTTCGCGTCCGCAGAATTTGACCAGCAGCTCGTTGACGTAGAAGCCGCACAGCAACGCGTCGCCGGCGAGCGGCAGCATACCGCCCACCCATTCGGCGCCGGTCAGCGTACGCACTTCGGATTTGCCGGACCACGACAGCGCAAGCGGCTGGAAGGTCTGCAGCACGCCGCGCAGCGCGGAGTGCGGGCGCTTGGCGCCCTTGGCAACGAGGGCGAGCCGCCCGTGATCGCGCGTCAGCACGTCGATGATGAGGCTGGTCTCGCGATGCGGGTAGCTATGCAGCACGAAGGCCGGCTGCTCGGTGACCTTGTACTCGGAGCCGGAGCTGCGCGACGAGCGGCGAGCGGGAGCCTTGCGCGCTTCGCCGTCAGCCGACGTGGCCGATGCATCCGCGCCTTCGCCGGCGGAATGGCGCGCGGTGTTGCGGGTAGAAGACCCGGGGGAAGCGGAAGTCGATTTCCTCGGCGCACGAGCCTTGGACGGCTCGCGCACCGGCGCATCCGGCTCGAAGTCGTCCGGTTCAGCGTCGGATTGCAGCGTCATCCATGCGTCATTCGTACCCATACGCGCGGAGTCCGGCTTCGTTGTCGGCCCAGCCACTCTTTACCTTGATAAAGGTCTCCAGATACACCGGGCCGTCAAACAGCTTTTCCATGTCGAGACGCGCTTCGGTGCTGATCTGCTTCAGCTTGGCGCCCTTCTGGCCGATGATCATCGCCTTGTGCGTGTCGCGATCCACCATGATGGTCGCGAAAATGCGGCGCAGACGGCCTTCGGTTTCGAACTTGTCGATCAGCACGGTGCTGGTGTACGGCAGTTCGTCGCCGGTCCAGCGGAAGACTTTCTCGCGCAGGATTTCGGCGGCAAGGAAACGCTCGCTGCGATCGGTCAGGTCGTCTTCACCGTAGATCGGCGCGCCTTCCGGCAGGAACGGCTTGACCGTCGCCATCAGACGCTTGATATCGTCCGGATTCTTCGCGGACAGCGGCACGATCTCGTTGAACTGGCGCAGCGCGCTCACCTGCTGCATGAACGGAAACAGCGAGTCTTTATCCGACACGCGGTCGAGTTTGTTGGCGATCAGCAGCGTGGGGACCGACGGCGGGATCAGGTCGAGCACCTTCTGGTCGTCCGGACCGAAACGGCCCGCTTCGATGACGAACAGGATCGCGTCGACCGAGGTCAGCGTGGAGGTGACCGCGCGATTGAGCGAGCGGTTCAGTGCACCGCTATGCTTGGTCTGGAAACCCGGCGTGTCGACGAAGATGTACTGCGCGTCTTCCAGCGTGTGAATGCCGGTGATGCGGTGGCGCGTGGTCTGCGCCTTGCGCGACGTAATACTGACTTTCTGGCCGACCAGCGCATTCATCAGCGTGGACTTGCCGACGTTGGGGCGGCCGACGATCGCGACCATGCCGCAGCGAAAACCAGTGGGAGTGGAAGCGTTCATATTCGGGCTACAGCAAGTTCGTATGGACGCGCGATGAGGCGTGCATCCATTAAATCAATGGCCCGCATCGGCGACGCGCGTTTGTACCGCGTCGGCAACGCCGGGTTCGAGTTCGGCAGGCGCCGCTACGCCGGGCGCGAGTTCGCGGGTGCGGGTTGCGGCGGGTTTGTCCGCGCTGCGTGCGGGAGCGTCGGATTTGTCGTGCTTGTCGGCACGTTCGGCTTTCTCTGCCCTTTCCGCTTTTTCTTTGTCCGCGGTTTTGTCCGCGGCCTTCTCCGCTTTGTCCGGCACAGCCGGGTTGGTGTATTCCACGTGGGCGGCACGAATTACCGCGAGCGGTGCAAGGGCGGGAGCGGGGGCCGGCGCCTGCGCCACGGCGGGCGCCGCGCGCTCGGCGACGGCTTCGGCGCTCACGGCCGCCTTGGGCTCGCCACGCGTATGACGTTCGCCTTTACGGTCCGGCGCGCGCAGGTCCAGCGCGGTCTGCACGCCGGTCACGCCAGGAACGATCTCCGGCTCAGCGTTTTTCGCCGCCCGTGCGCCCTTCGAGCGCTTCGGCTTGGCTACCACGGCCGGCGCGGCCGCCATGACCTCGTCGAGCGCCTTCTTGGCTGCAGCCTGCTCGGCCGCGCGGCGGCTGGCGCCCGAACCCGACACCTTCACTTCCAGCTTCGGGACCGTGCATTCGACCTCAAACTGCTGATTGTGCGCCGCACCATGAGTCGCCACGACCGTGTAGGTCGGCAAGGCGATCTTGTGACCCTGCAGGTATTCCTGCAGCAGCGTCTTCGAATCCTTACCGAGCGTGCGGGGGTCGATATGGTCCAGAATCGGCACATAGAGCCGCTTGATGACCGTCTGGGCGGCTTCGAAACCGCCGTCCAGGAAGATAGCGCCCAGAATCGCTTCGAGCGTGTCAGCGAGGATCGACGGGCGGCGGAAGCCGCCGCTGCGCAGTTCGCCCTCGCCGAGGCGCAGGCCGTCCGAAATATTCAGGGCCTGAGCAATTTCGTACAGCGACTGCTGTTTGACCAGATTGGCGCGAACTCGGGACAGATCGCCTTCGTCCAGCTTGCCGAAACGTTGGAACAATAGCGCAGCCACCGCGCAATTCAGAACGGAGTCGCCGAGAAATTCCAGCCGTTCGTTATGCGTGGCACTGTGACTGCGATGAGTTAAAGCCTGGCGCAACAATTCCGCATTGCGAAATTCGTAGCGCAAACGGCTTTCCAACGGAGATAGGGGCATGTGCAGAGTATAACGCGGGCGCCTGCCCCGGCGAAAACGCCGGGTGGCCAGCGGAAAAAGCGTAGTGAAGCGACCTTACCGCACGTTCTTAAAGTAGCGTGATAACACGCCGCGGTCGATGAGCGGCATCTGCGCGGCGCGTTGTGCGTTCAGTATGCGGCGAGTGCGGTGACGATCAGTGGAACGTCCCAATGCGTTTCAGATTGCTGAAATTCATCCAGATAAAGAACGCGCGGCCGACGATATTCTGGTCCGGCGCAAAGCCCCAGTAACGGCTGTCCGCGCTGTTATCGCGGTTGTCACCCATCATGAAGTAATTGCCGGGCGGCACCTTGCAGATCACGCCGCGTGCGTTGTACGTGCAGTTATCGCGATACGGGTAGTCTTCCGCACCGACGATGAACGGCGGCACCGCCGGATTATTCAGAATCGCGTTCTTGCGGCCGTCGATGTCTTCTTCGAACTGCTTCGCGTAACCGATGCGCTCTTCGTCGAAGTAGTCAGGCAGCGGCGTTTCCGGCACAGGCTTGCCGTTGATCGTCAGTTGCTTGTCCTGATAAGCGACCACGTCGCCCGGCAGGCCGATCACGCGCTTGATGTAGTCGACCGACTCGTCTTTCGGATAACGGAACACCACCACGTCGCCACGCTGGAGCGGGCTGCCTTGCGTGATCTTGGTGTTGGTGATCGGCAGACGGATGCCGTATTCATACTTGTTGACGAGAATGAAGTCGCCCACCAGCAGCGTCGGCACCATCGACCCGGACGGAATCTTGAACGGCTCGACCACGAACGAGCGCACCACGAAGACCACCAGGATCACCGGGAAGAAGCTCGCCGAGTACTCGAGCCACCACGGTTGGCGCAGCTTCTCGTCGCGCAGGCGCGCCCGCGTCTGCGGGGCGTTTTCGTCGGCGAAGCGTTCGCCGACGCGTGCCTGCTGGCGGTCGAACTCGGCTACCGCCTCGTCCGCCGCGCGCCGCCGTTGCGGCATGAAAACCAGTTTATCTGCGACCCATGCGACGCCCGTAATGATCACGAGCACAAAAAGAATCAGCGCAAAATTCATAGGGTTCCGTTCTTCGTCTTATTTGTCTTCGACACGCAGAATCGCGAGGAAAGCCTCTTGCGGAATCTCGACGGACCCGACCTGCTTCATTCGCTTCTTGCCTGCCTTCTGCTTTTCCAACAGCTTCTTCTTACGCGAAATATCGCCGCCGTAGCATTTTGCCAGCACATTCTTACGCAAAGCCTTGATGTTCTCGCGGGCGATAATATTCGAGCCAATCGTCGCCTGGATCGCCACGTCGTACATCTGACGCGGGATCAGCTCGCGCATCTTCGCCGCCACTTCGCGGCCGCGGTACTGGCTCTGCGAACGGTGCACGATCACCGAGAGCGCGTCGACCTTGTCGCCGTTGATCAGCATGTCCACCTTGACGACGTCCGCCGCGCGGTATTCCTTGAACTCGTAGTCCATCGACGCATAGCCGCGCGACATGGACTTCAGACGGTCGAAGAAGTCGAGCACGACTTCGCCCATCGGAATTTCATAGGTGAGCTGAACCTGGCGGCCGTGGTACTGCATGTTGATCTGATTGCCGCGCTTTTGCGTACACAGCGTGATCACCGCGCCCACATAGTCTTGCGGCATATACAGGTTCACGGTGACGATCGGCTCGCGCACTTCTTCGATCCTCGACGGATCGGGCATCTTGGCCGGGTTCTCGACCATGATGGTCGTGCCGTCGCGTTGCAGGACTTCATACACCACGGTCGGCGCCGTGGTGATCAGGTCCATGTCGAACTCGCGCTCCAGACGCTCCTGGACGATCTCCATGTGCAGCAGGCCGAGGAAGCCGCAACGGAAACCGAAGCCGAGCGCCTGCGAGACTTCCGGCTCGTAGTGCAGCGAAGCGTCGTTGAGCTTGAGCTTTTCGAGCGAGTCGCGCAGTGCGTCGTACTGGTTCGCTTCAACCGGATAGAGGCCGGCAAACACCTGCGGCTTCACTTCCTTGAAGCCCGGCAGCGGCGCAGCGGCCGGACGGGTCACCAGCGTGACGGTGTCACCCACCTTCGCGGCGGCCAGTTCCTTGATGCCGGCGATGATGAAGCCCACTTGCCCTGCGGAAAGCGATTCGAGATTCTTCGATTTCGGCGTGAACACACCGATGTGCTCGACCGGGTACTGCGCGTCGGTCGCCATCATGCGGATACGGTCCTTCGGACGCAGCGTGCCGTTGACGATGCGCACCAGCATCACCACGCCGACGTAGTTGTCGAACCACGAATCGATGATCAGGGCCTGCAGCGGCGCTTCCGGATCGCCCTTGGGCGGCGGCACTTTCGCGATCAGCGCTTCCAGCACGTCTTCGACGCCAAGGCCCGTTTTCGCGCTGCAATGAGTCGCGTCGGTCGCGTCGATGCCGATCACATCCTCGATTTCGGAAATCGCGTTTTCCGGGTTCGCCGCCGGCAAGTCGATCTTGTTGAGCACCGGAATCACGTCGACGCCGAGCTCGATAGCCGTATAGCAGTTCGCCACCGTCTGGGCCTCGACGCCCTGGCTCGCGTCGACCACCAGCAGCGCGCCTTCGCACGCCGACAGCGAGCGGCTGACTTCGTACGAGAAATCGACGTGCCCCGGCGTGTCGATCATGTTGAGGTTGTAGACCTGCCCATCGCGCGCGCGATAGGTCAATGCAGCTGTCTGGGCCTTGATGGTGATGCCGCGCTCGCGCTCGAGATCCATCGAGTCGAGCACCTGGGCCTCCATTTCGCGGTCGGACAGGCCGCCGCAAATCTGGATGATGCGATCGGCGAGCGTCGACTTGCCATGGTCGATGTGCGCAATGATCGAGAAATTACGAATATGATCCATTCAGTACCGATCAAGCGAAAAAGGCGCGCTCGGACGATTGCGGAGCACGCCTTGTAAGTAGGTGAAAAACTTGTCTATTTTAGCCGAAAAAGGCTTCCGCCCGGCATATCTTGGAGGGGAGCGCGGAAAGTGGGCCAGGACCGGGACTCAAATCGGGGCTCAGATGTATGTCAGGCCCTAAGACTTTCGACACGCTAGCGGGTCCCGCTCAAAGCTGCACGAACCCGTTCTTCGTCGAGATGGTAGTGACACAACTCGACACCCTCGCACACCAGAACCGGCACTAACTCGTTATAACGCGCTTCGAGTGCGGGATCGGCGTCGATATCCACGACTTCGACCTGCGCGCCGAACTCGGCCAGCAACGGCGCGAGCGCGGCGTGCATATCTTCGCAGAGGTGGCACCACGCGCGCCCATAGAGCGTGAGCGGTGCCGTCATCGTCATTTCTGCGCTGAGCCGCCGCGCGGGCGCAGCGGCACGAACTGCGTGTTGTCGCCGCGCCGCACGAGCAGCGCGACCATTTTTTGCGGATCGAGATGCGCGGTCACTTCGTCGAACTGCTTCGCGTTGGCGATATCCGTGTCGCCGACGCGCAGGATGATGTCACCCTTTTGCAAACCGACGCGGGCAGCGGGTCCGTCCACCTGATCGACCTGCACGCCGCCCTTCACCTTGAGCGTCTTCTGCTGGTCGGCCGGGATATCGCTGACCGCAATGCCCAGCGAGTTGGTGGCGCGCTGCTTGGGCGGCGGCGCCTGCTTCTCGTCCGTCTTGGCGGTCTTGTCCGGCTGCATCTCCGCAATCGTGACCGGCAGGTCGCGCGTTTGCCCCTTGCGCCAGACGGTAATGGTCGCCTTGGTGCCCGGCTTCGTATCGCCCACCATGCGCGGCAGATCGGTTGCCGTGTCGACGGAATGACCGTTGAACTTCAGGATGATGTCACCCGGCTGCACGCCGGCCTTGTCGGCCGGACCGCCTGGCTCGACGCTGCTGACGAGCGCGCCCTCAGCCGTCGGCAGGCCGAGCGAATCGGCCACGTCCTTGGTCACTTCGCCAATCGCCACCGCAATCCGGCCGCGTGTGACCTTGCCCGTGCTCTTCAACTGATCGGCCACGCGCATCGCTTCGTCGATCGGGATCGCGAACGAAATGCCCATGAAACCGCCGGTACGGCTATAGATCTGCGAGTTGATGCCGATCACCTCGCCCTGCATATTGATCAGCGGGCCGCCGGAATTGCCGGGGTTGACCGGCACGTCGGTCTGGATAAACGGCAGGTAGTCGCCAGTATCGCGCCCCTTGGCGCTCACGATGCCTGCAGTGACCGTGTTTTCCAGCCCAAACGGCGAACCGATGGCAACCACCCATTCGCCCACCCGCACCTTGGTCGAATCACCAATGGTGACCGCCGGCAGGTTCGACGCGTTGATCTTCACGACCGCGACATCGGTGCGATCGTCGACGCCGATCAGCTTGGCCTTGAACTCGCGCTTGTCGGTAAGCGTGACGTAGATGTTGTCGGCGTCGTCGACCACGTGGGCATTGGTCATCACATAGCCATCCTGCGAGAGGATGAAGCCGGAGCCCACACCGCTGCTCTGCTCGGAATCGGAGTTGTCGGGCGCGTCCTGGCTGCCGCTGCTGCCGCCGCTACCACTGCCGTTATCGCCGTTGTCACTGCCGCCGCCCCCTCCGCCGCCGCGCGGCGAGCCGGGCTGCTGCGGCAGCGGAATGCCGAAAAAGCGCCGGAAAAACTCGGACATGTCGCCGTCGTCGAGCCCGGGCGGCATGCCATGGGCGCTACCGCCATTCGACACGCGCGTGGTAGTGCGGATGTTGACGACCGCCGGGCCGACTTTGTCGACGAGATCGGTGAAGTCGGGGAGATTGGCTGCGGGAGCCGCCGACGCCGCATGCGGCACGAGCGGCAGACAAACTGCCACCACCGCGGCTGCGAGGAATTTGCGCACCGTGAAAATCGTCATATCGTAGCCAGCCGAGGGATTCGAGGGATTACTTGGGAGCCTTATATTCTATGGCAGACGCAAATTGCTGCAATGTGGCTTGGGGCACTTCCCCTAGCAGAGTAATCCAGAAGTCACCTTGACGCTTAACCAGCACGTGCGTCGCCCCGCTACTGCCCGCGCCTTCCTTGCGCGTGTTGTTTTCCACCGGCTCGACAAACACCGAAATGGCGGCCAGACCGTCCGAAAAGACAGCCTGGTCGACCGGGATGGCGGGTTCACCCGGGTCGCGCGCCGCCATGGGACGACGCAGCTCGCGAATCTTGCGGAAGCCCGGCACGCTCGGCGCAATCTGCCAGCCCTGTGCTTCCATGTCCACGGGCTCCACCGGCGGCCGCACGACCGTCCAGCCAGCGGTGTTATGAATGCCGTTGACGATCGCGGCCTTATCTACCGGCACGCCGATGCTGATCTGCGAGAACGACAACTGCTCGAGCACCTGGCCACTCGGGTCGAGCGTCTGGGCGCGCAGCAACAGGCCGGTCTTCTTGTCGGCCCAGAGTTTGTAGGCAAAGCGATAGGCGTCTTTCGGATCGAGCTCGACCACCTGGCTGTCGATGCCCGCAACGCGGTCGTCGCCCAGCAGCTTCGGTTCATACACCGACAGCACCTGGTCGCTGCTGGCAGCCAGCAGCGCCGGGAACGAATCCTTGTTTTGGCGCTTTTCGACGACGCACAGATGCCGTTCGGGGATGAACGTGTACATTTCGTCGTTATGGCGCAACATCTTGCGCGGCTTGCCGTCCAGGCTTTCGAGCTGCTCGAACTCGCCGTCATTACGGGTTGCGTAATGCACGATCCGGGAGGTCTGGACGAAATTGCCCCGTTGATAGACAAACGCGCCCTCGTAATTCTGCTGCTGGGCGGCCTGGTGAATCCGGTTGAGCAGGTCCGCCGTCGTGCGGCGGACGACGAGCGGATCGTCGGATTGCGCAAAGACACGCGGCGTGGCGGACAACAATACGGCTGCACAGATCAGAAATGCCGGCAGCCGCCCCCAGATAGTCGTTTTATTCAACCGCAGTGTCTGCATCAGACTATTGGCCTTGCGTGGTCATGGCGGAGGTACGAATCAGCGGCATCGAACCGGGCATGACCGGTTGTTGCGCGAACTGCTGATGAGCTTCCAGATACTGGTCGAGGCTGGCGTCGCGAATGATGTTGCCGTCCTGCACCGGCTGAACCGTCACGGCCGGCACGGAAGCCATGGCCACGCGCTGCACGGAATCGCCATGCGGCTGGATCGACGCGACCTGGGCCACACCCGCTCCACCCGGCACGCCCTGCAGTTGCGGCACGACGATCCACGTCAGCGTGGCGGCCGCAGCGGCAACCGCAAACGCCGGCACGACACGGCGGCGCAACGACAGCAAACCGCGTGCAACCGGCATCGCAGCGGGCGCCAGCACGTGCGGCTCCTGCTCGAAACGCGCGGCAAAGCCGGCGAGGAACGCGCTGCTGGCCGCAGGGCTCACCGCCAGATCGTCCGAACGCAGCGCGTCGCCGATCAGGTGGTAGTGCGACCAGGATGCACGATCTTCGTGATCCAGCTCGGAAATGAACGTGTTCAGATGCTCTTCGCCGAACAGCTCACCGTCGACAAAAGCGGACAGACGCTCGCCCCGCGAGCTTGCTTGCGATTGCATCGAGACCGACCCCATGATGCTCCCCATCTTACAGACACCCCTAGTGACACCACCTAACCCAGATATTGCCCCATTGCCCCGTCGGGCTGGCCGGTCGACTACCAGCGTTTGCCTTCGGGTGTGTCAAGCAATGGACGCAATTTTGCCGCAATGGCTTCGCGAGCGCGAAAAATTCGCGATCTGACCGTGCCGATTGGGCACCCCATCATCTCAGCGATTTCTTCGTAGCTCAAACCTTCAATTTCACGAAGAGTAATGGCGGTGCGCAACTCTTCCGGTAAAACCGCCATCGCAGCATTGACCGTCTCAGCGATCTGCTTGCTCATCAACATCGACTCAGGCGTGTTGATATCCCTTAGTTGGTCGGCATCCGAGAAAGTTTCAGCTTCTTCAGCATCTGCTTCGGTCGAAGTGGGCGCGCGCCGACCCTGGGTGGCAAGGTAGTTCTTTGCCGTGTTGACCGCAATCCGGTACAACCACGTATAAAAAGCCGATTCGCCGCGGAATTGGGGCAACGCCCGGTATGCCTTGATAAAGGCATCCTGAGCCACGTCCTCAACCTCGGCGGGATCTCGCACGAGGCGCGAGATCAGCCGGAGGATCTTGCGGTGGTATTTGGAGACCAGAAGCTCGAACGCGGCCTTATCGCCCTTCTGGACGCGTTCGACCAGCACCTGATCAATTTCTTTTTCGCTCACCTGATAAATCCGTTAACAATAGGGTGCACCGCGGGGCACCATTGTAGCGTCCCCATCATCGTGTCACGTTGCCAAGGTAACAGCGGTTACAGTCGTTACAGTCAGACGCGTGAAGCACGCCGGCCGAGCACGGCCAGTTGCCGGAAAGCCTCGGCGGAAAGCATGTCCGCCGCGATCAGCAAAGTCCGCGAACGGCCGCCCGCTTCGGCAAGCGCCAGAATGAGAAGCCACCCGCTCCACTGCGAACAGCCGGCAATACGACCCTGCGCGAGCGTCTGCCCCGCACGGTTCCAGACAGTGAGGGCATCGGGCCCGATTTTGAGGGCACCCGGTTCGGCCCGCCAGTGCCGCCATGCGCCCAGCAGCAGCGCGGCCAGTACGGCGAGCATTGCCGGCGCTGCCTGCACGGCGCCGAGCCTTGCTGCCAGACTCGTCTGCACCGCAGCCACGGCAATCAGGATAAACACGATTGTTGCCCCGCGAAGCGCAACGGAGCGCCGCAGGATAATCTGCGGCGCTCCGTTGGGCGACGCCGGTCCGGGCTGAAGCGCCGGACCGGCTTGCGTGGGCTGTGGAATCAAACGGCCAAGCCCGGATCAGGCGCGCTTGAAGACCAGCGTGCCGTTCGTGCCGCCGAACCCGAACGAGTTCTTCAGCGCGACGTCGATCTTCATCTCCCGCGCCGTGTTGGCGCAATAATCCAGATCGCATTCCGGATCCTGGTTGAAGATGTTGATCGTCGGCGGCGAGATCTGATGATGCACGGCCAGCACCGTGAACACGGACTCGAGACCGCCGGCGCCGCCCAACAGGTGGCCCGTCATCGACTTGGTCGAATTCACGACGATGTTCTTCGCGTGATCGCCGAAAGCGCGCTTGATGCCGGTGGTTTCCGCCAGGTCGCCGAGCGGCGTGGAGGTGCCGTGCGCGTTCAGGTAGTTCACCTCGCCCACGTTCACGCCGGCGTTCTTTAGGGCCGCCAGCATGCAGCGGCGAGCGCCGTCGCCGTTTTCCACCGGGGCAGTCATATGATAGGCGTCGCCGCTCATCCCATAGCCGCTCACTTCGGCGTAGATCTTCGCGCCGCGCGCCTTGGCGTGTTCGTACTCTTCGAGCACCATCACGCCGGCGCCCTCGCCCAGCACGAAGCCGTCGCGGTCCTTGTCCCACGGACGGCTTGCCGTAGCCGGATCGTCATTGCGTTGCGACAGCGCACGCGCCGCCGCGAAGCCGCCGATACCGAGCGGCGACACGGTGGATTCCGCGCCGCCTGCGATCATCACATCGGCATCGCCGTATTCGATCAGGCGCGAAGCTTCGCCGATGCAATGCAGGCCGGTGGTACACGCCGTGACGATGGCGAGGTTCGGGCCCTTGATGCCGAACTTGATCGACAGATGGCCGGAGATCATGTTGATGATCGACGCCGGCACAAAGAACGGCGAAATCCGGCGCGGGCCGCGATTGAGCAGCTCCGTCTGCGTCACTTCGATCATCGGCAGACCGCCGATGCCCGAGCCGACCACCACACCGACGCGCTCGGCATTTTCTTCGGTGATTTCGAGACCGCTATCCTGCATCGCCTGGATGCCGGCAGCCACGCCGTAATGGATAAACGTATCCATATGGCGCGCTTCCTTACCGGGGACGTAGTCCTCGATGTTGAAGCCCTTCACCTCGCCGGCGAAGCGAGTCGAGAAGTTCGACGCGTCGAACTTCGTGATGTTGGCAATCCCTGACTTGCCGGCGACCAGATTGGCCCAGCCGTCGGCAACATTATTGCCGACAGGCGAAATCAGCCCCAGGCCTGTAACAACAACACGACGACGGCTCACGGTAACCTCTTTTTCATGGGTGACAAAAGCAAAAGCCACAGTGGACACAGGAATCGGACCTGTGAGCCCTGTGGCTGTTAACCTGGGAGATGCGCTGAAAACTGCGCTGCAACCCGCACTGGCAATAGCGCCCGCCCCGCGGATGCCGGAAACCGGCCCGACAGGGCATCACACGCCACCAGCCCAGCAACGCGGGCGCGAATGACCTTAGGCCTTGACGTTTGCGCGAGCGTAGTCGATCGCTTGCTGAACGGTCGTGATCTTTTCAGCTTCTTCATCCGGAATTTCCATGCCGAATTCGTCTTCGAGGGCCATCACGAGTTCGACGGTGTCGAGCGAGTCAGCGCCGAGGTCGTTCACGAACGATGCTTCGTTCTTGATCTCCGCTTCGGCAACGCCCAGTTGTTCTGCGACGATCTTCTTGACGCGCTGTTCGATATTGTCCATTAACCCCTCCAAGGGAAAAGAAGTTCAAAAATACAGGTGCGCGCATTTTATCAGGTTTGCCCCTCAAAAAAGCGGCGCGCACGGTTCCTGTCAAGGCATCCGCCCCGCGCGTCGAGAAACGCGTCACGGCGCGGATGGTAACCGAATTCCGTTACGACATGTACATGCCGCCGTTCACATGCAACGTCGTGCCGGTGATATACCCGGCCTGCGGCGAAGCAAGAAACGCGACGGCATGCGCGATGTCTTCCGGGCTGCCCAGACGGCCCAGCGGAATCTGGGTCTTCAGCGCGGCTTGCTGCTCTTCCGGCAAGGTCTTCGTCATGTCGGTGTCGATGAAGCCCGGCGCGACGCAGTTCACGGTAATGCCGCGGCTGCCGATCTCACGCGCCAGCGCCCGCGTCATGCCCGCCACGCCGGCTTTCGCTGCTGCATAGTTGGCTTGCCCCGGGTTGCCGGCCGAGCCGACCACCGACGTGATGTTGATAATGCGGCCGCCACGCGCCTTCATCATCGGGCGCAGCACGGCACGCGACAAACGGAACACGGATTTGAGATTGGTGTCGATCACCGCATCCCAGTCGTCGTCCTTCATGCGCATGGCCAGTTGGTCCTGGGTGATGCCCGCGTTGTTCACGAGCACATGCAGCGCGCCGAATTCCTTCACGGCGCCGTCGATCAGGGCTTCCGCTGCTGCCGCATCGTTCACGTTCAACACAGCGCCTCGGCCGTTCACACCTTCGGCCTTGAAGGCTTCGGTGATCGCGCTTGCGCCGCTTTCGCTGGTTGCCGTGCCGATCACGGTTGCGCCCTGGCGCGCCAGTTCGAGCGCAATGGCGCGGCCAATGCCGCGCGAGGCGCCCGTTACGATCGCGATCTGCTTATCGAGAGTCTTTTCCATCTGTCAGTCCGGAGTGCCCTTGCGGGCGAATTGCAATCTTTAGGCTGGCTGGCCGCTGCTGGCCGCTGCTGGCCGATGCAGGCGCAGCGCTCAGGCCGTCACGAGCTTGAGCGTCTCTTCGAGCGAAGCCGGGTCGAAAACCGAAGCGCCGACCAGATTGCCGTCGATGCGCTTGGTCAAGCCTGCCAGCACCTTGCCCGGGCCGCATTCGATCACGTGCGTTACGCCCTTGCCTGCCATGGCCTGCACGCATTCCACCCAGCGCACGGCGCCTGCCGCCTGGCGCACGAGCGCATCCTTGATCGCAGCCGGCTCGTTGACGATGGCCACGTCGACGTTGTTGACGACGGGAATCTTCGGCACTTGCACCTCGACACTCGCCAGATACTCGCGCAACTGGTCCGAAGCGGGCTTGAGCAGCGAAGAGTGGAACGGCGCGGACACCGGCAGCGGCAGCGCGCGCTTCGCGCCCGCAGCCTTGGCAAGTTCGCAGGCCTTTTCGACCGCAGCCTTATGGCCGGCAATCACGACCTGCGCCGGCGCATTGAAATTCACTGCTTCCACGACACCCGCCGACGCCGCTTCCGCGCATACCGCACGCACGGCGTCGTCGTCGAGACCGAGGATCGCCGCCATGCCGCCCACGCCTACCGGCACCGCCGTCTGCATGGCTTGCGCGCGAAAGCGCACGAGCGGCACCGCGTCGCGGAACGCCAGCGCACCGGCGGCGACCAGCGCCGTGTATTCGCCGAGGCTGTGACCGGCGACGATCACCGGCGCCGGACCGCCCGCCGCCTGCCATGCGCGGAAGATCGCGTACGCGGCAGTCAGCATGACGGGTTGGGTATTGGTGGTGAGGTTCAGATCGTCGGCCGGACCTTCGGCGATCAGCTTGCCCAGATCCTGGCCGAGCGCGTCGGAGGCTTCCTGAACCGTCTCGCGCACAATGGCGTGATCGGCAAATGCGTTAAGCATGCCGACCGACTGCGAGCCCTGACCAGGAAAAACGAACGCAAATTTCATGGAATCCTCAAAATTCGATGTTTCAGATACGTGCCGCACGCGGTCTTATCGACGCGATTGATCGCTGCGGGCGGCGCAGACGCGCCGCCTCATGCAGCCGATCAATAACGGATAACCGACGCACCCCACGTGAAGCCGCCACCCACGCCTTCGATCAGCACGTTCTGGCCGCGCTTGATGCGCCCGTCGCGCACAGCGGCGTCAAATGCGAGCGGGATGGACGCAGCCGACGTATTGCCGTGCTCGCCCACCGTGACGACCATCCGTTCCTGCGGCAGGCCAAGCTTGCGGCAGGTGCTTTGCATGATACGGATATTGGCCTGATGCGGAATCAGCCAATCGACCTGTTCCGGTGCGAGCCCAGCTTTGCTAAGCGCCTCGACCGCGACCTTCTCCAGCACGTTGACGGCCAGCTTGAACACCGCCTGGCCGTCCATGTGCAGGAACGCGCTGCCGGCGATCACGCCGCCGTTCACGTTGCCCGGCGTGCAGAGAATGCCGGAGTGGCTGCCGTCGGCATGCAGGGCGCTCGATAGCACGCCCGGCTCCTCGGAGGCCGACAGGATGATTGCGCCGGCGCCGTCGCCGAACAGCACGCAGGTGGTGCGGTCGTTGAAGTCGAGCAGGCGCGAGAAGGTCTCAGCGCCGATCACCAGCGCGGTGTGATGCTGACCGCTGCGGATGAAACTGTCGGCCGTTGCCACCGCATAAGCGAAGCCGGAACAGACGGCCTGCACGTCGAACGCCGCGCCGTTGTTCCTGATGCCGAGCTTGTTTTGCAGCAGACACGCCGTGCTAGGAAACACATAGTCCGGCGTGGAGGTGGCGACAATGATCAGATCGATCGATTGCGGGTCAACATCGGCCGCTTCGATCGCACGCTGGGCGGCGATGAGCGCGAGATCGCTGGTGGTGACATCGGGTTCTGCGAAGTGGCGCGCATGGATGCCCGTGCGGGCAACGATCCACTCGTCGCTCGTCTCGACGCCCTGCTTGGCGAGACGTTCAGCCAGATCCTGATTGGTGACGCGCCCGGGCGGCAGATAGCTGCCGGTGCCCAGCACGCGAGAATAAATTGTCGATTCAGCCATTATGCCTTCGAGGATAGCGCAGCGTAGGGCTCGGCTGGCTGGCCCGCGGCCGGGCTTGCGTAACCCGCACCGCTTGCATCGCGCGTGGCCCGTTCCAGAGAACCGGCGTTCTCTTCCATCGCCCGCGCAAGGCGTTCCAGCACGCCGTTTTTGACGGCATCATACCCGCGTTTGATTGCCCACTCAAACGCGAAGGCGTCCGCCGAGCCGTGGCTCTTGATGACCAGACTGCGCAGGCCGAGCAGCGCCGCGCCGTTGTACTGACCGGGGTCCACGCGCTTCTTGAAGCGCAGCAGCACCGGCAGCGCAAGCACCGCCATCACCTTGGTCAGCCATGAACGGCCGAACTCTTCCTTGATGATATCGGTCAACATCCGCGCAAGCCCTTCCGACGTCTTCAGCGCGACATTGCCGACGAAACCGTCGCAGACGATCACATCGGTCGTGCCCTTATAGATGTCGTCGCCTTCAACGTTACCGTGAAAGTTCAGTGTACTCGCACGCAGGAGTTCGCCGGCGCGCTTGATCGTTTCGTTGCCCTTGATGACTTCCTCGCCGATATTCAGCAGGCCGATCGTAGGACGCTCTTTGCCCTCGAGCGCGGACACGAGCGCATGCCCCATCTCCGCGAACTGCAGCAGATGCTGCGGCTCGCAATCGACGTTGGCGCCCAGGTCGAGCATCATCGTATAGCCGGTGGGATTGGGCAGGGCGAACGCGATCGCCGGGCGTTCGATGCCCGGGAGCGTTTTTAGAACATAGCGGGACACCGCCATCAGCGCGCCGGTGTTGCCGGCGGAGATGCAGGCCTGTGCTTCGCCTTCCTTGACGCGGTTCAGCGCCACGCGCATCGACGAGTCTTTTTTCTTGCGCAGCGCGACTTCAACCGGATCGTCCATGGCGACGATCTCGGAGGCCGGCACCACGGTCAGCGCGGACTCGCCCTGAGCCTTTAACTTCTTCAGCTGGGCGCGAATGGCGCTTTCGATGCCGACGAGCATCAGTTGCGCATCAGGATGCGAACGAACGAAATTGACAGCCGCGGGAACGGTCACGGACGGGCCGTGGTCGCCCCCCATGCAATCTATTGTGAGCTTTACTGTCATGGAGTGCGACGAATTTCAGGCGCTTTGCACGGGATCGCGGCGAGCGCCAGGGCGCCAACTGCGATCGACACAAAAAAGCGGCAGTAAAATGCCGCCTTTTTTGCTGAGCCGGGAAAATGTCAAGCGAGCCGATCGCCACGCGAAGCGCCAAAGGGCGCAACGCAGTGGAACGATTAGTCGTTCTTCGTCTTGACGACTTTCTTGCCGCGATAGTAGCCATTCGGGCTAATGTGGTGACGCAGATGCACTTCACCCGTGCTCGGCTCCACAGCCACCGGCGCTGCGGTGAGGAAATCGTGCGAGCGGTGCATGCCGCGCTTCGACGGCGACTTCTTGTTTTGTTGGACTGCCATGATAACTCCTAAAAATTTTCCGAATTCTAACACAGCCCGATACTGCAATCGCCACTGGCCGGATGGCCAACGCGCCGCATCGCGCTCCTATGCAACTGTTCAGTGCTTCTCGCCGCTGGAACCACCTTTTTTGAGGGCTTCGAGCGCCGCGAAAGGATTGGGCCGGGCAGGCTCATCGCCCTCTTCAGCTTCGTCCTGCGCGGCTTCGTCACCCTCGCCCTCTTCACCTGCCACCCCCGACACGAGAGACTCGTGCACTTCAGGGCAAACATCGTGTTTGGGCACCAACGGCAAGCTCAGCAGCAACTCTTCTTCGATCAAGTCGATAAGATCGAACTGGGCTGAACCCACGATCACATCGACTTCATCCTCGTCGAGCGGAAACTCTTCGGCTTCCGCCTCAGTGTTGACGATCCGGTAAGTCGCATCGACGTTGAACCGCTGTTCATACGGTGCGAGACACCGCTGACATTCGAGCCATGCAGCCCCGTGAATCGCGAGCCTCAGATAAGGCTGCGGACCCTCGGTGCCGTCGTCCTGCAATTCCGGCTGCGTCGCCCCTTCGGCCTGCCAGGTGAATGCGCTTTCGCGCTCTGGCGCTTCCGCCGGAACTTCGTTTAACATGCGCGGCAGTTGCGAGACGCGCACGACACCCGCGGCCTGGCGCCCACTGCGCGCGAATTCGAACAGATCGAGCTCATGCGGGTCGACGAGACCTGCAGGTTTGCCAGGATGTTGAGTCATGTGCGCTCCTGCGTCGGCACGGATTTAGCCGGGGGAAACCGGTATGGTGCCTTGTATGTTGCCCGTTAAGGCGCCGCTTCCACTACGAGACAAACCCTAGTTGCAGGAGGGCCGCGGTGGGCGCGGTGGGTATTGGACCCGCATCGCGACACGCCTGCGACGCTGTTGCCAACACCGTTGCCAACACGTTGCAACATACACATACCGATGAAAAGCCCAAAATCATATCCGTTTTGTCTTTTCGAGTCAAACACTTAAGCCCGCACGCGCCAAGGCCTGTGCGGCCAGCCCTCTCTAGCCGTTGGTTCACCATGCCGGATACCCTTTCCCGCCCGCCGCGCCTGATTCTGGCGTCGAGTTCCCGCTATCGACGTGAGCTTCTGGAACGTCTGCGCGTGCCGTTCGATGTCGCCGTGCCCGCCGTCGATGAAACGCCCCAGCCGGGCGAAACACCCGAAGCGACCGCGCTGCGGCTCTCCGAGGCCAAAGCGCGGGCCGTCGCCGCCAAACTGCCGGCCGGCGAACACGCCCTCGTGATCGGCTCGGATCAGGTCGCCACCTACGACGGGCTGCAGATCGGCAAGCCGGGTTCGCACGACAAGGCGCTCGCCCAGTTGCAGGCCATGCGCGGCCGCGAAGTGCTGTTCCACAGCGCGCTGTGCCTGTTCGATAGCCGCGACGGCAGCGCCCAGACGCTGGATGTGATCACGACGGTGCGCTTCAGGAGCCTTTCCGACGCCGAGCTGGACGCGTATCTGCGCGCAGAAACGCCTTACGATGTGGCCGGCAGCGCCAAATCCGAAGGGCTCGGCATTGCCCTGCTGGATGCGATCGAATCGGACGATCCGACGGCGCTGGTCGGACTACCGCTGATCGCGCTGTCGCGGATGCTGCTGGCGGCCGGCTTTCCTTTGTTGGGGGCGCAATGAGCGGCACGCTGTATCTGATCCCGAACACCCTCGGCGAAGGCGACGCAGAAGCGCTCGACGCCGTATTGCCCGCACCGGTGCGGGCTCGCGCGGCGGCGCTGCACTACTACATCGGCGAGAACGCGAAAACCACGCGCGCTTTCCTGAAGAAGGTCGGCACCGAGCGCCCGATCCAGGAAATCGAGATTCGCGAACTGAATGTGAATACGCCGGCCGGTGAAATCGACAAGCTGCTGGCGCCGCTTCTGGCCGGCGCCGACGCCGGCCTCGTCTCCGAAGCCGGTTGCCCGGCGGTGGCCGATCCCGGCGCGTTGCTGGTGCGGCGGGCGCACGAGCGCGGCGTCAAGGTCGTGCCGTTTGTCGGGCCGAGCTCGATCCTGCTGGCGTTGATGGCTTCCGGCCTGAACGGCCAGAGCTTTGCGTTTCACGGCTATTTGCCGGTGGATGCCACTGAACGGGCCAAGCGGCTGCGCGACCTGGAGCAGCAATCGCGCAAGGCAAAGCAGACCCAGATCTTTATTGAGACGCCGTATCGCAACAAGGCACTGCTCGATACGCTGCTGGCAAGCTGCGCCCCGTCGACGCTGGTATGCGTTGCTGTCGATCTGACACTGGAAACGGAGACCATCGCCAGCCGCACGGTGGCTGACTGGAAGAAAGCGCCGGCGCTCGATTTGCACAAGTGCCCGGCGATTTTCCTGCTGCTCGCTGTCTGACAGAGGAGCTCGCAGCCTCTGCAAGTGCCGCGGGCGGGGGTGCCGCGACCGAGGGTGCCGGCAAGCCCCCCGCGCAACCCGGACCAGCCACCCAACCGGGCGCAGCCACCTGGCTTGGCCCAGCGCGGTCACCCCAGTGAGCGACCCGAGTGCGCTGCGACTGGCGCCGCCGCAAGCCGCGCTCAGCGCCACCTGTTACCGCAAGCTCATCTTCCCACCCATCACCATCGCGTGAACCGCGGCGCTGCCAACCGCCGCGCCGAACTTGCGCGCCACGCGATCGGTAATGCTTTCCTTGACGGTGTAGTCGACGATATCCGGCGCCTTGATGATCTCGCGCGCCACATAGTCGGCGTCGCCAAAGCCGTCGGCCAGCCCCAGGTCGACACTCTGCTGACCGGTCCAGAACAGGCCCGAGAAGATATCCGGCGTCTCGTGCAGGCGCTTGCCGCGGCCTTCGCGCACCGCGTCGATAAACTGCTGGTGGATCTGGTCGAGCATTTCCTGGGCATGTGCGTCCATCTTCGGCGTTTCCGGCGAGAACGGGTCGAAAAAGCCCTTGTTTTCACCCGAAGTATGCAGACGCCGCTCGACGCCGAGCTTGTCCATCAGGCCAGTAAAGCCGAAGCCGTCCATCAGCACGCCGATCGAACCGACGATGCTCGCCTTGTCCACATAGATCTTGTCCGCCGCTGCCGCCGCGTAATAGCCGCCCGACGCGCACATATCGCCCACCACCACGTAGAGCGGAATTGACGGATATTTAGCGCGCAAACGGCGAATATCGCGATTGATGATGCCCGCCTGCACCGGACTGCCGCCCGGGCTGTTGCAACTGAGGATCACGCCCGCGGTACCGGCGTCGTCGAAGGCGCTTTCCAGCGCGGAGTCGACATCGTCGGCGTTCGCATTGGTGTCCGCGGCGATTTCGCCGTCGAGCGCGATCAGCGCCGTGTGACGCCCGGTCGTGGCGACTTTCTCGCCGGAAAAATCGAATACGCCCCAGACGACCAGCAACAGCAGGGCGATGAACACAAAGCGGAAGAAGATTTTCCAGCGGCGCGCCGCACGCTGCTCGCTGATCGCAGCCAGCGCAATGCGTTCGAGCGCGGCGCGCTCCCAGCCCGGTTCATCGGTGGGGGTCGGCTTGCGGCCCGCTGAGGACGGTTGGTTCGGATCGGGAGTGAGATTGTCGGCCATGCGTCGCAGATCGAAAAGTCAGGGGGTGACCGGACCCAGGTCGTCGTCCGGCAGCCAGAATACCGCGCGGCCATCCGGCGTATCTCGTTCGTCGACCTGAACGGGACGCAACCTGCCGCCACGGCACGGACCGCCGACACACTTGCCTGTATCCGGCGCGTAAATTGCGCCGTGCGTGGCGCACATCAAGTATAAACCCGAAGACTCGAAGAACTGGCCCTCAACCCAGTCAAGCTCCATCGGCACGTGCGCGCAGCGGTTCAGATAACCGTAAGCGTGGCCACCATAGCGGACAAAAAAGACAACTGCATCGCCGCCGGCATATTTCGCCGCGCGGCGCAGCCCTGCCCCGCCGTCGATCAGCTCTTCCGAGGCGCAAATCCGGACCGGCTCCATGGCGGCCTCGCTCATGCGTTCTCGCGCAGCCAGGCGGACAGCGCACTGACGCTCGAAGCCACGAACTTCGGCTCGAGCGCCGTCAGGGAGGCGGCCGGGTGCGCGCCGTAAGTGACGCCGATCCCCGCCACGCCGGCGTTGATCGCCATTTGCAGGTCATGGGTCGTATCGCCGACCATCACCGTGCGCGCCAGATCCTGCCCCAGCTCGCGGGTCAGCTCATGCAGCATGGCCGGATGGGGCTTCGAGAAGGTTTCGTCGGCACAGCGGGTGCCGTCGAACAGGCTGGTGAGGCGCGACTGGTCGAGCGCGCGGTTCAGGCCCACGCGGCTCTTGCCGGTTGCGACGCCCAGCAGATAGCCCTGATCGCGCAGTTCCTGCAGCATCTCGCGCACCCCGCCAAAGAGCTCAGTGGTCTGATCCTTGACCAGATAATGGAAGCGGTAACGCTCGGCAAGACGCGGATAGTCCGATGGATCGAGCGTAGGAGCGGCAATCTGCAACGCGTCGCGCAGGCCGAGACCGATCACATAGCTGGCCGCCTCGTCCGCCGGTACCGGCAGGCCGAGGTCGCGGCACGCCGACTGGATGCTGCGCGTGATGTGCGCGGTCGAATCCATCAAGGTACCGTCCCAATCGAAGACGATCAGATCAAATTGCTCTCTAGCCATGCGTATCCGTCTCCGGGTTTGACCCTTGGTTAATCTCATTGAGCTGGTCGATGAAGCGGCGGCATTCGGCCGGCAGCGGCGCCTCGAACTGCAGCACGGCGCCTGTGGCCGGGTGCGTCAGCTTGAGCCGGTACGCATGCAGAAACATCCGCTTCAACCCCGGGCGCGCGTTGCTGCGCGCCAGCTCCTTGTTCAGTGCGAAATCGCCGTATTTGGCGTCGCCGACAATCGGCAAACCCAGATGCTCGAGGTGAACCCGGATCTGATGCGTGCGGCCCGTCTTCAGTTCCGCTTCCAGCAGCGCGTAGTCCGGCCAGCGGTTCACCAGATTGAAAACCGTGTGCGACGCAAGGCCGTCTGCCTGAACCCGCACACGGCGCTCGCCGTCCGCGGTCAGATACTTGTGCAGCGGCTCCTTGACCGCGCGGCGGCGGCCCCAGTCGCTCGCCCACTCGCCGTGCACACAGGCGTAGTAGCGCTTGTCCATCTTGTTCTCGCGGATCTGCTCGTGCAGGTCGACCAGCGCGGCGCGCTTCTTGGCCAGCATCAGCACGCCGGAGGTCTCGCGATCCAGCCGGTGCACCAGTTCGAGGAATTTTGCCTGCGGACGCGCCTCGCGCATCTGCTCGATTACCCCGAACGCGACCCCGCTGCCGCCGTGCACGGCGACACCCGCCGGTTTGTCGATGACCAGCAGGTGCTCATCTTCAAAAAGAATTTCGAAATGGGCGGCCGGCACCGGGTTGTGAGTGCTCGCTTCGGTTCCCTGGGCGATTCGGATAGGCGGCACGCGCACCAGATCGCCGTGCTCGAGACGGTACTGCGCATCAACCCGGCCCTTATTTACACGCACTTCCCCGCTGCGCAGGATGCGGTAAATATGGCTTTTGGGCACGCCTTTACAGACGCGTAACAGGAAGTTGTCGATGCGCTGCCCGGCCGCGCCGTCGTCGATCTCGATCATCGAGACCTGGTCACTTGCGACCGATTTCTGGGATATTTTGCCTAACTCTTTCATTCTGAATATAATTTGCCCAGCAGTCTGCGGCAGCCGGCGCATTGTCCGGTATTCCGGCAGTCTGCGCAGGCGCAAGCGATAAACAGTCATTTTACTTGCGCCCGGGTCTGGTTGCTCACCCGCATAACGAGATGCAACAAGTTGTACGCACGGAGTCAGCACCCGGCAGGGACGGCGCCCACAGGCGCGTTCGGTCATGGTCGGCTCCGCGGAATCGGAATTTTGGTAAAAAAGAATTTAACTGCGAGCCTTGGTATCGGGCGGTTTGACGCCCTGCAGGACGAGGCTTCCAGTTGCGAAAATACGGCGTGCGCCCGAGGCGTCTTGTAGAAAGTACAAGACATGGCGACGTCAAAATGAGGCGAGACACCCCCGGCGAGAAAAGACGCGCCTATTGCGCGAACTTCCCGCTGCGGCTCGACCGCAGCCTTCGACCCTCCGGTCACGCGCCCAGTTGGCGCACCGGCGCGAGTGGATGAAGGTGTGTATTGGTCAGCCGGCAGTACCCGCGGCGTGTCGGGTCATTATTTGAAGCCGTGTTCGCATGTGCCCTGCGGCACCGTGTCCTTTTTTATGGGCCGGGCCCTCTCAGGCAATTCTCCCCGCCATTTTTCCCGCTCCAGCGTGCTTGTGAAAACACAATAAAGCGCGGCATGCCGCTGCCCTGAAACGTCCTTTGCGTCCGACAAACGTAAGGCGTGGGCAGGCTTTGCCGCTCTGGAGCCGTTCAATGAAACGAATGTTGTTCAACGCGACGCAGCAGGAAGAGCTGCGCGTAGCTATCGTCGATGGGCAAAAACTCATCGATATCGACATCGAAACCGCCGGGCGCGAACAGCGCAAAGGCAATATTTACAAGGGCATCATCACCCGCATCGAGCCCTCGCTCGAAGCCTGTTTCGTCAACTACGGCGAAGACCGCCACGGTTTTCTGCCGTTCAAGGAAGTCGCCCGCCAGTATTTCCGTGACGGCGTCGACATGCGCTCCGCCCGTATCCAGGACGCCCTGAAGGAAGGTCAGGAACTGATCGTCCAGGTCGAAAAGGAAGAACGCGGCAACAAGGGCGCCGCCCTCACCACCTTCATCTCGCTGGCAGGCCGCTATCTGGTCCTGATGCCGAACAACCCGCGCGGCGGCGGCGTGTCGCGCCGGATCGAAGGCGACGACCGTCAGGAACTGCGCGAAACCATGGCGCAGCTGCAACTGCCGGAAGGCATGAGCATCATCGCGCGCACGGCCGGCATTGGCCGTTCCGCCGAAGAGCTGCAGTGGGACCTGAACTACCTGATGCAACTGTGGCGCGCCATTGAGGCCGCGTCGCAAAGCGGCTCGGCCGGCCAGCCGATGCTGATTTACCTCGAATCGAGCCTCGTGATCCGCGCGATTCGCGACTATTTCCAGCCGGATATCGGCGAAATCCTCATCGACACCACCGAAATCCATGACCAGGCCCGCGCCTTCATGGACATCGTGATGCCGGACAATGTCAGCAAGGTGAAGCGGTATCACGACGACGTGCCGCTCTTCTCGCGCTTCCAGATCGAACACCAGATCGAAACGGCGTACTCGCGCACGGTGCCGCTGCCCTCGGGCGGCGCGATCGTGATCGACCACACCGAAGCGCTGGTGGCGATCGACGTGAACTCGGCGCGCGCCACCAAGGGCGCCGACATCGAGGAAACCGCCGCCCGCACCAACCTCGAAGCCGCCGACGAAGTGGCCCGCCAGTTGCGTCTGCGCGACCTGGGCGGCCTGATCGTGATCGACTTCATCGACATGGAATCGGCCAAGAGCCAGCGCGAAGTCGAACAGCGCCTGAAAGACGCGCTGAAGCACGACCGTGCACGTGTCCAGATGGGCAAGATCTCGCGCTTCGGCCTGATGGAGCTGTCGCGCCAGCGTCTGCGCCCGGCCCTCTCGGAAGGCAGCCATGTCACCTGCCCGCGCTGTAACGGCACGGGCCATATCCGCGATACCGAATCGTCCGCCCTGCAGGTGCTGCGGATCATTCAGGAAGAAGCGATGAAGGAAAACACCGCGGCAATCCATTGCCAGGTGCCGGTCGAAGTGACCGCCTTCCTGCTGAACGAGAAGCGCGCCGAAATCAACAAGATCGAGTCGCGTTTCAAGGTCAATGTCGTTCTGATCCCGAACAAGCACCTCGATACGCCGCACTACAAGCTCGAGCGCCTGCGTCACGACGACGCGCGCCTCGACGATCCGCGCGCTTCGTGGAAGATGGCCGAAGAAGCGGCCCGCGAACTGGAATCGGAAACCGGCTACAGCAAGCGCACCGAGGAAGTGAAGCCGAAGCAGGAAGCAGCGGTCAAGGGCATTACGCCTGAAAAGCCGGCGCCGAGCGCACCGGTTCGCCCCGCGGCACCCGTCACGCCTGCGCCTGTCGCAGTTACGCCGGCTAGCGGTGGCTTTATCGGCTGGCTGAAGAAACTGTTCGGCGCGGCGCCCGCCGCACCGGCACCGGCAGCACCGGCCCCGGTTGAGCAACCGGCGCGGCAGGCGCGCGGCGATCGTCCGGAGCGCGGCGAGCGCAACGGTGAACGCGGCGGCGACCGTAACCGCAACCGCCGTGGCGGCGCGAGCGGCCGTGATGGCGCGGCACGCGGCGAAGGCGCAGCGCTCGGCGGCCGTCAGGGCCAGCCGTCGCAGCGTCGCGAGGAACGTGAAGGGCGTGAGGTTCGCGAGGGCCGTGAGGCACGCGAACCGCGTGGCGGCCGCGAGCCGCGCGAGGGTCGTGAAAACCGCGACAACCGTGGCGAGCGCGAAAGCCGTGACAATCGCGGCGAGCGCGGTCAGGACCGCGCGGACCGTGGCGAAGCCGTGGAAAACGCGCCGCGCGCCGAGCGTGGCGAGCGCCAGGAACGCGGTGAACGTCGCGAGCGAGGCGAGCGTCCGGAACGCGGCGAACGTCGCAAGCAGCAGCCGGAAGCCGCCGAAGCACTGAGCCAGGACGAAAACCAGGCGGATCTTCTGACCCAGAACCAGGCCGGTACCCTTGAAGGCGGCGCCCCCGCCGATCAGGAAGCCGTCGCCCGTGATGGCGAAGAGCGCCGTCGTCGCCGTCGCGGCCGCCGTGGCGGTCGTCGCGAGCGCGAGGAAGAAGGCGTGAACGGCAATCTCGGCGTTGAAGGTGTCGAGTCTGCCGAAGGTGTCGAAGCGGAAGGCGAGGCTACCGGCGCAGCAGTCGAGACTGTGGCCGAGGCGCCGCGTCACGAAGCGCCGGCAGCCGCACCGGTTGAAGCAGTCGTCGCAGCCGTGGCAACGGAAACCACCGTCGTCACCGAACTGCACGCTGCAGCCGAAACGCCGGCTCTGGCCGCTGAACAGGCTGCCAGGAGCGAAGCGTTTGTACCGGCGGCCGCAGAACCTGCTGTGTCCGAAGCACCGGTTGTTGCACACGCTGAGCCGGCACACGTTGCGTTCGCACCCGCGGCACCGGCAGCACCGGTTGCTCCCGTCGCACCAGTAGCACCAGCAGCACCGGTCGTCACCGAGGCCGCAGCCGCGCCCGTCGAAACGACGAGCGCAGCCCCTGTGGCGCCGGCGGTCGAAGCTGCGCCGGTTGAAGCGCCCGTGCACGCCCCGGCAGCGGTCGAGCCGGCAGTCTCGACGACCGTGGCAGCAGAACCGGTTGCCGCTCCGGCGCCTGTCACGCAAGCCGCCCCGGCCGCTCCCGCGGTCGAGGTTGCAGCCCCGGTGGAAGCACAGCCGGTGGCCGAAGCCGCTCCGCAAGCGGTAGCTGAGGCCAGCGCCCCGGCCGCACCGCAACCGGCAGTTGAAGCGGAAGCGGTACAGGCACCGGCATACGCCCCCGTGCCAGCACCGGTTCAAGCAGCCGAGGCGGCTCCGCTCGCGGCCGCTCCGCAAGCAGCCGCCCGCAACGGCCTGTCGCCGGAAGCCCTGCAGCCGGTGCTGGAAAGCGCCGGCCTCGTGTGGGTCAACACCGACGCCGCCAAGCTGCGTGCCGCCCAGGAAGCCGCTGCACAGGCCGTGAAACCGGCCCGCGTGCCGCGCGAGCGCAAGCCGCTGCCGCCGGTGGATAGCACGCCGATGCAGCAGGTCGAAACGGCAAAGCACCCGCAGTAAGCCGCCAAACCGGGCGCCGCAAGGCGTCCGCGTCGAGCCCAAAGCCCGCCCTCACCGGCGGGCTTTTTGCTGCCCGCCCTGCGGGTATTCGCCCCAATGTAGGGGGGCGGCCCTTCCGCTAAAATGGAAGACTGCACTCATTTGAAGCAATCCATGTCCCGACGCATCATCCCTGTTGCCGATCTCAGCGCGGTGCCGGTCATCTCCGGCCCCGTGCAGACGCCGAGCGGCGTGCTGCGCGATACGTTGTCGCGCCCGCTGCGGGATCTGCGCATCTCGGTGACGGATCGCTGCAACTTCCGCTGCGTCTACTGCATGCCGCGCGCGGTGTTCGACAAGGATTACTTGTTCCTGCCGCACAGTGCGCTCCTGAGCTTCGAGGAAATCGAGCGGCTCGCCGGCTTATTCGTCGCGCATGGTGTGGAAAAGATCCGCCTGACCGGCGGTGAGCCGTTGTTGCGCAAGAACCTGGAATTCCTGATCGAGCGGCTCGCCCGGCTCACCACACCAGAGGGCCGGCCGCTCGATCTCACCCTCACCACCAACGGTTCGCTGCTGGCGCGCAAGGCGCGTGGCCTGAAGGACGCCGGGCTGACCCGCGTCACCGTGAGTCTCGATGCGCTCGACGACGAGCTGTTTCGCCGCATGAACGACGCCGACTTCGCGGTAGGCGACGTGCTCGAGGGCATCGCTACCGCGCAGGCGGTCGGCCTTGCGCCCGTGAAGGTCAACATGGTTGTCAAGCACGGCACCAACGACTCGGAAATCGTGCCGATGGCGCGCCATTTCAAAGGCTCCGGCAGCGTGCTGCGCTTCATCGAGTACATGGACGTGGGCACCTCGAACGGCTGGAACATGGCCGAAGTGCTGCCTTCCGCCGAGGTCGTGGAAAGGATCGCCGAGCATTTCCCGCTAGCGCCGCTCGAAGCGCACAGCGCGGCCGAAACCGCGCAGCGCTGGGGCTATACGGACGGCAGCGGCGAAATTGGCGTGATCTCCAGCGTGACGCGTGCGTTCTGCGGCGCCTGCACGCGAGCCCGGCTTTCCACGGAAGGCAAGCTGTACCTGTGCCTGTTCGCCTCGGCGGGACACGACTTGCGTGCGCTCTTGCGCAACGGCTCGAGTGACGCCGAGATCGCCTCCGCGGTGGCCCAGATCTGGCAGGCCCGCACCGACCGTTACTCGCAGTTGCGCGGCAGCGGCGAAGCCGCGTCCCCCGCGCCGCAAGAGCGGCGCGTCGAAATGTCGTACATCGGCGGCTGAGGCCGTCTTGCCAGCCGCTCTCAATCCCACGCCCGCCAACCTCACCGGCCTCGTCCTCGCCGGTGGCCGCGGCACGCGCATGGGCGGGGTCGACAAAGGCCTGCAAACCCTGCACGGCGAACCGCTGGCGTTGCACGTCGTCAGGCGGCTCGCGCCGCAGACTGGGGCGATGCTCATCAGCGCCAATCGCCATCCCGAGGTCTATGCGGCGCTCGGCGCGCCCTTCGGGGCGACCGTGGTGGCCGATACCCTGGCGGACTTCCCCGGGCCGCTCGCGGGTTTACTGGCCGGCTTGCGCGCCGCCCGCACGGCGTTCGTGCTCAGCGCACCGTGCGACTCGCCCGGGCTGCCCGCCGATCTGGCAGCCCGTCTCGCGCAGGCCCTCGACGCGCAGCAGGCCGATATCGCCACCGTCACCACCACCGATGCGAGCGGAAAGACATCCATTCACCCGGTCTTCGCGTTGCTGCGCACGAGCCTCGCCGACGACCTCTCAGCCTTTCTGGAGGCGGGTGAACGCAAGGTCCGCGCGTGGTACGCGCGCCACAGGACGGTCGAAGTCGCCTTTCCCGATGAGCGCGCGTTTTACAATATCAATTCTTTGGAAGAACTTGCCGAGCTCGAACGTCATTGAGACGTTCCAGAGATCGTAGCCGTTGTCCTGCTCCAGCCGCACGGCAACCACCGGATCCGTATCCGGCCAACCGCATCCGGCCGCGACGCTTCTCCATTCATGACCACGCTTAACGAATTTTCCAGTTGCGTCGCGCAGTACGATCCTCATGCGTTGCCGGTCACGGCCGCTCAGGCGATCGTGCGGCAGTGGGCCACGCCGGTCAGCGCCGTCGAACGCGTGCCGCTGCACGATGCGCTCGACCGCGTGCTGGCCGCCGACATCGTGTCGCCGAACAATGTGCCCGCGCACGACAATTCGGCTATGGACGGTTATGCATTTCAGAGCACCGCGCTCGCCAGCCAGGCCGACGCTTCTGCCGATGCTATTGAACTGACCGTCGCCGGCAAGGCGCTGGCCGGGCACCCGTTTGGCGGTACCGTCGCAGTATCCGAATGCGTGCGGGTCATGACCGGCGCCTCCATGCCGGCCGGTTGCGACACCGTTGTGCCGCAAGAGCTGGTCACGCGCAGCGGCGAGACGATCCGCTTTGCCGCTTCCGCCGTGCGCGGCGGGGCCAACCGGCGCCTCGCCGGCGAGGACCTGGCGCTGGGTAGCGCGGCACTGCGCGCCGGCCGTGTCCTGCGTGCCTCGGACCTCGGCCTGATCGCTTCGCTCGGGATCGGCGAAGTGCCGGTACGGCGGCGCCTGCGGGTCGCGTTCTTTTCGACCGGCGACGAACTGCGCTCGCTTGGCGAGCCACTCGATCCGGGCTGCGTGTACGACAGCAACCGCCACACGCTGTTTGCCATGCTGCGGCGCATGAACATCGACACGCTCGACCTCGGCGTGGTGCGCGATCAGCCCGCCGCGCTCGAAGCCGCGCTGCGCAACGCGGCAGCCAGTGCCGACGTGGTTCTGACCTCAGGTGGCGTATCGGTCGGCGAGGCGGATTTCACCCAGCAGTTGTTGCAGACCTTTGGCGACGTCGCATTCTGGAGTCTGGCGATGCGCCCGGGACGCCCGCTCGCCTTCGGCCGCGTGTGGTCGGGCGAGCGCCCCGGTCTCGGCCTGCCTGCGCTATTCTTCGGACTGCCGGGCAATCCCGTCGCCGTGATGGTGACGTTCTATCAGATCGTGCGCGAAGCCCTGCTGGTCATGTCGGGCGCCACGCCGCAAGCGGCGCCGATCCTGCCAGCCCAAAGCCGCGAGCTGATCCGCAAGCGCGCGGGCCGCACCGAGTATCAACGCGGCATAGCCGAGCGCGATGCACGCGGCCAATGGCATGTCGCGCCAACCGGTTCGCAAAGCTCGGGCGTACTTAGCTCGATGAGCGAAGCCAACTGCTTTATCGTGCTCGAGCACGAGCGCGCTGACGTAGCCGCTGGCGAAAGCGTCGCTATCATGCTGTTCGACGGCCTGATCTGACACGCGCACCGGCTGCCCGGCCTGTACCCTTACCCTCTACTCTCACTACGACCAACGGGTTTGATCTACATGAAAAAACAGATCTCTTTCATCGCGCCGGGACAGACCGCCAAGGCGCTGATTCTGGTGTATCTGACCTTTAGCGTGCCGATCGTGTTGCTCGGCGTACTGGTCGCGTTTATCCGCTATCACTCGCTCGAGCTGAGCACCGTGTTCAGCGCGCTGTTGCTGAATGCGATTCTCGGTTTCGTGCTGCTGTGGATTGCCTGTCATGCGTATAACTGGGTGGCGTCGCGCTTCGGCGGCATTGAGATCCAGTTGAGCGACGTGCCCGAGGAAGCGTAATGGGCACCACAATCCGTGCCGCCACGCCCGCCGATGTCGGCGCGATTTTCTCGTTGATGCTCGAGCTGGCTGAGTTCGAAAAGCTGACGCATATGTTCGTCGCCACCGAAGCCGGTGTGCATGATGCATTGTTCGGCGCGCGGCCCGCCTCGGAAGCGATGGTCGCCCAGGAAGAAGGTGGCCGCATCGTCGCTTATGCGCTGTACTTCCATAACTTTTCGACCTTCCTTGGCCGGCGCGGTCTGTATCTGGAAGACCTGTATGTGCAGCCGTCGCAGCGCGGCACCGGTCTCGGCACGCGCATGCTGCGGCAACTGGCGGCGCTCGCCGTTGAGAGGCAATGCGGCCGCTTCGAGTGGACCGTGCTCGACTGGAACCAGCCGGCAATCAGCTTCTATGAAAAGCTGGGGGCGACGGTGTTGCCCGACTGGCGCGTCGTGCGCATCACGGGTGACGCGCTGGAGGAACTGGCGGGAACGGCAACGCTGAAGGCCGAGTGAGAGCGGACCGCAAGGACCGTCCTACTCGTCCGCATCCCCGCCAAGCAGCGCATCTCCCAGCAGGCCGCTCGCCTCATCCCCCGGCAACGCTTCGACGTCGCGCAGCTTGCGGTTCATCACCCGAGTGCGCGTTTCCGCCGCTTCGATCGAACGCGTCACCGTCTCGAGCTGCGACTTCGTCTTCGCCAGCACATCGCCGAACTTGCCGAATTCCGTCTTCACCGCGCCGAGCACCTGCCACACTTCGCTCGAACGCTTCTCGATCGCGAGCGTGCGAAAGCCCATCTGCAAGCTGTTGAGCAGCGCGGTAAGCGTGGTCGGCCCGGCAATCGTCACGCGGTAGTCGCGCTGCAGCAGGTCGGTGAGGCCCGGCCGGCGCAGGACTTCCGCATAGAGGCCTTCCGTGGGCAGGAACAGCAGCGCGAAGTCCGTGGTGTATGGCGGCGCGACATACTTCTCCGCAATCGTACGGGCCTCGGCGCGAATGCGCGCCTCCAGCGCCCGCGACGCTTCTTCGACCGCCAGCGGATCGGCGCGCTCCTGGGCATCGATCAGACGCTCATAGTCCTCGCGTGGAAACTTGGCGTCGATCGGCAACCATACCGGCACCGCTTCGCCGTCCGCTTCGCGACGGCCCGGCAGCTTGATGGCGAATTCGACCCGGTCGGCGCTTTTCGGCACCGTCGCGACATTCTTTGCGTACTGATCCGCGGTCAGCAACTGCTCCAGCAGGGCCTCGAGCTGCACCTCGCCCCACGTGCCGCGCGTCTTGACGTTGGTCAGCACCTTCTTCAGATCGCCGACACCCGCGGCCAGTGTCTGCATTTCGCCCAACCCGCGATGCACCTGCTCCAGACGGTCCGACACCTGCTTGAACGATTCGCCGAGACGCTGTTCAAGCGTGGCGTGCAGTTTCTCGTCGACCGTGCGGCGCATCTCTTCGAGCTTGGTCGCGTTGTTCGCCTCGATGTCCTTCAGACGCTGTTCGATCGTCGCGCGCACTTCGGCAAAGCGGCGGTCGTTCGTCTCCATCAGTTGTCCGAGCTGTTGCGCGAAGCCGTCGATCTTGCCGTTCTGCAGCGTCGTCATGCTGGTGAACTGCGTGGCGAGCGTCTGCTGAAACTGTGAAAACCCACCATTCAGTTCCGTGCGCGAAACGCGGGCGGTTTCCTTGATCTCGCTGCGCAGCTCGCGCTCGAGACGCTCAAACGCGCGCGCCTGCGCCTCGGCGGTCGAACCGATGTGATCGCCCAGATCGTCGAGATGCGCCTCCAGATCGCGGTGGCGGCCGCCACGCATCAACACGAGTAAGGCAATCAGCAACGCGACGGCCAGCACCGCGACCGCCGCGAGCAAACCCATCATCATCATGAACGCGCCTTGCCGATGACCTCGGGATTGATCGGGTTGGCCGGACGGCCGGCATGCGGCCCTTCGCCCAGCGCGGCGATCAGGTTGTCGGCGGCGAGATTCGCCATGGCGCGCCGCGTCGCTTCGGTTGCGCTTGCGATGTGCGGTGTCAGCACGACGTTCGGCACGGTGAGCAACGCGGGGTTCAGCTTCGGCTCGCCTTCGTAGACATCGAGACCGGCCGCGGCAATGCGCTTTGTACGCAACGCCTCGACAAGCGCCGCGTCGTCGACGATGCCGCCGCGTGCGATATTGGTCAGCGTAGCCGTCGGCTTCATCTGCGCGAGTTCCGCTGCGCCGATCGTATGGTGATTCTCCTTCGTATAAGGCAACACCAGCACGACGTGATCGGCCCGCCGCAACAGATCCGCTTTCGACACGTACTCCGCGTTCAGCTCGGCTTCGATCTCAGGCGCAACGCGCGAGCGGTTGTGATAGATCACCTGCATGTTGAAACCGCGCGCGCGGCGCGCCAGTGCCTGACCGATGCGGCCCATGCCGATCACGCCAAGCGTCGAGCCGTACACGTCAGTGCCGAGAAAACCGTCATAGGCCCACTTCTGCCACTGCCCGGCGCGCAGCCAGTGTTCAGACTCGGCAATGCGCCGGGCGGCCGCCATCATCAGCGCCCAGCCGAAATCGGCGGTGGATTCGTTGAGCACGTCCGGCGTATTGGTGCCGAGCACGTTCGCCGCGTTGAACGCGGCCATGTCGAAGTTGTTGTAGCCGACCGCCATGTTCGACACCACCCGCAAGCGCGGCGCCGCTGCCAGCACGGCCGCGCCGATCGGGTCGCCGGCGGTCAGCGCGCCGTCCTTGTCGGCAAGACGCCGAGTCAGTTCGTCGGCGGGCAGCACCTCGCCGTTGTTCCAGTCGACCTCGAAATGCTGTTTGAGGCGTTCGATCACATCCGGAAAGATCGGACGGGCAACAAGGATCTTCTGCATTGCAATTCTCCGAATAGCGCAGCGGGACCGTCGGCGGCTCCGCCGTCGTCAAGCGCTGAAGACTAAAAGAACAGCCAGGTGGTCAGCAGAAACACCGGCACGAGAATAACGACCGACCACGCAAGATACGCAAAAAAGCTCGGCATGCGCACGCCGCGCGACTCCGCGATGGCCTTCACCATGAAGTTCGGCGCGTTGCCAATATAACTATTCGCGCCCATGAACACCGCACCGGCCGAAATCGCGGCCAGTGTGGTGGCGCCCGTGGTCATCAGGGTCTGCGCATCGCCGCCGGCCAGGTTGAAGAACACCAGATAGGTAGGCGCATTGTCGAGGAACGACGACAGCAAGCCCGTTGCCCAGAAGTACATGGCATCGTGCGGCTTGCCCGATGCATCGTTGACCAGATGCACGATGCCGGCGAACGCGCCCGCGTCGCCCGCGCGCAGAATCGTGATGACCGGCGCGATGGTCACGAAGATGCCGGCGAACAGTTTCGCCACCTCTTCAATCGGCGCCCAGTTAAAGGCGTTGCCCGCGCGCGCCGCACGCGGCGTCACTGCCAGCGAAAGCAGCGTGACGCCGATCAGCGCCACGTCGCGCAACGCGTTTTGCAACGCCACGTGCGTGCCAAAGACGTCGAACTCGATACCCGGCTTCCACAAGCCGCTCATCAGCACGAGCGCGATCACCGCGCCAAGCAATACGAAATTGACCTTGCCGTCGATGCCGAGCATTGGCGTGTCCGGCGTGGGATCGAGAAACGGCGAGCGCTCTTCTTCGCGGCGATGGAAATAGTACGAATCGAGCACGTAGAACATGACAAGCAGCACACCGCATACGAACAGCATCGGCAACGCCAGATGCGTGGTGGTCCAGAAAAAGCCTACGCCATTGAGAAAGCCGAGAAAGAGCGGCGGGTCGCCGAGCGGCGACAGCGAACCGCCGGCATTGGCAACCAGAAAGATGAAGAACACCACCACATGCACGACATGCTTGCGATTGTCATTGGCGCGCAGCAGCGGGCGGATCAGCAGCATGGCCGCGCCGGTCGTGCCCATGATGCTCGCGAGCGCGGTGCCCAGCGCAATGATGGCCGTATTGGTGCGCGGCGTGCCGTGCAGATTGCCGCGCACGCAGATACCGCCCGCTACGGTGTAGAGCGCGGTCAATAGCACGATGAACGGCACATACTCTTCGAGCATGGCATGAACGAAGGAGCCGAACGCGATACCGGCGCCGAATGTCACAGCAAACGGGACGAGGAACACGATCGCCCAGGCCGCCGCGATCTTGCCGAAATGGTGATGCCAGAAGCTGGGCGCGACGAGCGGAAACACCGCGATCGACAGCAGCACGCCGGCAAACGGCAAACCCCACCACGCCGACAGCGTCGCGCCGTCGAGCGTCGCAGCCGCTGCCAGTCCGGGCCATAGCGCCATTGCGGTGACGAGCCCCATGCTCGTCCACACGGCATGTCGCTTCATATTCGAATCCTTTGGTTGTACGGGCCAATACGGCCCTAAGCGGCTCTAAGCGAAGCGCGCTACGAACAGCGCGCGGGAGATACGGAAGGTAGATAAGCCAGCCGGGGCCGGTTCATGCGCCGCGCACAATGATCGCGTGGACCCGGTACGGCCCGTGCGCGCCGAGCACGATGGTCTGCTCGATATCACCGGTACGCGACGGTCCCGAGACGAAATTGACCGCGCGCGGCAGTTCGCCCCGCTCTGCGCGAATCAGGTTGAATGCGTCTTCATGACCGGCGACGATGCGCGATGCCGGCACGATTGCAATATGCGTTTCGGGCAGCAGGCCGGCAGACGCATAGGTTTCCGGTCCCGACAACAGCACGAGTGTGCCGGTCTCCGCCGTCGCGCAGAAACAACCGGTCATGCCGACCACGTCGCCATCTGCCGGTTTGCGAAATTCCACGGTAAGACCCGCTTCGGTCCAGTTGAGATCCTGCAGCGTTTGCCATGCGATCGCGCGCAGCGGCAGGCTGTGCTGCGCGAGATAGCGCTGCGCGGCGGCGGGCACATCGCTCAACGCTTCCACAGTCTCGACGGTAGTGGCCATCTCCTGCGCTTCAGCGGCAAAGCGTGCGGCGAGATCCTCGGGCATGGCGGGCCGTGGGCCTTGCGGATGGCGTTCGAGATAGCCGGCTGCGGCTTCGCGCTCGGAGGCGGCCGGCTCGGCTTCGCGGCCCTGGGCTGCGCGGATGCGCGCCAGGATGTTGCGGCGGGCGATCGATGTATCCATGGGCCAAATCCTCGCGAATGTCTCGTTACGATAGCCATGCGGCATCGCAAGGATTATACCGGCCACCTCGCGCGCAAACACTCGGCCAGATGGCTAAAACGGGCGCCTCGACGGCGCCCGCCGCACTGCTTACTTCGAGACCTCTTCCTCGTCCGGTTGCGCGATGCCGAACACCTGGCGCAGATAGGCAAGATAGGCCTTGTCGTCGCACATGTTCTTGCCCGGCGAGTCGGACAGCTTGGCGACCGGCTGCCCATTGCAGCGAACCATCTTGATGACGATCTGCAGCGGGTTATAGCCGAGGTCGTTGGTCAGGTTGGTGCCGACGCCGAAGGCAAGTTTGCAGCGGCCACGGAAGCGTTCGTAAAGTTGCAGGACCTTCGGGATGTCGAGCGCGTCGGAGAACACCAGGATCTTGGTGCGCGGGTCGCAGCGGTTCGCCTCGTAGTGCTTGAGAAGGCGCTCGCCCCAGTCGAACGGGTCGCCCGAATCGTGGCGGGCGCCGTCGAACAGCTTGCAGAAGTACATGTCGAAATCGCGCAGGAACGCCGCCATGCCGTACACGTCGGAAAGCGCAATGCCGAGGTCGCCGCGATACTCCTTCGCCCACATCTCGAAGCCGTAAATCTGCGAGTCGCGCAAGCGCGGCCCGAGCGCCTGACAGGCCTGCAGATACTCGTGCGCCATCGTGCCGAGCGGCGTAAGGCCATGCTTCATGGCGTAAAAGACGTTGCTCGTGCCGGTGAACTGTTCGCCGAGGTCGTCTTTGAGCGTCAGGATCACCTCTTCGTGCCAGCGCTTCGAGAAGCGGCGGCGTGTGCCGTAGTCGGCGATCTTGCAGGCCGCGAACTCGGGGCGCGCACCGAGCAGCTTGATCTTTTCGGACAGACGCTCGCGGCCTTCGCCATAGGCCGGCTCGCGCTGTGTGTTGCGGAAGTAGACCTCGTTGACGATCGCCAGCACCGGGATCTCGAACAGGATCGTATGCAGCCACGGACCCTTGATGTCGATCTCGATTTCGCCATTTCCCTTCGGCGACGCGGTGACCGAAATGTACTTTTCGTTCAGATGGAACAGCGCGAGAAACTCAATGAAGTCGCCCTTGATGAAGCGCATGCGCCGCAGATAATCGAGCTCGTCGTCGGTGAAGCGCAGATCGCACAGCTTGCGCACTTCGTCGCGAATCTCATCGATATACGGCACGAGATCGACATTCTGGGTCCGGCAGCGGAAGCGGTATTCCACGCTCGCGGCAGGGAAATGATGCAGAACGACCTGCATCATCGTGAACTTGTACAGATCAGTATCGAGCAGCGAAGTAATAATCATGATGGTGCGAACCGGACTGCAGCAATAACGGAAGGCCCGAACGGGGAGCCCATGCGCCTGCGGCACGCCCCTGCGCGCCGACCGTATGCATGTTACCCGAATGCGCACACCGGCATGGCGCAGGCGGGTTGCCCCGGGACCATAAACTAATCACAAAAACGTCTAAACCGGGCGGACCACTCCTGCATACGCTACTTGACGTTACGTTACAATAGCGCTTTTGGCGTCTCGCCTCCCCGATACCGCATGCAGGAGCTGCCTGAATGACTCACGTTGTGACCGAAAGCTGCATCAAGTGCCGCTATACCGACTGCGTCGATGTGTGCCCGGTGGACTGCTTTCGCGAAGGTCCCAACTTCCTCGCGATCGACCCCGATGAGTGCATCGACTGTGCTGTGTGCGTCGCCGAATGTCCGGTGAACGCCATCTACGCCGAAGAAGACGTGCCAGGCGACCAGCAGGACTTCATCGCGCTGAACGCGGATCTCGCCAAGAACTGGCCGAGCATCACCAAGACCAAGGCTCCGCTGCCCGAGGCCGACGAGTTCAAGGACGTAAAGGAAAAGCTGGCCCTGCTGGCTCGCTGAACCTGTACGGTCGGTGGCAACAGCCAGGCCGGGGCGCCCCGCAGCGGCACTCCGGTTCAACACACGGACTCGCTGCGGCCCAAGCGCCCAAGCGGTTCGGATGAAATTGGGATACGCCTAGGGTATTGACAGGTTCCCGAGCACCTCCTACAATTTCGTCTCTCTGCTGTTGTTGTTCCCCGATAGCTCAGTCGGTAGAGCGCCGGACTGTTAATCCGTAGGTCCCTGGTTCGAGCCCAGGTCGGGGAGCCAAGAATTGCAAAGGCCCGTTAACCAAAACGGGCTTTTTTATGTAAAGGTTGTACTGCTGTTCCTCGATAGCTCAGTCGGTAGAGCGCCGGACTGTTAATCCGTAGGTCCCTGGTTCGAGCCCAGGTCGAGGAGCCAAAAAATTCGAAGGCCCGCATCCGTGCGGGCCTTTTGTTTTTTGCGCTACCCGTATCACGCGGGCGTCTCACCGTCAGTCCGCTCTCCTGAACAGTGCGCGCCGCACTCACCCGCGTCATGCTTGCCGTTATACGATGGCGCTTTCCCTTCGCGATCATTCCGGTATGCCGATGAACTCCTCCTTGTTGCGTGTCACGTTCGCCCTTGCCGCCGCGTCCCTCGTCAGTCCGCTCGCACACAGCGAGGAAGTGGGCAGCGTCAACACCAATTTCCACGTGACCGGCTCGGACCGCGTGGTGGTCGAAGCCTACGACGACCCGCTTGTTCAGGGTGTCACCTGCTATGTGTCGCGCGCCCGCACCGGTGGCATCAAAGGCACGCTTGGCATCGCGGAAGATCCGACCGAAGCGTCGATTGCCTGCCGCCAGGTTGGGACCATCAAGTTCACCGGGCCGCTCAAGCAGCAATCCGACGTGTTCTCTGTCAGCATGTCGTTGATCTTCAAGACCCTGCATGTGGTACGTATCGTCGATCCGAAGCGCAATGCGCTGGTCTATCTGACCTACAGCGATCGTGTCGCCAGCGGTAGCGCCAAGAACAGCGTGAGCGCCGTATCGATGCCGGCCGGCACCACCATCCCGCTCAAGTAAAGGCCAGCCTTGCGCTAGCACCCAAAATACCCGGAGCACCCCATGCCCGGCTCGCGCTAAACTGACGAGCCAAGCTGGATTTTCATCATGACCGTGACCCGTTTTCGCGATTCCGCCCACTACTGGCGCACGCCGCTGTTGCCGGGCGCGGATCTGCTCACGGCCGAATATCACGATCACCAGTTCTCGCCGCACTGGCACGACGCGTACACCATCCCGGTGATTGTCGCGGGCGCCGAGGGCTATCGCTATCTGGGCACGGACTATGTTGCCGAGGCAGGCAGCGTGCCCATCATCAACCCGGGCGAGCTGCATACCGGCGCACGGGCAATCGAGGAAGGCTGGCGGTATCGCGTGCTGTATGCACCGGTGGATTTTATCCAGCAGCTCGCCACCGACGTCGCCGGCCAGCCCCAGGCGCTGCCGTGGTTCGAACCCGGTGTGATCCGCGATCTCGACCTCGCCCAGCGGCTTGCGCGGGCACATCGCCTGCTCGAAGCGCAAGCCGACCCGCTCGCAGCGCAAGCCGCGATGCTCGACGCCCTGTCGATGCTGCTGGTGCGCTACTCAGGCAACCGGACCAGGCCCGCCAGCCTCGCCGCCGACGACGCACGCGTGGCCACCATGAAGGAATGCCTGACCGGCGACCTTGCCGCCCCACTGTTATTGGCCGAGCTGGCGGGCGCGGTCGGCTTGTCGCCGTTTCATGCGGCGCGCCTCTTCACCCAGACGACTGGCTTGCCACCGCATGCGTGGCGCAATCAGGTCCGGCTGCAACGGGCGCTCGCGCCGTTGCGCGCGGGCGTCTCCGTCACCGAGGTGGCCGCGGCGAGCGGCTTCACCGATCAGAGCCATTTCACCCGGCACTTTAGGCGCATGTTCGGGGTGCCGCCGGGGCGCTGGCAGTCGGCCTGAGCGGCGGATCACACAAGCGCCCGGCGCGGGCCGCACGCACTGCCCAAGCGGCAAAAGCACACTGCAGAAGCACAAGCGGCGCGCCGGGTCCGACACCGGAACGCGCCGCCAGCTCACGCCATAGCAAGAACGTACAAGCCCTCCCTGCCCGGCAGCCCTTATGCTCGATGCACCAAGGAGGCAAGATTGACCCATCCCAAGCACCCAGCCCGATTCCAGGAATTGACCGCCGGCGCGCGCGACATCATCCCCATGATGGTCGGCGCGGCGCCGTTCGGCGTGATCTTCGGCACACTCGTCACGTCCGGCCCGCTGCACCTGTGGCACGGGCAATTGATGTCGCTCGTCGTCTTCGCCGGTTCGGCGCAGTTCATTGCGTTAGGCCTGATTGCCGGCCACGCGAGCTTTGCCGTAGTGTGGGCAACCACGCTCGTCGTCAATCTGCGCCACGTGCTGTACAGCGCCACGCTCGCGCCATACGTCTCGCATCTGCCGTTGCGCTGGCGCCTTGCGCTCGGCGGCGTGCTCACCGACGAAGTCTTCGCGGTCGCCTGGGCGCACTACCGGCACCATCCGCCCGGTTCGGTAAGCCCGTACTACTTCCTCGGCGCAGGCCTCGCCATGTACTTCAACTGGCAGGTCTGGACCCTGGCTGGCCTGCTGTTCGGCGCGGCATTCCCCGGCTTGCAGTCGCTCGGGCTCGATTTCGCCATGGTCGCCACCTTTATCGCGATCGTCGTGCCGCAGCTCGTCGCGCTGCGTTATTTCGCCGCCGCCGTCACAGCCGGCGCGCTGGCGTTCTTCTGGCAGGCGTGGCCGTACAAGCTCGGACTGCTCGCGGCCGTGCTGGCGGGGGTCGCGGTCGGCGTGCTGCTGTCCCTGTCGCACCCCAGCCGCTCGCAGCGGCGCACGGCGGGGGTGGCGCAATGAGCTACGTCGCTTTGATTCTCGGCATGGCGCTCATCACGTGGATGATCCGCGCCGCTGTGTTCGTGCTGGGCGACCGGCTGGTGTTCCCACCGCTCGTGCGCACCGCCCTCGGTTTCGTGCCGGTGACGGTGCTCACCGCCCTGATCGTGCCCATGGCGGTCTCGCCGCACGGTGGCGGCGCCGAACTCACCTGGCGCAATCCGCAACTGGTTGGCGCGCTCGCCGCAGTGGCCGTCAGCGCCCTCACACGCCGGCCGCTCCTGACCATCGCCGTCGGCCTGACGGTCTTTTTCGTCTGGCAAGGCGTCGTGCTGAAGTAGAGCGCGCCGCCTGGGTTCCGCCATCAGCCTTGTGCAGCGCCGCAAACGGCGCTGCACCCTGCGGCAAAAGCACGCTGCGCCCTCAAGTTTTACCCCGGTTCGCCGTTATGCAGTCGAGGTCCGCGCTTCGGGAAGTGACTCCCGCTGGTACGCGGCAACGAGCAGAAACAAGCTGGGTCAACCGCGTCGAGCATCGACGTCGCCCTCTCACGGGGGCTGTTCGCAGAAGGCGGCACTTTTGCGGTGCAGCGCGGGAAGACCAAACGGGATAACACATGGGTCAGATCACCCTTTCACTCAAAGACGAAACCGTCGCCAACTTGCGCAAGGACTTCGACGCTTTTTTGCGCGTCTCGCTCAAGCTCGACCCGCAATTCGCGACACCGTCGTTTGAGGACTTTCTGCGCGCCAAGCTGCTCGACAACATGGTGCCGCTCACCGAACACGCGGTGAAGCGGATGTTGCAGGGCGGTCAATACGCGTGGGCCAAACGCACGCTGGACAAGGAATTCCCCGATGTTGTCGCGATCCTGATGCAGCAGGCGACCGAGTTCGGCTTTGGTTTCGCGTCGCGCTCCGAGTGGACGCCCGAGGAGCTTGCGAAGCAGTGCCGCGACTGGGCGGCGGCGATCGTCAAGGAATCGGAGGGCGATGAGTCGCTGGTGGATCCGCTTGCGGCGCAGATCAAGGGGGCGGCTCAGGACATCCAGGCGCTGGAGGAAGCCATGCAGACACCGGCGTGGCGCCTTGTCGAGTCGCTGCGGCAGCGCGTGTACGAAGCGAAGGTGGCCTGCGAGACCAGCATCGGCAGCACGGCGCGCGAAAAGCTCGGCGAACTGCGCGGTCTGCTGCGCCTCGGCATCTCGCACGGCTCGTTCCAGAAGCAGGAAGCGCAGCAAATCATGGAATATCTGCGCCTGCTAAAGCCGGAAATCTTCGTGGAAGAGCCCTACGATGTCTTCTCGCGACTCGCCGCCTGGCTGCGCAATTTCTTTACACCGCCGCCGCGGCAGCAGGCACCGCAGCAACAGCAGCCCCGCCAGTCGCGCTAGGTTCGCCGGCGACGCCCGATGTATCAGGCGGGCTCAGGCGGGCATGAGGCTGGCAGCGGCAAGCTGCCCCGCTCCCGTCCACCGCCTGCCTTCAGTCCCACATTTTCCTCAGCTTTGCCGCAATCTCGAGCTTCGCCTGCGCCGCGGCGGCGAGCCCGGCTGCGCTCGGCGCCACCGGTTCGGGCACGCGCGGCCACGCATAGGCGTCGAAGAGCGGCAGCAGGTGCACCGGGATGAACCGCGTGCGCGACGCCCAGACGTGGCGGTCGCCCAGATGCGTCTGGTTATGCACGTAGAAGCGCTGCGGCACGACGATATGCAGATCCTCCTTCGCGCGCGTCATGGCCACATAAAGGAGGCGGCGCTCTTCGTCGATCTCCTCTTCGCTGCCGGTGCCGAGATCGGAAGGAATGCAGCCGTCGACGCCATTCAGAACAAATACGTTGCGCCACTCCTGACCTTTCGCCGAGTGAATCGTCGAGAGAATCAGGTAGTCCTCGTCGAGTAGCGGCACGCCCGATTCGCCACTGGTGGCGTCCGGTGGGTCGAGCGTCAGCTCCGTCAGGAAGCGCTCGCGCGATGCGTAAGTGCCGGCAATGCTCTCCATTTGCAGCAGATCCGCGTGACGGATGGCGGCGTCTTCGTGATTGCGCTCGAGGTGCGGTTCGTACCAGCGGCGAATCAGCTCGAACTCGGCCGGCCACGGCGAACTCCGGTTGCACAGGCTCGACATCAGCGCGACAAAGGGCCGCCAGTCTTCGAGTGCACGCGGTGGCGGCGCGAAGGCTGCGAGAGCGCCAGCAGCCGCATCAGGTGACGCTGTGGACGTGCCGGTGCCGGTGCCGGTGCCGGTGCCGATGGCCGCCACCGCATCGAGCGCCCGCGCGGCCGTTGCCGGGCCGACGCCGGGCAAAAGCTGCATGACCCGGAACCCGGCCACCCGGTCGCGCGGATTCTCGGCAAAGCGCAGCACCGCGAGCAGGTCTTTGACATGCACCGAATCGAGAAACTTGAGGCCGCCGAACTTCACGAACGGAATATTGCGCCGGGTCAGCTCGATTTCGAGCGCGGCGCTGTGGTGCGCCGCGCGAAACAGCACCGCTTGCGCCTTGAGCTTCATGCCGGCTTCGCGTGCTTCGAGCACCTGCTCGACCACATAACGCGCCTGCTCAGGCTCGCCGGCCACGCTCACGAGACGCGGGCGCTGCGCCGAGGCCTTGTCGGTCCAGAGATTCTTGGTGAAGCGCTCGCTGGCGAGTTCGATCACCGCATTCGAGGCGGCCAGGATCGGCTGCGTGGAGCGGTAATTGCGCTCGAGGGTGACCTGCCTCGCGGGCGGATTGAAATGGCCCGGAAAATCGAGAATGTTGCGCACCGTCGCGCCGCGAAACGAGTAGATCGACTGGGCGTCGTCGCCCACCACGGTCAGGCCGCGGCCGTCAGGCTTCAAGGCGAGCAGGATCGACGCCTGCAGGCGGTTGGTGTCCTGATACTCGTCGACCAGCACGTGGTCGAAGCGGCCGGCAAGGTCGTCGGCAATCGCCGGTTGTCCGGCCATCAGCGACCAGTAAAGCAGCAGATCGTCGTAGTCGAGCACGCTCTGCTTCTGCTTGGCTTCGACATAGTTCGCGAACAGCATGCGCAGATCCGCCTCCCATTCACGGCACCACGGAAACGCGCTCGCCAGCACATCGGCGAGCGCCGCGCCAGTATTGACGACGCGCGAGTAGATCGCAAAACAGGTGCCCTTCGACGGGAAACGCCGCTCTTTCGCCGACAGGCCGAGCTCGTGCCGAACCAGGTTCATCAGATCGGCGGAATCCTCGCGGTCGTTGATCGTGAAGGTGGGCGCAAGACCAATCAGGTCCGCATATTCGCGCAGGAGGCGCGCCCCTATCCCATGAAACGTGCCGGACCAGCTTAGCCCCTGCGCAACCGGAGCGCGTGCACCGAGCGCCTGGGTGGCGATGCGCGTAACGCGGCGGGTCATCTCGAGCGCGGCCCGGCGCGAGAACGTCAACAGCAGGATGCGGCGCGGATCGACGCCGTTGACCACCAGATACGCAACCCGATGCGCCAGCGTGTTGGTCTTGCCCGAGCCAGCACCGGCAATTACCAGCAAGGCGCCGGGTGGCTGCGTGAGATTGCCTGCACCGTATTCGACGGCTTCGCGCTGGGCGTCGTTGAGCCTGGCCAGCCAGGCGGCGGTATCGGACGGCGCGGGTTCGGCGACGGAGAGCACAGGGGTCCGGGGCAACAGGTCGGGAAACGGATGAAGAAACACGCCGGAAATCGAACTCGAAAACCAGCGGAACGGGTCAGCGTCGCATACTGTATATCCATACAACCCGCGTCGACAAGCGCCCTTTTTTCAGCGTGCCGGGAGCAGCCCCTCGAACTGCGCGTCAGGCAAAACGAAGCGGCCCGGGCGCTACCGCGCTCCGGGCCGCCAGGGGCCGGCGAGTGTGGCGGCGGGCAAACCCGCCGCCCCGTACAGCATGCTCAGTGCTTGACGTCCGAGCTGTCGTCCTGGGCCGGCGTCTGGCCTTGCATGTTCATCTTCATCTCGTTGTTGGCAGTCTGCTTGTCAGCCTTCTGGTTCAGCTTGGCGTCGCGAACCTGTTCCTTGTATTGCGACTTCGCGGCGGCCTGCTGTTCCTTCAGTTGCTGCTTCGACGCCTTCTTCGAGGCGCGATACTCGGCGTTGGCCTTCGCGTCGGCATCGCGCTTTTGCACCAGCGGATCGGTCGAACCCTGGGCCGTCAGGCGCTGCGGCGCCGACGGAGCCGGCTGGACGCCTTGCGCTGCCGGGGCTGCGGTGTCGGCGCCGGGCGCCGTCATTTGCTGGCCGGCTGCGGCGGCATCCGGTTGCGCGGCGGTCTGCGCAAACGCGGCGGTGGCGCCCAACGTGGTCAAGGCGGCGCTCAGGGCGGTACCGATCAGGAGCGAACGAATCTGGGTCATGGCTATCCTCTCTAAAATTGTTGTCAGGACCTGGGCGCGGGCGCTGAACTGCCAATGCAGTGCCAATGCAGTGCCGCGGCAGCAAGCCGCTGTCAGCGATGCGCTACCGCCTTGCGCCCAGTCTGTTGTTGCCAGCCACTAAATGCAGCAGGCCCTTCTACAGACACCCACTTTACGAGTGAAGTTCGTGATAAACCGCCACTGTTACGGAACGTTTCATTTTCTGACAATCAGATAACATTCGCTTGCAGTTACCCGATTCACCTGTGGACCGGCCTGCGGACAGGCTTCTGGCTTATCATGCGAACCCTTTTCACCATGCCGCAATCGCCATGCCCAATCTCGATTTCACGCTGACCGGCGACTACGTCGAACTGCACAATCTCCTGAAGATCACCGGGCTGGCCGATAGCGGCGGCTCCGCCAAGCTGATGGTGGCCTCGGGCGCCGTCACCGTGGACGGTCAGGTTGAGCTGCGCAAAACCTGCAAAATCCGCGCGGGCCAGGTCGTTTTGCTTGGGGACACCCGAATCGCCGTGCACGAGGCCTAGCGCCGCCGCAGTTGCCTGCGCGGCCGCCGTCCGCGCAGCCGCTGCATGACCGCTGCATGACCGCTGCATGACCGTTTGGCCCCGCCAGCCGGCGCGCCAAAAAATCCGCACCAAAAATGTGCTTACAGATCGACAACAGCACGCCTACACAATAAGCTGTCAGCTTTCACAGAGAAAACCACGCGGGCGCAGCCCGCATCGTGTCCCGTTCATGACCCAATCCGGCCTCTCCCGGGTGGCCGTCCCGCCGCCTACCCTTACGCGCCACGCCGCCGACACCGCCCGCCTCGCCGCCCCGCTCGCCATTGCCCAGCTGTCGCAGATGGCAATGGGCGTCACCGACACCATCCTGCTCGGCTCGCTCGGCCCGGACGCGCTGGCCGCCGGCGGCCTCGGCGCCAACCTGTTCTTCGTGGTCGTCACGTTGCTGCAGGGTGTGCTGACCTCGGTGAGCGTGAGCGTCTCGCACGCCCGTGGCGCTCAGGCCGAGGAGCGCGTGCCGCACATCTACTGGACCGGCCTTGTGATGTCGGTGCTGTTGTCGATTCCCGCGTTCGCGCTGCTGTCGTTTGCGAGCCCCATCCTGCTTGCCTTCGGCGAACCGCCCCTGCTTGCGCACAACGTCGGCGAGTACGCCGCCGTCCTGCGCTGGGGCGCGCTCGGCAGCCTGATCGGCATTGGCCTGATGCGCTCGTTCCTGCCGGCCATCGGCGCGGCAAAGCGCCTGCTGTGGGTGTCGCTGGCGGGGGTTTTCGTCAACGGTTTCCTGAACTACGGCCTGATCCACGGCGCGTACGGCCTGCCGCGCCTCGGCTTTCTCGGCTCGGCGTGCGCCACCACGATCACGGTCTGGATCACGGCGCTGGTGCTGATGGCGTGGCTGCATCTGCGGCCGCGCTATCGCCATTTCGTCACGGCGACCCGGCCGAAATTGCCGTTGATGGGCGAGCTGTTCGGCATCGGCTGGCCGGTCGCAATCACCTATGGCGTCGAATCCACGCTGTTTCTGGCCACCGGCCTGATGGTCGGCCTGCTCGGCGAAGCGCAGCTCGCGGCGCACCAGATCGCGCTGAACGTCGCCTCGGTCGCCTTCATGGTGCCGCTCGCAATCGGCCAGGCGGCCAACGTGCGGGTCGGCTACTGGTCGGGCGCCGGGCAGCCGCTCGCCGCGCGCCATGCCGGCTTCGTGGCGATCGCGCTCGGCGTGGCCTTCATGTCGTTATCGGGGCTCGTGCTGATCCTCGCGCCGCACTGGATTGTCGGCCTCTACCTGCATCTGGACGATCCCGCCAACGCCGCCACGGTCGCACTCGCCAAGTCGCTGCTCGGCGTGGCCGCCATCTTCCAGATCGTCGACGGCATGCAGACGGTCGGCTCCGGTTGCCTGCGCGGTCTGAAGGACACCCGTGTGCCGATGCTGGCCGCGGCGTTCGGCTACTGGGGCATTGGCTTTCCGACCGGCTACACGCTGGCGTTCCACTTCGGGCTCGGCACCAGCGGTTTGTGGTGGGGCCTCGCGGCCGGCCTCGCGAGCGTCGCGCTGCTGATGACGCTGCGTTTCCACAAGCTCAGCCTGCGCAGCGTTGCACCCGTGCCGCAGCCCTCGGCTTGACGCCTGCCGCAGCATGCGGCCCCGCTCTTGCCATGCGCTCCAACCGGACAAGCTAAGCAAAGCAGGTATCGTTAGTTGGGGCGGCTCACGCCGCGCGATACGATAAGACCGTCTTCTTGACACTCCTTCCTCTGACGGGGAATGAAACTGGGTTTGAACCCGCGCACTGCGCGGGTTCTTTTTTTCCGGCGCTGTTTCGAGCCCAGGTTCCGGCTCAGGTCCCCGTTCAGGCAACGCGTTCGCGCGAACGGTAAAATACGCGCCGGTTGCCTCGCAGACCCACTCCGGTTACCCGGCAGCCCGCCGCGTCTCATAAGGACGCGCGCCGCCTCACGGCCAGCGATCCGCTGTCCCATCATGCGCCGCACCGCAGGCCGGACCCTGCGCCGACGTGTCGGCGCTAGCCCGCCTGCACCCAGCGGGCACGCACACACGCGACACGCGCGTCGCCATTCAAAAACAGAACCAAGGACCTTCCTGACATGCTTGCCCGGGTTACCCGTCTCTTTCCGCTGTGGGCCGTACTGATCTCGCTCGCCGCCTATTTCTCGCCGGCGTCGGTCAGCCCCATCGCGCCGCACGTCACCACGCTGCTGACCCTCATCATGCTGTCGATGGGCGTGACCCTCTCCATTGCCGATTTCAGGCGGGTCTTCACGCGGCCCGCGCCGGTCATCGCCGGCATCGTGCTGCACTACCTCGTGATGCCGCTTGCCGCCTGGGCTATCGCCAGGGTGCTGCATATGCCGCCGGACCTGACGGCCGGCATGGTGCTGGTGGGCAGCGTCGCTAGCGGCACGGCGTCGAACGTGATGATCTATCTGGCACGCGGCGACGTAGCGCTGTCGGTGACGATCAGTGCGCTATCGACGCTGGTCGGCGTGTTCGCCACGCCCTTGCTCACGCGCCTCTATGTCGACGCCTCGATCGCCGTCGATGTGCACGGCATGCTGATGAGCATTTTGCAGATCGTCGCGCTGCCGATCGTGGTGGGTCTCGTGGTCAATCATCTGTTCGGCAAACTGGTGCGCGTGATCGAACCGGTTTTGCCGCTCGTCTCGATGGTCGCCATCCTGCTGATCATCTCGGCGGTCGTGGGCGGCACGCAGAAGAGCATTGCCTCGGTTGGCCTCGTAGTGATGCTCGGTGTCGTCCTGCACAACGGCATCGGCCTTCTCGGCGGCTACTGGGGCGGCCGGCTGCTCGGTTTCGACGAAGCCGTATGCCGCACGCTCGCCATCGAAGTCGGCATGCAGAACTCCGGCCTCGCTGCGACGCTCGGCAAGCTGTATTTCTCGCCGCTTGCGGCCTTGCCGGGCGCCTTGTTCTCGGTGTGGCACAACCTCTCGGGATCGTTGCTGGCAGGCTACTGGGCCGGCCGCCCGGCGAAGGGCTCCACCCATCCGGACGGTGCAGTCCCGTTCAAGGCGGAACGCGGTTGACAGGTTGTTGACGCACGGTTGATAGCCGGGCAGCGCGCTCGTCATCGACGAGCGCGCATCGCTACGCAAAGCGATCCATTCTCGCCGCCGTTTTCAACCCTCTCATCATTCGCATAACGAATTATTTCCCTGAGGCTACCGGGGCGAATGGCCTGCGCCGATCGCCCCGGCCGAACCTCCGCACCGCCCGCATCCACGCACCCATCCACCCTGCGCACCTCGCAGACCCATTCGCGCAATTCCCCTTAGAATGCTTTCCTCGACGGAGCACAGATGCATCGGGTGCACGCCTTTAGCATTCGGGCGCGCGCAAACCGGATCCAGCGGAGAAATAGCGTGTCGGTGTACGGCAGCATCAGCAAGATCGCGACGCAAGATCATCGGGAAACGGCAAGGATGGTAGCCGCGGCAACGATGACGCGTCATGCTGCGCGCACGATCAGGGACATCGGCAAGCGTTGCCTCGTTGCATGCACGCTAGCGGCAGTTCTGACCGCTTGCGCGAGCCGCCCGCCTGCGTCCGCGTTCGACCGGCCGGTTACTCACGCGTTGCCGGTCTCCACCACGACCGCCCTGAGTACCGCTCTTGCCCCCGTCGAGCAGGCACATCCCGGCGAGTCGGGCTTTCGCGTGCTGTCCAACGGCGCCGAAGCGCTGCAGATGCGCATCGCCCTCGCCCGCGCCGCGACGAAAACGCTCGACATGCAGTACTACATCGCCAACGAGGACACCACCGGCAAACTGCTGCTCGGCGCCGCGCTCTACGCGGCCGATCACGGCGTGCGGGTGCGCATGCTGGTCGACGACCTGAACTTCAAGGACATCGACGACATCATGGCGGGTCTCAACGCGCACCCGAACATCGAGGTGCGCGTCTTCAATCCGTTCGGCAGCACGCATCGCAGCGTGTTCGAGCGCACCACCGATCTGTTCACGAAGATCGACCAGTTCACCCGCCGCATGCACAACAAGGCCATGATCGCCGACAACCAGTTGGCGATTGTCGGCGGGCGCAACCTGGGTGACGAGTATTTCAGCGCAAGTCCGACACTGCAGTTCCGCGATCTCGACGTGCTCGCAGCCGGCCCGATCACCGCGGACGTCTCGGCAAGCTTCGACGAGTACTGGAACAGCAGCGGCGCGTATCCGCTGCGGGCGCTGAACCATCAGACCTTCTCGCCGCAGGAACTGGACGCCACGCGCGACGCCTTGCGCGCGCACTGGCGCGCCAACGCCGATCCGTATAACGCGAAGCCGCTCAATGCGACGCCACTCGCCACCCAGATCGCCGACAACACGCTTGAACTCACCTGGGCGCCGGCGGAATTCAAGGCCGACACGCCTGGCAAGATCGACCATCCGTCGCCCGATTATGTGAGCCCGCCGCTGCAGCGGCTGATCGAATTGACCAACGGCGCGCAGCAGGAATTCCTCGTGATATCCCCCTACTTCGTGCCGCACGATGCCGGTGTGCAAGCGCTCGCGGCACTCACGCAGCGCGGCGTGCGGGTGGCGGTTCTGACCAATTCGCTCGCCGCCACCGACGCGGTCGCCGTGCAGGCCGGCTATAGCCCGTATCGCGTGCCGTTGCTGCAACACGGTGTCGAGCTTTACGAGTTCAAGCCGGAACAACGCAGCCCGCGCCTCTCGGTGGGCGGTTCGAGCTCCCGTGCCAGCCTGCACGCGAAAACTTACGTGATCGATCGCAAGATTCTCGTCATCGGTTCAATGAACCTCGATCCGCGTTCGGCGAACCTGAACACGGAACTGGCCCTGGTGATCCATAGCCCCGCGCTCGCCGCCGAAGTCGCTACCCTGTTCGACCGCGCCACCGCGCCCGAATCGAGCTACCGTGTCACGCTCGCCACGCCGGCGCAACTCAACGGGTCCAGCTATATCGGCCCGCCGCAGTCGCAACTCGCGTGGACCGACAAGGAAGACGGCGCATGGCACACCTATAACGTCGATCCGCAAGCGGGTTTGTACCGAAATCTGCTGACGGGTCTATTCTTGCTATTGCCAGTCCAGGGACAGCTTTGATGCACCTGATCCAACGCTAGCGCCGCCGCGCGCCAGCCAAACCACGCAGTGATCCACATCACCCTTTAATCGAGTTAGGAGCGGAGCCAACCATGACCGAAGACGTACGAATGGAGCGCGACACATTCGGTGAAATTGCCGTGCCGAATGCCCAGTTGTGGGGGGCGCAAACGCAGCGTTCGCTGCAGAATTTCCGGATTTCGACAGAGAAGCAGTCGCCCGAACTGATCACGGCGCTGGCCGTCATCAAGCGAGCGGCGGCCGAGGTCAACCTGGGCCTGGGCGTGCTCGACGAGAACAAGGCCAAGGCCATCATGCAGGCCGCCGATGAGATCATCGACGGCAAGCACCCCGGCGAATTTCCGCTGGCGGTCTGGCAGACCGGTTCCGGCACGCAGACCAACATGAACCTCAACGAGGTGATTGCGAACCGCGCGAGCGAACTGCTCGGCGGGCAGCGCGGCGAGGCGCGCCTCGTGCATCCGAACGACGACGTGAACCGCGGACAGTCGTCCAACGACGTGTTTCCGACCGCCATGCACGTGGCCGCTGCATACGGCATCGTCAAGCATCTGCTGCCGGCGTTAAAGACGCTGCGCGACACGCTCGACACCAAGGCAAAGGCTTTCGCCGGCATCGTCAAGATTGGCCGCACGCACTTGCAGGATGCAACGCCGCTTACGCTCGGACAGGAATTCTCGGGCTATGTCGCGCAGCTCGACCACGGCATTCGCCATGTCGAAACGACGCTGCCGCATCTGTACGAACTCGCCCAGGGCGGCACCGCGGTCGGCACGGGGCTGAACGCGCATCCGCAATTCGCGGACAAGGTCGCGGCGGCGATCGGCACGCTGACCGGCCTGCCGTTTGTCTCGGCGCCCAACAAGTTCGAGGTGATGGCCGCGGCCGACGCGCTGGTGTTCGCGCACGGCGCCCTGAAGACGGTGGCCGCCAGTTTGATGAAGATCGCCAACGACATCCGCTGGCTCTCGAGCGGCCCGCGTTGCGGACTCGGCGAGCTGTCGATTCCGGAGAACGAACCGGGCAGCTCGATCATGCCGGGCAAGGTCAATCCGACCCAGTCCGAGGCCATGACGATGCTGTGCTGTCAGGTGTTCGGCAACGACGTGGCCGTGAACCTGGGCGGCGCAAGCGGCAACTTCGAGCTGAACGTGTTCCGTCCGATGATTGCGCACAACGTGCTGCAATCGATCCGTCTCATCGCCGACGGTGCGCACAGCTTCAACGACAACTGCGCGGTGGGCATCGAGCCGAATCGCGAGCGTATCGACACGCTGCTCAACGAATCGCTGATGCTGGTGACGGCGCTCAATCCGCACATCGGCTACGACAAGGCCGCCAAGATCGCCAAGCAGGCGCACAAGGAAGGCACCACGCTGAAGGCAGCGGCGCTCGCGCTCGGCTTTGTCACCGAGCAGCAATTCGACGAGTGGGTGCGCCCGCACGACATGGTGGGCAACAAGGCGGGCTGAGGCTGCGCTGATCGCCGCGGGGCATGCCTAGATCTTGCCCCGCGCCACCTCTTCCGGCTTGAGTTCGACGATCGCGTCGAGCGCTTCTTTCACGTCCAGCGCGTACTTGGCGAGTTGCTTCTGTTCGTCGGTCTCCGGCACGAACGCCGGCACGGGCACCGGATGGCCGTTCTCGTTGACGGCGACCATCACGACCAGGCAGTCGGTGGTCTGCATCAGCTCGCCGCCTTTCGGATCGCCCGCTTGCACCGACACGTGAATGTGCATGCTGGTACGGCCGGTATTGACGACGCGGGCGCGCAGTTCGACCAGATTGCCGACAAGGATCGGCCGGCGAAAGCGGATATTGCCGACGCTCACCGTCACGCAATAGCGCCCCGACCAGACCGCGGCGCACGCGTAGGCGGTTTCGTCGATCCACTTCATCAACGCGCCCCCGTGCACCTTGCCGCCGAAGTTGACCGAGGTGGGTTCGGCGAGAAAGCGGAAGGTGGTTTCGGAACGGTCCAGCGGCGCTGCGGATGGGGTGCTCATCTTCACTCCGATCAAACAATGTGTCGAAAGGAGCCGATTATACGAGGGCAATTTTGACTGCGCAGTGCAATGAAGGCCGGTAATTCTGTTTTGCCGCCAGCGAATATGCGCGGATACGGCATTTCATTTGTGATAGGAAATGCCCTCGTCGATCGTGCCGTACATCGTGATACCGCTCGAATCCGCGCTCGGCGGGGCCGAGCCGCCTTGTGCGCAGCCAGCGCAGAACAGCAGGGCAGCGGCGATAGCAAGCAGGAGTTTCATGACTGCGTTGTTCCAGAAAACAGATTTTTATTCTAGCCTGGCAGCGCCTAGCTACGCACAAGCCGCGCGCCCCGTGCCTTGCACGACCTTCCTCGTCCGCATGGCGCAAGCCGTGGCTGCATTCGACAATTCACGCTAACCTGAAACATCGAATACCGCAGCCCGGTAAAGTGACCACGATGGCGAGCGCACGAGCGCGCCGCAACCTGGAGGCCCCTATGTCTGCCCCGCTTTCCGACGAACACAATCACTTTCCCGGCCTGAGCCGCATCGGTGCGCTGCTCGCCGATCCTGGCCGGGCCGCCATGCTGTGGGCGCTGATGGACGGCAGCGCGCGCCCGGCCGGCGAGCTGACGATGGTCGCGGGCCTGTCGCCCTCCGCAGCCAGCGCGCATCTGGCCCGCTTGACCGAAGGCGGCCTGCTGGCCGTCGAGGTGCGCGGCCGGCACCGCTACTTCCGGATCGCGTCGGCCGATATCGCCGCCTCTATCGAAGCGCTCGCCAATGTCGCCGAGGCGAGCGCGCCGCAGCGCACGACGCCGCGCCCGGCTCGCACCGTGCCGGTCGAGATGCGCTACGCCCGCACCTGCTACGACCACATGGCAGGCGAACTCTCGGTGCAGCTCTTCGAACGGATGCTGAGCCACAAGCTGCTGACCCTGCACGGCAGCACGCTCGAAGCCACGCCTGAGGGCGCCGCGCGGCTTGCCGCCTGGGGCATCGACGTGGCCGGCCAGCGCAGCCGCCGGCGCCGCTTCGCCTGCACCTGTCCGGACTGGAGCGAACGGCGCCCGCACCTGGGCGGCGCGCTGGGGGCGGCCCTGCTCGAAGCGTGGTCGTCGCATGGCTGGGTGGAGCGCACCGACCGGCCGCGCATCCTCCGGATCACGCCCGGTGGTCATCAGCACTTCAACGACTTCTTGACGAACTGACTGCCAGATGGCCGCGCTGACCATTCAATTTCATTACAAACTGGCCGCTTAACACTTTTTGTTACACGGGAGGTAAGGAGGCTTACAAATGTGGGCGCCTTGAAACAGGCGCCAACGCTAGAGTGTTTTCACGGATGCAACACAACCAAGTGTCCGCTCGAGAGACAACATGAAAACACTTACCGCACCAAGCCGTTCATTGCGCCGCGCCACCGGTTATACCCTGATCGCGGCGGCCGCATTCATGCTCGCTACCCAGGCTTCGCTGGCTCAGGAAGCGCCTCCGGATAACGCGCCCGCCGCGACCCAAAATGCCCCCGCGGCCGACCCGCCGGGACGCGTCGCACGCCTGAACTACACATCCGGCGCCGTGACTACCGAACCTGCCGGCGCCACCGACTGGGCCTACGCACAGGTCAACCGGCCGCTCACCACCGGCGACCAGCTCTGGGACGACCAGAACGCGCGCTCGGAATTGCACATCGGCTCGACTGCGGTGCGGCTGGGCGAATCGACCAGTCTCGACGTGCTCAATCTGGATGACACGAGCACCCAGTTGAAGGTGGCACAAGGCACGCTGTCGACGCACGTGCGCGAACTCGCGCCGGGCTCGACCTACGAGATCGACACGCCGAATCTCGCGCTCGGCATCGGCGGCCCTGGTGACTACCGCGTCGACGTCGCACCGGACGGCAGCAGCACGACCGTGACGGTGCGCAGCGGCAGCGCCACCGTGTATGGCGACAGCGGTCAGGTGCCGATTGCCGCCGGCCAGCAGATCCGCTTTGCCGGCACGGCCTTGCAGCAGGTCGCCGACAACGCCGCGCCGGGCCTCGACGGCTTCGATCAATGGGCCGCCGGCCGCGATGCCGATGAAGACCGTTCGGTGTCGGCCCGCTACGTCTCGCGCGACGTGCCCGGTTACGAAGACCTCGATGCCAACGGCACGTGGCGCAGCAGCCCGCAGTATGGCGAAGTGTGGGTGCCGAATGCGGTGCCGGCCGGCTGGGCGCCGTACCACGACGGCCACTGGGTCTGGCAGGCGCCTTGGGGCTGGACCTGGGTCGACGACGCGCCATGGGGCTTCGCGCCGTATCACTACGGCCGCTGGGCGTATGTCGACGACACGTGGGCGTGGGCGCCTGGGCCGGTGGTGATCGACGCGCCGCCGGTTTATGCGCCGGCGCTGGTCGCGTTTGTCGGCGGCGGGGGCGGTTCGTTCGACTGGGGCGTGAGTCTCGCGATCGGCGGTGCGGCTGCGGTCGGCGTGGCCTGGTTCCCGCTCGGCCCAGGTGAGCCGTGGCACCCGCGCTGGGGCGACTGGAGCCCCGGTTACTACAACCGCGTGAACAACTACAACCGGGTGAATGTCACGAACATCAACAACGTGACGAATATCACCAACATCAACAACATTCACAACACGTACATCAACTACCGCGCGCCGGGCGCCGTCACCGCCGTGCCGGCGACCGCCTTCGTACACGGCCAGCCGGTCGGCCAGTTCGCGCAGAAGGTCAACCCGGCGCAATGGCACAACGCGCAGATCAACCCGGGCGGCCCGGGCATCGCGCCGGTGCGTCAGAGCTTCCAGTCCGGCATGCGCAATGCGAACTACCGGCCGCCCGCTGCGGTGATGTCCCGTTCGGTCGTGGCGACGCGCAGCCCGGCGGTGCCTGCGGCCTATCACGACACGCTGGCGCAACGTTTTGCGCAGGGCGGCGGCCGCGTGCCGGGCGCGGGCGACCCGATCGTGCGCACCTCGGTGCCGGCGCACTTTGCGGGCGCCGAGTCCCATGGTGGACCGGCTGCCGCCGCGCTGCAGAACGTCAGGGTGGTTCAGGCCAACTCTCCACGCATGGCCGCGGGCGCCGCGCCGCATGTCGCACAGGGCGCCGTGCGGCCGGATGAACCGGCGGCAAACGGTGCTCGTCCGGGCTTCGGCGCTCCGAACCAGGCTCAGGCAGCGGCACAGGCTCAGCATGCGATGCCGGAGCAAGGCCGGCCGGGGACCCCGGGTGCACCTGGTACGTCCGCTCAGATGGCCAATGAAAGAGCACCGGAGCACCCGCAAAACAACGGCGTGCCGCGTCCGCCGCAAGCGCAAGCCGTGGGCGCCGCGCAGAACAGCTTCGCGCAGCGTGGCGGCGCACCGGTGAACGGCCAGCAGGCCGCAGCCGAAGCACGCCACGAGCCTGCCTGGACCCAGCCGCATACGCCGATGGCGCTGCAGGCTCAACAGGCACAAGCGCACGGTGCGCCTCAGCAGGCCGCCAACCGTTCGCCGTTCGCGCCGCAAGGCGAGCCGCAGAACCGTCAGCAGCCGGGGGGCTTCAACGCCGCGCAGGAAGCGCAGCAACATGGCGTGCCCCATCCGACGGAAAGCCCGTCGATGGCGCAACGCTCGCCTGAGCAGGCCCAGCATGAGCCGCACGCACCGGCATTCGGCGCAGCGGCGCAGCAGCAGCCAGGTGCAGTGCGCGCAGCGGAGAACCACCCGCAGGAGGCTCAACAGGCGCCGCGTGAGGAATTCCGTCCACAGCCGCAGGCTCAGCCCCAATATCATCAGCCGCAGCAGCAGGCCCAGCAGGCGCCGCGTCAGGAATTCCACCCGCAGCCGCAAGCCCAGCCGCGGCCGGAATATCACCCGCCGCAACAGGCCCAGCAGCGACCGGAATACCATCCGCCGCAGCAGGCCCAGCAACCGCGCCCTGAGCCGCGTCCGGCACAACAGGCCCAGCAGCGTCCGCAGCCGCATCAGGAGCAGCACTCGAACAACGGCGGCCACGACGAGCATCGCAGAGGCTAATGACTGACGGCGCTACCTAGCGGACCCGATAGCCCGCAAAGCAAGCCAGCAAACAAAAAGCCCACGCATTTTTTCTGCGTGGGCTTTTCTCATTACGGCGCACCGCAAGCGCCGTGCGCGGAGTCAGCGTATCAAACGGCCATCGGCGCGGTCAGCGGCTCGTGATGCCGGTAGCCGACCAGCGAGAAGTCCGACGGCTCGATTTTCTCGAGCCACTCCGGCTCATACACGCCGGTTTTCGCATACTCAGGCACCCGCTCCGCAATCGCCAGTTGCGGGCTCTCATACGGCTCGCGGCCAATCTGCCGCTGCAGCATGTCGAGCTGGTTCTCGTAGATGTGGGCATCGCCGATGAAGTACGTGAACCAGCGCGGCGTATAGCCGGTCAGCCGCCCGACCAGATGCAGCAGCGCCGCCCCTTCGGTCAGGTTGAACGGCGTGCCGAGGCCCACGTCATTGCTGCGAATGTACAGGCACAGGGAGATTTCCCGGCGCGCTGCGTTCGGCAGGAACTGATACAGCAGGTGGCACGCCGGCAGCGCGATCTCCTCCAGCACCGCAGGGTTCCACGCATGAAACAGAATGCGGCGGTCGGCGGGGTTCTGCATGATCGTGTCGAGGCACTGGCGCAACTGGTCGATTGCCTTGTAGAGCAATACCTTGCGGCTGCCGTCTTCCTCGAATTCGGTGATTACCCGGTAGCCGCGCCCCGTCGCATCCTCGATCCGCGCGCTCGCCGACGCGTCCAGCACCTTGTAGGCCGGCCATTTGCGCCATTGCACGCCATACACGTCGCCGAGGTCGTCCGGGCCCTCACGATACGGATTGGCCAGCCACTGCGGATTCTGATTGGCATTCGCGTCCCAGACCTTGCAGCCGAGATCGCGGAAGTCCGCCGCGCTACGCGAGGCGCGCAGGAACCCAACGAGTTCGCCAATCGCCGATTTGAAGGCGAGCTTCTTGGTGGTGACGGCGGGGAAACCCTGCTGGAGATCGAAGCGGAGCATCGCGCCCGGCATGCTGATGGTACGGATGCCGGTACGGTTCTCCTGCCACGTGCCGGTGTCGAGAATCGAGCGGACGAGGTCGAGGTATTGTTTCATTCGGGTTCCTTCAGCCCGGCGCCGAGCGCCCAGGATTTTTTGCGACAAAACCCGATTCTAGCAAGCGTGGACGACCGGTGCGCCGGCCCGCCTTTTCTGCCGCATCAGCACCTGTTTGCAAACGCTCTCAACCACGTCTGCCAGAACCGCGCCGAGGCTCACTGCCACAGCTATGTCTGCCGCTCAGATATGCGGCATGGTGGCGGGCTCAGCATGCGCGCCGATCGGTTCGCCTTCCATATGGCGCATGCCGTGCGCGCACAGCAAACGGTACAGCGTGACCCGCGAGATGCCCAGTTCCTGGGCCGCATCGCCGAGCCGGCCGCGATGGCGCAGCAGCGCCAGTTCGATGGCCTGGCGCTCCGCCGCTTCGCGCGCCTGAGCGAGCGACACCGGCACGATCTCCACGTATTCCGCAAGCTCGAGATCGCGGGCAGTGATTGCGCGCCCTTCCGACATGACGATCGCGCGCCGCACCCGGTTGATCAGTTCGCGCACGTTGCCCGGCCAGCTGTAGTTGTGCAGCGCGGCGATTGCGTCGGGCGCGAAACCGCGCAGGCGGCGGCTTGCATCTTTTCTGAAACGTTCCAGCATGTGCCGCGCAAGTAGTTCGATATCCTTACCACGTGCGCGCAACGGCGGTTCGTCGATCTGCAGCACGCACAGGCGGTGATAAAGATCCGAGCGGAAGCGTCCTTCGATCATCGCCGCGTTCATGTCCACGTGGGTAGCCGAGATAATGCGCACATCGACATCCACCGCACCATGGCCGCCCAGGCGCTCCACCTTGCGCTCCTGCAGGAAGCGCAGCAGGCTCGCCTGGCTTTCGAGCGGCAGGTCGCCGATTTCGTCGAGGAACAGCGTACCGCCATTGGCGGCCTCGACCCGGCCGATCTTGCGCTGGTTGGCGCCGGTAAAGGCGCCGCGCTCGTAGCCGAACAGCTCCGATTGCAGCAGGTGAGGCGGAATCGCACCGCAATTGATCGGCACGAACGGCGCGCCGCGCCGTGCCGAGCGTTCGTGGATCGCCACTGCGGTGAGTTCCTTGCCGGTGCCCGATTCGCCCGAGATAAACACCGGTGCGTCGGTCATTGCCACCTTGCGGATCGAGCGGAACAGCGCCAGCATAGCGTCGCACGAGCCGACCATTTCGCCTTCCGTGCCGTTCGGCGTGCCGTCGTTGGAAGCGGGCTCGCCGAGCGAGATCATGCCGTAGGCGTGGCCCACCGAGTCGACGATCCTGTCGCCCGAGTAAGGCACCGTTACGTAGTCGAAACAGTAGTCGCGCACGAGCCGGCGCAAGGCCGCGTCCTGCAGCTGACCGGGCATGGTGGCAGCCACCCAGCCGACGTTCGGCATCGTCAGGCACGACTCGAACGCGGCGATCTCATGCTGCTGGAAATGGCTCGACAGGTCGAGCAGGCCACCCGCGGCCATACCGGCGCGCACGGCGCGGCGCACGTCGCGCGCCGAACCGACCACTTCGACGTGCCAGCCACGCTGGTTAAACCTGGTATTCAATTCCGCGCTAGGGTCACGCGAAACGTAAATCAGTTGCCGCGTTGCGGGTTCCATTATTCAGATCCTCTCGTCAACGAACGTTAAGGATGACGGCACGCACCTGAACATGTTTCAGACACGTTGACTCACTTCGGGATTCGCGCATAGCAAATACCGAACGGCCATTCCATTCCGTGCGGACAGCTGATCCCCGAAAAGCGGCGTGTGTGATTGAGACGGCCCAACCTCGGGCTTTTTTTAAATGTGACTCTGTTTTCGAGAGCTTACTATACGCGCGCCGCTTCGAAAACAAATATGCGAATTTAATCGCTCCTTTCGCCGTCCAGCAAGGCTGGGCGGGCGTTAGGCAAGTCTGCGCAAGCTGAATAAAACCGTTTCCAGGGTCGCTAGCTACGTGTCTACCCTGACGTTTAGCGTACAGCTGCCAATTGCGAATTATCGGTATTTCCTGCCGCCCGTTTCAGGCCTGAAACGTTTTTGCCTGTTTTTCGCATATCGGCTCTTCATCGCCATCCTCGCACCCAATCACATCAACGGATTGCGGCCCATGGCACATGTTTCGCTAAAAGTCCTGCACCAAGGAGACACACCATGCGACTCGCTTTCCGCATCGATCTGCGCCACTTTCAGCCTCACGCCGCATTATGCGCCGCGCTGTTGCTGGCGGCGCTGCCCCCGGGTGTCAACGCCCAGGAACCCGTCACAGCCAGTTCCCCCGATACCGGGTCCGTCACCCTCGCGAGCGTGTCGCCCGCAGCGGTAGCGGCCCCGGATACGGTGGTCAGCGACGCAGCCGACACCGTGAATCCCGCTGACACCCGCAGCGATCTCACCGGCGATGCGCTGAGCATTCCCGCGGACGCGGCGGCCGTCGATACGGTCAGCGTCAACGACCCGGCGCTCGACGACCAGGCGCTCTCGCAGCAGCGCGGCGGCTTCAGCGGCATGTTGATGGTGGCCGCCACGCCGCAACTGATGCGCAGCGCCGGCAACGGTGGCAACGGCGTGACGCTGTGGGACGAAATCGTCCCGCCGTCGCCGCTGCCGATCCCTGTCGACGTGGCCCGCTCAGCACAGGGCAACGTGACGAGCTACCAGCGAAATTAGGTATATGGCGCGCGCCGGCTGCCCGTAGCCACCCACGCCCGCCGTCCGAACGCGAAGGTCCGAAGGTCCGTCCGCCAGCAAGGAGCCGACATGACCGCCTCAACCCAGACGCCGCGCCGCACGCTCATCTGCGGCACCCGCCGTCCCCGCACCGCCGCAATCGGCGTGCTGCTGAGCGTGCTCGCCGCCGGCGCCGCTGTGCAGGCGGCCGCGCAGGAGGTCAGCCAGCCGGGCAACCTGATCATCGAGCGCGATGTCACGCCGCGTGACGCCTTCGTGTCGGTGCCGAAGAGCGCAGATCCGATCGCCGTGCAGGTGGAAACCTTCCCGGCAGCCACGTTCGATGCGGCGCTCGGCGCAATGGCGAGCGATCTCGACCTGCTCGGCGCACACGGCACCGCGGGCGTCGCCGGCAACGGCGCACTGCCCGGGTTGACGGGCGCCAACGGCGTGGGCGGGCTCGAGCATCTGCTCACGGGCAACGGCAGCGGCGCGCCGGTGGGTGCGGCTGCAGGGCTCGGCGGCGCCGGTGGGATCGGCAGCTCGATTGCCCAATCGGTAAACGGCGCACTCGCCCCGCTCGGCGCGGCGATGGGAGCGCTGAAATGACAACTTCAAACACACAGGCCAAACACATCATGCCATCACGTCTGCGGTTACGCCGTCCCTTGATCGTCCTCGCTTCGCTCGGCTCGCTGGGCCTCGCGGCTCAGGTTCAGGCGCAGGCTCTCACGCCGCCCGCCCAGGTCGACGTGCAGTCGCTGATCGGCAGCGGCGTGGCCAACGGCGCGGTTGGGGTTGTCGCGATCAACGAGGCATCGGGCCTCGACAACGCGCAAACCAATCAAGGCGCGCTGACCAACGGCCCTGCGCCGCTCCTCGGCCTGATCGGCAGCTCCCAGAGCGCGTCGACCAACGCGAAGACGACGGCCGCGCGCAGCGACATCGATAACAACGCATTTTCAAACACCTCTGGCCTTATCGAAGTGAATCAGTCGGCGGGTGTAGGGAATCTTCAGCGGAACAGCGCCTTGATCGGCTCTGCTCCGGTTGAAGGGGAGATCGTAGCGGATGGGGTGCTATCCGCTACGACCGCCAAAAACAGCAGCTCAGTCGGTTCTGGTCAAAACCACGACGCACGCGAAGTGTCCATCGGTTCGGATGCGCTCAAGAGCGTCAGTGGCATCGTCCAGATCAACCAGGCTGCTGGCACAGGCAATGTCAGTTCAAACAGTTTTGTGCTCCGTCCCCCGGCGGGCACCTTTTTCTAACGAGCCACACTCTTTATCGGAGCGTCATCATGAAGCGCACTCTCATTGCAGCAGCTGTTCTTTCGACGATGGCAGCAAGTTCGGCCTACGCCGAATGCACGGCCGGCTGCGACCCGGCTGAGCTCTTTACGGCAACCAACGTCTACACCGACATCGGCGAATTCGGCTTCATCACGCTGCGTGGCCATGTCGACGTGTCGAGCAGCTCGGGCGCCACGGTCAACAACACGCAAAACGTGGACGTCGGCGGTGTCGACCTGAAGACGCCGCCGCAGAGCTACGTCTCCGGCAATGTCACGACCAAGATCAACACGTCGAATAGCTGGAACGACGCCAGCGGCAGCGGCAGCGGCTGGCACGCCAGCCAGTCGTACGACGCGAGCGCCTACGCGTACAACAAGACCAACACGCAGACGAAGACCGCGTCGTCCAGCGCCGGCTTTATCGCAGGGGGCGGCTTTGCCACCGGCATCTCGACGGCCTATCAGGGCTACAACTACCTGAACACGCACGCTTCGGCGAACGGCTTCCTCGCCGCCGGCTTTATCGCCGGTCTCGGCGGCGGCCCTGGCGTGATCTTCGGCGGCCTGGCAGCGGGTTTCGCCGCAGCCCTGAACACGCACGTCTCGGATAACTACGGCGGCGGCTTCGCGGCAGCAGCAGCGGGCTACGGCGTGGCTTACGGCGGCTACGCAGCGGCCAGCACGAGCACGGCAACCGAGACCTACAGCGGCAGCGGCAGCAAGGAAGCCGCCAGCGTCTCGGAAGGCAGCTACGCCTACGGCTGGACTCATGACTCGTCCGACAACAAGGGCACCGTAACCGTGACGGGCAGCATCACCCAGCACATCAACACCGAAACCCCGACCACCATGTCGGCTGGCATCGGCGACGGTGCACTGGGCCTCGCGAACGGCAACATCGGCGTCAACGTCGCCACCGGCGTGGACAACGCACAGTCCAACGACGCTGCCCTGTCGAACATGGATGTGGGCCCGGTATTCGGCACGGCGCAGATCTACTCGACCCAGGCTTCCAGCGGCAAGGCGACAGTGGGTGACTTCAACTTCGTCTCCGCCGTCGGAACCGATGCACTGGCAGGCGCCACCGGCAACATCGGTGTGAACGTCGCATCCGGTGTAGGCAACGTGCAGAACAACAGCCTCGCTGCCTCGGCCACGACGGCCGACCCGAGCGGCAAGGGCTGGTGGGGTCATGACAGTGGCAATGGCGGTGAAGTGATCGCCAGCGATCAGAACTGCCAGACCGCCGCAGCTGAAGTGAACGGTGAATTTACCGGTTCGGCATCGCTCGGCGCGGGCGCTCTCGCCAACGCAAGCGGCAACATCGGCGTGAACATCGCGTCGGGGGTAGGCAACCTGCAACACAACGGCCTCGCAGTCGCCAGCGTGTCGCTCAGCAAGTAAAGCATCAACGCAGGAAGGCACCGGTCAGCCCTCGGGCTGACCGGCTGTCTCCGCAGGGGGAAATACCATGTTCGGGGTGAGCAGGGTAACGCTTGGATTTTTTCTGGCGCTAGGAATGGGACTGGTTCTGTCACCGGCAGGCCACGCCCAGAGTGCGCTCAACATGTACGCCGCCGCGGGTGTGCCTTTCGACATGAAGGTGAACTCGATCCGCGATCTGCGCTACAACCACATCGTCTCGCAGCGCTACGACTATAGCTGCGGCTCTGCGGCACTCGCCACGCTGCTGAAGTACGGCTACGGCATCGACATTCCCGAAACTGAAATGATCCGCCGCATGATGGTGTTTTCGACACCGGAAGTGGTGGTGAAAAACGGCTTCTCGATGCTCGACATGAAGAAGTTCGTCGAGACGCTCGGCCTGCGCGGCCGCGGTTTCCGGGTCGCACCCGACGCGCTCTACCACCTGCAGATTCCTGTCCTCGTGCTGATGAACAGCGACGGCTACGAACACTTCGTGATCGTCAAGCATGCCGAAAACGGCCGCATCTTCGTGGCCGATCCTGCGCTCGGCAACCGCATCATCATGGAAAAAGACTTCGACGAGAAGTGGAACGGTCTCGTGTTCGCTGTCGTCGGCAAGCCATTCTTGGAGGATTCACCGCTATTGCAAGGCAACGAGTCGATCGCGCTCAAGCTGCGCGAACGTGCGCTCGAAAACGGCACGGCAACGACACCCTTTGTTGAATACGGTTTGATCAAGGCAGAGTTGTTCTGACTCATCATGGATCGAAACTTTCTCTCCGTCGGCTGCGCGTTATGTTTCGCAACGTGCAGCCTTGCCACGGTCGCGCGCGCTGCCGAGCCGACCTCCCCTGTCTTTGAAGACGTCGCCGCCGTCAATCTGCAACCGGTCGACGACACCGTCCTCGCATCGCAAAGCGGCAAAGGTGTTGCCGGCGACATCATTTCCGGCCTCGTCGTCAACCTGCTGTCGCAATGGAGCCTGCCCAACGGCACCACCGCCGTCGCCCAGGGGGCACTTTCCATCGTCACCAACGCGCTCAACCAGGTGAGCGTGCAGGTGAGTTCGTCGGCCGCCGTGGTCGGCCCGAACAGTTCAGCCGGCAACGGCGCCAATCCGAACGCCAGCGCCACGGGCGGCCAGAACACCAGCGTCAACGGCGTCTCGCAGATCACCCAGGTGGCCGGCAACGGCAACACCGGCACCAACCAGGCGGTGATCGATTTCAACCCGTCGACGGGCAGCCTCTCGGGCGGCACGTATAACAACGAAACCGGCGCCTTCGCCAGCAACGCGAACGGTTCCGTAAAAGCCGGCATCACGTTCGGCAACGGCGGCGTTTCAATCACGCTACAGACGCCGGCGGGCCTCGCCACACAAACCATCATGCCGGGTGCGTCACAACAGGCCGGCACGATCGCTCAACTATTACAGATTGCAGGCAACAACCAGCAAGTCGCCAACGCGTTGCAACTGAATTTGCAGACGCAACAGATGTCGGCCTCGATGCTCCGCCAGCTAGGCGTATTACAAGCTCTGCAAAACACCGTGAGGAGATGATGCGGGCCGCCACTCGCTAAAAACGAAGGAAAACGAAGTATCGAGAGCGACCGCGCAATGCACAAGGAGACATGCGACGCGCGGTCAGAATACCGGGGGAACACAAAATGAACAGATTCTCAACGACCGGGGTACCGCGCGTGATGTTAGCGGCCATCCCTGCAGCAGTCATGCTGTTTGCACTTTCACAAGGGGCCAGCGCGCAGGCGCTCGCAGATCAATCGCTCGAGGACCGGCTGAACACGTTGATGCGGGTGGTCGACGAACAGCAGAAGCAGATCAATTCGCTCGAACAACAGGTCACCAACCTCGAAATGTCGCAGCGCGGCAAGGGTGCGCCGGGCTACGGCGCACCGTCCGACAACGGCACGGTCGCCGAACAACCCGGCGCCGACGGCCTGCCGGTACCGCTGCCGCCGCTCGCCCAGGTGAACCCGGGAACGCCCGCGCCCGGCAGCGGCACGGGCACCGCGACCGGCGTGCCGGTCAATCCTCCGACGCCGGACAACAGCACGAGCAGCGGCACAAACAGTGGCACAAGCGGCAGCACCGCCGGCGGCCTGCCGGGCGCCACCGATGGCTCGGGCAGCGTGGGGCAAACCCAGAAAGCGGCGCAGCCGGTGCGCACGCAATCGGAGGATGCCGTGGTACAGAGCCAGCAGCACACGCCGCTGTTCGACCACAAGCTCACCTTCGACTGGGGCATCAGCGATACCTATTACGATCGCCGCCAGTTGCAACTGTCGGGCTTCCTCGCTCTCGATGCGATTTTCCTCGGCAACATCAACCTGGGCGAGACCAAGTCGCACCAGGTGATGGCGGATCTCGACACGCGCTACGGCATCAGCGACCGCCTGAGCGTCGATCTCGACGTGCCGTATATCTACCGGCACAGCAATTTCATCGTCGGCGGCGCGGGCGGCGCGGCGAGCCAGGTGTCGGACGCGTCGGCCAATTCGAGCGATATCGGCGACATCAACTTTGGGCTGTACTACGAGATCCTGAAGGAAACCAACAGTCTTCCCGATCTCGTCGGCAGTCTGCGCATCAAGACGCCAAGCGGTTCGTCGCCGTTCGGCATCAAGCTGCAGCAGGTCGACGCGGACAATACCAACCTCGTCGCGCCCAGCAAGCTGCCCACCGGCACCGGCTTCTGGAACGTCACGGCGGGCCTGTCGGTCCTGAAGACCTACGATCCGGTCGTGCTGTTCGGCAGCCTCTCTTACACCTACAACATTGCGCGTTCGTTCGCGGATATCTCGTCGGTCATCGGCCAGACCGAGCCGGCGACGGTCAAGCTCGGCGACGTCATCCAGTTCGGCGGCGGCGCAGCGCTTGCATTCTCGGACAAGGACTCGGCCAGCGTGTCGTACACGATGGCGCTGGAACCGGAATCGCAAACCAAGGCGCCCGGCGGCTCCTATTCGAAGGTGCCCGGCAGCGAGACCACTGCCGCCGCGCTGACATTCGGCTTGAATCACGTAGTGAACAAGCACCTGACGATCAACGGTTCGGTTTCGGTCGGCCTTACGCCCGACACGCCGAACTTCGTGGTCGGCGTGCGCTTTCCCTACACCTTCTGACGTGCTAACGATACGAGGTTGATCGTGCGCGAATCACCCCATCTTTCCAGTGTTACGCCGCCCTCAGGCACGCACCTGTCGTTAGCCCGCCCGAGCGAGCGAGCCGTGGGACGAGCGCAGGACGTGCAAGTGGTGCGCCCGAACGAAGTGGCTCTGACACGCGCCGCGGAAGTGCTTGCGGCGCGTCCGCAGGACGCTTCGGCAGGACGGGCGCAGGCTCCGTCAGTCAGCACCCGCGAGGCGCCAGGGACACCGCATGCGCAAACCGAGCGAACGCTGCTCTACGTCGCCCGCACGCCGGACGAGACACTTTCCGCTCATCTGAAAAGCCGCGGCTGGAACGTGCTGGTCGCGCGCTCGGCGCATGAGGTCGCACGCCTGCTCAAGCCCGATATGGTGTGTGCAGGCATCGTCGATCTGGCGAGTTTCGCGCTGCGCGACCTGGGCAGCCTCGAAGCGGGACTGCGGCAACAGCAGATCGGCTGGATCGCGCTCTCCACCTCCGAGCGCCTGACCGACCCGGAAGTGCGCCGCCTGATCCGCCACTACTGTTTCGACTTCGTGAAGACGCCGGTAGCCAACGCCACCATCGACTATCTCGTCAGCCACGCCTTCGGCATGGTCACGCTGTGCGATCCCGACGATGTTATCGCCAGCGCCGCGCCCAGTGAAGAAGACGAGATGGTCGGCACCTGCGAGGCAATGCAGCAACTGTTCCGCACGATCCGCAAGGTCGCCAATACCGATGCGAGCGTGTTCATCTCCGGCGAGTCGGGCACCGGCAAGGAGCTCACCGCGCTCGCCATCCATGAACGCTCGCGGCGCCGCAAGGCGCCGTTCATCGCGATCAACTGCGGGGCGATTCCGCATCATCTGCTGCAGTCCGAGCTGTTCGGCTACGAACGCGGCGCGTTTACCGGCGCCAATCAGCGCAAGATCGGCCGGGTCGAAGAGGCCAACGGCGGCACGCTGCTGCTCGATGAGATCGGCGATCTGCCGCTCGAGAGTCAGGCGAGCCTGCTGCGCTTCCTGCAGGAAGGCAAGATCGAGCGGCTGGGCGGGCGCGAATCGATTCCGATCGACGTGCGGATCATTTCGGCCACTCACGTTGACCTCGAAATCGCGATGCGCGACGGGCGCTTTCGCGCCGACCTGTTCCACCGCCTGTGCGTGCTGCGCGTCGACGAGCCGCCGCTGCGCGCGCGCGGCAAGGACATCGAGATTCTCGCGCATCACATCATGCACAAGTTCAAGACCGACAGCGCGCGCAAGATCCGCGGCTTCACGCCGTCGGCGATCGAGGCCATGTACAACTACAACTGGCCCGGTAACGTGCGCGAGATGATCAACCGGGTGCGCCGGGCGATCGTGATGGCGGAAAACAAGCTGATTTCGGCGGAGGACCTCGATCTCGCTCATTACACCGCGCAGCAAAGCATGAGTCTCGCGCAGGCTCGTGAGGCAGCCGAGAAGCGCGCCATCGAAGCGGCCTTGCTGCGCCACCGGCACCGCCTGAACGAGGCCGCCGCGGATCTCGGCATCTCGCGCGTCACGTTGTACCGCCTGATGGGTACGCACGGTCTGCGCGAGATGATCTGTGCAGATGAGGACGGTTTGCCCGACGGCGAGGCCGGTGCGGGCGAATGACGGTGCTGCGGGGCTGCGGGGCTGCGGGGCCAGGCGCCCCGCGTCCACCGCCTCATCGCCTCACGGCCTCATGGCCGGGACTGCGCAGGCGTCAGGTAGAATCGGAGCGATTACGTTCCCGTGTTCATTCGATGACGACGCTGACCCTGATCGTCGCTCGCGCCCGTAATGGCGTGATCGGCCGCGACAACCAGTTACCCTGGCGCCTGCCCGAAGATCTCGCGTTCTTCAAGCGCACGACGATGGGTGCTCCTATCATCATGGGCCGCAAGACCCACGAATCGATCGGCCGGCCGTTGCCCGGACGGCGCAATATCGTCGTTACGCGCGACGCGAAGCGCCGCTTTGCCGGCTGCGACACCGCTACCAACCTCGACGACGCCCTCAGGCTCGCAGCCCAGGACCAGGCGCCGGAGGCCTTCCTGATCGGCGGCGCCGAACTGTACGCCGAAGGGCTGCGCCACGCCGACAAGCTGATTGTCACGGAAATTTCGATCGACTTTGAAGGCGACGCCTACTTTGCGACGCTCGACCCGCAGGAATGGGAAGAAGTGGCTCACGAGACGCATCGGGCTCACGCGCCCAACGAGTTCGACTATGCGTTCGTGACGTACCAGCGCACGCCGGCGGCAGCGGGCGAGCAACACTCGCCAGCCTGACCGCGCGCAGGCCGCGGGCATAAAAAACGCCGGGGAAGCGCTCTTCCCCGGCGTTTCTGTTTGCGGCATTCGAGTCCGGCTCGCTGGCCTTGTCGGGCCTGGCCTTGATCTGAACCGGCCGGTCTGGTTTAGCCTGGCCTAGCCTTAGCCAACCTTACTGCCCGGCAATCGTCATGCGTTCGATCAGCACCGAGCCGGTCTGCTTCGTGCCACGCACCAGCGTGTCCGCGCCGATCGCGACGATATGGTGGAACATCTCCTGCAGCGTGCTCGCCACGGTGATTTCCTCCACCGGGTACTGGATCTTGCCGTTCTCCACCCAGAAGCCCGACGCGCCGCGCGAATAGTCGCCCGTCACGTAATTGACACCCTGGCCCATCAGTTCGGTCAGCAGCAAACCCGTGCCGAGTTTCTTCAGCATCGCCTCGAAGTCGTCCTCGGGACGCGTCTTCGAGCTCAGCAGCGACAGGTTGTGCGAGCCGCCGGCGTTGCCGGTGGTCTGCATGCCGAGCTTGCGCGCCGAGTAGGTGGACAGGAAGTAGCCTTCCACCACGCCGTCTTTCACCACCGAGCGCCGTTTGGTGCGCACGCCCTCTTCGTCGAACGGTGCGCTGCCCATGGCGCGCGCCACATGCGGGTCTTCGACCACCTGCACGTGCGGCGCGAACACCGGCTTGCCAAGGCTGTCGACGAGGAACGAGGTCTTGCGGTACAGCGCACCGCCGCTCACGGCCTGCACGAATGCGCCGAGCAGCCCCGCTGCCAGCGGCGCTTCGAACAGCACCGGCACCTTGCGGGTGTCGAGGCCGCGCGCGCCGATGCGCGCCAGCGCCCGTTGCGCCGCGTACCGGCCAATCGCTTCCGGATCGGCCAGTTCCTCCGCGCTGCGCTTCGAGGTGTACCAGTCGTCGCGCTGCATGTTGCGGCCGCTGCCGGCGATCGGCGCGCACGCCACATAGTGGCGCGAATACGGATAGCCGGAGAGGAAGCCGCGCGAAGTTGCGAGCACGAACTGCGAATGCTGCGCCGAAACGCTCGCGCCTTCCGAATTGCGAATCTGCGGGTCGGTGGCGAACGCGGCATCTTCGGCGCGGCGGGCGATCTCGACCGCTTCGTCGGCCGTGAGGTTCCACGGATGATACAAATCCAGGTCCCGCGGCGCGGTCTCGAGCAGTTCGCTTTCCGCGAGGCCCGCGCAGTCGTCTTCCGCCGTGAAGCGGGCGATGTTGTAGGCGGCCGCAACCGTATCCTTCAGCGCCTGCGTGGAAAAGTCCGAGGTGCTCGCGTTACCGCGCTTGTTGCCGATAAAAACCGTCACGCCGACCATCTTGTCGCGATTGTGTTCGATCGTCTCGACCTCGCCACGCCGCACGGAGACGGACAGGCCGTCGCCTTCGGAGATTTCAGTCGCGGCGTCGGTGCCGCCGAGCGACTTTGCGTGACGCAGGATGTCCGAGGCGATTTCCTTCAGTTCATCCTGGGTATGCGGGAAAAAGCGCTGTCTGACGTCGATGTCTGCTGCCATATTCATTGCCGTCCTTCGTTGCGTCCTGGGCGGGGCCGCGCACGGCCCTCCGGTGTGTTCTCGAGTACGTCGCTACGTATCCCGCGATCATAGCAAGGTCCGCGCCGCCGCACCTGGCATTCGCTGGGGCGCGGCACGCTACAATAACGGTATGACACGTAAAACCCGCATTCAACCGATGGAACCCGCCGCCGAGCCAGAGATCGACGAGAACGGGTATGACCGTCCCAGCAAATCCCAGCTCAAGCGCGAAATGCATGCGCTGCAGGAACTGGGCGAGGCGCTGATCGCGCTGCCGAAAGACGCCCTGAAGCGCATGCCGATGCCCGAAAAGCTCGACGACGCCGTGCGCGAAGCCCGCCGCATTACCGATCACGAGGGTAAGCGCCGCCAGGTCCAGTACGTGGGCCGCGTCATGCGCTCGCTGCACGAGGATGAAACGGCCGCCCTGCGCACCGCGCTGGATTCGTACAACGGCATCAACAAGGCCGAAACGGCGCGCATGCACTGGATCGAGCGCACCCGTGAAAAACTGCTCGCCGACGACGCCGCGCTGACCGAATTCATCCGTCAGCACCCGGCAGCCGACCCGCAGACCGGCCGCACGCTGATCCGCAACGCCCGCAAGGAAGCGCAGCAGAGCAAGCCGCCGCGCTATTTCCGCGAGCTGTTCCAGTGGATCAAGAACGCCGACGGCCCGGCAGCAGCGGCCACGGACGACGCGCACGACGCTGGGGATGACGACGATGACGAAGATCGCGCGTAGCCATCCTGACGAACTCGTGGTCGGGCTGGTCTCGATCAGCGACCGGGCCAGCACCGGCGTCTACGAGGACAAAGGGATTCCGGCCCTGCAGGACTGGCTGGGCGCGGCGCTCGCCTCGCCGTGGCAAGCCACAACCCGGTTGATTCAGGACGACGCGCCGACCATCTCCGCCACGCTCATCGAGCTGGTGGACGAAGCCGGCTGCGATCTGGTCCTGACTACGGGCGGCACCGGGCCGTCGCGCCGCGACGTGACGCCGGAGGCGACGCTCGCCGTGGGCAGCAAGGAAATGCCGGGGTTCGGCGAGCAGATGCGCCAGATCAGCCTGAATTTCGTGCCGACGGCTATTTTGTCGCGGCAGGTGGCGGTCATCCGCGAGACGCCCGGGCATGCGGCGCTGATTGTGAATCTGCCGGGCCAACCCAAGTCGATCCGGGAAACGCTGGAAGGTTTGCGCGACGACGCGGGAGCGGTGAAGGTACCGGGCATTTTTGCCGCGGTACCGTACTGTATCGATCTGATCGGCGGTCCGTACATGGAAACGAACGACGCCGTGGTGAAAGCGTTCCGGCCTAAAAACGCCGTGCGTGCGCCGCGTCAGGACTGAGCGGCGCGGTCTTCACTCTTCCGTCACCGGGGCGCTGGCCGCCGGAATCAGGAAATGCTCGCGGTAGTACTTGAGCTCGTCGATCGATTCGTGGATGTCCGCCAGCGCCGTGTGCATGGCGCGCTTCTGGAAGCCTTTGTAGATGGCCGGCTGCCAGCGGCGGCACAGTTCCTTCAGCGTGCTCACGTCGAGATTGCGGTAATGGAAGAAGGTTTCCAGATCCGGCATCCAGCGCGCCATGAAGCGGCGGTCCTGGCAGATGGAGTTGCCGCACATCGGCGACTTGCCCGGCGGCACGTACTGGCCGAGGAACTCGCGGATCTGCGCGGTGGCGTCCGCTTCGCTGACGCTCGAAGCGCGCACCCGGTCGATCAGCCCCGAGCGGCCGTGGGTGTTCTGGTTCCACTGATCCATCTTGGCGAGCGTTTCGTCGCTCTGGTGGATCGCGAGCACCGGCCCTTCGACTACCTTGTCGAGCGTGGAATTGGTCACGACCACGGCGATCTCGATGATGCGGTCGGTATCGGGCTCGAGCCCGGTCATCTCCATGTCCAGCCAGATCAGGTTCATGTCGCTGCGCACGAGCGTAGGCTCGCCAGCGGATTCGAGGATGTCAGTCATGAAGGCAGCCTTGGTTGAACAGCGCCGCGCGGCCCGGCAGGACGCGCCCTGGCGCCGTTGAAACAGTTCGTTTGAGCGTGGCCCCGCCAGCCGGCGGGAAGAAACATATAATTCTCGCATAGATACCACGGATTCCCCGGATGCCTACCCTGTACTTCACCGTTCTGATCGCAATTGCCGTCGTGGCGATGGTCGGCACCAAGCTCTGGCTCGCGTCGCGGCAAGTCCGCTTCGTCGCGGCTCATCGCGGGCAGGTGCCGGGCCGGTTCGCGGCAACCATCGCGCTCACCGCGCACCAGCGCGCCGCGGACTACACCATCGAACGCACCCGGCTGACGATGCTCGAGATCGTCGTCAGTGCGGCCGTGCTGATCGGGCTCACGCTGCTGGGCGGCGTGCAGGCGCTCGATCTGACCATTTCCGACTGGCTCGGCCGCGGCTACCTCGGCCAGATCGCCCTGATTGCGGCGGTGGTTGCGATCACCGGTGTGGTGGACCTGCCGTTCGACTACTACCGGCAGTTCGTGATCGAAGAGCGCTTCGGTTTTAACCGCATGGGCAAGGGCATCTTTTTCGCCGACCGTATCAAGGGCCTGCTGCTCGGCGCGGCCTTCGGCCTGCCGCTGCTGTTCGTCGTGCTGTGGCTGATGAACCAGGCCGGCAGCCTGTGGTGGGTGTGGACGTGGGTCGTGTGGGTGGTGTTCCAGTTGCTGGTGCTGGTGCTGTATCCGTCGTTCATCGCGCCGCTCTTCAACAAGTTCGAACCGCTCAAGGACGAAGCGCTGAAAAACCGCATCGAAGCGTTGATGAAGCGCTGCGGTTTCGCGGCCAAGGGCCTGTTCGTGATGGACGGCAGCCGCCGTTCCGCGCACGGCAATGCGTATTTCACGGGCTTCGGCGCGGCCAAGCGCATCGTCTTCTTCGACACCCTGCTCGCGCGCCTGTCGGGCAGCGAAATCGAAGCCGTGCTCGCCCACGAGCTCGGCCACTTCAAGCGCCGCCATGTGATCAAGCGGATGATCGTGATTTTCGCCGTCAGCCTCGCGATGCTCGCGCTGCTCGGCTGGCTCATGCAATGCGTCTGGTTCTACGAGGGGCTTGGTGTGCGGCCGTCGCTGCTGGGCGGCAACAGCGGGCTCGCACTGGTGCTGTTCTTCCTCGCGCTGCCGGTGTTCCTGTTCTTCGTGACGCCGCTTAGCAGCCTCAGCTCGCGCAAGCACGAATTCGAAGCCGACGCGTTTGCCGCTACCCAGACCGATGCACAGGATCTGGTCAACGCGCTCGTGAAGCTGTACGAAGACAACGCCTCGACGCTCACCCCCGACCCGCTCTACACCGCGTTCTATTACTCGCATCCGCCGGCGTCGCAGCGGATCGACCGTCTGCTGCGGCACGCATGAGGGCGCGCTCCCCGAAAGCGGCGCGCGCGCCGTCCGGCACGCGCGTGGGCGGCCTTGTCATCGCGGCGCATGGGCGCCACTACCTGGTGGCGCCGGAAGACGGCAGCGCCATGTTGCAGTGCTTCCCGCGCGGCAAGCGCAGCGAGGTGGCGGTCGGCGATCGTGTGATCTACGAACCGACCTCGGCCGATCAGGGCGTGATCGTCGAGATCGGCGAGCGGCGCAACCTGCTCTACCGTTCCGACCAGTACAAATCGAAGCTGTTCGCGGCGAACCTCGATCAACTGCTGATCGTGCTCGCCACCGAACCGCACTTCAGCGAGGATCTGCTCGGCCGTGCGCTGGTGGCGGCCGAGGCGAACGAACTGAAGCCGCTGATCGTGCTGAACAAGACCGACGTCACGGCCGCCTTGCCCGGCGCGCGCACCCGGCTCGCGAACTACCAGGCGCTGGGCTATACCGTCGTGGAACTGTCGATCAAGACTGAGCCGGAAGCCGCCCGGGCGGCGCTAGACGAGCACCTGCGCGGCCATGCGACGCTGTTGCTGGGCCAGTCGGGCATGGGTAAATCGACGCTGGTGAACCTGGTGGTGCCCAACGCCGAGGTCGCGACCCGTGAGATCTCGACGGCGCTGAATAGCGGGCGCCACACGACCACCTTCACACGCCTGTATCCGTTGCCGGATGGCGGTGCGTTGATCGATTCGCCGGGGTTTCAGGAATTCGGCCTGCACCATCTGACCGAGGGCAAGCTTGAGCGCGCGTTCCCCGAATTCCGGCCACTGCTGCCCAATTGCCGCTTCTATAACTGCCATCACCTGCAGGAACCGGGATGTGCGATTCTTGAAGCGGTCGCCGATGGGCGCATCACGCCAGCCCGGCATGCGTTGTATGCGCAACTGGTTCATGAGGCGAGCCAGATCGTTCGCTGAGCGCTGAGCGGCGCCTGATCTACCCCAGGCGTCTCCCCTACCTTATCCTCCACACCCCGCCGCCACGGATCTCCAGCCATGATGAAACTGATGCGCGCGCCGAATCTGCTGATCGGACAGCATTGGATCAACGTGCTGGCGACGGCGGGGATTGCATGTGAGTTGCACAACCGCTACCTGAACGGCGCGCTAGGGGAGATTCCAGCGGATCAATGCGCGCCCGAGTTGTGGCTCGTCGACGAACGTGACGAGACCATGGCGCGCAAGCTGATCGATATGGCCGCGCAGGGACCGGGCGCGGGCGCACCGTCCTGGCGTTGCAGCCAGTGCGGCGAGACGCTCGAAGCGCAGTTTACGGTGTGCTGGCAATGCGGGACCGCGCGCAATCCGCTTGACGATTAAAAGAGAAGTGACGCTGACGGCGCTTCGTCTCGGTTGTAAGCGCCGACTTCCTGGCCTCGTGCGTCAGGCGACCCACACGGCGATCGTCAGCATCAGCAGCAGGATCATCCACAGGATCACGGCGCGCCACACCAGGCCCACCGCCGATTGCAGCGTGCGCGGCGTGCAGTCGTCGCCGACCGGCAGCGCATCGCCGTCGCCGGTAGCCAATGCGTCGAGGCTCGACGGCTCGGCGAGCGGTCCGCTCAGGCGCGCGCCCAGCGCGCCGCTGCCGGCCGCGAGCAACACGCCGTCATTGGCGTCAGGCCATTGGCGCGCATGGTTGCGCCAGGCGTAGATCGCGTCTTCGAAATTGCCGACAATCGCGAAACCCAACGAGGTGAGCCGCGCCGGAACCCAGTCGATCACGAAGAATGCCCGCTGCGCGAAACTCGAAAAAGCTACGGTACGGTCATCCGCCGGGCGCGACCAGGCGCGTGCAAGGTATTCCGCGATCCGGTACAACACCGCGCCCGCCGGCCCAACCGGCACAAGGAACCAGAAGAACACACCGAACACATGGCGGTGCGAAGCGACCACCGCATGAATCAGCGTATGGCGCACGATCTCGCTGACCGGCATGTCGACCGTATCGAGGCCGGTCCATTCCGTCAGTATTTCACGCGCGCGCGGCACGTCATCGTTGTTGAGCGCGAGGTGAATATCCGTAAAGTAATGGCTGAACTGGCGAAAGCCGAGCGTGAAATACACGATCACCACGTTCCACAGAAACGCCAGCACGAAGTTAATGTGATAGAGCACGTAGTAGACGAGCGCGACGGCCAGCGTCCAGGGCACCACCACCACGAGCCAGGCAAGCAGGCCATGCTTGGGCTTGCCGGCATCGAACCCGTGCGCCGCCGACTCCGCATGATATTGAAGCAGCGCAGACACCGGATTATTCGGCGATAGCGCGCGGACCTGTTCAATAATCAGAGCCAGCAATACGGAGAAAAAAGTCATGCGATGCGCCGTGCTTTTTAAGTTTTTACGATTGTTTTATAACGATAGCACAGGGTCGGATGCGACTGAGCGCGGCGAAGGTTGCAAAGGCGCGACACTGCGGCTCGCTCCGTGACATTCACGCGGCCAGAAAGCGATAAAAATTGCGTAGCATGCCGGCCGTTGCGCCCCAGATGAAGTAGTGCCCAGCCATGTCGCCACGTGGATAGGGCATGGCAAAAAAGCGACGCTCGCCGCCGTCCCAACGAAACACCCGCACCTCATGATGGGACGGGTCCATCAGAAAACCCAGCGGCACTTCAAAGACTTCCGCCACCTCAAGCGAGTCGGCTTCGAGCGTAAACGGCGGATGCACCAGCCCGACCACCGGCGTGACGCGAAACCCGGTGCCGGTCAGATAGTCGGGTAGACAACCGAGCACCTCGACGCGTGCGGGATCGAGGCCGACCTCCTCCTGCGCCTCGCGCAAGGCGGTGGCCGTTGCATTGGCATCCGACGGCTCGTGACGGCCGCCAGGAAAACTCACCTGGCCAGCATGGTCGTTGAGATGATCGGCGCGCTGGGTCAGCAACACCGTGAGGCCGCCGTTGCGCACCACAAGGGGCACCAGCACCGCCGCGACGCGCGGATCGCCGAACTCTTTCCAGCGTGCATCGCCCGGTTGTTCGGGCGTCCACGCGAGGCGCTGCTCGAAGCGTGCGCGCAACCCGTCGGGCGTCAGACGTGCGGGGGCAACCGGTGGCAGGTCGTTGCCGGTCGATTCGACAGGCAGGGTTTCGGGCTGGAAGACAGGGCGGGTCAACGGGTCTCTCGGAACGAGCGTGTGTAGGGCATGCCGCTATTTTGACCCAACAAACAAAAAAGCACCCGGGAAGGGTGCTTTTTCTTACAGCTTTTACGCCTGGGAAGCAGCGCGGTCTTTCGAGACCAGCTTTTCCTTGATCCGGGCCGACTTGCCCGAACGGTCGCGCAGGTAGTACAGCTTTGCACGGCGCACATCGCCACGACGCTTCACGACGATGCTTGCCAGCAGCGGCGAGTACGTCTGGAACGTACGCTCGACGCCTTCGCCCGACGAAATCTTACGGACGATGAACGACGAATTCAGACCACGGTTACGCTTGGCGATAACGACGCCTTCGTAAGCCTGAACACGCTTACGCGTACCTTCAACCACGTTCACGCTGACGATCACCGTGTCGCCGGGGGCGAATTCGGGGATGGTCTTCTCGCCGAGGGCGCGCGCGATTTCTTCCTGCTCGAGTTTTGCAATCAGATTCATCACTGACTCCTAATGCCATCTTGTCGGCGTTCGTACCTGCCTCGCAGAAAACTGCTTGGCTACGGCCCCGATAGAGGATGGGTTCACATCAGGCGCCGTACACGCATGTGCGGCGCCGCCTATTCGCTAGTGACACCGGGGCTTTACGCCTTCGATGCTTCCTTCGCGAGACTTGCAAGCCATGCCTCGTCGGCACGGCTCAACATCTTGTTCTTTCTGGCCTTCTCGATCAGATCGGGCCGCTTGTGCCACGTGTTGCGCAGCGCTTCGCGCCGGCGCCACAGCTCGATCTCCGCATGATGGCCGCCGAGCAGCACATCGGGCACCCGCACGCCTTCGTATTCCTCGGGGCGCGTGTAATGCGGACAATCGAGCAGCACGTCGACAAAACTATCCTGCACCGCCGATTGCGAGTCGTTCAGCACGCCGGGCAACTGACGCACCATGGCATCCATCAGCGCCATGGCGGGCAACTCGCCGCCCGACAGCACGAAGTCGCCGAGGCTCACTTCTTCGTCCACGCAACGATCGATCAGACGCTGGTCGATCGCTTCATAGCGGCCGCACAGCACGATCAGGCCGGGTTCGGCGGCAAACCGCATGACCCGTTCGTGATTGAGCGTCGCACCTTGCGGGGACATCATCACGACGCGCGAGCCGGTAATGCCCTGCTGCGCCTGCGCGGCTTTCGCCGCACCGATCGCGTCTTCCAGCGGCCTGCCCAGCATCACCATGCCCGGGCCGCCGCCGTAGGGGCGATCGTCGATCGTACGGTAGTTGTCAGTCGTGAAATCGCGCGGATTCCACGTACGCAGACCGTAGCGCTCCTGCTTCGCCGCGCGGCTGGTGATACCCCAGTCGGTCAGCGCACGAAACATCTCGGGAAAGAGCGTGACGACATCGAACTGCATCGCTCTCTCCGGTCAACGAGCTCGTTTAATAGTCAGCTTCCCAGTCGACGGTGATCTGCTTCGCCTTCTGGTCAACCGTTTTGACATAGACACCGACGAACGGGATCAGGCGTTCGGCAGTCACCGGTTTACCGTCTTTGCCGATAGCCGGATATTCGATGCGCAACACCGAGTGCGCACCGTTGTCGATCATGTCGGCCACCTTGCCGAGGGACACCCCGGTGAGGTTCACGACATCCAGGCCGAGCAGGTCGACCCAGTAGAATTCGTCAGCTTCGAGCGCCGGGAAATCGCTACGGCAGATGTACACGCGGGTGCCACGCAGCGCGAGCGCCGCGTCGCGGTCAGCCGTGCCGCCCAGATGGGCCACAATGCTGTCGCTATGCATCTTTGCCTGCAGCGCCGGCGCCGAACTGCGCTCGCGGCCCTTCATCAGCCACCAGCGCTTCGCGCTCAGCAACGCGTCGCCGCCACGTCCGGCATCCGCATGCGCGGCTACCTTGACCCAGCCCTTAAGGCCGTAAGCGTCGACGATCGCGCCCACTTCGACCGCGTCGTCCGGCCAGCTTTCGGCCGTTTCCGCGCGCACTGCGGCAACCGCCGCTGCGGAAGCCGCGTCGGCGGCACCCGGATTGGCCTTGCCCTGGGCACGCTCGACCGGCTTGCGGACGAATGCGCCAAACGATGCTTGCCTCGATGCCTGGGCACGCGGCGCGGCCTTGGCGCGACCTGAACTTCCTGAATCACGCTCAGACATGAGAGAGCCTCATAGCGCACATCAGGGCGAACCGCGGGGCAAACCTCAGGGCGAATTTCGCCGCCTGCGCTTTTGCTAAAACCTGCTGCAAAACTCGCGCATCGGACACCTCGCGCAAGCTGCGCGAGCCGCCGGCGATGCACATGCTGGCTACCATTAAGCAGCCGGCTGCGCCTTTTGCGCTTCCTTCACGAGACGCTCGACGGTCGGCGACAGCTGTGCGCCAACGCCTTGCCAGTACGTCAGGCGGTCTTGAGCGATACGCAGCGACTCACCCTTCGTAGCGATCGGGTTGTAGAAGCCAACGCGTTCGATGAAGCGGCCGTCACGACGGTTACGCGAATCGGTTGCGACGATGTTGTAGAACGGGCGCTTCTTGGAGCCGCCACGAGCCAAGCGGATGATGACCATACTAGAATCCTTGAAAACCGGGGTTCGGAACCACTGAAACACGCGATTATAGCGGGAAACTGAAGCCATAACAAACACTTACGGGGATAAACTGAGATTCGCGGTTGCGCTGGCCATACAGTCCAGCCAGCCGGGGTCCGCCAAAGCGCCTGAATAACCCGATGGAACGCCCGTGAAACCTGCCCTCACTCCGGTCTCGCCCATTGCAAGGTTCGCACGGTTCCGGCTTGTCATGCAAGCTATTGGGGCGCGATCTCGTCGCTATCTGGCCGCTGCGTCAATGCTGGCGTTGGCCCATCCGGCGCTTGCCGCGCTGCCGATCGAGCGGCTCAGACTGCCGCCGGGCTTTCACATTCAGGTACTTTCCGATGACGTGCCCAGTGCGCGTGAAATGGCGCTTTCGCCGAACGGCGTGCTATACGCCGGCAGCCTCGATGGTCACGTGTATGCGCTCGAACTGCGCGACTCACGCGTCGTTGCGCGCCATGTGATCGTGTCGGGGCTGGAGACGCCCGCCGGCGTGGCATGGCGCGACGGTGCGCTCTATGTATCGGCCGTCTCGCAGATCCTGCGTTTCGACGCGATCGACACTCATTTAAATGATCCGCCCAAAGCGGTTGTCATCAACGGCAAACTGCCGACCGATCGCCATCATGGCTGGAAATTCATCGCTTTCGGCCCGGACGGCAAGCTCTATGTGCCGCAAGGCGCGCCGTGCGATATCTGCCTGCCCGACCGCGATCGCTACGCGATGATCGGGCGCATGGATCCGGACGGCAGCCATTATGTGACGATCGAGCGCGGCGTGCGCAATACGGTTGGTTTCGCCTGGCATCCGGTCACGCACGAACTCTGGTTCACCGACAATGGCCGCGACATGATGGGCGACGACGTCCCCGACGACAAGCTCAACCGCGCCCCGCGACTGGACATGGATTTCGGCTACCCGTTCTGTCACGGCGGCGACACGCTGGACCCCGAGTACGGCAAGGATCACTCCTGCAGCGCCTTCACGCCGCCGGCGCTTAAACTCGGCGCCCACGTTGCCTCGTTGGGCATGCGCTTCTACACCGGCCCGATGTTCCCCGCTGACTATCGCGACAACATCTTCATCGCTGAGCACGGCTCGTGGAATCGCAGCAAGAAAGTCGGCTACCGGGTCATGCGCGTCATCACCAACCCGGACGGCAGCGGTGCGCATCAGGAGGTCTTCGTCGAAGGCTGGCTGATGCCCGATGAGAGCGTCTGGGGCCGGCCGGACGACGTTCTGCCGATGCCCGACGGCTCCCTGCTGATCAGCGACGACTATGCCGGCGCGATTTATCGCGTGACGTACACGGCGCCCTAGCCCCGGGCGAATGCTGTCAATCAGGGGATGGCGTGCCCGGCGCCGCGCCCCCGGGCGTAGAATGCGCGTCGGTCCGCGCACAGTTGCGCGTCAGTCCTTGCGATCGCCTGTCACTGAACTCCTACATGTCCACCCGCGTTTCGAACCCCTCACGCTTCAGGTCCAAGACAATTACCGCAGCGCTCGCCTTCTTCTTCGGCAGCCTCGGCGCGCACCGCTTCTATCTATATGGACAGCGCGATGCGTACGGCTGGCTCCATCTGGTCTGTACCCTGCTCGGTATTCCGGGGGTTCTGCTGCTGGTCGCCAGCGAGCGGGCTTCGACCCTCGGCTGGGTGCTGGCGGTTCCGGGTGCTATCTCGCTGTTTGCCGCATTCCTTTCCGCGATCGTCTACGGGCTGCGTCCCGATGAAAAATGGGATGCGCAATTCAACGCCCAGAGCCAGCAACGCAGCCGTTCGGGATGGGCGGTGATTTTCGTGGTGATCTTTTCGCTCTTTATCGGCGCCATGCTGCTGATGACTGGGCTTGCGCTCTCATTCCAGACCTATTTCGAATCACAGGTTCAGGCGGCCAAAACGCTGTCTCAATAGCTGGCGGCAGCAGCACGCCCGCACGCCTCGCCTAGAAAAGATTCATTTGCGGGTCGTCGCGTACAGGGCGAGCCGGTTGAGCGCGCATAAAGTGCGACATATCAAGACTGCCTTGTCGCCGCTCATTTAGACCGAGACGGCGTACGGCCTGGCGAAAACGCTGCTTCAGCAGGTCGGCCCACAGTCCCTCACCCTTCATGCGACTCGCATAATTCGAGTCGTAGTCCTTGCCGCCGCGCATGTCGCGAACCCGGCTCATGACGCGATCCGCCCGATCCGGGAAATGGGCCGCGAGCCAGTCCTTGAATAGCGGCGCCACCTCCCAAGGCAGACGGAGCACGATATAGCTCGCATGAGTCGCACCCGCTTCCGCACACGCCTCAAGGACCCGCTCCATATCCGGCTCGGTCACGAACGGGATCACCGGCGCAATGCTGACGCCTACCGGGATGCCCGCCTCGCTCAGCGTTCGGATTGTGCGCAGACGGCGAGACGGCGTAGCGGCGCGCGGTTCCAGCGTACGGGCGATCTCGGCATCTAACGTGGTGATGGTAATCGCCGCCATGAACTGTTCGCGCGCTGCCATGGGTGCCAGCAGATCCAGATCGCGCTCGATCAGCGACGATTTCGTAATGGCCGCAAACGGATGGCCGTGCGCACTCAAGACTTCGACAACCCGGCGTGTAAGACACAAATCACGCTCGACCGGCTGCCAGGCATCCGTGTTGACGCCCAAGGCGATCGGCTCCGGCACGTAGGACTTCTTCGATAGCTCGCGCTCGAGCAATTCAGGTGCATTCACCTTGGCGTAGATGCGGCTTTCGAAATCCAGCCCCGGCGACAAGCCCAGATAACTATGTGTGGGCCGCGCAAAGCAGTAGATACAGCCGTGCTCGCACCCCCGATATGGGTTGAGCGACACGCTAAACGGGATGTCCGGTGACGCGTTGCGGGTCAAGATGGTTTTCGCCCGCTCGTCGAACACCTGTGTGCGCAACGCCGGCGGCCCGCCCTCTTCGTCCTCGTGCTGCACCCAGCCGTCGTCGACCGCTTCGCGCTGGTCGACTTCGTAGCGGCCCTGCAGGTTCGTCACGGCGCCACGCCCTTTACGGGGCGTGGGCGGGGCGATCGGATATTCGGGGACGGAATCGGTCACGGCGAAGTTAAGCGCAAACAAAAAACGGAGACGAAAGCGGCTCAAGAAGTACTGTATAAATATACAGTCTTTGAGCCGTTTGTCGAGTCCTTTGTGCGGCGCCCGCGGTGAGACCGCAGCGCCTCGCAGTGCCTCGCAGTGCTTTATTCGCCGACCGCGATCGTCAAGGTTTCCTTGATTTCTTCCATCACCACATAGCTCTTCGACTGCACCGCTCCCGGCAATTGCAGCAGGATGTCGCCAAGCAGTTTGCGGTAGTCGGCCATCTCGCCGATCCGCGCCTTGATGAGATAGTCGAAGTCGCCCGACACCAGATGGCATTCCAGCACCTCGGGGATCTTCTGCACTTCGCGGCGAAACTGGTCGAACATGTTGCCGCTCTTGTGGTCTAGCGTGATCTCGACGAACACCAGTAGCGCCGCGCCCAGTTCGGCCGGATTGACGCGCGCGTGATAACCGGTGATCACGCCATCGCGCTCCATGCGCTTGACCCGTTCAATGCACGGGGTAACCGACAGCCCGACCTGCTCGGCGAGGTCTTTCATCGCCATCCGGCCGTCCTGCTGCAGCAGTCTGAGGATCTTGTGATCGAGCTTGTCGAGCGCGCGGATAGGTTGACGCTGGGTTCGCATGGTCTTTTTACTGAAAATCTTAAAAATACGATAACAAAACCTACCTGACACTCAATAGTATAGCGGTTAACACTGGGCTGAAAGCGTATCACCTCGTTAATCGAACGATCCACAAACGAGCTGAGCCATCCACGACGCGCAAGCCCCAAAGAACCTTCTGGAGCAGCTATGCGAGTCGTCGTTTTGGGCAGTGGCGTCGTCGGGGTGACGAGCGCCTATTATCTTGCGCGCGCGGGTCACGAAGTCACCGTGATCGACCGCGAAGCCGGTCCGGCGCTCGAAACGAGCTTTGCCAACGCCGGCCAGATCTCGCCGGGCTACGCATCGCCGTGGGCGGCTCCGGGTGTGCCGCTGAAGGCCGTCAAATGGATGTTCCAGAAGCACGCGCCGCTCGCCATTCGCCTCGACGGCACGCAATTCCAGTTGCAGTGGATGTGGCAGATGCTGCAGAACTGCACGTCCTCGCGCTACGCCGTGAACAAGGGCCGCATGGTGCGGCTTGCCGAATACAGCCGCGATTGTCTGCAGGCGCTGCGCGCCGACACCGGCATCCAGTACGAAGGCCGGACCGGCGGAACGCTGCAGGTGTTCCGCACGCAGCAGCAATTTGATGGCGCAGCAAAAGACATCGCTGTGCTGAAAGACGCCAACGTGCCCTATGAACTGCTGTCGGCGAACGAACTGGCGCGCGCCGAGCCGGCACTCGCCGCGACCGCGCACAAGCTGACCGGCGGCCTGCGTCTGCCGGGCGACGAAACCGGCGATTGCCAGTTGTTCACCACGCGCCTTGCCGCGCTCGCCGAAGAGCTGGGCGTGAAGTTCCGCTACAACACACCGATCGATGCGCTCGCAACGTCCGGCGGTCGGATTGCCGGCGTGCAATGCGGCAGCGAACTGGTGCGCGCCGACGCCTTCGTCGTGGCGCTCGGTTCGTATTCCACGAAATTCCTCTCGGGCATCGTCAAGATTCCGGTTTATCCGCTCAAGGGTTATTCGATCACGGCGCCTATCGTCAACGCAGCGGCGGCTCCCGTCTCGACGGTGCTGGACGAGACCTACAAGATTGCCATCACGCGTTTCGACGACCGGATTCGCGTGGGCGGCATGGCGGAGATTGTCGGCTTCGACAAGTCGCTGCGCGAGGCCCGCCGCGAAACGCTCGAAATGTGCGTGAACGATCTGTTCCCGGGCGGCGGCGATACCGCCAAAGCCAGCTTCTGGACCGGCTTGCGTCCGATGACACCGGACGGCACGCCGATTGTCGGCCGCACGCCTGTGTCGAATCTGTTCCTGAATACCGGCCACGGCACGCTCGGCTGGACCATGTCGTGCGGCTCGGGCCAATTGCTTGCCGACCTGATGTCGGGCAAGCAGCCGGCGATTCAGTCGGGCGATCTGTCGGTGCATCGCTATCTCGGCGAAACGGGTGGCGCGAGCCGGCCGGCTTACGCTTGATACGCTGACAGCATGGAGATGCCGGGCGTGTTTTGACCCAAGCGCCGCCATGCAGAGATAGTTTTAGCGAGCGCTCGCCGCGAATGTGGCGTAAAATAGGTCTAAATTTTGACCCATTTGGTATCGCCATGGAAAATATCCACAGCCTGCTCAGCGTCAGCATCTCGGAGTTCAAGCAGAACCCGGGGAAGGTGGTTGAAGAGGCGCGGGGTCAACCGGTTGCCGTGCTCAATCACAACCGCCCAGCCTTCTACACGGTGTCGCCTGAGCTGATGGCTCAAATGGCTGATCTGTACGACGAACGCCAACTGGCCACGCTCGTTCAATCCCGTCTCAAATCGGTCGGCCGCGCGGTCAAGGTCAACCTCGACGACCTTTAATGCCGTACGAACTCCGATTCATCCCTGAAGCGCTTGAAGACTGGGTGGGTCTTGATGGTTCGATCAAGGCTCTGTTCAAGACCGCGCTGAAGAAGCGTCTGGAAAACCCGCGGGTACCGGGCGCGGAACTCCGTTCTCCACTCACCGATTGCTACAAGATCAAGTTGCGAGGAGTCGGTTACAGGCTCGTCTACCTGGTCCGCGATAGCAGGGACCCGCCGGACCTGGTCGTGCTGGCGGCGGGTCGCCGCGATGGCGGGATCTACGAGGCCGCGGCGGCTGCATGGGAAGAGGCGCAGACCTTGCAAGGGGATTGAGTCATCCTCGCGATCGATTACCGGTCGGACCATCGAAAGCATGACGGCCCCGACCTTTACGGGAACGGCATCCGCCAAAGCGCAAAAAAACCTCTGCAGCCATAGACTCACAGAGGCTCTCTGCCTAACCCAACGACTGCTGTCAGAACTGGTCTTCCGACAACGCCAGCACCCCCTCATCCCCCTTCGCGCTGACAATCGATGCTTCCAGCGCCGCCGCCTGCGGCAGCACATGCTCCGCATAGAACTGCGCCGTCGCGATCTTCGCGCCGTAGAACGACGGATCTTCGGCGTGCTTTCCGGCGGCCACGAGCAGCGCACGCGCCATCTGCCAGCCGCCGAGCACAATACCCGCCAGCTTCAGATACGGCACGCTACCGGCAAACACCGCATTCGGATCGCGCTTCGCATTGGCGAGCACAAACTCCACCGCCGCTGCCAGCGCACGCTGCCCCAGCGCAAGCTGTTGCTGCATCGACTTGAACGCCGGCCCCTGCTGCGCGCCGAGCGCCTCGATGGTCTCCGCAATACCAGCCAGCAGCGCCCCGGCCACCGCGCCGCCGTCACGCAAGGTCTTGCGGCCAATCAGGTCGTTCGCCTGGATCGCCGTGGTGCCTTCGTAGATCGGCAAAATCCGCGCGTCGCGGTAATACTGAGCCGCGCCCGTTTCTTCGATAAAGCCCATGCCGCCGTGCACCTGCACGCCGAGGCTCGTCACGTCGATCGACAGCTCCGTGCTCCAGCCCTTCACGATCGGCACGAGGAATTCGTAGATCGCCTGATGCTCGTTGCGCTTCGCTTCGTCAGGGTGACGATGCGCGATATCGCAATGCGCGGCGGCAACATAAGCGAGCGAGCGCGAACCCTCGGTCAACGCGCGCATCGTCGCCAGCATGCGGCGCACATCCGGGTGATGAATGATCGACACCGACTGTTTAGCAGAGCCATCTACCGGCCGGCTTTGCACGCGGTCCTTCGCATACGCCACCGCCTTCTGGTATGCCCGATCCGACACGCCCACACCTTGCATGCCCACCGCAAAACGCGCGGCGTTCATCATGATGAACATGTATTCGAGACCGCGATTCTCTTCACCGATCAGATGACCGATTGCGCCGCCGTGATCGCCGAACTGCAGCACGGCCGTCGGACTCGCCTTGATGCCGAGCTTGTGCTCGATCGACACGCAATGCACGTCGTTACGCTCGCCGAGCGAGCCGTCCTGGTTGACGAGGAACTTCGGCACGATAAACAGCGAAATGCCCTTCACACCTTCCGGTGCGTTCGGCGTGCGCGCCAGCACGAGATGGGCGATATTCTTCGCCATGTCGTGCTCACCCCAGGTGATGAAAATCTTGGTGCCGAACAGCTTGAACGAGCCGTCGCCCTGCGGCTCGGCGCGCGTGCGCACCAGCGCCAGGTCCGAGCCGGCTTGCGGCTCGGTGAGATTCATGGTGCCGGTCCATTCGCCCGAAATCAGCTTCGGCACGTAGATTTGCTTCTGTTCGTCGCTGCCAGCCGTGAGCAGCGCTTCAATGGCGCCGTCCGTGAGCAGCGGACATAGCGCAAAGGAAAGATTCGACGCGTTCAGCATCTCAATGCAGGCTGTGGCAATCAGCTTCGGCAGCCCCTGGCCTTCGTAGTCCAAAGGATGTTGCACACCTTGCCAGCCGCCCTCGGCGAACTGCCGGAACGCTTCGGCAAAGCCCAGCGTTGCCGTGACCTTGCCGTCCTTCCAGCTACTCGGGTTGCGATCGCCTTCGACATTCAACGGCGCCAGCACTTCGCCGCATAGCTTGGCCGACTCTTCGAGCACAGCCTGGGCCGTGTCCAGATTGGCATCTTCGAAACCTGGCAGCGTCGCGATATCTTCGAGTGCGGCCAGTTCTTTCATCACGAACAACATGTCCTTGACGGGCGCCGTATAGCTCATTTCAGTTCTCCTCCTGCCTGCGATATAAAAAGGGACGCTGGACTAACGGTCCCTGCGTCCCTTCGTTTGCTGCCAGACGCCTTTTTATGGCGTGGTCAGAATTAGCCGAGTTCGCTCACCAGCTCCGGCACGACGGCGAACAGATCGCCCACCAGGCCGTAATCGGCGACGCTGAAAATCGGTGCTTCCGGGTCCTTGTTGATCGCCACAATGACCTTCGAGTCCTTCATGCCGGCCAGATGCTGGATCGCACCCGAGATGCCCACCGCGACGTACAGTTGCGGCGCGACGATCTTGCCCGTCTGGCCCACCTGGTAGTCGTTTGGCACGAAGCCTGCGTCGACTGCCGCGCGCGATGCGCCCAGCGCCGCGCCCAGCTTGTCTGCCAGCGGCTCGAGCACCTTCGTGTAGTTCTCGCCGCTGCCCAGGCCCCGGCCACCCGACACGATGATCGACGCCGACGTCAGTTCCGGACGGTCCAGCTTGGTCACTTCACGGCTCACGAACTGCGAAAGGCCGCTGTCGGCTGCTGCCGCAATCGTCTCGACGGCCGCACTGCCGCCCTCTGCCGCGACCGGGTCGAAACCGGTGGTACGCACCGTGATGACCTTGATCGGATCAGCCGACTGCACGGTTGCAATCGCGTTGCCCGCGTAGATCGGGCGCTCGAACGTGTCGGCGCTGTCCACCGCGGTGATGTCGCTGATCTGCGCGACATCGAGCTTCGCTGCGATACGCGGCGCAATGTTCTTGCCGTAGGCGGTGGCCGGCGCGAGGATGTGCGAGTAGTCCTTCGCAATGTTCAGCACCGTGGCTTCGACGTTTTCCGCGAGGCCCGCTGCGAGTTGCGGCGCGTCGGCCAGCAGCACCCTGGCGACACCTGCCACCTTGGCAGCCGCTTCAGCCGCGCCTTGCGCGTTTTGACCTGCGACCAGCACATGCACGTCGCCGCCGATCTTCGCCGCTGCTGCGACGGTGTTCAGCGTCGCAGCCTTCAGCGACGCGTTGTCGTGTTCCGCAATTACCAGAATCGTCATTTCGTCGGTCTCCTCACAGCACCTTGGCTTCGGTCTTCAGCTTCTCGACCAGCGTCTTCACGTCAGCAACCTTCACACCGGCGCTGCGCTTGGGCGGCTCGACGACCTTCAGCGTCTTCAGGCGCGGCGTCACATCCACACCCAGATCTTCGGGGTTGATCGTTTCCAGCGGCTTCTTCTTCGCCTTCATGATGTTCGGCAGCGTCACATAACGCGGCTCGTTCAGGCGCAGGTCGGTCGTGACCACGGCCGGCAGCGTCAGCGACAGCGTTTCCGCCCCGCCGTCCACTTCGCGCGACACCGTCGCCTTGCCATCGGCCACCGTGACCTTCGAGGCGAAGGTTGCTTGCGGCAGGTTGGCCAATGCAGCCAGCATCTGGCCGGTCTGGTTCGAATCGTCGTCGATGGCCTGCTTGCCCAGGATGACGAGCGACGGCTGTTCCTTGTCGACCAGCGCCTTGAGCAGCTTGGCCACGGCCAGCGGCTGCAGGTCTTCGTTCGACTCGATCAGGATGGCGCGGTCCGCGCCGATAGCCAGCGCCGTGCGCAGCGTTTCCTGCGCCTGCGTGACCCCTGCCGACACGGCGATCACTTCCGTCGCCACGCCCGCTTCCTTCAGACGCACCGCCTCTTCCACGGCGATCTCGTCGAACGGGTTCATCGACATCTTTACATTCGCGATGTCGACGCCCGTGCCGTCCGACTTCACCCGGACTTTCACGTTGTAATCGACCACTCTCTTGACTGGCACCAGGATTTTCATGCACACGCTCCAAAGTTACGAATACGTCAACCCAGCGGACATTATAACGACTGCGCCTTTGCGACAGCCGTGTTGCAGGCTGGTTTACATCGAGGATAGCGCTCCTCAGCGGCGTGACAGCAATAACGAACGATCGTTCTATTTTAATTCCGAAAAAACCCGGGCTGCAACCCCGGGTTAAGACTTACGACTCTAATTCATGATTTGCCATCGAAGACACTTTTGGTATCTCGCGGTGCGGCTTACCAGCTGGCGACCACCGCGCCACCGTACTTCGCGTCGATGTACTGCTTCACTTCCGGCGAATGGTACGCCGCGATCAGCTTCGCGACCCACGGCTTGTTCCGGTCAGCTTCGCGGATCGCGATGATGTTCACGTACGGCCCCTTGGGATCTTCGATCGCGATCGCGTCCTGCTTCGGTTTCAGACCCGCCTGCATCGCGTAGTTGGTGTTGATCGCGGCGGCGTCCACGTCACCGAGCGAGCGCGGGATCTGGGCAGCGTCCAGCTCGACGATTTTCAGTTTCCTGGGATTGTCGACGATATCGAGCGGCGTGGCCTTCAGGCCGGCGTCGGCGCGCAGCTTGAGGAGACCCTGTTTTTGCAGCAGCAACAGCGCGCGGCCGCCATTGGTCGGATCGTTCGGCACGGCGATCTTCGCGCCCGGCTGCAGCTCGGCGAGCGACTTGATCTTCTTCGAGTAGATGCCCATCGGGAAGGTCACGGTGTCGGCGACGCGGATCAGCTTGTAGCCGCGGTCCTTCACTTGCGCTTCGAGGTAGGGGTCATGCTGGTAGCTGTTGGCGTCCAGATCGCCGCTCGCGAGCGCCGCGTTCGGTTGCACGTAGTCCGCGAATTCGACAATCTTGATGTTCAGGCCGTTCTTCGCTGCGACACCCTTCACGACTTCCATCAACTCCGCATGCGGGCCGCCGGTCACGCCGACCTTGATCGTGTCGTCGGCGTAGGCCGAAGTGTTAGCAGCGAACAGCGTGGCGGCGCCGAGCGCGGCGGCAAGCTTCAGAATGAAACGGCGTTGCATGACGGATCTTCTCCAGTTCTCTTCAAACGGGTTGCGACAACCCTTGTTTTATTTGTGGCTCAACCGACGCACGAGCCAATCCCCGAAAGACTGCACCAGTTGCACGAACACGATCAGGATCGCCACGACCGTCCACATCACGTCCGGCTCGTAACGCTGATAGCCGTAACGGATGCCCAGGTCGCCCAGGCCGCCGCCGCCGATCGCACCGGCCATCGCCGAGTAACCGACCAGCGACACGAAGGTAATCGTCAAACCGGCAACCACCCCGGGCCACGATTCGGGCAGCAGCACCTTGAAGACGATCTGGCTGGTGGTGGCGCCCATCGACTGGGCGGCTTCGATCAGGCCACGATCCACTTCACGCAGCGCCGTCTCGACCAGACGCGCAATGAACGGCGCGGCAGAGATCGTCAACGGCACCACGGCGGCGGCAGTACCGATCGACGAGCCGACCACGAGGCGCGTGAACGGAATCACCGCGACCAGCAAGATGATGAACGGCGTCGAGCGCACCGCATTGATCACCACGCCCATCGAGCGATTCAGCGCGACATTCTGCAGCACGCCCTGGCGGTCGGTCAGATACAGCAGCACGCCGAGAGGCAAACCGACCAGCGCGCCGACCAGGCCCGAGATACCCACCATGACGAGCGTTTCCCAGAACGACTGGACGAACATATCGAACATTTCACTCAACATGGGACATCTCCTCTACCACCACACCCTGTTCGCGCAGATACGTCAGCGCCTGTGCCACCTTCAGCGGTTCACCGCCCGCGAGCACTGCGAGCGAGCCGAACGCCTGCCCCTGGATCTCGTCGATCTGGCCGTGCAGGATGTTGAAGTCGAGTTCGTAACGGCGAATCGTTTCGGACAGGATGGGCTGGTCGACGCCTGAGCCGGTGAAGGCGAGGCGCAGCAGGTGGCCGCTGCCGGTCTTCAGGCGCTCGGCCACGCGTGCCTTCAGCGCGGGCGGCAGTTCCTGGGCGATGACATCGCCGATCAGCGCGCGGGTCACTTCGTGGTGCGGCTGCAGGAACACGTCGATAACCTTGCCGTGTTCGACGACCCGGCCCGCGTCGAGCACCGCAACGCGGTCGCAGACCTGCTTGATCACGTCCATCTGGTGGGTGATCAGCACGATGGTCAGGCCGAGTTCGCGATTGATGCGCTTGAGCAGATCCAGGATCGAGCGGGTGGTTTCGGGATCGAGCGCCGAGGTCGCCTCGTCGGACAGCAGCACCTTCGGCTTGCTCGCCAGCGCCCGGGCAATCCCGACGCGCTGTTTCTGGCCGCCACTGATCTGCGCCGGATAGCGGTCTTTCTGCGCAGACAGCCCCACCAGTTCGAGCAGCGGCAGCACGTTCGCCTCGATCTCGTCGCGCTTCATGCCGGCCAGCTCGAGCGGCAGCGCGACGTTTTCGTACACGGTGCGCGACGACAGCAGGTTGAAATGCTGGAAGATCATGCCGATCTCGCGGCGCGCCTCGCGCAGCTGCTCGGCGGAGAGCGTCGTCAGATCACGGCCGTTGACGACGATATTGCCCTCAGTGGGACGCGTCAGCAGGTTGATGGTGCGCACGAGCGTGCTCTTGCCCGCGCCGCTGCGGCCGATGATGCCGAACACCTCGCCCGCCGGAATCGACAGATTGACGTTGTGCAACGCCTCAACCCAGCCCCGGGGTCCAGCAAAACGCTGGGAAATATTACGTATTTCGATCATAAAAAACGAAACGGCGGAACTGCCCGCGAGCGTCATACGCTCCCGGCAAGCGGCCGCCGTGACTTTTATTGGGATTTGAAGCGCAATTCTACCGCAGCCTCGACATTCGCTTTAATAATCAATTCCGATCTTTTCATAACTGAGAGGAATTAGAGGTGAATCCCGCGCAGGCTGCTCGCGCATGTCACGGGCCAGCGACTATGATCGGGCCAATCAAAACCACAACGAGGGCGCATATGGAGACTACCCGGCACAACAATGCTCGCCCTGACCCGACGGTCGGGGCAAGCGCAGGCGTCAAACCGGAGGAAAGCGGCGGCTCAGCGAATGCAAGGCGCGACTACGGCGCGGCCCGCTCGCTTGTCACCACCCGCGACGGCATCGAATTGCCGCTGTACCGCTGGGCTGCCACCGGTACACGCCGGGCCACGGTCGCTCTCGTCCACGGTCTTGCCGAGCACGCCGGGCGCTACGCGGCGCTCGCCGAGCGGCTCAACGCGGCCGGCATCGAACTGCTCGCCATCGATCTGCGCGGCCACGGTCACGCACCCGGCAAGCGCGCTCGCGTCGAGCGCTTCGACGACTATCTGCTCGACGCCGAGGCTTTGCTTGGCATCGCAGCGGACGGCAGCGGCACACCCCTGTTCCTGATGGGTCACAGCATGGGCGGCGCGATTGCGGCGCTGTACGCCATCGAACGTCTGCCCGGCAGCGGTCACCGCCTGGCGGGTCTGATTCTCTCAAGTCCTGCGCTGGCGCCGGGCCACGATGTGCCGCGCTGGATGCTGACCATGAGCCAGATCATCAGCCGTGTCTGGCCGGATTTTCCCGCCATGAAGATCGATGCGGCGCTGCTGTCGCGCAACCCGGCTATCGTCGAGGCAAATCGCAATGACCCATTGGTCCATCACGGATCGATTCCGGCTCGCACGGGCGCGGAGATACTGCTGGCAATGGAGCGGATCGAACGCGGCCGCGCCGGGCTGCAACTGCCCTTGCTGGTGTACCACGGTACCGCAGACAAGCTCACGGAGCCAGACGGCAGCCGCTCGTTCGGCCAGTATGCCGGCTCACCGGACAAGACGCTCACGATGCATGAAGCGAGCTATCACGAGACCATGAACGACCTCGACCGCGAGCGGGTGATCGGCGAGTTGATCGATTGGATTACGGTGCGCTGTCGTTGAGAGAGCGGCGCGCGTGGTGTGCCAGTCGCCTGCCCGGCGTTCAACGCCGCCGGTCCAGTGCGCCTGTCGACGGGCGCCTGCCCGCCCGGTCCCACAGCGCAGTTCAGATTCCCGCCAGCGCCCGGATGTGCGCCACCACACTGCGACCGAGCGCCGACAGGTTGTAGCCGCCTTCCAGGCAGCTCACGATCCGTCCGCGCGCATAGCGATTGGCGATCTCGCGAACCTGATCGGTCAGCCATGCGTAATCGTCCTCGACGAGCCCCATGTTGCCGAGATCGTCCTCACGGTGCGCATCGAAGCCTGCCGACACGAAGATCATCTCCGGCTTGAACGCATGCAGGCGCGGCAGCCACAGCATGTCCACTGCCTCGCGCACTTCCATCCCCTTCGAGCGGGCCGGCATCGGCACGTTGACCATATTGGGCGCCTGGTTGTCGGCTCCGGTGAACGGATAAAACGGATGCTGGAAGAAGCTGCACATCAATACACGTGAATCGCCCGCGAACGCGGCTTCCGTGCCGTTGCCGTGATGGACGTCGAAATCGACGATCGCCACCCGTTGCAGGCCATGCACATCCAGTGCGTGGCGCGCGGCAACCGCGACGTTGTTGAAGAAGCAGAAGCCCATTGCGCGTGCCGGCTCGGCGTGGTGGCCAGGCGGGCGCACGCTGCAGAACGCGTTGTCGTAACGGCCTTCGATAACGGCGTCGGTGGCGGCCACCGCGGCGCCCGCCGCGCGCAACGCGGCTTGCCAGGTATGCGGGTTCATCGACGTGTCCGGATCGATCTCGGCGTAACCCGACTCCGGCGAGCGGCTGCGAATGTAGTCGACGTGCGCCTGGGTATGCACGCGCAGCAGCGCGGCCTCCTCGGCAAGCGGCGGCGCTTCGCGCTCGATCAGCGCGTCGATGCGGCTTGCGATCAGTTGATCTTCGATTGCCTGCAGGCGTGCCGGAGATTCCGGATGCCATTCGCCCATCTCGTGAAGCAGGCAGTCTGCGTGGGAATAAAAGGCCGTTGCCATGACTCTCTTCTGCGGCGCGGCGCGCGAAACGCGCGGCGTGTCTCCATCCAAAGGCGCATACATAAGGCACGCGAGGTGCATAAGACGCGCCCAACAACGTCAAGTTACCACACCATGCGCCCCGAACGCGCCGTAGCAACGGTTCTGCACAGTTCTGCAATGGGCCTCGGGTATACTGCCCCCAATCCTTCCATCTTCTTGCGCCACCTTCCGGCTCTCTCGCACCACGCTCCCAGTTCACTATGATCGTCAAGCTTGCTCTGTCCGCACGAAACCGGCTATGCACCCAGAACGTGGCCGCCGCACTGTCCGTCGCATGGTGCGTGTTCGCAGCAGCCAGTCCAGCCGAGGCACAGACCGGCGCGCCCAAAACGCCGCTGCTCGTCACCCAGGCGCAGCCGCAACAACCGGTGCCGCAAGGGCAGACGTTCGAAGAAGAAATCATTCCGCAGCGCTATGCGAACAACCCCGATGTCGATGGCTTCATCAACGACATGGCGGCGCGCTACGACTTCGATCCGGCCGCGCTGCACACGCTGTTCGCCAGCGTCAGCTACTCGGCGACCGCAGTCAAGCTCGTCACGCCTTCACCCACACCGTCCATCAAGAACTGGCGCGCTTACCAGTCGCGCTTCCTAGACCCGATCCGCATCAACGCGGGCGTGCGTTTCTGGCGCAACAACCAGGCAACGCTGCAGCGCGCCTATGAGGAATTCGGCGTGCCGCCGGAAGTGATCGTCGGCATCATCGGCGTGGAGACCATCTACGGCCGCTTCATGGGTAACTTCCGCGTGCTCGATGCGCTGACCACCCTCGCCTTCGATTACCCGAACACCCCGAACCGCGCGGACCGCGAGCAGACCTTCCGCAAGAACCTCGAAGACTATCTGGTCTGGACCCGCGACTCGCAAATCGATCCGACCACAGTGCTCGGCTCATACACGGGCGCGATCGGCATTCCTCAATTCCTGCCGAGCAGCATCGTGCAGTACGCGATCTCGTATGACGGCAACAAGCAGATCGACTTGCGCACCAGCCAGGCCGACGCGATCGGCAGCGTGGCGAATTATCTGAAACAGAACGGCTGGGAGAATGGCCGGCCGGTGGTGTGGGACATCAGCCCGGACCCAGGCAGCCAGGGCATCGCGCAGGCCGGCGCCGACGGCCAGCCCGAACCGCACTGGCCGCTCGAGCAATTGACGCGCGCCGGCCTGCTGGTAAGCGAGCCGGGTCTCGATATGGCCGCCGAAGCCGGCACGCCAGTCACGATCGTGGATCTGCCCTCGCCGGGGCTGCCCACCGAGTACAAGCTGGGACTGAAGAATTTTTACGTGCTGACGCGTTATAACCGCAGCTTCTTCTACGCACTGGCGGTGTATCAGTTGGGCGAGAAGATCAAGGCACAACTGGAAGCGTCAGGCGATCTGGACAGCAACGGCGCGCCGGCCTCAGTGCCGCCGCCCTCGGTTCCGCCCACCTACGCTCCGCCGGCCACGGCGCCTGCACCGATGGCTGTGCCCGCCCCGGCAACCAGCCCGGTTCCCGCGCCAATGCGCATGCCGGCTCCTGTGCCTGCCCCCGAACCGGACACGCAATAAGCGCGAGGCAATCGGTTCTATCCGTTCGGATTGCCTGATCGGACTCGCCCAAACGAAAAAAAAGCGCCGGTGCTAGCCGGCGTTTTTTGTTTGGTGAGGTTTGGCGAAACGCGAGGCACACTCGCGCCCCGGGGCGATCACGCAGGAAACACGCCCGTCGACAGATAACGGTCACCGCGATCGCAAACAACAAACACGATGGTCGCGTTCTCGACTTGCCGTGCGATTCGCAATGCCACTTCGCACGCGCCCGCCGAGGAAATACCGCAGAAGATCCCTTCGACCGCCGCCATCTTGCGCGCCATCGCTTCCGACGCGGCCTGACTCACGTTCTCGACCCGGTCGACGCGGCTACGGTCAAAAATCTTCGGCAGATACGCTTCCGGCCACTTGCGAATACCCGGAATACGCGAGCCTTCTTCCGGCTGCGCGCCGATAATCTCGATAGCCTCATTCTGCTCCTTCAGATACTGCGACACGCCCATGATCGTACCGGTGGTGCCCATGGCCGAGACGAAGTGCGTAATGCGTCCCTCGGTTTCCTGCCAGATTTCCGGCCCGGTGGCTTCATAGTGCGCGAGCGGATTGTCCGGGTTCCCAAACTGGTCGAGGATGATGCCCTTGCCTTCGCGCTGCATCTGCTCGGCGAGATCACGTGCGTATTCCATGCCGCCCGTGACCGGCGTCAGCACAATCTGCGCACCGTACGCGGCCATGCTCTGACGTCGTTCGACAGACAGGTCTTCCGGCATGATCAGCACCATCTTGTAGCCGCGGATGGCGGCTGCCATGGCCAGCGCGATGCCGGTGTTGCCGCTGGTCGCTTCGATCAGCGTGTCACCCGGCTTGATGCGGCCGCGCGACTCGGCCTTCTTGATCATCGACAGTGCCGGGCGGTCCTTCACCGAACCGGCCGGATTATTGCCCTCCAGCTTGCCGAGGATCACGTTGTTGCGGCTGCGGATCTCGTCGTCAGGCAGGCGGACGAGCTGGACGAGCGGCGTATTGCCGATCGTGTCTTCAATCGTTTTGTAAGCCATATTCGGGTGCGGGGCTGTCGCTGGGCAATGTCGTTAATTGAACGATTCTAAACCACCGTGCGCCGGCCTGCCGCGCGGCCCTGCTAACGGCATGGATGCAACGCTCGCGCGGCATAGGTATATAACGCGGCGATATAAGGCGCCATGCCATGCAAAAAACCCGCGGCAGAGTACCGCGGGAGCCAGTCATCCGAGTGACGGCTGAAGGAGTGTCATGTGCCGACTCCAGTCAGAAAGGAAAACCTGCGAGATGGCGGCGCAGCCGCAACCACGCACGGCTGCCTGGCGGCCCCGTGCGAGCGCCTGAAGCACGGGCCGCCCGCCTGGGGTTGATGGTGGCATACGCTTATTTCTTCACCACCACAGTAGCGTCGCTCTTTTGCCCACCGGCAGCCGGGGCGGCATGCGCCGCAGAGGTCGCGGCCTTGCCCTGCGCAGGCGCCGCAGCCTGTACGCCAGCAGCAGCGCCAGCCGGACCGACAGCGAGACCCTCCGCCTGCAGGCGCTCGACGGTATGCCCGCCCATGCCCTTGACGCGCTTGCTGAGGTCTGTGGGATCCTTGAACGGACCGTGCGCGTCGCGCTCTTCGAGGATTGCCTTGGCCTTGGCAGGGCCGATGCCCTTGATGCTGCGCAGCGCAGCCTCATTGGCCGAATTGATGTCGACCGCCGCGTAGGCGTGACCGAACGCGGCGAGCATTGCCGCGGTAACCATGATTTTTCGCAACATATGGAATCTCCCTCTTACTACTGGCCGGTGACGACCACCAGCCAGGAGATTCCAGTTTAGAGAGGTCTGCGAAGGATTTATAGCTGGCCGGATAGCCAACGCACGTAGCGGTCCACACCTTCCTGCACGCTCAGGAACGGAGCGTCGTAACCGGCCGCGCGCAGCTTCGTGAGGTCGGCTTGCGTGAAGCACTGGTACTTGCCGCGCAGCGCATCGGGAAACGGAATGTACTCGATCAGCCCGCGCTGCACCTGCTCGGCAAGCGAGAGCGGCGCTTCGTTATTCAGCGCGCGCAACGTGTTGACCACGGTGGTTGCAATGTCGTTGAATGGCTGCGCCCGGCCGCTGCCGAGATTGAAAATGCCCGACTTCTCCGGATGATCGAAGAAGTGCAGGTTGACCTTCGTCACGTCTTCGACGGAGACGAAATCGCGCGTCTGCTCGCCCGCGGCATAACCGTTGTATTCGCCGAACAGCTTGACCTTGCCCTCGGCGCGGAACTGGTTGAAGTTGTGGAACGCCACCGACGCCATGCGCGCCTTGTGCGTCTCGCGCTGGCCGTAGACGTTGAAGTAGCGAAAGCCGGCGATCTGGCTTTTCGCGCCAGGCAGCACGCGGCGGATCACCTGATCGAACAGGAACTTCGAATAGCCGTAGACGTTGAGCGGCTGCTCCACTTCGCGCTCTTCCACGAAGCGGCTCGAGCCGCCGTAAGTGGCCGCCGAGGATGCATACAGGAACTGCGTGCCTTGCGCGAGGCACGCGTCGAGCACCGCGCGGCTGTAGCGGAAGTTGTTGTCCATCATGTAGCGGCCGTCGGTTTCCATCGTGTCCGAACAGGCGCCTTCGTGGAACACCGCGCGCACCTTGCCGAAGTCGCCACGCGCAAAGCGTTCGACAAACTCGGTCTTGTCGAGATAATCGTCGATCTCGCAATCGACCAGGTTCTTGAACTTGTCAGCGCGCGTGAGATTGTCGACCGCGATGATGCGTTGTTCACCGCGCTCATTGAGCGCCTTCACGAGATTGCTGCCGATAAAACCGGCTGCGCCGGTGACGATGAGGGTCATGGTCGTTCTGTCCCAAAATTGGGTTCGACTGACGCCCGCCGCTCGCGCCGCATGCGGGCGCGAGGTGGCGTGCGGCATTACTGAAAGAGTTCGTCGTAGTCGACGGTAGCGGTGCCCAGCTTGCCGACCACGATGCCGGCCGCGCGGTTCGCCAGAGCCACGGCATCGACGAGCGACAGGCCCGCGCCGAGCATCACGGCCAGCGTGGCGATCACGGTGTCGCCCGCACCCGAGACATCATACACTTCGCGTGCTACGGCCGAGGCGTGCAGGATGCCGTCGTCGGAGAAGAGCGTCATACCCTCTTCGGAGCGCGTCAACAGCAGCGCCTTGAATTCGAGTTCGGTGCGCAGCTTCGTCACACGGGCGGTCAGGTCTTCTTCCGACTTCCACTGCCCGACCACCTCGCGCAACTCGGCGCGGTTCGGCGTAATCAGCGTGGCGCCGCGGTAGCGCTCCCAATCGTCGCCCTTCGGGTCGACCAGCACCGGCTTGCCGGCCGCGTGCGCCTTGGCGATCATCTTCGTGACGTGCGTCAGACCGCCCTTGGCGTAATCGGACATCAGGATCACGTCGTGCGCGGGCAGCAGTTCGTCGAAGCGCGCCAGGCTCGCAAGCAGCACCTCGTGCGCGGGTGTGTTCTCGAAGTCGACTCGCAGCAACTGCTGCTGACGCGACAGCACGCGCAGCTTGATGGTGGTCAGCAGGGCCGGGTCGCGCTCCAGATGCGGCGCCACACCGCTGTCGTCAAGCAACTGGACGATGCGCTCGCCGGGCTCGTCGTGCCCGACCACACACAGCAGCCCGGCTTGCGCGCCGAGTGCGACCGCGTTGCGCGCGACGTTCGCGGCGCCACCCAGGCGGTCTTCCTGCTTCTGCACATGCACCACCGGCACCGGCGCTTCCGGGGAAATGCGATTGACGTCGCCGAACCAGTAACGGTCGAGCATCACGTCGCCTACCACCAGCACACGCGCGCCGGCGAGCCGCGCACGCGGCACGGCACCGGCATCGGGTGCGGTAGCGGTAGCGGCGGATTCGGTTATTGGCTTAGACATTGGCTGCGAGTTCGGTGAGTTGGACATAGGGACGTCCGATCGAGTGGTAATCAATGCCCAGTTCGGTCATCGTTTCCGGTTCGTAGAGGTTGCGGCCATCGAAGATAAGCGGCGTCTTCAGCACCGATTTCAGGTGCACGAAGTCCGGGCTCTTGAACTCCTTCCATTCGGTGACGATCACGAGCGCATCCGCGCCGGTGAGGGTCTCATTCTGGGTGCTCGCAAAGTGCAGACGAGCCATCTGCTCCGGCACGTCGTGCAGATCGATTGCGAACACGCGGCGCGCCTCGGTGACTGCAACGGGATCGTACGCCTGCACGTTGGCGCCGCGCGCCAGAAGCTCGGCAATGATGCGCCGGCTTGGCGCTTCACGCATATCGTCGGTGTTCGGCTTGAACGCGAGACCCCACACGGCAAAAGTGCGGCCGCTCAGATCGTCGCCGAGCTTGCGGGTGATCTTGCGCACGAGCACCTCCTTCTGCTCGTGGTTCACCGCTTCGACAGCTTCGAGGATGCGCAGGTTGTGGCCGCTTTCGCTCGCGGTGCGCACCAGCGCCTGCACGTCCTTTGGGAAGCACGAACCGCCGTAGCCACAGCCGGCATACAGGAAGTGATAGCCGATGCGCGGGTCCGAACCAATGCCGCGGCGCACCGCTTCAATGTCGGCGCCGACGCGGTCAGCCAGGTTCGCCATCTCGTTCATGAAGGAGATGCGCGTGGCGAGCATCGCGTTCGCCGCGTACTTCGTGAATTCCGCCGAGCGCACATCCATGTAGAGCGTGCGTTCGTGATTGCGGTTAAACGGCGCGTACAAACGCTTCATCAATTCGCGCGCGCGCTGGCCGGCGTCATCCTCGTCGTGGCCAAGCACGATGCGATCGGGGCGCATGAAGTCGTCGACCGCCGCCCCCTCTTTCAGGAATTCTGGGTTCGAGACAACCGAGAAACGATGCTGCTCGCTGTCGGTGAGGCCACGCTTCGTCAGTTCTTCTTCGACCACCGCGCGTACCCGCTGCGCTGTGCCGACGGGAACCGTGGACTTGTCGACGATCACCTTGAAGCCGTTCATGGTGCGGCCAATATTGCGCGCGGCTTCGAGAACGTACTGGAGGTCCGCCGAGCCGTCTTCATCAGGCGGCGTGCCGACCGCGATGAACTGCACGTCGCCGTGCGCAACGCTCGCCTCCACATCCGTCGAAAACGTGATGCGCCGCGCTGCCCGGGTCCGCGCGATGATTTCCTGCAAGCCCGGCTCGTGAATGGGCACGCCGCCGTTATTGAGGATCTCGATCTTGCGCGGATCGACGTCCAGACAGAAAACGTCATGGCCGATTTCGGCCAGGCACGCGCCAGTAACAAGGCCGACATAGCCCGTGCCGATGATGGTGATTTTCATACGCGTTCCGGTAATGGATTCCGGTGATGGTTTCCGGTTCAGCTCGACGCCGTAATCGGCTCGACCCGGCGCGGGGCATAGGTTTCCCAGCCACTGCAGCCCGGACACTGCCAGTAGAAAAGGCGTGCCCGGAAACCGCAATTCTGGCACGTATACCGTGGCAGATTTTTGGTACGCTGCCTGATCAGTGTGCGCATCAGTTCCAGTTCACTGCGCCGCGGCTCTTCCGCGGTGGCTTGCTGGGCTTCGAGCAGGCGGGTCATGCCAGCCAGGTTGGGCGACTTTTGCATTTGCGAGCGCGCCAGCGCATGCGCCGCGTCCTGACCCCGCAAGGCCGCCACGTGCTGATAGGCGACATCCAGCAGGTCGTTTGAAGGATAGCGGTCCACCCACGTGGTCAGCAAATCCGCACCGTCTTCCGGTCTGCCGAGCGCCTCGTAGGCCTTCATCAGCTTTTCGGCGACGAGTGGCAGATAGGCGGAATTCTGCTCCTCGACCTGCAACCATTGCGCGATTGCCGCTTCCTGCGCGCCGCCCGCCATATCCACGTCGCCGGACAGAATGGTGGCGCGGACGCTGTGCGGATTGGCCTTCAGCGCCAGATGCAACTGGCGGCGCGCCTCGTCCGGTTTTTTCTGTTGCAGCGCTTCCTGGGCCAGTTCGCAATGGAACTGGGCGATTTCCTTGTCCAGCGACTCGGCGCCCATCGTTTCGAGGTGGCGCGCCGTGTCGATCGACTTGTTCCAGTCCTTCTCGATCTCGTAGATGGTCAGCAGCGCGCGCTGGGCGCCCAACGCGTAGTCCCCGCTTTCGAGTGCGCGGAACGTCTCTTCGGCACGGTCGAGCAGACCCGCCTTCAGGAAGTCCTGACCCAGTTCATAGGCCGCGTGGTCGCGCTCCGTCACGGGCAGATCGGCGCGACTCAACAGGTTCTGATGCACGCGGATCGCGCGGTCAGTCTCGCCACGCCGACGGAAAAGGTTGCCAAGAGCAAAGTGCAACTCGATGGTTTCGGGGTCGAGCTTGACGACCTCGATAAACGCATCGATCGCTTGGTCGGGTTGTTCGTTAAGAAGAAAATTGAGGCCGCGGAAATACGAACGCGGCAGATTGGCGCTCTCGGACAGCAGCGTCTTGAGGTCGTAACGCGCGGCCATCCAGCCGAACGCGAAGGCGACGGGTACGACGAGCAGCCACCAGAAGTCTAGATCCATGCGATTGATCGGGAGTACAGAAACAAAAAGCCGCGCACCTCGGCGCGCGGCATGGGAAAACCTAGATCAGCGGCGGCAGCGGCGGCGTTTCGACCACCGCCGGGGTTTCGCGGGCCACGCGCAACTCGCGCTTCAGACGCCCGTTCTCGAGGCGCAGACGGAACACCGCCGGCGCCGCCGATACCAGTCCGGCCAGCAGGCCGACCACAAAGAACGCCAGGCCGATCAGGATCAGCGGAGCGGACCAGGCGTAGCCGGCCAGGAAATTCAGCGTAGCGGTTTGCGTGTTGGAGAGTGCGAGCACCAGCAGGAGCACGAACACCAGAACGCGGATCAACCAGACGATAAATTTCATGAATAAGGTCTCTTGACGGCAGTTGCGGTAGGACGCCGGCTGGATGACGCGCATCGCGCCACGGTCTCGCCCGCGCCGAAGTGACCCGTATTGTAATGGATGGCCCCGCCGGTGGGCACCCACAAGCCGTTTGCCTGCGCTTACACGTGGTTTGCCTTGCGGATAAAAATCCCGGTGGCCGCAGGGCGCCAAAAGCGCGGACGAAAAAAAAGCGCCCGAAGGCGCTTTTTCTGGTCTTTTGCCGTCTGGCTTTGGCCGCTGACGCTACCAATGCCGCGCTGCAAAACGAGCAGCAGAGCATTTACAGGTCGTCGTCATCCGGCTCTTCAGCCTTCAGCGGCTCGCCCGAACGTCGATCTACCCGCTCGCGCAGTTCCTTGCCCGGCTTGAAATGCGGTACGTACTTCTCAGGTACCAGCACCTTCTCGCCCGACTTCGGATTCCGCCCGACGCGGGAAGGACGACGATTGAGGCCGAAGCTGCCGAAGCCGCGAATTTCGATGCGATGGCCGTTGGCCAGAGCCTCCGACATCGCATCAAGCATCGTCTTCACCGCGAAATCCGCATCTTTAAGAACAAGTTGCGGAAATCGCGTAGCCAGCTGGGCGACCAATTCCGATTTGGTCATACTGCAGCAGACCTCTCAAGAAAGCCCAAGGCTTACTGGTTCTGGCCGTCGAGCTTGGCCTTCAGCAGCGCGCCGAGGTTCGTCGTGCCGGTAGCAGCCGTGCTCGAGTCCGACGAAGCCAGGCCGCGGATCGCTTCCTGTTGCTCAGCCGAATCCTTCGCCTTGACCGACAGGTTGATGCCACGCGACTTGCGATCGATGTTGATGATCATCGCGTTGACCTTGTCGCCTTCCTTCAGCACGTTGCGAGCATCTTCCACGCGGTCTTGTGCGATTTCCGAAGCACGCAGGTAGCCTTCGACTTCCGCCGACAGCTGAACCACTGCACCCTTCGCGTCCACCGTCTTGACCACGCCGTCGACGATCGAACCCTTGTCGTTCATTGCAACGAAGTTGCTGAACGGGTCGCCTTCGAGCTGCTTGATACCCAGAGAAATGCGTTCCTTCTCGACGTCGATGCCGAGAACGATCGCTTCCACTTCGTCGCCCTTCTTGTACTTGCGAACGGCTTCTTCGCCCGTTTCCGACCACGACAGGTCCGACAGGTGAACCAGACCGTCGATGCCGCCCGGCAGACCGATGAAGACGCCGAAGTCGGTGATCGACTTGATTGCGCCTTGCAGCTTGTCGCCCTTCTTGAAGTTGCGGCTGAAGTCGTCCCACGGGTTCGGCTTGCACTGCTTCATGCCGAGGCTGATACGGCGGCGGTCTTCGTCGATTTCCAGAACCATGACTTCGACTTCGTCGCCCAGCTGCACAACCTTCGACGGTGCAACGTTCTTGTTGGTCCAGTCCATTTCCGACACGTGGACGAGGCCTTCGATACCCGATTCCACTTCGACGAATGCGCCGTAGTCGGTGATGTTGGTGACCTTACCGAACAGGCGCGTGCCCGACGGGTAGCGGCGGGAAATGCCTTCCCACGGATCGTCGCCCAGTTGCTTGATGCCCAGCGAAACGCGGTTCTTTTCTTGATCGAACTTGAGGATCTTCGCGGTGACTTCCTGGCCAACCGACAGCACTTCCGACGGGTGACGCACACGACGCCATGCGATGTCGGTGATGTGCAGCAGGCCGTCGATACCACCGAGGTCCACGAACGCGCCGTAGTCGGTGATGTTCTTGACCACGCCTTCCACGATCGCGCCTTCCTTCAGCGTTTCGAGCAGCTTGGCGCGTTCTTCGCCTTGCGTTGCCTCGATCACGGCACGGCGCGACAGCACGACGTTGTTACGCTTGCGGTCGAGCTTGATGACGCGGAATTCCAGCGTCTTGCCTTCGTACGGGGTCGTGTCCTTGACTGGACGCGTGTCGACCAGCGAACCCGGCAGGAATGCGCGGATGCCGTTGACCATGACGGTCATGCCGCCCTTGACCTTGCCCGTAATCGTGCCGGTCACGAGTTCGTTGTTGTCGAGAGCCTTTTCCAGCGACAGCCACGAAGCCAGACGCTTCGCCTTGTCGCGCGACAGGATGGTGTCGCCATAGCCGTTTTCCAGCGCGTCGATCGCGACGGAAACGAAGTCGCCCGCCTGCACTTCTACCTCGCCCGCGTCGTTCAGGAACTCTTCGAGCGGGATGTAGGCTTCGGACTTGAGACCAGCGTTGACGACCACGAAGTTGTGGTCAACGCGCACGACTTCGGCGGAGATCACTTCGCCGGCGCGCATGTCTTGCTTGGTCAGCGACTCTTCGAACAGAGCCGCAAAAGATTCGGTATTCGGGGTAGAGGTTTGCAGGTCGGACATAAAAATCGAAATTTGCATGGTTTTCGCGGTGCCCGGCTGACCGGATGGTCAAGCAATGACGGCTAAGGTGCGAATGCCACGCGGGGTTAAGGGGTTAAAACACGCTCCACGCACCTGCGCGAAGCACCTACACAACAACAGACTGCCTTTACTGCCGGTTTCCCTTCCGCGCTTTGTGCTGCTTTCGTACTGCATTTCACGCGGAAGGCTGAAGCGCCTGGTACCACTGCACCACCTGATCGACCGCCTGGTCGACCGACAATGCGGAGGTGTCCAGCAGCTTCGCATCTGCCGCAGGCTTGAGTGGCGCGGCTGCGCGCTGACTGTCGCGCTCGTCGCGTTCACGCAAATCCCGGAGCAAGTCATCTATATTAGCAGAAAATCCTTTTTGGATCAATTGCTTATACCGCCGGGTGGCGCGTGCCTCGGCGCTGGCGGTCAGAAACACCTTGAGCACCGCGTCCTGGAAGATCACCGTACCCATGTCGCGGCCGTCCGCGACCAGTCCCGGTTCCTTGCGAAAAGCCCGCTGACGGGCCACCAGCGCGGCTCTCACGGGTGCGTGGACGGCGATTGCCGAGGCCCGTTTGCCGATTTCCTCGGCGCGGATCTCGCTCGACACGTCGACGCCGTCCAGCTGCGCGAGCCCCTCGCGAAACGTGATATGGAGGTCGTCGATCAGCTTGGCAAGGGCTTCGGCATCGTCCGGCGCGATGCTGTAACGGACGCTGGCCAGCGCGGCGAGCCGGTACAGGGCGCCGCTATCCAGCAGGTGGAAGCCGAGATTGGCGGCTACCAGCGCGGCCACGGTGCCTTTGCCGGAGGCAGTCGGGCCGTCGATCGTAATGACGGGCGTCTGGTGAAAGGGACGGGTCGGTTTCATCGAAAAAGTCGCACGTCGGGTCGATTCGGTCGAATCAAGGTTGAGCCAGCGCGATGAAGCGCTCGAAATAGTCTGGGAAGGTCTTGGCAACGCACTTCGGGTCGTTGATCCGCACCGGCACGCCACCGAGGCTCACCAGCGAGAAACACATCGCCATGCGGTGGTCGTCGTAGGTGTCGATAGCGGCGTTCGGCGTCAGCGCTTCAGGCGGCGTGACGGCAATGTAGTCCTCGCCCTCCACCACCTTCGCGCCGACCTTGCGCAGCTCGGTCGCCATCGCGGCCAGCCGGTCGGTTTCCTTGACGCGCCAGCTCGCGATATTGCGCAGCGTGGTCGTGCCGTCCGCGAACAGCGCGGCCACCGCAATCGTCATGGCCGCGTCCGGGATCAGGTTACAGTCCATATCGACCGGCTCCAGCTTGCCGTGATCGTGGCCGACACCGCGCACCTCGATCCAGTCTTCGCCCATCGTCACGTTGGCGCCCATGCGGATCAGCGCGTCGGCAAAACCGACGTCGCCCTGGATGCTGGCCCGGCCAACCCCTTCGACGCGCAGCGGACCGCCCCCCAGGGCGCCTGCGGCGAGGAAATACGAGGCGGACGAGGCATCGCCCTCCACCATGATCTTGCCCGGCGACTGGTAGCGCTGGCCGGACGGCACGGTGAACTGGTGCCAGCCATGGCGCTCCACCTGAATGCCGAAGCGCTCCATCAGTTTGATCGTGATCTCGATATAGGGCTTGGAAATCAGCTCGCCGTCCACCTGCACCACGGTCACGCCGCTCTCGGTGCGCAACAGCGGCAGCGTCATCAGCAGCGCGGTCAGAAACTGGCTCGACACGTCGCCTTTCACGCGGATCGGCGCCTCGACGGCAATCTGCCCCGCGCGAATGCGCAGCGGCGGATAACCTTCGTTCTCCTCGTAATCGATCCGTGCGCCGATCTGGCGCAAGCCGTCGACGAGATCGCCGATCGGCCGCTCGTGCATGCGCGGTACGCCATGCACGCGATAGTTGCCGCCGTTGACCGCCAGCGCCGCCGTCAGCGGGCGCACAGCCGTGCCGGCGTTGCCGAGAAAGAGATCGGCGGTCTTGGCCGTGAACGCGCCACGCGTGCCGGTCACGACGCACTCGTCGCCCTCGCGCTTGAGCTTCACGCCGAGTTTTTCGAGCGCTTCGATCATGACGCGTGTGTCGTCGGAATCGAGCAGATTGGTGATTGTGGTTTCGCCCTCGGCCAGTGCCGAAAGCAGCAGCACCCGGTTCGAAATGCTCTTTGAGCCTGGCAGGCGAATCGTGCCGGACGCACGGGAAAACGGTCCGAGATCGAGGTATTCCATGATTGAGTCCAGTTCCGGTTATTTCGCGGGATCGGCCGCGGCGGCGAGCGGCGCACGCTGTTCCTGCCATTCGGTGCGCGCCACGCGCGAACGCGCGAAGACGGCCTCAAGCGCGGCGCCATCTGCTGCCTCAACCGCGGCGCGCAGACGGGCCAGCACTTCCGTGTAGGCGTCCAGTTCGTCGAGCAGCGCGGCGCGGTTGGCCACACAGATATCGCGCCACATTTCGGGGCTCGACGCGGCAATCCGCGTGAAGTCGCGGAAGCCGCCTGCGGCGAAGGAAAATTTCAGTGCTGCATCGGGCGAATTGAGGATCTGCTCGACCAGCGCAAACGACAACAGGTGCGGCAGATGACTCACCGACGCAAAGACGCGGTCGTGCTGCCCGGCGCTCATCTCGTGCACCAGCGCGCCGGTGGCGCGCCACAGCGCGGCGACGCGCTCCACCGCCGCCGGCGCATTCTCGGGCAAGGCGCACAGAACCACGTTGCGGCCCACATAGAGATCCGGCAAGGCGGCATCCACCCCGCTCGATTCACGCCCGGCAATCGGATGACCCGGGACGAATTGACCGATCCGTTCGCCCAGCGCGGCACGCGCCGCCGCAACGACATCGGACTTGGTGCTGCCCGCGTCGGTGACGATGGTGTCGGCGTCGAGAAACGGCGCGATGCGTTCGAGCAGCGGCTGGGTCTGCGCCACAGGCGCTGCCAGCAACACGAAATCCGCGCCGGATAGCGCGGCCTGCAGCGCTGCGTCGTCGGCGAGCGCGGCGCTAGCGTCGATCACGCCCAGTTCGAGCGCGCGCGCCGTCGAGGCCGGCGTGCGGCCCACGCCGATCACCGTGCGCGCCCCGGCCACGTCGCCGCGCTCGCGTAGCGCGCGGGCGAGCGAGCCGCCGATCAGGCCGACACCGAAAATCACCAGCTTGTTAAAAGAGAACCCAGCCACGTCGATCAAAGAGAAAAGCGCACCATCGCAAGAAACGCTGGTGCGCGGGTCAAAAATCTCGCGCTCGGTCCGAACGCCCGGCGCGGCCAATCAGGCCGGCGCGAGCGTCTTTTCGAGCGCGGCGATGAACGCTTCGTTTTCTTCCGGCAGGCCGATCGTGACACGCAGCCATTGCGGCAAGCCGTAGTTGCCGACCGGACGCACGATCACCCCCTGCTTGAGCAAGGCGAGATTGACGCGGTTACCCGCTTCGTCGTCATTGCCGACACGCACCAGCACGAAGTTGCCGGACGACGGCACATATTCGAGACCGAGTTTGTCGAACGCCTGGGTCAGACGGCGATAGCCCTGCGCATTCAGCGCCGCACTCTTTTCGAGGAAGGCCGCGTCGTTCAGAGCCGCGATTGCCGCAGCCTGGGCCAGCGTGTTTACGTTGAACGGCTGGCGCAAACGGTTCAGCAGATCGGTCAGGGCCGACTGCGCAATCGCGAAGCCGACGCGCAGGCCCGCCAGGCCATACGCCTTCGAGAACGTGCGCGAGACCAGCAGGTTGGGGAACCGGCGCACCCAGGCGATCGAGTCGTAGCGCTTTTCCGGCGCCAGGTATTCCGTGTACGCCTCATCGAGCACCACGACCACATTGCTCGGCACCTTCTCCAGGAACGCTTCGAGCGCCGGGCCTTCGATGAACGTGCCGGTCGGGTTGTTCGGGTTGGCGACGAAGATCAGGCGGGTGTCGTCAGTGATCGCGGCCAGCATCGCGTCGAGGTCGTGGCCGTGTTTAACCGCCGGCACCACGATGGCGCGCGCGCCCAGGCCTTGCGTGGCGAGCGCATACACCGCGAACGAGTACTGCGCATAGACGATTGACTGGCCCTTCTCCACCAGCGCGTGCGCGGCGATTTCGAGGATGTCGTTGCTGCCGTTGCCGAGCGTGATCCAGTCAGCCGGCACGTCGTAGCGGCTGCTCAGCGCCGCCTTCAACTCAAACGCGTTCGCGTCCGGATAGCGGCCCAGTTCGCTTGCGGCCTGCGCCATGGCGCGCTGCGCCGACTCCGGCATACCCAGCGGATTCTCGTTCGACGCGAGCTTCACGATGTTCGCCTCGTCGAGACCAAATTCGCGGGCCACTTCCGAAATCGGCTTGCCGGCGATATAAGGCGCAATCGCGCGCACATAGGAAGGACCGAAAGGCGTTGTCATGAATATCTCCGGATCGACTAATTGAAGTAATGGGTAAGGTTCAGCGTAGGGCGGTGCCTGGATGTCAGCGGGAGCACGGGTACGAGCCCAGAATCTTCAGAAACTCGGCCTTTTCGCCGAGTTCGGCCAGCGCCGCCGCAACCGGCGCATCGTCGCGATGACCTTCGACGTCAATATAGAAGTAGTACTCCCACGTGCCGATGCGCGCCGGCCGCGACTCGAAGCGCGTCATCGACACGCCGTGGCGCGCCAGCGGTTCGAGCAGCTTGAACACCGCGCCTGGCTCGTTGGCGACCGAGACGATCAGCGAGGTCTGGTCATTGCCGCTGACGCCGGTCGGCTCCTTGCCGATCATCACAAAGCGCGTGCGGTTATGCGGATCGTCCTGGATCAGCGCGTGAGCAATCTGCAGGCCGTAGTGGGCGGCCGCACGGTCGCCGGCAATCGCCGCAACGGTCGGGTCGCCGGCGGCAAGCCGCGCGCCTTCGGCGTTGCTCGCTACCGCCTGGCGCTCCAGATGCGGCGCGTTCGACGCGAGCCAGCCCTGGCATTGCGCAAGCGCCTGCGGATGCGCGCACACGCGCGTCACGCCAGCCAGGTCGCCGCTCAAGGTCAGAAGATTGTGATGAATCGGCAAAGCGAGTTCGCCGCCGATCAGCAATTGCGTTTGCAGCAGCAGATCGAGCGTGCGCGACACGGCGCCTTCGGTCGAATTCTCCACCGGCACGACGCCGAATTCGGCGGCGCCGGCTTCGACCGAACGGAACACTTCGTCGATCGACGGGCACGGCAAGCCTTCGATCGACTGACCGAAGTACTCGTGCATGGCCTGCTCGCTATAGGTGCCCACCGGGCCGAGATACGCAGCCTTGATGGTCTTTTCGAGCGCGCGGCTCGCCGCCATGATTTCGCGCCAGATCGCGCTGATGTGGTCGCTGGCGAGCGGCCCGTCGCTCATGTCCTGCAAGCGCGCGATCACCTGCTGTTCGCGCTCCGGCCGGAACACCGGCGCGTTGAAGTGCTTCTTGACCTCGCCGACTTCGAGCGCAATCGCGGCCCGCTGGTTGAGCAGCGCGATCAGTTGTGCGTCGATCGCATCAATGCGTTCGCGCAACGGTTTGAGTCGGGTATTAAGTTCGTCGTCCATGCGTAAAACGGCTCTGCCGGGAAACTGCGTGAAGGGATGCGCGCGCCTCAAGCCACGCTTAAGCGCTGCGCTGCTCGAATTCCTTCATGTACTCGACTAGCGCTTTAACGCCTTCGAGCGGCACCGCGTTGTAAATCGACGCCCGCATGCCGCCGACGGACTTGTGGCCCTTCAGCTGCACCAGCCCGCGCGCTTTCGCGCCGGCCAGGAAATCTTCGTTGCGCGTTTCGTCCGCGAGAAAGAACGGTACGTTCATCCGCGAACGCGACGTGCGTTCAACCTTGTTCAGATAGAAGCTGCTTGCATCGATGGTGTCGTAGAGCAGCTTCGACTTTTCGATATTGCGCGCTTCCATGGCGGCAAGACCGCCCTGCTTCTTCAGCCATTTGAACACCAGCCCGGCGATATAGATCGCATAGGTGGGCGGCGTGTTGTACATGGAATTGTTCGCGGCGACCGTTTTCCATTCGAATGCCGACGGGCACACGGTCATCGCGCGGTCCAGCATGTCTTCGCGCACGATCACCACGGTGACGCCGGCCATGCCGATATTCTTCTGCGCTCCACCATACAGTACCCCATATTTGGCGATGTCCATGGGGCGCGACAGGATATGCGAGGACGCATCCGCGACCAGCGGAACATTGCCGAGATCGGGGATTTCAAAGGTTTCGACGCCGTGAATCGTCTCGTTCGTGCACAGATGCACGTAGGCCGGATCATCAGACAATTGCCATTCGGCACGCGCCGGAGCACGGGTAAAACCGTCTGCAGTTTCGCCGGTGGCGGCGAGATGGACGGTGCCGTACTTCTGCGCTTCCTTGAATGACTTCTGCGACCACGACCCGGTCACCACGAAGTCGGCACGCGGCTTCGAACCGAACAGGTTCATCGGCACGATGGCGTTTTCGCCCAGACCGCCGCCTTGCAGGAACAGGATGCGATGGCTGGCGGGCACCTCGAGCAGCTCGCGCAGATCGGTCAGCGCTTCCTCGTGGATCGACATGAATTCTTTGCCGCGATGACTCATTTCCATCACGCTCATGCCGCTGCCGTGCCAGTTGAGCATCTCGTCGGCTGCGAGGCGCAGTACTTCTTCGGGCATGGCCGCAGGTCCGGCCGAGAAATTAAAGACGCGCATCGTGAAGTCCCTGAAGCAGGCGCGTGGCAAAGAAGCCATGCAAATTCGCGCCTGAAAAGAAAATGGCCGTCTGCGCATATGCGCAAACGGCCATTATCGCATTGACGCCGCAAGCCCGCCAAACCCGGCCGCCAGACCCCGGCGCCGCATGACGCCCAAAGCCGGTCGGTCAATCGCCGGTGCCGGCCAGGCGGATACCTGCCAGCCGGCTGCCGGTTACTGCGGGTTAAGCGGCTACCGATGCTGCGGGCACCGGCGGCGACAGCAACAACCTGCTTACTTGGCCGGCTTGACCGACGCGACTTCCTGGTCAGCCTGAGCGCGAGTTGCCTTGATCGATTGCGGCATGTACTTCTGCATCAGACCGTTCACGACGTCGCGGCCAACCTGGTCTTGAACCTGGATGAACTTGCGGCCAGTCGGGCTCTTGTAGAACGCCGTCAGATCCTTGATTTCCGAGGTCGAGTAGTACTTCGCGTAAGCGTCGTACTGAGCTTGCATTGCGTCTTGACGGAAGCCGTCCGTTGCGAAGACCTGGCCTGCCGAGTCAACCAGCTTCGGCACAGCGTTCTTCTGCAGCGTCGGGACGGAAGCTTGCTTCTGCTTGTCCGTCATCGTCTTGTTTTCGCTCAGAGCGTCCGACAGGATAGCCGGAACCAGTTGCTTAGCTTGCATTTGAGCGCTGTTACCGATTGCGCCGACGAGCTTTTGCGCGTCGATCGCGTCCAGCAGATCCTTGATGGCAGCCTGCTTGGCCGGATCAACCGGCGCTGCAGCAGCGGTGCTGTCAGCAGGAGCAGCCGTCTGATTCTGAAGTGCTTGCGCCATCGCGAAGGTCGGCACGAAAGCAGCCAGCAACATCAATTGTTTGAATCGTTTTTGCATCATTACTCCCTAAGAGAAATTAGTCGAACTGCTTGCCGCGCGGACTGCGTATCGGCCCGATACGCCTGTCTGCGTCCACGCAGCGTTCACCCAATATGAGACCTGCCGACCCGATTCAGGCGGCTCCGCCCTCTTCACCGCTTTCGTCACCGTCAGCGGGACCTTCGGCGTCGCCATCCACATCTACATCGGCTTCAGCCTCAGCAACCTGTTGCAGACCGGACAGCTTCGTCCCTTCATCAAGACTGATGAGTGTAACACCTTGGGTTGCGCGGCCCATTTCACGGATTTCCGACACGCGCGTGCGGATCAGCACGCCCGTATTGGTAATCAGCATGATCTGCGCTTCCTGATCCACCAGCGTTGCGGCAACGACACGTCCGTTGCGCTCCGACGTCTGGATCGCGATCATCCCCTTCGTCCCACGCCCGTGGCGTGTGTACTCGGTGATCGGCGTGCGTTTGCCGAAGCCGTTTTCCGTGGCAGTAAGCACTGACTGCTGCTCGTCGCCCGCCACCAGCAGCGCAATCACCTGCTGCCCGTCGTCGAGCTGCATGCCGCGCACACCGCGTGCTTCCCGGCCCATCGGACGCACGTCGTTCTCGTCGAAGCGCACTGCCTTGCCCGAATCCGAGAACAGCATGACGTCGTGCTGGCCGTCGGTGATCGCCGCGCCAATCAGGTAATCACCATCATCCAGACCGACCGCAATAATACCCTTGCGCAGCGGCCGGCTAAAGGCTTCCAGCGGCGTCTTTTTTACCGTTCCTAACGCGGTGGCCATGAACACGTACTTGTCGGCCGAGAATTCCTTGACCGGCAGCACCACCGTGATCTTCTCGCCGTCCTGCAGCGGGAACATGTTCACGATCGGGCGGCCGCGCGAGTTGCGCGAGCCCTGCGGCACTTCGTAGACCTTGACCCAGTAGACGCGGCCGCGGTTCGAGAAGCACAGGATGTGGTCGTGCGTGTTGGCGATGAAGAGCGTGTCGATCCAGTCGTCTTCCTTCATGGAAGTCGCCTGTTTGCCGCGACCTCCGCGCTTCTGGGCGCGATATTCGGACAACGGCTGCGATTTCACATAACCGGCGTGCGACATGGTGACCACCATGTCTTGCGGCGTGATCAGGTCTTCGGTGTTCAGCTCGGTCGCGTTCAGCTCGATCTTCGAGCGGCGCGCGTCGCCAAATTCGGCCTTGATCGAGGTGAGTTCGTCGACGATGATCGCAGTAATGCGTTCCGGGCGTGCCAGAATGTCCAGCAGATCGGCGATTTGCGCCATCACTTCGCGGTACTCGCCGATGATCTTGTCCTGCTCCAGACCCGTCAGGCGTTGCAGACGCATCTGCAAGATTTCCTGAGCCTGGGTGTCGGACAGGCGATAGAGGCCATCGGACTGCATGCCGAACGCGGGGTTCAGACCTTCAGGGCGATACGCATCGCGACCACCAACTGCGGCGTTTTCCGTCTCGGCGCGCGACAACATTTCGCGCACCAGCGACGAATCCCACGGACGCGCCATCAAGTCCTGCTTCGCAATAGGCGGCGTCGGCGCTGCCTTGATGATTGCGATGAATTCGTCGATGTTCGCCAGCGCGACGGCCAGACCTTCCAGCACGTGCCCGCGTTCGCGCGCCTTGCGCAGTTCGTATACAGTGCGCCGCGTCAGCACTTCCCGCCGGTGCGACAGGAAGCAGCTCAACATTTCCTTCAGGTTCAGCAGTTTCGGCTGGCCGTCGACCAGCGCGACCATGTTCATGCCGAACGTATCCTGAAGCTGGGTCGCCTTATATAGATTGTTGAGGATGACCTCGGGCACTTCGCCGCGCTTGAGCTCGATCACCACGCGCATGCCGCTCTTGTCGGACTCGTCGCGGATATCGGAAATGCCTTCGAGCTTTTTCTCGTTGACGAGCTCGGCGATGCGCTCCAGCAGCGAGCGCTTGTTCACCTGATACGGCAGTTCGTCGACGATGATGGCCATGCGCTGGCCGCGGTCGATTTCCTCGAAGTGCGTGAGCGCGCGCATCACCACGCGGCCGCGGCCGGTGTGATAGCCGTCGCGCACGCCGGCCACGCCGTAGATGATGCCGGCGGTCGGGAAGTCCGGCGCCGGGACGATCTCGATCAGCTCGTCGATCGACGCTTCCGGGTTCTTCAGCAGATGCTGACAGGCGTCGACGATTTCGTTGAGATTGTGCGGCGGGATGTTGGTTGCCATCCCCACTGCGATCCCGGACGCGCCATTGATCAGCAGATTGGGAATGCGCGCCGGCAGGATGGCCGGTTCGTTTTCACTGCCGTCGTAGTTCGGCGTGAAGTCGACCGTTTCCTTGTCGATGTCGGCGAGCAGCTCGTGGCCGATCTTCGCCATGCGGATTTCGGTGTACCGCATCGCCGCGGCGTTGTCGCCGTCGACCGAACCGAAGTTGCCCTGGCCGTCCACCAGCATATAGCGCAACGAGAAGTGTTGCGCCATCCGGACAATCGTGTCGTAGACAGCCGTGTCGCCGTGCGGGTGGTATTTACCGATCACGTCGCCGACAATACGCGCCGACTTCTTGTAAGCTCGGTTCCAGTCGTTGTTCAGCTCGTGCATCGCGTACAGCACGCGCCGGTGCACCGGCTTCAGGCCATCGCGAACATCGGGAAGCGCACGCCCCACGATCACGCTCATCGCGTAATCGAGATACGAACGGCGCATTTCCTCCTCTAGGGAGATTGGCAGAGTCTCTTTGGCGAATTGATCCATTATCCGTATCTTTTACGTGCGAAGACGATGGCGGGACACCGCCTCCGCTCATCGGCTCCGCGTAAGCGCTGCAGGCGCAGCGCATCACGCGATTCTAACACGCCAGGCATCCACCTCCGGCGGGGGTACGTATACCTATTAGTGGAAAGCAGGCGAACGGCTCCAGAGACCCCTCTGGGACAACCCGGGCCAGGCCCGTTTTGTGCTGGCCCCTAATCGGCCCTCAGCCATGACTGGCGGGGCGTGCCGCCCCAAGGCTTTTGTTGCGGATGCACCACAATCGGACAGGGGTATGAAAAGGGCGGGAACTTTTTTATCGTGGGAAGGGAACGATATGGCAAAATGCCAACGCACAAAGAGTTAGACACTGCTCGAAGTCTACACAGCGCGTTTTTTGTTCCGCACCAATGTTATACTTCGAGCAATGTATGACTTGTCTTCGTCAACAGGCTCGCAGTAAACCTGCGGTAATCTCAATTTCGAGAGGAGAAATATGAATAAACTTTCAAAGCTCGCGTTCATTGCAGCTACCGCAGTTATGGCTGCATCCGCATCGGCACAGTCGGTGCCGGCGTCGCGACAAGCTACGAACGACAACTGGGTGAACGGTACGGGCGAATACGTGTGGATGAACGGCACGAACGAACTCTGCTGGCGCGATGCATTCTGGACGCCGGCAACCGCTAACGCAAAGTGCGATGGCGCACTGGTTGCCCAAGCTCCGACCCCGCCGGCTCCGGTTCCGGTCGCTCCGGTTATCCAAAGCCAGAAGATTACGTATCAAGCTGACGCTCTGTTCGACTTCGACAAGGCTATCCTGAAGCCGGGCGGCAAGGAAAAGCTGGACGATCTGGCATCGAAGATCGGCGCGCTGAACCTGGAAGTCGTGGTTGCTACGGGTTACACGGACCGCATCGGTTCGGACAAGTACAACGACCGTCTGTCGCTGCGTCGCGCTCAAGCTGTCAAGGCATACCTGGTCAGCAAGGGTATCGAAGCCAACCGTATCTACACGGAAGGCAAGGGCAAGCGCAACCCGGTCACGACCGGTTGCAACCAGAAGAACCGCAAGCAACTTATCGCCTGCCTCGCACCGGATCGTCGCGTGGAAGTCGAAGTTGTCGGTACTTCGAAGCAGTAAGCTCCAAATTACCGCAGTATCAAAGCCCCGCTTCGGCGGGGCTTTTTTTATGTCCGACGGATTTCGCCGTCCCCGGCCGACGCCCGCCCCCTGGCGGCGTCCCGGCTCCAACACCTTGCTGGCAGGCCCCGGAAGCGCGTCATTTTGCCGCCCTGTCCGTCGGCCTATATACTCAGGGTTTATCCTCGACACCCGCTCACCCGCTCTCCTCAAGGCCGCATCCGCCATGACCAATGCCGATCCCCACGAACTGCAGAAATTCAGCGATCTCGCGCATCGCTGGTGGGACCCGAACGCCGAATTCAAACCGCTGCACGAACTGAATCCGGTCCGGCTCAGCTGGATCGACGCTCACGCGCATCTGGCAGGCAAGCGGGTGCTCGATATCGGCTGCGGCGGCGGCATTTTGTCTGAGTCGATGGCCGGATTGGGCGCCCATGTGAAGGGAATCGACCTCTCCCACCAGGCATTGGGGGTCGCAGATCTTCACAGCCTTGAAAGTGGTGTAACCGTAAGTTACGAAGAAATCGCCGCGGAGGCCCTCGCGGCCCGCGAACCCGGCACCTACGACGTCGTGACCTGCATGGAAATGCTGGAACACGTGCCCGAACCGGCGGCTATCGTCGCGGCGTGCAAGACCCTCGTCAAGCCAGGGGGCTGGGTGTTCTTCTCCACGCTCAACCGCAATGTGAAGTCGTATCTGTTCGCGGTGATCGGCGCCGAATACATTGCGCGGATGCTGCCCAAGGGCACCCACGATTACGCGCGCTTTATCCGTCCCTCGGAACTGGCAGCCTTCGTGCGCGCCGCCGAGCTGCGTACCACGGACATCAAGGGCATCGTCTATCACCCGCTCAGCAAGCACTTCGCGCTGTCGGACGACACGAGCATCAACTACATGCTCGCCTGCCGCCGCGACGCCTGACGCGCGCCGGCTCTACTGAACACGTGCATACATGAGCGACCCTACTCCCCTGCCTCAGCGCGAAGACGAAGACGCCTCGATCGGCCTGTGCCAGGCGGTCCTGTTCGATCTCGACGGCACCCTCGCCGACACAGCCCCCGACCTGGCCGCCGCCGTCAACAAGATGCGTCATGAGCGCGGGCTCGAGATGGTGCCGCTCGACGACCTGCGGCCACTGGCATCGGCCGGCGCCCGCGGACTGATTGGGGGCGCCTTCGGCATTGGGCCGGAACATCCGGAATTCGCTACGATGCGCGCGGAGTTTCTGGCCAATTACGAGGCCGACCTGTGCATCGAAACGACGCTCTTTCCGGGCATCGACGCCGTCCTCGATGAACTCGATGCGCGCGGCGTGCGCTGGGGCATCGTCACGAACAAGGCCGCGCGTTTGACCGATCCGCTGGTCGCGCTGCTCGGACTCGATCTGCGGGCGGGCTGCGTAGTGAGCGGCGATACCACGCCGCACTCGAAGCCCCATCCCGCGCCGTTGCTGCACGCGGCACGCGAACTGGATCTCGCGCCGGAGCGGATTGTCTATGTGGGCGACGACTTGCGCGACATCCAGGCGGGTTTCGCGGCCGGGATGGTGACGGTGGCCGCCGCCTACGGCTATTGCGGCAACGACATTCCACCGACCCGCTGGCACGCCCAGCACGTGGTGCAGTCGACGGCTGAGTTGCAAAAGCTGCTGCGCGAGATCGGCTAGGCGAGCGGTGTCAATCTATTGTAAAATCTACTTTGGCCCAGAAATTTGGGGCAACGAACCGCGGGGGCGACCTGGTTTCGACAGGGGTTGCAAAGCGGCTAGGGCATACCGAGGACCCGTCACCTCGTTAATCAATGGGAAAAACGTAACTGCAAACGACGATACGTTCGCACTGGCAGCCTAAGGGCCGCCGTCCTCTGCCTAGTTCACTGACGGGCTAGTGTCGCAAGACCGGTAGCAATACCGACAGAGGTCATATACGTCAGTTAAGCCTTGGCGGTGTCACGACGTCCGGGTCGAAAATCTAGTGAATCGCCGTCACGCAGCGTGTTCGTCCGCGTCGTGGCGGTTAAATCAAATGACAGAACTAAGTATGTAGAACTGGTCGTAGAGTGCTTCTGGACGCGGGTTCGATTCCCGCCGCCTCCACCAAGACACCTGGCAAGCAGCAAAGTTGGACAAAAAACCCCGATAGCGTAAGGCTCTCGGGGTTTTTCATTTTCCGCGAACTCGGGGTACTCAGCGTAATACGCCGGGCGAAGCCGCTGGCACAACCTCCGGCAATAGCAACGAGTTCACCTGCGCCACTTCGTCGGTCGTCAGCGAAGCAGTGGCCGCCTTCAACTGCAACAGCGCCAGCAAGGCGTCGTAGCGCGCCCGGATCAGATCCCGGCGGGTCGCATAGAAAACGTCGACGGTCCGCAGCACGTCAGCGCTCGTCCGGCTCCCGACCTTATAACCCATCTGCGTAGCACCGACAGCGGCGCGGGATGTCTCCAGCAGCCGCGACAGCGATTCGATCCGCGCCACCCCAGCGAGAAATCTCGCGCAGTTCTCGCGCGCAGTTCCACCCGCTTGACGCGTGGCCGAGAGTAGATCGTTTTGCGCCTTATCCTCAAGCGCGATCGTTTCGTCGAGTTTCGCCTCCGTCCCTCCGCCTTCGAAGATCGGAATGGAGATCGAGAGCATCGCAGTGGACGTCGTGGTCGGCGCACTGTAGCCGGTCGCAGCGCCGGCCGGCGAATGGCTTGCCGTCAGGTTGACCGTCGGGTAATGGGCGGCACGCGCCTTCTCTACTTCGAATTCCGCAATCCGGCGATCAATCTGCTTGAGTTGCACAGCGTAGTCATGGGCTTCCGCCTGCGCAGCCCACGCTTCGCCGTCGGCGGGCTCCAGACGCGGCAACCTCGCCGAGTCCGACAGCCGCGACAATGCCGAAAACGGTTGCCCCGTGATCTGTTCGATAGCCATGCGCTTCAGCAGCAAATCGTTGCGCGCGTCCGTCCGTTGCAGTTGTGCCTGCTGCCGCGCGGCCTCCGCCTCCTGCAAGTCGATCACAGTCGCTTCTCCCGCAGACTGCCTGCGCTGAAGCTCATGCATTTGCGCGTCGAGCGCCGCGTCATAGTCAGTCGCTCGGGCAAGCTCGTCCTCTGCCGCCAGCTCGTCGAAATACGCACGCGCAGCCCGCAAAATCGTTGCTTGCTGGGCGCGCGCCACTTCAACGAGCCCACGCGCTTCGACAACACCGGCCTGCCGGTACGCCGTCCAACGACTCCAGTCGAAAAGCGGCTGCGTCAAGCCGACGGTCCAGCCATTCTGCCAGTAGCTGGTGCGAGGCAATCCGTCGATCGTCGTGCTGTTATAAGCCCGCCCCCAGCCGCCGCTCACCTGCGGCAACAGACCCGCCCGCGCTTCGGGCACCGCCTGCCGCGCGGCTCTGGAAGCGGCACGCATTGCGGCGAGGTCCGCATCATGGTCGCTGGCCTGATCGACGACTGACAGCAGATCAACCGCGCAAGCAGAGTTAGGATGCCCCCACAATTCCGCCATGACGACAAGCGACGCCGCCAGCAGCATCCGCTTACTCATAGTCGGCCACCGGATCCTCTACCAAACCTGAATGCGCGCCCTGCTGCTGCGTTTCGAGCAGCAGTTCGCCGTCGACCAGCCGGTAGCGTGTATTGAACGCCGCTGCCAGCGACATGTCATGCGTGATGACGACCACCGTCCGGTCGAGCCGCTGCAACAGCGCGACAATCCGCTGCACCGATGCCGGATCGAGATTCGAGGTCGGTTCGTCGAGCAGCAGCAATTCGCGCTGTTGATACAGCGCACGCGCCAACAGGAGGCGTTGCCGCTGACCAGCCGAAATGTTTGCAATCGTGTCGCTGATAATGGTCCGCGTACGCATCGGCAATCGCATGACGTCAGCGAGCAACCCGACTTCGTCGAGTAGCGCGTGAATACGCGCATCATCCGCGTTGCCGGCGAAGAGCGAGACGTTGTCTGCAATGGAGCCGTGCAGGATGAGATCGCCCTGGCGCATGTGCACGACATGCCGGCGAATCTCGTCGACGGTGAGATTCGGCCACGCGATGCCGTTCAGGGTAATCTCCCCCTCCTGAAGCGGCTCAGCGGCTGCCAGCAACTTGAACAACGTGGATTTGCCGCTTCCCGAGGGCCCGGTAATCACGATCTTGTCGCCCTTGCGAATCGTCATGCTCGCACGTGTCAGAACCGGCTGATCCGAAATGCCATAACTAAACGTGACCTCGCGTACTTCGATCTGCTGGAAGGTCTGGACCTCGACTGCCCGGTGACTGGCGTCGGCGGGCGTATAGCGCTCCGTTTCACAGTCGACGATATCGCCGACCCGCATCACCGGCACGCTAAGCATGAAATACTGGAACGCGGTGTTGATCGAACGGGAAAGACGCTCCGAGAGCAGCGACTTGTAAATCAGGAAGGAATAAAACACGCCGACCGAAATGATGCCGCCTAGCATCAACCGCGCAGCAAACCAGCTAATGACCAGCACTTCCGCATAGTCGACGAACTTCAGGATCGCATCGCGCACGCTGGAGAGCTTGCCGCTATGCACCAGCGCCGCCATATACGCGCGGTACTTCGCCATAAACATGCCTGTGCGCCGCCCTTCGCCTTGCGACAGCTTGATTAGCGAAGCAGCCCGTATCGTCTCAAAGAGCATGTCATCGCAGCGCGCCGATTCTTCCAGTACCAGCGCGTGCGTGTCGCGCATTCTGGAAAACAGCAGAAGCGAAATCACCGCATAGAGCATGAAGAGTCCGAGCGCGATCGCGCTCAGCAAACGGCTCTCTATGAGCATCAATCCAAGGGCGAGCAGGCCGACGGGAATATCGATCCCTAGCGAAATGAGTGCGCGCGTGCAGAATGCGCTGATCTCATCCTGAGCCTTGACCCGGGCGAAGAGATCGCCAACGTGCCGCTTCTCGAAGTATCCGGGCGGGTTGCGCAAAAGATGGCTGACCAGACCTTCGGTCATATTCATCTGTACGATCCCGTACGCCAGTTCGACAAGGTAACTCTGGACGTACTGACTGAACGCACCCACCATGAAAATCGCACCGAACGTAATGACGAGCACATTCAGCAGATTCAGGTTGTCGCCGGCCACGACGTCATCGAGCACGAGGTTGCCCAGATAGGGCATGGCGAGGATCGCGCTCTGGCCGCCGAGCGCGATGAACATCACCTTGAGAATCCGCGCCCCCAGTTGCGGGTTCAGTGCTCGCACCCGTCCAAGCGCCGCGGGCACGAGCGAGCGTGGGCGCAACCGTGGCATCGCCGGGGTCGGCGCGCACTCAAGCAGGTAGCCGGAAACGCAACTGATGAAGGTTTCCATCGACACGCGGCGGCGCCCGCTCGCCGGATCGATCACCTGGACATAACCGCGCCCCAGCTTCTCGAAAACGACAAAATGCGCGCCGCCAAAGTGCAGGATCGCCCCCGGCTTGATCTGTTTCAGGTCCGACGCACCGAACCGGTATGCCTGCACCGCCAGGCCGAAGTCGATCGCCACATCGTACAGGTCCATCAAGGTCAGGCCATTAGCGGAGACAGGCCGGTATGCCTGCAGTTCGCGGATTTCAGTGGCGCGGCCAAAATGCGACAACACCATCGCCAGACAGGCGTAGCCGCATTCGGCCACTTCGTTTTGGTAAATCGCGCGCACCTTAGCCTCGGAGAATGCGGAAAAGCGGTTCCAGTACCCATTCAGCGATCGTTCGGCGCTCGACAACGATGCTTGCCGTGCCCGTCATGCCAGGCAGGATGTCGAACCGCCGTCTGCCGAATTCGAACTGGTTGCCGGCAAGCGTTGCCCACGCCATATAGTCGCCGCCGGGGGCGGCTGCTTCAGATGCACCGGTTGGCGACATGGTCGAACGCACTGTGGTGCGGGAGATTGAATCGATGCGGGCTTCGTAGCTGCCGAAGCGGGCGTACGGAAACGCATCGAGCTTGAGCCGGACTATCTGCCCCTCGCGCACGAAACCGCGCCGCCGTGACGGGATGCGCAGCGCGGCACGCAGGCCGCCGGATTTGCCTGTCGTAATCACGAGCGCGACATCGGTGGGCGTCAGCGTGCGACCAGGCACAAGATCGGAGTATGTGACGACGCCCGCTTCCGGTGCCGAGATGGTGGTGTTCTGACGGTTCTCCTCGAAGCGGATGCGGATGTCCTGAACGTCGCGCGCCTGTTGCGCGTCGAGCTCGCTCAACTGCGCCTCGAGTTCCGCTTGCGCGGTTTTCGCGGTGGCCCGCTCTGCAAGCAACTGCTGGCGCCGTGCGACGCCCTGCGCGACCAGCACGCGCGCCTGATGCGTGTCGGCCCGCGCCTGCTCGATCCGGTCCGCCGCCACGTAATCCGAAACAGATTCGAGTCGCGCGAGCTTGCGGCCGGACTCGTCCACAAGCTCACGGTTCTGCGCGACCTGCTCGTCGATCGAACCCAGCTCGGCGCTACGGCTTTGCTCCGTTAGCCGTGCATTGTCGAGTTGCACAGTCAGCGCAACCCGGCGTTGGCTAAATTGCGCTTCGACGGCATGAATCTGCTGGTCGCGCATGGCCTCGTCGAAAAGCGGGCGCCGCTGGCCGTCGCTCGCCAGTGTGAGGTCCCGCTCAAGACGGAACAGCCGTGTACCCGGAGTCACGCGGTCGTTCTTATGCACGTAAACGTCCGCAACGAGCCCGCTCAGGCCCTCGACCTTGACGTCGGAAGGCGAGACGATTTCGGCGCGTACGTCCTGCTTGAGTTCCACCTCGTGCACGAATGAAAAGATCATCCCCGCAACCACAATTGCCGAAGCGGTATAGGCAATCCAGCGGGACGAAACTTCCTTGAATTGCGGTAGATCGAGAGGTTCCATAAGCCATTTATGCCGACCCGAGCCGGCGCTATTTTTCTCAGAGTCCCCCGCGCGCGGCGCACGTCGCCGGGCGCGACGAACTGCGGACACGCGTTATTTGCTCGCTGCGAATGCATACATGGACGGGTGCCCAACTACGAGTGAGTGCTGGCAATTGTCGATCAACGCTTTTTCGATGTATTCGGACAGCTGCTGCGGCGCGGACGGCTGGGTCAACGCTATGGATGGCAGCAACACGCCTCTGAAGCGTCCTTTTTCAAACGCCAGATAGAACGGAAGTAACAACGCTTCGAATTGCGCGCCGACACGAAACACGCCGTTGTGAATCCGCGCGGCGCGACCGAACATCGATACGCCGACCGTTTCCATAGGGAAGCGATGCAGCGCGAATGGCGGCACATCCGCAAACAGGACGGCGACGCCGCTACGCTTGAGCGCCCGCGCGAGGCGCAGGCCGAGCCCGCTACGATTGTCCTCGTCGTACGTGTAAAGCACCTGGATGCCGGGTATCTGCGCGTGGTCCTGGCCGTACATATCGCGCGGCACACCCGACACCACAGCGATAGACGCGAGACCCAGAAGCTCCCGCATTTCGTCGATCACGTAAATGTTGGCGTATTGCGATACGTAATGAAATGGCGACACGAAGATCGGCCGCCCCGGACTGGCAGCTTGCAGCCGTCGTATCTGCGCTGCCAGTTCGGCCGCGACGGCCTGAAGGTCCGGCCATGCTTCACTGCCACGTAAAAGCCTGCCGTAATAAATTCGTTGATCGATCAGCCGCTCGCGCACACCTGCCGTGGCAATGCTGCCTCTATCAAACGATGCACCGCCGACGCCGCGCGCAAACTCACGGCGCTCGGCCGCACGCCAGCGAGCACTGGAGTCAAACAACGCCCGGATATGCCAAGCCGTTGCAGCCACAGGCGCAACAGCGGCTAAAGGCAGCAGGGCAATCAACGCACCCTTGAGCTGAAAAAGCCGGTGTGAGACGAAATTTCGCAGCAATGCCGGCCATAGTGCGAGTCTCGTGAAATCGATGCTCATATGAAAAGCGGGAAGCCGCGCCCTGAGGACGACTTCCCGCTGCGCCATCAATTACGCACGTGCGAGCGGCTTCGCTGCGGACTTCGACGGGGCGCAGCAGCACTTGCAGCAACCACCGGCAACAGCAGACTTGGCGAGCGCGGAGCGATCGATCTTTTGCATAATATGCCTCTATGATTTAGTTAATCAGATTTACTCAAAGCGATTAGCAATCGATATTGAGCGAGGCGGATCTTAGCACGGTGAATTTTCATTTTCGAGCAACACAAAACCCGAACGACAAATCATTATTATCAACATTTTCCTGCATCAAATGCTGAGCAACCCTGCAACCCCGCCAACAGATCGTCACGATCAACAGCAAGCAAATATCAATTAAATCAAACGCCTACCAAAAACACCATAGAATAAATTCGGAGGCCATAGAAAAAATACCACAGAAATAAATTGCATCGCCTGAAGAATTTTCCACCCACTAAAGTCGAAAAATTCCATGAATACCATTAATGCATTTCCACATAAAATCAGATATTTCACGTAACGAACCAGAAAATACCGCTGATAAATTAGGAATTTTCCATTGGCAGAGTCAAGCACGGGTCCCCAGCCCACGCCCCCACGGATTGATACGCGCATGGATTCACCCCAGACCGCCTGGCGCGCCGCGTTGACAGTTCACAAACGGCCCCACTTCGTTGAAGATCGAGTCTCGGCACAAGAGATACCTTCTCTCCTGCCGTTTATGTCCGTATCCGCCTCAGGTAGCGCGCTGTTTCCCGCGTCATGACTGGGTGCGGCCCACAAGCTGCCGGTGCAGGCGCACGGAGCCCGTCCGGATAGCGCCAGCGACATCTCCATTCAGAACGAGTCATGAAATCACTCTTGTCGAAACTGTCTGCCGCAGCACTTATCAGCGGCTTGTTGCTGGCGCAAAGTGCGCACGCGGTCGATCTCCACGTGATGATCTCCGGCGGCTTCACGGCCGCCTACAAGTTGCTCACGCCAAAGTTCGAAGAGAAATCGGGGAATACGGTCGATACCGCCTATGGGCCGTCGATGGGCAATTCGCCGGAAGCGATTCCCAACCGCCTCGCACGCAACGAGGCTGCGGACGTGGTGATCATGGTGGGTTACGCGCTCGACAAGCTGATCGCCGAGGGCAAGATCATCCCGGGCTCACGCGTGGAGCTGGCCGATTCGCGCATCGGCATGGCGGTCCGGGCAGGCGAACCCAAGCCGGACATCGGCAGCGTCGAGGCGTTCAGAAAAACCCTGCTGGAAGCGAAGTCAGTCGCCTATTCGGATAGCGCGAGCGGCGTCTATATCCAGAACGATCTCTTCGAGAAAATGGGCATTGAGGCTCAGATGAAGCCCAAGGCGACCATGATCCCCAAGATTCCGGTGGGCTCGGTCGTCGCCAAAGGTGACTATCAACTGGGTTTTCAGCAGGTGAGCGAACTGTTGCCGGTGCCCGGTATCGAGTTCGTCGGCAAGATTCCCGAGTCGCTGCAATCCGTGACCCGTTACGCGGCCGGGATTCCGGTCAACGCAGCACATCCGCGTGAAGCGAGGCAGCTTATTGACTTCCTCGCGTCGCCCGAGGCGGCGCACGATGTGGCCAGCACCGGCCTCGATCCACTCGCCACGAAATAAAAATTCATCACCGCAGCCGTGGCGCCCGCTTGCGCCACGGTGCTACCCGGCTCAATTTGCCGCGTCAGGCTACGGCCTGCGGCCGTTGACTATTGATCTTGCGGACACTGCAGGTTGCAGCCGTCCGGGTCACCGTTGTCGCCCTTGCGGCGCATCGCCGATTTCTTGTCGGACTGGTATTTGTTAGACGGCGCCGAGGCGGCAAACGGCAATTGCGGGTGTTCCTGCAAGTGGAATTCGTCGGTCAGGATGCCGCCTGGCACGCCCGGCGAATTTTGCGCAAAAGCGATGGAAACTGTGGCGCACAGCGCACCGGCCGCAACCGCCACGGCACAGGCTTTGAGTAGAACGTTCATGTCGATCCGGCGCGGCGGGCCGCGCAGTTGAGGCTAACCAGAAGACTCAAGAGTATCTCATACCGCACTGCGACGCAGCGGCACGCGTCGCCTAGGTTGTTACCGACGCTTACCCCGCAAACCATGCCTCGCAATGGCGCAGCAAGGCGTTCAGATCGGATGAAGGCCGTCCGCGCACGCTGACGTAGCCGTCCGGGCGCACCAGGTAGAACGCGGGCCGGGTCCGCCCATATGACTCGGAGAGCGGCGGCGCGCCCTCGCCTGCGATATCCGTGATGCGCCAGATCCGTACCCCGCCTGCCAGCAGCCGCTCGACGGCTGCGCTCAGACGGTCCAGATCCGCCGCATTTGCCGCGGCAATGCGGCCAGCGGACGTACCGAGCGACAGTTCCTCAGTGCCAATGAGCCCATTCGGACCATTGGGCGCAACCAGCAGGAACAGCGAGAAAAACGCCGGATCGTGCAGATCGAAAATGCAGCCGACGCCAGGCGCGCGGCCCAGCGGCCCATCCACCACATGCACCAGCGCGTCCGGCGCCCGTTCCCCCGCGCGCGGCCCGCCGTCGAGGAGCCGCTCGAGCGTCAGCGGACTGCGCCGGTACTGGATCGACAGCTCGCTCACCGTGAGACGCGCGGCATCGCGCAGCGGACCGAGCGCGGCCAGCGTCGGCATCACGCGTTCGCGCAAAAGCTTGAGCGGCCCGTGGTCGGCTTCGGCAAGCTGCGTAACGAAGCTCGTCTGCCGCAACACGTACCGTTCAATCGGATGCCGCTCCAGGTGATAGGAATCAAGCAGCCGGTCCGGCGCATCGCCCTTGATCACGCGAGCCAGTTTCCAGCCCAGATTGAAGGCCTCCTGAATGCCCGTGTTCATTCCCTGGGCTCCTGCGGGGCTGTGCACATGCGCAGCGTCGCCGGCAAGAAACACACGCCCAACCCGCAACTGTTCGACCATCCGGCTATTCAGATGGAAATACGCCGCCCAGCCGAGTTCCGCGAATTTCACCGGATGATGGATGCGCCGTCCGGCAATCGCGCAGCACTCGTCGAGCGACGGCGACGCTAAAGCCGCGGCGGCGGCGGGTGACGAAGGCGAAGACGTCGCGTCGGCAGGCGCCGTCGATGAGTCCGCGCTGTGCGCGCTGTCGGGGTCAGCCGGCGCCGAGCCCGCCTCGGCCGGCTCGGACTGCGCGGGATGATCGGCAATCAGCCGGTAACGCCCGCCGCCCATCGGGAACAGCGCTGCCAGCCCTTCGCCGGAGGCAAAGATATGAAACTCGTCGTCGGGCCATTCGGTTTCGGCATGCAGATCAGCCAGCAAAAAAGTCTGCTCGAAGGTCTTGCCCGCGAAGCTCATGTCGAGCCGGTGGCGAATCGCACTATGCGCGCCGTCGGCCGCGATCAGATACGAGGGATGCAAGGTTTCACTGCGGCCGTCGGCGCGCTGTAGCGAGGCGCTCAGTCCCGCTGAGCCCTGGACGAACTCTGTCAGCTCGACACCACGCTCTGCGCTCACGCCGAGTGTCGCCAGATGCTCGGTCAGCAGGCGCTCGGTGATGGACTGATCGAGAAAGAGCAGATAGGGATAGCGGGTCTGCAGCGGATCGAAATCGAGGCGTGCGAGGCGTTGGCCGTTCGAATAGAGATTGGCTGCGCGAGCCCGATGGCCCAATTCCAGAAACGGCTCGACAAGACGATGCTGTTCGAACAGCTCAAGCGTGCGCGCCTGGATGCCGATGGCCCGCGAATGCGGGTTGGGTTGCAACGCCTTGTCAATCAGGCGCACGGGAATATGCGCGCGCGCCAGGCTCATTGCGGCAGCCAGCCCGGTTGGGCCCGCCCCAACGATCAGCACCGGCGACGCACCGTATGAAGCGGCGGCCATGCGGAACTCCGGAGACCAACATCCCGCCTAGTGTACGCCGCTGCCCCGCCGACTAAAGGTGCGGTGCGTCAATCCGGGCTCAACCGGCGTGCGGATGATCGAGGGCGCAATGATGCTCGGAGGTGCCGAGGTCCACCTGCAGCGTGGCGTGCTGCATCGCAAATTTTTCGCGCAGCGTCAGGACGATGGAGTCGACGATCGCGTCGCCCGGGTGACCCGCCGGCATCACCAGATGCGCGCTCAGCGCGTTGCCGGTGGTGGAAAGCGCCCACACGTGCAGGTCGTGCACATCGGTGACTCCCGGCTGGCCGGCGAGATAGTCGCGAATCCGCTGCAGATCGACGCCTGGCGGAACCGCATCCAGCGCGAGCCGCACCGAGTCGCGCAGCAGGCCCCATGTGCCATACACGATAACCGCGACGACCACGAGACTCATCAAAGGATCGAGCCAGGTCCAGTTGGTGCCGAGAATCACCAGACCGCTGATTGCCACCGCGGCGGAAATCAGCGCATCGCCGGCCATGTGCAGGAAGGCACCGCGGATATTGAGGTCTTCCTTCTGACCGCGCATGAAGAGCCACGCGGAGAAGCCGTTGACGAGCATGCCCGCAGTAGCGACGACGAACACCGTCAGCCCGGCGACCGGCGCCGGATGCAGCAAGCGGTCGATCGCTTCCGCAACGATGACGCCGGAGGCGAACAGCAGCAGGGCCGCGTTCGCCAGCGACGCGAGGATCGACGTGCTGCCGTAGCCGAACGTATAGCGCGCCGACGGCCGGCGTGCGGTGAGCCATGTGGCGCCCCAGGCCAGCAGCAGGCCCAGCACGTCCGAGAGGTTGTGGCCGGCATCGGCGAGCAGCGCGGTCGAATGGGCGATCACGCCGTAAATGCCCTGCATCAGCACGATCGCGATGTTCAGCGCAACTGCAATGGCGAAGGCGCGCCCATGACCCGCGACCGGCGCATGATGGTGATGGTGCCCGCCATGGCTGTGGTTGTGGCCGTGGCTGTGTCCGTCATTGTGGCTGTGCCCCTTGGCGTGCGGGTGGCCGGCTTCCTTCTCGTGCTCATGGTGATCATGGTGCTCGTGGTGCGCATGCGCGTCGTCACCGTGAGCATGGGAATGAGCGTGTCCGGCATGGTTCGCCTCATCGTGACCCACGTGATCATCCCCCGCGCCGGCTGGCTGCGAAGCATCGGCGGCCGGCGCGCGGGCACCCGGTTCGTCGGCGTCCTGGCCGTCGAACCACACCGGCGCGTGATCGTCTTCGCGCTCCTCAGCGGCCGAATCCGGGCGTGGGGTTTTATTCATTACGAGTCCAGGGAAAAGTCGCTTAGCGGTTCGTCCACATGCTCCAGCATGCCTGCGAGCATGCCGCTGATATGCCGGTCCGCCGCGAGGTAGAACACCTGCTTGCCCTGGCGCTCGGCGCGCACGATGCGCGCTGCGCGCAGCAGGCGCAGATGATGGCTCACCAGCGAAGGCGAGAAACCCAACGACTCGGCAATCGCGCCCACCGAGCGCTGCTCGTCGACGCAGGCCAGCACGATGCGCAGGCGGGTTGGATCACCCAGCAAACGGAACAGGTCGGCAAGCGACACGACACGCTCGTCTGCGGTCTCAGTAGATAAGGGCAGCATCGTTTTCAAACATATGAATACCTGTTCATATGTTATAGATCAAATTCGCGACAGTCAATCGTCGGGTGCGCGGCCGCGAGTATGGGAAAATGCGACATTTGCCTTACACGAGCTGTCCTTCCCGTCATGGAACCCCTGTTTGAGAGCGCCTACGCGGCGCATCGTGACGGCCGCCTCGACGATGCCGAGCGCGGCTATCGCGCCACGCTGAACGTCGATCCCGCGCACGTCGATGCGCTGCACCTGCTGGGCGTGCTGCGTCATCAGCTCGGCCAGCATGCCGAAGCGGCCGACCTCGTCGGCCGCGCGGTCGACCTGCGCCCGCAGGATGCCGCGCTACAGTTGAATCTCGGCAACGCGCTCAAGGCACTGGGTCAGCTCGATGGGGCAATCGAGCGTTTTCGCAACGCCTTGACGCTTGCACCAGCGTTTCCGCTGGCGCACTACAACCTCGGCAACGCTTACGCGCTGGCGGGCCGCCACGAAGACGCGGCAGACGCATTCCAGAAATCGTTGCGCCTGCAACCGGATAACGCTTCGAGCCACAACAACCTCGGCAACGCGCTGCACGCGCTCGGCCGCCATGAAGAAGCGATCGCGTCGTTTCAGCGTGCGCTCGAGCTGCAGCCGGGTCATGCGGGCGCGCACAACAACCTCGGCATGGCGCTGAATGCGCTCGGCAAGGCCGACGAAGCGATCGTGCAGTTCAGCGCGGCGATTGCCGCACAGCCGCGTTTTGTCGCTGCGCACTTCAATCTCGCCAACACGCTGGACGCAACCGGCCAGCACGAACAGGCGCTCGGCGAATTCGAAGCCGTGCTGGCGCTGCAGCCGCAACTGCCGCCCGCGCTATTCGGTCTCGGCAATGCGCTCGCGGCGTTGGGGCGTCACCGCGAAGCGCTGCCGCGCTTTGAACGCGTGGTGGGCCTCGACCCGAAGTTCGCCCTGGCCTGGCTGAGCCTTGGCACCACCCACCACGCGCTTGGCGCGCACGAGGCGGCCGGGCGCGCCTTCGATCAGGCGCTGCGGCTGCGGCCCGATCTCGCCTCGGCGCATATGAACCGGGCGCTGGCGTGGCTCACGCTGGGCGATTTCGCCCGCGGCCTGCCCGAATACGAATGGCGCCTGAGAACCATGGCCCAGCGTGGCATACAAACGCTGCCGCGCTGGCAAGGCGAGCCGATCGAACAACGCACCCTGTTCGTGCATGCCGAACAGGGCTTCGGCGACACGCTGCATTTTGTCCGCTTCGTGCCGCTCGCCGCCCAGCGCGCGGCGCGCGTCGTACTCGAGGTGCAGCCGCAACTCGTGCCGATTCTCGCGCCCGCCGCGCTCGAGTGGCGCGTCACCCTGATCGCGCAAGGCACGCCGCGCCCGCCGGCGGATCTGCAATGCCCGCTGCTCAGCTTGCCGCTCGCGCTCGGCACCCAGCTCGAAACGATCCCCGCGCGCACGCCCTACCTCAGCGTGCCGCAGACCTACAAGCGTAAGTGGCGCGGCTCGCTCGGCGGACACGCCAAGCGCAAGATCGGGCTCGCATGGTCCGGGCGCATCCAGCAACAGGAAAACCGCACGATGCCGCTCGCCGCGCTCGAACCGCTGTTCGCGCTCGAGGGTATCGACTGGATCATCCTGCAGCCCAATCTCAGCGCCGCGGAATGTGCGACGCTCGAGACCCATCCGCGCGCCGGCTTCATTCATCGCTTCGACAAGCGGATCGGCGATTTTGCCGATACCGCGGCGATCATCGAACGGCTCGACGCCGTGGTCTCGATCGATACGTCCATCGCCCATCTGACCGGCGCCCTGCGCAAGCCGCTCTGGCTGATGCTGCCGTTTGCCGCCGACTGGCGCTGGTTTCTCGGCGATTCGCGCAGCCCATGGTATCCCGGCACTCGCCTCGTGCGTCAGCCGAAACCCGGTGCCTGGGATGAGGTGGTCGAAAGCGTCGCGCGCGAGTTACGCGACGCGTAAGAGGTCCGCGGATTCCCAGATTCCCGGCACCCGCTTCTACCCTGCAAAAGAAAAACCCCCACGCTCTTGCAAGCATGGGGGTTTTTCTTTGAGGATGCGGCCGACCCGCGCCGCTTTGTTATCAGGCCGTGCGGTACTGCTCGCGCGATTCCGGCGTGCGATACAGCACGAGCGTCGCGATCAGACCGCAGATTGCCGCAGCTCCGAGCCAGAGGCCCGGAGCCGCCTTGTTGCCGGTGCTATGAATCAGCAGCGTCGAGATGGCGGGCGTGAAGCCGCCGATCGTCGTGGCAAGGCTGTAGGCAAGCGAGAAACCCGCAGTGCGGACCTCAACCGGCATCACTTCGGTCAGCGCCACCACCATCGCGCCGTTGTAGCTCGCGTAGAGGAACGAGAGCCACAACTCGACGGCGAGCAAATGCACAAACGACGGGTCAGCCACCAGCCACTGTACCGCCGGGTACGCCGTGAGGATGGTCAGGATCGTGAACACCAGCAGCACCGGACGGCGGCCGATACGATCCGACAAGGCGCCGGACAAGGGCAGCCAGACCAGATTCGAGAGACCGATACAGACCGTGACGACCAGCGAGTCGATCGACGACAGCTTCAGCACTTCCTTGCCGAAGGTCGGTGTGTAGGCCGTAATCATGTAGAACGACACGGTGGTCATGATCACCATGCCCATGCCGCCAAGCACAACGCCCCAGTTCTCGAGCATCGACTTCATGATTTCGCCCATGCTCGGACGATGCTTGCGGGCGGCAAACTCCTCGGTTTCCTGCAGCGAACGACGGATCAGGAACAGGAACGGCACGATCAGACAGCCGATCAGGAACGGCACGCGCCAGCCCCACGCGCTCATCTCCTCAACCGGCAGCACCTGGTGCAGGAACACGCCGATCAGCGCCGCGAACACCACGGCGACCTGCTGGCTGCCCGACTGCCACGAACAGTAGAAGCCTTTGTTGCCCTTGGTCGCGATCTCCGACAGGTAGACCGACACGCCGCCCAGTTCCACGCCGGCCGAAAAGCCCTGCAGCAGCCGGCCCAACAGCACGAGAATCGGTGCGAGGATGCCGATTGTCGCGTAGCCCGGAATGGCCGCGACCGCCAGCGTGCCGAGCGCCATCAGGCCGAGCGTCAGCATCAGGCCCTTGCGGCGGCCGTGATGGTCGATGTACGCGCCCAGCACGATCGCGCCGAGCGGCCGCATCAGGAAGCCCGCGCCGAATACCGACAGCGACAGCATCAGCGAAGCGAAGTCGCTCCCCCCCGGGAAATAGGTCTTGGCAATCGCCGAAGCGTAGTAGCCGTAGACCATGAAGTCGTACATCTCCAGGAAGTTGCCGCTGACGACGCGGAAAACTGTCCGGAACTTGGATTCGTTGGAAGATGCGTGAGACGCAGTAGACATGACACTCTCGAAATGGCCCGGCGCCGGATTGAATCCAGCATGATCGGGCAGTTGACAACACTTCACCGCGTCGGCGAGCAGATGCCACTGGCGAGGGAGAACCTGGGACGAATGCGCCGGGGGCGCTGCATTTTGATGCTGCCCGCATTGCGCTGGTATCAGGGTAAACCTAGGGGTACCCGCACAATGCCAGCCAAGGCGAATGTTACCGTTCCTGAAGCAAGCTTGCAGTCAAGATGGACACTGATCGCGCCCCTGGCACGGCTCGCAGTACACTCTGAGATTGCCGCCTCACGTGATGCTCCAACTGATGTCTACCACCAGTGCTCTTTCATTACGCCCCGCAACGCCCGCCGATGCCGCACTGATCGCCGCGATCCATTCCACCAGTTGGCAGGCCACTTACCGCGGCCTGCTGCCTGACGACTTTCTCGATGGCGAAGTCACCCGCGAGCGCGCCGCTTACTGGCAGGCGCGCCTCAACGCACCGGGCGCCGAGCGGCGCAGCGTGGCGATCGCCGAGCGTGGCGGCGAGCCGATCGGATTTGTTTGCGTCGAGCGGCAACCGGACTCGGCCTGGGGCGTACTGCTCGACAACCTGCATGCGCTACCTGGCCATCAGGGGATCGGCGTCGGCAAACTGCTGATGCAAGCCGCCATCGACTGGACCGCAGCACAAGGCGAAAACCAGCTCTATCTGTATGTACTTGAGGGCAATACGCCAGCCATCGGTTTCTACGAGCGCCAAGGCTGGCAGTTCGCAGGCGCGGAGCCCGATCACATGGGCGGCGTGGATATCACCGCGCTGCGCTACGTGTACCGGCTGGACCGTCCGCGTGATACAAGCGGGTCTTGATGCTGGTGGCGTGGCGTGGCTCGAGGCGGCAGGCCTGGCGAGCGTCCGAGCCGCCTGTACGGTTGCGCCTGCTCGCGTAAGCATCAGTTAGCCGACGTCAGCTGGCCGACGCCGGCGAGGGCAGCCGATTTTCCGCCACCTGTTTTTTCGGACTAGTCCCATCGCCTATCTATTGCTTGACTGACATGATCGAGCGAACCCCGGCGGCTTCGTGACGAAGCCTCTGCACGGGGTGTCAGAATCACCTCCCGCTGATACGCGCGTCGGAACAATTGCGCCGGGGCGTTACCAGCACGAGGCGTTGCGAGAAACCATGTCGACAGCTATCCCCCTCACCTTGATCGAAGGCGCAATGGCGCTGCCTCGACTGCGCCCGCTAGCCTGCCTGCCGGCGCAGTTTGGCAACCAGTGGGTGCTGCAACCACCCAACATCAGCTTGCGCGCGGAACTGAAAGCGCTTTACGCCGCCATCCTGCGTACGTTTTGTCTCAACGCGGCGGCGATCCGTTCGATGTGCCGGTGGGAGCAGCCGCACGCCGCGGCAGCCGCCGCATTCGACTCAACGGAGCAAGCCGAAGCTGCACATGCTGAAGCCACTGTTGCGCACGCTGTTGGTGTCACGCGCCCTCAGCATGGCGCGTCGCCTCGCTGGGCGGCGTTGGCGGGCGGCGCATGCGCGCTAAGTGGTGCAGCGGTTCTGGCGTGGATCGCATTGGGGCATATGGCCCAGCATCGTGCCTCGACCCTGGAAGTACAACGAGACCCCTTGACGGGGCAAATCGCGCCGCTCCCGGGCCCGCATGAAACGCCCCTGCGCCCTCCTGCGCCTCCTGCGCCTAATAGGAGCGAGCCGGCGCGCCTCGCATCGCCAGACGTGGTGGTAGCCGCCAGCCCCACACACAAAGAGGCGGCGGCCCCGCATGCGGCAAACAACGGCAACCCGCACCTCGAGGTTAGCCGCCATGCTCCGCGAGCCTCCACTGCCTCCGTGAAGACGTTGAAGCGGCCAGTAAAAATGGTGTCACGCGGCGCTTCGTCACGACACCCTACCGCCAAGGTCGCTACACGAAGATGGGCCAAGCCCTCGGCTGCGGGACACTTCTCCCCTTCGATGCACAATGCGCTCGGCGTCGACAACTACGCCTCGATCCGCATGTCAGCGGGGACGCATGTGCGCAAGCCTGCCCGCCCGGACCTGTACGCACGGGCAATTGAAACGGCACAGGCAAACTCCATCCACCGCGATGCGGACACCCCTCGCACGCACAGCGCCGGCAGCACGGATAGCACCGCGTGGGCGCAACAAATCTCGCAGCGCCGGGTCACCGAAATACCCGACCAGTTCGCCAAATAGCCCTGAAACCGCGGCAAAAGCAGCCGTGCAAACGCAGAAAGCCCGGCACATTGCCGGGCTTTCTGCGTTTCGACTCGCAACGAGGACGGTGGCGCAGCCTAGCGCGGCGCCGGCAAACCCGATTCGCTCATACGCTGCAATTGCAAAACTTCGTTTTGCACCTGGCGCAGTTGCGCCTGAGCCCGCTCCTTCTCAGCACGCAATGCCACTGCCTCGACCTGCGTCTGGCGTTGATAGTCGTTGACCCTTGCCTGCTGCGTACGGGCCACGTCCAGATCAGCCTGCAGGCGCTTTGCACGGTCTTCCGAGCGCGCAATCACATCTTCAATGAACGCCTTCTGTGCCTGCAACTGGGTGCGGCGGAGTTCCACGTCAGCCAGTTGTACCGTCTGCTGCACAAAGCCGGCATAGACGGCCTCCGCGCGGAGCTCGTCCTCCGATTTGATCACGCGCCAGAAATGCTTGTCTTGAAACAACGCTATGTAGTACGTCATTTCCTGCGGATAGAAAAGCAGACTCGCACCGTAGGTTCCGTTGTAGGTAGTGCGCAGTTCCGTAAGCTGCGAGTCGTGAATCATTTGCATCAGTTCGGCAACGTTGCCTTGCACATCGCCACCCGCGGAGACGCTGGAGGCAGGGGACGCGACCGCCTGCAACGCAGCGGCAACCGGCTGCGGCGTGAGCGTATTCATGGCCGGGCGGGTTCCGACGACCGGCGCCGAATCCGTTGAACCGGCGCCCTCTCCTGCCAGCGCGAGACCACCATGCTGCAGCAGCGCACACGTGGTTGCGAGCAGCATTGCGCGCCGGACAGCTAAGGGGGACTTCATACGTGCATGCTCCATGCGAGTTCCAAACAGCGGTGGATTATCGCGCGGATTTTCACTTAAGCGAAGCGTCCTTGTGTCGTGCGGCAACACTTTAAATCGAGATAGATAGCAATCTTAAGGATTTCTTCAATCGTTTCGTCAGTCGCGAAAAAAAGCCCTGTTTTACCGATGAAAAAAAGATCGCCTGCGTGCTAGCGAAGCATCGTTTGCGTGAAAAAACGGCCCCGTTCGAAAACGGAGCCGTCCTTGTGTGCGCTGCCTGCTTGTCGCGCCCGGCAACCCAATAGCGGGTACGCGGGACTAGAAACGCGTTTCGCGCGCCACCCGCAGGAAGGTGTCGAGCAGCGGCGTGCAATCGAGCAACTCCGGCCCGCCCGCGCGATGAAACTCCGGATGCCACTGCACGCCCATCACGAACGGCGCGCGCCGATAGCGAACCGCTTCGATGATGCCGTCCGACGCGGACACCGCTTCGATATTGAGATCACGCCCGAGGGTCTTGACTGCCTGGTGGTGGATCGAATTGACGATCGCATCGCGCCGGCCCGGGAACATATTGGCCAGCGTGGAGCCGTCCGGAAAATGAATGCCGTGGCGGTGCTGGTCGTAGTGTTCGTTGACGTGAATGCCGGCGGTCGGTACATCGGTGGCGATATCTTGATAAAGCGTGCCGCCGAACGCCACGTTGATCAGTTGACAGCCACGGCAGACCCCGAGCACCGGCTTGCCGGATTCGATGAATTCGTGCAGCAGTTCCAGTTCGTACATGTCGCGCACACGGTCACCGGGCCACTCGGCGCTGCTTGCCTGCTCGGCGTAGGACTGCGGTGAAACATCCGCGCCACCCTGTAACAGCAAGCCGTCCAGATGCTTGGCGTAATCGCGCAGCCGGATATTGCTCGGGTGCAGCATGCCCTCGTGGCCGACGGTCGGAATCATGAACACCAGCACGTCGCGCGACATCACCCAGTGCGCGATCGACTCCTCGAGATACTGCAGGGTCTTGCCGCGCAAACCCTTGGCGCCAGGCTCCGGATGGAAGATCCGCGCCGACACGCCGATGCGCAAGGTCCGCTGGGTGATCCGCTGACCGGCGCGGTCGAAGAGCCGCCGGGCCCGCGCCGCGATGATGCGGCCAAACACCGACCATGCCGAGTCGGTCTGCTTCAGATAG
>NZ_SCNV01000049.1 GCF_005503145.1 Burkholderia sp. 4M9327F10 | reverse complement strand
CTTTGAGACCGTTTTTACGGTCGCGATTGTTGTCGCGGTCCTGTTGATTTTTGCATGGCGCATCTATCTGGGGCCGCGAATCTACACGGATTACGTCTGGCTCAAGTATGGCTAACCATTCCGAGACGCGCGCGGCCCCGCACAGGGGCCGTGAATAAACCGCTAAGTCAGCAAGGAAAGGTCGGAGCAAACCACCTTACCACCTCCGATGCCCATACCAGTCATGCCGTGACCACCACCGGCGCCCATCCCAGTACTGCCCGCCGTGCCACCCAATCACGAAACTGGTAGCCACAACCGGCACAGCCGCAACAGGCTGATAGGCCACAACAGGAGGAGGCGGCGGAGGCGCCGCATAAACGGGCGCGGGAGCGACATAAACCGGCGCAGGAGCGACGTAGACGGGTGCCGGCACGGCAAAATTGAGCCCCACAGACACACCGGCATTGGCGAACTGAGACGCGCCAAGAATAAGCGCCCCAAGCCCAAGACTGACGAACAGTTTGCTTTTCATGTTGGACCTCCGTAGCAGGGGATGACGGCTTGACTGTAGCTCTGCCGAAACGCCCTTGAGTTACGTAAGTGCAACAAAGTTGACGATAGAAATCATTGCGAAGGCGCGTCAAATAACGCGCTGACCGCGCACTGCCTGGGTTCTGCGCATATCGCGCCCCACCGTCCGCAACGGGCGGTAATAAGAGTAATGGCTTTGCAACAGAAGAACGACACCCGCGCGAGCGCCAGAGACCGCTTCAGGACAGCCGCAGATGAACGCCGCTGGAGACAAACGTAACGACCGCTAGCGCGATACCGCTCACCACCCCATAGCTGACACCCAGCATCACACCGCGCACGATCTGCGGCCACCAGCGCCCGCCGTACACACGCTTGAGCGCAACAATCAGATAAGCGAGGATCACCAGCGCAGCCCACGCCGCATAAGCGCTCAAGCCGGGAATCAGGCACACCAGAAACACCGCGAAAATGAACGCATGCAGATGCACGGTGAAAAGCAGATGCATGCCGTAATGCTGCCGCCTGCGGCGGTAGAGCAGCGCGCACATTGCCGCAAACACCGGCATCAGCACGAACACCGCATAGGGCAGCCGGTGCAGCAGGTGCTCGCTGAATTCGGCCATTTTGTCCGGCTGGCCCAGCGTGCTCATCACGCCGGCGGCGAGGTTCAGCACCTGCTTGTCGCTCGCATCGGTCTCGGAAGCGGCGAGGGCGCTGAGCATCTCGGTGGGGTGCGCGGCGGGTCGATCGTTGACGTAGACGAGATGAGGCGACGTGACCACGCCGGACCAGCTCAGCAGCAGAAAAAACAGAAAGCTGAACGTAACATAGAGCGGCAGCGGCATCACGTAACGCCGCCGCCGGCCTTCGAGATACTCCAGCGTCAGTTGCCCGGGCCTGAGCAGCAGCATCTTGACCGTAGGTACGAGCTTGCCTTCGGCGGCGACATAGTGGTGCAGGTACTGGTGCGCGAATTCGCGCAAGGTGGGCATCTCGTGGACCGTCTCCTGACCGCATTGCGCGCAGTACGGCCCATGAACGGGGGCATCGCAGTTAGGGCATGTGGCCGGCAGTTCGTGTGCTGCGTCGTGGGTATGCGACATGCGCTGGCGTAGGTCAGGAGTTTTGAAAGGCCGAATTCTGACCGTGAGGCCGGCCAGCGTCAATGAGGGTCCACCCCTCAACCCGGCGCGAGCCGCGAGCGCACGAACCCGACATGTTCCCGCAGCACGTAAAACGCATCGGCGTAAGCGAGCGGCATGCGCAAGTTATTGAGCGCGTCTTCGATTTGATCCAGCTCCTGAAAGAGCGCCTCGCGCTGCGCCGGCGAGGGGTCCTTCAACGCCTCGCGTTCAATCGCGATCAGCGAGCCGTAGTAGCGGTAAATGCGCGAGCGCACCCGCCACCGGTACAGCGCGGGCACCAGCCGCAGGGCCGGGAACAGCAGGACGGCGACCGGCAGCAGCAAAACCAGCGTGCGGTCGCCGATGCTCGCCAGCCAGAACGGCAGGTTGCGGTAAAGAAAACTCTTGCCGGTCTTGTAGTAGCGCTGCGCATCGTCGCTGATCGGATACTCGCGGGCGACCGGACTCGGGAACTGCCCCGCGTGCTGCAACAGTCCAGGCATGCCGTGGATCTCCTGGGCGGCTTCGATCAGCAGGTCGGAGATGGCGGGATGCAGGTTGGTGCGCGCTACCAGTTCGACGGTCGGGCTGATCAGGTGGACGGTGTCGAGCGGAATCTTGCGGCGCAGGTCGAGCACGCCGGGCGGCAGGTCGATTTCGTCCAGATAGGGAAAGAGCCGCGTATAGGCGCTGGCCTCCTCGAAGTCCATCACCGAGATGCCGGGCACCCGCAAGAGACGCAGCATCAAGGCGCGGGTGGCCGAATCGCCGTTCAGGATCGCCGCGTCGGCTTCGCCGGAAACCAGCTTGGTGGCGGCTTGCAGCCCGTCATCGGGCAATAGCGGCGTGTCGTGGCCAGGCTCGATGCCGTTCGCCTCCAGCAGCTTGAGCGCCAGCACCCGCGTGCCGCTGCCTTCGCGGCCAATGGCGATGCGCTTGCCTTCGAGTTGCGAGAGGCGCGTGATGCCGCTGCCTCGATAGAACACCACCACCGGGTCGTAGAAGACGCTGCCGAGCGACATCAGCGAGGAGATCGCCACACCGTCGGCCACGCCGCCTTGCACCAGCGCGATATCCACATGCTGTTTGGGGTCCAGCAGCCGGTGCAGGTTCTGCAGCGAGCCGTCCGATTCCAGCACCTTCAGCGTGATACCGTTGCGCGCGAGAATTTTCTTGTACTCGTTGGCAGCCAGCAGAAACGAGCTGTCGTGAGGGCCGGCGCTCATGGTAATGGTGCGCGGCGGCGCCGGGTCGACCAGCCACACCACCAGCGTGATCACCACCACCACGAACACGGCGACCGGAGCGAACGTCAAGGTCAGGTCGCGCAGGTCGGCATGGGAGTGCTCGCCTTGAAACTGTGGAGGACGCGGGCGCGGATGTCTCATCGAAGCTCCGTTCTTGTGGCGGGCGTGGTTTGACCGGCAGGCGGCTCAATGCGGCTGGCCGGCTACGGTCTGCGCAGTCGGGCCTGCGCAGCCGCATCGGCGAGGCCAGCCGCATCTATAGCGTAGCAGGACTGGCTGTCGAGTGAGGCTGGTTTGCTATAGCGCTCGCGGCGAGCGGCGCGCTCAGTACTGGACGAGGATGGTCACGCGGCGATTGGCGGCGCGCGCCGTGGCGTCGTCGCCGATCAGCAGGGGGATGTTGTCGGAGCGTCCGATGGCGGCGAGCCGGTGCGGCTCGATACCCCTGTCGACGAAGAATCGCACTACCGCGCCCGCGCGGGCGGACGACAGCTCCCAGTTCGATTCGTACTTGGCGTTCGAGATCGGCGTGCTGTCGGTATGGCCTTCCACCAGGATGTTGTGGGTCGAATAGTCCTTCAGCGCGATGGCCACCTGGTCGAGCACGCCGGACGAATCGGGCAGCAGGTGCGCATCGCCGGGGCGAAACAGGACCTTTGCGTTGATGCCGATTTCCACGCCGCCCGTCTGTTCGTCGATGTTGATCTGGCCTTTGTCGCGCAGCGCCCGCAGCAGCGACAGCAGTTCATCCCTGGACGCTTGCGGTGCGGCGTTCGCGAGGCTGCCTGCTGCGTTGCTCGCTAAGTTGCCTGCCAAGTTGCCAGCTGAGTTGCCCGCAGAACTGCCCGCCACGTTATGCGCGGCCACGGCAGCAGGCGCCTTGTCGTTCCGGACGCTGCGCGCGGTTTCCAGCAGCTTGATTTCCAGTTCGTGGTACTTCGCCAACTGGATCGCATAGAGCGCCAGAAACAGCACCATCAGCGTGGTGACAAGGTCGGAGTAGGAGAGCAGCCAACGTTCGGGCCGGGCCTCCGCGTCGTCGTCGAGCTTCGGATTGTGCCGTTCGGATGCGAGCGCCATGATCGACTATGCCAGCAGTTCTTTGGAGCGCTCGCGCACGTCGCCGGTGAGGCGCGTCTCGATGGTCTGCGGCGATTCCCGGCGCGAGATCGCGAGCAGCCCGTCGAAGTACAGCTTGCGGTAGCGCAGTTCGCTATCCACCTGCGCCTTGATCTTGCCGTAGATCGGCAGAAACAGCACATTGGCGAGCGCGAGGCCGTACAGCGTCGTGACGAACGCCACGGCTACGCCTGCGCCAAGCTGGGCCGGCTCGAGGATATGCCCCGTCACCTGGATCAGCCCCAGCACCGCGCCGAGAATGCCGAAGGTCGGCGCATAGCCGCCCGCCTGCAGCCAGATGCGTGCCGCTGCCATGTGATTGCGCTCGTAAGCGTCCAGCTCGCGTTGCAGCGCATCTTCGATGACGGCCGTGGCGACGCCGTTGGCGATCAGTTCGAGGCCGCGCCGCGCGAACGGATGAATCCCGGCCGGATCGATCGATTCGAACGCCAGCATGCCGTTCAGCTTGGCCTTGTGGCCCCATTCGAGCAGCACCGAGAGGTTGTCCTGATCGACCGGTTTGGCCGTGACGAAGGCGAGCCGCAACTGCCGCACGCCGTCGGAAAAGCGTGCCCAGGTGTTCTGAACCATCACGGCGCCGATCGTGCCGCCCAGCACGATCACGAGCGCTTCGAGCTGGAACAGCGAGGCAAAGCGCCCGCCTTCCAGCGAAAAGCCGAGCACGATGGCTGCGACGCCGACAATCGCACCGCATAGCGTCAGGAAATCCATAAACGACCTCGAAAATTCAAGTGGAGCACTGCGGGTTCGTACTGTTCAAGGGTTATGGCTGGCGCATGGTGCCTGGTACAGGTTGCCTTGCCGTGGAGTCCGCCGGCTAGACCGGCGAGCCGACCGGAATCGACGGGTTCATGGCAGGCGCCTTGATGCTTTTCACCAGATCGATAAAGCGCTGCTCGATCTCCGGTATTTCCAGCGGATCGATCTTGACGTCGCGCCGCATGATCCAGGAAATCTCCTTCTGGCGCGCCTGGCTCATCACCGACAGCAGCCGGTCCGCAATCGCATGATCGGCCATTGCGGTGAGCAGCTTGGCGAGATCGTAGGTATCGAAGGCGCTGACCGCATCGAACAAAGTGCGCTGGTCGACGTACTCGAGGTCGGCCAGCGTTTCGAGCTCGCTCGCCGGGCGGATCTTGCGCTTCGAGAAATAGGCCGTGCCGTTTTCTTCGATGTAGTTCAGCACCTTGGTCTTGCGGAACGCGAAGATATCCTCGGCGATTTCCGAGTGCGACAGCTTCTTGAGAATCAGTTGCCGCTCGACGCCGATCAGCGCTTCGAGATCCGACAGCTCGATCAGTTCGAGCTCGCCGGTAATCGCAAGATCCAGATCGTGATCGGCTACCTGCTGGGCGCGTTCGGTGATCCGCACCGGGTCGAAGCTGACCATGTGGCGGCCCGCGGCGCCCTCGTCGGCGGCTGCGCCTTTGCCGATGAATTCCGGGCGCCCGGCATCGAAGCTCACCAGGTTGAGCTTCTCCATGCGCTTGAGCATCGCCATGACATGCAGGCGGGAATGCCCGGCGATGGCACGGCACTTCTTGATGACTTCCGCGAGCGGCACCGACACTTCCTCGTTCGGCGAGCGGCGCGCGCGGCCGTCGCGGCTCTCGTTGCCGGCCATCAGCGCCAGCACGTGAGCGTAGGACAGCACGCCGGGCAGGAAGTCGGCATGCGTGTAGGTGGCGAGCAGATCGTCCTTGCGCTTGGTGCGGCGAATCAGCGTGCGCACCAGGTGACGCAGCAGCGGCGAGACGCGCTCCAGTTCCTGCTCGACGAGACTGGTTTCCACAACCGTCAGGCGGCAGAAGGTCAGAGCCTTGGCCGTCGAGCCGCGCGGCTCGGACGGCAGCAACGCGGACTCACCGAAGATTTCGCCCTTGGTGAGCGTGGCGAGCACCACGCGCTTTTCGTCACACTGTGTGGAGATTTCGACTTTGCCGTCTGCGATCACGTAGATGGCTGAGGTTCCGACGTACCCTTCCGAGTAGATGACTTCGCCCGGAGCGGCGGTCCGCGACCTTGACGAGTGTTGCTGATTCAATGTATTCCCCTGCGGAGTGTGTGGTTCTGCTTAAACGGTCTTCTGTGGACTCGCTTCCGCTTACCTTCGGCAAACTTTGCTGCCTCATACCAGTGGATAACGACGCATTTACCGATCTCTTTAGCGCGGCGCGCTGTTTTATGTGGCCTCCGTGCCGTGTGGGCGGGGCCTCGCGGCGCAATACGATGTGCCGCAATCTGCAGCAGGCGCTTCAGATTCAAGGCGCAAACGTTTGGCCGCTCGGGCGGGTGAAGCGAGTGTGCCGGTGCGGCCGGGAAAGGTCAGGGTTGAGCGGCCGCCGCTGCGAATAAGCGTGACTACAGGTAGCAGAGAAAATGATTTCCCCTGGTGAGAACCATATCATTAGTATCCCTTAGTAAATGGCAGTGACGGATGATTCCGGTTGAAGCTTGAGAGGTGTTTTGAGCGGCGTGCACAAGCCATCATCGGTCGGGTACAACCCGGCCTGGGCGCGGTGTTCGCCGCCGCTACGCTGCGCTACGTAAAAACCCTGGCGGGCTCGCCGTAGTCGCGCGATGGCGTGCGGCTCAGTCGGCGATGCGCTTGTCCGCCAACGCGAGCTGGCAGTCGGTCAGCACTTGCAGAACCAGTCGGGCCTGAAAATCGAGGTCGTCCGTATCGAGGATTTCCTCAACCGCGTCACGTGCCCACTCGGCTTCGACAAAGCGCGCGTGCCGCGCGGCGATCTCGAGAGCCAGTGCGGAGAGCTTGGCGATGCTCAGCCAGTCAGCTTCCCGTAAGTGACGGTCAAGCCACTTGTGGGCTGCTTGCACGTGGAACGAGGGTTCCGGCCAGGTCTCATTGAGGTAATAGGCGCCGAGGCTCCCGCAGGTGAGCCAGCACAGCAGTTCCACGCGGTCGCGTGGGCTCAGATGGAGGCGTACTTCACTCATGGCGACGCTCGCTACGATGAGTTGCGTTCGGTTCCCGACGGTGCGCGAACCGTCCTTTGATGCAACTCAACGATAGCACGCAGTGGCCCGAATCAGGAACAACTTGTGCTTGGACTACGGGCGAGGGCGCCTAGAAGTTGTATTGCAGGTAGATTTCGCTGAAATTGATGCCAGGATTAGGGTGCTCGAGGCCGGCATTCGAGAGGTGCTGGAAGCGAAAACCCGCCTGGTATTGCTGATGCCCGCCGAACTGGGCGCCCACGCCGAGCATGTCGGCAAACTGGAACGACGAGGAAAACGTGCGGTCATCCGTCTCCCGTACGTGAGAGAGCATCCGCACGCCGACCCCGCCCTCGATATATGGGCGGAACCAGCCGGAACTCTTGATGAAGCGGAACACCGGCGTCAGGCCGAATTCCCAGATGTCCGGATGAGCCGCGTTGGATTCCCGGATATCCCAGTAGGCGACGTGCGCTTCTCCGACCACGGTAAAGTGATAACCGCCGATTTCCCACCAGGTTAAACCGGGATCCCAGACAAGGCCGAGATCGGCTTTTTTTACGTCATGATCTGCCACGCCACCGGAAACCTGAACGCCAAACTGGTCGGCATGGACGGACGCTGAACCGATCGTTAGCGCGCAAAACACGAGAGCGCGAACTATTTTTCCTTTCTGGGCTTTCTTGTTCGGTGGCATAGCATTTCCGGCAACGAGTGTGGCTTGCTGAGGGCAAGCGCTTTGTTGTCAAGACGCGCCGTGCAAGCGCGCCGTCTCCGTTAATTCAAACGCATTAGCATGGGCGTATTGCGCTTGAACTTCGAGCGGGATTCTAGAGCGCTAAGGGGAGCTTGAATATTCGCCCGCTAACAAATGAGTGTGTTGAATTTCGCAACGATCCGCATAGAGCAGTTTTGAGTCGTTCATTTGCCAAATTGTCAGAGCATTGAGTTCGGCGCGCGTGCGGGTTTCGCTGAGATTCGCTTAAGGTGAGCCGATTAACGCACCTTGCCGCGTGACGCCTTCGCTCATGTTTAGCGAAGTTTTTTGCAGTCTAGCCGAGCCCGGAAAATCGTGCACTGTAGATGGCTTCGCGTGTATCGAGCCGCAGGGTATGCTCGCATAGGCGAGCGGGAGGCTGACGCTGCCTGGATGATCGCCAGTCCCCTCAGCTAGTTCTCCCACGCACCTTCAAGCCACGCTCAACTCGCCGATGCCGCTCGCGCAGGCTCCAGCTTGATCGCCGGAACGAGCATCAGCGAGACCACCGCCAGCACCGAGATCACCAGAATCGACGCAAAGGTCAGATGCAGCGACTGATGCAGCGCCAGCCTCACGCCCGCAGCACCCGCGGCATGCCCCGGCGCTGTGTCCAGAATCTGCCTGAGCTGATCCGCCGTCACGGCGATAGCGGACGAATGCGCGAGTCCGTAATTGAGCACCGCGCCGAACATCGCTGCGCCAAGCGTGCTGCCGAGGTTGCGGGCAAACAGGTTCGACGCGGTGGCGCTGCCGCGCTCGGACGGTTGGACGATTTCCTGGATCAGGATCAGCGCGCTGATGCTGGAAGTCCCCATGCCGAAGCCCATCACCAGCGAGCCGATGCCCGCGAACAGCGGACTGCTCTCCGGCCCCAGCGTCGCGAAGAACACTGCGCCGAGCGGCAGGAACACGCTGCCGCCCACCAGCGTGCGCCGCAAGCCGAGCCGGTGGAACGAGCGGGCGGCGAGCGTCGCGCCGCTGGGCCAGCCCAGCATGATCATCGTCAGGGCGAGGCCGGCCACCACCGGCGAGCGGCCCAGTACGCCTTGCACATACATCGGCAGAAAGCTCGTCAGGCCCATCAGGGCCATGCCTGAAAGCACCGTGGCAACATTGCACGCCGCGATGGGGCGATGACCCCACAGTGCGAACGAGATCATCGGATCGGCGGCGCGGCGCTCCTGCAGCACGAACAGCACGCCGCAGACGATAAAGAGCGCGAACTCGAGTGCGACCAGCGCGTTGCTGGAACTGCCGGCGTCGGTGAGACCCATCATCAGCGCGCCGATCGACACCGTGAAGAGGGTGGCGCCGGCAATATCGATGGAGGGCCGCTCGCGCTTTTCATGCTCGTGCAGAAACGCAATAAAACCGGCGGCCGAGGCGAGGCCGATGGGAATGTTGATCCAGAAGATCCACGCCCACGACAGGTCGCGAATCAGCAAGCCGCCGGCCATCGGCCCGATCACGGCGGCGATGGCCCACACGCTTGCGAGGTAGCCCTGGATCTTGCCGCGCTCGCGTGCCGGATACAGGTCGCCGACGATGGTCAGCGTGACCGGCTGGATCGCCCCGGCGCCGACGCCCTGGATCAGCCGGAACACGATCATCGCCGGCATCGACCAGGCAAACCCGGCGAGCACCGAGCCCACCAGAAAGATGCCAATGCCGATCAGCACGATGGGCTTGCGGCCGTACAGGTCGGCGAGCTTGCCGAACACCACGGTCATGGCCGTCTGCGCCAGCAGAAACGATGAAAAGACCCAGCTATAGAGATGCAGGCCGCCCAGTTCCGTGACGATCTGCGGCATGGCGGTGGAGACGATGGTGGCCTCGATGGCGACCATCGCCATGGAAGCCATGACCGAGGCAATGACGAGGGGGCGAACTGTCTTTGGGTGGTGTGACATGCCGTCGCTTTAGAAAGAGAGAGACCGGGCGGCTTCTTTGAGCCGTCCGGAATGTATCGCAGGGGTGAATGTCCGGCGCGGCCGGTTCGATGCCGGCTGCGCAGCGCGATGCGGCAGCCTGCTGCTGGACACGGATGCTACGCAGCAGGCGCTTAAACGCGAATCCGGATGTTACCGCGTCACCGGTAATGTTGCTGACGGCGCGCCATCGCGCGGGCAGTGAAACCAGTGCAATAACATGGTGCGACGCACCAGAAAATTGCACCAAGTCAATTCATGCCGCGCCGTGACGGCGCTTGCCGGCGCTTGCGACGTCCCGCGCGGGGGACCGCTTTCGAGCCGCAGCGATTCGCGCAAAACTCAGGCAAAAGCTTCGCGCTGCAGGGCGCCGGGCCTTATCCGGCTGCGGTTTGCCACGCCGTCCAGGGACGCTCGTACCCTGCGGTGGCGCCGCATGCTTACACCTCGCTGTCATGTTGGCACAGCTATTGCATTGCAACGCGGCGAGGCCAACGGCGGCCTCAGCGAATCGAATCTTGAGGGGTTGCTCGTCTGTAGCAATCCACAGGGACAACGGCGTCCCGGGTACCTGGTGGCCATCCGAGCAATCGGAGCGCGCCAGGCACTCGGGACGCTTTTTTTTTGCGCTTCGTTTTTCTCCGTGCCTGTCCTGCCGTGGTCGAGGCGAAGCCGGCGGGGCAAATGGAGCGAAGGTGCAGGTTGAACCACGTTCACGATGAAACAGCAGACCCCTATCAGCCCCGTTGCCGTCTCCGGACAGATCATCGGCGAGCTCATCAACCTGTCGGGGCGGCAGCGGATGCTGTCGCAACGCATCGTGCTGCACGCGCTGCTGGCCGCGCGCGGCGATAGCGCCGCGCTCACGGTACTGCGCGAATGCCTTGCCAGTTTCGAACGGGCACATGCCGACCTGGTGGGCGGCAACGGACACTTGCCCGGCGTGTTCTCGGCAGCGCTGCGCGAGGTCTACTTCGGCAACCGCCGGGCCGATGAACGCATCCAGCAGTTCATCGCGCTGGCCGGCCACACGATGGCGAGCATCGAAGCGGGCCGCGATGACCCGCCGTCCCAGCTCGAGGCGCTGGTCGCGCAGGCCACGCCGCTGCTCGAGCTGCTGCAGGAGATCACGCTCGCGTATCAGCACGAGATGCGCGGCATCGAGGCGGCCGGCATGAAGCGCCAGATCGAGATTGCCGAGCAGCTCGGCAGCATTTCGATGCAGGCCAATATCGTCGCGCTCAATGCCCGCATCTCAGCGGCGCGTGCGGGGCACCACGGCCGCGAGTTCGCGGTGATCACTACCGTGCTCGCCGACATCATCAAGGAGATGGACGCGCTGATCCATCGCGTGGTCGATCCGGGCAGCGCCGGCGGTACCGCGCCGCGTTCCGGCGCTGTGGGTCAAGACCGGCAATCGCCTGCCGGTCGCGCGCTTCAGTCGTCGCTTCAATAGCCGCTTTAAACGTCGCTTCAATTGTCTACACCCTGCGAGAGAAACCCATGAAACATCTATTGAATTCGCTGACAAGCGGCAACTGGCGCGCGTTGCTGGCGTGCTTCCTGTACTTCGATACCGGGTTTACCGTGTGGGTGATGTTCGGCCCGCTGGCTCCGTTCATTCACAAGGACATCGCGATGTCGCCGGCCGAACTCGGCTTTCTCGTCGCGGTGCCGGTGCTCGGCGCAGCCATCCTGCGGGTGACGCTCGGCAATCTGTACCAGGCCTACGACGGGCGCCGCATCGCCTTGCTCGGCGTGGCGCTCTCGGCAATACCGTCAGTTGTCCTGCTGTTGTCGCCGGTCGCGCCGTCCTATGTGAGCCTGCTGGTGCTGGGTGTGTTTCTCGGTGTGGGCGGCGCCAGTTTCGCGGTGGCCTTGCCGATGGCGGGCAGCAACTATCCGCCCAAGGTGCAGGGCCTGGTGCTCGGTCTGGCTGCTGCCGGCAATATCGGCGCAGTGCTCGACGGTTTCATGTTTCCCAGTATCGCGGACCACTTCGGCTGGGCCAAAGCCGCGGGCGCCGCGCTGCCGCTGCTGGCGCTGGCCGCGGTGGCGCTGTTCTTCTGGGCCAAAGACCTCGGGCCGAAATCAGGCAGCGCACCGCGCGCCTTGCGCAGCTTCTGCATTACGCTGGGCGGCCTGATCGCCCTCGTGCTGGCCGTGCATGCGGGTGTCTTCGGCGGCGGCAAGACGGGTGTCCTGCTGTTGCCGGTGCTCGGTGCGCTGCTCGCCATCGCTGTGCTGCCGAAGCACTATCGCAGCGTGCTGGCAGAAAGCGATACGTGGGTCGTGATGCTCGTCTATAGCATTACGTTTGGCGGCTTCGTCGGCATGTCCTCGTATGTGACAACGCTGCTGGTTTCGCTGTATCAGTTGCCGAAACTCGAAGCAGGGCTCTTCATGTCGCTGCTCGCTTTTATCGGCGCGCTGGTGCGCCCGATCGGCGGGCTGGTCGCCGACCGCATCTCCGGGGTGCGGGCGCTGGTGTTGCTGCTGGCCGGCATTTCGCTGTGCGACTTCGCCTTTGCCGCATGGATGCCGCCGCTGCCGGCCGGCATCGCGCTGCTGGTGGCAACCTACCTGTGCTTCGGACTCGGCAACGGCGCGACCTTCCAGCTCGTGCCGCAACGCTGGAAAGGCAAGACCGGGTTGATGTCGGGCATCATCGGCGCGGCCGGCGGTATCGGCGGATTCTATTTGCCGGTGATCATGGGCATCGCCAAGGAAAGCACGGGCAGCTATCAGATGGGCTTTGCGACCTTCGGGGTGCTGTCGGCGCTGGCCTTCGCGCTAGTGGTGCTGCATCGCGCCCGCTGGCTCAAGTGGGCACTGCCTGGCGAGCCGCTGGTGGTGGCGAATCCGATCGCAGCCGTGGGTGTGCAGGCGGACGGCGGAGTGTGATGCGCTCGCGTGGCGAATCCGCACGGCGTCAGCGAGGCGCCTTGCACGCATGCTGTGCTGCGCCGCACTGCCGTTGTGCCTCGCCGCATCAATATGCGTCCTCGCGCGACGCGCCGCCAGGGCTTGCTCATCCCGCGAAGCCCGCACTGCGGGACGCAGGGAAGAGCGGCTCGCATGGCACAGCCTTTGCATAGACAGACCCGGCGGATCAACGGCGATCCGGCCAGTGCAGCAGTGAAGTCAGCAGCAAAGGTCACTCCTTAGATCACGGGTTTTGGACAACGGCGTCCCCTGAATTCAGTCACTTGTCGACTGGATTCGCGGGACGCCTTTTTATTTGCCGGACGAAAATCATGTCGCGAAGCGAGCTGGAAATGGATGAAACACCTGTCATGAACGTAGTCGTGATCGGGCATGGGATGGTGGGGCACAAGCTGCTCGAATGTCTCGCCGACGCAGCGGGCAGCGCGCTGCATATCACCGTGCTGTGCGAGGAACCGCGTCCGGCTTACGACCGCGTCCACCTGTCCGAATTCTTTTCCGGCAAAACCGCCGACGATCTGTCGCTCGTCGAGCCTGGTTTCTTCGAGCGCGAGAACCTGCTGCTCAAGCTCAACGCGAAGGCTGTGTCGATCGACCGCGCCGCGCGCACCGTGCACATCTCAACCGGTGAAACGCTTTCGTACGACAAGCTGGTGCTCGCCACCGGCTCGACGCCGTTCGTGCCGCCGATAGCAGGCAACGATCGTCAGGACTGCTTTGTCTATCGCACCATCGAAGACCTTGAAGCGATGCAGGCCTGTGGCGTGCGGGCCAAAACCGGGGTCGTGGTGGGCGGCGGCCTGCTGGGGCTCGAATGTGCGAAAGCGCTGCACGACATGGGGCTCGCCGCGCATGTGGTGGAATTCGCGCCGCGCCTGATGGCGGTGCAGATCGACGAGGGCGGCGGGCGGGTGCTGCGCAGCAAGATCGAGGAACTGGGTGTGCAGGTTCATACGGGCAAGCAGACGCTGGCGATTGTTGACGGCGAGAGCGCCACGCACCGCATGCAGTTTGCCGACGGCACGCATCTCGACGCCGACATGATCGTATTTTCCGCCGGCATCCGGCCGCGCGATGAAATCGCCCGTGCCTGCGGTCTGGAACTGGGGCCGCGCGGCGGCATTGCCATCGATGCGAGCTGCCGCACCAGCGACCCCGACATCTATGCGATCGGTGAATGCGCCGCATGGAACGGCATGGTGTATGGGCTCGTCGCGCCCGGCTATGAGATGGCGCGCATCGCAGCAGGACACCTGCTCGGCGCGGATGGTGGTTTTGCGGGTGCGGATATGAGCACCAGGCTCAAGCTGATGGGGGTGGACGTGGCGAGCATTGGAGACGCGCATGGCAAGACGCCGGGTAGCCGCACGTACCAGTTCAGCGACGAACGCAAGCAGGTCTACAAGAAGCTGGTGGTATCGGACTGTGGCAAGCAACTGCTCGGCGCGGTGATGGTGGGCGACGCCGCCGAATACGGCACGCTGCTGCAGATGATGCTCAATCGCATCGAGTTGCCCGAGGCGCCCGAATTCCTGATCCTGCCGGCGAGCGACGGCAAGGCCAAGCCGGGGCTCGGTGTCGACGCGCTGCCCGACGCCGCGCAGATCTGCTCGTGCAACAACGTTTCCAAAGGCCAGATCTGCGCGGCGGTGGGCGCGGGCGCCACCAGCATCGGCGCGTTGAAGACGGCTACCTGCGCGGGCACTTCCTGCGGCGGCTGCGTGCCGCTCGTCACCCAGGTGATGAAGGCGGAAATGAAAAAGCAGGGGCTCGCCGTCAACAACCATGTCTGCGAGCACTTTCCCTACTCGCGCCAGGAGCTGCATCACATCGTGCGCGTCGGGGGCATCAAGACCTTTGGTGCGCTGCTCGAGAAGCACGGCCACGGCCTTGGTTGCGATATCTGCAAGCCTGTGGCCGCCAGCATTCTCGCCTCGTGCTGGAACGAGTTCGTGCTGAAGAAGGAACACGCGAGCCTGCAGGATTCGAACGACTACTACCTCGCCAACATCCAGCGCGACGGCACCTATTCGGTTGTGCCGCGCATGCCGGGCGGCGAGGTCACACCCGACGGGCTGATCGCCGTGGGGCAGGTGGCGAAGAAATACGGTCTCTACACGAAGATCACGGGCGGCCAGCGTGTCGACCTGTTCGGCGCACGCGTCGATCAGTTGCCGCTGATCTGGGAAGAACTGATTGCGGCCGGTTTCGAATCGGGTCATGCCTATGGCAAGTCGCTGCGCACCGTGAAGTCGTGTGTAGGTTCGACATGGTGCCGCTACGGCGTCGGCGATTCGGTTGGGCTCGCCGTCTCGCTCGAGAACCGCTACAAAGGCCTGCGCTCGCCGCACAAGATCAAGTTCGGCGTGTCGGGCTGCACCCGCGAATGCGCGGAAGCGCAGGGCAAGGACGTCGGCGTCATCGCGACCGAAAAGGGCTGGAATCTCTATGTGTGCGGCAACGGCGGCATGAAGCCGCGTCATGCCGAACTGCTGGCGGCCGATCTCGACCACGACACGCTGGTGCGCTACATCGACCGCTTCCTGATGTTTTACGTGCGCACCGCCGACCGGCTGCAACGCACCAGTGTGTGGCGCGATAACCTCGAAGGCGGGCTGGAGTACCTGATCGACGTGGTGGTGCACGACAGACTGGGGCTCGCTGCCGAGCTCGAAGCGGACATGCGCAACGTGGTCGACACCTACGAGTGCGAATGGAAGAAGGCTGTGACCGACCCCGAGACACGCAAGCGCTTCCGTCATTTCGTCAACAGCGACCGGCTCGACGAAAACATTGTCTTCGTCGAGGAGCGCGGACAGATTCGTCCCGCGACGCCGGATGAACGCGCCGCCGCTCATGCGTTCCCGGTGCCTGTAGTCGCGGAAACAATCTGAGGAGGGTGATATGGAAATCGATTTGCACAATGAGCAGGCATTCGCCCAACGCGACTCGTCCATTACGGACGCCGAGGCGAGGCAGCAGCATTGGGTGGCGGTCTGCGCATTCGACGACATCGTGCCGGACACCGGCATCTGCGCCCTCGTCGAGGGCAGGCAAGTGGCCGTGTTCAAGGTGGAGCGCGGTGAACAGAACGTGTACGCCATCGACAACTACGATCCCTGCTCACGGGCCGCGGTGCTTTCGCGCGGGCTGATCGGCAGCCTCGGCGAGCGCATCGTGGTGGCCTCGCCGATCTACAAGCAGCATTTCGATCTGCGCACCGGCGAGTGCCTTGAAGCGCCCGAGCATTCGGTCAGCGCGTTTGCCGCCCGGGTCAAGGACGGCCAGGTGTGGGTCTCGGTATGACCGTGCTTGCCATGACACCGGACAGCAGGTAAGGGGCGATCAGGCTATGAGCAGCGCCAGCGTCAAGACGGTGTGCCCTTACTGCGGGGTCGGCTGCGGCATGGTGCTGCAGGTCGAGGACGGCCAGGTCGTCAGGATCGCCGGTGACCGCGAGCATCCGGCCAATTTCGGGCGGTTGTGCACCAAGGGTTCCTCGGCGCATGTCGCGCTGCGCAAATCGGGGCGCCTGGAAAGCGCTTTTCAGCGGCGCGACCGCCATAGCGACCCGATCCCGCTGCCGGTCGATCAGGCGCTCGCCGACACCGGCCGCCGCCTGCGCGAGCTGCTCGACACTCACGGACCCGACGCGCTTGCCTTCTATGTGTCCGGGCAGATGTCGATCGAGGCGCAGTACCTCGTCAACAAGCTTGCCAAGGGCTTTGTGGGCACCAACCAGATCGAATCGAACTCGCGGCTGTGCATGGCGAGCGCCGGCAGCGGCTACAAGCTGTCGCTGGGTGCGGACGGCCCGCCGGGCTCGTATCAGGACTTCGACAAGGCCGATCTGTTCTTCGTGATCGGCGCCAACATGGCCGACTGCCATCCGATCCTGTATCTGCGCATGATGGACCGGGTCAAGGCCGGCGCAAAGCTGATCGTGGTCGATCCGCGCCGCACGACGACCGCAGACAAAGCGAATCTCTATCTCCAGATCAAGCCGGGCACGGACCTCGCATTGCTCAACGGGCTGCTGCATCTGTTGCACCGTAACGGTCATACGGACCCCGCGTTTATCGCCGCGGCCACCGAGGGCTGGGACGAGATGCCGGCCTTTCTCGACGACTACGCGCCGGACAAGGTGGCCGCGCTCACGGGCATTCCCGAGGCGGATATCCGTACCGCTGCGCAATGGATCGGCGAGGCGCAGGAATGGATGAGCTGCTGGACCATGGGCCTGAACCAGAGCACGCATGGCACCTGGAACACCAACGCAATCTGCAACCTGCATCTCGCGACGGGCAAGATCTGTCGCCCCGGCAGCGGCCCGTTTTCGCTGACCGGCCAGCCGAATGCGATGGGCGGCCGCGAGATGGGCTACATGGGACCGGGTTTGCCGGGGCAACGCTCGGTGCTGGTCGAGGAGGACCGGGCGTTCGTCGAGGACCTGTGGCGCATCGCGCCGGGCACCTTGAAGGCGGAGGTGGGCAACGGGACTATCGACATGTTCTCGCGCATGGCGGCAGGCGACATCAAGGCCTGCTGGATCATCTGCACCAATCCTGTGGCGAGCGTCGCCAACCGGCAGAACGTGATCGCCGGGCTGCAGGCTGCGCAACTGGTGATCGCCCAGGACGCGTTTCTCGACACCGAGACCAATCGCTATGCCGACGTGCTGTTGCCCGGTGCGCTATGGGCCGAGGCGGAAGGTGTGATGATCAACTCCGAGCGCAATCTGACGCTCATGCAACAGGCCATCGAACCGCCTGGCGACGCCTTGCCGGACTGGCAGATCATTGCGCGGGTGGCGTGTGCAATGGGCTTCGCCGATGCGTTCAGCTATACCTGTGCGGACGAGGTGTTCGCGGAGATCACGCGTGCATCGAACCCGCGGACCGGCTACGACCTGCGCGGCGCGAGCCACGCACGCTTGCGTGAGACGCCGTTGCAATGGCCGTGCGCGCCGGATGCGCCGCACGACCGCAATCCGCTGCGCTATCTGAACGATGGTGTCAGTCAGACGCTCAAGGTATTGCCCGATGGCAGCCGGCCGGCGCTGGTGTTTCCAACTGCCAGCGGCAAGGCGATGTTTTTTGCGCGCCCCCATGTGGAGCCGGCCGAAATGCCGGTGCCCGAATTTCCGATTGTGCTGAATACCGGGCGCCTGCAGCATCAATGGCACACCATGACGAAGACCGGCAAGGTGGCGATGCTGAACAAGCTCAACCCCAAGCCGTTCGTGGAGATTCATCCGGAGGATGCAGCCGCGCTCGGCATTGGGGCGAGGGATCGCGTCGAAGTGCGTTCGCGGCGCGGCCGCGCGGTGCTGCCGGCCGTCGTGACCGACCGGGTGCGCGCCGGTTCATGTTTTGCGCCGATGCACTGGAACGACGTGTTCGGCGAAGACCTCTGCATCAATGCGGTGACCCACGATGCGGTGGATCCGGTATCGCAACAACCGGAACTGAAATTCTGCGCCGTGGCATTGAGCCGGGTCGAGTCTGAGCGCGAGGACGCCGCGGAGGATTCGGATCTCATGACGTCCGGTGCGGACAATGCGGCGCTGCTGCTTGCAAATGGCAGTGGCCAGTTGAAGGAAAAGGAAACGGACATGTCCCGCATCGACGCTCTCGTCGCGCTGCTCGGCTTCCCCGAGATGCCTGCGCCGCATCTCGACGATGCCCAGCGTGCCTACCTCTCCGGCTTCATCGGCGGTCTGCGCTCGAGCACTGCCGGCAGGCTGGACGGCGTGCCGGTGCTGCCCGCGAGCGCGCCGTTGCCGCCTGCAACCCGCCTCTGGTTCGATGGCGCGCTCGCAGGGCTCTACAGCCGTGCTGATACGTCGGGGGCGGCATTGGACGGCGCTGCTGCGGCGGCGCACGAAGCCGGCTCCGGTTCCGGCGCCGTGCGGATTGCGCGAGCCCGGCCCAAGGTGCTGCTGTTGTGGGCATCGCAGACGGGGAACATCGAATCGCTGACCGAGCGCTATGCAACGCAGTTAATGGAGTCCGGTTTCGAGATTCGCACCTGTTGCATGGAGGATTGCGACGTAACGGCGCTTGCGAAAGCGCAGTATGTGCTGCTGATGTCGAGCACCTTCGGCGACGGCGATCCACCCGATAACGGTGCGAGTTTCTGGAGCGCGCTGCAGGCCGTGACGGCGCCGCGTCTGGATGGCGTGCGCTACGCGGTGCTGGCCTTCGGCGACACCAACTACGACCAGTTTTGCGGCCACGGCCGCAATCTGGACCGGCGCATGGCCGAGCAGGGCGCGCTGCGCCTGCTGCCGCGGGCCGATTGCGATAGCGAGTTTCAGCCCGCAGCCGACGCCTGGCTCGAACGGATCACCGTCCGCATCAAGGAGGAAGACGCTGCGCTCCATGACGTCGCGCAGGAAGGCATGATCCCCGCGGTTTTACCGGGCGTCGTGCCGAGCAAGGCGCATCCCGCGGCGTCGCGGCTCGTGAAGAATCTGCGGCTCAACAAGCAGGGCGCCGCTAAGGATACGCGTTATTTCTCGTTTTCGACTGCCGGCTCCGGTCTCGAGTACGAGGTGGGCGATGCGCTTGGCGTCTGGCCGAGCAACTGCCCCGAACTGGTCGACGAACTGCTCGGCTTGAGCGGCCTTGCTGCGGATACAGCGGTCAGCGTGAGCGGCGCCGGCGAGATGCGGCTTGCCGATGCGCTCGCCAGACACTTCGAGATCGCCCGCCCGAGTAGCGAAGCGCTTGCGTTCATCGCCTCGCGAAGCCGCGATGGTGCGCTCGGCGCCTTGCTGGCTGACGAGCGCAAGGCGGATCTGAAGCGATGGTTGTGGGGACAACAGTTGGCGGACGTGCTGCACGAATTTCCGGTGACGCTGAGCGCGCCGGAACTGCTCGGCATACTCAAGCGCCTGCAGCCGCGTCTGTACTCGATTGCGTCCAGTCCGAAAGCGCATCCGGAGGAGGTGCACCTGACGGTGTCGGCGGTGCGTTACAACAATGGCCGCCGCCAGCGCAAGGGCGTCTCCTCGACTTTTCTGGCCGATCGCGCCGGCGAGGTGAGCGTGCCGGTCTTCGTGCAGAAGTCCGCGTATTTCCGCCCGCCGCGCAACGGCGACACGCCGATGATCATGGTGGGGCCGGGTACGGGCGTCGCGCCGTTTCGGGGCTTTCTGCACGAGCGGCTGGCGCGCGGCGACACGGGCCGCAACTGGTTATTCTTCGGCGAGCAGCATGCGGCAACAGACTTCTACTATGGCGACGAGCTGGACACGATGCGCACCAGGGGTCTGCTGACCCGGCTCGATCTGGCCTTCTCGCGCGATCAGGCCGAGAAGATCTACGTTCAGGACCGCATGCGCGAACACGGCGCGGAACTGTGGGCGTGGCTCGAAGCAGGGGCGCACTTCTATGTGTGCGGCGATGCGAACAGGATGGCGAAAGACGTCGATGCGGCCTTGAAAGCGGTGGTGGCGAGCCACGGTGGCATGAGCGACGAGAGGGCGCTGGAATATGTGAGCGGCCTGGCGCGTGACAAGCGCTATGTGCGCGACGTGTATTGATGCGGGGAGGCCGGATCGGGATGTTGCTGCGCGCTGTATGCGCTTGTAGCGCGCCTGAGCCTGAACCTAGCTGCCGGTGCCCCGTTGCGCGACGAATTGCGCGATGAATTGCGGCAATTCGGTTCGCACGCGTGCGATTACACCGTTCCAATCGCCCGCTGCGGGCTGGCGAAAAATTCTCATTGTCGGATACCACGGACTGTCGTCGCGTTCGGTCATCCAGCGCCAGCATGTGTCGAAGCGGTTGAGCAGCCACACCGGTTTGCCGAGCGCGCCCGCCAGGTGAGCGACGGAGGTGTCGACGGAGATCACGAGGTCGATCTGATCGATCAATGCAGCGGTGTCTTCGAAGTCGCGTAGTTCGATGGTGAAGTCGACCAGACGCGGACCGTCCCAATTCTTCTCTTCTAGCTCCCGCAACTGCGATGCTGCGGGTTCGCCTTTCTGCAAGCTGAAGAATTCAGCCTCTGAAGTGCTAAGGGGTGCAAATCTTTCCAACGGAATCGACCTGCGTATGTCGACGGGACGCTGCACGGCGAGCGAAGCGTGCGGCGCACCGGCCCACACCAGGCCGATTCGCGGCAACCGCCTCGCGCCGAGGCGCTGCTGCCAGAGCAAAGACTTCTCCAGGGATGGCGTCAGATACCGTTGCGCGTAAGGCACGGTCTCCAGCGTCGTGTCGAACGCAAGAGGCAGGCTCATGAACGGGCAGTGAAAGTCGAACTTGGGCAGCGCTTCTCCTGCCGTGACAACCTGAGAAACACCGCTGATGCTGCGGATCAGCGGCGCGAGAGGCGCCGGCACCTGGACGATCAGCGTTGCACCGAGTTCCGCTACCAGGGGCAGATAGCGGCAAAACTGCAGGCTGTCGCCGAAGCCCTGTTCCGCATGCAGGAGAATCCGTTCACCTTCGAGCGATTTCTTACCGGTCCACAGCGGCGCCTCGCATTGCAATTGCGACGACCTGAGTTGCCCGGTCTGCCAGCGCCACTCGTATTCGCGCCATCCCTCGCGGTACCGGCCGAGCGTGAGATGGCACAGCGCATGATTGAAGTGCGCAGCGGCGTGTCCGGGTGAGCGGGCAATGGCCGCTTCGTATTCGCCGAGTGCCTGCGCATGGCGCCCCAGCGCCTCCAGCGCCATGCCGCTATTGCAGTGGGCATCCGCGTGGCCGGGGTCCAGTTGTGCGGCCATTGCGAAGTCTGCGAGGGCATCCTGGTGCCTGCCCCAGACGTGCAGCAGCAGCCCTCTGTTGTTATAGATGTCGGCCCGGCCAGGGTCGAGCGCTAACGCGGCGTCATAGGCTTCGAGTGAGGCTTCGAAGTGTCCGCTGGCCCGCAAGGCGTCGGCTCGACCCCAATGGGAGAGAGCGTGGCCGGGCATCAGCCTGATTGCTTCAGTATGGCTGGCTGCCGCTTCTTCATACCGGCCGAGCGCAAACAGCGACAGCCCGAGGTTGAAATGGGCGAGGCCGTAATCGCGCTGAAGGGCGATAGCTTGCTCGAAGCATCCGATCGCAAGCGGGTTGTTGCCCTGTTCCTTTAGCGCGAGCCCCCGGTTGTTGTGGAACGACGCTTTGGCGGGATTCAGTTCGATCGCCTTGTCGTAGCTCGCCAGTGCGCGTTCCTGCTGACCGAGCGCATGGTACGCATTGCCGCGGTTGTTCCAGGCATCTGCATGTGCCGGCTTGAGCCTGAGCGCCGCGTCGTAGCTCGAGGCGGCTGCTTCGTAGAGTTGCGCTTGTTGCTGCGCTTCGCCGCGCAGGAAGTAGGCGTCGGCGAGATTGCCGTTCACTGCGAGCGCGCGGTTGCTCCAGTCGATTGATTCGCCCGGCTGATTGGCGTGCAGCGCGATAAACGCGAGCAACAACAGCACCTCGGCGGAGTGCGGCGCAAGGCTCAGCGCCTGCAGGCAGGCTTCGCGCGCTTGCGCGCCCTGTCCGGCCTGAAACAGCGTGGCACCTTGCAGCGCAAGTTGGTGCGCCTGCTCGGCGCTGTCAGCGGGGGAGGATGTCATGCGTAGCGGCTTCTGGAATCACGGTTGGCAGTATACGGCTTGAACCCATGCTCAGACATGACATTGCGGATCGGCTGGCGGGCTGAGGGCAAACTGAGGGCGACCGGAAGGTGGCCTGCTGAGATCACATCTATGGCAGCCGCGCACTGCATCAGCGTCACTGACAACGCCGAAACGGAAGCTATAATTCATCGCGAAAGCGCAGAAACCGCAGCAGTTGGCTCTGGAACAACAACAGGGAGAACAGCCGTGCTCCGATCTGACCGCGACAACGATAAACCATCCAGTGCGGGGCGCCGGGAATTTCTCGGCTTCGCCGGCGCCGGCATGCTTGCGATGTTACTGCCCGGCTGCGGCAGCGATAGCGTCAACCCCACTCCCTATCAGCAGACAATTGCACAGGGCCAACAGGCGATCGAGCAGGCAATCAGCGATCCCGAACATCCGGTAGCCGCTATTTCGGTCGCCATGCTCAAGGGCGGCAACGTGGTCTGGCAGCAGGCATTCGGCGTTTCGTCGGTGCCTGACCAGACCAGGGCCACGACTCAGACCCGCTTCAATATCGGCTCGGTCAGCAAGGTGATTGCGGCGCTCGCCGCCGTCATCCTGCAGGACCGCGGGCTGATCTCGCTCGACACGCCGATCATCCAGTATCTGCCGACCTTTACGATGCTGTCGCCCGAATACGCGCAGATCACGACCCGCCATCTGTTGTCGCACTCGTCAGGCCTGCCCGGTACGAATGCGCGCAACCTCTTCACATTCGCACCGATTCCAGGCTATGCGGCGGACACTCAGGCCGAGTTGGCGAACACGCATCTCAAGCATCTGCCGGGTGAACTGGCGGTGTACTGCAACGACGGTTTTACGATGATCGAGCAGATTGTGCTGGCGCTGACCGGGCAGAGCTACGCGAGCTTCGTGGAGGCGAATATCCTCGCGCCGTTGCAGATGACAAATTCCAGCTATCTCACGAGTGTGCCGAGTGGCGGCTCGTTCGCGTATCCCTATGCCAATGGCACGCAGTATCAGGAGTTCGTCAATGCATACGCTACCGGCGGACTGAGTTCGACACCAGGCGACATGATGAATCTCGCGGCGATGTTTCTCGGCGCAGGCGTGTTTCAAGGGCAACGCATTGCGTCTGCGGCGGGACTCGCGCAGATGGGCACCGACCAGACAGGGGGACTGCTGATCAATCCGTCGCCCGAGTGGCGGTGGGGGCTCGGGTGGGATTCCGTCCTGCAACCCGGCGTCGCTGCTGCCGGTGTACTTGCATGGGAAAAGGACGGCGGCACCGCGTTTTTCACAAGCGAATTCTTCGTATTGCCGCAGGCGCAACTGGCACTGATGTTGACCGGCAACTCGGGCTACGATGCGCGCAAGCTCGCGGAGACCATCGTGCTGTCCGCGCTGCAGGAGGACGGCACGATCAGCGCACTGCCGCCCCCGGTGGCCGGCGCCATTCCACCGATCGCAACCGGTCCTGGAATAGCCAGCGCCGCCGGCATCTACGGTAACTTCGATGCACCGCTTCAGGTGATCGCCAACAGCGACGGCAGCCTGCAACTGAATCAGTGGGATGGCGCCACGCATGCCTGGACGCAGGTCGGCCCCGGCGCATTCCAGTACCGCAGCGACGGGTGGTGGTGGAACGACAGCAATGCGTCCGCGTCATATCGTTTCGCGCTCGCCACTGGAACCGACGAGAGCGGCAGCGCCTTCAGCTATCGCTACCTCATGAAGCGGGTCGCGCCCGGCGCGGGCTACGCCTGGCTCACCCTGCCGCTCGGTCAGCAGCTCGCCGCGCTCGCTCCGCTCGACAACGCCTGGCAGCAGCGCATCGGCACGCAATGGAGCGTGACGAACGAGTCGCCTACGTCCGTACCACTGGTTCTCGATGGCAACGTCCCGGCCATTCTGACCACCCTGACCGAACTGCCGGGCTATGTCCTGTTCGGAAACAACGATCTTCGCTACCAGCTCTTCGTACCGCTCGCGGACGACCGGGGAGGCATGTCGGTGAAAGTGCCCGGCAATTTCGGCCGGGATCTCTATGAGATCCGCTTCGCGTCCGCGAACAACGTCAGCACGGTGACATTGGGGAGTTCGATATATGCGCAGGCTTGACGGAGCGCGGCGGTCCGAAGTGCGGCGCAAGCGTTGCGGGAGGCGTGCCGAACCTTGAACTTGGCGAGGAAATCTTCAAGCGGCTTGCTGTAGTCGCGTCACGCTCCTGAGCGGCGGAGTGCGGGCGCAGCGGTTGCGCTCCCGCTCCCGCCGCCGCTTCTGCTTGCAGTCACTCAGGCTTCATCCGCATGAGCCCGGCCCCGGATCGCGGCGAAGCTATCGTCGACCCGCAGCTTGCCCGACTCGAACACCGTGGCAAGCGCCTCGTCCCATTCGCCTTCCACCCGGTGGTCGTCCCATGCGAGCGGCAATGCGACGGTGCGGTATTCACCCGTGCGGCGGTTGCGCAGCAGCGTGAGACGGCCCTTCTTCGAACGCTTGCCGGCGTCCGTCACGGGATCCCTGCAGACGCCTTGCCATGTCGCGCCAACGCGGATCGCCGAGCACTTCATGGCGAAGCGTTGCGTGTCGCGATTGACCTGCTGCAGCAGGGCGCCGCCCATGCCGAACACCAGGTTGTCGGCGGCATAGCCGGCTTCGTCGATTGCGGCGAGAATCGCTTCGATCGATTGCGCGTTGACGCCGTCGCCCTGGATCACGCGCACATGATTGAGCACGCGGTAGCCTTTGCTGTTGAGCGTCGAGCCGAACGACGCGTCGAGTGCGCGCAGGGTTTGCAGCACGATGGTGAGCGGGTCGCCCGAATCCGGCCGGATCACGAGTGTCGCGCCCGAGTCGATCACGGCCTGCTTCAGCTGGGTGCCCCACAGGTCGAGTGCGGCAAACAGGTCGTAGGAGTCGGAGACCACCGAGACAATCGCACCTTCCTTGCCGAACTGCCGCAGCATGTTGCGATAAGCATCGGTTTCGCCTTCGCGGCCCCAGGCCGTGATTGTGCTGTGCTCGGCGGCCGGTACCGAGAACGCCGCCATCGGTTCGTTATAAAACTGGTTTGCCGCTACCACGCCGAGCACCGTATCCGAACCCATGAAGCTGACCAGGTGAGCCGCGCCGCCGATAGCCGACGACTCCGCACTCGACACGCCGCGTGCGCCGAAATCGTGCAGCTTGAACGGCAGTTGCGTGAGGTCGTCACTGGTCTTTTGCAAATAACGGCGAATGGTCTTGCGCAGATGCCAGCTTTGGGTCGCGACGGTTACCGGATACCAGACGCGCAGCAGCATGGTCTCGAGGTAAGAGGCGAGCCAGAATACTTCGGGATCCTCACACTCTGCCGTTACCAGCACATTGTGCGTCGGCACCACCGAACCTTCGGCCACGGCGCGAATCCGCACCGGCAGATAGCCATCGTACTGAGCGACGATATAGCGCCAGCCGGCCTCGTTGAACGGCTCGCCGTGCGCGGCGAAGAACGCCTTCGCCTCGTCGATCATGGCGTGGGTGACCGGGCGGCACAGGTATTCCTTGAGCAGCATCTGCAAGCCGAAGAACAACGTGCGATCGTAGCAGCCGCCGCGCGATTCGATGTACGAGAACATCGCCGAGGCTTGCGGCGGATATTGCAGGTAGTGCGAGGCCTTGTACGAGTCCGTGTTGAGGATCGGGTTGGCGAGGACGGAGGCGAAACTGCGGAGAGTGGTTTGCATGGCTAGAGCTCCTCTATGCCGTTGAGATGCCGCCGGGTCTATCCCGGCGGGTGGTACGAATCAAGAACGAATCAAGAACGAATCAAAGTTTTCCGAGGAAGTGATAGGCGATGTCGAAGTGATCTTCGAACATCACGTTGCGCATCTGCGCAAACACGTTCAAAGGCACCCAGCGCGCCTTGTCGGCGTCGTCGCTGCCTTTGACGCGCGGCAGATCGCCCACCGGAAAATGGAACAGGAAGGCATGCGTGATGGTGCGCCCACGCGCCGAACGCTGCGGGTGATCGAACACCTGACGGTCCTTCAGCGAACCGCGCATGACCGGTTCCGGCAGCTTGAGACCGGTCTCCTCGCGCAGTTCGCGCACGCAGGCCGCTTCGAGCCGCTCGTCCTGGTTGACGAAGCCGCCGGGCAGGGCCCACAGGCCGCGCCCCGGTTCGCTGCGGCGGCGTACCAGCAGGATATGGCCTGAATGCACGACCAGCGCGTCGACCGTGACGAAGGTGACCGGGTAGGGAGCGGCCGCCCACGCTTTCTTGTAGGCCGCGATGAACTCCGCTTCGGATTTCAGTTGCAGGAATTCGGGCCGCGTGCGGAACTGCTCGAGCCAATCGAACACCGGAGCCGGAACGGCCCATGAAACGAAGCTGTTGCTACGCTCGGCAAAGAACTGGTCGCGAATCTCGGTGGCGGAAATGTCTTCGCTTGCGTCGACCTCGACGAGTTCCCATTGCGGGAACATGCGCAGGTAGTACGACGAGCCGTCTTTCTCGTGGCCGATCAGGCCGATCTTCTTGCCAGTGGTGTCGCCCAGTTCGGCTGCAACCGCGTCCTGGACCCAGCGTACCCAGTCGCTGTCGTTATACGTGGAGTCTTGCACGGCGGCGATGGCGACGCGCTCGCGTTCGTCTTGAGCGAGCACAGACGTAATCATCTGGCGGCGTTCGTCGAACGAGAACGGATCTTTGACGGTGCGAGGCCGGTCGGTGGAACCGATCAGAACGCAGACCTGGGTCGCGAGACTCAACGCGCGCCGCAAGACTTCGACGTGACCGCGATGCAAAGGTTGAAAACGACCGATGAAAATAAGCGCATCGAAGCGCCTGGACAACGTGCTCATGAGAATCCCTCAAGAGATTGACGGCGGCGGGTCTGTCCCTTAGCCATGTCAAAATGCTACGTCTGAAATTGTAGCGGCGTCAAACGTTTTTACTGCATTGACTGAAAACGGTGCATCTTATCTGTGAAGCAGGGTGGCGCTTGTGCCAATACCGTGAATTAACCATGACATCTTTAAGTCAGAAGACGTTCTTGTCATTCATTTTGCATATGCAGCGGCGATTTTGCTTATAAATCCCTTACGGGTTCGCGTTTTGATCCGTCGCAGCCCATTCCTGGTGAGTCGATTCCGGTTTATGCTGTTGTGCCTTCGGAGGAGCGTGAAAATTAATGCGGCTGGCAACTCGCGTTATGCGACGCTATCGCAAGCCATCTGAATGACAGGCGGCAGATGCGAGCGGTCGGAGATAGGCAGCCGATTGACCGAATTTAAAGGTTGAAATTATCTTGCTATGCAATATTCCGGTTTGTCGAGATAGAGCCGCAATTTTTCCCTATTCTCCGATCTGATTCCCGGCTTGCTTCACGATCAGCTTTTCAGCGTACTTCCCAGCTCACTTTTCAAATTACCGTCCGGTTTCCCATGAGCGATCCCACTGCAAAAGATCCGTCCAGCCCTACTGCCACTGACTCGCCACTGGACCTGGCGGCCTTCCTGAGCGCCGCCAGCGAACCCGCTGAAACCGGCGCGCTGCAGGTTGTACCGGAGACGGCTGCCGTCTCGAACCTGCCTGCCGAAGTGTTGACGCCCATGCCGCCTGCCGAGCGGCTGGTCGATCTCGGTTCGCTTGCGCCGCAACAGCGTGCGGCAGCGCAGAAGCTGGCCGACGGCATCCGCTTCGACGACACCACCACCACCTTGAGCTTCGTCGACAACGCGCTGCAGCCGCTCGCTCTCGCGTCGCGCCGGCTGCTCGCCGACACCACCGTGGGCGAGGCGGGCGAGATCGGCCGCATTGCCGCAGCCGTGATCGACGGCATCAAGATCCTGCGCATCGAGGAGCTTCAGGAGGAAGTCCACGAGGCCGCGCCGAAGGTTGGCGGCTTTCTCAGCAAACTGGGGCGTCTCGGCAAGGTCGCACATGGCGCGGTCAAGTCGTTCCAGGAAAACCGCAAGGCCTTTCTTGGCCTGATGGATGCCGAAGAGGCGCGCGCGCGGCGCACCAAGGCCGATCTGATGATTACCATCCAGCAACTCGACGAGCAGTCGAAGGCAGTGCGCCAGGGCGTGAGCGACCTCTCGATCGGGATTGCCGCGATGCAGCTGGCGCTGGAGCGCGGCGTTAGCGAAGCGGAACAGTTGCGTCAGGTGGCCCTGCGCACCAACACGGCGGGCGATGCCGCCATTGCGATGGATTATCGCAACACGCTCGGGAATTTCCGCGGCAGGATCGCCGATCTTCGCGAGGCGATGATTTCCGCCGCGACGCTGATTCCGCTGATTGCATCCAACCGCAAGGCGGCGGAGACGCGCGTGAGCAAGCTTACGACCGGCATCATGGTGACGATTCCGCGCCTGATGGCGGTGGCGGCACAGGCCGTCGTGCAAGCCGATACGCGCCGCGCCGGCGAGGAAAGCGAAAAACTCGACGAGGCGGCCCGCCGCATCACTGCACTGGCCGTGCAGGGCGCCCACGACGCGGCAGTCGACGCGGCGCGCAGCCTGGGCGGCGACCCGCGCAATCTGGACGCGTTGGCGGCAGCGGCAGCGCAGTCGATCGAAACGATGAAGGAAGTGCTTGCCATCGAACAGCAGGTTCTCGCGCAGGATCGCGAGCGCGAGCAAAAGCTGATTGAAGTGCGCAACAAGCTGGTGGAAGGCATGCGCGGGGTGCAGGCCCAGGCGCTTGCCGCGCCGCCGGGAGCGTGACGTGTCCGAATCCACTCATGACCTTGACGGCGGCCACACGGGAGGCGCTGCGCCGTTGAGCTTCGATCTTGCCGCTGCATGGTTGCGCCATGCCGAAGGAGATCGCGCCGCCTTCCTGTCGCGCTTCGCACTGATCCTGGCGGAAGCGTTGCCGAACCATGCGGAGGTTCAACGGCTGCGACACGGTTTGTTTCGGAAAACTGAGGAAATTGTCGGTGTTTGCGTTGCCTTTGACAACGAGACTTACGCAATGCGCCTCAAGGACGGCCAGCACCTTGCCACTGAAGTCGAAAAGAAGGTCAAAGGGGTGGTCCTCTCGACCCGCGAGGTCGATCCCCACACCTGGATGACCGGCCTGATGACGCATGTGCGCGAACGCACCGAGAAAGCCCGTGCGATGAGCGAACTGCTGGCCGGGCTTTAACCAACACAACCCACACAACAATTTCGCAGGAGATGCAGATGAGCTGGTTGGGTTCGCTGTTTAAAGGCAAGGACGGGCCGAATACGACGAATGCGACGAATACGAAGAGCGCAAGTTCGAGTGCGCCAAGCGGCCCGGCGCCGGATTTCTTCGACGCGCAGGGCGTGCCGAATATGGTGCATCAGCGTCTCGCGGATTCGAAGAGCGGCACGCTGCCGTGGGTCTCCACGCTCACCGCGCCGGAGATGGCTCTGGCGCGCAGCCACGGGCTGAGGATGATCGCGCCTATCGCGGCCACCTGCTGGATGCACTATGGTTTTTCGTGGACCGAAGGGCACGCACAGGGTTGGCGCACGGCCTTGAAGCGGCTCGAAGCGGAAGCGGTTGCCCTGGGCGCGAATGCTGTGATCGACGTCAGGATGGTGACCGTGGACCTGTACCTCGAAAACAGCATGGACTACTCGCTAGTCGGCACGGCAGTGCGCATCGAAGGCCTGCCGCCGAGTCCGGCGCCGATCATCTCGACCGTGCCGGCACTGGAATTCATCCAGTTGCTGGAGGCCGGAATCGTCCCCGTGGGACTGGCGGTTGGCGCGCGTTTCGAGTGGAGCAATGGCGCACTCGATTACAGCGTGGTCGGTTGGCGCGGCAATCAGCCTTTGCTGCAGAGCACGGCGTTCTGGGAGCGGATCCGCCGTAACGCACATGCGGACCTGCGTGCGGACGCGGCCCGCCAGGGTTCGGGCGTGCTCGCACAGTTGCAGTTTAGCCAGCTGATTCGCAGGGACGATGACGAGGACACTTCGCCGCTGCTCGGGCGGCACATTGTGATGGGCACGGTGGTCGATTGCCCGCGCGGCGTCGCCGTGCCTCACAACGTCGAGTTCGTGCTGGATCTCAGCGACAAGCCCGACAACCTGCGCTCCACCTCCGAACATCACAACGCATACAGCGACGGTATCTGAACCTTCTTCCAACCAGAGACAAACATGGCTGAAACCACGATGCAAGACGTCACCGCCCAGCTTCCCGCGAATGCCAAGGCGCGTCTTCAGGGGCTGCGCAGCGCGGCTCACCCGACCTCGGTGTTTACCTCCGACCTGTCCGTCAACGAGTTTCTGCTGGTCCGCAAGGCCGGTTTCGAACCGATCGGCCTGTGCGTGGGCAGCAGCATCTACCACGTCGGCATCCAGTACGGCTCCTGGAACAAGAACCAGGAACTCGAGGTGCTGTCGCAGGCGATGTATCACGCCCGCGAACTGGCCATGTCGCGCATGCGCGAGGAAGCGCGCGGCATGGGCGCGGACGGTATTGTGGGCGTGCGCCTCGAGATCAAGCATGTCGAGTGGGATGCCGACATACTCGAGTTCGTTGCCATTGGCACGGGCGTGGTCCACAACCACGACACCAAGGGTTTCAGGGCGCATGACGGCGGTCCGTTTACCTCGGACCTCTCGGGCCAGGATTTCTACACGCTGCTGAATTCAGGTTACCGGCCTATCGAACTCGTAATGGGCAGTTGCGTGTACCACGTCGCGCATCGCGGCATGTTGAAGGCCTTCAACCAGGCGGGCCGCAACGTCGAACTGGAGCAGTTCACCCAGGCGATCTACAGCGCGCGTGAACTGGCCATCGAGCGCATGCAGGTCGAAGCGCAGACCGCCAAAGCCGAAGGCGTGATCGGCACGATCATTCATGAAAAATCGTACCGTTGGGAAAGCCACGTGATCGAGTTCTTCGCGATCGGCACGGCGGTCGCGCCGCTGAATGTCGAGATCGAGGCGAAGGATATTCCGGCGCCGACGCTGGTGCTGTCAGTGAACGATTGATAGCGCCGGCCGTGTCTGTGGAGTGGGCCGCCGCGGCCGCCTGAGGTTGAACCTGAGCTTGAACCTGAGGCATTGGCGGCGGCGCGGCTACGCAAGCGCTCCTACGAGCCGAAGAACGGCGTGCAGAAATCGGGCGGTCCCACGCAATCGCCCGGGCCGTTAGCGGTCCCTTGCAGCGACGCGCATCCAAACAGTGTTACACCCGCGGCGACGCACACGGCGAGCCGCACTGATCGCAAGATAAATGTCCGCATTTTCATGGTTCCCGGCAGTTCTATAGAGGCGTGAAAGCGAATCAGCGCGCGCCCTGATAGCGGTATCACGCGTGACCGCAAGAAGGGTTGATGCCGCGGCTGAAGTTGAGCGTCAGACTGCGTCAGTGGTGCGCGTACACGGTGCTGTTCAGATACGCGAGCTGGCCGTCCTGTTCGGCGTGCACCAGTTCCTGATACACCTGGGCGCGCGTCTTGCCGGCGAGCGGCTGGCCATACGGGGGCGCCCATTGGCCTTGCTGAGGGGCCTGGGCGGTCGTTGCGGCATCGCTCGGGGCCGGGTTGGACTGGGCAAACGCCGCGCTGGTGAGCACGCTGGTAACCAGTAATCCGGCGAGGGCGGCGAGTGTCATGCGCTTCATCAATTCATCTCCATGCGTGGACGGTCTGGGGCAACCGGGTCAAGTGAATGGGTTGTCCGTTGAGAGGCAGAATAAGGCGCGGGCCCTATCGCAACCGGAGCAGGAAAATGAAGAGATTTTTAAACCGGCTCGGTGGGTGATCCGGCGAGTGAACATGACCTCATGCAATCAAAACGACTGCGTTAGCTACACCAGCCTGGCTGGGTCTCTCTGACGGTGAACGGTTCCAGTTAAGCGCAATCAGCGAAATGGGGAGTTGCGCCGGCATTCCGGGCGACGATAGGCCGAAGCTTGGCCGGTCGCGGCAAGACAGGTAAAGCAACTGGCGGCCCGGTGGAAGTTGTCGGCAGAGTCTCTTGAGTTGTCGTACAACATAAGACAAGACACCCCTTCAAGCTATGTGATGTAGGGCTTCGAGTGGCTATTTAACTGAAGTCATCGGGTAAACACCCGTAATCTATTGCTTGATCCAGACCGGTTGACGGACATACGATGTCTTCGTTTCTGAGACAGACATCGGCGCGTGCCGTACGTATAAAACAACAGACGGACTGGAGAGAGACACCATCATGGGAATCAAGGTCAGAGGGTTGCGCTGGTGGATGATCGCGTTGCTGTCGTTGGGCACGGTCATGAACTACCTGGCGCGCAGCTCGTTGAGCGTCGCCGCGCCGACGGTCATGCAGAGTCTGCACATCTCCACCAGTCAGTACGGCTGGATTACCGGGGCGTTCCTTGTCATGTATCCGTTGGGCGGTCCGCTCACCGGCTATCTGATGGACCGGATCGGCCTGCGCTTCGGCTTTCTGCTGTGCGGCCTCGCCTGGTCGTGCATCTGCATGGCGCATGGTCTCGCCAGCGGCTGGGTAGGGCTCTTCATATTGCGCGGGATGCTCGGCCTGGTCGAGGCCTCGTTCATTCCGGCCGGCATGCGGCTCGCCGCATTCTGGTTTCCGTTGCGCGAGCGGGGCATTGCCGCGGGCATTTTCAACATCGGCACTTCGGTTGGCGCCATCGCCGCGCCGCCGTTGATCGCATGGGCCATTCTTCAGTACAACTGGCAAACAGCCTTTGTGATTGCCGGGGGGATCGGTTTTGTCTGGGCGGTGCTGTGGATCGCGTTCTATCGTCATCCGAGCGCACATCCTGCGTTGAGCGAGAAGGAGGCCGCTCATATTGTCGACGGCAAGCAGCAGGGTCTCGCTGAAGACGGTTCAAAACCGAATCTGCGCGAGATCTTCGGCAACCGCAACTTCTGGGGCATTGCGCTGCCGCGCTTCTTTGCCGATCCGGTGTGGGGCACGCTGGTGTTCTGGATGCCGCTCTATCTGCATCAGGCGCGCGGTTTCGACCTGAAGGCGATTGCGATGACCGCGTGGCTGCCGTTTGTTGCTGCCGATATCGGTTGTCTGATGGGCGGTTCGATCTCGTACTTCCTGAACAGGCACTTCAACCTGCCGCTGGTGAATGGAAAGCGGGTGGTTTTCACTTTGGGCGCGCTGCTGATGACGGCGATGGCCGGGGTCGGCTATGTGAAGGATCCGGCCATGGCGATCTTCCTGCTGTGCCTCGGTGGCTTTGCGCACCAGACGCTTTCGGTGACGGTGATCTCGATGTCAGCCGACCTGTTCCCGCGCCATGAGGTCGCGACTGTGACAGGCTTCGCGGCACTTACCGCAGGGATCGGCAACCTCGGCTTTACGCTGGTCATGGGCGCGCTGGTGATGACCATCGGCTACACGCCGTTCTTCGTGGCGCTGGGCTTTGGCGACCTGATTGGCGCCGCGCTGATCTGGAGTCTGGTGCGGCCGGCGCTGGTGGAGCGGCGCCGGCTTGCGGTTGCCTGACGGGTTGCCTGATGCGTTGCCTGATGGGTTACCTGATGCTGGCGCTACTGCGCGCCCGTGTCCTTGTTCTCCACGGCGGCTTCCCAATAAACGTCTAACCCCATCAAGGTAGTCAGGGTTCCCGCGGCTTCCTTCATGCGAACGCCGACTTCCGCGATCGACGGCACCTTGGTGTTGTCGATCCGGTCGATATAGGGGGTCGTCAGCGCGGCGATTGCGTGGCCGTAGCGGCCAAACACCGGGTAGGCCAGATTGCGCACACCTTTCACCTGCCGGCTCGGCATGCGCGCGAAGCCGCGCTGCTGGATCAATCCAAGGTCGTTTGCCAGTACTTCGCGATCAACCTCCAGCTCGCCCTCCACCGGCTCGTGCAGTGCAAGCATGCGCTCGCGTTCCGGAGCCTGTTGAAATGCCATCAATACCTGGCCGGAAGCGGTATCGGTCATACCGATCAACGTCCCGACCTTCAGTGAAAACCCCCAGCGCTCGGGGCTCTCGACGCCTGCGACGATCAGCACACGCCCAGCCTGATACACGCTGAGGTGGAAGGACTGGCGCACGTCATTGGCGAGTTGCGTCATCAGCGGTAGCGCGGTTGAAACGAGCGAGCGCACGGGCTGATGCCGGTGCGCAAGCTGGAACAGCAGCAGCGAGAGTGCATAGCGCTCGTCGGTGGCGATCAGATAGCCGCGGTTCTGCAGCGTAACGACCATCCGGAAAATCTCTGCCGTCGTGCGCCCGAGCGCACGTGAGAGCTCGATCAGCGAAAGCCCTTCCGGGTGATTGGCCAGCAGTTCGATGATGTCGAGGCCCTTCTCGAGCGCGGGCGCTGAATAGCGTGCGGTGTCCAACATCTCTCCTCAATGGTATGCACAGGATGCGCCAACGGGCGTTATCCGGCCCACCGATTTTAGTGCGGTTTGGGCATGCCGATCCCGTGTGCTTGCCACGCTCGGGAAAGTACCTAGCAACTTTTATTCGTAAAATCTAATTTCATGAATAAAATTAAGTCCAGCAATCATACAGTCAATCCGGAGACTGGCAATGGCCGAAGTGGCGTTCGAGCAGGTGCAGAAATCGTTTGGGGCGGTGCAGGTACTCAAGCACGTCGATCTGACTGTTCGCGATGGCGAGTTTCTCGTGCTGGTTGGCCCGAGTGGCTGCGGCAAGTCCACGCTGCTGCGGGCTCTCGCCGGGCTGGAAGCGGTGACGCACGGACGTATCCTGATCGGCGGGCGTGCGGTCAACAGCCTGCCGCCGAAAGATCGCGACATTGCGATGGTTTTCCAGAACTACGCGCTTTATCCGCATATGAGCGTGCTGGAGAACCTCACCTTTGCGCTGAAGTTGCGCGAACTCAAACCAGCCGAGATCGACAGGCGTGCCCGTGAGGCGGCGGCGATTCTCGGCCTGGATGATCTGCTTGATCGCTATCCACGGCATCTGTCCGGCGGCCAGCGCCAGCGCGTCGCGATGGGGCGCGCAATTGTGCGCCACCCCAAGGTGTTTCTGTTCGACGAGCCGCTATCCAATCTCGACGCAAAGCTGCGTGTGCAAATGCGCGCGGAAATTCGCGGGCTACACCAGCGTCTGAAGGCGACCACTGTCTATGTCACGCACGACCAGATCGAGGCGATGACGATGGCTGACCGCATTGTCGTGCTCAATGGCGGTGTCATTGAGCAGATTGGCGCACCGCTTGATCTCTACGACGATCCCGACAATCTGTTCGTAGCCGGTTTTATCGGGTCACCAGCAATGAATTTTTTTGGCGGCTACTACGAACGAACATCGAATGGTGCGCGGGTGCGCATTGGCGATGTGACGATAGCCGCCCCGATTGTCCACGCGCCGCAAAGCTCCCGCGTGACGGTCGGGTTGCGTCCCGAGCATCTCGAACCAGAGGGGGAGGGTGGCATTCCATTCACGGTCAACGTCGTCGAGCCTACGGGCGCGTCGACCGAACTGTTTGGCACCGTTGCCGGCGAACGGTGCTGTGTGATCTGCAATGGCCGGACCACGCTGCAAGCGGGTGCGGTGACGTCGCTGCGCGTCGCACCCGAGAAGATTTTTCTGTTCGATCCAGATAGCGGGCGTCGGCTTCGGTAGGGGCTGCCTGCCCGTACGAAAACTAGCGGCGCCTTCCATGCAACCCGGCGTCCAAACCTAGGAGACAGGCATGCATAGTTCCAGCAGGGCGAGCAGAGGCGGGCGTGGGGCGGGATTGCGCCTCGCGCTATCGGTGTTTGCGTTTGTGTTTGCGGGCGTGGTTGCTTCAGGCATCGCACACGCGGACGGTGAGTATCAAGGCTACACGTTACGCGTGAAGCTGATCGGCGGTGTGCAATACGAGGCTCTCTATACGCGCATTCCCTTGTGGGAAAAGCAGACTGGCGCGAAGGTCGAGATTATCTCGCGCAAGAGTCATTTCGAACTCGATCGTGAGCTGAAGCAGGACATCGCGGCGAATCATATCGACTACTGCGTCTCGTCGAATCACACGAATTTTTCCGCGCAATATCCGATCTTTCGTGACCTGAAGGGCCTGTTTCCCGCCGACTATCTTGCGAAGTTCGCGCCGAACCTCATGAAGCAGTCGGAAATCAAGGGGCATCTTGTGCAGATTCCCCGCTCGGTTGATGTCGAGGCGCTTTACTACAACAAGGCAGCATTCGACGATCCTGCAAACCAGGCCGCCTATCAGAAACAGTTTGGCAAGCCGCTCGCGCCGCCGAAGGACTTCGCGGAATTCACGCAGCAGGCCGTTTTCTTCACCAGGACCCCCGATTTCTTCGGCACGCAGTTTCCCGGCAAGGACGAGGCGCTGACCGGCACTTTCTATTCCCTGCTGGTCGCCAATGGGGGGCAGTTGCTTGACGCGAAGATGCAGCCTGCGTTCAATTCGGCCATAGGCATAAAGACACTCGACTGGTTTGTGCATCTCTACAAGGTGGGGGCGGTGCCGAAGGGTGCACCGAACTACGTGTGGGATGACCTCGGCAACAACTTTGCCGCGGGCAAGGTTGCGCTCGACATGGACTGGCCGGGTTTCGCATCCTTCTACAACGATCCCAAGACGTCGAAAATCGCGGGCAAGGTCGGCGTCGTGCGTGCACCGCTGGGCGCAGGCGATCGCAGGCCAGGATGGTCCGGCTCGCATAGCTTCTCGATTACCAGGACGTGCGACCGTCCGGAGGTGGCGGCGAGTTTCATTGAGTTCCTGACGAGCCACGATTCGCAGATGGTTGAAGCACGCCTTGGATCGATTCCTTCGCGCATCGACGCACAGCGCGACGTACAGAAGGAGTTCGAAGCAAAGCACGACGTTTTCATGGCAAGCGCGATTGATGTGTTTAGTGCGGCGGCGAAAAACGATGCATTTACGCCGCCGCGTATCGCGCAGTGGAACGAGATCTCGAATGCGCTTTGGCCGGAACTTCAAAAGGCGATCATCGGCGACAAGACCTCCAGGCAGGCGCTCGACGATGCGGCGAAGCGAGTGTCGGACATCATGCAGGATACGGCCGATAGCGAATGATGAACAACGCCGAACAGCGAGGTCGTGAAAAGATACGACCAGGCACGCAGTACGCCAGCCCGGTAGCGGGGATCGTTGAAGTGGCACGCGCGCGTCTTGCGCTGCCGTTCAAGATGCTGTTGCCGGCGTTCCTTTCGGTGGCGATTGTCGTTGTGTTGCCGCTGCTTTTCTCGCTATACACGAGCTTCACGGCCTATAACCTGACGGATCCCGATACGCTCGGGCACGTCATCGGCTGGCGCAACTATCTGCGCGCGTTCGCAAACGGGGACTTCTGGGCCGCGTTTGCACGCACGGTGTTGTTTCTGACCATTGCGCTGAATCTCGAAATGCTGTTCGGCCTTGGCATCGCGCTGCTGCTCAATGCGGTGACCACCGGACAACGCCTGCTGCGCACCATCATGATGTTTCCGATGATGTTCTCGCCGGTGCTCGTGGGCTTTCAGTTCAAGTTCATGCTGAACGACAGTACAGGTGTGGTCAACAGTTTGCTGCATTCGCTGTTCGGTGTGAAGGGCAGCATTCCCTTTCTCGTCGACGCTCATTCGGCGTTAGCGTCGCTGATCGTGGCTGAAGTATGGAATTCGACGCCGGTGTTCACGGTCATCCTGCTCGCCGGGCTCATGGCGTTGCCGAAGGATCCGATTGAAGCATCGAAGGTGGATGGTTGCACGCCCTGGCAGACGTTCCGCTACGTGACACTGCCGTATCTGATGCCGTTCATCTACATCGCGATGACCATCCGTTCGCTCGACGTAGGCCGCGCCTACGACATTGTGCGGATCATGACCAACGGCGGCCCCGGTGGACGCACAGAACTGTTGTGGACGATGGTCGGCCGCATTGCCTACGACGATTCGCGCATGGGCTATGCGAACGCGATCGCGTATGTCTCGGTGATCGTGTCGATAGTCTTCACGGTGTATTTCTTTCGCAAGCTGAACGCCGCACGCCGGCATATGGGCTGAGAACATGAGCAACTTTCTTCTCCGTCGCGACGGCGATGCCAGTGGCTGGGCCACGCTGCGATCCTGCGCGAAGCGATGCGGATTGTGGGCCGGCGTGTTCGCGGTGATGGCAATTGTCTGCCTGCCGGGCCTCTGGGTGGTGCTCAACGCGTTTCGCTCGAATGTCGCGATTCTCTCTAACCAGTCACCGTTCGTAGCAAGCAGCTACACGCTTGATAACTTCCTCAGCATGCTCGGTTTCGGCCAGATGGCGTCGCTGCCGATTCGCCAGTACTTCCTGAACTCGGTCATCATCTCGTGTGTGAGCACCGCGGCTGCGCTTGTGGTCGGTGTTATGGGAGGTTACGCGTTCGCGCGTTTCGAGTTTCGCCACAAAAATCTCCTGTTCGTGCTGCTGATGCTGACGCGGGCGATTCCCGGCATTGCGCTCTCGTTGCCCATCTTCATGTTGTGGGCCTGGACCGGGCTGCTCGACACACGCATTGGCGTGATCATCGTTTATCTGGCGATGAATGTGCCGTTTACCGTCTGGCTGATCGACGGCTTCTTTCGCGAGGTGCCTGTCGAACTGTCACAGGCCGCGCTGATAGACGGTTGCAACCGCTGGCAGGCATTCTGGAAGATCGAGTTGCCGCTGGCACGCTCCGGTATCGCGTCCGCGGGCATCTTCGCATTCCTGACGAGCTGGAACGAATTCGCTCTCGCGACGCAACTGTGCCGCAGCCCGGATACGAAGACCCTGCCGGTCGGCCTGATGGACTTCACCGCACAGTTTACGGTTGACTGGGCCGGCATGTGTGCGATGGCGGTTGTGATCATCGTGCCCGCCATCATCCTGACCTTCATCGTGCAAAAGCATCTCATCGCCGGCCTGACGCTCGGCGGCGTGAAGGGCTAGGGCTGGACATCACTTCAAAAAGGATATGACCGATGACAAGGATCGACGCCGTCGAGATTCGTCAGATCGACCTTAAGCCAAAGGTGCGCCGCACCGACGCAATCCAGTCATTCGTGGTGCAGGAGACCGTACTTGTGACGATCCGCTGCAGCGATGGCAGCGTTGGGACGGGCTACACCTACACGATTGGTACAGGCGGCTCCTCGATTGTGGCGTTGCTGCGCGATCATCTTGCGCCGCGGCTCATGGGTCGCGACCCTGCGGCGTTTGAAGCAATCTGGCGCGACCTGTTCTTTCATACGCATGCGACCGCGGTTGGTGCGATCACGAGCCTCGCGCTTGCTGCGATCGACACGGCGCTGTGGGATCGTAATACCCAGGTAGCCGCGCTTCCGCTGTGGGTCGCCGCGGGTGGGGCGAAGCAGCGCATCCGCACATACACGACAGAAGGAGGCTGGCTGCATCTGTCCGAGCAGGAACTGGTCGAGCAGACGCTGCAGGCGAGGGATAGCGGTTTTTCTGGCGCGAAGCTGAAAGTAGGGCGCCCACATTTGTCGGAGGACGTACGCCGTCTCGACGCTGTGCGCCGGGAGGTGGGTGATGGTTTCGAGTTGATGGTCGACGCGAACCAGGGATTTACGTTGGCTGAGGCGTTGCGCCGCGCTGCCGCGTTGGAGCCGTTCCGGCTTGCGTGGCTGGAAGAACCCATGCCCGCGGAAAACGTTGATGCGCACCGGCGCCTTTGTACATCGACAACGGTGCCAATCGCGGTGGGTGAATCGCTGTATCACCCTGGCCAGTTCGCCGAATATATGAAGGCCGATGCGTGTGCGATCGTGCAGGCCGACGTCGCGCGTGTCGGTGGCATTACGCCGTGGCTGAAGATCGCGCATATGGCGGAAGCGTACAACATGGCCGTCTGCCCGCATTTCCTGATGGAGTTGCATGTCAGCCTGTGTGCGGCGGTGCCGAATGCGACATGGGTCGAATACATTCCGCAACTCGACACGCTGACGGGTGAGCGTGTTCGTATAGAGGACGGCTATGCGGTTGCGCCGGTGACGCCAGGCATTGGAATTGTGTGGGACTGGGATGCGATATCGGCGCAGCAGCATCTGCAATTGTCGATTGATGGCACGGTTGCTGCGTGAAGGTGGGGAATTGATGATGCGACATTGCCTGACGCTCGACCTTCAGGATGATCCTGCGGCCATTGCTGCCTATGATCGCTATCACCAGCGGGTCTGGCCGGAGGTGCTTGTGCATTTACGGGCTAGCGGGATTCAGGATATGACTATCTGGCGTCGCGGTAGTCGGTTGATGATGCTGCTTGAAACTGAGGACGATTTCGACTTTGCGCGGCTTGCGACGACGGGTGATACGCCTGCACGTGTCGTTGAATGGAATCAGTTGATGGCGCGGTTTCAGAAAGCGCTGGCCGATGCGGATACGGCGGGGTTGTGGCAGCCGATGGTGGAGGTTTTTAGTTTGAGGGCACAGGTGGATTGCAACTGACTCCAGTACTCTGCAGTAGCTGAGCGTCAGAAGCTCGGCGCGTGGCGCTTGCACATCGCGGTCTGCCACCGGCAAAAAGCTATCAGGTGCTGTGCCCGATCTGGCAAGGCATCATCGGGTTCGACAATGGCAATGTCCATGTGCGCAACCCGCTCAAGGAAAATGGCTCGCGGCACAAGCTCGTGGACCATTTCGCCAGGTAAATCACAAAAAACAATACTCACGGCCGTGGTTTGACATGGAAAGAAAACTCACTAGCGAGCGATGTGGATTCGCCATGACAATGCTTAACAAATTATTTGGAGCGATGCGCTATATTTCAGCATTGCTGTGTTAGATATTCAATCTGGCCATTCGCCAGAGAGCGCGAAATAGCGGTTTGAGGCGTGGAGACAAGCTCCAATACTACGTGCGAATAAATTCATTCGAGCCCAGATATATTCTAAATAATGATGGAAATTACTTAAATTCCATCATCAGTTCAATGCGGTGCGGGGAACACATGAGAAGAGTGGCAGTAGCTACGGCGCTTTTAACATTGACGGGCTGTGCGACGATCACCGGAGGGACCAGTCAAAAAGTAGCGATTGAAACCCGTAAAGATACCGCTGCTGTACCGGGGGCATCATGCCGCCTCTCCAACGGAAAGGGGACTTGGTATCTGACAACACCGGGGACAATCGAAATACACCGGGCGTACGCTGCGCTGGAAATTCAGTGTCACAAGGATGGGGAGGAGAATGGTTCAGCGACTATACCGTCCAAAACCAAAGGGATGGCGTTTGGAAACGCGGTGTTCGGTGGAGTGATTGGCGCCGGCATCGATATGGCGAACGGTGCCGCATATGAATACCCTGATGAAATTACGGTATATATAGGCCCACCTCCCTTCAAACCCGAACCGGGGGGGCTTCAAGGTACACCGACGGCACCTGCATCATCTTCTATTTCTCTCCCACCGACCGCCGCCGTTCCGAATGCCGACGAAGTCTATCGTCGCAGTACGTCCGCAGGTGTTCCGGTCGTCATCGCATCGCACGCTGAGTGGGACAGTCTATGTCGTCCGGACCTGCTACCTTCGATCACCATTGCAGAACCCCCAGGACACGGACGGATTGACGTCAGGGAGAAGGATTACGTCATTGGCAAGTCGAGCCGCTGCCAGGGGCAAACGGCACACGGCGAAACGGTCGTCTACATCCCTGAAAGCGACTTCCACGGGGTGGATCATGTTTCTTATCAGGTGACTTATCACAAGCATGTCAACGCTGTTCACCATGCCGAGATTTCCGTTCAATAGCAACGGCAGTAAAACTCACGGGTTCCGGGCTGATTGTATGTCTGCACGTCCGTTTTGCGCTCCATTCACTTACCACTGGTAAAGCACGCCCGCGCCGTAAGTCGTGCCCGCAGCACTGACCCCCGCGCCTGCGCGCACCTTCAGGTTGTCCGTAATGCGCGCCGTCATGCCGATCGCCGATGCTCCGTAGCCTTGATAGCTGGCCGTACTGATACCGACCGCGATAGTCTTGCCTGCGTCAACGTCCGGGATCATCGTCAGCGCCGTCGCGGCCGCCACGCCCGAGTACGCGTTGCGCGCCACCTGGTTCACGCTGTTCTGCAGGCCCCACAACTGGTTCATGTTCACCGCGTCGGCGCCGTTCACCCCCGGCGCGAGGTTGGTGATGCGACGCTCGTTGCCGGCCGACCCGACTGAGACTGTGTTCGCCTGATTCGCAACCGAACCCACGCCCAGCGCAACCGAATTCGCCCCTGTCGCCGACGCGCCCTGGCCAACCGCCGTTGTTCCCGAACTGGAGGCAACGCTGCCTTGACCCAACGCCGTCGTGTTGTTACTCGTGGCTTGCGCGCCTTGGCCCGTGGCCGTCGCGTTCGCGCCGGATGCATTGGAACGCACGCCCGTTGCTGTCGAATCCAGGCCCGTCGCGTTGCCTGTATTCGATTGGCTCCCAGCGGACGACGACCCTTGGCCGGCGGTCACCGTGCTAGCCAGTGTGCTGAATGCCTGTTCCGGCGCGTAGAGCTGGCTGCCGTTCACGGCATCCGTGGAAGTGGATGTGATGTCACCCGCTGCGACATTCTGGATCTGACGCTCCGCGCCAGCCGTGCCAACGCTCACCACCCCTGCAGCCGTCGAAGCGGGACCGGCGTAGATCGTCGTCACGCCATTGAGTGTAACCTGCTGCGCCGATACATCAATGCGGGCCGCGCCCGTTACCGAAAGAGCACCGAGTGCAACAGAATTTGTGTTGGCTGCTTTTGCCTGCTCGCCGAGCGCCATGGAAGAGCTTGCCGTCGCACTTGCCTCGGTACCGATAGCAATCGCGCTTGTGTCGAGTGCAGAGGACAGCGCGCCGATTGCAACGCTAGTCGCTGCTGCGGCATGCGCAGCGGAGCCGAGTGCTATGGCACTGGCACCCGCTGCCTGCGTTGCAATACCAAGAGCTAAGGCGCCGAAACCCGAACTGATCGCCCCGTTTCCGCCTGCGAAACTATAGTCGCCAGAAGCCACCGCAGCAGGACCCAATGCGGCGCTGAAGACTCCCGTCGCCTTGGCGTTCGTGCCAATAGCGATAGTGTTGCTGCTCGTGGCCGACGCGGTATAACCGATCGCCACGGAACCAGTCGGATCAGGCAAGGCGATCGTATCGTTGGCGTTCGCCCCCGTACCAATGGCAATGTTGTTGGGACCAGTTCCACCAGCCACCGCGCTCGTTCCAGCCGGGCCACCGGTATTCGCTGCCGCGTTCCCCGAACAGTTCGATGCCAGGCTCGCGTTGCCCGAAGCGTTGTCACCGACCGCAATATTGCATGCTGACGCTTCCTTCGTGCAGCTTGCAGCGAGTGCGATCACAGCAACCGCGATTGCATTCGTGACGGCGTGATTTCCGCGGCCTCTCGCCTTCGGATTTTCGGTAACGCTGCAGCCCGGAGCTCCTTTCAATGTGAAATACAGAATTTTTATCATGATTTGTATTCCTTAATTTAATGAAAAGACTAACTGTGCGATGGTGTAATTGATAAAATTAGTAATCGAAACAGAAAACAAAGATTGGGCATGACCAGTCCGAAAATCTGTGTAAGCCATCATGATTCCTCCGACGAACGGCGTCGCGACATCGATGAAGCGGCTAGCGAAATTCAATTAGATCGGATCGCTTCCCGTAAGCAACGGTACGAGCCTGATTACCCAGCGATGCACGCTTTCGTTTTGCCAACACGCGCCGGCGGCGGCAAACAGGCGCAGCACAAAACACCGAGCTGGGGGTCGTACTTGTGCGCGACGAATTTGCCTTTACAGCGGCAGCATTGCGTCAGTTGCAGAATGCCCGCATCGAAGAACCGAACCAGCGTCCATGCTCGCGTCATGTCCAGCGCCGGACTCACGCCGTCCAGCCCGCAGTAGTCGAGATAGAGCCTATATCCTTTAGTGAGCGCGTCGAGATGCGAGCAACCCATCTCTGTTTTCAGGTGGAGATAAGTGTTGTAAAACAGCGAGGCGTGGATGTTCGCTCGCCATGTCATATAACGGTCGGGCGAGTACGGCAGCATGCCCTTCGGCGGCGACATGCCTTTCACCTCGTGATAAAGCCGAACCAGACGCACACGTGGCAAGGACAGCTCAGACTCCAGCACTTGCAGGCGAGCACCGAGTTCGATCAGAGCGATGGCGCTGAATATTTCTTGCGCGTCCTTTATCAAGCTTCGCTTCTCCATCATGGCCAACTCCCTCTCAAGCGACCTCGCGGGTGGGTTGAACGCAGCCAGAATCCATCGTTACGCGAGGCGGGTTAAGTTGTGAAGTTCGATACGCTGACCAATCTGTTCGCTCCCGTGGGGGCGCCTCGGAATTGCAACCGGGGTTTCGTATTTGTGCAGTTAAAAATATAGATTGGTTGCTAGTGAGCGTACTTCACGACATTGGAAAGTAAATGAGACAAACGGCTATGAAGGTCTTAGGACCCAGTAGGGGAAGTCGAGCTCGATGATCCTTTGATGTTTGAGAGTGCCGTGTTTCCGGGAATTTGCCGTGCCTGGTCGCGACTTAGATCCTCGATGTAACAAGATTTGACGTTTTATGACGTTATAAGGGACTAAGCTAAAACGCGATTTCCTCGTGAATTGTGGGAATTCATATAGGCGAGTACCGGCATGAAACCAAAGAGCCTTTACGTCACACTCAGTGCGTCGATGATCGGACTCGTTGCGCTGGTCTACTGTGTGCTGATGTGGCACGAGCAATCACGCAGCAACGCCATGCTGCTCCAGCAGGCTGCTACACAGGCGCAGTACGTCGGCCGTGAAGCTGCAGCAGCGCTGGAGTCTGAACTCCGCCCTGCGCGTACCGAAGTGGCCTTGCTTGCGTCCAGCGTGCCGAGCCATGCATCGACGGAGTCCGAGCGTCTTCGCATGCTTGCCGAACTGGCGGAAACGTTGCGCAGCAACGCGTCAGTGTCCGCGATCTACTTCGGCACTACGTCCGGCTCGTTTATGTTGCTGCGCCGACTGCGCAGTGCGCTCGCTCGCCAACGCACAGGCGCACCGCTCGCGGCGGCCTTCGCCTTACAGAGTGTCGATCGGGACGGCGGCTCAGTGGTGGGCGGTTTCCGCTATTTCGACGACGAGATGCGGGAAATCGAGCGACGCGACATGCCTGATTACGACTTCGATCCGCGCTCGCGCATCTGGTTCGAACTCGCCAGGCAGGCCGGCGACGGCGCCCGCGTGCAATCGCAGCCGTATCTGTTCTTTACCACCGGGGAACCCGGGGTCACATTGGCGCAGGCGAGCTCGAATGTCGTCGTGGGGGCGGACGTGAGTCTGGAGACGCTCAGCGAGTTGTTGGCGCGAACCAATATCAGTGCCTCGGCGGAACTGCTGATCGCGACGAGCAGTGGCGAACTGCTAGCGCAATCGGAGGGAAAATATGTCGCGGCTTCAAGCCGATTTCGTGTCGTGCCGACCGTCGACGCAGTGGCATCGCCGGTGATGAAGGCACTTTGGCATCGGCGTGACAGACAGGGACTGCTTGAACCGATACAGCAGATCGCGGGCCGCGAGTGGGTAGCGCACTCGCTGACATTGGACAGTGAGGCACACGAAGGCGGTGCACCGCTGACCCTGCTGGTGGCCGCGCCACGCGACGAGTTGCAGGCACTCGAGATTCAAAGCCGTCGCCACGGCTTCTATATCTCGCTCGGTCTCATGCTGCTGCTGTTGCCGCTGGTGCACTGGCTGGCCAATTGCATTGCTCAGCCGTTGCGCAACCTCGCACGGCAGGCAGAGGCGATCACGCATTTCGATTTCGATGGAGAGAACCCGCAACGCAGCCTGATTCGGGAAGTCGATCGACTCGCCGTGTCGATGACGACGATGAAGCACACATTGCATCGTTTCCTCGAGATCAGTGGCGCCCTGAACGCCGAGCACAATTTTGATGCGCTAATGGATAGGATTCTTCGCGAGACCATGCATATTTCGGCTGCTAGCGGCGGCGCCGTTCATCTGTTGTCGCGCGACGGCAACCATCTTGAGCCCGCGGCATTGCGCCTGCATGGCCGGGTCGCGGTTGCGGAAGGTCCCACATGGGACGTCAACGAACCGTACCCAGTCGCGGCTCCGGTGCGTGCTTTGCGTTCAGACTTTGTCGTAGAAATCGAATTGAATCGAGACGATGCGACTAACCACGCGATCTTCGGCGCAAGCCTTGGCAATCAGGGCGCGGCGCGCTCACGGCTATTGTCGATGCCGTTGAAGAACCGCCAGATGGAGGTCATCGGAACGCTGACACTCAGTTTCACGACGGCGAGCGATGCCGTGCCTGCGCCGCTCGCGTCTACACGAGTCGATCTGATTCGTGCACTGTCGGGTACGGCCGCGCTGGCCATCGACAATCATCTGCTGCTGCGCACGTCCAAAAGTCTTCTGGCGAGCTTCATTCAGCTCATGGCGGGCGCCATCGACGCAAAGAGTCCATACACGGGCGGACATTGTCAGCGTGTGCCGGATCTGGTCAAGATGCTCGCCCGCGCGGCCTGTGACACAACGGAGGGCTCATTCGCCGGGTTCGTGATGGATGCGGATCAGTGGGAAACGCTGCACATTGCCGCGTGGTTGCACGATTGCGGCAAGATCACTACGCCGGACTACGTTGTCGACAAGGCAACCAAGCTGGAGACCATCTACAACCGCATTCACGAGATTCGCACGCGCTTCGAGGTGCTCAAGCGGGACGCGCTGATCGAGCGCCTGGAGGCGAGACTGGGGGAGCACGGTACTGCCCGGGCCCATGCCGAAGCAGCTGATACCCAGAAGCGACTGGACGAGGATTTTGCGTTCATCGCAAGCTGCAATCACGGCACTGAATCCATGAGCCCAGAGCATCAGGCCCGCTTGCGGGAAATCGGACAAACTCGCTGGTGGCGCACCATGGACAACCGTCTCGGGCTCTCAGCGGAAGAAAGGCATCGGCTTGCCGGTGCTCCACTTGCGTTGCCGGCCCAGGAACTGCTGCTGGCAGACCGGCCCGAGCATATTGTGCCGCGTGCGCCAGGCGAGCGTCTGGTCGCGGGTAATCGATGGGGTTTCAACATTGCACAGCCGGAGCACCTGTACAACCGCGGCGAATTGTACAACCTCTCGGTTTCGCGGGGCACGCTGACCAGCGAAGAGCGATACAAGATCAACGAGCACATGGTGCAGACGATCAAGATGCTGGGTGAGCTACCGTTTCCGCGCCAGTTGCAAGGCGTTCCGGAAATAGCAGGGGGGCATCACGAGCAGATCAGCGGCAAAGGCTATCCCAAGGGACTGACGGGCGCACAGATGAGTCTGCAGGCGCGAATGATGGCTGTGGCCGATGTATTCGAGGCGCTGACGGCGGAAGACCGTCCGTACAAGCCGGGCAAGACACTGTCGGAAGCGCTCGACATCATGCGCCGCATGGCGGCGGAGCGGCACCTGGATGCCGAACTCTACGAGCTTTTTCTGCGTTCGGGCGTGTGTATGGAGTACGCCCGCCGTTACATGAAATCCGCGTCGATCGATATAGACGACGTATTGCGCTATTCAACCCGCGGCGAACCCGCCTGCTTCTGACGGCTGGGCCGATTGTTAAGCTTTGTGACGTGCCATGTAGTTGTTTCAATTTGTGCCGCTAACACAATTGGATTCGTACTGAATCCGGCCCTCACTAGCCCCTCCCTGGTGAGTGGTCTTGCGGACCGTCGGAGTCACTCCGACGGTCTCTTTGTACACAGGTCTCGAGCAGCGTGTGCGAGACGCGGATGAACACCATATCGCGGTAGGACATCATGTCAATCAAGTTAAAGCTTCGCATGCTGATACTGATTTCGGTGATGACACTTGGCATCAGTGTCGGTGTGACGGCGCTGGGATTCGACGCTGTCAATCGTATGTGGGCCGTGGCGCGGGCAGACGTTACGCCCGAACAGTCCGCCCGGTTTGCAGACGTGCGCGCTGATGGCACGGGCAGCACTGTCGTCATCGCGATGTTGGGTCTGCTGTCCGTCGCGATGGTCAGCACGGCATCGAGGCAGAACGCCGACAATGCGCTGCAAGCAAGTGGACTGGCTCAGACGTCGGCCAAAATCGCGGTGAAGGGCGGTGGTGTCGTGAGCGAAGTGGTCGCGACCATGGGTGAGATCAATGCGAGTTCCGAGAGAATCGGCCACATCATAGGTATTGTTGACGAGATCGCGTTCCAGACCAACATTCTGGCGCTCAACGCCGCGGTCGAGGCCGCGCGCGCCGGCACACAGGGCCGGGGATTCGCTGTGGTGGCCACGGAGGTGCGCACGCTCGCGCAACGCTCGGCGAAAGCAGCGGGTGAAATCAAAATGCTTATCGAGGATTCCGTGAGCAAGATCGGCGCGGGCGCAAGGCTGGTCGATCAGGCGGGCGTGACCATGGAGGAGGTGGTGTCGAGCATCAAGCGGGTGACAGAGATTGTCGACGAGATTGCGGCCGCCTCGGACGAGCAGCGTCGTGGTATCGACCAGGTGGGGAAGGCGGTCATGCAAATGGACGAAGTCACACAGCAGAACGCGGCGCTCGTCGAGCAGGCTGCCGCCGCTGCGCAATCACTGGATGACCAGGCAAGCAGGCTTCACATCGAGATGAGCGCTTTCAGACTCTAATCCCCGAAGTTGTAGGGTCGGCCTGCATACAGGCGGCAATTCATTCGAGGTAACGGTACCGTGGAATTAGTGGACGGACTCGCGTCTCCTGAACGCCGGACATTGATCCAGCCGCGGCTGAGCATGAGCGGACCTCGTATTCTCTTCTGCTGGGCGCTGGCGGTTGCGCTTTGCATGTCCGGCATTTGCGCAGCGATTTTCTTTCAGGCCCGGGTCGACGCCTCTAACCACGCGGCCGAAACGTCAGGCAATCTCGCGGTATTGATCGAGCGCGACGTCGAACGTAACCTCGAACTCTATGATCTTTCGATGCAGGCGGTCGTCGAGGGTCTGCGTGATCCGGAAGTACGCAATTTGTCGGCGCATCTGAAAAGGCAGGCCTTGTTCGATCGGGCGCTGACTGCACGATATCTGTCGGCGATGGTCGTGATCGATGGGTCCGGTCAGGTCGTGCTCGATGCTGCGAGCGACACGCCGCATGCCGGCAACTTCGCCGATTTTCCATTTTTTACTGTGCATCGGGACAGCCCGAGCGTCGGACTCTATATCAGCAACCCGTATCATTCGACGTTTCGCGATCGTCCGCTCAGTATTGCGCTGAGCCGGCGCGTCTCTAACCCCGATGGCTCGTTTGCCGGTGTGGTTCTGATCGAGCTTGACCTGAACTATTTCCGGGCATTGCTAGATGGTTTGTCGCTGGGCTCTCACGGGTCCATATCTCTGGTGAGCCAAAAAGGGATTGTGATCATGCGTCAGCCGTACAGTGCAGCGATGGTCGGTCTCGACATCAGCCTTGCGGCCACGGTGCGTCATTTTCGCACCACCTCCGAAGGCATCTTCACTGCGACTGCATCGATCGATGGCGTGCGCCGGCAATACGCCTTCAAAAATTTTCAGAAGCTGCCCTTGATCGTGATGGTTGCGAAGGCGGAACAGGACATCTACACGCAATGGTGGGATCGGGCCATTCGCATGGGCTCGGCGATGGCGATTTTCTGTGCCGTCTTTGTCTGCGTGTCGGTCTGGCTCGGCATGCAGCAACGCGACTGCATGCGGGCCGAGGCCGAATTGCGGATGCTCGCGCGGACGGACGAACTGACGGGACTCAACAACCGTCGCACGCTTTTCGAGGCGCTCGAGCACGAGTGGCGCCGGGCTCGCCGCACGAGAAATCCGTTTTCGCTGCTCTTTATCGATATCGATAGCTTCAAGGCTTACAACGACACATACGGTCATCAGGCGGGAGACGATACGCTCGCGGCTGTCGCGTGTTGTATCAGCAGCAATGTTTCGCGTCCGGGCGACAGTGCGGCGCGCTATGGCGGCGAGGAGTTTGTGATCGTGTTGCCGGATACGGATGAAGCAGGCGCACTAACGGTAGCCGAAAAAATCCGCGCATGTGTCAGCGCGATGAATATCGCGCATGCCGCAAGCGTATATGGACACGTCACGGTGAGTATTGGAGCAGCAACGAGAATTGCGAACCAGGACACCGAAGTGGATACCGTGCTGCAAACGGCAGACCAGGCGCTTTATCAGGCCAAACACGCCGGTAGAGATCGCGTTGCCGTGTATGGAGAAGAGGCTACCGCGTGTCTTCGACGTCGCGCGGGCTGATCACGCGTTGAAAAGCGCTCAGGAAGGCCGCGCGCTCCAGCGACTTTTGCGCTACCGTGGCGGTGTCGCGGGTAGACTGGAGTCCTGGACATGCGATTTCATCTCAGCCTCCTGGCCACTTGCCGTTAGCCTGGTTTTCGCGTCATAGTGATCCCTATGAAAATACTAGTTATCGACGATCATCCGGTTCTGAGAGAGGGGATTGCCGCCCTGTTGCTGCAGGACGGTGCGGACACCATTGTGCTGCAGGCCGGGAGCGGAGCTGAAGCAATTGGACTTATCAATGAGCACGACGACCTCGACGCCGTCGTGCTCGATCTGCGACTGCCGGACATGAGCGGCTTCCAGGCGCTCGCGGCGTTTGTGAAGATCCGCCCGGCCTTGCCGGTCGTCATCCTGTCATCGTCGGAAGATCCCCACGATGCACGCGAGGCATTCGCGCACGGCGCACTAGGCTATGTGACTAAATCGTCGAGTCGGTACGCCTTGCTTTCCGCCATCAAACTCGTGCTCAACGGCGATCGCTATGTCCCGACGCTCATGCTCGACGAAGGTCCGGACGCACGGTCCGAAACCCTTAGCCAGTATGGCGGAGGCGGCATGTCGCTGACACCGCGTCAGATCGAAGTGTTGCGGCTTGTTAGCGATGGTCGTCCGAACAAGACGATTGCAAGCGAACTAGGTTTGTCCGAGAAGACGGTCAAGGCTCATATCACCGCCATCTTTAAGGTGTTGAAGGTGGTCAACCGCACACAGGCGACCGTCGCCGGACGTAAGGCGGGGCTGATCTAGCTCGGCGAAAGCAATGCGCACGAACGACAGGTCTCGAAAGTTCGCAAGGCATCCCGCAAACCGTTGACGCACAGAAATTCCCGCGATTTAACCTTTCGTGCAATCGCCATGAAATGCTATCGCCTTTGCAATTGTTGACAGAAATTTTTCGAATAGCTGGTTAGCCTCTGTTCAAAGAGCGAACGGGAAGAATCACCATGCGTCCGAGCGCACGAGCGATCGTGTTGCGCTTCATGCAGCAGCGCGTTGCCGGGCGATTGGAGATCCCGACCACCGTCCACGCCGATTTCGCCTTGAGCGTTCCGGCTTGCTAACTCTATCCAATGACTTCAAAACGCTTGCACGACGAGCAGATCAAACTTTTGTTCGATTTTGTTACTCCAGCGGTTGTTTCTGCAGCATTTTTCGCGATTGTATTTGTATTCGCTGTTCGTCAACTGGGCTACCTGGATCTGGTAAATAGCATTTGTTGGCTTGTCTACATGATTGCTTGTGGAGCCTGCCACGTTACTCTAGCCCATCTATTTAAGCGCAGAGAATCGCTCAAAGCCGTATCGCGCAACTGGGCAGCGTGGTTCACCATCATCTGTCTGGCTGAAGGCACCGGATGGGGATGCATCGGGCTCGCAACGGGGGGGCAAGGAGAATTCGAAACACTCACGCTCCTCAGTGCCGGTGGCGTCGCCGCCGGGAGCATACCGGCGTTTAGTCCATACCTCCCCGCGTTGATTTCATTCGTCGTGCCGGCCACGATGATTTATGCCTTAGTCAACCTGACTTCGGGCGATAAATTCCATCTTGTTTCCGGGTCGTTCCTGTTTATTTACACCGTAGTGCTAATTGTATTGGGAATTCTGGCGAACCGGGCAATCAGGCAAGGCATCCGGCTCAGGATAAAATTCGAGGAAATGACGGTTGCTCTGATGTATCAGAAAGAGCTGGCGGAGAACGCACAGGAGGCAGCCGAGCGGGCAAGCCTCGATAAATCCCGTTTTCTGGCCGCAGCCAGCCATGATCTACGTCAACCCACCCATGCGCTCAACCTCTTTGTCGGTGCGCTTCGTGGAGTACCCATGGCGCAGGAAGGTCGAGAGATTGTGAGTCACATCGAGGCTCTGACCGACGCACTTGACAAACTTTTCGCCGCATTACTGGACATCTCGAAACTCGATGCAGGAATAGTCGAGGTTCATCGACACGCCTTTGAGATCAACATCATCCTGTCCCGGGTATGCGCGGATTTCTCGAGGGATGCCTCGGCTAAAGGCCTGGTACTTAAATACGTACCAAGTCGCGCCGTAGTGAATTCGGACCCAGTGCTTGTCGAGCGGATCGCACGCAACCTGATCTCAAACGCCGTACGCTACACCGATACAGGAAAGATCATAGTGGGCTGTCGCCAAAGAGGGGCAGGCATAGCAATGCAGGTCTGGGATACAGGAGCAGGAATTGCTCCCGCTCACCAGGAACTCATATTTCAGGAATACTATCAAGTTGGTAATCCAGAACGAAACCGGGAGAAAGGGCTCGGACTCGGGCTTGCGATTGTCCGCAGACTCGCGCACCTGCTGGAAAGCACCATCACGCTACGTTCAGTGCCAACACGCGGATCATGTTTCGAGGTGTTGCTCGAACGCGCCGAGTTCTCTACTTTTTCGCCCATTTCCGTCGAAGTCGATCAAATCGATGTCGCTCACGGCAATGCGTTCATCGTAGTAATCGACGACGAACAGGCAATTCGGACGGGGATGTCGATCTTGTTGTCGAGCTGGGGCTATGACGTCATCGTGGCAGGCTCAGCCGACGAGGCGATCACCATGCTGTCTGCAAAGTGGCAGCGACCAGATTTGCTGATTTGCGACTTCCGCCTGCGGGGAGAGGAAACTGGCGTCGACGCGATTCATCGACTATGCACCGAATATAACGATACGATTCCCGCAATGCTGATCTCCGGCGACACTGCCGCCAATCGACTGATTGAAGCACAGTCGAACGATTTGCTGATTTTGCACAAGCCAGTGTCGAATATGGCGCTGAAAACTGCCATTGTCGAACTGATTGCTGCCGAACCTTCATCGGACTGACTGACCACGAGTAACCGAGCCTCTCAAAGGCCATAAGACGTCTCGAGACCTATGTCCAATGTACTGACGACCACTATTGGTAGATGCTTAATCCAGTCGCCGCTTGAACGCTTCTGGTTGCAAGATGGGTTTGACGGTACTTTAGCCGGCGCAACGGCGGCGTCTCAACCACAGCAATCCCTGTCGATGAGCTGAGGTAGCCATGAGAATCGCTATTCTCGAAGACGATACCGTTCAGGCCGGCCAATTGACCGAAGTGTTATCGGTAGCGGGCCACATCTGCCATATCTTCGCCGCGGGTGACCAGCTGGTTCGGCGACTGCGTCGCGAAACATTTGATCTTCTGATCCTTGAATGGGTTGTCCCCGGCATGTCAGGCGAAGATGTATTGCGATGGACGCGACAAAACCTGTCGAACTGTTTGCCGGTCCTCTTCCTGACGAAGCGCAGCCGTGAGAGTGACATTGTGTCGATTCTGAACATGGGTGCGGACGACTATCTCGTCAAACCGGTGGCGATGGCAATACTGAGCGTGCACGTCGAAACACTGCTGCGGCGAGCTTATGCGTTCGACCCAGCCGCAACCCGAGCCATGTTTGGACAGATTGAGTTTAATCTGACATCGCAACAGGTCCACATGAGCGGCAAAATCAGGGCGGTCACGCAGAAGGAGTTTGCACTCGCGCTGCTGTTGTTCCGCTACATCGGTCAGCCGGTTTCGCGCGCGCACATTATCGAAACAGTCTGGGGCCAAGCCAATGACGTCCTCTCACGGACTATAGACACTCATGTGACGCGTGTCCGTGCCAAACTCGGGCTGCGCCCGGAGAACGGGTTTCGGCTCTCCTGTGTGTACGGCTATGGCTACCGGCTCGACTCAGTCGAGAAAGAGGAGGGCAGAGAATCTGCGTAGCCAGCTAGAACTGGTGCCTTAACCCCACCGTACCCCCGAGCTGAGTCGACTTCGGCGCTGAGCCGAGGGCATTTGCGCCTTGCAACTGCGCGCCGATCAGGTCCTGTCGATACAAACCGTAGTCGCTTTCGAGGTAAACATCGGTACGCCTCGATAAGTTATAGTCGGTAACGAACTGGAACTGCGATGCTGAACCGTCGAGGCTGGATGTCTTGCCTGATTGCCAGGTACGCCAATAATTAAATGACAAATGCCATGCTGTGCCGAGGCTTTGCGTAACACCGGCCGTCATCATTCGACGCGAGCTGAAGTCGAGATATTTGAGGGCAGTCAGCTCCTGCTGCGTAAAGGGGCCATTCAGGAAAGAGCTGAATCCGGCATCGAGCCTGTTCTCGTAATAGCCCGTGTGGAATTGAGTCGCATCCCATTTGTAGGATCCGCCCGCAGTCCAGATCTTCGCGAGCGAACCGTTTGTTGAATCGCGGGTCAGGGAATAGGCGGCGGCAAGATTGATTGGTCCACCGGGCAACCAGCCAAGACCGAACGCCATCTGCGAGCCATATGAAGTGTGGCCGGCATCTCCACCGAAAGCATAGGAAGCTTCAGCGAAGACGTTATCTAAACGCATGATGTATTTTGCCAGGTTGCTGGTCCAGATACCGGCCGTCAATGTCAGTTCGGGCTGAAACGAATTCGCATATGGAATCCACGGATTCGAGGCGTAGGCCCTCGTCACCGTGTCAACCAGTGTATTCGTCTGCCGGCCAAGCGTCAGTTGCCCCAGGGTTGCGGAACGCAATCCGACGAATGCGGTATTCCAGAATGGAAGTGCCGGATCAGCCTGCCCAGAGTTGGAGAAGAAGCGATTCTCAATTCGGAAGATTGCCAAGAGACCTTGCCCAAGATCTTCGAGACCGTTGATACCGATGCGACTCTCCGATAGTCCTCCCGTCCCCATTTCCAGAATCGATTTGCCGTCAGCGCTCGCGTTGGTCATGTAGCGGATGTTTGCGTCAGTCAATCCATAAAGTGTCACGCTCGATTGCGAGAATGCACTTGTCGATGAGACGATCAAAAACAACCCTGCGAGATGTCTGTTTTTCAAATGATCCGCTCTTCAAATGAAAGTTGGCTTTTGGCGGCGTAAAGCAAGAACCTGCGGAACGTTGCAATTATCCACCTGTTTTCAACTCAGTTGGATGTCAGTTGAACATGAAATTTCGTAGATGTGGTGTTGCTTTGGAGGCAGGCAAGCCTACATGCAGGTCCACTAGACAGATGCTGGATCAGATCAGCTTATGACGGGCCGATCCCCGAAATTTGCTTTCGACAGGACAAGGTACGAGCTCAGGAGCAAGACCGTAGTGGTCGCGAAGTTCGATGCAAAGCGTTTGGTTGCCCCTCCTGGCTAACGACCGGTTTCACAAAGCTTGACAGTCTCGTTGACCCGATGCAGTTAAAGTTCGTGCCGTCGCGTGCGCGTAGATCCACAGGCGGAAGCCGCTCGGCTACTTGTCAATAAAGAAGAGGAAACTTATGAATCAAATCGCAAAGATTCTGGCCGTCATCGCTGTCACGCTTGGTATTTTTGCACCGGTACTAGCCGAAGCGCATTCGCATCGTGTGTGCCATTTCGATCATCATCATCATCGTGTTTGCCACTGGGTGAAATAACACGCTGCGTGATCCTGGTAAAGCGGAACCAGGCTGCGGTTGAGGCTCGTCGGTGAGGTAGATCAGGCTGTCGTGCAAACGCCGTCCGGGGTGTATGTTTCATGAAATATCGATTGGCTATACTAATTTATATGGTGATGGTTTTTCTGTCCGAATGTGGAGTCTTCGGTTGCGGTGGAGTCGCCACAACGCGTTGATAGGATATGACGAGAAAAGGCCAGGCGCGCAAAACGCGCACGAAGGAGATGCTCCTGCCGCTACCGGCAAGCATTGTGAAGCAGATCTCTCTCGAGAATCACATGTCGCTCGTGGTCATGAGGAACGGACACGGTACACAGGACACGATGACGGCCCTGCTGCAGATACTCTACATGACGTTCTACCTGCTAGATGGAAATTGTTCTGAGGTTGACCTGGCGCTGTTTCTGGAGGTCGAGACGGGCCTGGACAAAAGCATCCGGACGGCGGCACAGGGATGCGACTGGCAGGTGGACGCGCAGTGGTTACCGGCGATTGAGCAGGTTCTGCGGCGCAACGATGAAATCATGGGTAGCCTGCCGAAGTACTGTTACGCCGAGGCGTGGGGCAAGCTCACGCGCTTTGTCGGCTCGACGCAGATGTCGCCGTTGCCGGGCAGCCGGTTGAATGAGGTGCTAGCGTGACCGATGGACATTATCGCATCCGCGGAAGCGATAATGGGTCGAGCTTGAGGAATCGACGCGAGGAACGCGAGCGTTGTCATGCGAGGCTCAACAATCTGTGACGATGCTTTACATTTGCTTTAGCCGATCGTTGTTAGTATTGTGCTGATGGCCGCACCCCCGGGGCCATCGAGATGCCAGATTGGTCTCTGGCACTGCTTCTTCGAAGTTCAGCGCGCCTATGTCGGCGCGCTTTTTTTCTCAGCTACACCCAACCTTTTCCTCGAAGCGAAAACCATCGCATCCCGCTCATGGACCGCACGCACCGTCGCACCCGGAGCGCGCCGCGTGTACAGGCGATTACTGACTATTCGTCCGTGGTTCTGGCACAGTTGCGAGGTCTACGATACCGAGAAAATCCAGTTGAGAAAGACGCTCCTGCAGTTCGGTGACGAATGTTGAATAGCTCGCGTCATTGGAGAACTTGCCGATCCATTGCTCGATCTCCGTCAAGCTTCCTTGCTTTGCGAGCCTTGCCAGTTCCTCAAGATGGGCTCCGGAGGGGCGATTCATTTGAACCGGTTTGCGAGTAGCCGTCCCGATTGGACTGGAGAGGATTGCTGCCGTACTCGGGACCTCAGACTGGGTATCTGTTTTGTTTTCGAGCGCCCGAACTATCAGTTCGAAATTAAATGTCGTCCCATGTCCCGGCGTGCTTGCAACCCGAAGTTCGCTGCCCATTGCATTCACAATGCTCCGGGCGATGAACAGTCCCAGCCCGGTTCCACCGCCAGTTTCCTGAACCTGCCGAAACGCATCAAAAATGTCCGTATGCTGTGAGAGATCGATGCCAATCCCGGTGTCCGAGACCTCAAAGGCAATACATAGTCCTTCCTCGACAGGTAGTTCGTGGACGGTAAGCGTCACGATACCCTCGCGGGTAAATTTCGCCGCATTGGAAAGCAGGTTGAGCAGGACCTGTTGCAGGCGCCGCCCGTCGCATTCCACAAGCGAGGACAATGCGGCTTGCAACTGGAAGCGGAATTCGTTGTCCTGCCGCGAACAAAGTGCTGTGGCAAATTCTGCGACGTCGAGCAGCAGGGCGGATATGTCAGTCGGAGCAGGTTTAACATCCAGTGGCTGCAGTTCCGCCTTTGTATACTCCATGAGTTCGTCAATCAGGTTGAGCTGATACTCAATGCTGCGCTCGATTGCGCGAATGAGGGGTTGCTGATTTTCGCGAGCGTGTTTGAAAAGCCGTTTCGAATACATACTGATCGTTGATAGCGGGGCACGAAGGTCGTGTCCGATATAGCCGATGGTCTCAACCTTCTGCCGGTTCAATTCCTCCGCGTGGTGCAATGCGTTGTTGAGTGCCTGGGCCTGATGTGTCATCGCCACCTGAATCTCGAACATTTCCCGCAGATGCCGTTGCAAGCGTGCAGCCACCACCAGGCCAAAGCCGTTGATCAAGACCAGCATCATCAGTGCAGGTGCGTCCGATCGGACGATCTCCCGCTGCTTTATGGCGACCAGAACAAAGATTACGCTCGACGCGAGCGCAATCGCCGCTGAGATGCCAAATCGATTGGGTACGAAAAAGTACATAAGCATCAACAATGCACACATCGACATCGCGTGCCGCAGGAATTGCCCAGGCAAACACCACGTGATGACCATGAATATCGTCATCCCGGTTACCGTGATGACGGTCGCCACGATCCTGGGGGTCAGGATCGATGCCGGCCAATGTAGCAGGCAGTAAAAGCAGCACGCTGCAATCAAGGCGAACGACAGGCGCACTAGCACGAGGAACAGCGTAAGAGGGGCGAAACCCAGCGCTTCGATATCCGCGAACGAGAAAGCAAGGAAGAGCGCAGAGCCGGCAATCAGAACGAGACGCAGCGATGAGCGAGTCATCGGTAGATGGTGCCGCTGGAACGCGGCTTCCGAATCCCCGCGCCGGGAGGCAGTCCAGGATATGAATTTTGTAAACCAGGTCATTGGTTGCGGCAAACGATTCTGTCAAGAGGCACCGAAAAATATAAGAAATCCTAATTTAATCAATGAATTTCCCTGTGCGGCAAACGGTGGTCCCTGGCATCGGCGGTGCGGATTGTTGGGTCGCCTGGTTAGCTTACTCCACAAGGTTGTTCGGTGGCAGTCTGACAAATATTGAAAGGTCGCAATGCTTGAGCACTCGCTTGTCAGTAATATTAAACACTTCATTCATCATCTTATTCGGCACCGATAGTGCGGTTTTGTGCTATCAGACTGTCTTGCCGGATAGTACGATCTTGCCCCTCTGTTGACGCTATCTAAAGCGATACGGAATTACCACTCGGATTGCCCGTTGTGGAGTTCGAAGCGATAAACGGCTCAGACTCCATCGCTGTGTGGGTGAAGTGTCGTATGCATGTTTGGTGGCATTGGGGAGTTGTGTATCCGCTTCGAACACTCTCTCGGAACCTGCATGCCATCGCTCTTCCTTGTCGTTGTCATGGCTGGCCACGCTTCGCGAATGAATTCGACTGATGTTTCGAAGCTTATAAATCATCTGATGATTTTGGCAATCGTAAACCAAAAATAAATTGTTAAATTTGGTCATTCGGGGAAAAACAAAAACATTAATCCGCTATTCAAAAGTTCGGGGGTGCGTCGGAGTGTCTAATTCAAACACTTTTACGACAAATTCAACGGTGGCCTCGGTTGTCGCGTTGAAGGTCCATCATGAATCTGATTCCTCCCTCTTTCCGACCCGCCGGCTCGCTATCCGCAGTCAATCCGTTCAAGGCCTCAAACGCCTTGGCTATGGAAGGACATTACCTGCTGGTTGAACTGCACAACCATGCGCACCTGAGCTCGGTGTATGGCGAGGCGTTCGCTCACAAGGCTACGCGTGCGCTACAGCAGCGAGTTCAGCTATGGGGCGCGTCGGTGATGGATCTTAGGCCAGGTATTTTCCTGGCTATGTTTGCGCCTCATGTGGCGATGCCTTCGACGAAGAATTCATGTGAATTCGTCCTCCGTATGGAGGGCTGGCAGTTGGAGTTAGCTGCCATCCCGTTTGAATTCGAGGAAGGGGCCGCCCTTCCTGTGGTCACGGTGAAATCGGTGGGTTCGGGGCATCTTGGCCCCATTGGTGGAGGTTTCCACTACCCAAAGACGCTGGATCATGTGGACGCATTGTCGCCGCAATTGCCGTTGCCTCAGTTCGGTGCCGAGTGGAGCCTGGACTACAAACGTGGCATGGCGCAAGCCGTGGCTCTGGTGCACGCGCTTAACACTGAGCAGATCTGCCTCGAGTTCCAGTCGGTTGTACGTCATGACCAGGCTGGAGTGGAGCTTTACGCGGAGGGATTGCTCCGCGTTTCGGGGCTCGCGGGAAGCGGCGGCCCGGCGAGTTTCATTCCCTCACTCGAGCGGTTGGGACTGGTACGTATGCTGGATCGTGCAGTGGTGTTGGCCGTGCTAGGCGAACTGGAAAGGAAATCCAGCGCGAAACTTGGTTGCAACGTCTCCGCCAGCAGCTTGATGCTTGACTCCTTTTGGATGGGCATTGTTGAACGTCTTGCTGCCCGGCCGGATGTGGCTGCCCGTCTGACGATTGAGGTCACGGAAACCGCACCGCTTCCTGATTTCGATGTTGCTGTGGCTTTCGTTCAACATTTAAAGAAATTGGGTTGTCAGATTGCGCTCGATGATTTTGGTGCGGGCCATAGCAATGTCGCGTTCGCTCTGGCTGTGAAGCCGGATGTGATCAAAATCGACGGAGCTTATTTGCATCGCGCGAGGGCTTCCGAGCAGGATGCCCTGATATTCCGGAATCTGGCGTCACTGTGTAGGGCTTTGGCGCCTCTGGTGGTGGTTGAGCAGGTGGAGAGCGGGGAGGACACGCGGTTAGCGGTAGAGGTTGGGGCGGCCGGACTGCAGGGTTTGGGTGTGGCGCAGTCGGGGACACGTCATCGATGTTTGGTCCGGGGATCGATTCGTAGCAATAGCCTTGGGCATTAGGACAACTTAGCGTTTGAGGCGCGACTGAGCGCCGGTAGTCGATGAAGGCGCTGTCAGGTTGACAAATACGTAACGATACAAATTTGCAAGTGAGCGAGTGATGAATAGCAGTTATCGAATTGTCTGGAGTCGTGTAAGAAACGCTTGGATTGTCGCTTCTGAGTTGGCTAAGGGCTATTGCGCGGGCGTACAGAAGGGGCGTGCTGTTCAGAGCAGGGATGAACATCCTGGTACGCTTAGTGCAATATCATCTGCTGTGTTTCTGGTTCTGTCATTAGCAGGAGCAGTTTATCCTCTCGTGGCGCAGGCCGGTATTATCGGCAATAACACTACGGTGGAGGGTTCGAACTCGAGTCTAACAAACAGCTTCGACAATCAGGGGCTGGGCGGTGGCTACACGACGGCATCCATGAATGGCGTGGCGCTGGTGGGAGCGTCGGATACCTGCGGCATGATCAATCCATTGACGGCCAGCTCGGTCTACGGTACCGGTTCGACTTACAGCGGTGGGCTGTATGGATTCGGCCAGCAAACGACGGCGACTACGTGGAGCGTTCCGGCGAACGCTGGGGCAGGGCAGCCGACGGGGATCAATGACTTTACCACTGCGCAGACGTTTGGTCAGGTCAGCGTTACCTCGGCTATTGTTGATACGGCGTCTCAGGGTACGGCCGCGCTGGGCATGAACACCTTTGCCGTGGGCTGCGGAAGCTCCGCGACCGGATTGGGTGCTACCGCCATCGGCTGGGGTGCTCAAGCGCAAGGCGTGAGTTCGGTTGCAATGGGCATCAACGCAACGGCTTCAGGCCAAGGCTCTTTTGCGTTTGGCGCACAAACGACAGCGTCGGGCACCGATTCGATGGCGTTCGGCACATTGGCGAACGCCACGGGCGATCAAGCCATTGCGATGGGCGCTACCTCAACTGCAAGCGGAGGGCAAAACGTAGCGATCGGATATGCCGCCAACGCGACGGGCACGGGGAATTCAACCGCATTGGGTGGTTTTTCGACTGCAAGCGCGATAGGCGCCACTGCGATCGGTACGGGCGCGACTGCCAGCGCGAACTTTGCAATCGCACTGGGCGACTATAACGCCGCAAGCGCGACGGAAGCCATTTCGATCGGTACTGGCGCGAATGCGAACGCGGTTAATTCCGTGGCGATTGGCACGTCCGCATCGGCAACCGGTGGTACGGCTGTTTCGATTGGCGATGAGAACACCGCAAGCGGCAATGGTGCGGTGGCTATCGGAGACCCGAGCGTTGCTACCGGCACCGGCGCTGTGACGGTGGGCGCAAACAATACGGCGACGGGCACCGGTGCGGTGGCGATCGGCAGCGCCAATTCGGCCTCCGGCACGGGCTCAATTGCGATGGGTAGCAGCAGCATCGCGACCAACGGCGCTGTAGCACTCGGGGTTGGGTCGAATGCAACCGGTGTCAATGGTTCGGTTGCAATCGGTAACTCTGCGACGGCGACCGGCAACGGAGGGATAGCCCTTGGCAACTCGGGAACTTTCGATGCGACCACCCTTGCGACGGGGGGTGACGCTGTGGCGCTGGGAGATGGATCCACGGCGAGTGGCAGTGCTGGTTCTGTCGCCGTCGGTGCGTCGAGTACAGCCAGCGCGGCTAATGCTGCGTCGTTCGGGGCGGGTTCCGCCGCGTCTGCTACGGCGGCCACGGCATTGGGCCACAGTGCCACCGCCGGTGGTGTGTCCTCGGTCGCTATCGGGGACACCGCTACGGTCGGGAATGTGAGCGACGCAGTGGCACTTGGTGCGACTGCTAGTGCCACGGTTGCGGGCTCGGTGGCGCTGGGCTCCGGCGCGGTGACGGCAGGTTCGGCGACGGCCGCAACCGGCGGAACGGGAACGGTCAGCAGTTCCACGATTGGTGGTCAGACTTTCGGTACGTACGCGGGCACCAGCTCCGCCGCCGGTGTGGTCAGCGTGGGCGCCCCCGGTTCCGAGCGCCGTATCCAGAACGTGGCCGCCGGCCTCGTCAGCAGCGCCAGTACGGATGCAGTCAACGGCAGCCAACTGTATAGCGTGGCCAGCACGACGGTGTCGAGCATTACCAGCCTGTCGACGTCGGCTTCGACGGGCATCGGCTCGCTGTCGACGGGGCTGAGCTCGACCAATAGCAATGTCGCTTCGCTGTCGACGTCGGCTTCGACGGGCATCAGTTCGCTGTCGACGGGGCTGAGCACGACCAACAGCAATGTCGCTTCGCTGTCGACGTCGGCTTCGACGGGCATCAGCTCGCTGTCGACGGGGCTGAGCACGACCAACAGCAATGTCGCCTCGCTGTCGACGTCGGCTTCGACGGGCATCAGTTCGCTGTCAACCGGACTGAGCACGACCAACAGCAGCGTGGCTTCGCTGTCGACGTTGGATTCGACGCGTATCAGCTCGCTGTCGACGGGTCTGAGCACCACCAACAGCAGTGTCGCGAGCCTGTCAACATCAGCCTCGACAACGGCTAGCTCGCTGTCGACCGGCCTGAGTACAACCAATAGCAGCGTGGCTTCGCTGTCGACGTCGGCCTCGACTGGTATTGGCTCACTCTCGACGGGCCTGAGCACGACCAACAGCACCGTGACCTCGCTTTCCAGCTCGGCTTCGACCGGTATTGCATCGGTGTCGACGTCGGCGTCGACAGGCCTGAGCACGACCAACAGCAGTGTTGCCAGCCTGTCAACGTCAGCCTCGACGACAGCCAGCTCACTGTCGAGCGGCCTGAGTACAACAAACAGTAGCGTAGCTTCGTTGTCGACGTCGGCCTCAACGGGTATCGGCTCGCTGTCGACGGGTCTGAGCACGACCAACAGCAGTGTCGTCAGCCTCTCAACGTCAACGTCGACAACGGCCAGCTCGCTGTCGACCGGCTTGAGCACAACAAACAGTAGCGTAGCTTCGTTGTCGACGTCGGCCTCAACTGGTATCGGCTCACTCTCGACGGGGCTGAGCACGACCAACAGCACCGTGACCTCGCTTTCCAGCTCGGCTTCGACCGGTATTGCATCGGTGTCGACCTCGGCCTCGACGGGCATCAGCTCGTTGTCGACAGGCCTGAGCACGACCAACAGCAGTGTCGCCAGCCTGTCAACATCGGCTTCGACGACGGCTAGCTCGCTGTCGACCGGCTTGAGCACAACGAACAGCAGCGTGGCTTCGCTGTCGACCTCGGCCTCGACCGGTATTGGCTCGCTCTCGACGGGTCTGAGCACGACCAACAGCACCGTGACCTCGCTCTCGAGCTCGACTTCGACCGGTATTGCATCGGTGTCGACCTCGGCCTCGACGGGCATCAGCTCGTTGTCGACAGGCCTGAGCACGACCAACAGCAGTGTCGCCAGCCTGTCAACATCGGCTTCG
>NZ_SCNV01000048.1 GCF_005503145.1 Burkholderia sp. 4M9327F10 | reverse complement strand
TTCAGTACGAAGAAGAAAAAATCGACACGCACGCTGACGGATACCCGCTACTGGCGCATAGTAAGTCCCCCCAATTATGGGGTACGCAGCCATTTCTCTACAGTCCGCTATAAAGAATCCGTTGACAACCCTGTGGACAAGTCAAACTAGAACTGCGCCGTGGCCTGCATTCCGACCGTCACTCGCGAGGTCGGAAACCCGCTGGGTTTGTAGACCGGCGTCCCGGCGAACAGGTCATAGGACAGACCAGCGAAGCGTGCAGGCAGACCACCGCGGACGCCGATTACCGCACCCGCGAGTTGCGTCCCCGCCAGATACGTTGTGTTCGGTCCGAACACGCAGCCATAGTCGATCCCCGCATATAACGCCTGCCCCGTCTGTCCGATGGGCCATTGCAGTTCGTTGCGCCAGTAGAAACCTTTCTCCGCCGCCAGCATGGTCTCTCCGTTGAAGCCACGCACTGTGTAACGGCTGCCGATGGTCAGATCGTCCAGATAGAAAAGCGTGTCATGGGTGAATTGACCATGGACGGTCGTAACATAGCGGAAGCGCTGTTGTGCGACAGCAAAGGGCACCGACAGGTTCGCGTCGAGTACCGCCATGTGGTAACGGTACGTGGGGCCGGCCGGATACGGGTCGGGCGTCGCACCAAGCCCGCTGATGCCCTGCCGATACGCAAGGGTGCCGTCGAACTGCGACGCGCCAAAGTAATGCCGGTCGGTCAGCCCTGCTTCGATGAACGTGTTGTTGCGCCGCTGCTGCGGGATATCGGTGTCATCAATGAAGCTCTCACCGAAACGCTTCGATAGCTGAAACTCCATGCCGAATACGTCGCTCTTGCTACGCCTTAGTACACGCGCGAGCCTAAGCGCGGCTGTCTGCGAATTGCCGCTCGACACGAACGTCTGGTTTACGCCGGCGATGCTCTGGTAGTAGGTGTTCGTGTTGCCGGACAGCGTGGCTGTCCAGTAGCCCCAAGGCACGGAATACGAGCCGTTGAAGCCATGCGAGCCGAGCGATTTGTTGCCGAACGACAGGTCCTGGTTTGCGCCGATTGTGAACACGTCGTTCAGGCCAAGCGGGTTGTCAATGCCGAGGCTCAGGTTGCCTTGCCACTTGCCGGTCGCATCCGTGCCCGAATTATCGACTGATGCAACCAGGCTCCAGGGCTTCGAGCGTTTCACGGTCACGACGACATCGCTTTCGCCCGGTGTGTCGGTCGGCTCGATCTTCATGTCCACGTCCTGCGAGGCGACGCGCTTCATCTGCTCCAAGCCCTGTTCAAGGTCGCGCAGATCCAGGAGGTCGCCGTCGCGGGCAGGAAAAGCGGATATCAGGGTGCCACGCGTCTCAGGGTCGGCAAAGCGGAGTTGATGCACGACGCCAGGAACGAGGGCGAATGCCAGCGTGCAACCGGACAGGTCCTGCTGCGGGACGAGCACGCGCGTGGTCACGTAGCCGCGACTCAGGATCGCCTGCTGCAGCCCCTTTGTCAGCGTGTCAATGCCGGTCTTGCCGACGCATTGCCCTTTGTAGTGGTCGAGCCATTCGCGCGCAAATGCGAACGGGTCCAAGGGTAAGGCCGAAGCTCCCTTGCTGCGCACGGTATTGGGGAGTGTCGTGGGGACGTCGAGCGCGAATGTGCTGATGCGGAAGCATGGCGTTTCGGCTGGCAGCAGCGGATAGCCGTCGAATGTGGCGATGGCTGAGCGTACGGCGGGCGCCTGCAGGTCGGCTTCGCGTCGTTGTGCGTCGCGTTGCTGCTGGACTTGCTGGTTCTGCTCGGCGTTGGCGCGTGCGGCGGCGGCAATGTCGGGCGGAGTAATTTCGACCGCCTTCGCAGGGAACATCGACATCACGCCGAACAGGCACCATAGCAACTGCGAGATGATGTATTTGCTATTTTTATTGCCCAATACGCCGCGAACGCCTGGGTGCGTTGCACTGTTCAGTTTTTTACTTCTGTAATGCATGAGATTCACTGTTGTTGAGTTGCGCGAGAAGCTGTGCGGCAATCAGGCCGTTTGCCGTATCGGATATGTGGTCCCCGTAGCTATAGAGATACTTCCCGTTCCTCGCGATCGGACATGTGCCCTTGGAGACGTCACAAAGGATTGGCGTGGGGTCGAAAACAAGCAGATCGGAATATGCGGCCTGGAGCTTTGAAACAATCGCGCGATACTTTGCGGTAGCGGCAAGGTGTGCGTTATAGGCGATCGTGCAATGGTCCGACTCCACGCCGGTCTTGTGCAACGAGAGCAAGGCACGCACCGCCGCAAAGCCCGACAGTCGACGATCCATGCATCCTCGAGGATCGGGCAAGGTTGGGTTGTCGATCACAAGAACGACCCGCTTTCCAGCTCGCTGAAGGGCCGTGATTGAGCGGCCTAGCCCATTGAATGCTCCGTCCGGGTCTGCGGTCTTCGCCGCACTGTCGACAAAGCGCGGATCAATCAGGTCACGTGCTGCTATCCCTAGCACCACGAGCTTCAAGTCTCTATTGCCGAGGATCGCTTCAAGCGCAAGACGGTCTGCACTTTCGCAGACCTCAGGATCGTCCTTTACCGCAGGGTTGAACTGCGCCACGCCGGTCAAAGGTGCACAACTCGCACGTGCAACGAGCGTCCAACGTTGGTCAGCGTTCGAGGCACGAACGAGCCCCCAATACAGCGAATCCGCTTTGCTGTCGCCCCATACGACCGCACGCGGCTTTTCCCGCCGGTCTTCTGCACAAAAGTCGAATAGATGCTGACTGGTCTTCGGAACACCGCATTCGGGCCTGGTGAACTCGTGTCCCGCACCAAGCGTAGCGGTATTTACGTCCGCAGTTGAGCTATAGCCTTTGCGGAACACTAGCCCGTCCCGTACGTACGTCATGCCACCGACGTAAGCGATCGCCGCGAGGAGGACACACGGAACGACAACCTTGGACCAGTGCGGCTTGCCGAATCGAACAGGATTTTCGATGGTGGCACAGGTCAGCCATGCAAGCACAACCGATAATGCAATCGCTCCGATGCGTACATGTGGCTCTGGCGTATCGCCCGCAAGGATTGTGGCGAAAGAGAGCAGCGGCCAGTGCCACAGATAAAGCGGATAACTGATTTTTCCAATCCAGACAAGAGGCGGGCAACCGAGCACTTGAGTGTTGAACGCCGTGTTGCGACCCGAGATCAGCAACGCGGTGCCAACGACTGGTAACAGCGCCCACCATCCTGGAAAATCCATGCTGCTGTTCAGCCCGAACATCGCAGCCACGCAAAGCACCAGCCCGGCAACAGACTTCCAGTTCTCGTGAGGCCCATCAACTGCAAGTTGCGTCTGGCTCGACCACGCGAGCAGTGCTCCCGCAAGCAGCTCCCAAAAGCGGCTGATTGGTGAAAAGAACGCCGCCGCCGGATGATGCGATATCAGCGCGACGTTTACGCCAAACGAAATCACCGCACCTGCTACGATGGCCCCCAATAGATTGGCGCGACGCCTGTGCACTACCGCAAGCACTAACGGCCAGATTATGTAGAACTGCTCTTCAACGCCGAGCGACCACAGATGGAGGAGCGGTTTGGTCTGCGCCGCCACGTCAAAGTATCCGGCTTCGTTCCAGAACGCCAGGTTCGCAACGAAACCCGACCCGGCCAATATGTGTTTGCCGAGCTGCTTGTACTCGTCTTTGAACAGGGAGTACCAGCCAAGCGCGTAGACCGCGATGAGCACCGTCACGAGGCTCGGGAAAATGCGCCTGATTCGACGGATGTAGAACTTTCCTATACTAAATTCGTCCGTTTCCAGTTCGGCAAGCAGAATGTTCGTGATGAGGAAGCCTGAGATCACGAAGAAGATGTCGACGCCGATAAAGCCACCGCGAAGCAGGGATGGGAAGGCGTGGAAGATAACAACTGCTAGAACGGCGACGGCGCGCAGACCGTCAATGTCGCGGCGGTATTTTGTTGCATCGGGGATGGTTGTGATTCTGGTTACGGCGGTGCTCATTGTTTGGCTCGGGTTTTGGGGGCGTTTGGCGGCATTTGTTTCACTTGATTAGCTCAATTTATTCGCATTACTAATTAATTAGAATAAATTAGCTTCTATACGATCTTTGGCTTGTGTTAGTGACGCGTTCGGCTGTGAATCAGCCTATGTGTGAAACTGCCAACTCTCAGTGCATGAACTCGTATGAACCGATAGCGGTACCCATCCGAAAGTGCGCACTCATTTCTTTGGACACCACCCGCTGCACCAGATGTCTCGTTCTGTTCGCTGATACCAAGGTGCCACACAACGATTTTTGCGTCCGGCTTCGCCATCGCGCATTTGTCAGGATGCAGTTGCCAGTTATAGCGATCCACCGACAGTTTGATTTTTTGGACCATGTTAGTCCTTGATCCATGGGCCAAACGTTGCAGGATCGTCACTCAACATGCCGGCTTTGCGCAAAGGCTTCGGCAAGTGTTTTACAAATATCGGAAATAGAACAACGAATGCCGGGAGACCAATCAGCAGCATTGATGCGTTGTCCCCCAGCTTGAATACTATCCGGCAGAGCCCTGCGACGAGAAACGACCAGAAACCTGCGCTGAACGTGGATACCACACATACCATTAAACAGATCTGCGACGTCGCATAGAGTCTTTTCCAGTTCATTTCTTATCACCAGCATTTCGAACGTCGTTGATGACAGTTACTCCCTTTGTGCCAATCCCAAAAAGCAGAATCGCTTGGGTCGTACCATAAGGCGCAGCCTGCCCAATGAATGGTATGAGCGTATTGTTGTTGATGCGCGGCACGGTGACGTCAAACATTGAACCAGAGCGATTCAGGCCGTCTGCCGTACCCATCTTAAGCGAAACAGGGGCTCTCAACGCCATAGCCGCTGCCATAAGGTTCAATCCATCATATGCCGTATCACCCCACGTCGGACTAAGCAGATTGAACCCATATCTCAACGGATTCGCCGCTGGTGCGCTGATGCCGTTGTATCGGTTGTACAGTCCGTCAGCGCCTTCTGCCATATCGCTAGCACCGAATGCAGCAATCGGAACACCTGCCGCGCATCCAAGGCCCGATGTGCAGAGTCCCACGCCAGTTTTCGTGGTGACTCCGCCAAGAACCACCTTGGCCGCGTCCTTCGCCGTACCCAACGGATCGCTCTGCACCATGTCCGCGATCTTCTGCGTCGGCGTGTAGTCGAACAATCCGGCTTCCTTCTGGTTGCTCACCCATTGCAACTCTGGCCCGAGTTGTGACGCTTCAAGCTGGCTCACATAATTCGAGTTGTACTGGTCGCTCCCCTGGGGATACTCGGCCCAGCATTTCACCACGTAGCAAGCCGCCTGCGTCAGCTTTTTCTCTTCCGCGCTGTCTCCATTGGCCTGCTTCGCAATGGCCTGCTTTTCATCCGGATGCAACTGCCGATTAAACCGATCCACGTTGTACCCCGAGAACCCACCCGCATCCCCGCCAACCGCTGCACCGGCGCCAGTCGCAATCACATTCGCCACGATGTTGCCAAGCGCCGTATTCATATCCGGGTTGCCAGTCGGATTCGATCCAGCGATAGCCCCGCTCAATTCGTTCAGCCTGCCGGCCGCAATTGAAGCGATTCCCGCACCCGCAGCACCACCGAGCGCGTTTCCGCCAGCAAGGCCGGTCACAAGCGCAGCGCCTGCAGCCTGCATTTCCGCCCGATACGCGCCACCTTCCGCCCACGCCGGATCGCCTGTGGCCTTGGCCTGCGCATCCGCAAAATCACCAATGCGCCGCGACACCGCCTCGCCCGCCACACTCGCCGCCGCCATCATGTCGGCCTGGCGATCCAGCAGATTATTCACGTCCGGCAATCTGGCAACCGTGCCGTTCGTGTTCGACGTATCCCGGTTCAGGCTTGCAATATCCTGCGTTTGGGCGGCTACATCGGTGACACTGATCGTGCCCGCGCTGATTCCGCTACGCGTCGTCGCGCTGTCGCTACCGCTGTCGTTCTGGCTCAACATCGGCGCACCGCCGCCCGTATTCTTGCCTGACGTATTGCTATGGGTGCTGTAGTTCGCACCGCCGTCACCCGTCGTCACACCCGCGCTGAATCCGCCCGAATGCGCGTCGTAGCTCGACTGGTTCTGGATATCGCTAAAGGTCAGCGTCCCGGTGGACAGGTTGTTCTTTGATGCATCCGCATCGCTCGCAATCACCGCACCCTTGAGGTCGGTGTTGCCCTTGACGCTGACATTAAAGCCGCCGTCGCCCGCCTGGATGCCGGCCTGTTCGTTCACACCCGCATAGCTGCCGTTTGCGTTCGCGTTGGTATGACTGAAGCTCGCGCTGCCACCGCCCTGGCTGATCGCAAAGCCCCCGCCCGTGCTCTCCTGATGGGCGTTGCTCGACATCGTGTCCTGCACGCTAGCGATGTTCAGGTTGCCGCCAACATCGGCGTTCACCTGACGGCCGTTGACGTTCGAGCCGATGATGTTGGTGTCGCCGCCTGAAATGATCGTCGCAGTATTCGCTGCCGTCACATGCGTATTGTTCTGCACGGCGGCATCGCTGTTGCCGTTGCCGTGCGCCTTCGACATCGACGCATCGACACCGAAGCCCTGCGTGCCATACGAGATGCCCACGCTCGCGCTGCCCGATTCGTTCGTGCTGCGTGTCGAATCGGTGTCAGTGGTGTTCACGAGATTGACCTGGTTCCTTGCCGCGAGGATTACGTCATTCGCGTTCACATTCGAACCTGCGATCGTCAGGTTGCCGCTTCCCGGCATGCCATCACCGGTTGCGGCAAACGCAGCCGTGCCACCGGCCGCGACGTTTGACCCGCGATGGGTCGTACTGTCCTCGGTGTAGGTGGTCTTGCTATGGCTGCTGCCATAACTGAGTTCGATCTTTGCCGATGGCGTCTGTCCGTTGGCAAGCTCGCCCAATGCAGCATCTGCAGCGCCCACCGCATCAATTGCACCGCTCGCCGCCGCCATGCCGTGCAGCGCGGCCGCGCGATCGTCCTGGCCGCGGCGCGCCGTGTGCGCCTGGTCAACCGTATTGGACACCGCGTCAATCACCGGCGCCTTGATCGCGAGCGTAAAGCCGCTTTGTTTAACCTCGTGCATCTCGTCGTGGTGCATCGTATCGACGGCCGAGTCGATCGTGACATTCGCGCCCGTGCCCGTGACATTCTGCGCGGCGATCAGATCGCTGCCCGTCACATGCAAATCCTTGCCTGCAGTGATGTTCAGACTGCCATTTAGCGAGCCGATCGTGCTACCGGTGTTCGTGACCTGAGTGGTGCTGGCCGTGTCGGTTTGCGTCTTGCTGCCTACCGAAATACCGATCCCGCCACCTGTGCCGAAGCCGGACTCGTGCTTCTGGTAGTAGCTCGATGTGCTCTGCGTATCCTGCGACGTCGTGATGTTCACGTTGCCCGCTGCGGCCAGATTCACGTCATTCGTACCCGCAATGCTGGAGCCTTTGACGTTCAGGTCCTTGCCTGCGCTCACCGTGACCGTATCGCCGGACACGGTGCTGCCCACGCCGATGTTTGCCTGCGTGTTCTGCATCGTGTCGGTGGTCGAGCCATGCACGAAGCTGCCACGCTTCGATTCGGTAGCCAAGTAGGAATCGTGCTCTTCACGACCTTCGTTGATGGTCACATTGCCTGTGCCTGCTACGGTTGCCGCACCGTTGCCTGCGGCCAGCGACGAACCCGTAAGCGTGACGTCGCCCTTGGCGGAGTCCGCGCTCAAGGCCGCAAGCATTGCATTCCCACCCGCACTAACATTCGTCCCCACCGCCTGTTCGTCATAGCCACGGTCCACCTGCTTGCGCGTCTTATCGTCGGTCGCGACATTGCTGTATGTCGCGGTGTTGGTGACAGTCGTCGCCGTCAGGTTGCCGCCCGCCACAACCGCCATGTCGCCGCCCGCGCTAACGGTCGCCCCCTTGAGCGTCGTATCGTTGCCGCTCTGCATCGCAAGACTGCCGCCAGCCGTGATTGCGCCAGTCTCGTTGATCGTGCTGGACGCCTCCCAATGATGGCCGGCATTCTTCGTGACCGACTGCGATGTGTTCGACTGCACGGCGTCCACGGTGATGTCATGACCCGCAGCAATCTGCGCGTTACCGCCCGCAGCAATGCTCGCACCGTGTACAGCCAGGTCATTGCCTGCTGCCACAAGCAGATCCCCCGTCGACGCAATCGTGCCCTGCGCACCCAGCAGCGTCTGGCTGACCTTGCTGTTACCCGCTGCCGAGCTGACGCCAATCGCATCCACCAGCGTCGTATTCACGACGTCATGACCGGCAAGCACAGCTACCCGGTTGCCCGTGATCCGCCCCGAGGCGTTCACCACGTCATTGCTCGCCGAAACCACGGTCGTGCCGCTATCCGTGCTGCTGCCAATCGAGCCGCCCCGGTTCAGGATATTGGTCGCGCTGACCACGGTCTGCGTACCACCCTTGATGACACCCGAGTTGATCGCACTGCCTGTGGCGTGAATTTCCACATCGTCCGCGGCAATCAGCGCACCGGTTGGCTGCAAATCGTTCGCATGGGTATGAGCCAGATAGACGACAGGAGCCAGCACCTGCTGCGTGCTGCCATCCGGCAGCGTGACGCTCTGGCGGACCAGCCACACGATATCGCTGGTAAGCGCATCCATCTGCGCAGCAGTCAGCGCCATGCCCGGTTCGAGATTGAATTCCCTCGCGACGTTCACGCCGTTATCCATCAGCGCGCGATACTCATCCTCGTTGCTCGTGTAGCCCTGCAGATAGACACGGCCCGTCAGTTGCGTGATCTGGTTGCGCACCATCTGCTCTTCATACACTCCATCGCCGAGCCGCTTGATGGTCTTCGATGGGTCGAGTCCGAGTGCCCCCAGCATGTAGTCGCTTGAAATGAAGCTCGCGTAGCTGGTCAGCCGCGGATCGGTGACGATCAGATACGACGCGCCGGGCGCCGTGTTGAGCGTGTACAGGCCGCCTGGCGGCAGGGTAATGCTGAGCGCGCCACCCGGCCCCGCGATGGACTGCGGCGCGTTAACGGTCTGAGTCTGACCGGTTGCGAGGTTGACGGTTTGTGCCCCGCCGCCGGTGATGCCACCAACCGCACCATTCGCGCCAAGCGTGCCGCCCGTCGCACCAGTCGCGGAGTTTGCCGCCACCACATTCGTGTTGTTGATATCGGTTGCGTTGATCTGCACCGCCTTGTTCGCGATGATCGTGCCACCCGTGCCGCCAATCGCAACCGGAGACAGGACAATCGACGGTTCAACCACCGTGCCGACATCGCGCGAAATGTTCTCGTTCCATGCATAGGTCGAAACGATGTCCTGCTTCTGGTACTGGTAGAGCGTCTGGCCAGTATTGTTGACGAGCGTGCCGCCGTAGTTGCCGCTCGCCACATCGCCGCCGGCATCGGCACTGCCGATCTGCATGGAGCCGCCTGCGCCGATCGCGCTGTACGCGTTGTTCAGCGTGCCAACGTTGGCAAGCACCAGGTTGCCGCCTGCCATGATCTGCGCTTGCTGCGCCTGCGGTCCGGTTACCTGGTCCTGCTGCGTGGTGGTGGTCGTGTCGCGTGCGATCTCGACGCGCTGGTAACCCTTGTGGGCATCGTTACGCGATGCATATTCGGTGGCGGGGTCGTAGTTGACGTTCGGGTCGTAGCCGTCCCAATAGCTAATCGTGATCGTGCCGTCAGCGTTGGTGGTCAGCGTGTTGTACCAGATCGTCTGCGGCTGGCCATTGACGTTCACCACCAGCATGTTATCGGTAGCGCTCGGACCGGAAGTCTGCGACACGACATCTGAACCGGAAAAGGTCGCGTTGACCGGTGCGATATAGCCGTTGTCCCATACCGATTGCGTGCAGGATGTATGCGAATCTGGACCGGTTGTCGTGCAGGGTATGTACTTGCTGCGCTTGGTCTGGTGAACCGTATCGACACCGGTTGTCACGGTCTCGACCGTAGGCGCGGGGCGCGTGTTCGTCAGCGTCTGTGTGGCGACCTCGATATTGCCGTCTGCCTCGATGGTGGATTGGTCATTGGTGACCGAGTTGCCGCGCTTAGCGAGTACACCGTTAGCATCGCGCGTTGCGTCTGCGGCAATGTTAATGTCACCAAGACTGAAGATATTCGCGCCACCCGTGTTCGAGATGTCGCCGGGCGAATACAGGTTCACCGCAGAGGCGGCTGCGATAGCCGCCGCTGGACCCGTGTTGGCGATTGAACCAGCGTTCAGCGTGACCACATTGCCGACAATCGTAGCCGTGTTGATCAGCGACGCGCTATGCGTCGTCACCAGATCGCCCTCAATACGGCCTTCATTGGTGATCGCGTTCGCGGCATTGACCGTTGTGTCTGACGAGTTCAGATCCGCACCGGCCTGGTTATCCACGTTCGCTGCGTTCACCGTCAGCGCGTTCACCGCGCCAAGCGTGCCCTGATTCGTGAAGGTGCCCGCCGCAGTGAACGTCAGGTTGTTGTTGGCCTGAATCTGGTTGGCGCCCGTGAGCGTGTAGTCTCCGTTGATGGTGACCGCGCCATCGTTACCTGCAACGATCCGGCCGTCGCCGGAAAGCTGGTCCGTCGTGACGCTCAGGTTCTGGTCGCTGCCGATCGCGCCGTTCTGGTTCGCAAGCGTGCCGGCATTGACGGATACCGAGCCTCCGCTACCTGCATCGTTACCGATCCGTCCCGACGTGTTGTCGAGCGAGACCGCATTCAGCACCATCGCACCGTTGCCGTGAATCGAGCCGCCCGCATTGATGACGCCAGCGTTCGGACCGTTGAGCGTGACGTTGTTGGCACCCGAAAGCGTTGCGTTGGTGTTGTCTGCAAGCTGGGCGATATTCAGCGCGAGGTCATGGCCCGACACGAGTTGCGCGCCGTTCGTGTTCGACAGCGTACCCGCATTCACGGTCACGTCACCATTGCCGCCAATAGTGCCTGCGCCAGCGACGCCACCTGTGTTGCTGTTCGTGACGGTAGCCGCGCTGACAGTCGTCGCACCCGATCCCGTGTCGGCGATCCGGCCGTTCGTGTTGTCCAGCGATGCGCCCGAGACGGCCAGCGCTGCACCCATGCCATCCGCCTCGATCTGCCCGCCTGTGTTGTCAATGGCGCCTTGTGCCGACACCAAGACGTTCCCGTTGCCCTGAATCAAACCCGCCCGGTTGTCGAGCGTGCTGGCGGACTGCACCGTGGCTGCCCCGCCCGCCGTGATCGTGCCGCCGGCGTTACCGATGCTGCCGCCCGATACCGACACGGCGCCGTTACCGCCAATCAGGCCGTTACCCGTGTTCGTGACCGCACCGCTGGCGCTGAGCGTCGTCGCGCCGGTGCCGCCGTTGGCGATGGAGCCGCCATCGTTGGCAACCGATTGCGCGGAGACCGAGAGCGTATCGTCCGCCTGGATCGTGCCGCCTGCATTGTTCAGCGCACCCGTGTCAGTCACCGAAACGGTCTGTGCACCCACATAGCCGCCCGCGCTGTTGTCCAGTGAGGCAATCCGGAGCGCCGCGCCTGTCTGTGCGGCCAGCGTGCCGCCCCGGTTCGACGCGGCGCCCGACCGGACATCGAGCGCGCCATTCGTCGCAATCGTGCCGCCGTTGTTTGAAAGCTTGCCCGCATTGACCGACAGCATGCCGGTGCCGGAGCTGGCAATCGTGCCGCCGTCGTTAACTAGTGCAGCAGGGCCGAGCGCGAGGTTCTCGCTGCTGGTCTGGAGCATGCCGCCCGTGTTGTCGAACGTGCCGGTCACATCGACAATCGTCGCACCCGTGCCGGTCTGCGTGATGCTGCCGCTCTGATTAACAAGGTTCGTCGCATGCAGTGCGAGCTGGTCAGCGCCAATATTGCCGCGGCTGTTGTCGAACGCCGCTGCAGTGAGCGTCACCAGACGACCAGCCGCGATGGTGTTCGCGTTCGTCAACGTTGAACCTGCGGACAAGGTGACGTTACCGTTCGCCGCCAGCGTGCCGCTGTTGAAAAGGGTCTGCGCCGCGCTGGCAATCAGCGACTGCACAGCCGCGATTGAACCCGCGTTTGCAATTTGCCCCGCCTGCACGGTCACATTGCCGTTGCCGCCGATGGTGCCAACCCCGGTACCGCTCGCACCGTTGTTCAGGAGGCCGACCGTGTTCAGCGTCAGGCCATCCGCACCGAGCGCTGCGACATGGCCACCCGAGTTGTCGAGTGAAGCGGCATTGACGGAAAGCGCACCCGCGGCCTGCAGCGTGCCGCCCTCGTTCGACAAGTCACTGGTTACCGCGACGTTGAGCGTACTGCCCGAGACGATCTGCCCATTGCGATTGGACAGCGCCCCCGCAGTCACGGTCTGCGCACCGCCTGAGGACAGAGCGCCAGCGTCGTTGATGAGCGTCCCGGAGGCGTGCGCGTCCAGCGCGCCGCCTGCCGTCGCGGTTGCGCCCGAGAGATTCAGGTCGCCGCTGCTGGCAACAAGCGCCAGCGAGCCGTAGGCCGACGTGCTGCTGCCGGCCAGACCAACCGTCGACCCGGATACGGCGGCGTTTCCGCCCGCCGCATTGCGTCCGGTCGCAGTCAGTGTGCCGTCGGCCGTCACCGACAGATCGCCGGATTGCGCGAGACTGCCGTCGACGTTCACGCCCGCACCGAGCGTGCCGGTCGATGTCACACTGCCGGCATTGACACTCGCATTCTGCTGCGCCGCGAGCACACCGCTATTCGTGAACGCGCCAGGTGTGTTCGCAATGACATTCTGCTGCGCGTAGGTCGTGCCGCTGTTGTCGATGCCATCGCGCGCGGACAACGCAACGTTACCGCTCGCGTTAGTCTGTCCGGCCAGGATGAGCGTGCCCTGTGTGGTCAGTGTCAGGTCACCCGACTGGGCGGCCAGCACGCCTCTGTTAGACACGCCCACACCCTGTTCCGTGCCTACGAGCACGATACGATTGGCGTACATGCCACCAAGCTGGCTCACGTCGATGGAGACGCCCGGCGCCGGGCCATCACCCGCAATCGGCGTTGCATTGAGTGTGTCATGGCCGATGCTGTTTGCACCGGTCACGACATTCAGGTTCTTCGCATAGATTGCGGCGTTCGCCTGTACGGCGCGCGAAAGCAGGTCAACCTGGTCGGTGTCGCCTGCATTGAGTCCCGTGCCCTGGATGCTGATGTTGCCGCCGGTCACGTTGAAACCCGAGAGCGAGCCGTCCGCTGCGAAGTTCGGTGTGCCGGTGGTCAGGATCGCGCGCGACGTGTTAATGAAGCCGCCGCCATTGACGGAAATCCCGCTGCCGTTCGCGATGACAACCTCCGCGCGCTGGCCCGCAACCTCCAGATGCCCGTTGATCTGGCTTGCCGCGCTGCTGTTGACCTGGTTGACGATAACGCGCGCCGACTGGCCGGGGCCGAAGTTCGGATTGCCGTTTATCATGCCCGCCTGCTGCGTCTGCACGATGGCGGGCGAGTTGTTCAGGATCGCGCCTTTCTGCTGAACATCGAACTGGCCGTACGTGTTCATCGAGACACCCGCGCCCGAGGGCCGGTTGATGTTCACCTGATCCAGCCCGTTCTGTGTCTGGACGACGCCGGGGGCGTGCGCGCCGCCCGGAACGATCTGTGCACCCGCCAATGAAGGCAACGCGCCAAGGAGCGCGAGCGCGGCCAGCGTGATCTGTCTCTGCGTGCTCAGTGTGAATAGCGCGGCGCATGATGAAAAAATTACACCCTGTGATTTTTCGCTGCGTACCGTGGTCTGCCCCGCTTCCTTGCCCGCTGCCGTGGCGCTCTCTTCGACGGCTACAAGCATGCCTCTCAGTCGGCTGTACACCAGCCTGTATGTTTTCCGGTTCATTCTTTTTGCTTCGTATTACGGATTGCTAACGGACCGTAAACTAGCGGATATCGAACCGGGGAAATGTCAAAATTCGCAAAAGGTGCGGCGCTACAACGTTTGCATCAAATCGGATTGATCCTATCGTGCGTTATCGCGATATGGCATAGCCCGCGCGGGATGGATTTATCCACAGCTTTGCTTGATAAGGCTGTGAATAACTTTCTAGCAAACAATCCAAGTGATTGATGCACCAGCGATTGTTAAAGAGGCATCAAGCGTATGCAGCGCTTCGCCGCACACATTGGCAAACGCGCTTCTACTGCATTGCAAAGGTGATAAGCCTGAGCAACGCGCCCCTCACCGCTGCGCAACAAAAGGTGAAAACAAAGCGAGTTAGACACCGCACCTCTTCGTCACCATGCGCGATTCCCGAATAGTCTCACCTTTGCGTGCAGCCACGGCTAATCAGCATTCCCAGGCATGCCTTCAATTAGCTGACGCCATACGATCCAGCCGGAGCGGCACATTCCAGCTGGATGTGCCGATGCCGGTTGATCCTCCCGAATATCCTCACCTTTACCCGTCCACATCAGGCCGAAACATAGTGCGGTTTTGTTTCACAATCGCCGCGCTGCCACTCGCTTGCGCCTCCCGAAACGCCGCTTCTCACACCTCGCTGTCGCCCCGTTTAACCATCGTTTGCAATTCATTCACGCCCAGCCAACGGCCCTCACCGGAGAATACGTAACGCCGCACACGTCTCGTTACAAACCGAGAGAGCTTGTCATATGCGCCCTTCCTAGAATGCGCATGTGCCAGATTCATCCGTGGCGCCCCACAATAATCCGGAGTTGTCCCGATGACGTCCCTACAATCACAATCGGTCAAAAACCGCGCGCTCGCATTCCGCAAACGGATCTCACACTCACGCACGCTGGTGCGTACGTTGGTCGCGGCAACCGTACTCGCTGCGACAGCACCTGCCGCGTTCGCACAGGTCGTACTCGTGCCGGCTCCTGGGCCGGTTCACGAGTACGTTCCGCCGCCGCGCCCCGGGCATATGTGGCACCACGGCTATTGGCAATGGGAGCATGGCCGCTATGTGTGGATTTCCGGCGTGTGGGTCGCTCAACCAACGCTCGCCTATGGCGTGTATCCGGCAGCGGTGCAACCCGCGCCCGAACCGCCGCCGCCTCCGCGCGTCGAACGTCTGTCGGCGGACGCCTTGTTTCCGTTCGACCGTGGCGACGTAAGCGACATTCGCCCCGCGGGTCTGTCGGACCTCGCACAGATCGCGGCGCGGCTGCGCGGCAGCCCGTTTGGTCACGTGGAAGTACGCGGCTACACCGACCGGCTCGGTTCCGACGCCTATAACCTGGATCTCTCCAGAAGGCGTGCCGAGGCAGTTAAAGCGGTCCTGGTCCAGCAGGGCGTGCCGGCGCAGAAGATCCGCGCCGACGGACTTGGCAGCCAGGACCCGGTCACCCAATGCGGCAATATGGATAACGCGGACCTGGTGCGATGCCTTCAGCCTGACCGCCGGGTGGAGATCGTGACGTACGTGCGGGACTAGTAGCCCACGAGGTGGGACTCAAGACCTCGGGGCGCGTCAGCTCACATGCATGTGCGAGCCGCGCGCTCCCGGGTCATCAATCCTGCGCGGCAGTGCTTTCATCCGTACGCGCATTGTTCCAGCCGCCCCCTAGCACTTTGTACAAGGTGACGAGATTGCTCTGTCGCGACAAACTATCCGACGCAAGCTGCTGCTGCGCGGTGTAGAGCGTGCGTTGCGCATCGAGGAACGTGAGGAAACTGTCCGTACCCGCCTTGTAACGCGCCTGGGCCAGCACGTAGTAGCTCTGGGCCGAAGCAACATACTCGCGGTCCGCCTGCACCTGGTCCACATACGTCGCACGCGCCGTCAGCGCATTGGCCACTTCCTTGAACGCAGTCTGAATGGTGCTCTCGTAGTCCGCGACTTCGATCTGCTTTTCGATCTTCGCGACATCGAGCGAGGCCTTGTTGCTGCCGTAGTCGAAGATCGGCATTGAGATGCTCGGCGCGAAAGTCCATGCGCCGCTGCCTGCCTTGAACAGACTGGAAAGCGTCGAACTCGATGCACCGGCGGTCGCCGTCAGTTCGATCTTCGGGAAAAACGCGGCCCGCGCGGCGCCGATATTCGCATTGGCGGCCTTCAACGCATGCTCGGCCTCCACGATATCGGGGCGGCGCGCAAGCAACATGGACGGCACGCCTGCGCCGATGTCTGCGAACAGCGCGCCGTCGTCGAACGCGTCGTCCAGCTTGGGCTCGGGGGGCAGGTCATCCGGAAGCGGCGCGCCGAGCGCCGCAACGAGGTTGTTGCGATCCTGCTCCACGGCTCGCCGGTATGACGCGAGGCTTGCTTTCGCGCTCGCCAGCGAGTTCTCCGCCTCCCGCACGTCGAGCAGGGTCGAATTGCCCAGTTCCTCGATGCGCCGGGTCACGTCGTACGTGGCCTGATCCGCTGTCACGGTGTCCTGGGTCACCTTCAGGAGCCGTTCGTCGGATAGCCACGTCAGGTAGTCCGTCGCCACCGTCGCGATCAGGCTGATCCGGGTGCTCTGGCGCGATGCATCGGTAGAAAGATAGTTCTCCAGCGCCTGGCGTTTGAGGCTCCTCAGGCGGCCGAAGAAATCGATCTCCCACGACGTTGTGCCCACGTTCAGTTCATTGTCGCCTGTGGTAACGCCTTCGACGCGTTCACGCGTGAAGCTGCCGCTCGCATTGACGGTAGGCGCCAGCTCGGCGCGCGTGATCCGGTATTGCGCCTCGTACTCCGCCACGTCCAGCGCCGCCACTCGCAAATCGCGGTTATTGTCGAGCGCGATCTGGATCAGGCGCTGCAGGCGCGGATCGCGGAAAAACTGATACCAGTCGGTGTCGGTGGCAAGCGGCGCTTCGGCTGTGGCCGTCTGGGCTGCCATCGTACTCCGGTACGCGTCACCTTGCGGATAGGAGGACGGAACCGGCGCGGCCGGCCGTTCGTAATGTGGATCGAGCGTACAACCCGCGAGTGCGGCCATCGCAAGCGCCACACAGGCGGTCAGTTTGAGCTTCATCATGCTGCACCTTCGTTTTGCGGGGCGTGGCCGTGCTCGCCGAACAAGCGGCGCACGACGACGAAAAACACCGGCACGAAAAAGATCGCGAGAAAGGTCGCGGCGATCATGCCGCCCATCACACCGGTGCCGATCGCATGCCTGCTCGCCGAGCCCGCGCCCGTGCTGATAACGAGCGGCAGTACGCCGAATACAAAGGCGAGCGAGGTCATCAGGATTGGCCGCAAGCGCAGGCGTGCGGCTTCGAGCGTCGCATCGATCAGGCTGCGGCCCTGCGCCTGCAGGTCCTTGGCGAATTCGACGATCAGGATGGCATTCTTGGTGGAGAGTCCGATGGTCGCGAGCAGGCCGACCTTGAAATAGATATCGTCCGAGAGACCGCGCACATCCGCGCCGAGCAGCGCGCCCAGCACGCCGAGCGGCACGACCAGGATGACGGCAATCGGAATGGACCAGCTTTCGTACAGGCCGGCGAGGCACAGGAACACCACGATCACCGAAATTGCGTACAGGTAAATCGCCTGTGAGCCGGCCATGCGCTCCTGATAGGACTGTCCGGTCCAGTCGATGCCGAAGCCGCTGGGCAGCTTCTTCACAAGCGCGTCGACGGCGTCCATCGCCTGGCCGGTGCTCGCGTGCGGGCCGGTCTGCGCGGTGATTTCCATGGCCAGCGTGCGGTTGAAGCGTTCTATCTGAGGTGGCCCGAAGCTCCACTTGCCGGTGGCAAAAGCCGAGAACGGCACCATCTCGCCGTCGTAACTGGTGGTGGTCGTCGTGCTGCTGGAGTCGCTGGAACTGCTTGAACTGCTGGAGCTGCTGGAACTGCCGGAACTGCTAGATGCGCTCGAACTGCTCGACCTCACATACCACCGTCCGATGTCGGCCGGCATCATCCGGTACGGCGCATCGGCCTGGACGTAGACCTTCTGGATTCTCCCCGTATCGACGTAGTTATTCACGTAGGTCGAACCGAATGCCGTCTGCAAGGTGTCGTTGACATCGGCAATCGAAAGACCGAGCGCACTCGCCTTTTCGCGGTCAATATTCACCTGGAACTGCGGCGTATCCTCGAGACCGCCTGGGCGCATGCCAGACAGCGTGCTATCGCTCGACGCCAGCGCAATCAGTTGCTGACGCGCGGCCATCAGCTTGTCGTGACCCTGCCCCGCACGATCTTCCAGTTCGAAGTCGAGCCCGCTCTGCGTACCGAGCTCCTGGATAGCCGGCGGATTGAGCGCGAAAATCTGCGCATTGCGGGTAGCAGCAAAGTGCATGTTGGCGCGCTGGATAATCGCCGCCGCAGAATTCGCCTCGCCTCGTCGCGCGCTCCAGTCCTTCAGCCTGACAAAAGCGAGCGCATTGTTCTGTCCTGAGCCGTTGAAACTAAAGCCCGTGATGGAGATGATCTTGTCCACCTGCGGCAGCCCGAGGTAATAAGCCTCCACCTGCTTGACGGTTTCCAGTGTGGCCGCCGCCGGCGTGCCGACCGGCGCCGAAATCGACGTGATGATGATGCCCTGGTCCTCGTCCGGCAGATACGACGAAGGCAGCTTCATGAAGAGCAACGCCACTACGCCCACGATCAGCCCATAAATCACCATATAACGCAGGGGCTTGCCGATCACACCGGTCACCGCCGCGCCGTAGCGATGCGTGCCGCGCGCCAGCATACGGTTGAACCACCCCAGCGGACCGCGCTTCTCGTGATGCTCGACGTCCGAACGCTTGAGCAGAGTCGCGCATAGTGCGGGCGTGAGCGTCAACGCGAGAAACACCGACAGCAGCATGGCCGCCACGATCGTAATGGAGAACTGACGGTAGATCGCGCCGGTCGAGCCGGAGAAGAACGCCATCGGGATGAAGACCGCGACCAGCACCGTGGTAATGCCGACGAGCGCCCCGGTGATCTGCTTCATCGCCTTGCGCGTGGCTTCGAGCGGCGACAATCCTTCTTCGGCAATCAGGCGCTCGACGTTCTCCACCACGACGATCGCGTCGTCGACCAGCAGGCCGATAGCGAGCACGAGTCCGAACATCGAGAGCACGTTGATCGAAAAGCCCACCACCGACATCACCGCAAACGTGCCCAGCAGCGCAACCGGAACAACGATGGTCGGAATCAGCGTCGCCCGCAAGTTCTGCAAAAACACGTACATCACGACGAACACCAGCATCACCGCTTCGATCAGCGTCTTGAAGACCTCTTCTATCGAGATGCGCACGAAGGGCGTCGTGTCGTACGGGTAGTCCACCACCACGCTGGACGGCAGTTGTGCGCCCAGTTCGGTCAGCTTCGCGCGCACGGCCTTGGCGACATTCATCGCGTTCGCACCGCTCGCAAGCTTGATGGCGAGCGACGCGGCCGGTTTGCCGTTCAGACGCGAGTCCGTACTGTAGTCATCGCCGCCCACCTCGACGCGCGCCACGTCCTTGAGCAGCACTTTCGAGCCGTCGCTGTTCACGCGCAAGAGAATGGCGCCGAACTGCGCAGGGGTCGTGAGCAGGCTTGAGGACGAGATGGTTGCGTTGATCGCCTGAGCCCGGGTGGACGGCGCGCCGCCAATCTCTCCAACTGAGAGCTGGACGTTCTGGTTGGTGATGGCGGTCGTCACGTCGCTGGTCGTCAAGCCGACCGCTTGCAGCTTCACCGGATCTAGCCAGATGCGCATCGCGTGCTGCGCACCAAATAGCGTCACGTCGCCGACGCCGTCGATCTGCGTCAGCGGATCTTCAATCTGCGTGGCGATGATGTTGCCGAGATCGATGGAACTGATGCTGCCGTCGCTCGACGACAGCGATACGATCATCAAAAACGAGTTGGCCGCCTTCGCGACCTGCACGCCTTGATCCTGCACGGTCTGCGGCAACGAAGAGGTGGCCTGCTCCACCTTGTTCTGCACCTGCACCTGGGCAATGTCCGCGTTGGTGCCCTGCTGGAACGTCAGTGTGATGGTGGCCTGTCCGGACGAACTGCTCGTGGAGGACATATAGAGCAGGTGATCGATGCCGCTCAGCTTCTGCTCGATCACCTGGGTGACCGTGGTCGCGACGGTTTCGGCAGAGGCCCCCGGATAGGTCGCCGTGATCTGTACCGAAACCGGCGCCACGCTCGGATATTGCTCGACCGGCAGAGTCGTCATGGATGCCGCGCCGATCATCATGATGACGATGGCGATCACCCACGCGAGAATCGGTCGATTGATAAAAAATCCAGCCATGAGAGTCTCGCTTTAGCTACCGGTTGTCGTGGGCGCGGCCTGCCGGGCAGCGGTCGCCGCGGTGTCCAGGGCCGTGTCCGGGGCGGTGGGCGCTGCGGCGGTGGCGGGACTCTCCACCGGCGTCACAAGGGCGCCAACGCGCGCCTTCTGCGAGCCTGCGACGATCACCCGGTCGCCGGCCTTCAGCCCGCGGGTGACGATCCAGTCGGCGTCGTGAGCGGTGTCGGCGGTAACCGCCGTCTGCACCACCTTGTTGGCTGCGTCGACCGTCAGCACGCTGGCCGAGCCGTCGGACGCTCGCGAGACCGCCAGTTGCGGCACCGTGATCGCCTGCTGGTTCACACCTTCTTCAAGCCGTGCGCGCACAAACATGCCGGGCAGCAACACGCCGTCGGGATTTGGGAACACGCAACGCAAGGTGACCGAGCCAGTAGTGGCATCAACGGTGATATCCGAGAACAACAGCTTGCCGGTCTGCGGATAAGCCGTGCCGTCTTCCATCACCAGATGGACCACCGCCCCGTCCTTGCCGGCCTGCTGCAACTGGCCGTTCGCGAACTCCTTTTGCAGGCGCAGCCAGTCCACCGACGAACGGGTGACGTCGAGGTACATCTCTTGCGTGGCCTGCACCGTGGCGAGCGCGGTGGTCTGCTCCGCCGTGACCAGGGCGCCTTCGGTGACGCTGGATTTGCCGATGCGCCCGGCGATAGGTGCGACCACCTTCGTATAGCCGAGGTTGATCGCGGCGGTCTTCAATGCGGCGCGATCAGCCACCACGTCCGCCTGGGCTTCCTGCAGCGACGAGATCGCGTCGTCATAGTCCTGCTTGCTGACGCCCTGGATCTTCGACAACTCGGTGTAGCGCGAGGCTTTGGTCTGCGCGGCGGCGGCCGTGGCCACCGCTTTTGCGAGCGTGCCAACGGCCTGGTCGTAGGAGGCCTGATAGCTGGCCGGATCGATCTGGTACAGCACGCTGCCGGCTGCGACCAGCGAACCTTCCGTGAAGAGGCGCCTGGTCACAATGCCCTCCACTTGCGGCCTGACATCGGCCACGCGGATGGCGGAGAGCCTGCCGGAGAGTTCGGTACTGGAAACCACCGGATGCGGCGCGACAATCTCGACACCGACTTCCGGGGTCATTTGGGGCGGCATCTGCGGCCCCTGGCGGCCGCAGCCCGCGAGGGCAAATGCGGCGGCGACTACCGCGAGGGCAAGCGGACTGACTGCCATCGCGCGCGAGGGCAGCGCCGGCAAAATATGGACTCTTGTCATGCTCAGGGCATCCTTCGGCTGAATTCGACAAAGAGCCGCCTGGCATGCATTGGCGCATGCGGGTCTCAAAAGCGCGGGAAGAACGATGAAGGGGCGACAGAAACCACGCAAAGCCATGCCCGGCGGCAATGGATGACCCAGCTTAATAAGCGGTCGATTACGATGGCTTAGGGCTCGATTACGCTCCGTAACACAACGCGCTCAGCCCGCTGCGGCGGCGAGCGCGTAATAAACCGTAAGCATCGTTAAGAACCCGCAACCGGCGCGGCAGTCAATTTCGCTATATTTCGTTGTACGAGGCGCGTGCAACCTGGCTTCGTGGAATCTCCATCCTTACCGGCAGCCGCCCCAATTTCCACACGCGCTGCCTTTACGGCCTTACCCGGCCCCATCTCCTCGGGTCCAACCATGTCCGACACGCCCATTCATGTCCTGCTGGTCGACGACGACGCCGACCTGCGCGACCTGCTGAGAACCTTTTTCCAGCAACGCGACATCGCGTTTTCGGTGCTGCACGACGCGAACCATCTTGCGCGCCGGCTCGAACGCGAGCGGCCCTCGATCGTGGTGCTCGATCTGATGATGCCGGGTGTCGACGGGCTCACCGCGCTCACCCAACTGCGCCTGAGCGGCGACACCATCCCCGTGATCATGCTGACGGCACGCGCCGATGGCGTGGATCGCGTGATCGGCCTGGAGCTCGGTGCCGACGACTATCTCGGCAAGCCGTTCATGCCGCAGGAATTGCTCGCGCGCATTCACGCCGTGCTGCGCCGTCACGCGCAAGCTCAGTCACCCGTGCCGGTTGAACGGCGCGAGGCGTTCCGCTTTGGACGCTTCCGGCTCGACTTCGCCTCGCGCACGCTGTTGCGCGACGACGAGCCGCTCAAGCTGACCGGCAGCGAATACGCATTGCTCGAAGTGTTCGTGCAGCACCCAATGGAAGCGCTTTCGCGCACAAAGCTGGTGGACCTGCTGCATGGCCCTTATTCAGAAGTGACCGAACGCGGCATCGACGTGCCGGTGTGGCGTCTGCGCCGCCTGCTCGAAGACGACCCGGCCAACCCGCGCCGCATTCAGACGTTGCGCGGCGTAGGCTACATGTTCGTGCCTGGCGATAGCGACGATGAAAAACCCGTTTAACACGCTGTTTGGCCGGCTTGCCCTGATGACCGTGGGGCTGATCGTGCTGGTCCACCTCACCCTGTTGTTCCTCGTGGATCTCGAACGCGGCCAGTTGGAGACCACCCATCTGGAAAATGCCGTCATGCTCGCCGTACAGGCCGAACAGGACGGACGGCCCGCTGCATCGCATGTCGCCCAGACGCTTGGACTCTCCTACGTGCCGGCGAGCAAGGCAATCGAAGAAGGTTGCCCTGCGCCTTGCACGAACACATTCGGTCCGTTCGACCGGGATCTGCGCAACAAGCTGCCGCCAGGCAGCCAGGTGGTGTTCGACAGCAGCAACGGCACCGTGTGGGTGCGATATGCAGACAATCCGGACTGGCTGAAACTGCAAAACGCGGTGTTGCCGGGGCGCCGCTTCGTGAGCGCGTCGGCGCTGATGCTCGCACTCGCCGTGATCATTGCGCTACTGGGCGCGTGGTATCTGCAGCGGCCGTTGCACAGGCTCGCGCTCGCCGCACGCGAATTCCGCGTCGGTCACCGGGTGCCAGTGGTGCGGCCGGGCGGGCCGCGTGAAGTCAAGGAACTGATCGGCGACTTCAACCAGATGGTGCATGACCTCGTGCGGGCTGAACAGGAACGCGCAGTGATGCTGGCCGGTGTGGCACACGACCTGCGCGCCCCGATCACACGGATGCAGGTGCGCGCCGATCTGCTGCCCGACGAATCGAACCGCAGTGGCTTTCTGCGCGATGCCGAGTCGCTGTCGCGCATCGTCACCCAGTTCCTCGATTTCGCGCGTGAGACGGCCGATACCTCGCCGCGTGCCGGCGTCGATGCCCATTGCCGCCGGCACTATGGCGAGAGTCTCGCGGACGATGCGCTGATGCGGGTGGATCTGCAAGCCGGCGACGGTTTCAGCCTGCCTTTGGTAGACCTCGACCGGATTCTCGCCAACCTGATCGAGAACGCGCTGACCTATGGCGAGCCGCCGGTGGAAATCTCGACTTACCGGCGCAACGAGCAATACACATTGAGCGTGCGCGATCACGGCAACGGCATTCCCGCCGGACAACTGGAGCGGGCCTTGCAGCCTTTCGTACGGCTCGACCAGGCGCGCGGCGGCGACGCTCACTGCGGGCTGGGACTCGCAATCGTCCGGCGGCTGGTGCGATATAACGGCGGGACGTTTGACGCGGAAAATGCGCCCGCTGGCGGCTTTGCCGTATCGCTGACGTTTCCGGCTGCACACGGCGGCAATCGCGGCAACGTGTGACATGCGCCGTCTGTATGCAAAAACGCCCGCCATGGCATGGCAGGCGTTTTTGCGTGTGCTGGCTTAAGCTCGACGCGGACAGCGGCTGCGTACCGCACCCGCTCGGTCCATCGCCACGGCTCAGCCCTGAGCCACCTGAGCCACCTGAGCGGGAACCGTGATCGAGCCGTGTGGCCCATCTCCGCCAGGACCGCCCGGACCGCCACCGCCGGGGCCGCCAGGGCCACCGCCACCAGGGCCACCCCAACCTGGGCCCGGTCCCCACCAGCAACCGCTCAGGGTAGCCGTCAGCGCCGCCAGGGCCGCCACTATCGCTAACTTTCTCATGCGCTTCTCCTTCGTGAGGTGTTGCGAGCACGGGACCGTCGATTCGGTCCCTATCAACCGCAATGCCCGCAACATATCAATCCACGAAGGATCGTGTTTAACAGCGCCGTTACAATCCAGACAAAGGTTTGCCGCAAGCGTGCGCGCAAACCGCGGAATCAACCTCGGTTTGCGCACTACAGGAACATATAGGGGTCGTTGGAGGCATTTGGCGCCTCTACGTCTTGTTGCCGTAAGTAAGCCGAAGTAAGACCTTTGGCCGCCTTTATTCAGTTCACGCAGCGCGGCAACCGGGAAGCCACGCTGCCTGGCAACGCCCTTACTTCGCCACCGGCATGGTGAACTCCGCGCCCTTGGCGATGCTGTCGGGCCAGCGCTGCATGATGCTCTTGTAGCGCGTGTAGAAGCGCACCCCTTCTTCGCCATAAGCATGGTGATCGCCGAACAGCGAACGCTTCCAGCCGCCAAACGAATGCCACGCCATCGGCACCGGAATCGGCACATTGATGCCCACCATGCCCACCTGGATCTGCCGGCCGAAGGCGCGCGCCACACCGCCATCTGAAGTGAACAGCGACACCCCATTGCCGAATTCGTGCGCGTTGATCAGTTCGACCGCGCTCGCGAAGTCCGGCACGCGCACGACGGCGAGTACCGGCCCGAAGATCTCTTCCTTGTAGATCTTCATCTGCGTGCCGACCTGATCGAACAGCGTGCCGCCGATAAAGAAACCTTCTTCACTCGCGACCGGATGCGCGCGGCCATCGACGACCAGCGTCGCGCCTTCCGCCTCGCCCGACGCGATATAGCCGGCCACCTTGGCCTTATGTTCGGCCGTCACCAGCGGACCCATCTCGGCGTCGGCGTTTTCGCCGTTCTTGATGATGAGCGACTTCACGCGCGGCACCAGCTTTTCGATCAGGCGGTCGCCCACGTTGCCCACCGCCACCGCCACCGAAATCGCCATGCAGCGCTCGCCGGCCGAACCGTAGGCCGCACCGATCAACGCATCGACAGCCTGGTCGAGATCGGCATCGGGCATCACGACGAGGTGGTTCTTCGCGCCGCCCAAGGCCTGCACGCGCTTGCCGCGCTTCGATGCTTCGGTGTAGATGTATTCGGCAATCGGCGTGGAGCCGACAAACGACAGCGCCGCGACATCCGGGTGATCGATCAGCGCGTCGACCGCGACCTTGTCGCCGTTGACCACATTGAACACGCCATCGGGCAGGCCCGCTTCCTTCAGCAGTTCAGCAATGCGCAGCGACGCCGACGGGTCGCGCTCCGACGGCTTCAGCACGAACGTGTTGCCGCACGCGAGCGCGACCGGGAACATCCACATCGGCACCATCACCGGGAAGTTGAACGGCGTGATGCCGGCGACCACGCCGAGCGCCTGGCGCAGGTTCCAGTTGTCGATGCCGCCGCCGATCTGGTCGGTGAAGTCGGTCTTCAACAGGTTCGGAATGCCGCAAGCGAATTCGACCACTTCAATGCCGCGCACCACTTCGCCTTGCGCATCCGAGAACACCTTGCCGTGTTCACGCGTAATCAGCAGCGCCAGTTCGTCGTGGTGCCGGTTGAGCAACTCCTTGAACTTGAACAGAATGCGTGCGCGCTTGATGGGCGCGGTCTCGCTCCATGCGGGAAAAGCCGCCTTGGCCGCCTGGACCGCCGCGTCGACTTCCGCGACCGAGGCGAGCGCGACCGAGCCGGTCACCTTGCCGGTGGCGGGATTGAACACGTCCTTGAAGCGGCCGCTGGTGGGCGCGGCAGCCGCGCCGCCGATGAAATGGCCCAGTTGCTGCACCGACAGGTTCGCTTGCTCGTTCACTGCATTCATTTCATTACCTCGGGTTCTGGATGGGACCGGCGCGCAGGCGCCCTGAAGACCCGCTGACTTTATCGGCGCGGCCAGGCGGACTCCCTACACAGCCAGACATCGCGCAACCAAACTGTATTGTTTTTAAGACGACAACCGTACTGGATGGCAACGCGAGCGTCGCTCATGCGTCTTGAATAACGAGACCGTTCTGATCAAAGGCTATCCATCAGCACCTTGCCGGTTGATAAAAGCTTGACTTAAAATAACTACATATCTAGATTTATAGATATGCGAAACGAATATGCCAACGACATTCCTGCGGACTGGGCGCAATTCGCCGCCGTTTTCTCGGCGCTGGGCGATAGCTACCGGCAGCGCATCCTGCTGTTCTTCGAGCCAGGCGAACGGCTGACGATCAAGCAGATCGCGGACGCGCTCCCGCTCAGCCGGACCGCCGTGCTGCATCACGTTCGCGTGCTGCAGTCGGCGGGCCTGCTGGAAGCCAGCAAGGAAGGCCGTGAGGTATTTCTCACCGTGAACAAAGCCCTGCTGCTGCAGGCGCTGGAAAGCACGGCCCGCTATGCAGAGGAAGCAATATGACGAACCACGGGCGCAGTGTCCGCATCTGCGGAACGGGCGTCGCCGTGCCTGAACAGGTGTTGACGAGCGATGAAATAGACCGGCGCTTCGGCCTGCCGGTGGGGACCGTATTCAAGCGCTACGGCGTGCGCACGCGGCATCGCACCGTCCATGAAAACGCGGCCATGCTGGCCGTGCAGGCATGCGAAGCGGCACTCGCCAATGCCGGGCTGCGCTGGAGCGACATCGACTGCCTGGTCTGCGCGTCGGCCACCATGGATCAGGCGCTGCCCTACAACGCGGCGATGGTTCTCGCAGAACTCGGCGGCGAGGCCAGGCGGATTGCCGCGTTCGATGTCGGCGCAAGCTGCCTGTCGTTTCTGGTAGGGCTCGACACGCTCAGCTATCTGGTCGAAGGCGGGCGCTACCGCAACGTCATGATCGTCTCCGCCGATATCGCCACCTTTTCGCTGGACTGGTCGACGCTTGGCGAATCGGCGATTTTCGGCGACGGCGCCGCGGCCGCGGTGATCCGCAAAAGCGCGCCCGGCGAAGCGTCGTCGATCCTGGCCTCGCGCATCGAAACCTATCCCGAGGGCGCCGCGTATTGCCAGATCAAGGCCGGCGGCTCGCGCTATCATCCTCTGCGGCTGAGCACCAGTATCGATCCGCTGTCGCTGTTCCACATGGACGGTCCGCGCCTCTTCAAGGCAGCCTCGCGCGAGTTGCCGCGCTTCGTCAACGGCCTGCTCGACAGCGCGGCGCTCACGCTCGACCAACTGCGCCTCATCGTGCCGCATCAGGCGAGCCGTCTCGCGCTCGATCACCTCGCCAGGCGGCTGCATGTCGAAGCGGCCCGCACAGTCGATATCCTCGCGAGCTACGGCAACCAGGTCGCTGCGTCGCTGCCGTCCGCCTTGCATCACGCAATTGCGGACGGCCGCGTGCAGCGCGGCGATCCCATCATGTTGATCGGCTCCGGTGCGGGCCTGACGATCGGCGGCATGGTCATGGTCTACTGAGATGCGGCGACTCACACTCGTTCCGGCCGGCTTCCCGGGTTCTCTGCCGCGCAGCAGCGCCGGGCGGCGCCATGACGTGTAACGTCCTGATACTCGGTGGCCGCGCGCCGTCCGCACTCGACCACGCGCGCCGTTTCGCGCATCAGGGCTGGAAGGTGTGGGTGGCCGACAGCATCCCTTGCCAGATCAGCGGCGCCTCGCATGCGGTCACTGCGACGCTGCGGGTCGCGTCGCCGCGTCACGCGCCGGCCGGCTTCGTGGACGATTTGCGGCGCGCCTCGCTGGCGCACGGCATCGACCTGATCGTGCCGACCTGCGAGGAGGTTTTCTTTGTCTCGCGGTACCGCGACCGCTTGCCGGCCCACGTGCGCGTCCTAGCCGAAGACTTCGGCAAGATGCGCGACGTGCACAGCAAGTGGCGCTTTCTTGCGCTGGCTCGCGGCTGCGGCGCCGAGGTGCCGGATTCGGCGCGGGTCGCGTCGCTTGACGAAGCCCGCGCCTGGGCAGGTGGCAGACCGGTCGTGCTGAAGCCGGAGTACTCCCGCTTCGGCGTGCATGTACGGCTCTATCGCCACGGCATCCCGGCGGACGCACCGGCGCTCGCGCCGCTCGGTCATTGGGTCGTGCAGGCTTTCGCGGAAGGCCGTGAATTCTGCTCGTACAGCGTGGCGGACCGCGGCCGGCTGGTCGCGCATAGCGTGTATTGGCCGCGCTGGAGAATGTCGACGAGTTCGAGTTTCTATTTCGAAGCGGTGCGCATCGAGGCCATTCGCCGCTTCGTCGAAAACTTCGCGCGCAAGCTCGACTTCACCGGGCAGTTGTCGTTCGACTGGATCCAGCAGGCCGACGGGCGCGTGAGCGTGCTCGAATGCAATCCCCGCGCGACCAGCGGCTGCCATCTGTTTGCGCTCGACGCCCCGCTGCCCGCAGCGCTCGACGGCACCCTCAGCAGCGAAATAACAGCCCCCATCGAGCCGCCCTTGGGCACACCACGCATGATTGGCGCGGTGATGCTGAGTGCAGGCCTGATCGGCGGGCTGCGGCGCGGCGAACTCGGCGGGTGGCTGCGCGACTACCGCCGCGCCGCCGACGTGATCGGCACACCAGGTGATCGCGGCCCGATCGGCGGCGCGCTGCGCGATCTGGCGTCGTATGCGCGGCTGGCGCTCGCGCAGCGCTGCAATATGCGCGAGGCGGCGACGCAGGATATCGAGTGGGACGGCGAGGAGCTGCCCGAACCATGAGCGAATGCCTGTACGTGCCGCACGCCTGTTTCGCCGGCAAGGCCGCGGCCTTCGCCGCGCTGCATGCCGGCGTCGCCACGCGCGGTTTCGTCTCGAACATCGACGCTCAAGTGGAAACGCTCGATACCGGCGGCCTGAGCCTGCCGGTCACCGTCAACGGCAACGTGCCGGACAACGCATGGGTTTGCTCGCCACTGACGACCTATAGCCGCTATGCGCTCGAAGAGACCCGCCGCGTCGCGCCGCACATGCTTGCGGCGCCGCTTGGCGGCGTGATCGGCCTCGCCGATCGCTGGCTGCGCCGCGCCGAGCTGGACAACGCGGTATCGTTGAACAACTGGCTGGTCAGCACGAACCTGTACCCCGCCGCCGACGGCATCGACTTTGCCGCGCTCGCGGCGGCGTCTGAGGCGCGCTGGCCGCGCCATGCGGTGTGGTTCCGCTCGCTCAATCCCGTGCAACATGCCGACTGGTTGCGGGAATTGCAAGCGGCCGGCTTCGACCTGATCCCCACGCGCCAGGTGTACCTGTTCCGCAATATGAAGCAGAGCGGAGTCCGGCATCAGAATCTGCGCCGCGATCTGCACCTGCTGCGCACCACACCATTGACGCCGGTCGGCCACGACGACTTCAGCGACGCCGATTTTGCCCAGAGCGAAACGCTTTACGCGCAACTCTATCTGGAGAAGTATTCGCGGCTGAACCCGAGCTATACGGCCGCGTTTCTGAAAGCGTGGCATCACGCGGGGCTGCTTGAATTCTTCGGCTTCAGGGACGACAGCGGGGAACTGCGCGCGGTAGTCGGCATGTTCGGGCAGGGCATGCTGCTAAGCGCACCGATTGTCGGCTACGACACGAGCTGGCCGTCTGCCGCAGGCCTGTATCGTCTGCTGATGGCGCATGTGCTCAAGACGACGCTCGAACGCGAGGCCGTTCTCAATCTGAGCGCGGGCGCAGCGCACTTCAAGCGGCTGCGGGGTGGCGAGCCGGCGATCGAATACAGTGCAGTGCTTAGCCGCCATTTGCCGGCGGCGACACGCCGCACGCTACGCGGCCTGCAGATGCTGACAACCCGGCTCGGCGTACCGATCATGAGGCGCTTTCAGCTATGAACCCATGGAACCCGACGCTGTATCGAAGCTGGTTTGTGGTCGCATCGTCGCGGCGGCTGAAGTCGAAACCGTTGGCCGTCACGCTGTTCGACCGGCCGCTGGTGCTGGCGCGCATGCAGTCGGGCGAACTGCTCGCGCTCGACGATTGTTGCCCGCACCGGCATGCGCCGTTGTCGGCAGGGCGCGTCACGCCGGCAGGGCTGCAATGCGGCTATCACGGCTGGACCTTCAGTGCCGATGGACGCTGTACCGCGATACCCGGACTGGCACCCTCATCGTGCAAGCCACTGGTGCGGGTCGCCTCGGTCCCGGTGATGGAGCATGACGGGCTCGTCTGGGTCAAACTCGACGCCACGAGCAGCGCGGATTCGCACGGGCTGCCCGAGTTTGTGCGCAGGTTGCCGCAGGGAAGCCGCCGCTTCACCTGGAGCACAACGTGGAAGGCCCACGCGGCCGATGCGCTGGAGAATTTCCTCGATCCGCTGCATACGCATTTCGTGCATCCGGGGCTGGTACGCGGTGACGCTGATCGCCGGGTCGTCAGCGCGACGCTCACGCGCTCGGCGGGCCTGCTACAGGTCGACTATCGCGGACAGCCGCAGCAAAGCGGCTGGTTGTACCGCTTGTTCGAGTCGCCGCGTGAGCTGGAGCGCGCGCATTTCGCGGCTGCCGCGGCGGGTACGGCGCAACTCGAATACCGTTATCAGAACGGCAGTGCGCTCTATTTCACGCTTCATTTCAGCCCGATCGGTGAGACGCTGACTCAGGTGCACGGCACCTTCCACGTCGAAAACCGCTGGGCGCCGCAGTGGGCGGTACGGATGATCGCATGGCCCTTTTTGCGTCATGTGGCCCGGCAGGATCAGGATATCGTCGAGGCACAAGCCCTCAACAAGGCGCGCTTTCACCGCACGACAGGGGTGTCGACCGAGCTCGATCTGGTGAGGCCCGCTCTCGATGAGATCTGGTCCCCCGCGTCGCACCCGCCCGCCGGACAAAGCCGGCGGATAGAAATCATGCTTTGAGATCCTGGAAGTCCTCACTATCCCGAATCCTCTCACCCTTTATTTAACCCTACACCAATCCGCGTCGATGCAATAAACTTCGAGTCTTTCGCGAATGCGGCACAATCGCAATCTTCCCGCTTCATCAGCATGAAGCGCGGCGTTGAAAGCCGTTGCACGCAACAGGCCGTTTATTTAAGTGTAGAAGAAGCAGGATGACCGAGCCCATCACGCGGGCGCCACTCGGACTGGAAGTGACGCCTGAGCGTCGCTGGCCCGTCACGGGCCACCCCATCGCGCTAAAACTCACCACCGCATGGCATGCGGCCGCGCTGGCCGGTTGCGCGATTGCGCCGTCCACATGGCCGTGGTGGCTCACCGGCACAGCCATCAACCATGCTGCGGTCACGCTGGCGGGATTGTGGCCGCGCTCGTCGCTGCTCGGGCCCAACTGGACCCATTTACCGGCGGTCGCCGGCAACGCCAACTGCATCGCGCTGACAATCGACGACGGCCCGGACCCCGAGGTCACGCCACGAGTGCTCGATCTGCTCGATCAATACGCGATTCGCGCCACTTTTTTCTGCATCGGAGAGCGCGCCCGCCGTTATCCGTCGCTCACCCGCGAGATCGTGGCGCGCGGCCACACCATCGAAAACCATTCGTACACGCACCGGCACACGTTTTCAGTTAAAACTCCGGGCGCGTTGGCCAAAGAAGTGGATACGGCGCAGCGAACCTTGATCGAGCTCACCGGCGAACGGCCAACGTTCTTTCGCGCACCGGCCGGACTACGCAATGTGCTGCTGGAACCCGTGCTGCAGAAGCACGATCTGCGGCTGGTGTCCTGGACGAAACGCGGGTTCGACACGCGTGAACCGGATCCGGAGCGAGTACGACAACGTTTGCTTCACAATCTGTCGCCTCGTGACATTTTGCTCGTGCACGATGGTAATGCCGCCACCACGGCGAACGGCCAACCCGTGCTCCTCTGCGCATTGCCGCGTGTGTTTGAAGCCGCCAGACACCAGGGGCTGCGCTTCATTACATTACGAAAATCTTTCACAGAAGAATAAAAATATAAGACGACATTGCTGCGAGAGCGATTTGGTTAGCCATGCACGTTAAATTTCGTCACTACCGACAGGCTCCTCGGATTATTTCCATTCCTGGGCCTATATAATTTGCGCGGCATGCCGTTAACGCACATAACCGAAAACAACTTGACCTTCCTCTGCACATTATCAGGATCCGTAGCGAGATAAGTCTTAACAAGCTTTGACATTTCGCTTCGGCGGGGATCTGAAACTGCTGCAGTCCTCAATATAAGAATACCGTGATGCCCGATTTGCACTGGACCATGCCGGTTGCCCACTGGTCATTCTGGTCCGCTACCTCCGCGCCCATGCCCGACGCAGGTTTTATTGAGCCAATGGTGCGCCGGCGCCTGAGCTCCCTGTCGCGGGTCGCGCTCAAGGTCGCGTACGACTGCGCGGACGGCAAGGAAGCCGTGCGCATGGTATTCGCATCGCGGCACGGGGAACTGCGGCGCACCACCGACATCTTGCGCGCCATCACGGCAGCCGAACCGGTTTCGCCGAACGCCTTCAGTCTTTCGGTACTCAATGCCATGTCCGGAATCTTCGGCATTGCGCGAAGCGACCGCTCGCCCGCCACGGCGATCTCGGCCGGTGCCGAAACACTCGGCTACGCATTGCTCGAAGCTTATGCGCAATACATAACGCAGCCCTCGCCGCCGGTTCTGCTGGTTTATGCCGACGAACCGGCCGATGCCTTGTACGGCAGCGTCGAGGATGAAGTGCAGGAAGGTGCGCTCGCCATCCTGCTCGACGCAGATGCAGCCCAGGGGCAACTGGAATGCACCCTCTGCGGACCCGATGAAGCCGATAAAGCCGGCGGGGCCACCGCGAGCGCGCGCTTCGCCACGCAAAGCGAGGCAATCGCGCACTGCCTCGACTCGCGCCGGGCCGCAACGTGGCAAAGCGCCGGCGCCAACTGGCAATGGAGATGGCATGACCGCGCGGCTTGACTACGGCTGGCGGCTGTTCGCCACGGGCATGAGCTTCGTCGTGTTCGGCATCTGCGGACTGCTCTTCTCGATCCTCGCCTATCCGCTCGCGAGCCTTTGGCCGCATGCCGCCTCACGCCAACGCGCGATCACCGCTGTGATTCACTGGTTCTTTCGCGCGCTGGTTGCAGCGCTGCAGTGGACCGGCGTGATGGAACTCGACGTTGCAGGCGTGGCCCGCCTGCGCGCAAGCGGGCCGGCCATTGTCGTGGCCAATCATCCCACCTATCTTGACGTCATGGTGCTGCTCGCCATGGTGCCGTCGGCCTGCTGCGTCGTGAAAAACGCACACTGGGGCAACCCCTGCTTCTGGGGTATCGTGCGGGCCGCGGGCTATGTGAGCAACGCGGACCCGGTCCAGTTCGTCGAAGACTGTTCGCGCCAGCTCGCGGCGGGCAACACCATCATCATTTTCCCCGAGGGCTCGCGCAGTCCCGCGCCGAACCGCCTGCACGCGTTCTCGCGCGGCTTTGCCTATATCGCGCTGAACGCGGGGGCGCCGATTGTCCCGGTCCTGATGAATTGCGATCCGCCGGCCTTCACCAAGGAGATGCGCTGGTACCACGTACCGGCGCGTCCATTCCGCATCAGTGTCAACGCGCTCGATCCTGTGGGCATCGAACGGCTCGCCATTGACGATGTCCCACCGGCCCTCGCGGCACGCAGCGTGACGAGCGCTATCGAGAAGCACATCACCCAGCACCTGTTCGAATATGGATTCTTTAAAACTTGAGATTAAGCAGCTCCTGATCGAAGCATTCGATCTGGAACACCTGACTCCCGCCGATATCGACGACGATGCGCCGCTCTTCGAGACCGACGGCGTCGGACTGGATTCGATCGACGCGCTGGAGATCGGCATCGTGCTGCGCAAACAGTATCAACTGACCATCGCCGCGGATGACACACGCATGCGCGACCATTTCCGCTGCGTCAGCAGCCTCGCAGCGCTGATTGCCAGTCAGCGGGAAGCAGCAACCGCGGTCAGCGAAACCGCAAGCACAGGGGAGTGAATCGTGACCGAGGCAGAAATTCTGGAGCGCATCCGCGCAATCTTCAAAGAGAACTTTGCCATTGAGCCGGCACGCGTGACGCCGCAAGCACATCTGTTCGAAGAACTCGATCTGGACAGCATCGACGCCGTCGACCTTGCGATCAAGCTGCAGGAAATGACCGGACGCCGGATCAAACCGGAAGAGTTCAAGCAGGTGCGCACGGTCGGCGACGTGATCAGCGCAATCGAGTCGCTGCTTGCGGCTCAGGACTGATGCTGTCCGTGCCCTCGTGCGAACAGGAGACGCCCGGAACGGCAGCGCAAGGCATCCCGCCTCGCGATGACCATGCCGCGCCAGCGGCTGCAACGACTGGCAGCGGCCTGCGCGGCAAAGCCGGCAGCAAGCTCGGTGGCAAATTGCGTGGTCTGCTGGGTATCGCCACGAAGCTTGCCTATCCCCTGGTGATCTTGTGCGCATGGCACTGGGACACCCCGCGCTATATCGGCTGCATGCTGTTCGTTCTGCTCTGGTTGCAGCGCTGGACCGGCACCGGCGCGGTCGCCGAGTCGTTGCGCCGTTTGACGTCGGTCGACTGGTGCGTCGCCGGGGTGCTCAATTGCGCGTCGGTGGCGATTGTGTTGACCAACAGCGAACTGCTGCTGCGGCTCTACCCGTCGCTCGTCAATCTCGGACTGCTGGTGGTGTTCGGCGCTACGCTCGTGCGCGGCCCGTCAATGGTCGAGAAATTCGCCAGACTCCGCAATCCCGACCCGAGTCCTCAAGTGGTGCGCTACACGCGCCGTGTCACTCAGATCTGGTGCGCCTTCTTCATGCTGAATAGCGTGTTCTCTGTTTATACCGCCCTGTGCTGGCGCCGCGACGCATGGTCGCTCTACAACGGCGCGCTCGCCTATGCGCTGATCGGCGTTCTGCTGGCAGGCGAGATTGCATGGCGCCATCTGATCATGCTGCCGAGAGCCGCCCGTTCGGAGGCTTCATGATCGCGTTACACGACCTGCTGGCCGCGGCGCGCGCCGGCCACACGCCGGTGTGCCGCGACGCCGGCGCCGTGCTCGACTTCGCCGGGTTCCGCGCCCGCACGTTGCGCCTCGCCGCGGCACTACAGGCTCAGCCCTTGAAGCGCTACGCGTTGTGCCTCGACGATTCGTTCGATTTCGCCTGCACCCTGTTCGCGCTGCTCGCGTCTGGCAAGGAGCCGGTGATTCCGGCGAATGCCACGCCGGGTTATCTTGCCGATCTGTCGAGCGCCTACGACTGCCTGCTCACCGCTGCGGATCTGGCTGCGCTCGAGCGCAATACCGCACCGCAAGACGCTGCGCACGGCAACTGGGCCATCGATCCAGATGCGCGCCTGACACTCTTCACGTCCGGCAGCAGCGGCGCGCCCAAGCCGGTGCAGAAGACGCTCGCCCAGTTCAACGCTGAAGTCCACACGCTCGAAAGGCAATGGGGAGAAGCGCTCGGCCAGGCAACGATTCTCGCGAGCGTGCCGCATCACCATATCTACGGAATCCTGTTTCGCGTGTTCTGGCCACTGGCGGCCGGACGCGCTTTCGAGCGTAACGTCAGCGCCGACCCACAGGCCATCCAGGCAAGCATCGACCGGTGCGGCGCGACGGTGGTCGTGTCGACGCCAGCGCAACTGTCGCGCTGGCCCGAGCTGCCCAGCTTCGCCACGCTCTCGCCGGCGCCGCTCGCGTTTTTCTCATCCGGCGGGCCGCTCGCGGCTGAAACCGCCAGCCAATACGCCGCGCGTTTCGGCGCAGCGCCCATCGAGGTGTACGGCAGTACCGAAACCGGCGGCATCGCATGGCGCCGGCAGAACGAGTCGGACGCATGGCGGGCCATGCCGGGCATCCTCGTGCAGCGCGCCGAAGACGGCGCGCTATGCGTGCGCTCGCCGCATCTCGGCCACGACGACTGGCACCGCACCGACGACGAAGCCGCCTTCGACAGCGACGGCCGCTTCCGTCTGCTGGGCCGCCTCGACCGGGTGATCAAACTCGACGGCAAGCGTCTGTCGCTCGCGGAACTCGAGACCCGCCTCGCCCAGCATCCGTTTGTCGCCCAGGTTGCGGTGACGCGACTCGCGGGCGCCTCGCGCGAGCGGGCCGGTGCAGTCGTGGTGCTAAGCGAAGCCGGCAACGAAGCGTTGCGCGCCAACGGCCGTGTCGCGCTCGTGAAGATCCTGCGCCGCCACCTCGCCGCCTATTTCGACCTCGTGGTGCTGCCACGTCACTGGCGCTTTCGCCTCGCCTTGCCGTTCGATGCGCGCGGCAAGCTGCCGGCCGCTGCGCTGGCCGCAAGCTTCGAGGTCCGGGCAGACGGTTTCGAATTGCTGGCCGAGGCGCAACAGGGAAGCGAGTTCTACTACGAGCTGCACGTGCCGCGCACCCTCGTCCACTTTGCCGGCCATTTCCCCGGTCTGCCCATCCTGCCGGGGGTCGTGCAGGTCGACTGGGCCATACGGCTCGCCGCAGCTCACGTCGGCGCGGCGGGCACGCTGGAGTCGATCGACCGGCTCAAGTTCATGGCGCCTGTGCCGCCGGGCGCACTGCTCAAGCTGACCTTCTCACACGACGCGTCACGCCAGCGCATCCCGTTCACCTACCGGCTCGGCGAGCGCGACTGCGCCTCGGGTGTGCTCGTCTACCGGGAGGCGGCATGAGTCAAGCCGCCTGCATCGTCATCCCCATCTACAACCACAAGGACGCCATTACGGCGACCGTGGCGAATCTGGCCGTGCACGGCCTGCCGCTTTTTGTGGTCGACGACGGCAGCGACGAGGCAACCCAGCAGGTGCTCGCCGCGCTGGCGCAGCAACACGCGCACCAGCTCACGCTATTGCGCCTGCCGGTCAACGGCGGCAAGGGCGCCGCCGTCATGGCCGGTCTGCGCGCCGCACGCGCGGCCGGCTACACGCACGCCCTGCAGATCGACGCCGACGGCCAGCACGACGCCACCGACGTGCCGCGTTTTCTCGACGCGTCGCATGCCAATCCGCGCGCGGTCATTCTCGGCAGCCCGGTCTACGACGCAAGCGTGCCGAAGTCGAGACTCTATGGGCGCTATCTGACCCACGTCTGGGTCTGGATCGAAACGCTCTCGTTCGCGATTCGAGACTCGATGTGCGGCTTCCGTCTTTATCCGCTCGAGATCGCCTGCGCGCTGATCGACACGGTAAAGCTGGGCACGCGCATGGACTTCGACATCGAAATCCTCGTGCGCCTGCACTGGCGTCGCGTGGAGTTCATCGCGATTCCCACCCCCGTCACCTACGCGGCCGATGGCGTGTCCCATTTCGACGTGCTTTGGGACAACGTGCGCATCAGCCGCACCCATACGCGGCTCGTCGCCGGGATGCTGTTGCGGCTGCCGTTGCTCCTGCTGCACAAGCTGACGCCACGGCGCACAGCCCGCTCCGCCAACGAAGGCGGGGCGCCCTGGTGGCGTATGGCGGAGCGCGGCAGCCGCCTGGGCATGACGCTGCTCGCACTCGGTTGCAAGACAATCGGCCCGCGCCTCACCTCGTGGTGGCTGCATCCGATCGTCGCGTATTTCCTGCTCACGGGACGTCCTGCGCGCGATGCCTCGCGGCGTTACTTCGAGCAGCTCGGGCAAGCTTCGGCGCAGCGGGACACGCCGCGTCCGGGCTGGCTCTCCGCCTACCGGCACATGCTCGCGTTCGCGCAGTCGGGTTTCGACAAGCTGACGGCCTGGTCGGGTCACGTCGAACCGGCCGAGGTCTGCTTCCACGATACCGGCACACTTGACGCCCTGCTCGCGAGCGGCCGCGGCGCACTCGTGATCGGCTCGCATCTGGGCAACCTGGAAATGGCGCGGGCACTTGCGGTGAGGGGCGCGCAAGCGAAGGTGACCGCCGTCGTCTACACCGAGCATGCGCGCCGCTTCAACAGCGTACTGGCGTCGGCGAACCGCGATTTCTCGCAACACCTGCTCGAAGTCAACGACTTCGGTCCAGAGACCGCGATGATGATGCAGGAGCGCATCGCCCGCGGCGAGCTGCTGGTGATCGTGGGCGACCGCACGCCGGCGCACGAATCGGGCAGAACAACCAGCGCGCAGTTTCTGGGCGCGCAGGCGCCGTTCGCTCAGGGTCCCTACGTGCTTGCGCATGCCCTCGCGTGTCCCGTCTACCTGTTCTTCTGTCTGAAAGAGCAGGGTAGCTACCGGCTGTATTTCGAGCCGTTCGCCGAGCGTATCGAATTGCCGCGCCGCGAACGCGAGCGGCATATCTCGACGTGGGCGCAACGGTATGCAACGCGTCTTGAGCACTATTGCCGCAAGGCGCCTTATCAATGGTTCAACTTTTTCGATTTCTGGGCGCGCCCCAGCGGAGGCGTAGATGGCCGAAAGTGATCTGACTGAGGACGTGCGCCAGCCGGCGCGCGCCGGCACCCATGCCATCACAATAGGCGGCCGGCGGCTCACGATCGAAGAGGTGGTGGCGATTGCACGGCAACGCACACCCGTCGCTCTCAGCACCGATCCGGCGTGGCGAGCACGTATCGCCCGCGGCGCCGATTTTCTGCGCCGCCATCTCGCCGCGGGCGCCACCGTCTACGGCGTCAATACCGGCTATGGCGACGCCTGCGTGGTCGACGTGCCGATGGAACTGGTCGAAGCACTGCCGCTTCAGCTCACCCGCTATCACGGTTGCGGCATGGGCCGGCATCTCGACAACGCAGAGACGCTGGCCGTGATCGCCGCGCGGCTCAATTCGCTCGCCTACGGCTATTCCGGCGTGCGGCCCGTGCTGCTCGAACGTGTCGCGGATCTGATCAACCATCAGGTGCTGCCGCTGATTCCCGCCGAGGGATCGGTGGGCGCGAGCGGCGACCTCACCCCGCTGTCGTATGTCGCGGCGGCGCTGGTGGGCGAGCGCGACGTGCTGTTTCGCGGCGAGTTGCGCGAGGCGCGGGAAGTCTGGGCCGAGCTCGGGCATGCGCCGCTGACGCTCGCGCCCAAAGAGGGTCTGGCGCTGATGAACGGCACTGCGGTGATGACAGGTCTCGCATGTCTCGCCTTTGCGCGGGCCGCTCATCTCGCACGCGTGGCCGCACGGCTTACCGCCCTGTCGACCATCGCGCTCGACGGCCGGGCCGCGCATTTCGACCCGTTGCTGTTCGAAGCCAAGCCGCACGCCGGCCAGGCCGAAGCCGCCGCGTGGATTCGCGCTGACCTCGCCGGACGCGCCGACACCCCTGGCCACCGTCTGCAGGACCGCTATTCGATCCGTTGCGCACCGCACGTGATCGGCGTGGCGTGCGACGCGCTTGACTGGATGCGGCGCGATATCGAGAACGAGCTGAACAGCGCCAACGACAATCCGCTGATCGACCCGGACGGCGAACGCGTGCTGCACGGCGGCAACTTCTATGGCGGCCACATTGCCTTCGCGATGGACGCGTTGAAGACCGCCGTGGCCAATCTCGCCGATCTGATGGATCGCCAACTGGCGCTCCTCGTCGACGACAAGTTCAACAACGGACTGCCGCGCAATCTCTCCGGGGCCACCTCGGTGCGTGCGCCGATCAATCACGGCTTCAAGGCCGTGCAAATTTCGTCGTCTGCCTGGACGGCAGAGGCACTCAAGCAAACCATGCCTGCGAGCGTCTTCTCGCGCTCCACCGAAGCGCACAATCAGGACAAGGTCAGCATGGGCACGATCGCCGCACGCGATTGCCTTCGCGTGCTGGAGCTCACGGAGCAGGTTGCCGCTGCGCATACCCTCGCCACCGTACAAGCCGCGCGACTGCGCATGCGCATCAACGACGCCACGTTCCTCCCGCCACCCCTGCAGGCGTTTATGCAAAGCGTGAGCGCGGACTCGCCGTTCGTCGACGAAGACCGTGCGCTCGAAGCGGACCTGCGCGCGCTGACCGCGCGCATTGCGGCCTGCGAACTGCTCGGGCAGCACGGCGGGGAAACGCAATGAGCGACCCGCGCAAGGTGCTGACGGCCAGCGCGGCCGTCGAGGTGCCGTTTCACGACGTCGATGCGATGAACGTGTGCTGGCACGGCCACTACCTGAAGTATTTCGAGGTGGGCCGCGCGGCGCTGCTGCGGGCATTCGACTACGACTATCGCGAGATGCAGGCATCGGGCTATCTGTGGCCGGTTGTCGAGGCGCATTTGAAGTATGTGCGCCCCGCGGTGTACGGCCAACGGCTCGAAGTGCGCGCACAACTGCTGGAATACGAAAATCGCCTGAAGATCGGCTATGAAATCGTGGATGAGGCCTCAGGCACCCGGCTCACCAAGGGCCACACGATCCAGGTCGCCGTAAGCGCGGCCACCCAGGAACTGCAGTTCGTCTCGCCGCCGGTCGTGTTCGAGAAGCTGGAGCGCGTATGGGCGGGCTGAAGCTGCGCATCGCCATGGTTGCGGCAAGCGTCGCGCTGCAGGCACTCGCGCCAGCGGCGCATGCCGCGTCCACGTCTGTGCGCACATCCGCTGAAGCATCCGGATCTGCGCAGAACGCGGGGCTGGTGTCGCAGATCGCCGCCCAGTTGGGACGGGCGAGCGGCATTCGCGCACACTTCACGCAAACGCAAATACGCGCCGCGCTAAAACAACCGCTCGTCAGTTCAGGATCGCTGCTGCTCGCGCGCGGACGCGGCGTCATCTGGCGCATCGAGACACCGTACCAGGCCACCTATCTGATTACCGATGCGGGCGTGAGCGAAATCGACGCAGCCGGTCAGCGCGTCGGAGGCGCGAGCCCCCACGGTGCGCGCGGCGTCGCCGAGGTATCGCGGATGATGCGCGCGATGCTCGGCGGCGATCTTTCGGCGCTCTATTCTCAATTCGACGTGCAAGCCAGCGGCACGCCGGCGCAATGGCGCATGCAGCTCACACCGAACCAGCCGCAGCTCGCCCAGGCAATCAAGGGCTTGCAGATGAGCGGCGGCAGCTACTTGCGCACCCTGCACATCACGCTCACGAACGGCGACGTCACCACGCTGGACTTCTCGGATACCGCCACGGTGACTGATCTGACGTCTGCCGAGCAGCAGCTTTTCGGAGCGCCCTAATGGACGCGGCACAGGTGCGAGGCTCGAAACCGGCATGGGGCATGCGTGCCGCGTGGCTCGTGTTCGCCCTATCGGCCGCGCTTTACTGCGTGTGGCGCTTCGCCGGTCCGTCGCCGCTGCAGACCAATCTGCTCGCCCTGTTGCCGGCCACCGAGGCGGATCCGGTCGCTGAAGAAGCGGTCGACAGGCTCGCGGCCACGCTCGGCGACCGGACCGTGTTCCTCGTGACGAGCGACAACGCGACTCACGCCAAGGCTGCGGCAAAGCAGCTAGGCGCGGCGCTGTCGGCGAGCGGCGCGTTCCGCTCCGTGACCACGACGTTGCCGCCGTTCGACCTGTCACAGATCGGCGGCCTGTACATGCCGTACCGGTTCGGCCTGCTCACGCCGGCCGACCGTGCGCTGCTGACAGACGGTTCGAACGGTCCAGCGACGCTACGCAACGCGCTCATGCGCCGCCTCTACGCACCGGCCGAAGGCGGTCTTGCCACCGCGCTCGCCGACGATCCATTCGGCTGGCTCGAGCACTGGCTAGGCGGCCTGCCGCTTGCCACCTCCAATCTGGAGATCGAAGACAGCCTGCTGGTTTCCCATCGCGGCGCGGCCACCAGCGTACTGGTGATGGCAAGCCTGCCGGGCTCCGCGTACGAAACGCAAACCCAACGCGCCGTCCTCGCTGCAGTGGGGCACAGCGAAGCGAGTCTCAAGCAGGCGTTCCCCGACGTCACGCTCGCCAGAACCGGAGCCGTTTTCTACGCGCAAGCAGCGCGCAGCGCCTCCGAACACGAAATGCATGCGATCGGCGTCGTGTCGATCTGCGGCATCGCATTGTTGATGCTGTGGATCTTCCGTTCGCCGCGGCTATTGCTGCTGGGCTTCGTTTCCACCGCGCTCGGCATTGTCGGCGCTCTTGCATTCACCCTGCTCGTCTTCGGCAAGCTACACCTGTTGACGCTCGTGTTCGGCGCAAGCCTGATCGGCGAAGCGGTCGACTACTCGATCCAGTATTTCGTCGTCTATCTGGGCGCGCGCGACGGTTGGGATTCGCGGCGCGGCGCCCGTGCGGTCGCACCGGCGCTCTCGGTTGCCCTCGCCACGAGCCTGCTTGGCTACGCGATCCTCGCGTGCGCGCCGTTTCCCGCGCTCAAGCAGATCGCGTGCTTCGCGGTGGCGGGCATTTCGATTGCTTTCGCCTCGGTTCTCCTGCTGTTGCCGACCCTGCTCACGCGAGCGCCGGCGCGCAGCCCGCAATACCTGTTCAAGGCGGCGGGACGCATGCTGCAAACGTGGCGGGCGTTGATCGGCGGCCGCCGTGCAATCTGGGTGAGCGCAGCGCTGCTGATCGCAGCCGCACCCGGCTGGCTGCAATTGCGAAGCGATGACGATATCCACCTGCTGATCCAGCGTGACCCTGCGCTCGTGGCACAGGAGCGCGAGGTGACCCGCGCGGTGGGCGTGGACAACACGGCCCAGTTTTTCGTGGTGCGCGGTGAGACGCCGGAGATCGTGCTGGAGCGCGCCGAAGCGCTCGGCGCGAGGCTTGACGCACTCGGCGGCGCCGCAAAGGTGGGTAGCTGGCAATCGGTGACGTCATTCGTGCCGTCCGCGAAGCAGCAACGCGCCGACCGCGCGCTGCTCGCCGCCCACGTCTTCAATGACCCCGTCGTCCTGCGCGCGATGCTGCTGCAGGCCGGCTTTCGCGACAACGTCGCCGACGCGTGGCTCGCGGACTATGCCGGCTCGTCGGCCTCACGGCTGACGATCGACCGCTGGCTTGCCGCGCCCTGGTCGCAGCCGTTCCGCCATCTGTGGCTCGGCGCGACGTCCACGACACCCCGCGCCTTTGCCGCCGTGGTCATTCCGCAAAGCGTGACGCCGGCCAACGAGCCTGCGCTGCTCGACGCCGCGCGTGCGGTACCCGGGGTCAGCTTCGTCGACAAGGCTGCGAGCGTGTCGAAGCTCTTCGGCGAATATCGTGTCGACAGCAGCATCTGGCTTGCGGGCGCGCTACTGCTGGTGCTGATCCTGCTGATGCTGCGCTACCGGCCGCGCGGCGGCCTCGCTGTCACGCTGCCCGTGCTGCTCGCCGTGGCCGTCACGCTCGCCGCATTCGGCTACGCGCATATCCCGTTCACGCTGTTCAACTGGCTCGCGCTGATGCTCGTGCTCGGCGTGGGCGCGAACTATGCCGTGTTCCTGCGCGAGGGCACCTTGCGAGCGGACGCGGACCCCGGCGCCGTGTGGACCGGTGTGCTGCTGTCGTCCCTCACGACCCTGCTGTCGTTCGGCATGCTCGGGATGAGTTCGATGCCGGCCTTGCGCAGCTTCGGCGCGACGCTGTCGATCGGCATTCTGGTGTCCGTGCTGCTCGCGCCGATCGGCATTCCATCGAAACAGCAATCATCTTGCGTGGGACAGGAGTAATGGTGTGAGCACCTCACGTGTTTATCTGCATGCGCTCGGTATGATCAACGCACTCGGCAACGACGTGCCGTCGATTGTCGCCGCGCTGGCCGACGGCCAGGCTCCCGGCATGGGCGCGCTGCAAACCCGCCGCGGCGAGGCATTCGTCGGCCGGGTCATGGCGCCGCTCGAGCATGCGCCGGCCGCCGCGCTCGCACATTACGACTGCCGCAACAACCGTTTGCTGCTGGCCGCCCTCGCGCAGATCAGACCCGCTATCGAAGCAGCGCGCGAACGCTACGGCGCCCGTCGCATTGGCGTGGTGCTCGGCACCAGCACGTCGGGCATCAGCGCAGCCGAAGCCGCGCTCGCACAACACGCCGAAGCGGGCAGTTTGCCGGCCGGGTTCGACTACCGCCAGATGGAAATCGGCACGGCCGCGCCATTCGCCGCGGCAGCGCTCGATATCCAGGGGCCGGCCTTCACGGTCTCGACGGCATGCACGTCGGGGGCGAAAGCCATTATCTCGGCGCGCCGGCTGCTGGATCTGGGTCTCTGCGATGCGGTGGTGGCCGGCGGAGTCGATTCGCTATGTGAACTGACCTTGCAGGGTTTCGCCTCGATCGAATCGACCAGCGTGACGCGCATGAATCCGATGAGCCGCAACCGCTGCGGCATCAACATCGGCGAAGGCGCGGCCGTGTTCCTGATGAGCCGCGACGAAGGACCGGTTGTGCTGGCAGGCGCCGGCGAATCCAGCGACGCGCATCACATTTCCGCGCCCGATCCGCACGGCGTCGGCGGCGAGCACGCCTTGCGCGGCGCACTCCAGGATGCGGGCGTAGCGCCTGCATCGATCGGCTATGTCAACCTGCATGCAACCGCTACGCGCAAAAACGACCAGATGGAAGCGCATCTGATGTCGCGCGTCTTCCCCGGCGGGGTCGCAGCAAGCGGCACCAAACCGTTGACGGGACATCAACTCGGCGCGGCAGGCGCAAACGAGCTCGGTTTCGCCTGGCTCACGCTCGCCCGCGACGATGTCGCCTTGCCGCGTCACCTCTGGGACCGCGAAGCCGACGCCGAATTGCCGGCGCTCGACCTCGTTGAAACTGAGCGGTATTTGCCGCGCCACGCCGGTGCGCAATACGTCATGAGCAATTCGTTCGCGTTCGGCGGCAGCAACGTCAGCGTGATTCTCGGCCGGTGAGCCTCCCATGATCCAGTCCATTCAATCCAGTCCGGATTTCGAAGCGCAACGCTTTCCGTCTATCGAGGAAATTCTGCCGCATCGCGGGACCATGCTCTTGCTCGACTCGGTCGTTGCGTGCGCAGAGGAGTCGCTGACGGCCCAGGCACGCGTCCTGGGCGATGCGTGGTACGCCGACGCCGAAGGTGCGATGCCCGCATGGATCGGCATCGAACTGATGGCACAGGCGATTGCAGCGCACGTTGGGCTGCTCGCGATGCGCGCGGGCAACACGGCGCGCCCCGGCGTGCTGCTCGGCTCGCGCCGCTACGAGATGCATACACCTGCATTTGCGCGCGACGCGCTGCTGCAAATCGAAATCAAAGAGCTATTGCGTAGCGAAGAAGGTCACGGCGCTTACGAGTGCGTCATTCAACACGATGGCGTGGTGGCGGCCGAGGCGGTGATCAAGGTTTTTCAGCCACGCGATTTTCAGACATTTATCGAAGAGGGTTTCAGGTCATGAGCAGGCGTGTTCTCATTACCGGCGCGAGCCGTGGAATCGGCCGCGCAATCGCCTATCAACTGGCGGCTGACGGCTTTGCGGTGACCGTCCACTGCCGTACCGGGCGCAGCGAAGCCGAAGCGGTGACGGCGGGCATCGCGGCGCAAGGCGGAACGGCCAGCGTCTTGCAGTTCGATGTGCGCGATCGCGCCGCGTGCCGTGCCGCACTCGAGGCCGATGTCCTGGCCCACGGCGCCTACTACGGCATTGTCTGCTGCGCAGGCGTGACCCGCGATGCAGCCTTTCCGGCGCTCACCGACGAAGACTGGGACATCGTGATCGAGACCGGTCTCGACGCGTTCTACAACGTCGTGCACCCGCTCACCATGCCGATGGTCCGCGCCCGCCAGGGCGGCCGGATCGTGACCGTCGCGTCGGTTTCCGGGGTGACCGGCAATCGCGGCCAGGTCAACTACAGCGCGGCAAAGGCCGGCCTGATCGGCGCGACCAAGGCGCTCGCCGTCGAACTCGCGACCCGCAACATCACCGTCAACAGCGTGGCGCCGGGCCTGATCGATACCGGCATGCTCGACGAGGTGCCGCTCGAACACGCGTTGAAGGCGGTGCCGATGAACCGCGTTGGACAGCCCGTCGAAGTAGCCGCGGTGGTCGGCTTCCTGATGTCGGATGCGGCGTCCTATATCACGCGGCAAGTGATCGGCGTCAACGGCGGGATGGTGTGATGAAGCGCGTCGTCATTACCGGAATGGGCGGCGTATCGGCGCTCGGCAATCATTGGGACGAAGTCGAAGCGGGCCTGAAACGCGGCCGCAATGCGGTGCAGCGCATTCACGAATGGGACTACTTCGAATCGCTGCATACGCGGCTTGCGTGTCCGTTGCCGGAATTCGTCACGCCCGGGCACTATCCGCGCAAGAAGACCCGCTCGATGGGCCCCGTCTCGAAGTATGCGGTGCGGGCCAGCGAACTGGCGTTGACCGATGCCGGCCTGCTCGACGATCCGTCAATCGGCGACGGGCGCATGGGCGTCGCGTACGGATCGTCGTCCGGCTCCGTCGAGCCGATCCGCGCGTTCGGAAAAATGCTCGATACCGGTTCGATGAGCGACGTGACCTCGAACAGCTACGTGCAGATGATGCCGCACACCACAGCGGTCAATGTCAGCCTGTTCTGGGATCTGAAAGGCCGGATCATACCCACCTCCTGCGCCTGCGCGTCGGGCAGCCAGGCCATTGGCTACGCATACGAAGCGATCGCCCAGGGCAAGCAGACCCTGATGCTGGCCGGCGGAGCAGAGGAGCTGTCGGGGCCGGCGGTCGCCGTGTTCGACACGCTCTACGCAACCAGCACGCGCAACGATGAACCCCACCTGACGCCGCGGCCTTTCGATGCCGCACGCGACGGTCTCGTGGTCGGCGAAGGCGCGGCGACGCTCGTGCTCGAAGAGTATGAACATGCGGTCGCCCGCGGAGCGCGGATTCACGCGGAAATTGTCGGCTTCGGCTGCAATTCGGATGGTGCGCACATGACCCAGCCGACCGCCGAAACCATGGCGGTCGCCATGCGGCTTGCACTGCAAGACGCCGCACTGCCGCCGGAGTCGATTGCCTATGTCAATGCACACGGCACCTCCACGGATCTCGGCGACGTGGCGGAAAGCCGCGCTACCGCACAGATCTTCGGCTCGCGCATGCCGATCAGCTCGCTGAAGAGCTACATCGGCCATACGCTCGGCGCGTGCGGCGCCATTGAAGCGTGGTGGACCATCGAGATGATGAAGCGCAACTGGTTCTCGCCAACGCTGAATCTGACCCATGTCGATCCGGCGTGTGCAGAGCTTGACTACATTGTCGGCGAGGCCCGCACGCTCGAGGCCGAATACGTGATGAGCAACAATTTCGCGTTCGGCGGCATCAATACCTCGCTGATCTTCAGGCGCGCCGGATGAGCCAGGCAGCACATACCGCAGGCGGCCTGCGCCGCGTCGTCGTGACGGGCATGGGTCTCGTGTCCTGTCTCGGCAACACGCTCGACGGCGTGTCGGCGCGACTGCGCGCCGGACGCTCGGGCATCTCGCGCATCGAGGCATGGCGCGAGCGCGGTTTCGCGAGCCAGGTGGCGGGCGTCGCTTCGGTGGCCGACGAAGCGCCGTTCGCGCGCAAGCTCGAACGCTTCATGGGCGACACCGCACGCTTTGCGTGTCACGCGGTTCGCAGCGCACTCGACGATGCCGGTCTCGACCCCGCTGCCTTGCATTCGCCGGCGGCGGGCGCGGTGATCGGCTCGGGGGTCGGGACGATGTCGGCTTACGACGTCGCCATGGAAATCGCCGGGGCACGCGGAGTCGATCGGGTTCCCCCTTACATCGTGCCGCAGGCGATGGGCAGCACGACCTCCGCCAATGTCGCGCACGTGTTCGGGCTGGAAGGCGCGACGTACTCGCCGTCGTCAGCATGTACGACCTCGGCGCTCGCAATCGGCCAGGCTATGCAGCTGATCCAGACCGGCCGTCAGCAGATCGTCCTCGCAGGCGGCAGCGAAGCGCTGCACGACAACATGACGCTGATGTTCGACGCCATGGGCGCCCTGTCACGACGTTTCAACGATGCACCCGGGCACGCGTCGCGTCCCTACGATGTCGCACGTGACGGCTTTGTGATGGCCTCGGGCGCGGGTGTGTTGCTGCTCGAATCGCTCGACCACGCGCTGGCGCGGGGAGCACGTATTCATGCGGAGCTGATTGGTTTCGGACATTGCACCGACGGTGCAGACATGGTGGCGCCGCGTGCACCGGGCATTGCCCGCGCCATGCGCGAGGCGCTCGACGAAGCGAAGGTGCGTCCCGACTATATCAACACGCACGCGCCTTCGACGCCGCGCGGTGATCTCGAAGAACTGCACGCGCTCGCCGGGATATTCGGCAAGGAAGTGCCGCCGTTTTCGTCGACCAAAGGTTTGACCGGCCATCCGCTCGGCGCATGCGGCGCACACGAAGCCATCTACACCCTGTTGATGATGAGGGATGGCTATTTCGCGGGGACCAGCGGCATTGAGACGCTTGATCCCGCGGTAGCGGAGCTGCCGCTCGTGCGCACGTCGCGCGAGGCGCGCATCGACGCGGCCATGTCGGTTTCATTCGGGTTCGGCGGCAGTTGCGCGAGCCTGATGTTTCGCGCCTGGAAGGGCGCATGACGTTTCTGGTCGTTTTAACAAGAAGAGGAAAAACACAATGAGGAACGGTCTTATCCTGGGAGCGCTGGCTGCCGTGGTAATCACGCAGGCCGGCTGTGGGACCCAGGTCAAATCGGTAGCGTTGCAGCCTTCTGTGCAGCAGCCCGCAGCGGGGAGCGGGGTTGCCTTGTATTTTGGCTCGCAAACTCATCCGGCAGTGCAGCAGCAACTTGGCGAAGCGTCTGTTTCGGCACGGGTAGCGCGTGCCCAGGACGGTGCAGACGCCTCGTGCGACAAGGCGCTTGAGCAGGCGCTGGACAAGCTGCGCGCCGCTGCGCAGGAAAAAAAGGCGAATGCCGTGATCAACGTCCAGACACGTTTTCATAGCGCCGAGACCAGTTCGTCCACCAATTTCACCTGTGGCGTGAGCCCAAGCGCGGCGGCAGTCGCCGTGCACGGCGATCTCGCCGTCCTTCAATCCAACTAACCAACAACCTAAAACGAGGAACCTAAATGAAACGCCATCTGATGCTTGCGGCCCTGTGCGCCACCTTCGTTACATCCCACGCCTTCGCTCGCGACAGCGTTGGCACCTATCCGGTTGACGCCGCACTGGCGAGCGAGCCGGGCAAGGTAACGCCGGACATCGCGCTCTACTTCGCCGGCCAGAGCCACCCGGCCGTCGCGCAAACATTCAACGCGATCGCAACGAACAAGAAGACCAACGCGTTCGCCAAGACCGACGTCCAGGCTTGCCAGCACGTCTTCCTGTCTGCCGTCATCGAGTTGCAGCAGCAAGCGCGCCAGGAAGGCGGTAACGCGGTCATCAACATCAAGAGCAACTACCACAACGAACTGACGGCAAGCCCCACGGAGTTCACGTGCGGCGCCGGCGCTGTGATCGCAGGCGTGGCGCTGGTGGGCGATGTGGTGAAGCTGAAAGGCCGGTAAAGCGGGTCCGGCGGACGAGCGCGGAGAACGCCCGCTGGTGTACGTCAGCCCGCTTTCACCGCCGCAACATTGACGAGCGTTTCGCGGCGCTTGCCGGGCTGCGGACGATGAAGGCCGAGCCGCTCGAACAGACCGAAGTCTGTCGCGCGGCTCCACCACAGATAGGGTAACGAGACGTTCTGTTGCCCAAACGCAAAGCCAGCGTGGCGAATCATGTCAAGATATCCGGCGGCGCTTTTCTGCACGTGCATGGGATGGCGGAACAGCAGACGGATCACCCATGACTTGATGTAGGCATCAGTCGATTCGGCGAACAGCAGCACGCCGCCCGGTTTCAGGACGCGATGGAATTCGGCAAGGGCACGTTCCTGCTCGACAAGGTGGTGGAAGGTCTGATGGCAGAAGACGATATCGACGCTCGCGTCCGGCAGCGCAAGCTGTGCGCAGTCGCCATGCAGCACTTCAATCTCGCCGACCGGAGCAGTGCCGGTCTTGCAGATACGTGCGGCCTCGCCAGCGAGCTCGAGCGACGGCTCGTGGTAATCGATGCCGATGATCCGGCTCGGACGAAACGCCTCGGCCAGCAGGCGAAACGATATGCCTTGCCCGCAACCGACATCGGCAATCACGGGTGCGTCAGGCAAGGGGGTGTCGATCAGGCGCTTCAGGTCGTTGATCGCAACACGCAAAACATGGTGTTCCCAGGTATGAGTGCGCAGAAACCATATTCCGAAGGCCGTTTCATGCACAAAGGGCACGTAGGACAGTTCAGATGACGACATGTGTTTTCCCGGCGGATTACGATTTTTGATCGAATGCGCGCCATTGTAATGGCAAGCGGGAGCGTCGGGATGTGGAGCCTGCCACGGCACAGTTCACTTTAGATAACCCTTAGAGGAAAGATTGAATCCCCTTTCATCGAGAAACAACAGCGTCGACGTCGCCATCATCGGCGCGGGTCCGGCGGGCGCCGTCGCGGCGGCATTGCTGAGAAAGGCGGGCCGTTCGGTGCTCGTCCTCGAACGGCAACACTTTCCCCGCTTTTCGATTGGCGAGAGCCTGCTGCCGCAAAGCATGGCCTACCTCGAAGAGGCTGGCATGCTCCAGGCCGTCGTACAGGCGGGATTCCAGCACAAGAACGGCGCGCACTTCATCTGGCGGGACAAGTCGTCCGCGTTCGACTTCCGCGACAAGCATTCGCCCGGCTGGGGCACGACCTATCAGGTCGAACGCGCCGTGTTCGACGACATCCTGATTCGTTGCGCAGCCGAACAGGGCGCCGATGTGCGCTTCGGGCATACGGTGCGGGCCATGCAAACCGGCAGCGCGCCCGTGCTTGAGGTGTTGGATGAGGAAGGCGGGGAGTATCAGGTACAGGCCCGTTACGTGTTCGACGCCAGCGGCTTTGGCCGTGTGCTGCCCCGTCTCCTGAATCTCGAAGCGCCCACGGGAATGCCGACGCGCGCGGCCATCTTCACCCATGTGCGCGATGGCCTCACGCTCGACGCCATCGACCGCAACAAGATTTGCGTCGCCACCCATCCGGAACGCCGCGATGTCTGGTTCTGGATGATTCCGCTGGCGGGCGGGCGCTCTTCGGTGGGCTGCGTGGCCGAGGCCGAGTTTCTCGCCGGCCCTGAGGAGGAACGCGACGCAAAGCTGCGCAGCCTGATAGCGCAGGAGCCGACCCTCGCACGGCTGATCGGCAACGCGCCGTTTCTGATGCCGGTGCGGCATATTGGCGGCTATTCCGCCAACGTCGAACGGCTGCACGGGCCGGGCTACGCGTTGCTTGGCAATGCGGGCGAGTTTCTGGACCCGGTATTTTCGTCCGGCGTGACAATCGCGCTGCGTTCGGCGCATCTCGCCGTGCAGACGCTCGAACGCCAGTTGAAAGGCGAAGCGGTCGATTGGCAGGCCGATTACGATGTGCCGCTGCGCAAAGGGATTGATACGTTCCGCGCTTTCGTGGAGCGGTGGTACACGGGCGCATTGCAGGACATCATTTTTTATCCGCGCCAGACCACGCTGATTCGCCGCATGATCAGCGCGATTCTGGCGGGATATGCGTGGGATGAGTCGAATCCATATGTGGCCGAACCTGTGCGAAGGCTGGATGCACTGCACGAGATCTGCCTGATTCACTGAGGTTGCGGGGATGGCGGTGTGGGAACACACCGCCAGAGGCTGACTCCTGGAAGTCCTCACCTTTCGGCTGCCGGCTCCCGGAAACGCTCACCTCATATGTTCGAATCCGGCGTCCAGCTCCTTGCGAATGCGATGAGCGCCCGCAAACTGCTCGATTTATGCCGACGGTTGGCAAAGTACAGGCTGGGCCTGTTGTAGGCGGGCAGCCACTTTTCAAGCACGCGTTGCAGCCTCTGAGTGGTAATGTCCCCCATGACATGCCAATCGTTGACGAAGGCAATGCCCACTCCGCTAAGGGCGGCATCGCGTGCCAGATTTCCCGAATTGACTGTTAGGCGCCCCTTCGGTTCTATCCGGATTTTTTTGCTCCGGAACTCGAAGTCCCATGTATTGATCGTTCCGTCACTCATGCGGGAGCGAATGCATTCGTGATGAAGCAGATCATGGGGTGTTTTCGGCACAGGGTGCCGCAGAAAGTATTCGGGTGTCGCTACCACGGCAGCGCGCTGAGGACGCCCGAACGGGACTGCGATCATGTCTTTGGGGACGCTCTCGGAGAAACGGATGCCTAGATCGAAACCCTCCGACACAATGTCAACGATACGGTCCTCAGCCTTTAGCTCCAGTTCGATGTCGGGATAACGCTCCATAAAGGAGAGAAACATCGGCATGGACTGTCGTGCGAAACCCGTGGTTGCACTCACGCGAATCCGCCCGGAAGGCGAATCCTTTCGCTCTCCCGCGCGCTCGGTCGCGTCACGAATCACTGCGACCGCAGGCGCGATGGCTTCTACGAACTCCCGTCCAGCATCGGTGAGCGACACACTTCGGGTAGTGCGGTGGAACAGTTGCACGCCAATGCGCGACTCTGACGCGGCGATCATCTGGCTTAATGCAGAGGTCGAAATCTCGAGTTCGGCCGCCGATGACCGAAAGCTGCGATAACGGGCGAGCGTCAATATGGCGTCGAGATCAGTCAATCCGTGCTTTCGCATTATCCTGTCTCACTTAATGATTCGTCCACGATTATCCATCTAGTTGCTTGCCCGGTGTGGATATATTCTTGGATCTTGCTCCGTGTGAGGAGGAACAATGCATCGAAAAGGCAACCGGCCGGGCGAGCGAGTTACGCATGCACCGGGAGACGGAACGATCGCGACAAAGCGTCTGACGCAGCCGCTTGAAAGCTTTCGCGTGACGGAAGTAACGTATCGAGGGACGTCAACCGACATGTTCTTCGCAATGTCGCTTGGTTGGCGCCCGCTAGGGACTATCTGCTGCGTAGCGAGCGTCGATGACGCATGGGCGGTATATGAGAACGCAAGTGAAACCGGCGCCCGCCTACGGCAGCCCCGGCCGCTGCGCGAGGTAGACGCTTGTTCCGGGACACTGCGCATCGCGCCGCGCCCGGCATCTCCGAGCCGACCTTGCGAGCTACGTTGGATGGGGCGGGCTGCCGGGGACGGTTTGCGGAAGGTGGCAGCGCTGTGGTTCGTCATCGGTGTTGCGGCCGGCTCCTTGCTGACGTGCCTCACTGAAAAGCAGGGGTGGGCGCGATCTATCGCCTTCGCGCAGAGAACCTCGGCCTCCACATCGGAAAAGAATGTGCTGCTAGCTTCTAAGGTGTCGCGCCTGCAGGCATCTCCCGAGCACAGGGAGGATTCGGCTGATGGCGGTGGACAAAGCCCAGTTTCACAGGTGGCCTCACCGCACTCCGCAGCCTCACATCTGATCATGTGAATACATTGATGCCATACGCCTCGAATTCCACTTCACTTACTATGTACACCGAAATGGAAAAAAATTCGCCATCCATGCTACTCGGCAGCAAGATCCGCGCGTTGAGACAGCGACTAAAGCGCACTCTTGAATGCACGGCAAGCGCTGCAGGGATTTCGAAACCTTTTCTGTCACAGGTAGAGCGTGGCTTGGCTACCCCTTCGATTACCTCATTGAAAGGCATTGCCGACGCGCTCGGCGTCGCCGTGCAATACTTTGTCGATGCTCCAAGCGAGCAGCAATCTGTGTTTCGTGGCGGAGAAGTGAGGTTCTTCGAGTTCGCGGATACCGCGAACTCGTTCGCCCGACTAACGCATAAGCCTGGACGCCGGCAGCTCGAGGCCGTCCTGGTGAGATTCCCACCCTGTCAGAGCGGACCCGCCGATATGCCAACCAGCGCACAAGAAGAGTTTCTTTACGTCACTTCGGGTCAAATTTCGTTGACCCTTGAGGACAAGACATTTGTGCTTAAAGCAGGGGACAGTGCGCATTATCAATCGACGCTGCCCCACGGATGGTTGAATAACCAGGCCACTGAGGCGCTCGCGATCTGGGTCGGGACGCCGAATCTGCTTTAGATCTTAAAACCGAACGATCGCGTGGGTATCAACGATGCCGCGACCTTGAATCGCAACGCTGCGCAAGCCGCAGAGGTCCGGCACAAGATCGTATTGTCAGCTTGAGCTATATCCCATCCTGATGGCTCGAAAATCTGTGTAAGCTCGCGTGATGCGCACAACGACAATCACTCAGGATGCTCATCACCGTGGAAATAGATGCAAAAGCGCAAGTGCTACGCCTCGATAATGCCTGGAACGAAGCGTATCGAAGCCATAATCGCGAGCAATTGGCAAACGTCCTTGCAGATGACTTTCTTGCGCTGACGCCCGCAGGTGACGCAATCACCAAGGCGTTACTCATGGTCAATCCGTCAGAGATCGCCAGCCTGGTGGCATTCAGCGAGCAGGACGCGCAGGTCTTAGGGGATACCGCTGTAACCCGTGGGCGGCTTCAGCTGCAATTGGGCGATCGGCGCATCGATCAACGGTTCCTCCGCGTCTTTGCGTGTCGGAATGGGGTATGGCGGGCGGTTAGCGTCGCCGTTACGCCAGTACCGGGCGAGTAATAGTTGCGGTGGTTTCCCCGCTACTTCTCTTGAGCACTATCCGGCCGGACCGGCGCATTGCGCGCTCGCCGTTCGAGCATGGCATGGAAGCTCTGCCTGATGCGCTCCACCGCGGCCGTCTTGTACGGAAATCGATGGTTATTCCCATGAACGAGCATGCTCGCATTGACCTCGAATACGATGACGGCGCCGTCACGGGCGAGCGAGCAGTCTATGCCGAAAAAGTCGAGGCCGATCGAGTCACGAATCAACTGCAATGCCGTGCGTTGAGCCGGACCGAAGACGCGCCACGGATCCAGCAGAAAGGCCCGTTCTTCGGCCTGCATCCAGGGATGGCTAGCCATACTGGTTGAGACATGGTGCACCTTCCACTTGTCGTCAATGGCGAGGTGGTACGGCAGGATTTCATCGCCGACACAGACGAAACGGTACTTGCGAAAATAGCCATCGTCGGACCGGTAGTCGACAAACGGCGTGACGTAGTAGCTGTTTGCATCGTGCCGGTCCAGGAATGCCCGCAGTTGCGCGTGCTCCTCCATTCTCTCGAAGTCGTCGCCGCCGTGCGTGCCGGCCGGCCTCACCAGCAACGGAAACGACAACTGCGCCAGCGAGGAATGCGAGAGCATTGTGCGCAGTTCGGCGGCCGGATAGCGCCGAGTTTGCGGAACGCAGCAGTCAGGTACTTCCGCGAGGCGCAGTGCAACCGACTCGCGGCTCGTACCGGCAATCGTCTGCGGGTGATTGATGATGGGGCTACCAACACGCTCTATAAGCGTTTGCGCTGACCCGAGGAAGGCGTGCCCTCGATCCACGTCGGAAATCAGATTGACGACCACGTCAGCATAGACGCGCAGCCGATCGACATCGTAGTCGACATCCCGCAAGAGGGTGACGATATTGCTTTCGAAACGCGCCTGCTCGATCAGATACTCGATGGGCGTATTGCCCGCGCCCGGTCCGAACACAAAGAGCACGCGAAAATCTGGTGGTGCGACGACGGCGGGGACGGCGATCAGCGGCTTGGATTTCACAGCACGGCGATAGTTTGCGTCCGCCTCGCTATCGAGACCTAGCGCCTGCTGAAAATTTGCAACGATGTGCAGGGTCGCCGGATCGTCGGGGTCGTGTTCAAGAGCGCGTTTGAAATGATCGAGCGCGCGTTGCCTGCGGCCCATGCATGCCTCGGCCAGGCCCAGTTGCCGGTATACGGTTGCGCTATCGCCATGCACGTTCAGCAGTCGCGTCAGCCGGCCAATTGCTTCGTCGAATCGATCCTGACGGATCAACACTTGTGCGAGTCCTAAGCATGCGTCCCAGTGATCTGGTTCGATACTGATTGCTTCACGGTAATAGCGCTCGGCCAGGTCGAGACGTCCCTCTTCATGATACGAGGACGCCAGGAAAAGAACAGGATCGATGGACATGAGTGAGGAACACCGCATGCGCGCAACGTGACGCGACGTGATGCGGTGTTTGCGGGCCGGTGAAGCGAAGGTTGAGACACCTCCCGTATCTGGTCGTGCAGGTAAAACCTGAACAGACGGGATGAACGAATCAAGCATAGCAGCGCCGTACTGCCGCGTTTATTGCAACCCGAATCTGAAGACTTACCGGTGCTTACGAAGCGCGCTCGACGTAACGTGCCGTAACGCAAGGCGGCGCGGCGATGCTGTTTTTGCATGTCGGAGCGCGGCACGCGGAACCACGCCACGCAAGGTGAGCTAATCCAGGAGGTCGGCACCAACCACAACCGGTGAGGTCGACCTGAACCTGCGCGTCACTGTTGAGTGGGGTGAGGAAACCCAGGAGGCCGTCACCAAGCTCAACCGGTGAGTTGAGCCTGCCCTTGGACATCACTCTGAAGTACGGTGAGGATATCCAGGAGGCGGCCATAAATCTTGGCCGGTAGTCGTCTGTGTCGATTGCGTCGTTTCGGATCTTTTATTTCGTATAACCAGGCAAAAAATCGCTCCGGTCAATTCGATTCCTGGACCGGAAAGAACCACCCAGCAAAGCGACTCGTAACTTAATTGCGAAAAAATTGAATGTTCGCCCGAAACTCAGAACTTCACCTTCACCTGAAACCCAATCGTGAACGGCAAATTATCTGAAGGAATCGGCGGAATAAAGATCAGGTTCGCCCCCACACGCTTGTAGTCGAACATGATAATCGGCGCCGCCACCGGGCCGATGGTGTGGTTCCGGCCAAGGCCCCAGTCACCGTAGTTATAGCCGGAGATGATGCCGGAGATCGCCGCCAGTCGAATCACGCCCCAGTGCGCGAACTCCGGTGCCCACACGCCGCCGCCATAGTACGAAGGGCGGCGCAGCGAGTTACGAAAGCCTCCCGCTGTCACGGCCCATTGGCCATTGACCCAGCACTCGACGCCAAGGCCGGGATTGAATTCGTTGAAGTGAGTACCGGGATCAGGATCGATATGGTAAGAGCCGACCATTGCGTCGACCCAGACGCCGCCTCCGCACCAGTCCGCCGCATGCGCAGTAGAAGCTACCGCGAAGCCGGCGACGAGCGTCACCAGCGCGCGCCGGATGTTACTGCTGGTCTGCCGCAAATGCATATCTTCTCCGTCACCGGTCGAGCGCCGGTGTATTGAATGTGCTGGTTATTGTCTGGTTCGCCGTCCGTCGCGCACTGTACCTCAAACCCGCGCGATCAATCTTGAAGTCACACTCGGAACAACTGGCACGGGACCTGCGCGGTCCCTACCCAGACAGCACAATAGCGGAAAAGCAGTGGCAGATCGGTGAATGCCCGCAAGCGTTCACGATTTCGATGGGAACCGCGTGCTCATGCGGCTCCCGTATCCGGCGTCTCCTGCTGACTCACAGGCCGAGATCGGACAGCCCCGGATGGTCGTCCGGACGACGCCCCAACGGCCAGAGGTACAGACGCTCGGCTTCGTGGATCGGCCTGTCGTTGATGGACGCGTGACGGCGCGCCATTAACCCGTCTGCGTCGAACTCCCAGTTTTCGTTGCCGTACGAGCGGAACCAGTTGCCCGAATCATCGTGCCACTCGTAAGCAAAGCGCACCGCGATGCGGTTGTCCGTGTAGGCCCATAACTCCTTGATCAAGCGATAGTCGAGCTCCTTCGCCCACTTGCGGCGCAACAGTCCGACTATTTCCGCGCGCCCGGTCACGAACTCTGCGCGATTGCGCCACACGCTCTGCGGCGTGTAGGCGAGCGACACGTGTTCCGCATCGCGGGTATTCCAGCCATCTTCCGCAGCACGCACTTTCTGGATCGCGGTTTCGCGCGTGAAGGGCGGCACAGGTGGGCGAGTTTCGATGCTATCGGCCATGTTTGCTCCAAAGGTCAGGTGGACGCGCGCCGGGATGGCGTGCGAGTGCTGGTGGATTCCGCATTCAACAATTGCTCGGCGGCGGCGCGTGCGTCGAGTGCCACGTCGGGTTCGCCGCTCACCAACGCCACGCCGATCGCGCCGTCGATCAGAATCAGCCACTGCCGCGCGAGGCGCGCCGCGTGCCGGCTATCTGCGCCGCCGCCCTCGGCCATCAGTTCGTCGCACTGCGCGCGCACGAACGCCAACAGGCGCTCCTTGTGCTCACGTGCGACGACGCGAATCGGATCCTCAGGTGTGGCGATTTCGCCGGAAGCATTGAGGAACGCGCAACCGTGGAAATCGTCCGCGGCAAACCACTCGCGCAGGACATCGAACATGCCCAGCAGCCGTGTACGCGGGCTCTTGCCGTGGCGCAGCGTGTGCGTGATGAACCAGTTCATCCAGCGTTCGTCGCGACGCTCAAGCGCTGCGGCGACCAATGCATCCTTCGATTCGAAATACGTATAGAAGCTTTTGCGCGCCGTACCGGATTGCCGGACGATCGCATCCACCCCGGTTGCATGGATGCCGCCGGCGTATATCAACGCCTCGGCGGCATCGAGTAAGCGTTCGCGAGCGCTGCCTGCGCTCAAGGGATCGTTTGAAGTAGCCATGAACGAAGGGTAGAACGATCATTCTCCTTCGTCAAGAAAAATTCGCGCGATGGAATTTTTCCGCTTCCCATGGCGTTTTAATTCGAAAGCACGTATTGGGTATCCGCGCGAATAGTCCAGCCCGCGTTTTTGCCGTTGGGGCGCGGCTTGCGTTATCGTGGCGTCGGGCGAATCAGGAGAGCAAAGCGATGAAGCACTACGCTGTCCGCGCAGTCATGGCGCGCGCATTGTCGATGGTGGCGGTGGCTGCGGCAGCCGCGTGTACGCCGCTACAGGTCGTCACGCACTCGGTGACGCAAACCGAAGCGAGCGTGCCGGTCGGGCAGTACACGCTCGATCCGCATCATTGGAGCATCACGTTCGATGTCGACCATCTGAAGTACTCGCGCTTTACGATGCGCTTTGACCGCGCCACCGCTCAGCTTGACTGGAACGCAGGCGGTCTCGACAAGAGCTCGGTCGCGGTGGCCATCGACGCCGCGAGCGTGGATACCAACGTGCCCTTGCTCGACAAGCTGGTCAAGGGCGACAACATGTTCGACGTGGCGCAGTATCCGCAGATCCGCTTCGTCAGCACGGGTTTTGAGCGCACGGGCGAGGCGCGCGGCAAGCTCAGCGGCAATCTGACGATTCGCGGCGCAACCGCGCCGGTCACGCTCGATGTGGTGTTCAACGGCTTCGGTCCCGATCCGCTGACCAAACAGGACACGCTCGGCTTTTCCGCCGAGGGCAGTTTCAGCCGGTCGAAGTTCGGCCTGGGGACGTGGTATCCCGCTGTAGGCGACGACGTCCACGTGCGGATTCAGGCGGAATTCGACCGGCCGGTGGCAGGCGGTTAGGCGGTCCAGTCGAGAATCACCTTGCCGCTTTCGCCCGAGAGCATGGTGGCAAACGCGCGCTGGTAATCGTCGACGGGAAAGTGGTGCGTGAGAATCGGCGACAGGTCCAGGCCGCTTTGCAGCATCGCAACCATCTTGTACCAGGTCTCGAACATCTCGCGGCCGTAGATGCCCTTGATTTCCAGCCCCTTGAAGATCACCTGGTTCCAGTCGATCGCCGTCTGGGCGGGCGGGATGCCCAGCAGTGCAACCTTGCCGCCGTGATTCATTGCTTCGAGCATGCTGGTGAACGCGCTCGGCACGCCGGACATTTCCAGGCCCACATCGAAACCTTCCGTCATGTGCAGATCGGCCATCACGTCGCGCAGCGATTCGCGTGAAACGTTCACGGCACGCGTCGCACCCATCTTGCGGGCAAGTTCGAGCCGGTAGTCGTTGACGTCGGTAATCACGACGTTGCGTGCGCCGACGTGCTTCGCAATCGCCACCGCCATGATGCCGATCGGTCCGGCGCCGGTAATCAACACATCCTCGCCGACCAGGTTGAACGACAGCGCGGTGTGCGTGGCATTGCCGAACGGATCGAAGATCGCCGCGAGATCATCGGAGATTTCAGGCGGAATCTTGAAGGCGTTGAACGCGGGAATCACCAGGTACTCGGCGAATGCGCCTTCACGATTGACGCCTACGCCTGTGGTATTGCGGCACAGATGCCGGCGCCCCGCGCGGCAGTTGCGACAGAAACCGCAGGTGATATGGCCTTCGCCCGAGACGCGATCGCCAATGGCAAAGCCGCGTACTTCCTGGCCCATTTCGACGATCTCGCCGACGTATTCGTGACCCACGTGCATCGGCACGGGAATCGTCTTCTGCGCCCAATCGTCCCACTTCCAGATGTGGATATCCGTGCCGCAGATTGCCGTGCGCTTGATGCGGATCATCACGTCGTTGTGGCCGACTTCGGGCTTCGGTACGTCGGTGAGCGTCAGGCCCGGCGCGCGTTCGAGTTTTGCGAGTGCTTTCATGTGCGCCTCCAGGTTAGATGATGCCGAGCGAACGGCCCACGCGTGCAAATGCATCCACGGCGCGGTCGATCTGTTCAGTCGTATGCGCCGCGCTCATCTGCGTGCGGATGCGTGCCCGGCCCTTGGGCACCACCGGGAACGAAAAGCCGATCACGTAGACGCCTTCCTTGAGCAACGCATCGGCCATGCGCGAAGCGAGTTGCGCGTCGCCGAGCATCACCGGGATGATCGGGTGTTCGCCCGGGACCAGCGTGAAACCGAGCGCGCTCATCTTGCTGCGGAAATGCGCGCCGTTTGCCCGCACGCGTGCGCGCAGTTGCGCGCCTTCCGTGCTGGCGAGCAGTTCGAGTACTTTGAGCGACGCCGCGGCGATGCTCGGCGTGAGCGTGTTCGAAAACAGATACGGGCGCGAGCGCTGCCGCAGCAGTTCGACGATTTCCTTGCGCGCTGCCACATAGCCACCCGATGCGCCGCCCAGGGCTTTGCCGAGTGTGCCGGTAATGATGTCGACGCGCGAAAGCACACCGCAATGTTCCGGCGTGCCGCGGCCGTGTTCGCCGATAAAACCCACGGCGTGCGAATCGTCCACCATTACGAGGGCGCCGTAACGGTCGGCCAGATCGCAGATGCCGGCGAGATCGGCAATGATGCCGTCCATCGAAAACACACCGTCCGTGGCGATCAGCTTGAAGCGCGCGCCGGCGGCGTCGGCTTCTTTCAGCTTCGCTTCGAGGTCGGCGAGATCGTTGTTCCTGTAGCGAAAGCGCTTGGCCTTCGAGAGCCGCACACCGTCGATGATGCTGGCGTGGTTCAGTTCGTCGCTGATGATGGCGTCGGATTCGTCGAGCAGCGTTTCGAACAGACCGCCGTTCGCATCGAAACAGCTCGAATACAGAATGCAGTCGTCGGTCTGCAAGAATGCGGCGAGCGCCTGCTCCAGTTCCTTGTGCACGGTCTGCGTGCCGCAAATGAAGCGCACCGAGGCCATGCCGAAGCCGTCGCGATCGAGTCCGTCTTTGGCCGCGGCGATCAGGCGCGCGTCGTCAGCGAGGCCCAGATAGTTGTTGGCGCAGAAGTTCAGGACCTCCGAGCCGTCCGCAAGCTGCACGTCAGCCGACTGCGGGCTCGCAATCACGCGCTCGGTCTTGTAGAAGCCGTCGGCGCGGATCTGCTCGAGCGTGCTGCGCAGATGAGCGAGGTAGGGTTCACGCATACATCAGTCTCCTGAAGGGAGGTAGACCGTGCCGCCGTGATGTTCGGCGCGATGACGGCCTGCTATAGTTGGATATCGGTTTTACCGAACAATTTCGATTTTCCGAACACAAGTTCGGTATGTCGAACAACTCTAAACGATAGGTCGGAAAATGGCAAGTTCGGGAACCCGGCGCGCAGCACCCAGCGCTGCACCCACTTTAGCCCAAACCGTGGCAGCACCGCCGCGAGTGGGCGAACAGATTCAGCGGCTGCGCAGCGAACGCCGTATGACGCTCGACGACCTGTCGCGCGCGGCGGGCGTGTCGAAGTCGATGCTGTCGGAAATCGAGCGCGACAAGGCCAATCCGACCATTGCGGTCGCCTGGCGGCTCACCAATGCGCTGGGCGTCAGTCTTGATTCGCTGTTCGCGCAGCAGAAGGCGCCGGAAGCCATTGCCGTGTCCGGGCCGCACGAGATTCCCACGCTCAGCGGTCACGACGCCAAATATCAGTTGCGCGTGTGGGGGCCGATCGAGCTGGCAGGCAAGTTCGAGTGGTACGAGTTGACGCTGCAGGCGGGCGGGGCGCTGGTGTCGAATGCGCACGAGCCGGGTACCCGCGAGCATCTGACCGTGCTGAACGGGTCGATTGAAATTGAGGCGGCGGGCACTACCAAGCGGCTGAAGGCGGCGGACACGGCACGCTATGTCGCCGACGAACCGCACGCCATTCGCAATGCCGGCAAGAGCGAGGCGAAAGCTCTATTGGTGGTGATTCACGGCTGAACGCCGGGAGCGACGCGCACCTTTATGCGCATAACATTTCGACGAGGGCGTGGATGCTTGGCCATTCGACCGAGGTTGATTTGAGCACTGTATATTTGTACAGTATACCCAGATTGACCGGAGCCGAAATGAACGAACTGACAACCCACCACGCCGACCACGGCCTGGCTGCGCTGCGCTTTCAGACCGCGGCGCGCGATCTCGAACACATCGTCCGCAATATTGCTGCGCGCTATATCGCGCAGCAAGTTCCGCTCACCTGGCGGCTACTCCACGCTATCGAGGCGGAAGCCCTCGCCGACCTTGGCTTCGCCAGCAGGCATGATGCACTGATGCTTGGCCTGTTCCAGCGACCCTCCGCGCTCCCTTATCCCGAGACCGACGATCCGGTGGATTTCGGCGCGTCGAACGCGTTGCCGGCGGTGTTCGCGTTTGCGGTTTCCGTCTATGAAGAAGCGCACCGCCGCGCGGCGCAGGCCGTGCCGGTTCAGGGTGCGCTTCGACGCACGCGCGCCTGGGGCGACTGAGCGCGGGCGCCCTCGACCGGGCGGTCTGCCCGGTCCAATGATCGGATCATGTTGACTATCGAAACGGAGAAGCCTGACCTACAATAATACGCAACTAACGGTAAATCAGATCATGGTCTCTCCCCACTCGTCCGGCTCCGCCGACCGAGACATCCCCACCTCCGACCTGTTCGATCGCGAACGTGAAGACTGGCGTCGCGATCCGCGCATCGCTTTCGACGCCTGGCTCTCGAAGCAACACTTTCGCCGCTCGTCGGCCGAGGTGTATCAGGCGCAGTGGGGGCTCTTTCTCGACTGGATGGCGGTCAGGCACAAGACCCTCATGACCGTCGATACCCGCACAATCGCCGACTTCGTTGCCGGACTGGCAATCCGCAAACCGCAGCGTGTCCGCTATTTGCGGCTGATCGAGCGCGTGCTCGATCATGTTCGGGAAATCGAACTCGCGTCGACAAACCCTGCACGGTTTGTCGCCCAGGACGGTGAAGCCGCGTGGCGCAATGCTCTGGATAACGAACCAACCGGTTTTCTGACCACGCAGGAGCGGGCGCTGCTGATAGCCCATCTGTTCTCGCCGGTCAGCGAACTGTCCGCAGCGCAGCGCTGGCGGGAACGCCGTGACCGTGCGCTGATTGCGATGTTTCTAGGTGGAGGATTGAAGACCGGCGAGGCACGATCGCTAACGGTTAGTTGCGTGACACCGAGTTCACCGTGGGTGACCATCGAGTCACCGAACCCGGCGATGACCCGGCGCACACGACTCGCACCCTTCGCCGTCGCGGCAGTGGATGCCTGGCTTGCCGAACGGCGTCTATCCGAACTCGCTGGCAATCTGGTGTTTCCCGCCTCGCCTTCCGGCCGGCCCATGCACAAGGCCACCATGCTGCGGTCGGTCGACGCATTGATCGAAGCCGCGGGTTTTGCTGAGTCGCGCGAGTCGCGTGCGAGTCCGCAGACCCTGCGCAACACGTTCGCCGCCGACCTGTTCGAAACGGGCGTTGCCCCAGATCTCGTCGGGCAGTGGCTCGGCTTTATGCAGCCGGTTTCCGCTAACAGACTGCATCGCGCCTGGACGACCTGGTCAGAACAGCAGGAAACCCTGACATCTGACGCAGTGCAATCCGGTTCGGCAACGGAAGGAATTGCAACGCCTGGCGGGCGCCAGGCCTGATAAGCGTGCGAAAACTTTCCTGAAAAGCCTCACCTTTTCGGTCCCGAATTCGCTCACCTTTAGCCCCTTTCCTGCTGCATGGCGGCGAATCCGGTGAGTTCCATCTAAGCCGCCGAGGTCACCGGTCGCAAAGACAAAAACCGCGTCACCGCCTCGAGACGGGAGTGTCCGAGCCCGGACGAGTGTTCGCACTCGGGACACTGGAGTTCGTAGCGGTGATCGACCTCCGAGAGTTCGGGTTCACCTTCCTCGCATTTCGGGCAACGTAGCGGCAGCACGACATGACCGTCCGCAATGGTGCCGATCGTCGCCATTTCGGCATCACCCAAGCGGCCGGAACTGGCTAGCGTGCACAGCAGATCCGCGACGGCAGGATCCACGCCTTGTTGCGCGCGCAAGACCTCGATTTCCTTGGTGAGCGCATCGAGTTCGTCGGATTGTTCGCGCAGTTGCGCGTCCAGGCGATCGCCGCGAGCCTTGGCAGCCGCGATCTGCTGGATAAACTCGAATTCCTTGCGGCTGGCATCACGCACGCCGGATTGATACGTCGCAGCCATGCTGCGCAACGAGTCGAGCTCGACCAGCATGGGCTTGATGCGTCGTTCGGCCTCGGCGACGGCGTCCTTGATCTGCTGGGCGTAATGTTCGGTGCTGTGGCGCAAATCCAGATGCAGCGCATCGATCCTGTCGCGCAGAGCGGCGTTGGTGGACTGCTCGGTTTCCACGCGCTTGCGCAAGGTTTCATTTTCCGCGTCGAGCCGGCGCACGCTGGCTTGCAAACTATCCTGGTGGGCCGTGCCGTGGGAATTGGCCATCACCAGTTCGCTCTCAAGCGCACGAACGCGTTCCCAGGCTGCATCTGCTCTTGCTTCGCTGCGGCGAATGGCGTCGTCGGAAGCCTGCCGGCGAATTTCCGCCTCGCGCGTTTCCTGTTCCGCTGCCTCTATCTGCGTCTGGATATCAGCACGCTCCCCGTCGAATGTAGCGCGCGCGTGGGCGATCGCTTCCTCGAACAACGCACCGAGGAGTTCACCGGCACGGTCTTCAAGAACTTTGGGGATACTGCCGGCGCCGACCCGCACCCTTGAAGCGGTACGGATGCGCTCCCAGAAGCTGTCGATATCTTTGGGAATGTCACTTGCGCTGCCTGTTTGAGTCAGATCGCGAACGGCAGCCATGGATGGCCGGATGCCAAGGTCGAAGAAAAGACGCTTACAGGCGTGCAGCGACAGTTCCTGACGGCGGGCGCCGCTTTCACGCATTGATTCAAGCTCCTGCCGGATCGCTTGCCGTTCCTCATCCAGATTCATTTACACCTCGATATTGCCAGGGTTCGATGAATCATAACAATTTACGTATTGTTTGCTACAACTTTGTGGGGGCAGGTGGTTTTTTCGCCAATCTGGAGCAAATGGGCTTGCTGTTAGGTCCGTAGCAGTGGCTCAGCGCTTGGTTTCCGTGAAACAAAACGAAGAATAGCCGATAAGCCTTTGGAAATAAAAGAGGTTTTCTGTTTTTCAGTTGCGCGCGGACTGTTTCACGAGGCGAAATGCTGGCGTGGGGTGGGGATGGGGCTGTCCGAAGG